>NZ_DBFWLG010000001.1:0-1241 GCF_048465575.1 Alistipes sp.
GCCTCGGAAAAGGACTTTTCGCCCGAAAACCGCGTGCGGTTCTTCAACAACATCAAGAACAACGACTACGATTGTGTCATCATGTCGCACGACCAATTCGGCAAGATACCGCAGTCGCCCGAATTGCAGCAGCGCATCCTGCAAGCCGAGCTGGATACCGTCGAGGAGAATCTGGAGGTGTTGCGCAGTCAGGGCAAGGAGATTTCGCGGGCGATGCTGCGGGGATTGGAAAAGCGTAAAATCAACCTTTCGGTAAAGTTGGAGAGCATCGCGCACGCCATCAAGTCGCGCACGGACGACGTGGTGGATTTTAAGCAGATGGGCATTGACCATATTTTTGTGGACGAAAGCCACCAATTCAAAAACCTGATGTTCAACACCCGCCACGACCGCGTGGCCGGGCTGGGCAATCAGGACGGCAGCCAAAAGGCACTCAATATGCTTTATGCCATCCGTACCATACAGGAGCGCACGGGCAAGGATTTGGGTGCGACGTTCCTCTCCGGTACGACGATCAGCAACTCGCTGACGGAGTTGTACCTGCTGTTCAAATACCTGCGACCGAAAGAGCTGGAGCGGCAGGACATCAATTCGTTCGATGCGTGGGCGGCCATCTTCGCCAAGAAAAGCGTGGATTTCGAGTTCTCGGTAACGAACAACATCGTCCAAAAAGAACGCTTCCGCTACTTTATCAAAGTGCCGGAGCTGGCGGCGTTCTACTCCGAGATTACCGACTACCGCACGGCGGAGGACGTGGGCGTGGATCGACCGGACAAGAACGAGATACTCCACAACATTCCACCGACGCCCCAGCAGGAGGAGTTTATACAGAAATTGATGCAGTTCGCACAGTCGGGCGACGCGACCATCCTCGGACGCGCACCGCTCTCGGAAACGGAGGATAAGGCCAAGATGTTGATCGCTACGGACTACGCCCGCAAAATGGCTCTCGACATGCGGCTGATCGACCGGGAACTGTACGAAGACCACCCCGACAACAAGGCGAGCCAATGTGCCAAGATGATTGCGGAATACTACCGCAAGTACGACGCGCAGAAAGGCACGCAGTTCGTCTTCTCGGATTTGGGGACATTCCAGCCGGGACAGTGGAACGTGTACAGCGAGATCAAACGCAAGTTGATAGAGGATTACGGCATTCCCTCCTCGGAGATTCGCTTCATACAGGAGTGCAAGAACGAAAAGGCACGCAAGGCCGTTATCGACGCGATGAACGAGGGCAA
>NZ_DBFWLG010000002.1:0-114941 GCF_048465575.1 Alistipes sp.
GCAAATACTTGTTAAGCGTATTTGCTATACCGAAAGTAACAATTCTTCCTCAAATCTCCAAATGTTTATCCCGAAATTCATAAAATACATTTTAAAGATGTGGTAGAGCGAATATTTACTTTTCTCCGTGGTTTTCGATTCGCAGTTATAGACTCTTCCCACCGTGTGCCTGACCGTGATGATCTTTTGGACGAAATCGACATCTTCCCATTTCAGCGCGCAAATCTCTCCGATTCGCATGCCCGTGCAAAGCGCCAGCAGTACGCCGATGTTCTGCGGCGAGGGTTTTTCCAAGAGGTGACGCATCAGCATCCGTTGGTGGTTCAGTGCCAAAACAGGTAAGCGGCGGGCTTCGGTACGGGTCGGATATTCGATCTCCCACACCTCGAAAGGGAACATCTTGTGTTTGCCCCCGAATTTGACGATGGATTTCAACACGGCGATCAGGTCGCGCACGGTCTTTCTGGCAAGTCCCGAGGCGAATTTTGCGATCACGAACCGTTGTACGTCGCTTTCCGTGATGGCTTTCATCTCCCCGAAGCACGGGAGCAAATGGGTTTGGATCGCCAGCGTGTAGGCACACATGGTGGAGTGTTTTACGATGGGACGTTTGGCGTCGCACCAAATTCGTGAGACTTCTTGAAAAGTGTGCTGCACAGACATATTTGAGAGATTAGCTATTAGGACTCTCTCAAAATTAGTGATAAATTGGTATTTATCGGTTGCCTTTCGAACGGTTGTGGGTCTTGCACAGCATTTGGCAGTTCTCAACGCTTGTAGCTCCTCCTTTGCTCCATGCCGTAACATGGTCTGCATCCATCTCCGAGAGGTTGTAAATGCGCGTTCTGTTTGCATTGTCTGATGCAGCACAAAGCGGACAGTTGGAGATTCCGCTTTCATTCGCCGCGTCCGTTTGACGTTTGTAGGCGATCCGTTTTACGGATTCTTCGAACAGGCGAATGTCGAGCAGCTTTTTCTCTTTTTCTCCGCCCAGTACATACTCGTAGATGTTTCGGGGACATTTGATGTTTTCATCTGCCTGCAAGGTTCGTACACGTTGCAGGATGGAATCCACGCTGTAAGGAGTATTGTGGTAGGTTTCGTAGAGCCTGCCCCACTCCAGTCCGCACATGTCGCGCTCCACCATCGTGAAAGTGGCGGAAACCCAGTCGATCACCGAACGGAAATAGTTTTCCAGTTCGTTGGGCGAATTATCCCGGCGATGCAGGCTCATATAGGCATCGACCGTCATTTGTTTGCTGGTGCTCACCCATTCGAGCGCTTCGGCGAGAAAATCCTGCCGTTTGACCTCTCCTTTTACATAATGGCTCCATTTTTGGGTCTCTGCATTTTGTGAATTGCTGAAGATGCGCTTTGCCGCATTGACGAACGGACCGGAATAGATGGCATTCAGCAGTTCCTGCTCCTTGAGCGGAATACCGACGATGTTGATCGTCTTGAACCACTCCTTGATCTCTTGCTCCTCGCCCTCGCACTCGTAGATGAGCAGAGGCGACTGCATGATGCGTTGCTGCGATTCCGTTGGCAACCCCGAAAAATACTGCACATTGTCCCCTGAATCCCTTATGGCGAATTTCCCCGTCACGAAACGGCCGAATGAGGTAATGCGCTGCTGTCCGTCGAGCACCTCGTAGCGTCCGTCGTGCGTACGGTTGAAATAGATCAGTCCGATGGGATAACCCTTCAAAAGCGATTCGATAACGGCAACATCCCTCTTTCCGTCGTTGTAGATATAGTGGCGCTGGTATTCCGGCTGAATTGTGAGCCGTCCGTCCAATCCGAAAAGCCCCTTGCCTTCCAGTTCGTTGTATGTAAAGCCTTTGCAAAGATCCGCAACCGTCCATTCGGTATGTAATGTCGTCTTCATCTTATTTTTTTAATTTAAGTTGAAATCTTAGGGATAACCGACAGGCAGAATTCTTCGCGTCTGCGGTCAAAGAAATATACATCGGCGGATAGCCTCAAATACAATGACTTGAATGCTCGTAGCGTCATCAAAAAAGGCGATAAATTTATTCCAACGTATGCACGTTTGCTTATAAGAAAATCATAATCTGATATGTTTAATGAGAACTCTCGCATAAAGCTGGGTGTAAAAGTTCCCATCGACGATGTAGTATGTTTCCTTGGTCGGAATCGTTGAATGGCGTAGGGCTGCCCCATCATTCAGTTTTGTAACTTTGGAATTTTTCCCATGACGGTCAATTTGTATTTGTTCCGGATAAACCTTGAAAGCACCTCCAAACCAAGTTTTTGTTATCCCTAAGATTTCAAAGTGCTACTTTATTGCTGATTTTTCTTATAAGAACACGTGCATAAGGTTTTTGAGGTTTTCCGTTTTCCAGATAGTAGAGCTGACCATCCCGCAAACTCGGATTCAATTTCTTCAGTTCACGCGGATATGGCCTCAATCCCAGTTCTTTACCTGAGTCTCCTTGGGTCTGGCCTAAGATTTCAAATTGCTCCGGGCAGTACTTATCCAAAAAAGAGATCGGAACACCCATTATGCCGTTGTAATCGGACGGTATTGCATCGGTAAAAGGGACCTCTATCGCATCGTAGTTGTCGTAATGCTCGTATGCAGGCTTGCCTTTTATTTCCTTATGCTTGGAGAACCGCAGATTGTCTTCCATCGTCATCAAAGGGAGCGGCTCGTGGCGGCGGCCATGGTCGATGTTGGTAAACCAGCGTACGCCCTTAACCCGGATATACTTTCGTCCTTGGGCGTCAATTCTCCAGCCTGCCGCCGTCAAAGGGTATTCCTCCGGTACTTCGAATTCCCGGTCGCCACTGTGGATCGAGTATCCCATCCACATCCTGTTTTCCTTTATCAGCGGAAAGGTCTCTTTGTATGTTACCGCGTTCATGTTTCCAATTATTATGAAACGTTTATTGGCGGCTACAATCCAAGACAGGAATTCACGGAATAGCGAGAACGGCGGATTTGTGATGATGATATCCGCTTCATCACGCAGTTTTGTAACCTCTTTGCTGCGAAAGTCTCCATCACATTCCAGGTATTTCCATTTCAAATCGTCGATATTTACTTTTCCATCGCCCGTCAGGTCTTTATCCAGAACGAATATCTTCCCTTTCGTTTGCGCTTTAGCCGGGTCGAACTGAGGCGCTTCGGTTTCGAAAAGGGTAGGTTCGGTTCGGAGTTTCATTTTCTTTGCTTCGGGTGCATAGCTCGTGGAAATCAGTTTCTTCAAGCCCAACTCGTCGAACTTGGCCGCAAAGAACCGGGTAAAATTACTCCATTCCGGGTCGTCGCACGGCAGCAGAACGGTCTTTCCCCGGAACACGTCTGGGTCGTATTCGAGGTATGCGTTCATTTCGATTTCAATGTCGTGAAACTGCGTGTAGAACTCATCGTTCTTGGCCGCCTTGGCTTCTTTCAGGTTGGTATTCGCCATGTCAACAATGTAGTTGCAGATTTTCCTTACGAATAGGATGACAGCAAAAAACCGGAAAAAGCGGCTCCGAAAAGCCGCACTTGCATATCATCGGGCCGGTTCCATCTATTGCGCGGGCTGCAAATGGGGATTTTCGCCCGTCAGCGTGCCCAGAAAATCGACGATGCGGTCCACCTCCTGCTGCGTGTAGTCGGCGCCGGTCTGGAAGCGCATCATCGCTTTCACGGCCTGGTCGAGCGTCGCGGCCGAGCCGTCGTGCAGGTAGGGCGGCGTGAGGGCCACGTTCCGCAGCCCCGGCGTCTTGAAGCGGTGCATGTCGCGTTCGTTTCCGGTGAAGCCGTACAACCCCTTGTCGTCGTCGTTCAGCGCGATTTCGGGCGTGCGGGCCGCGAAATAGTCCTCGGCGATACCGAGGTATTCGAACGACTGGCCGCCCAGAATCTGTCCCGCATGGCAGGTCGCGCAGTCGTGCTCCTTGAAAAGGAGATACCCCTCGATCTCGTTGGCCGTCAGCGCCGTGTCGTCGCCTCGCAGGTAGCGGTCGAAAGGCGAACGGGGCGTAAGCAGCGTCTTTTCGAACTCGGCGATGGCGTCCGTCACGGTCGCCTCGGTCAGTCCCTCGGGGTAGAGCGCCTCGAACTCACGAACCAGCGCCCTGTCCATGCGCAGCCGCGCCACGATGTCGTCCCATGTCTGGTCGCCCATTTCGACGGGGTTCACCGGCGGCCCCGCGGCCTGTTCGGCAAGGGTGGCTGCGCGGCCGTTCCAGAACTGCTGGACGTTGAATACGGCGTTGTAGACCGTCGGGGCGTTCACGCCGCCGAACTGCCCGGCGATCCCCTCCGAGGTGCGGTGGTCCGGCACGTCGGCACCGCCGCTTTCGAGGATGTGGCAGTCGGCGCACGAGACCGTTCCGTCGGTCGAGATGCGCACATCGTGGAACATTTTATATCCCAGCGCCACCTTGGCAGCATCGGTCGGGAGCGAATCGACCAGCGGCTGGACGGGTTCGTGGGCGAACCGCTCCGCGGCCAGACCCGTGCTGAAACGCTTGGCGCGCACGTCGCGGACCCATCCGGCCAGCAGGCTCTTTTCGGCCCGGTTGAAGCCCGTGCCCCAGTGGATGAGTTTGTATTCCAGAATGGGCATCGAGCCGTTGCTGACGGCCTGGTCGAGTTTGGCCAGCGACGCTTCGTCGATGTTTTCGAGGTCGGAGAGTACCGTTTTCAGATCGGTGAAACGTGCGGCGCGGCGCATGTGGCCGTCGAGCCGGGTGCCCACGACGGGCAGTGAGCCGTAGAAGGGTTTTTCGGCCTGGTGATCGTGGCAGACCAGGCAGTCGTTCTGTTGCAAGATGGCCGCGACCTGCTCCTCCACGGGAACGCCCTGGGGGATCGACTTGCGGAAATTGAACCGGTAGATGGCCGTCGCGGCCGCCGCGACGACGAGCAGTCCGAATACGATGATGGCGAATTTCTTCATGTGTAGCGTGTCTATTTGATGGGTATGCGGAACAAAATTAAAAAAATTATCAGGTTGTGGTATAGGTATGCAAACTTTTTTTCGCCGCGGGCATCCATCCGATGCCGTACCAGGTGATTTGCAGGGCCACGAACGCCGCAGCCAGCACCACCGCGGCCCACCCGATCCTGCGGGGGTAACGCTTGCGGAAATGGATGTAGACAAGGGTCATCAGCCACGTCGCCGCTGCCCACGACTCCTTGGCGTCCCAGGCCCAGTAGTCGCCCCACGCCTGCCGTGCCCACACCGCACCCATCAGCATGCCGAGGATCAGCAGCGACGCTCCGATGCGCACCAGGCGGTCGGCCGGCTCCATCAGCTGCGGCCGCCCGAACTGCGCCCCGACGGCAACGGCCAGCGCGGCGGCCAGCACGGCGTAGGAGAGCATGTAGACGGCCACGTGGGGAATGAACCAGGCGCTTTGGAGTGCCGGCATCAGCGTCGCGTCGTGTATCTCGGGCTTGAAGATGTTGATTCCTGCGAAGACCGACGCCAGCAGGGCGGCGAAGGGGAGCAGAAAGCGGTAGCGCCAGCGCAGGTAGAGCACCCACCCCGTTGCGGCAATGAATAGCGAGTACCAGAGCCGCGTTTCGCCCATGGTCCGCATCGGGGGGCGGCCTGCCGAGATCCAGAAAAGGAGGATGAACGCTCCGAAAACGAGGGTCCCGGCGGCAAAAAGCCCGCTGCCGGAGCGCTGGAGGCGTGTCGGCGCGGGAGGCTGCGGCGAAGCGGAGCGGCCCCGTCCGAGCGTAAGGCAGGCACCCAGGCACCAGAGGGCCGCCGAAACGACGCCGAATGCGGTGAATTGTTCCCAGCCGATGGTCGTCATTTTTTGAACAGCATAAGGAGTGATCCGGCGGCCAGCATCGCCACCCCCGCCCAGATGGCCCGCAGCCACGGGTCGCGTACCACCTGAAGCACGGTGTAACGCCCCTCCCGCATGTCGTAGCCGTCCTGAAGAAAGGTGTAGCCGCCGTGGTGGACGGGTGAGTTGACCGCCACCTCGCAGGGCTTGCCGTCCACCAGAAGCGACGAGCGGAACTGGCGGGGCGGACCGTCGTCGTACCAGTCGATTGTGAACCGTTCGAGCCGTACGCCGAACGGCAGGGGGATGATGGTGCCGTCGGCGGCGTAGGCCAGTGTCTCGGTCTCTCCCTGACGGACGATCATGCGGGCGCGCGTGGTATCGGGGGCGCCGAATGTGGCGGCCCAGAGGATCAGGAACAGGCCGCCGTGGTTCAAGAGGAACGCCGCGTCGCGCCGCGTGCGCAGCCGGCGGAGCGTGACCAGCCCCAGCGAGGCCGCAAGGAGCAGGACGACCGCAATGCAGGGCCAGGTGCGGAACAGCCCGGCGGCCCAGACGCCCTCCGGGATCAGCAGCAGGACCGTGAGCGCCGTCAGCGCCACGGCGGTGCGTCCCGAGCGCAGCGTCCGGCACAACCGCGAATCGCCCCGATAGCGGTCCAGCAGCCACAACCCCACGACGAACGCCGTGCCGAGCAGGAGCGACACGGGAAAGCGCCAGAGCGCGGGGTCTGCGGTGAGGTTGTTCATCCCCCAAATGTAGCCATTTTCGCCGAATTTTCGTACTTTTGCCCCTCGATATGGAGAAGAAAATCCCGAAGACGCCCTCGCCCTGGGTGTCGGCCATTCCGCTGGCGGTGCTGACGGCGCTGCTCTATGCCGTGATCTGCGCATTCGGCGGCGACGCCATTAACGGCGGCAGTCAGATCGCGCTGCTGTCGGCCGCGTCGGTCTGCGTGATGCTCTCGATGGGCCTCTACCGCTGCCGCTGGGAGGTGTTGGAGGAGGCGATCATCGACAACATCCGCGCTTCGGCCTCGGCCATTCTGATTCTGCTGCTGATCGGCGCCATCGCCGGCACGTGGATGGTCTCGGGCGTCGTGCCGACGATGATCTATTACGGACTGAAGATGCTGCACCCGTCGTTTTTTCTGGTCGCCTCGTGCCTGATCTGCGCCGTCGTCTCCATCATGACGGGCAGTTCGTGGACCACCATCGCCACCATCGGCGTGGCGCTGATGGGCATCGGCCGGGCGATGGGCTTTCCCGAGGGGTGGGTGGCCGGCGCGATCATCTCGGGCGCCTATTTCGGCGACAAGCTCTCGCTGCTGTCGGACACCACGGTGCTGGCCTCGTCGACGGTCGGGGTGCCCGTCTTTACCCACATCCGCTACATGCTCTATACGACCGTACCCTCGATGCTCGTGGCGCTCGGGGTCTTCACCGCTGCGGGGCTGCTGCTCGACCACGCCGTCACGTCCGAGGCTGCGCTCTATGCCGAAGCGCTGCGCACGACTTTCCGCATCACCCCCTGGCTCCTGGTGGTGCCGCTGCTGACGGGCATCCTGATCGCCCGCAAGCTCCCGGCCATCGTCACCCTCTTCGCCGCCACGGTCTTCGCCGCGGTGGCCATGCTCGTGGCGCAGCCCGAGTTGGTGGCCCGCGTGGCAGGGGCCGAAACGCTCGACTGCATGTCGGGTTTCCGCGGGGTTCTGATGACCAGCTTCGGCCCCACGGCCATTCCGACCGGCAGCGAACAGCTCGACCAACTGGTCTCGACGCGCGGCATGGCGGGGATGCTCGATACCGTGTGGCTGATCGTCTGCGCCATGTGCTTCGGCGGGGTGATGACCGGGAGCGGGATGCTGCGCTCGCTGACGCGCATCTTCCTCAGACTGGTGCGCCGCACCTTCTCGGCCGTGGCCTCGACCGTCGGGGCGGGCATCTTCTTCAACCTCTGCACCGCCGACCAGTACATCTCGATCATCCTCTCGGGACGGCTCTTCCGCGAACTCTATGCCGAGCGGGGGCTGGAGCCGCGCCTTTTGAGCCGCTCGGTCGAGGATTCGGCCACGGTCTGCTCGGTCTTGATCCCCTGGAACTCGTGCGGCATGACGCAGGCCACCGTGCTCGGGGTCTCGACGTTCGTCTATGCGCCCTACTGCATTTTCAATATCGTCTCGCCGCTCATGTCGCTCGCGGTGGCGGCTATCGGGTGGAAGATACGAAAATTAAGAATTAAAAATTAAGAATTAAGAATTTCCGAGTTGCGCCACGAAGCCACTCCCGAGGGAGGGGGTTGGGGTGGGGTCAGACTTGTAAACGACGCCGCAGGCGGCGGACAGGACGCGCGGCTGCGAGCGCACTGTCTATCTATAATGATGGGATAAATTATGAATTTCGATCTGATCGTTTTCGATCTCGACGGCACGCTGCTCGACACTATCGGCGACCTGGCTGCGGCGTGCGACGCGGTGCTGGAACGCCACGGCCTGCCGCGGCATACCCTGGAGGAGTACCGCCATTTCGTCGGCAACGGCATCATGCGGCTGGTGGAGCGGGCGCTGCCCGAAGAACTGCGCACGGCGGATACCGTGGCCCGCGTGCGCGCCGATTTCTTACACTATTATACGGAGCATATCGACCGCCTTACCCGACCTTACGACGGTATCCCCGAACTGCTCGCCGAACTCCGTAGGCGGGGCGTCCGGCTGGCCGTGGCTTCGAACAAGTTTCAGACGGGCACCGAAAAGCTCGTCCGGCGCTTTTTCCCCGCCGCTGCGTTCGATCCGGTGCTGGGCCAGCGTCCGGAGGTGCCCTTGAAACCCGATCCGGCCGTGGTCGAGGAGATACTCGCAATAACGGGTATACGGCGCGAGCGGGTGCTCTACGCGGGCGATTCGGGCATCGACATGCTCACGGCTGCGGCGGCAGGCGTCGCCTCCGTGGGGGTGACATGGGGATTCCGCACGCGCGAGGAACTTCTCGAAAGCGGGGCTGGACGGATCGTCGACCGGCCGCTCGAAATCCTCGATCTGCTTTAAAATCCGTAAAAATTTGGCGGTTTCGAATAATGTCCTTATATTTGTTACCGCATGGTAACAAAGGAACGGGATCGGGAAGCGACCGAACGGCTGCTGCTCAAGACGGCGGGGGAGATGATCCGCCGCGAGGGGTTCGAACGCTTGGGCGTCAATGCGCTGGCCGAGCGTGCAGGCGTATCCAAAATGTTGATATACCGCTATTTCGGCTCGCTGGAAGGGCTGCTGGCCGCCTACGTGCGCCGACACGATTTCTGGATCAACCTGCCCCGCGAGCTGCCCGAGCGCGACGAGTTGCCCCGGTTTTTGATTCGGCTGTTCTGCGAGCGGATCGAGCAGTTGCGCGCCGATCCGACGCTGCGCAGGCTCTACCGCTGGGAACTCTCGGCCGACAACGAGCTGGTCGCCGAGCTCCGGCGGCAGCGCGAGGAGGCCGGCATGGAGTTGGTTCGGGCAGTCAGCCGCATTTCGGGCCATTCGGAGCCGCGTGTGGCCGTGCTGGCCGCGATGCTGACGGCTTCGGTCACCTACCTGTCGATGCTCGGCGACTGCTGCCCGGTCTACAACGGCATCCCCCTGGATCAGGATCGCGGCTGGGCGCGAATCTCACGGGAGATCGAACGGCAGGTGAACGCCTTTTTTCCGGAGTTGTAAATTTTTTTGCACACGATGTTACCACTTGGTAACATAAATGGATAACTGCATGAAAAAACAAATTTTTACCTGGATTTTGCCGCTGCTGGGGCTGAGCTCCTGCCGGGCGGAGTTGCTCGACTACGGCGCGGGAAGCGTGCGCGTGGAGATCGAACGGGGCGAAGCGTGGCTGCACGACTTTCCGCTCTTTTGGGGGATCGAAAAGAAAAATGCGCCGCAGATCGCGGTGTGGATCGAATCGCCGGACGGGGAATACCTGGGGACGGTCTACGTCAGCCACAAGATCGCCACTGAGTCGTGGCAGGCGGCCCGCGGCGCCCGGCGGCCGGAGGCGCTGCCCCACTGGTGCCACAGCCGCGGGGTGCGCTACGAGGACGGATTGTATCTGCCCACCAAACGCCACCCGCTCGCGGACGGCATCTCGGGAGCCACGCCGCGCGAGTCGTTTTCGCTCAAAGTCGTGCCCGGCGAGGGGCTCCGGCGCTTCGTGGTCAAGGTCGAGGTCAACCACTCGACCGATTTCAACGACGCCTGGCCTCGCAACGCAAGGCCGGGCGAGCCGGGTTATTCGGGCGGGAAAGAGGGGAGCGGACAGCCCGCGGTGGTCTATGCCGCCGGGATCGACCCGGATGCGGGGGTGCGCGAGGCGGAGGCCGTGCCGGTGGGCCACAGCAGCGCCGACGGCTCGACCGGGGAATCCGGACCTCTCGCAGCTGACCTCGGCGCTGCGGATCGTCCGACGCATTACGGTGAAAGTCCTATGAGACGGATTGTTTTTCTGCTGACGGCGCTCGTTGCGACGGTCGCCGCCGCGGGGCAGACGCGCTTTTCGTGGGCTGCGGCCGCGGGGACGGGCATTGCGCTGGACGAGCCGCGTTTGACACCCGCAATACTCCGTCTGGCGGGCTTCTACGAAGCCGGCGCCCGTTTTTCGGTAGGCGCAGGAACGGGAATTTCGTGTTACGAAAAGACCCTCGTGCCGCTCTACGGCGAGGTGCGCTTCCGCCTCACGCGGCCCCGCCGCCTGGTGCCCTACCTGAGCTGTGCGGCCGGGTACGCTTTCGCTCCGGATCGTGAGGCGAGGGGCGGGGTCGTGCTCAATCCGTCGCTCGGGGTCCGGCTGAGGCTGCGCGGCCGGGCGGGTCTCACGCTGGCCGCCGGATACGAACAGCAGTGCTTCGAGCGGCTGAAGAGCCGGCGCAGCGACCTCTTCGCCGCCGCGTTCTGCGAGCGGCTCCGCCACCACCTCGTCAGCGTGCAGCTGGGCGTGTGGTTCTGAGGCGCAGCCGTCAGCAGTACAATTTCACGTCCTCGGCCGTGATGCGTTCGTCGGAGAGGATGATGAGCCGCTCGATGACGTTCCGCAATTCGCGGATATTGCCGCTCCAGGGCATCTGCTGCAAGGCGTCGAGCGCCGCGCGGTCGATCGGCTTGGGCTCGGTCGCATACTCCTCGGCGATGGTGCGGATGAAATGGTCGACCAGCTGGGGAATGTCGCCCACGTGCTCTCTGAGGGCCGGGACGCGGATCACCACCACGCCGATGCGGTGGTAGAGGTCTTCGCGGAAATTGCCGTTCCGGATCTCGTCCCGCAGGTTCTTGTTCGTGGCGGCCACCACCCGCACGTTGACGTCGATGTCCTTGTCGCTGCCCACGCGGCTGATCTTGCTCTCCTGCAAAGCGCGCAGCACCTTGGCCTGCGCCGCCAGCGACATGTCGCCGATCTCGTCCATGAAGAGCGTGCCGCCGTCGGCCTGCTCGAACTTGCCCTTGCGCTGTTTGACGGCCGAGGTGAAGGCGCCCCGCTCGTGGCCGAACAGCTCGCTCTCGATCAGCTCCGAGGGGATGGCCGCGCAGTTGACCTCGACGAACGGGGCCGCCGCGCGGGCGCTCTTGGCGTGCAGCGAGCGGGCCACGAGCTCCTTGCCCGTGCCGTTCTCGCCCGTAATCAGCACGCGGGCCTCGCACGGGGCGACCTTTTCGATCAACTGGCGCACGTGCTCGATCTGCGGCGAGGTTCCGATAATGTGTTCGCAGCGCAGCGCGTGCGCGCGCCGGCTGCGGCGCGCAGGTGCCGCAGCCGCGGGCTCCGGCTCGGGGGAGTCGAGCGCGCTGCGCACCGATTGCAGCAGCCGGTTCATGTCCACGGGGGTCGTCAGGTAGTCCCGCGCGCCGTTGCGCACGGCCTCGACGGCCGAAGAGATCGACGCTTCCGACGAGAGCACGATGAACGGGGCGTCGGCTCCCTCGGGGCGCGCCCCCGTGCTCGTAAGAATCAGATCGAACGGTATCTTCTGGCACATCTCCGAAGCCGCCGCCTCGTCCTCGGCCGCCTCGGTCGAGAACCCCTCGTACTCCAGCCGCTCGCGCAACGTGTTTCGCATACTTTTTGATCGGTCCAGAATTAAAACCTTTGCCATATTTGTTTTTCCTGAGATTTTACGCTACTTTTGCCCCTGATCGATCGGGGTTTCGACAGGTCGCATCCCGGCTCGAAAGCCTATCCGCTTTTGCATCCGTTTTGCACTGTACGAGTTCCAAAGTTAGCTTTTTCTGCGCTGTTAAACCAATTCCGGGGGCCTTGCCCCGAGGTGCTGAAAGCTGGCGAAAAGGTCTTGAATCGGCCCATGACCCGGGGCTGTCGGGACGCTCAGGCGGACCGAATGCGCTAACGGGTCGAACCGCAATTACAACATGAAAAAGAATTACAACTACACACGGCGCAAGCTGTATCTGCCCGAGTACGGGCGTCACATCCAGGAGATGATCGACTCGCTGCTTACGATCGAGGACCGCCGCGAACGCAACCGCCAGGCCCGCGCCGTCATCGCCGTGATGGGCAACCTCAATCCGCTGCTGCGCGACACGGCCGACTTTACCCACAAGCTGTGGGACCACCTGTTCATCATGTCTGATTTCCAGCTCGATGTCGACTCTCCCTATCCGCGTCCCACGCGGCAGGAGCTCACCGTGGCGCCCCGGCGTCTGGCCTACAACCAGGGCCGCATCACCCACAAGCACTACGGGAAATACGTGGGGATGATGATCCGCCGCCTGGCCGGCGAAGAGGACCCCCACGTGGTGCGGACGACGGTGGCCGACCTGGCCCGCTACATGCGCACCAAGAGCTACGAATACAACCAGGAGCATCCGAGCAACGAGGTCATCGTAAAAGACATCAAACGCATGTCCCAGGGTGCCATAGAAATCGACGAAGTTGCTTTGAATAATCTCCGAAGCGACTATAAACAGCCCTTTATGGCGCGTCCCCAGCGGGGCCCCCAGCAGCGTCAGCAGCAGCGCCAGCAGCCCTACCAGCAGAAAAATCGCAACCAGCACAACAACAACCGCCTATTCCAGAAAAACAACGGACAGCACCGCAATTCCTCCAAGTAGAAGCGTGTCGTTTGCGGAAAATTGCTATATTTGTACTCCAAACTGCGAAAACGAAGCTACATGAACAAACAGACACTTTTCGTCTCGCTGACTGCGGCCGCTCTCCTTTGCGGCTGCCAGTCGTCGAAAGTGAAGATTTCGGGCCGGTTCGTCGGCGGCGATACGAAACATATCTACCTCGAACAGGTCTCGCCGCTGGCGCAGAACGTCATCGACTCCGCGGTGCTGGATGCCGAGGGGCAGTACCGCTTCCAGATTCGGGGCGCGGCCGCAACTCCCTCCTTATATAATATAGTATACAACGGCGAGCGCATTCCGCTGTTGTTGGCCGGCGGCGACCGCGTGACGGTGGGTTCGGTGGGCAGCGTCGTGCGCAACTACACCGTCCAGGGCTCCGGAGAGTCGGAGCTGCTGAGGCAGTTCTACCAGTCGTTCGTGCAGGGCGCGCAGCGGCTGGACAACATCGCCATGCAGTTCGCCCGCGAGGGAATCACGGAGGAGGAGCGCAAGGCGCTGGTCAAGGAGTACACGGCCGAATACTACCGCATCCGCCGCGAGCAGCTGCGCTTCATCATCGAACACAAGGAGTCGCTGGCGGCCGTCTACGCCCTCTACCAGCGGCTGCCGGGCGATACGCACCTCTTCAACGGCGACAGCGATGTGGTCTACTACCGCACCGTGGCCGAGGCCCTGGCGGAGCGCTATCCCGAGTCGCCCTACCTGCAATCGCTGCGGGCCGAGATCGCCCGCATGGACGCCCGTATCAGCCTCACCTCGCAGATCACCGAGGCGGGCTATCCCGACCTCGACCTGACGGATATTTACGGCCGCAAGATCCGTCTCTCGTCGCTGGCGGGCAAGGTCATTCTGCTGGATTTCTGGTCGGCCGAACTGGGCTCCAGCAACCAGCTCAACGCCGAATTGAAAGAGCTCTACCGCAAATACGCCGGAGCCGATCCCTCGTTCGAGGTCTACCAGGTGGCGATCGATTCGTCCAAACCGCTCTGGATCACGGCCGTGCAGGAGCAGCAGCTGCCCTGGATTTCGGTCAGCGACCTGCGCGGGCGCGCCTCGTCGGCGCTGGGGCTCTACAACGTGCAGAAACTCCCGGCCAACTTTCTGATCGACAAGGAGGGTACGATCGTGGCCAAGGACATCTACGGCAAGAGCCTCGACGAAAAACTTTCGGAGCTGACCCGCCGATGATCTATTTCGCGTCGGACATACACCTGGGCGGCGGGGACGAGGCTTTCGCCCGCGAGAACGAGCGCCGCTTCGTCGCATGGCTCGACCGCGTGGGGCGCGACGCCGAGGCGATCGTGCTCGTAGGCGACGTTTTCGATTTCTGGTTCGAATACCGGCGGGTCGTGCCCAAGGGGTTCGTGCGCACGCTGGGAAAGCTGGCCCAGCTGACCGACCGCGGCGTAAGGGTACTCTTCTTCACCGGAAACCACGACATGTGGGTCACGGACTACCTCGCCCGCGAATGCGGAGTCGAGATTTACACTGCGCCCCGGCTGCTGACCTTTGGCGGGCAGCGGGTCTTCGTCGCCCACGGCGACAACATGAATATCCAGGGGCAGCCGATGCTGCGTCTGCTCAATACCGTGTTCCGTTCGCGGACGCTCCGCATGCTCTTTTCGTGGGGCCTGCATCCCGACCTGGCGCTGCGGTTCGGCCACTGGTGGAGCTCCTGCTCGCGCAAGAAGCACAACGACGCCGACCTCGAAGCGGCCCGGAATGGTCTGCCGGGCGGGTTCGATGCCTCGCTCACCGAGCCGCTGATCCGCTATGCCCGCGAATATGCCCGCACGCACGCCGTCGACCATTTCGTCTTCGGCCACATGCACTTTGCCCGCGACTACCGCGAGCAGGGGCTGCACGTCGTAAACCTCGGAGGGTGGGAGAAAAACCCCTCCTGTGCCGTGCTGGACGACGCGGGAAACCTCACGCTCCAACTGCTCGACCGATGAAACAGTACCTCGATCTGCTGCGCCGCATTACGGAGGAGGGCGTCGTGCGCGGCGACCGCACCGGAACCGGGACGCGCAGCGTCTTCGGCCACCAGATGCGCTTCGATCTGGAGGCGGGTTTTCCGCTGCTGACGACCAAGCGGGTCTTTCTCAAGGGGGTGATCCACGAACTGCTGTGGTTTCTCCGCGGCGATACCAATATCCAATACCTGGTGGACAACGGCGTCCATATCTGGGACAACGACGCCTGGCGCTACTACAACGAGTTGTGCGCGCGCCGGGGCGCGCCGCCCGTGTCCCGCGAGGAGTTTTTGGCCTCGGCCGGGGAGGAGTCGCCTCTTGCAGGGTATCGTTACGGCGACCTGAATCGCGTCTACGGCTACCAGTGGCGCTCGTGGCCCCGGCCCGACGGCGGAGCGGTGGACCAGATCGCCGGAGCCGTTGAGCTGATCCGCCGCAACCCCGAGTCGCGCCGCATCGTGGTCTCGGCCTGGAACGTCGCGGAGGTGGACGACATGGCGCTGCCGCCGTGCCACGTGCTGTTCCAGTTCTATGTGGCCGAAGGGCGTCTCTCGTGCCAGCTCTACCAGCGCAGCGCCGACACGTTTCTGGGCGTGCCGTTCAACATCGCCTCCTATGCCCTCTTGACGCTGATGACGGCGCAGGTGTGCGGTCTGCGACCCGGCGAGTTCATCCACACGCTGGGCGATGCGCACCTCTACCTGAACCATGCGGAGCAGGTCGCCGAGCAGCTCGCGCGCGAGCCGCGGCCCCTGCCCCGGATGCACCTCGATCCCGAGCGCCGTTCGCTGTTCGATTTCCGGTACGAAGATTTCACCCTCGAGGGGTACGATCCCTGGCCGGCGATTCGTGCTGAAATGTCCTTTTAACCAACCGTTAAAAGGACATTTCGGCACAATTAAAAATTAAAAATTAAAAATGAGGGTTTGATCGTATGTTGGAAATCATACATGTTTTAGGTGCAGAATAATTTTTAATTCTTCATTTTTCACTCTTAATTATGGTAAGTATTATCGTGGCCGTGGCTGAAAACGGCGTGATCGGCGACAAGAACGCCCTCCTGTGGCACATATCCGAGGACCTCAAACATTTCAAGGCCCTCACCACGGGCCATCCGGTGGTGATGGGGCGCCGAACTTACGAGTCGCTCGGGCGGCCGCTGCCCAACCGGCGCAACGTGGTCGTGACGCGGCAGGAAATAGCGCTTCCGGGCTGCGAGGTGGTCCACTCGCTCGAAAAGGCGCTGGCGCTCTTTCCGTCCGACGAGGAGGTCTTCATCATCGGCGGGGCGCAGATCTACGCCGAGGCGCTGCCGCTGGCCGACCGCTTCTACCTCACGCGCGTGATGCACGCCTACGAGGGCGACACGCGCTTTCCGGCATGGGACGAATCGGCCTGGCGGCTGGTTCGCAGCGAATCGTTCCCCTCGGGGAGGGACTATCCCTGGCCGTTCGCGTTCGAGACCTACGAGCGGCGGTAGCGACCGTGGCGCGCTGACATAATGGAAAAGTCCGAGCTGCGGCTCGGACTTTTCACGTAGACGGCAGGGGCGGTTCAGAAATTGTAACCCACCGACACCTGGAACGACCCGTTCTTGTATTTGGTGCCTTTTGCCCAGTGTGAATCCCCGTCCGTGCGGGCAAGGTTCGTCAGCCCCAGGTCGTAGCTCAGGCCCACGTAGAATTTCTGGATGTTCACCCCGGCACCGAAGCGCAGCCCCGCATCGAACCGCTTGAAATCGCCGCGGTCCTCCTCTTCGGTCGATTTGTCGAAGATCTTGCACTCGTAGGAATAACGCTCCGTCTCGCCCTCGAAAAACTCCGTCTCCTCGATCTTGTATTTGCCTCCCAGACCGACGGCCACGTAGGGACCCACGTTGATGTCGATCTTGACGGCCTTGCTGACCGGGAAGCGGTACGAGGCCACGACGGGGAGCTGGAGGTAGTTCATGTTCAGCTTGTCGGAGTATTCGTACCGATAGCCATCCTCGTTCGTGCTATTTTCGCTTTTGGCACCGCGCGTAGTGAAATACAACCCCGGTTGAATGTAGAAGTTCCCCGCCACATTCCAGTCCATCACCGCACCGACATGGAAGCCGGCACGGCTCTTCGGATCGGCCATACCGGAGTCCTTGTCGCCCGTGCGGCTGAGGGAATTGATGTTCACGCCGGCGCGCACGCCGAATGCGATTTTTTTCTGTGCGCTTGCAGCACACGTTGCGCACACGGCCAGTACCGTGCAAAGCAGCAGTTTTTTCATCTTGAAATAAGATTTGGGTGTCGCTCAGGCCCTCTTTGCAACGGTTCGTGTTCAAAGGGAAAACAGAAAGCGTGGGGCCATGCGCCTATTTTAGAAAGTCAGGTCGTAGGAAACCATTAGCATAAAATAAGCAACAACCCCACGCCTGTATCCCATAGATAAGGATAAGACGCGGCAAGATGATCGCCATTCCCTGCTAAAAGTGAATTTCCTACGTTCGACTTTCGAGAATAAGCTACACTTTCCGTGTAAATATGTTCTACAAATATAGAGATATTCCCGGAAAATGCAAACATCTTGTCTGAAAAAGAGGTTGTTGCCCTGCAAATTTGAGAAAAACTATTTTTCCATGCAACTCATTTCAGGGTGGAATGGAAAAATGTTCCCGTAAAAGGGATGCTGCATTTGTGAGCGGGCTCAATTTAGGTATTTATACCACCCCGGGGCTCGTCCCGAATCCGTACCTTTGCCCTCGCAAAGGTTTTTTTGTGTCGTCCGTCGTGTCCGTCCCGTCCGCTTTGCGGTCGCGCGAGATGCGGGGGACACTGGAAAAAGTGGAAAGATGACGACCCGATATTTCGATATGCTGATGGAGGACGTGCGCATGAAGGAGGGCCTTCAGTCGTGCATGAACTGCGGTGTCTGTACGGCCGTGTGCCCCGCCGCGGAGTTTTACAACTACGATCCCCGGCAGATCGTCTCGATCGTGCAGATGCGCGACGACGAGGCCATCGAGAGTCTGATGAAGAGCGACGTGATCTGGTACTGCGGCGAGTGCATGTCGTGCCGCCCGCGCTGCCCGCGGGGCAACACCCCGGGTTACGTCATCCAGGCGCTGAGGACCCTCTCGCAGAAGCTGGGATTCTTCGTCCACAGCGAGAAAGGCCGCCAGCAGCTCGCCCTGAAACGCATCATCGGCGAAAACATCCTGCGCACGGGCTACTGCATCGTCCCGCGGCTCGTGAAACCCGAGCTGCACCCCGAGCAGGGCACCGTCTGGCAGTGGATCTACGACAACGACCGCGAGATTTACGGACAGTTCACCCCCGTCTACATGCGTCACGGCGCCGGGGCGCTGCGCCGCCTGGACGAGGAGTCGCTCGCCGAGGTCAACCGCATCTTCGAGGTGAGCGGCGGCCGCGAAATGTTCGATACGATCGAACGCTTTTCCGACGAAAAGGCACGCGAACTGGGTTACGGGGAGGGCGCCGACCAGCAGTACATGATGGACGTCTTCTTAAACAACAGCAACGAGCACTATTAACCCCGTACCGGCCGCCTGCGTCGCTTGCCGACGCCCCGGGCGGCGGGGCCGAGAGGGTAGGAGAGTGCACACTATTATTGAACCGAGATGATGAAACGATCGAGTTGGACGGAGTACCAGAAACAGATCGCCGACGACCACTACTACTACGGGCGGAGCTGCATCCGCCAGAATTTCTTTCCCGGGAGCGAAAAGGCTTTCATCGATATTCTGCGCAACGACCTGGGTAAGGAGCTGCTGGACGATCCGATGCACTCCTCGTGCACGGGCATCGGCTACCATTCGGACATCGTGCCGTTAGAGACGATCATGACCGTCGTGGCGCGGCAGTTCGCGCTGATGACCGAGGCGGGGTACGAGCATTTCGTCACCTCCTGCATCACCTCGTTCGGTGTCTACTCCGAGATCCTGGCCACATGGCACGAGTTCCCCGAAACGGAGGAAAAAGCCCGCGAGAATCTTCTTAAAGCCACGGGCCGCGAGTTCCGAAAGCCTGCGAGCCTGGCCCACACCTCGGACGTCATGTTCCATTTCCGCGAAGAGATCGCTGCGCGAGCCCGTCACCGGCTGGTGAACGCCCAGACGGGCGAGCCGCTGCGCGTGGTCGAGCATATCGGCTGCCACTACGCCAAGATATTCCCCAAATCCGGCATCGGCGGCTCGGAATTTCCCTATGTGCTGGCCGGCATGGTCGAGGCGTGGGGCGGCCAGTGCGTCGACTACCCCGAGCGGCGGCACTGCTGCGGCTTCGGATTCCGCAACTACCTCGTGCAGGCCAACCGCGGCTACTCGATCGCCAATTCGCAGAAGAAACTCGAGAGCATGGCCCCCTACAAGCCCGATTTCATCGTGGCCAACTGCCCGGGCTGCGCCATGTTCCTCGACAAGTGGCAGTATACGATCGCCGAGATGGAGGGGACGACCTACGGCGAAAACGGCCACGGCATTCCGGTACTGACCTACGAGGAGATGGCCGGGCTGGTGCTGGGCTACGACCCCTGGGCGCTCGGAATGCAGATGCACCAGGTCGACGTCGAACCCCTCCTGGACAAGATGGGCGTCGAATACGACCCGGCAGCCAAATACCTGGGGCGCAACGGCAAATACATCGGAAAACCGGCGTCGGCGGTGGTCAACTGCTGCCCGACGGATACCATATACGACATCAGAGAGTAATGAAGAAACGTGTAATCGTCATAGGCGGCGGTGTGGCGGGCATGCAGGCCGCCCTGCGCCTGCGGGAGCAGGGGGTGGAGCCGCTCATCGTCGAAAAGGAGCCCGAATTGGGCGGCAAACTGCGCGGCTGGCACGTGCTGTTTCCCTCGTTCACCCCGGCCGCGGAGGTGCTGACCGAGCTGCGGCGGCGCGTCAAGGAGCAGCAGATCGAGGTCAGGACCTCGGCCGAGGTCCGCGGATTCACCGCGGGCGGCGTGTTGCTCGCCGACGGACAGCTTCTGCCGTGCGACGCCGTGGTCGTGGCTGCGGGTTTCACGCTCTTCGACGCCTCCATCAAGGAGGAGTACGGCTACGGCATCTACGACAACGTCTTCACCTCGGCCGACATCGAGCGCATGCTCAACGAGGGGCGCGTGGCCAAGGCCGACGGTTCGCGGCCCCGGCGCATCGCCTTTCTGCACTGCGTGGGTTCGCGCGACGAAAAGGTATGCCAGCAGCACTGCTCCAAGGTGTGCTGCATCACGGGCGTCAAGCAGGCCATGGAGCTCAAGCGCCTCTTCCCCGAAGCCGACGTCTTCAATTTCTACATGGACATCCGCATGTTCGGGCCCGGTTACGAGGAGATGTACCGCGAGGCGCAGCAGACATGCAACATCCATTTCGTCCGCGGGCGCATCTCCGAGGCCAGCCCCACCATCGACGGCCGCGTGCAGATCAAGGCCGAGGATACGCTGACCGGGCGCCCCTTGCGCATGAGCGTCGACATGCTCGTCCTGCTGGTGGGCATGCGTGCGAACGACGACAACGCCGCGCTGGCCGAAGGGGCCGGGCTGCTGCGCTCCCCGAGCGGATTCTTCGCGCCGCGCGATCTGTTTCTGGGCAATGTCCGCAGCAATGTGGAGGGCATATTCTACGCCGGGGCGGTGACCGCACCCAAGAATATCGGCGAAACGTTGAACGAAGCCTCGGCAGCGGCCGACGCCGCGGCGCAATACGTTGGAGCATAGCGTATGGCAGCGATCAATTTCGGCTACACGATCTCCAAGCCGCGGGCCATCGACATGGACCGCAACAACCTGCGCAAGAGTGACGAAATTCTGCGCGACATGCCCGAGTTGCAGGCCTGCATCGGCTGCGGGGCCTGCACGGCCGTCTGCACGGCGGGCAACCTGACGGAGTTCAATTTCCGCCGGGTCCACACGCTGGTGCGCCGCGGCGAGTACCAGGGCGCCTACGAGGAGATGAACAAGTGCATGTTGTGCGGCAAATGCCGGCTGGTTTGTCCGCGGGGGATCAATACGCGCGGCGTGGTGATGCTCATCAAACGTAAACTGGGAGATTTCTGACCATGACGTTCTTCGCACCATTCTGTATTCCGTTCATGGTCGGCGCCGCGGTGATGCTCGCCGTGCTGCTGGGCAAGTGGGGGTTGTGGCTCTACCGCCTGCCCCGTGCCGACAAATTGCTCATCCTGCGCGGATTGCCGACCCGCGCCACCGTGTCGGCGGTCGGGGAGACGGTCGGCGAAGCGCTGCTCCACCGCCGCATCTTCCGCATCAACCCCGTACTGGGGTATATGCACATGTCGCTGGCGCTGGGCTGGTTCCTGCTGATCGCCGTGGGGTGGATCGAGACCGTCGCCTACCTCGGATTCCGCTACGTGCCCTTGCAGGGACACGTCTTTTTCAAGTATTTCTCGACCGGCCTGGAGCACAAACCCGTGTTCGAATTCGTCATGGACCTCCTGCTGCTCTTCGTCCTCTCGGGCGTGGCGCTGGCGTGGGGCAAGCGCTTCTACTCGCGGGCGATGGGGCTGCGGCGTACGACGCGGCACGTCGTGGGCGACCGGATCGCCCTCTCGGCCCTCTGGTTCGTCTTCCCGGCGCGTCTGGTGGCCGAAAGCGCAACGGCGGCGCTCTACGGCGGCGGGGGATTTCTGACCGGATCGCTCGGCGGCTGGATGGCCGACCACATCGGAGTCATCCCGCTGATGAATCTCGAAAGCGCCGCCTGGTGGGTCTACTCCTCGGTGCTGGGCATCTTCTTTGTGGCGCTGCCTTTCTCGCGCTACATGCACATTTTCACGGAGATACCCCTGATCTTCCTGCGCCGCTACCGCCTGCGCTCTACGGAAAAGGAGAGTTCGTTCGACCATTTCCAGATCGAAGCCTGCTCGCGCTGCGGCATCTGCATCGACCCCTGCCAGTTGCAGCGCGTGTTGGGCGTGAACGACGTTCAGTCGGTCTATTTCCTGCGCGACCGCCGCTACCGGATGCTCACGCGCGAGGTGGCCGACAACTGCCTCCTGTGCGGTCGCTGCGCCCAGCGCTGCCCGGTCGGGATCGATCTGAATACCTTGCGAATAAATGCCCGAGACGGGATGCACAACGTGCCCGACGAACGCCGCTACGGCTATTTCAAGGGGCTCGACCGCTCGACGGGGCAGGGTAAAGTGGGTTATTTCGCCGGTTGCATGACCCTGTTGACCCCTCGCACGATGCAGGCGATGGAACGGGTTTTCGACGCCGCGGGCGAGGAGGTGTGGTGGGCCGACCGCGAAGGCGGAGTCTGCTGCGGACGGCCGTTGAAGTTGGCGGGCGAGACCGACTCTGCGCACCGGATGATGCGCTACAACACCGAGCTGTTCGTTAAGCACGGTATCACGACGCTCGTTACCTCGTGCCCGATCTGCCTCAAGGTCTTCCGCGAGGACTATGCGCTCGAGGGGATCGAGGTGCTGCACCATTCGGAGTATATCCTGCGGCTGATTCGTGCGGGGCGGCTCCAGCTCGTGCACGGCACGACGCGCTTCACTTACCACGACCCCTGCGAGCTGGGGCGCGGCAGCGGCATCTACGACGAGCCGCGTGCGGTGATCGAAGCCATTGGCGAACTGCTCGAACTGGCCGAGACGCGCGAAAACGCTCTCTGCTGCGGCTCCTCGGTGGCCAATACGGCCATTTCCGATTCGCAGCAGGTCGCTATCGCCCGCACGGTGGCCGGGTCGCTCGCGGCCACGGGCGCCGAGGTGATCGTCACGGCCTGCCCCCTTTGCAAGAAGGCCATCGGCCGCGGTACAACGGGCGAGGTGCGCGATCTGGCGGAGGTGGTAGCCGGTGCGTTGAAATAAATTTTCGCGCTTTATACCGTTGTAATTCAACCCGTAAGCTGCCAGGAGCCGAAAAGAGGCCTATTTTTATTTGGCGTTTTCGGAATTTTGTATTATCTTTGCACACGCAAAAGCGATAGATCGAGTATCTGAAGATATATCGCGGGATGGAGCAGTTGGCAGCTCGTCGGGCTCATAACCCGAAGGTCGGAGGTTCGAGTCCTCCTCCCGCTACCAAAGGTTGGGGCTTACCAAGAGGTAAAGTCCCAATCTTTTTTTGCATGGGGGAGTTTCGTTCTCCGCTTGCAGATGCAAATTTTGTTGCCGGATGAATCATGTTCGTACCGAATAAGGATATTCTGGTTAAATTTTACTACATTTGCATCAGTTGCTTGTTTAACCGAAATTGAAAAACGATGCATAAAAAATTCGAATTGCAGTATATCTCGAAAGCTGTCGACTGGCTGATATTTAACTCGGTGGTCAAGACCCGGGCCGAACTGGCCAAGAAGATGGGGTACAATCCGTCGACGTTTTCGCAGATCATGGAGGGAAAAGTCGGTGTGACGGAGCGCTTCATCCTCAAACTCCAGGAGATCGACAACCGGCTCAACCCCGCATGGCTGCGAACGGGCGAGGGCAGGATGCTGCAAAATGAGGATAAGGGTCAGAGTTTGCCACTCGAAAACGAATTCCAGCGCTCGATCATCCGTGCCATTTCGGCGGTCGAAAAGATCGCCGACTCGAACCGCATTCTGGCCGAATCGAACCACGATTTGACAACCACGAACAGGATACTGGCCAGTTCGAACACCGAGCTCGTACAGAAGCTGGCCGAACTGATCGATGAACTGCACGGCAAACGGACGGCACTCTACGCTTCTGCGTCCGATCCGCTCGGGCAGTCGGCTTCGGATGTGGAGGCGCCCTACGATCCCAAAAACGAATAACGAGGCCGGACGCGACTGTTCGGTCTCATTTCATTCGCGGCCGAAAGTGACTTTTGAGGGCGGTGCATCCCGGCGCATAATTTGCAGGGTGGAGAGGTACACGTAAAATTCGGAAGCTATGAACGAGAACAAAGACACCACCTGCACGCCCTGCGAGCGTGATTTCGAACACAAGGTCGACGAACTGGTCCGCGAGGGGCAGGCGCCCTCGCACGAGGAGCGCGAGCAAAAGGAGAAAGAGGTCCGCGATGCTTTCTCGGAACACGGCAAAACGCACGACAGCGAGCGCGACAAAATGCCGGAATAGCCGTTCCGCACACTATTCCGCGACAGCAGGCACTCAGCCATGGAATCCAGCGCAACTAAGCCTAAGGGCTGTCCGTAGGTCTGTTCGCCGTAAAGGTCTCGACGTAACGGAAGCCATGCGCAACCAAGTCTCGCTTCCAGCGCCGACCTTGCCTGGCAAAGGGTTGTGCGCAAGCATTCCAAAAACGCAATTCTGCCGGCAAACAAGAAGCGGGTGCCCCGTTAAGGGCACCCGCTTTGCTTTCAGCCGCAGGGCTACTGCTGCTCCCGGTAGGCGGCCACGCCGCTTTTGAGGAACGCGATGAACCCCTCGACCGAGAGGTCGTAGCCGCGGGGAGGCACGAGCGTCTTGCCGTCGCGGCCCTGGATGACGTAGTAGGGCTGGGCATTGACGCCGTAGGTGGTCAGCGCGTAGTGGGAGTTGATTTTGCCCAGGCTCTTGAGGACCTTGCCGCTTTCGGTGGTCACCCATTCGCTCTCGGGCAGCACTTTCTTGTCGTCGGAGTAGAGCGCCACAATCACGTAGTCGTTGCGCAGGATCTGAAGCACCTGGGGGTCGGACCACACGCGGGACTCCATCTCGCGGCAGTTGACGCAGCCGTGGCCCGTGAAATCGATGAACAGCGGCTTGTTGACCTGTGCGGCATACGCTTCGGCTTCCTTGAGATCGAAGAAGCCTTCGAGCCCGTGGGGCAGGTGGAGAAAATCGCTGTGCTTGGGCCGCCGTCCCTCGACGGTCGTAAGTCCTTGTGCGGCAGGTCCCGTTGTGACCGAGCCGCCTCCCTGGCCGAGCACGAAATCCTGCGACGTGAGCGGAGGCAGGTAGCCCGAAAGCCCCTTGAGCGGTGCGCCCCACATGCCCGGGAGCAGGTAGACGACGAACGTGAAGACGATGATCGAGAGGGCCAGGCGGCCGACGTTCAGGTGAGGCCTCTCGTCGTCGTGCGCGAAGCGGATCTTGCCCAGCAGGTAGAGACCCAGCAGCGAGAAAGTAACGATCCAGATCGCCAGGTAAATTTCGCGGTCGAGCAGTCCCCAGTGGTAGGTCTGGTCGGCGACCGAGAGGAATTTGAAGCCGAGGGCGACCTCGATGAAGCCGAGCACGACCTTGACGGAGTTGAGCCAGCCGCCGCTCTTGGGCATTTTCTTCAGCACCGAGGGGAAGAATGCGAAGAGGGTGAAAGGCAGGGCGAACGCGATGGAGAAAGCGAGCATGGTGATGATCGGGGTCCAGAACTCGCCCGAGGTCGACTTGATCAGCACCGAGCCGACGATCGGTCCCGTGCAGGAGAACGAGACGAGCACGAGCGTCAGGGCCATGAAGAAAATGCCGGCCAGCCCCTTGGAGTCGGCTTTCGAGTCGGTTTTGTTGACCATCCACGAGGGCATCGTGATCTCGAACGCACCGAAGAACGAAGCGGCGAAGATCATGAAAACCAGGAAGAAAATAATGTTCGGGAGCCAGTGCGTGGCCAGCCAGTTGAAGATGTCGGCCGTCACGGCGTCGCCGCCTACGAATCGGGTGATGAGGATGATCGCGGCGATCGGAAGCGTGTAGAGGGCCACGATGAAGAAGCCGTACATGCCGGCGCGGAAGCGGCCCATCGCGGGGCTGCCCGAGCCTTTCATGAAGAACGAAACGGTCATCGGGACCATCGGGAAGACGCAGGGGGTCAGCAGCGCAGCGAAGCCCCAGAGGATCGCTTCGATGATCAGGGCCCACAACGAGCCGCCGCCTGCGGCGTCTTTCTGCGCGGGTGCGGCCGGTTTGACGGCTGCCGGGGCTGCGGGAACCGCCTCCGGGGTCTGCTCTCCGGAAGCGGGCGCTGCGGCGGTCGCATCTCCGCCGACGGTAATCGTCAGGGAGGTGTCGTCGGGAGGCATGCAACTCTTGTCGTCGCAGATCATCCACTCGATTTGGGCCTCCAGGGTGGCCTGCGGGGCTGTAAGCGTCACTTTCTGGGCGAAGCGCGCCGTGCCCGAGAACGTGCCGATCTCCATGTTGAACATCTTTTCGAAATAGCGTTTGGGCTTCGAAAGCTGCTCCACGCCGCCATCGAGCGCAAGACCCTGTGCGGGGGTGAACGTGATGGTCGTGGCGTTCGGACCGCCCTGGTAGGGCCCCATGTCGTACATGTGGTAGGGCGCCGGAATCGAGGCTTCGAGCACGACCCGGTAGGTGTCGCCTTCGAGGTGCTGGACCGAACTCTTCCAGCGGACGGTCTGCCCCGTGGCCGCTACCGAGACGAAGAGTGCCGCAAGCAGTACGGTGAGGATGCGAAAGGTTTTGTGCATAGTGGTAATGGCTTTACATTTTGGGCAAATATACAAATATTTGCGGATAAATTGCTACATTCGCACGATGATTCGAATTTCGCTCGTAATCCCCACCCACAACCGTTCGGCGCAGCTCATCGCGGCACTGGAGTCGGTCGTGCGGCAGACGCTGCCGCCGGCTGCGTGGGAGTGCGTGGTGGTGGACAACCGCTCGACGGACGACACGCAGCAGCGGTTCGCCCGGTTCGCGGCTGCGCATCCGGGTTTCGACCTGCGGCTGGTGTACGAACCGCAGGCGGGCGTCTCGTATGCCCGCAACCGGGGGATCGCCGAGGCGCGCGCATCGGTGGTGGCCTGCATCGACGACGACGAGCGGATCGACGCGGATTTCCTCGCGGCCTATGCCGACTTTTTCGATGCCCATCCCGAGACCGCGGTGGCCGGAGGACCGATCATCGCCCAGTACGTCTCGGGTCGTCCCGCATGGCTCTCGAAATACACCGAGATGCCGATCGCCAATCCGATGGATTTCGGCCTGCGGGTGCGTCCGTTTCCCCGCGGACGGGTTCCCGGCGGGGGCAATATGGCGTTCCGGCGCGCTGTGGCGTTGCAGTATGGCTGCTTCGACCCGTCGCTCGGGCGCGTAGGCCGCCAGTTGATCGGCGGCGAGGAGAACGACTTTTTCGAGCGGCTGCTTCGGGGCGGTCAGACCATCTGGTATGTGCCCGGGGCCGTGATGCGGCACATCATCCCGCCCGAAAAACTGACCGAAGCCTATTTCCGGCGGCTCTGCTACAACGTAGGCGTGAGCCAGCGTGTGCGCGCACACATTCACCATCGGATGCTGAAAACCCGAATCCTGGAGTTGGCCAAGTGGGTGGCCACGCTGCTGCTCGCGCTGACCATGCCTCCCCGCAAATCGCTGTGGCTTGTGAGGATGCGGCGCGAAATCAGCCGGGGGCTGTTCGAGGGGGGGGGATTAAGAATTAAGAATTAAAAATTAAGAATTAAAAATTAAGAATGAGAATTAAGAATTCATTGCTGTTATTCAGAACGCTCTCTTTTTATCGTACTTTGGAACGGAACGGATCGAGCCCGATCATTTAATCGGAAATTTCCGAGCGTCCGGTCAGAATGACCAAATTCTTAATTCTTAATTTAAAAGAGGTATTTTTCGTTCTTGACTTTGCTGACCAGCCGGTGTATGTCGGCCCAGGCCTCCTGACTGAATGTCGTGCCGACCACCTCGATCACCTTGCCGGCCGTGATGGCCCCGATGGTGCCGCACTGCCGGAGCGAGAGCCCGTCGCACAGCCCCGAGAGGAATCCCGCGGCGTAGAAATCGCCGGCGCCCGTGGTGTCCACGCGCTTGGCGGCGGCCATGATGCCCACGTGGACGACCTCGTCGCCCTGCTTGATGAGCGCCCCCTTGATGCCGATCTTCACCACGGCCAGTTCGGCCATCTCCGAGATCGCCTGCAAGGCGTTGAGCGGCTCCGCCTCGCAGGTGAACGTCTTGGCTTCGTCCTCGTTGGCGAATACGATGTCGACGTGGTTGCGGACCAGCGAGCGCAGAAACTCCAGGTTCTCGGCCACGATGTTGAAGCTGGCCAGGTCGATGGCCACTTTCAGGCCGCACTCCTTGGCCGTGCGCGCCGCCTTTTCGATCAGGGAGTGGTTCTGGACCAGATACCCCTCGACATAGAGGCAGTCGTACCCCTCATAGATCGCCGGTTCTATCTCTTCGGCCGAGAGTTCGAGCGCCGCACCGAGGTGGGTGACCATCGTGCGCTCGCCGTCGGGCGAGATGAGCGAAACGCACTTTCCCGAGCGCTCCGTGCCGCGGAAGATCACGGGCTCGACGCCGAGGTTGTCGAGCGCCTGCACGAAGAAATCGCCCGTGGTGTCGCGTCCGACCTTACCGATGAATCCCACGCGGCAGCCCAGCTGCGCCATGGCGCGGATGGTATTGCCCGCCGAGCCGCCCAGCGAGAGCGAATAGGGCAGTCCGGCCACGGATTTCGAGATTTCGGTTTGCAGGGTGGTGTCCACCAGGCTCATCGAGCCCTTGGCCAGTTTGAACCGCCCCAGCACGGAGTCGGTTTTGAGGTTGACCAGCATGTCCGTGAGGGCATTGCCGATGCCGATGACGCGTTTCATACGCTGCGGGTTAGTGTGTCTGGATTCGTTATATCGAGAGGATTTTCACCAGCTCGAGGTCGTTGCGGTCGATGCCCTTGTTGTGTTTTACGGCCTTGGCAAAGGGGACGTAGACGATCTTGCCGTTCTCGGTGCCGATCATCACGTTGCGCTGGCCGTCGAGGATGGCCTCGATGGCCGCCTCGCCCATGCGCGAGGCCAGGATGCGGTCCACGGCCGTGGGCGAACCGCCGCGCTGGATGTGGCCCAGGATCGTCACGCGGGCGTCGTACTGCGGAAACTCCTCCTTGACGCGTTGGGCCAGCGCCGTGGCGCCTCCCGTATTGGGATTCTCGGCCACGATGACGATCGCCGAGTTCTTGCTCTTGCGGAATCCGTGGTTGATCAGTTCGGCCAGCTGGTCCACCTCAGTGTCCATCTCGGGGATGATCGCTGCCTCGGAGCCCGTGGCCAGGGCGCTGTTCAGCGCCAGGTAGCCCGCCGTGTGGCCCATTACCTCGACGAAGAAGAGCCGCTCGTGGCTCGAGGCCGTGTCGCGCAGTTTGTCCACCGCGTCCATGATGGTGTTCAGCGCCGTGTCGAAACCGATCGTGGAGTCGGTGCCGCCCAGGTCGTTGTCGATGGTGCCCGGAAGCCCCACGATCGGGACGTTGTACTCCTGGGCGAAGATGCCCGCACCCGTAAGCGAGCCGTCGCCGCCGATGACCACCAGGGCGTCGATACCCGCAGCCGACATGTTCTCGTAAGCCGTCCGGCGCCCCTCGGCGGTGGTGAACTCCTTGCAGCGGGCCGTCTTGAGGATGGTGCCGCCCAGCTGGATGATGTTGCTCACGCTCTGCGATTTGAACTCGACGATCTCGTTGAACACCAGGCCCTTGAAACCGCGCATGATGCCCTTGACGGCAAAGCCGTTATAGATTGCGCTGCGGGTGACCGCACGGATTGCGGCATTCATGCCGGGGGCGTCGCCTCCGGAGGTCAGAATGCCGATGCACTTGATTGCTGCCATACTCACATTTGTTTGAGAAAACAAAACCGCCCAAAGGTACGAAAACAATTCAACAATAAAAAATCGTGTGCCCTCGAATCCGCCCCGGGCGGGCGGACCCAAAGTCGCAAATCGGGTTCCAAACAGCGAAGCGGACCCCGAAGAGTCCGCTCCCGCAACTGTGAATGCGTGTTTAACGGCCAACCGTGTCCGCCTGACGAAGCCCGAACGCGATTTCGCTGCGTTCGCCGTCGGCTCGTACGGTGAGTTTCTTGTCGGGAGTGACCAGCTGCATCTCGCCCCGCTCCTTGTTGACGATGACCTCCACGTTTCTGGACGGAACGCTTATGTGGAGTATCTTGCGCCCCTCCTGGATGATGCTTTCGTCGTCGTGCTGCTCCAGTACGCGGTTCAGCGTGGTCGTGTCGCCGTCGATCACGACCTGGCTTTCGAGCAGCTGCTCGACGACGGCCCGTTTGCTGCGGAACTTGTCGCCCGTGTTCTCGCGGATGGCGACGACCGAGCAGGCGATGATCGAGGCCAGCCACACGAGGAAGATGGCCAGCACGGTCTTGCCGCCCGGCTTGCGCGAGGCGATCAGGCACATCAGCACGTAGATCAACAGGATCACGGGGATCAGCGCCACCACGATGCCCAGGCTGGCGAGCCAGATCGACACCGTATTGCCGAAGATGTCGGGCAGGAATCCCTCGCCCCCGACGATCAGGGCGAAGAGCCCGATAATCAGGGCGCAGGCTGCCATGATAAGTCCGAAGACCAAGAGACCCGCCACGATCTTCATCACGATCAGCACCACCTTTCCCACGGCCGATACGGCCTCGGCGACGATGGGCCTGGCCCGGTCGTCGGGGGCGGAAGCGGCCGCAGGGGAGGCTGCCGCCGCAGCGGTCGTGTCGCGGATCGACTGCTCGGTGATGCGCTCGCCGTTCATTTCGAGTTTCTGCCGCGCGGTACGGGCCGCGGGCACGGCGAACCACATGATCAGGTAGCAGATCACGAAGATGCCGAACAGGTTGCCCATCATGGCGGGCGCCCAGTAGAGGAAAGGAAGCCAGCCCAGACACGTCAGGACAATCGGCAGAAACATGGCCAGCCGTATCCAGACCGGATCGACCTCGAAATAGCGGCCGATGCCGGCGCAGACGCCGCCCAGCTTGGCGTTCTCCAGGTCGCGGTAGAGGCGGCGCGGAATGCGGGGCGAGGCGCTTCTGAGGTCGCTGTCGGTGCTTTCCGATATGTCCTCGACGCTGCCCATCTGGGCGATGATGTGGTCGATGAGCGGCTTCTCGACCACGCGGGCGTTGTCCTGCGTCGTGAGAATGAGTTCGGCGATGCGGGCCTCGATGTCGGCGACGATCTCGGCGCCGCCGGGGGTCTCCCGGTAGGTCTTTTTGAGACTTTCCAGGTAGGCTTCGAGGGTTGCATACGCATCGGTGTCCAGCGTGAACGCCACCCCCGAAATGCTGCATTTTTTGATTTCGTTCATCGTTTCGCGGCTCGGGTTAATCCTTTTTGATGCTGCCGCCGCTCGACTTGTTCGCCGTGACGCGGCAGTCGCCCGAGTAGCGGATCGAGGAGCCGCTCGAGGCCGAGGCTTTCAGTTCGCCGCTGCAATCCAGCCTGACGGCGGCGGCGCTCGACGTGTCGACGCTGGCGTTGACGGCCGTAAATTCGGCCGCATCGAGCTTCGCGGCGGAGCTCAGATCGGCTTTCAAGCTCTGGGCCGAGCCGCTCAGGTCGATATTCGAGGCGCTGGACTGGTCGACCGAGCAGATGCTGGCGGTGACCGCAGCCTTTATTTTCGCGGCGCTGGAGCTCTCCAGCGAGCAGGAGGTGGCCGTGACGGTGGCCGCGATGCGGGAGGCGCTCGACGCTTCCATCGAACAGCTGGTGGCTTCGACGGAGGCCTCGACGGCAGCGGCGCTCGAGGTTTCGATTGCGAACTTGTCGGCCTTGAGCGGCGTCTGCGCTACGATCTTCGCGGCGCTCGAGGCGTCGAGCGAACGGATCTTGCCGTTGGCCGGAACAGTGACGGTGATGTGCTGGTTGGCGATGCTCCGGGCTTTCTGGTTGTCGATCGTTACGACGAGGTTCCCTTTCCGGGCTTCGACGACCACCAGGTCGATCAGGTTGTCGTCGGCTTCGATACCGATCCTTTCGGTCTGGTCCGAGACGACGACTTTCACCCCGCGCGAAGCGTGGATGGCGTCGAAATCGGGGGCGGGGATGCTTTTTGTCACCAGGTTTCCGCTGCCTTTGATCTGTTTTCCGTTCAGGAAATTGCCTGCTACCGAGTAGAGGCATCCTGCGCCTGCGAGGACCGCCACGGCTGCGATGGCTATCAATACGTTTTTCATAACTTAAAAGTGTTAGGGGTTAATTTTCTGTTTTTCCGTGACGGATGAGTTGAATCTGACCGACCAGTTCGTCCCACGCCTGGTCGAGCGAACGGAGGTATTCGCGGCCCGTGTGGGTGAGCGAGTAGTACTTGCGGGGCGGTCCCTGCGGGGACTCTTCCCAGCGGTAGGTCAGAAGCCCTGCGTTCTTCTGCCGGGTGAGGATCGGGTAGAGCGTACCCTCGACGACGATCATCTCGGCCGCTTTGAGCTCGGCGATGATCTTCGGAGCATAGGAATCTTCGCGCGAAAGAATGGCGAGGATGCAGTACTCCAGAATGCCTTTGCGCATCTGCGCTTTTACGTTGTCTTCAGCCATCGTGTTATTCGGTTAACCGGCGGGGCGCCTTGGGGACGATCAGCCAGAGGATGATGTAGGCCCAGAGCGAGAGGCCGCCGAAGAGAATCAGTACCAGCGTGGCGATCCGGACCAGCGAGACGTCGAGTCCGAAGAATTCCGCCAGGCCGCCGCAGACGCCCGCCAGGATGCCGTCGCGCGTGCGGTAGAGTCGTTTGTTGTCGTTCGTAGCCATGTTGTTATCTGTGTTTGTCGTTTTTGAGGTTGAATTTCGGGGCCGGCGCCTCGGGAACGATGATCCAGAGAACGATGTAGACCCAGATCGAGAGGCCGCCGAAGAGGATCAGCAGCAACGTCAGCAGCCGCAGCAGGGTGGGGTCGGAACCGAAAAATTCGGCCAGACCGCCGCAGACACCGGCGATCGAACGATCGGTGCGCGAGCGGTAGAGTCTGCGCGACGGCTCCTCTTGCTGCGGCCGGGCGTCGCCCCGCCGGGTGCCGAAATCCGCAGGTACGCCCATCCGCATCATGGCGCTGTGTACCATATCGAGCGAAACGACCCGCATGGGCGATGAGACCCGTTCGCGCAGCATCTCGGCGATGCGGCGCTCGATGTCGCCCAGCGTCTCCGTGTCGTCCGCGGGCAGCCGGCTGGCGATGTCGTCGAGGTACCGTCTCAGTACGCCGCAGGCGTCGCGGTCGATGGTGAAGGCGACGGAGCCGATGTTTACCTGTACAGTCTCTTTCATGTTTGTCGAGGTGTTATGGAAAATGTACTATTTTGGTATTGCAAATATAATACGAATTTTAGTAGTATGCAATACAAAGTACTAAATTTTTGCGATTTTTTTTCATACCTATTATTATAGTGCACGGATTTTTGGAAAAATTGACGATCTTTCGCCCTCCGTATGTTGCGTTTTGCAGCCTTGCTTCGTCTTACAGTCAAAATGAAAGCGTCCCGATTCACCTCGCTCGTGCTTCCGCTCCGCGACCGCATGTTCCGCTATGCGCGGAGCCTCGTGCTTTCGCAGGCCGAAGCGGAGGATGCGGTCTGCGACCTGGTGGAGCGGCTGTGGCTGGAGCGGAGCAGGCTCGCATCGTGCCGCAACGTGGAGGCTTTCGTCATGACGGCCGTGCGCAACCGCTGTTACGATCTGTTGCGGCAGCGCCGGGCCGAAGAGCGGCGCAAGAAGGCCGTCTCAAGCTGGTCGGAGCGTTCGGCAGCGGGCGATGCCGAGGGTTGGGAGACGCGCGAACTGGTACGCCGGGCAATGGCGTCGCTGCCCGACAAGCAGCGGGAGGTGCTCCACCTGAAAGAGATCGAGGGGTATCCGACCGGCGAAATCGCGGCGATGATCGGGTGCAGCGAGGCGCAGGTGCGCACGATCCTCTCGCGGGCCCGGGGAGCGCTTAGGGAGATACTGAAAAAAATGATGGATGATGAATGCAGAACAAGAGCGGATTGAGAACTTCGTCGAGCGCTATTTCGCGGGGCAGACGACGGAGGCCGAAGAGCGTGACCTGCGCGACCGGGTCCGCCGGGGCGCGCGGGTGCCGGCCGAGTTGGGGGTGCTTTTCGAAGGGCTCGATGCGCTGGCCCGGGAGACCATGCCGCCGGTACGTGTGGCCGGCATGCGGCGGATGGCGTTCTTGCGTATGGTACGTCCGCTCTTGGGCGTAGCTGCGGCGGCCGCGGTGATCGCGGGAGTGTTCCTCTGCACGGCGTGGCTGCGCAAGCCCTACTGCTATATCGACGGTGTGGCGGTCTACGACCGGGAGGCGGCCATCGAGACGACCCGCTATCTGGGGCAGTTGGCGGCGCTGGATGAACCTCGCCTGCTGCTCGACGAACTGATCGAAACAACCAAAACCGAATAGTTATGGACAGGAGATTGATTTTTACCGCTTTATTCTCGTTGCTCACCGTGCTTGCGTCGGCACGCACGGTCGATTCGCTCATGCACGCCGCTGCCGCCGGGCCGCAGGATTCGGTTGCGATCCGCACCGTGGACCGCTCGGCGGTCGACAGCCTGGCGCTGCTGGAGACGGTCGATTCGGAGCTGGTGGCCCTGCGCCGGGGTTCCGGCGGGGACGAGGTGATCCTGGAGGTGGCCGGGTTCGGCCTGACGCTGGGGCAGGCTTCGGGCGGGAACGGAAAGAAGATCCGCCCGCGGATGAGCGCACTGTTGTGCAACGGTCTCGAACTGGGATTCAATGCGCTGACAGGGCTCGATTATGCCGCCTATCCGGCCGCATCGGAGGGATTTCTGGACACACGCATCGGCAATTCGTTCCATTTCAGCCTCACGACCATCGGTCTGGCCGTCGAGATGGGCCGCAAACGGAATTTCGAATTCTCGACGGGTCTGCGCTACACGGTCGACAACTACCGGCTCACGGATGCGTCGGTCACGCTTGCCCGCCACGAGGGGATGATCGTCCCCGTGGTGCTGGACGAGCGGGCCGACAAGTCGAAACTCCGCATCACCTCGCTGGGATTTCCGTTGCAGTTCACCGTCGAGCCGGTTCGGCGGCTGCGGATCGCGCTGATCGGCTATTGCGATTTCACGCTCGGCAGCAACGCGATCTACAAAAGGCCGAAAGTCCGCGAAGCACTTTCGGGGGTGAACGTCTTTCGGTTCGGTCTGGGCGCGTCGGTGGCCTACCACCGGGTCGGATTATACATCCGCTACGGGGTGACCCCGCTTTTCAAAAGCGGCGAGGGACCCGTCTGCCGTCCGCTTTCGTTCGGAGTGAGCCTGTTCCTGTAAAAGTGCGGCCATGAAACGATTGATTCTGATTTTGCTGCTGACGCTCCCCTTTCTGGCGCGGGCGCAGGACGCTGCCAGTAAATTCTTCGACCGCTACACGGCGGCCGAGGGGTTCACCAGCGTGCAGCTCGAACGCAAGATGATGCGCATGATGAGCCGCCAGGCCGCCGAAAAGGGCGACGCGGGGCTGGCGCAGCTGCTCGACGGCATACAGTTTATCCGCATTGTGGCCGCGGACGGCGGCGATGCCCGGCAGTTCGTTGCCGATGCCGAGAAACTGGCTGCGGGGGACGGATTCCAGCTGATGCTGGCCGGAAGCGAAGCGGGGCAGACGACCCGTTTCTACCTCCGCGAGGCGGAGTTCAATGCTTATTCCGAGTTGCTGATGCTTACCTACGGGGCGAAAGAGACCGTGGTGGTCAATATCTACGGCAAGTTCGACCTGAGGCAGGTGGCGCGGCTCTCGACGATCCGGCCGCGGAAATAGAGCCGAAATGTGCGGTGTGTGCGCACACACCGCCTCTTTTTGGTGGGGCTTGTCTTATCCCGGTTCGAATTCGGGCGGGAGGTTGCGGGTCGGGTCAGCGGAAGATTCCTTACCTGCGGTTCGGAATGACAGGGCCCTGTTGCGCGAATGCGCGCAACGAAAGATGTCTCAATAGATGCGCAGGACGCCTGTCGCGCGCAACGAAAAAGAGCGGAAGCCATGGCTTCCGCTCTTTCGGTTCAGCGTCTTCCGCCGTCGCTTAGTCCTCGAACTTGGCCGAGAGGAATTCGCGGTTCAGGTGTGCCCACCCCTTTTCAAAGGGGTCGGGGGATTGTCTGTACGGATGCGCGGGGCGCATGTCGCGCGTTTCGTTCGAAAAAGCCTGCTCGATGTAGAGCAGGCTTTTCATTACCGATGCATTCCGGCGGCGTTAGTCCTCGAACTTGGCCGAGAGGAATTCGCGGTTCAGGCGTGCGATATGCGCGATGGAGATCTGTTTGGGGCATTCGGCCTGGCAGGCGCCCGTGTTGGTGCAGTTGCCGAAGCCCAGCTCGTCCATCTTGGCGACCATCGCCTTGGCGCGGCGGGCCCCCTCGACGCGGCCCTGCGGCAGCTTGGCCAGCGACGAGACGCGGGCGGCGACGAAGAGCATGGCCGAGCCGTTCTTGCACGTGGCGGCGCAGGCGCCGCAGCCGATGCAGGCGGCGGCGTCCATCGACTCCTCGGCGTCGGCCTGGGAGATCGGAATGGCGTTGGCGTCGGGCACCGAGTTGGTGCGCACGGAGATGAAACCTCCGGCCTGCATGATCTGGTCATAGGCCGTGCGGTTGACCACAAGGTCCTTGATGACGGGGAACGCCTCCGAGCGCCACGGTTCGATGGTGATCGTGGCGCCGTCGCGGAATTTGCGCATATAGATCTGGCAGGTCGTGGCGCCCTTGCCCGGACCGTGTGCCAGGCCGTCGATGTGCAGCGAGCACATGCCGCAGATGCCCTCGCGGCAGTCGTGGTCGAAAGCCACGGGCTCCTTGCCCTCGTGGATGAGGTTGTTGTTCAGGATGTCGAGCATTTCGAGGAACGAGGTGTCGGCCGAGATGTTCTCGACGCGGTAGGTCTCGAAAGCGCCCTGGGATTTAGCGTCTTTCTGACGCCATATCTTTAACGTGAAATTCATAATTCCAAATGGTAATTAAAGGGTTGATCGTCAGATTGCTTAGTCCTTGTAGTTGCGCTGCGCGGGGTGTACGAACTCGAAATCGAGCGGCTCTTTCGTCAGCTCCGGAGCCTCGTTCTCGCCCTTGTACTCCCAGACGGCAGCGTAGACGAACTGCTCGTCGTCGCGTTTGGCTTCGCCCTCCTCGGTCTGGTGCTCGACGCGGAAATGGCCGCCGCACGACTCCTCGCGGTTCAAGGCGTCGCGGGCCATCAGCTCGCCCAGTTCCAGGAAATCGGCCAGACGCAGCGCCTTTTCCAGTTCGACGTTGAAATCGTCCTCGCGGCCGACTACTTTCACGTCGCGCCAGAACTCTTTGCGGAGCGCCTGAATCTCGACGATCGCCTTTTCGAGCGACTCTTTCGAGCGGGCCATGCCCACGTTCTCCCACATGATGTGGCCCAGCTTCTTGTGGATGTCGTCCACCGACTGCTTGCCCTGGATCGAGAGGAGCTTCTCGATCTTGGCGCGGACCTCTTTCTCGGCTTCGGCGAATGCCGGGGTGTCGGTCTTGACTTTCGGGGCCTGAATCTTGCGCGCGAGGTAATCGCCGATGGTGTAGGGCAGCACGAAATAGCCGTCCGCCAGGCCCTGCATCAGGGCCGAAGCGCCGAGGCGGTTGGCGCCGTGGTCGGAGAAGTTGGCCTCGCCGATGGCGTACAGACCGGGAATGGTGGTCATCAGGTTGTAGTCGACCCAGATGCCGCCCATCGTGTAGTGTACGGCCGGGAAAATCTGCATCGGCTCCTCGTAGGGGCTGACGTCGGTGATCTCCTCGTACATGTCGAAGAGGTTGCCGTAGCGCTGGCGGATCACCTCCTTGCCCAGACGCGCGATGGCGGTCTTGAAATCGAGGTAGACCGCAAGACCCGTCTCGTTGACGCCGTAACCGGCGTCGCAGCGCTCCTTGGCGGCGCGCGAAGCCACGTCGCGCGGCACGAGGTTGCCGAATGCCGGGTAGCGGCGCTCGAGGTAGTAGTCGCGGTCCTCCTCGGCGATTTGCGAGGGACGGAGTTTGCCGGCGCGGATGGCCTGGACGTCTTCGATCTTCTTGGGAACCCAGATGCGGCCGTCGTTGCGCAGCGACTCGGACATGAGCGTCAGTTTCGACTGCTGGTCGCCGTGGACGGGAATGCACGTGGGGTGGATCTGCGTGAAGCAGGGGTTGGCGAAGCCGGCGCCCTTGCGGTAGCACTGGAACGCGGCCGAGCCGTTCGAAGCCATGGCGTTGGTCGAGAGGAAGAAGACGTTGCCGTAGCCGCCCGTGGCGATCACCACGGCGTGGGCGCCGAAGCGCTCGATCTGGCCCGTGACGAGGTTGCGGGCGATGATGCCGCGGGCCTCGCCCTCCTCGACCACCACGTCGAGCATCTCGTGGCGGGGGTAGCATTTGACCGAGCCGGCGGCGATCTCCTTGTTCAAAGCGGCATAGGCGCCCAGCAGGAGCTGCTGACCGGTCTGACCGCGGGCATAGAACGTACGCGACACCTGCGCGCCGCCGAACGAACGGTTGGCCAGGAGGCCGCCGTATTCGCGGGCGAAAGGCACGCCCTGACCGACGCACTGGTCGATGATGAGGTTGGCGACCTCGGCCAGCCGGTAGACGTTGGCCTCGCGGGCGCGGTAGTCGCCGCCCTTGATCGTGTCGTAGAAGAGCCGGTAGACCGAGTCGTTGTCGTTCTGGTAGTTCTTCGCCGCGTTGATACCGCCCTGCGCGGCGATCGAGTGGGCGCGGCGGGGCGAATCCTGGATGCAGAAAACCTTGACGTTGTAGCCCAGTTCACCGAGCGAAGCGGCTGCGGAGGCGCCTCCGAGACCTGTTCCGACGATGATGACGTCGAGTTTGCGCTTGTTGGCAGGGCTTACGACCTTGATCGCCGTCTTGTGGTTGCTCCATTTGCTGGCCAGGTCGCCGGCGGGAATCTTAGCATCTAATTTGAAAGCCATATTGTGTGTGATGTTTGTTGTTCGACAATTGCGATGTTAGCAGGCGCCCGAGCAGCAAGGGCAGACGCTCCGGAGGAAATAGACCACCACCACGGCGGCGAAACCGAGGAAAATAAGGGTCGAGATGATATTGGCGATCCCTTTCAGGCGGGGATACCACGTGTCGTTGGCCCAGCCGACGCTCTGGAACATGGACCACACGCCGTGCGTGAGGTGGAACCAGAGAGCGAGGAACCAGAGGAGGTAGATCGCCACGTAGTACCACTGCGAGAAAGTCCAGGCGATCAGCGCGGCGCCGTCGGCCGGATGGAATCCGAGGGTGTTCTGATGGCTGCCCAGCACCTCCACGAGCTGCATCTTCGCCCAGAAATTGAAGAGGTGCAGCACCAGCCCGCCGAGGATGATGAAGCCCAGCACGAGCATGTTCTTCGAAGCCCACGAGACGCCCGGCTCGCGGGTGGTGACGGCGTAGCGCTGCTTGCCGCGCGCGCGGTAGTTGTCCCAGGTCAGGATCAGGGCATAGATGAAATGCACGACCACGCCTGCGGCCAGGATGGCGGTGCCCACCAGCGCATACCAGTTGGCCCCCAGCAGTTCGCAGATCAGGTTGTACGCCTCGCGCGAGATGATCGCCGTGAGGTTCATGGCCATGTGGAAGAGGATGAAGAGCACAAGGAATGCACCCGTGACGCTCATCACCAGTTTCTTGCCCACCGAGGAATTAGTTAGAAAAGAGCTCATAATGGTTTTAATTTGTTATATTTGTAAATGATTCGTGTGCAACGCAACCGGGACCGGTAAGCCCGCGCTCGGGCCGAAACGGTCGGCCGGGCCGGACGGAGTTCGCTGCTGTCCCGTTATTTTTGGGCAAAGATAGCCATTGTTTGCACAATAACAATAGAATCGGACGGGAATTTTACGCTAAAACGACGGGTAAAGATGACCAAAAAAGAGCTTCGGGCCGCCATGAAACGCCGCAACCTCGAACTGACCGGCTCGCGCCGGAGCGAGGCTTCGGCGCGCTTTTTCGCCGCGGTGGAGCGGCTGCCCGCCTTTGCGGCTGCGCACTGCATCGCGCTCTACTGCGCCTTGGGGGACGAGCCCGAGACCCAGCCGCTCTTCGCGCGCTGGCCGGCGGCGGGCAAACGGCTCATCGTGCCGCGCGTCGAGGGCGAGGAGATGAATTTTTACGATTACGATTCCGCCGGGCTGGTGCCGGGTGCTTTCGGCATCGCCGAGCCCGGGCCGGAAGCGCGGCCGTGCGATCCGCACCGGATCGACCTCTTGGTGGTGCCCGGCGTAGCTTTCACAGCCGCCGGCGACCGGCTGGGCCGCGGGCGGGGCTATTACGACACCTACCTCTCCCGGCATGGGATGCGTGCCGTGAAGGTCGGGGTTTGTTACCGCCACCAGGTGGTCGGGGAGCTGCCCGTGGAGCCGCACGACGTCAAGATGGACATTTTATGTACGGACCTATGATGAAGATCGAAGAATTTACCGCCGCTTTCCGAGAGGCGTTCGGCCAGACGGCCCCGCTGCCGTTGGTATTCTGGTATTCGGATGCGCCGCTGCGTGCGGTGCCCAGGACGCAGGGGTGCTTTTTCAGGGCGCTCGGGGAGGCGCGCGGGGGCCTTGCGGTGAGCCTGAATGCCGAAAATATCGGCTGCGGAGGCGGCAAGTTCTACACCGGATTCGCCCCGATGCCCGAGTTCGTGCCCGAGTTCGTGTCGCTCAAGGAGCGCTACCGGCAGACGCCCGAGATGGTCTCGGCGTTCGTCAGGGAGCTCGACGTGCGCCCCGCGACCGGGGCGTGGCTCCACTTTGCGCGCATCGACACCGTGGAGACGTTCGACGGGCTGGAGGGCGTGCTCTTTTTCGCTACGCCGGACATGCTTTCGGGGCTGGTGACCTGGACGCAGTTCGACAACCCTGCGCCCGATGCCGTGGCGGCGCCGTTCGGCTCGGGATGCAGTTCGGTGGTGGCCGAGGCCGTCGCGGAGAACCGCCGGGGCGGAAGCCGCACGTTCCTGGGGCTGTTCGATCCCTCGGTCAGGCCCTGGGTCGGGGAGCACGAGCTGAGCCTGGTCATTCCGATGTCCCGGTTCGGGGCGATGTGCGGCACGATGCGTGCAAGTTGTCTCTTCGGGACCCATGCCTGGGGAAAAGTCCGGAATCGTATTAATAAGGAATAGCAGATGAACAAGAGGAGAGCGGCGCTGGTGCTGGCCGGCGGCGGAGCGCGCGGCGTGGCCCATATCGGGGCCATCATGGAACTGGAGAGCCAGGGGTTCGAGATCACGTCCGTGGCCGGCACGTCGATGGGCGCGCTGGTGGGCGGCATGTACGCCTCGGGCCACCTCGAACCTTTCCGCGAGTGGATGTGCGCGCTGGACCGCTACAAGGTTTTCAGCCTGGTGGATTTCGCCCTCTCGACCGAGGGGCTGGTCAAGGGCAAGCGGGTCATCCGGGCCATGAAGGAGCTGGTGCCCGACATACGGATCGAGCAGATGCCCATCCCGTTCGCCGCCGTGGCCGCCGACCTGTTGACCGGCCGTGAGGTGGTGATCGACCGGGGCGGACTGTACGATGCCATCCGGGCCTCGATCTCGATCCCGTCGGTCTTCCAGCCCGTCAGGCGCGGCGGCATGGTGCTGATCGACGGCGGCACGGTCAACCCGCTGCCGCTGAACCGCGTGCGCCGCGAACCGGGGGACCTGCTGGTGGCCGTGGACGTGAGCGCGCCGTTCGGGGCCGAGGCGTCGGTGCGCAGCAACCCGCCGTCGCTGAACTACTACAAGCTGCTGACCGTCTCGTCGGAGATCATGCAGCAGCATATCACCCAGCTGATGTGCGAGTTGTACAAGCCCGACCTCTTGATCGAAATGCCGGCCGACCGCTTCGGGCTCTTCGAGTTCTACCGTTCGACCGAGATCGTCGAGGAGGGCCGCCGCGTGACGCGCGCCGCACTGGAACAACAGATAACAGTAGAAGCGGTCTGAAAAAACCGCTTCTACTGTCGTTTTTGGTATGGTTTTTGTGTGTAAAAAAAGAAATTGCGACGGCCCGTTTTTTTGAAGAATTCAAAAAGTAGTGACGCAACTTCACACAGATTTTGAGGGCCGCCGCAATAATATTTCAATGGAGCGGAAAGAACGAAACCAACGGGCTTTCCCTTGCTCCTTGCCACAAAGATAAGCAAAGTTTCGTAAATCGCAACGGGTTTGTCCGAAAGTGGTATGGGTGCGCCTAAAAAGCCGAACGGAGCGATCCCTTTTGCAGTGCGGCGCCGCTTTCTTACGCAGCCGCTGCGACCGTATCCGCTACCGGGCAGGCAAAAACCCCCGGCTTCACGCTGAAGCCGGGGGTTTTTGCATTACCGCTTGTCGTCTTCGCGGACATAGGCGGCGATGCGGTGGCTGCGCTTGCCGATCGGAACGCCGATGCCGAGCGTGAAATGCATGTTGCTCTGCTTGACGGGGACCCACTGCGGGGTGTGCTTCGAGGTGAGCAGGTCGGTGGCCAGGAAGAAATTGATCCAGTTGGGACAGAGGTTGAGGGCCAGTCCCACGGCGCCGCCGCGGTTGTCGATCACCGAGTAGCTCCCCGTGAGCGTGAACCATCGCACGGGGTGGAAATTGACCGACCCGGTGATGTTGTGCAGGGTTTTGAACTCCCGGATGCGGGCCGTGTACAACAGGCCGATGCCGATCTTGTGACGCCAGAGTTCGTACTCCAGACCGGCATTGATCGAGGCCCGGAGCATCCGGGTCGAACCTGCGGCTGCGCCGGGCGTGAACTCCAGCACGTCGAGGTCGAACTCGGGCTGCGGCACGGCCTGCCCCTCGACGACCTCCACGCCCGTGAAAGTGAGGTTTTTGGCCGAGTTGCCGACCGCCGTGTCGCCCTTGCTCCAGCTGATGAAGCCCAGGTCGTTGACCGCCAGCGACGCCTGCAAATTCGGCAGGATGTCGTACGTGGCGCCCAGGTCGACGGCGAAGCCGTAGCCCACGGGGCGCGTGGGGTTCAGGTCGATGTCGCCCGGCTTGAAAACCTGTTCGCCGCGGTCGTTGGTACCGTAATCGATTTCCAGTCCTGCGCCGGTGATGTCGAGCCGGCCCGCAGCGTCGATCACCCAGCGCTCCTCGTCCAACGCGACGTCGAACCGATCGTAGTTGAGCTGCGCACGGGCCGCGCCGGCCAGGAATTTACCGCGCACACCGATGTAGAGCCGGTCGTCGAGCAGCGGGAACGAGTAGCTGAACGCCGCTTCGAGGTAGGTCTCGACGGCGATGCCGATGTTCGAGATGTTTCCGTCCTGGCCCCGCTTGATGAATTCGAAAAGCGAGTAGGGGAGCTGGGCGTCCATGTCGGCGCGCAGGTTTAGGTCGAACGACCAGAAATTCTTGTGGTTGCGGGTGAATGCGCCGAAGCCGATGAGGTTGACCCGCGAGCCGGTGCTCAACAGGTTGTTGCTCTCGAGGTTGGCCAGGGCATCGGCGGCCGAGACCGAACTGTCGATCAGGGTAACCAGCCGGCCGCCGCGCGGGTAGAGGATGTTGTCCAGTGCCAGGTTGCCCGTCTGGCTGATGTCCAGCGAGCCCAGTCCCGGGATGTTGACGTAGCCGCGCAAGGGGGCGAAAGCCGGGTTGAACTGCGAACGGAGGGTCGAACCCTCCATGAAATAGGCCGTAGGGTTCTGTGCCGCAGCGCCGGCTGCCGTGAGCAGCGCTGCAAGAAAGAGAGATAGCTTTTTCATGTGCGTTGCCGTTTTAAAGGTCGAGGTTGAGCGCGCCGCGCTTGACAAGGTTCAGTCGGATGACGAGCTGGTCGGCTTGCTGGGAAAACTCTTTGCCGGGATAGTACCTTTCGAGTTGGATCGGAATGCCGATGGTCGTGCCGTCCACGATGGCCCGCAGGTCCGGCTCGAACAGCTGCACCTCGTCGATCGGGTTCCCGGTGCCGGGCTCGACATCGACCCGGAACCGCACCTCGGTGCCGGTAAAGGCGGGGTCGAGCCGCAGGGCCACGGGCAGGTCGCTCTCGATCTTTCCGTAGAGGTGCAGTGTGTTTCGGTAGGGAGTGGTCCCCTTGGGGTCGAGGTTGTCGGCGAGCATGTCCACCACATCGCCCGAGAGGTCGATGCTGCCCAGGTCGTAATCGAGCGGTGCCAGGTCGTCCAGCCCGCCGAGGTACTCCAGTGCCTGCGTGCGGGCTTCGTTTTGGATGATGGCGGCGGTTTGGGGAGCGAGGTAGGAGCTCTTGAAATAGTCCGCCGTCAGCAGGCTCTCCGCCACGCCGAGCGCCCGGGCGAATGCCGCCTTGTACTTGCGCAGCACCAGGTCGGTCACACGGTCGAGCTTGCCCGAAGCCGGCTGGTCCATCTCGGCGAAGAGGGCGTCGAAGATGGGATCGATATATGTCGTTTCGTGCAGCCTCGTAAGGTCCAGATAGTCCGCGCCGCCCGGCAGGGTCGTGGGCAGCCACGTGTCGGCATCGGCGAACATTTCGCGCATGTCGCCCTGGGAGCCCGTCCCGGAGAGTTCGGCCATGCCCACGCGGATCGTGGCCAGCGGAATTTTGTATTCGGAGTCCGCATCGCCGATGGCGATGTCGTCGGTTTCGACCTGCGAGAGGTCGTAGTCGCTGTCGGTGCAGGCTGCGACGAGGATTCCGAAAAGAAAGGGGAGTAGCAGTTTTTTCATAGGCTTCTTGAATTCGAGTTACAAATATAGGTTTTCGAGGCGAATAAAGCAAGAATTGCGACCGTTTTCGCGCGAGTTGTCGGTGCGCATGCCTTTTGCGAAATATTTGCTATCTTCGCCGTAGTTTATGGCCGAGAACGAAAAAAATACGCTCAGGGAGCAGGTCGCCCTGCTGCCGCTCTCGCCCGGGGTCTATCAATTCGTCGACCGCACGGGGACGATCATCTACGTGGGCAAGGCCAAGAGCCTGCGCAAAAGGGTGTCGTCCTATTTCGTGCAGTCGAAAGAGCACAGCGCCAAGGTCCGCGTGCTGGTGCGGCAGATCGTCGAGATCCGCCACATCGTCGTGGACAGCGAGACCGATGCCCTGCTGCTGGAAAACTCCCTTATCAAGAGCCTCCAGCCCCGATATAACATCCTTTTGAAGGACGACAAGACCTACCCCTGGATCGTCGTGCGGCGCGAACATTTCCCGCGCGTGCAGTCCACGCGCCAGCTTCTGCGGGACGGTTCGCAGTATTTCGGCCCCTACGGCTCGCTGTCGATGCAGCACTCGGTGCTGGAATTCATCCGCGAGGTGGTGCCGCTGAGAACCTGCAAACTCGACCTCGCGCCCGCGCAGATCGCCCGCGACCGTTATTCGGTCTGCCTGCAATACCACCTGGGCAATTGCAAGGGCCCCTGTGTGGGGCTTCAGACCGAAGAGGAGTACGACCGGCTGGTCGAAATGGTCGTGGCGGTGCTCAAGGGCGACCTGCGACCCGTCAGGCAATACCTCGAGACGGAGATGGACAAGGCCTCCGGGGAGTTGAAATTCGAGGTGGCGCAGCGCTACAAGCAGCGGCTCGACGCGCTGGACCACTATGCCGGGCGGTCGGTGATCGTCAGCCCACGGATCGTCGATGTCGATGTCTTCTCGCTGCTCGCCGACGACGAGGTGGCGTGGTGCAATTTCGTGCGCATCCGCCACGGCTCCATCGTGTGCGTATCGACGGTCAAGCTCACCACGGGCGTGGGCGGCGACGAGCGCGACATGCTGACGCTGGCCATCCAGCACATCGTCGAACACATTGCCGGGGGCAAGCTGGCCCGCGAGGTGATCGTGCCCTTTCTGCCCTCCACGACGCTGCTCTTCGAGGGGGTGACTTTCACCGTGCCCAAGCGTGGCGAGAAGCTCCAACTGCTCGAATTTTCGCAGAAAAGCGCCCGCATCTACCGCGCCGAACAGCTCAAAAACCTCGAGATCCGAAACCCCGAACGCTATACCGAGCGCGTGCTCGGCGAGATGCAAAAGGCGCTGCGTCTCGACCGCCTGCCGCGTCATATCGAGTGTTTCGACAACTCCAACCTCCAGGGAGCGCATCCGGTCGCCTCGTGCGTGGTGTTCCGCGACGGAAAGCCCGCTCGGAGCGAGTACCGCCATTTCAATATCAAGACCGTCGTGGGCGCCGACGACTATGCGTCGATGCGCGAGGTGGTTTACCGCCGTTACAGCCGCCTCGTGGCCGAGGGTGCCGAGCTGCCCGATCTGATTATCGCCGACGGAGGCAAAGGACAGATGGGGGCGATCCACGAGGTGCTGGAGGGGCTGGGGCTGGCGATTCCGATCGCAGGTCTGGCCAAGGACGACCGCCACCGCACCGCCGAACTGCTCTCGGGCTATCCGCCGCTCCTGGTCGGGGTTCGTCCTGCGTCGCCGCTGTTCCGCTTCCTGACGCATATACAGGAGGAGGTGCATCGCTTTGCCATCGCCTTTCACCGGCAGAAACGCAGCAAGGCATTCATCCACAGCGAACTCGAACAGATCGAGGGGGTGGGCGCGAAGACCGTGCGCACCCTGCTTCAGCATTTCCGCACGGTGGCCAAGGTGCGGTCGGCTCCCATCGAGGAACTTACGGCCCTGGTGGGGCAGGCAAAGGCGCGGAAGATCAAAACGTTCTTCGACGGGAGTCATTGATTATCAAGGATTCTTCTTGTGTGGATGAATAAATTTTTAATTTTTAACTTTTAATTCTCAATTTTTCCTTAACTTTGTCATCCCGATTCATCGTCGGTCCCGTGTCCGCTTCCGCGGCCGGCCGTCGGACAACTGCCCGGATGGCGGAATCGGTAGACGCGTTGGTCTCAAACACCAATGACAGCAATGTCGTGCCGGTTCGACCCCGGCTCCGGGTACCATGAAAATCGCTAACATCTGTATAATTAGATTGTTAGCGATTTTTATTTTTGGATTTGTTCCCAGATTGTTCCCAGTCAAAAAAATTGAGAGTCAGGATAATATGGATATTTTATTACATTCTGAAAGACTTATGGAATTGATTTATAATTATCTTTGTAGGGCAAACAGTTTTGAGGCAGATGGGAATAGTGGATTATGTAAAAAATATAGGTCGGCCTAAAACGCCGACCTCTACTGTTACGCCAGATACAGATTCTGCAAATTACCCGGCAGAGTATATCAGAACGCTGTCTTTCAACGGAGCGTTCAAAACCCTGTTGTCTCAAGACAAATTCATAGCCCGAAGCGATTATAAGAAACTTTTTGAACAATACCGTGATTTATCGCAATCCTATAATACACTCGTTCAGTCGAACGTATTGAACGAGTATGTTGCCAAGTATAATCTCGACATTGAGGTTATAAACTATTTCCGAGAAAGATTCGATGAAATAGCAGACCTTGCAACGCAATCGCCAACTATCCGGAAACACAACGACGATTATATTTCGCATCATCTCGAAGCGGAGAAACTCTATCTCGATAACATCCTCAAGGCGTGCGATCCGGCCATATCGCTCGATCGGGAACAGCGAGAAGTGGTACTCTCCGAGGAAGATCACACGCTGGTTATCGCCGGAGCCGGGGCCGGTAAAACTACGACGGTGGCTGCCAAGGTGCGCTATCTCGTAGAGAAACGAGGCATCGACCCTGCCCAGATTTTAGTTATCTCTTTTACCAATAAGGCCGTCGAGGAACTCCGTGGACGGATTAACGGTAACTTGGGCATACCGTGCCCTATCAGTACGTTTCACTCTGTCGGCTATACGATTTTGCGGCAAGGCGAAGAAGAGCGCAAAAAAATTGTCGAGGGCGGATATATGTACACGGTAATCAATAACTATTTGAAATCTTCCGTGCTGCGCAATCCCGATGTTGTAGACAAACTGATCCTCTTTTTCGGTTCTTACTTTACAGCACCTTACGAGGGGGATAAACTCAACGAGTATTTTCAATTCGTCGCCAAAGCGGATTGCTCCACCCTGAAAAGCAATCTGCATGAATATATCCAAGAAATTGTAGATCGCAAGACGCAGAAAGCACAAACGCTGAATAATGAGATTTTGCGTTCAATGGAGGAGGTTCGTATTGCCAATTTCCTATATCTGTATCAGATAGAGTACGAATATGAGCCTATCTACCAGTATCCTATTCTCGATGCAAACAAACCTTATACTCCTGATTTTCGCATAAAACAAGGCAATAAAGTTTCGTATATCGAACACTTCGGGATTACCGAAGATGGACTTAACAATCGCTATTCTCAGGAAACGCTCGAACGTTACAAGTCCCGTATCAACGATAAAATTCGTCTGCATCGTAAACACAAAACGGATCTGATCTATACATTCTCCATATATAAGGATGGGCGTGATTACCTCCTGCATCTGCGTGAACAACTCGAACAGCACGGATATACGCTTTGCAAACGCCCGCGGGAAGAGGTCTACCAAAAGCTGATCGACACAGAAGAGACCAAATACATTACGCGGCTTACGTTGTTGATCTGCGCCTTTATCAACAACTTTAAGACCCAAGGCTACAATGTCGAGCAGTTCGACGAGTTTAAGGCTGCGACGAAGAATGTGCGGACGAAACTGTTTCTCGATATATGTAATGTGTGTTATTACGAATATCAGAAAACATTGAAAGAACAGCATTGCATCGACTTCCAAGACATGATTAACGAGTCGGCAGAGTTGATCCGAAAAAAACGTATTAACAGGGAACAACTCGATTATAAGTATATTATTGTAGACGAGTATCAGGACATCTCACGCCAGCGTTACAATCTTATCAAAGAGTTGTCGCAGTTGTGCGATGCCAAAATCATGGCCGTAGGCGACGACTGGCAGTCCATCTATGCCTTCAGCGGTTCTATTCTACCACTGTTCACCCGGTTCTGTGAAGCCGTCGGTTATGGACAGGAGTTGAAAATTACGCGCACTTACCGTAATGCGCAAGAGATAATCGACATTGCGGGAACATTCGTGCAGAAAAATTCGGCCCAGATCAAAAAGGAACTCGTTTCACCGAAACGTATCACCAATCCTGTCATTATCTATCCATACGCCGAAACCTATGATAAAGGCAAAGACCGACCCGAAGGCGGAAAATATTATTATCTGGGAATTGCAGTAAATAACGCTATCGAAGAGATATTGGAATATAATTCTGTCGAGGGGAAATCCCGAATCGCCTCGATCCTTTTGATAGGTCGATATGGCTTCGATGCACGAAACCTCTGTTATTCCAAACAATTTAACTACGATGAAAAAACAGGGAAAGTCTATTCGGCAAAATACGGGAACAAAATTAAACTCCAATTTTTGACGGCCCACAGCTCGAAAGGGTTGAGTGCAGACAATGTGATTATCATCAATGCAAAAGACGAAACCTATGGTTTTCCCTCGAAAGTCGATGACGACCCGGTGTTGAATTTGGTCGTGTCAAACGATACCTCGTATAACTATGCCGAAGAGCGTCGTTTGTTCTACGTTGCCCTTACGCGGACTAAAAATCGTGTATTTATCGTCACTCCGGAAAAACGCCCTTCGGTGTTTATCAAAGAGCTTTTGAGTGAACCGAAAAGCTATCCGAACGTTACGCTGAAAGGTGAGTTGAAAACCGATCTTTCCATTTCGACCGTCATAAAAGATCGTTGTCCTGTCTGCGGCTATCCGATGCAGTTGAAATGGAGTAAAAACTACGGTCTTAAATTGTGGATTTGCACTAACGATCAGGAGGTTTGCGGTTTTATGACCAACGACAAACGCGGCGGCGAGCTCTCCATTCAGAAATGCGATTGGTGCAAAGACGGCTTCTTGATTGTTAAAGGCGGACTCAAGGAACCCATATTAGGTTGCACCAACTACAAACCGGATAAGTCGGGCTGCGGAAGATTGCTCAGTCAGGAACATTATCGCGAATGGAAAAAAGATGATTTCGGTATGGAAGACCCATCAAAAGACAAGCCTGCTTATTTCCAGCATACTCCCAAACAATTGGCAGAGATCGATCATGCGCCCGAGTTGAGTCCATCCAAGCAAACGGTATTGCCGCGAGAAAAGAGTAATCGTCGAATATATACTGTTAATTATTCGGAGCAGACGATCGAAAAGGAGGGATTTAAGGTGGTTGTCGATGCGGAAGGGAACTTGCTTACCGATATGAAATTACTTGCCAAATTGCGGGTATTGAGAAATGAAACAGCTCATGAATATAACGTGCCACCGTATCGCATCATGTATAATTCTACGTTGGTTCTGTTAGCAACCGACAAGCCGACGGTAAAAGAGGAGTTCATCGAAATAAAAGGGATCACCATCAGCATGTATCTTCGGTTCGGCGAACGATTCATTGCCGAAATAAACAGACACATAGAATCTTAACGAAAGGTAGCATAATGATCCAGACAACGCTGCTTTTCCGATAATGTCATCCGTCACTCGGCGGCATACTTTTTCGGCAGCACGCCGAACTGCTTCTGGAAGCATTTGGCAAAGTAGGAGGTGGAACTGAACCCTACCATGTAGCACACCTCGTTGATGTGGTAGCGCTTGTCGCGCAGCAGCCGGGCCGCCGCTTTCAGCCGTTCGAGCCGCAGGTAATCGTTCGGGGTCATGTTTAGCACCCCTTTGATCTTGCGGTAGAAGCTCGCGCGGCTCATGTGTACCATCTCGGCGATGTCGTTGATCTTGAACTCCGGATCGCTCAGGTTGGCTTGGATGATCTCTTGCAGCCGCACGATGAAATCGGTGTCCACCGTCGAGGTCGCCATGGTGTTGGCCAGCACGAGCGGATTTTTCGAGAACGCTTCGCTCAGCATCTGCCGGCTCTTGATCAGGTTGGCGATTACTGACAGCAGGTAATCCGACGAAAACGGCTTTTCGACATAAGCATCGGCCCCGGCGTCCATGCCCGAAATCTTCGAGTGGAGGTTCGTCTTCGCCGAGAGCAGGATCAGCGGGATATGGCTGTAACGCAGGTCGGTTTTCACCTGCCGGCAAAACTCGATCCCGTCCATCTTGGGCATCATGATGTCGCTGATAATCAAAGTGACGTAACTCTTCTCCAGCAGTTCCAGCGCTTCGACCCCGTTTCCGGCCGTGAGCACCGAGTAGCTTTCCGATACCTGCCGCCGGATGAAAGCGCACATTTCTTGGTTGTCCTCGATGATCAATACGCTGTATGCCTCCCAGCCGGGGTCGCTGCGGTCGTCGGGAATGTTCTCGGAATCTTCGGCCGAGGCGGTCTGCACGCTCTCATCGGCCGCCTGCCTTGAGAGCGGCAGGGTGAGGACAAAGACGTTCCGCTGCGTGTCGGCATCCATCGCCAGCGTACCGCCGTGCAGCTCGGCCAGGGAGCGCGCCAGCGCCAGCCCGATCCCTGTTCCCGTCGCTTCGTCCCGGCGGGCGTGGCGGAAGAACGGGGCGAAGATCGCCTCGCGCATCTCCGCAGGCACGACCTCGCCGTCGTTGATTACCGTGACAAGAAATGCGTCGCCTGCCACTGACAGGCGGACGCGGATCGTCTTTTCGGAATATTTCAGGGCGTTGTTCAAGAGGTTGCTCAGGATCTTGGTGAAAGCCTCGCGGTCGACCTCGGCATGAATCGCTCCCTCGCCCGCTTCCAGTTCGAAACTTTTTTGCTGCTGCTTGGCCGAGGAGCTGAAGCGGTAGAATGTCTCTTCGACGACCTCCGACACGTTCTGCCGCCTCAGGTTGAGCGACAAGCCCTCTTTCTCGATCTTCTGAAAATCGAGCAGCTGGTTGGTCAGGTCCAGCAGGCGGTTGGTGTTGCGGTCCATGACGTGCAGGTCCTCGGCCATGCTCCGGTCCGGCATTTGCCGGGCAAGGATGTTCTCGAGCGGGCCCTTGATCAGGGTCAGCGGCGTGCGTATTTCGTGCGCGATGTGGGTGAAGAAACTGATCTTGGCATTGTACAGCTCGCGTTCCTTTTCGCGCTCGAAAGCCTGGATGTGCTGCTGCTGGCGCCGTTTGCTGCGGCGCGTGTAGTAAATCCGGATCAGCACGAGCGCACCCAGCGCAAGCACTCCGTAGACGGCGTAGGCCCCTGCGGAGAGGTAGAACGGCGGCGAAACCTCGATGAACAGCCGTTTCTCGGGCGCCGTTTCGGCCTGGTCCGATCCGGCCGCGAGACGCACGCGGAAAGTGTATTTGCCGTAAGGGATTTTCGAATAGGTGATCGTGGCGCTCCCGGGCGTATAGGGTCGCCACTGGTCGTCGAACCCGTCGAGTTTGTAGAGCAGCCGGTTGGTCTGCGGCTCGCGGTAGCTCAGGGCGGCGAGCTGCAACGTGAGGGAGTTCTGGTCGTGCTTCAGGCGGATCGAATCCGAACAGAGGATGCTCTTGCGCAGCGGCGAGTTGCGGCCTCCGACGGCGATCTTTTCGTTGAGCAGCGAAAAATCGGTGATGTAGAGGGGCGGGACATAGTCTGTCTTGCGGTCGAGGAGCGTTCGGGGGTTGAAAGAGACCAGCCCCTCAATGCAGCCGAAATAGATGGTCCCGTCGGGGGATTTGTACCCCGACTTGTAGTTGAACTGGTTGCTCAGCAGCCGGTCGGTCACGGTGTAGACCTGCCGGACGCGGCCCGCACGGGGATCGAACAGCGCCAGCCCGCGGTCGGTGGTGATCCAGAAATTGCCCTCATCGTCCTCGATGATCTGGAAAACGACGTCGCTGGGCATGCCGTCGAAAGAGCCGTAACGAACGAAATTCTTTTGGACGGGATCGAAGCGGCAGAAGCCCGAGCCCTCGGTGGTGAGCCATATCCGGCCGTTGCTGTCTTCGAAAACGCTGGTGACATTGTCGTAGGGAAGCGAAGCGGGATCGTCGTCGTCGTGCAGGAACTGCGTCCAGAGGTCGTTGCGTGCATCGAAGCGGTAGACTCCGTTGGACGAGGTCCCGACCCACAGGTTCCCGTTCGAATCCTCGCGGATGTCGCGGACCATCTTGCCGCCGTTGATCTCGGGGACGTGCTGGAAGCGGTCCGTCTCGCGGTTGTAGTATTGAAGCCCGTGCATGGTTCCCACATAAATACGCCCGCCGTTGGTCTTGTAGAGCGCGAAGACGTAGTTGCTGAAGAGCCGTCCCGGGCGGTTGTCGTTGTCGTATTTGCGGATACGGCCCGTGCGGGTGTCGATCACGCGGATGCCTTTGGAAAAAGTGCTCACCCAGAGGTTGTCGCCGTCCATCAGCAGTCCGTGGACGTTGGTAAACTCTCGGCTGGGGGTGAAGAAATCGAATGAACCGCTTGCGGGGTCGAACCTGTAAAGTCCGGCGTCCTCCGTGCCGATCCAGAGCCGGCCGTCGTTGCCCGGACAGATCTCCCGCACGCGGCGTCCACGGAGGCTGTGCGGATCGTCGGTATGGTAGTATTTCTCGAAATCGGAGTTCCGCTGCGGCAGGTAGTTGATGCCCCCGAAGAACGAGCCGATCCACAAACCGCCCTCGCGGTCCTTGCAGAGCGAATAGACGGCGTTGTCCGAGAGGGAGTAGGGGTCGTAGGGGGAGCTTTTCAGGTGCTGGTAGCGGCGGGTGCGGATGTTGTAGACGACGATGCCCGACTCGGTGCCGATCCACAGTTCATCGGGCGAGTAGGGCAGGATGTGGCGCACGAAGAGCGGCGACGCGGGATCGTCCGACAACCGCAGCCTCGTGACCGTTCCGGTCACGAGGTCCACTTTGGCCACGCCGTGCTCCTCCAGCCCGAGGTACATTTCGTTGTAGTCGCTCAGGCAGATGAACGAGATGATGTCCTGGGGATAAATTTCCTGCCCCTCGGCGTCGAGAAACGGTTTGACGGTCCGGAACTGATCGTCGGTGCAGTACAGGCCGCCGCCGTAACCGGCGAACCAGAGCGCCCCGTTCTTGTCGGAGGCGAGGCTGCGCAGCGGCTTGCGCGGCTTGTAGCGGCTTGCGACCTCGCGGGTCTGGGGGTCGTAGCAGAAGATGTCGCTGTTCTCGACGACGATCCACACGCGGCCCGCGGGGTCGCAGTCGAGGATCGAAACGGGCTTGGTGACCGCCTTTCCGTCGGCAGCGACGAGCGGCACGACGGAGATGTACTCGGTCTGGGGGTCGTAGATGAAGAGTCCCGAATCGGTGCCGATCCAGATTCTGTGGTCCAGGTCCTCGATCAGGCATTTAATGAGGCTGTTCCCCAGTCCGGTATTGAGGCGCGGATCGTGCATGAACGTCTTGAACGACTTTCCGTCGTAGCGGCACAAACCGTCTTTGGTGCCGAACCACATGAAGCCCATGTCGTCCTGAATGATCGAGGTGACCGTATTCTGCGACAATCCGTCGTTGATGTCCAGCCGGTCGAAATGGATCGACTGCGCGCGGGTCGGAAGCATGCCGCAGCAGAGCACGAGGAGAATCGGGTAAAATTTTCCCATTGCGAAGATCAGGTTAGCAGAACAAATATAATTAAATTTATATCACGAAACACACCCCGCAGCCTATGCGACAAATGGCCTTTTTTATATAATTACTTGAATAACAGTTGTTCGCATCTAAAATGCGATCTGTCGATCCCGGCTGTGATACGAAATTGAGATGATTTTTGTGTTATTAGCGACTATATTTTCTCGCTGCCGGTTTCCCTTTCATACCTTTGTTCCGACCGAAATACCCAACTTGAAACGGCGAGCCCCTGACGGCTGCCGGACCGAAAATAACCGATGAAAAAGTGCATTTCCATCCTCTTCGCATGCTGCGTGATGGCCGGTGAAACATTGGCCATGGAGGGCCGCCTCTCGCAGCGGATCACGCTTAAAACCCCCGGAAATCCCGCTGTAACCCACGATCTCAGGGAATCCGCAGTGGGGGGGGGAATTTTAGAGGCTGACCGCGAGCTCCCGCTCATCGTCCGGCGGCAAAAAACCGAGACGGACAACGAGATTCGGATCGTCCTCACCCTGACGGCCAGCGAACTCCTATATTATAATGTAGAGCAGTCGTTCCGCACCGGCCTGACCCATGCGGAGTGCCTCTTCTACATGCCCGGGTTCTGGTATCACAAGAACCTGCGCTCCCCGAAAACAGCCCCCTCGTTCCACACCAGCGACAGCTGGCAGGTGCGCGAAGACCGCCTGAGCACGCCGCTGACGGGTGTCTACGACCAACAAACGGGCGCTTGGTACACGGTGCTCCGCACCGATACGCCCGACTGCGAGGCGCTCGCGTGCCACAACTACGGCGAGGTCATCCTCTCGGGCCGAACCTCGCTGGGCTTCACCGGTTTCCGCAACGCGGACGCACGCGCCGCGCTGGTCTTCGGATTTCCGTACAGCGAGGCTCCGTACTCTTATATCCGCAAGCTGACCCTCGCGCCGGCGGTCCAGGCGTTCGAGAAGCTGGAGAAAGGCCAGACGCGCCGCCTGACGTGGACGATCCGCAAGGGCAGCAGCCCCTCCTACTCGTCGTTCGTCGCCGCGGTGTGGAACGACTCGTTCGACACGCTCGACCCCCGGCCCATCGACCCGCGCTACACACCCGACGAAGCCAAGGCTATTCTCTCCGAGTATTTTTCGCGCAGCTATGTCGGCAACTATCCGCTCAAGTTCACCTCCGGCGTGGAGCTGCGCACGGCCGACTGCCAAAGCACGGACATCGCCGAGGTGGGGTTCGTGGGCCGCGTGCTGCTCAACGCGTTCAACGCGCTGGAATATGCCGAGGCGAACGGCCGCGAGGAGCTGGCGGCCGAGGCCAGGTCGATCTTCGACAGCTACCTGCATCACGGATTCACGCCGGGCGGTCTGATCCGCGAGGTGGTCGATTTCAAGCGGGAGCGCGAAGCGGACGTGTACAGCATCCGCCGCCAGTCGGAGGGCATCTATGCGCTGCTGAGCTACCTCGACTACGAGAAGCGCCGGGGCCGCAGCCACCCCCGCTGGGAGGCCCGCATCCGAACCCTGCTCGATAAGTTCCTCGCGCTCCAGAACCCCGACGGCAGCTTCCCCCGCAAGTTCCGCGACAACCTGGCGGTCGTCGACGCTTCGGGCGGCAGCACGCCCTCGGCCACCCTCCCGCTGACGATGGCCCATGCCTATTTCGGGGGCGAGGCTTACCTCCAAAGCGCCCGGCGTACGGCCGGCTACCTCGAAAAGAACCTGATCTCCAAAGCCGACTATTTCTCCTCGACGCTCGATGCCGACTGCGAGGACAAGGAGGCTTCGCTCTACGCCTCGACTGCCATGTACTACCTCACGTTCGTCACCGGGGGCAGGGAGCGGCAGCGCTACGTCGACCTGTGCCGCGAGGCGGCCTATTTCGCCCTTTCGTGGTACTACCTCTGGGACGTGCCTTTCGCGCAGGGGCAGATGCTCGGCGACGTGGGCTTCCGCTCGCGCGGCTGGGGCAACGTGTCGGTGGAGAACAACCACGTCGACGTCTTCATCTTCGAATTCGCCACCGTGCTCGATTTTCTCGCCCGGGAGTGCGGCGAACCCCGGTTCGCCCGCATGAGCGACGTGATCCGCAGCTCGATGCTCCAGCTCATGCCCGTCGAGGGGTCGCTGTTCGGGATCGCCCGCACGGGCTACTATCCCGAGGTCGTGCAGCACACCGCCTGGGATTACGGCAAGAACGGCAAGGGCTTCTACAACGACATCTTCGCGCCGGGCTGGACCGTGGCCTCGCTCTGGCAGATGCTCTCTCCCGACCGCGTCGACCGTTTTTTCGCCAACCGATAAACCACCGATCATGGCACGAATTCTTCTGCTTCTTCTGATGCTCGTCCCGCTGGCCGCTCCGGCGCAGCAACCCCTCAAAGAGCGCGAAACGATCTGTACCCTGACCTCGAAAGCGGGCCACGGCGGCCTGTTCGACTGGAAGATGAAACGCGCCGACGAGGTGGGCGTCCGCTCCGAAGAGGTCTCCTCGGCCGCGCTTTCGACCGCCGACTGGCTGCCCGCCGTGGTGCCGGGAACGGTGCTCAATTCGCTCGTATACGACGGCGTCTATCCAGAACCCTACTACGGGCTGAACAACAAGCTCGAATCGAACCTCATCCCCGACCTCTACCGGGTCGGACGCGATTTCTACACCTACTGGTTCCGGACCGGCTTCCGGCTCGACAAAGAGGCATACCGCGGCCGGAAAATCTGGTTGCAGGCCGACGGCATCAACTACCGTGCGGAAATCTGGCTCAACGGCCACCTGGTAGGCAATATGGCCGGCATGTTCGAGCAGCGCGTCATAGACATCACCGATAAGGTTACGTTCGAGAGGGAGAATATTTTGGCCGTAAAGGTCTACCCCGTGGATATGCCCGGCACGATCCGGCCCAAGGGCGGCAAGTCGTTCGGCGCCAGCGGGGAGTTCCAGAACGGCGGCAACGGTGAGATCGGCCGCAACGTCACGCAACTGATGACCGTCGGGTGGGATTTCTACTACCTCGACGGCATCCGCGACCGCAACACCGGCATCTGGCGCGACATCTCCCTTTTCTCCACCGGACGCGTGCGGCTGGAACACCCGTTCGTGAAATCCGAACTGGCCAAACCCGGTTACGATACGGCGCGCCAGACCGTCTCGGTCGAGGTGAGCTATCCCGACTACATCCCGCAAAACGCCCGGCGCAAGGCTCGGGTCATCGGTGAAATCCCCGGCGAGGGCATCCGCTTCGAAAAGGAGGTGTCGCTCTACCGCGGCGAGGTCAGGGAGGTGGTCTTCACCCCCGAGGAGTTCCCGCAGCTGGTGATCCGCAATCCGCGCCTGTGGTGGCCGCTGAACAAGGGGGCGCAGGAGCTCTACGACCTCACGCTCAAGGTCGAGTTCGACGGCAAGGTCAGCGACTCGATCTCGACGCGCTTCGGCATCCGGGAGATCGCCTCCACGACCGCGACGCCCGACAAGTCGCGCACGTTCCTTGTCAACGGCCGGCCGCTCTTCATCCGGGGCACCAACTGGCTGCCCGAAGCCATGCTCCGCACCTCGGACGAACGCACCTGTGCCGAGCTGCGCTACACGGCCCAGGCAGGCGTCAATCTCATCCGCTTTTGGGGCGGCGGCATCACCGAATCGGACTACTTTTTCCAGCTCTGCGACTCGCTGGGCATCCTCGTCTGGCAGGAGTTCTGGATGACGGGCGACACCAACCACCCGAACGATCCGGGCATCTACTACTCGAACGTCATTTCCACCGTCAAGCGCATCCGCAACCACCCCTCGCTGGCCTACTACGTCTCGTCGAACGAGAGTACCGAAATGCCGCAAATGGAACGGCTGCTCGAGGAGCTCGACGGCACGCGCGGCTACCAGATGCAGTCCGAATGCGGCGGCATACACGACGGCAGCCCCTACAAGCAGGTCAACATCATGAGCCACTACGAGGACAAGGCCTCGCCGCGCGGCAGCCGCGTCAACGGCTTCAACCCCGAATACGGCGCCCCATGCCTCCCGACGGTCGAATGCCTGCGCGAGATGATGGACGAAAAGGATCTGTGGCCCATCGACAAGGCGGTCTGGGACTACTCCGACGGCAACGGCTTCCACCTCATGTCGACCCTCTACGCCGACATGACCAACGAATACGGACCCTCGCAAACGATCGAGGAGTTCGCCGAAAAGGCGCAGTTCCTCGGCGCCCTGAACTACAAGAGCATCTGGGAGGTCTGGAACTACAACAAGTTCGGCTACGGCGACCGCTATACCTCGGGATTCCTCTACTGGTACCACAACTCGGCCGTCCGGCAGGTCGCCGGGCGCATGTGGGACTGGTCGCTCGAACCCACCGCGGCGCTCTACGCCGCGCAGAACGCCTGCGAACCCCTCCACCCGCAGTTCGACTACCTGAAAAATACGGTATCGGTGGTCAACGACCGCTACCGCGCCTACCGCGGCTACCGGGTTACGGCCGAGGTATACGACCTCGACATGCGGCGCATCGACACGCAGTCGGCGACGGTCGACCTGCCCGCGGACGGCGTGGCGAACGACGTGCTGACGCTCGATTTCTCGGCGTCGAAGACTCCGGTGCAGTTCATCAAGCTCAAACTCTTCGACGAGCGCGGCCGGCAGGCGGGCGGCAATTTCTACTGGCGCTCGGACAACGAATACAAGGGGGCCAACACGCTCACGGGCCCCGCGACGGCAGGATTCCAGTCACTCGAAAAACTGGCCCGGACCCGCGTCGCCGCATCGTACGCAACCTCGGTCGAGGATGGGCGCCACTACATCGACCTCCGGCTGAAAAACACGGGCCGCACCGTGGCATTTTTCACGCAGGTGCAGTGGCTCGACGCTGAGCGCAAGCCCGTGCGGCCCTCGTTCTACACCGACAATTTCCTCTGCCTGATGCCGGGCGAGAGCCGCACGGTGCGTATCGAAACGGCGCTCGACAAACTACCCGCCGAGACATACACGCTTGTCGTGCGGGGCTACAACCTCGACACGCGCGAATTCAAGGTCAAAATCCAGCGCCCGTGAAACTCCTGCTGCATATCTTCTTTCTCGTGCTGGCCTTGGGAACGCAGGCTCGCACACGCTCCTACGACGTGGTGATCGTGGGCGGAACCCCCGCGGGGATCACCGCCGCCATCGCCGCCGCCCGCGAGGGGAAGAACTGCGTCATTCTGGAGCGCTCAGCCCACGTCGGCGGCCTCCCGGTCAACGGACTGGGGGCCACGGACATCGCCACGCGGGGCGCCACGGCGGGGCTATTCGCGCGTTTCGTGGCGCTCAACAAGGCCCGTTACATCGATCGATACGGTGCAGACTCCCAGCAGGTGCGCGATTGCAGCGACGGATACCGTTTCGAGCCGTCGGTGGCGGCGGAGACCTTTGCGCGGATGCTCGCCGAGGCGGGCCCCGGACGCATTACGGTCCTTACGGGCCGCCAGTTCGACGCCGAAGCGCGCCATGTCACCAAGCGGGGCGAGCGGATCGTCTCGATCCGCATCCTCGACCGCGCGACGGGCCGGGAGGAGCACTACCGCGGCGCGGTGTTCATCGATGCGACCTACGAGGGCGACCTGGGCGCTGCTGCGGGGGTACCGTTCCGCCTCGGACGCGAGGGTGCCGACGAATACGGCGAACCCTGCGCCGGAAAGATCTACCGCTGGTGGAAGCACGGCCCCGATGCCGAGGGCACGACCTACGAGGGCGACGGGGCGATCCAGTCCTACAACTACCGGCTCTGCCTGACGGATGATCCCGCGAACCGCCTGGCGATTCCCCGCCCCGAAAATTACGACCGCAGCGAGTACGCCTCGCTGGTCGGCGACGTGCTCGACGGCCGCAACACGGACGCCCGGTACCGCAAGGCGGATTCGGCCGCGATCGCCCGCAACCGCCGGCGGATCGAAGCGGGAGAGCGTACGTCGTCCCCCGGCGACGTGTGGGGCATGTCCAAGGTGACGAGCATGACCCGCCTGCCCAACGCCAAGACCGACGCCAACAACCAGCACCTCGCCCTCATCTCCACCGACCTGCCCGAAGAGAACTGGCCGTGGCCCACGGCCGACTGGGCGTGGCGCGACCGCTTCGCGGAGCGCCTGCGCGACTACACGCTGGGCCTTTTGTGGTTCGCGCAGCACGACGAGGCGCTGCCCGCCCATTTCCGCGAAGCCTGTCTCAAATGGGGCCTCGCGGCCGACGAATACCGCGACAACGGCGGTTTCCCGCGTCAGGTCTATGTCCGCGAGGGGCGGCGGCTGGAGGGCTGCTATTTTTTCACGGCTCACGACGCCCTGCCTGTGGCCGACGGAAAGCGTCCGCCGCTCCACGGCAGTTCCATCACCGCAAGCCACTACGCCCTCGACTCGCACGCCGTGCGCAAACGCGAGCCGGGCCGCATCCACCTCGACGGCTTTTTCAGCCACCCCACGGCGGTTTACACGGTTCCCTACGGCGTGATGGTTCCCCGGAGGGTCGAAAAACTGCTCTTTCCGGCAGCCGTCTCGGGCAGCCACGTCGGTTTCTCGACCCTGCGCATGGAGCCCTGCTGGATGGCGCTGGGCGAAGCCGCCGGAACGGCCGCTGCACTGGCGGCCGACAGTCGCAGCAGCGTCCGTGAAATCCCGGTGGACGCGTTGCAGGAGCGCTTGCTTGCACACGGGGCGGTGCTGGTCTACCTGCGGGACCTCGAACCCGGCGACCCTGATTACGCCGCCGTGCAGCGGCTGGCGCTGCGGGGCTTTTTCCCAGAGTGGGAAGCCCGGCTCGACCGCCCGCTCGACCCGAGCACGGCGCGCCTCTGGAGCTCGCTCGCAGGACGCGAGATCGCGGCCGACGGCACGACCACCCGGCGGGAGTGGCTCCGCCGGATTACCTTGGATTAACTCTAAAACTAACTGAATATGAAACGAATCATCTCCTTTCTAACTGCTTTTCTGGCTATTCTCACCCTGATGCTTTGCTGCAACAATTGCAGCAAGGACGACGCCGGCAGCGGCGACATCGGGAAGCCGTACGTCCGGCTCAATTTCAGCGAACGGATGGTCTCCAACGCCGCCGGATCGCTCGAAGTGTTCGTGTCGTCGAACACCGAATGGATCGCCGAGCCGCGGAGCAAATGGCTCGGCGTGGACCGCAGCGGCGGCAAGGGCGACCTGGCGGTACGCATCACGTTCGAAGCGAACGGCACGGAGAAGCGCACGGGCATCGTCCGCTTCTCGGCCGACGGCGTCAACCCGGTCGAAATTCTCATCACGCAGTCGGCGCTGACTTTCACCAACCCCATCACCACCGGGGGCAACGTCTCCACCATGCCCGACCCCTACATCGTCCGGGACGGCGACTATTACTACACCTGCAAGGCGAGCGGCAACGGCATCGCCATCTCGCGCTCCACGCGGCTTACGGTCATCAACAGCACGACCAAAAAGTGGAGCCTTCCCTATGAAAACTCCTCGAAACCGTGGAACATCGCCGACCTCTGGGCGCCCGAGCTGTTCCACATCGGCGACCGCTGGTACGTCTACTATGCCGCCGGACGCCGCGGACAGGACGGAATAACCGGTTACGGCACCCAGCGCAGCGGCACGCTCCGCTCGAAGAGCGACGACCCGCTGGGCGAGTGGGAGGATATGGGCATGCTCTACACGGGAGACAACTACCAGCCCGGCATCAAACCCACGATCGAGAATACGGAGTACGCGATCGACCTGACCACGTTCGAACTCCGCGGGCAGCGCTACGCCGTCTGGTCGGGCAACGAGAAGACCAACAGCATCCAGCAGATCCGCATCGCCACCATGTCCAACCCCTACACCATCTCCTCTTCGCTGGTCGAAATTTCGACGCCTACGCAGTCCTGGGAGACGCTGGACGGACGGCAGATCAACGAGGGTCCCGCCGTGCTCGTCAACGAGGAGAAAGGCAAGCTCTTCATCGTCTACTCGTGCAACCCGTCGTGGACCAAGAACTACCGGCTGGCCTGGCTGATGCTCGACATGAACGACGGCGACCCGATGAATCCGGCCGACTGGCAGAAATCGAACAACTACGTCCTGTGGCGCTGCGACAACACCAAAGAGCCGGTCTCGGGCGTCAACGGACTGGGCCACTGCACGTTCACCAAATCGCCCGACGGAACCGAGGACTGGATCGTCTACCACGCCATGCGCTACTCCGACGGCGGCTGGGGACAGCGTTACCCCTTTGTCCAGAAATTCACGTGGAACGACGACGGAACGCCCGATTTCGGCGAGGGCGCCGGATGGGGCGAACCCCAGTTGCTGCCCTCGGGCGAGACGCTCTGAACGCCAAGCAATCGTAAACCAAACCGAAAAATACCACCGCAAACCGATGAAAAAATTTCTTATAGTCGCACAGACCCTGCTGCTTGTCACGGCGTTGAACGCCCAGGCGCAGAAAAGCTACGACCTGAAAAACTTTCCGAAAGGGTGCCGGCCCGAAGAGATCGGCATCCGGCTCACCGAACGCTACCTGCGGACCCCGCATTCGCACTGGGGCGACATCGCCTCGAAGCACAAGGTTACCCTGGTGACCTATCCCGATGTCTGCGCCTGGCTGGGGGCGCTGTGGTTCACCGCCGGAACCGGCAACGACTCGCTCTACAACCGGCTCGTGGAGCGTTTCGAGCCGCTGTTCACCACGCAGAAGAACTTGCAGCCCAACCTCTTTCCCAAGGATCACAACGTCGTCGATTTCTACGTCTTCGGTGCCGTGCCCCTCGAAATCTACAAGCGCAACCACGATCCGAAATACCTGGAACTGGGCATGAAATACGCCGATGGCCAGTGGGAGCTGCCCGCGAATCCCGCGCACTACAAGCAGCTGTCCGAAGCGAAAAAGTATGCCGACGAGGGCTACTCGTGGCAGACGCGGCTCTGGGTCGACGACATGTTCATGATTACCGACCTCCAGGCACAGGCCTATCTGGTCACGGGCGACAGGAAATACATCGACCGCGCCGCCCGGGAGATGGCGCTCTACCTCGACCGCATCCAGCGTCCCAACGGACTCTTCTACCACCACACCGGCACCCCCTATTTCTGGGGCCGCGGCGACGGCTGGATGGCCGTGGGCATGGCCGAGATGCTCCGCATCCTCCCCAAGGACAACCCCTATCTGCCGCGCATCCGGGCGGCCTATGAGCAGATGATGCAGACGCTGCTGCGCTACCAGGCCTACGACGGCATGTGGCGCCAGATCATCGACGACCCCAATTCGTGGAAAGAGAGCTCCTCGACGGCCATGTTCACCTATGCGATGATCCTGGGCGTGAAGAACGGCTGGCTCGACAAGAAGAGCTACGGCACGGCCGCCCGCAAGGGGTGGCTCGCGCTGCTCTCCTACCTCGACGAGAAAGACAACCTGCGCAACGTCTGCGAGGGTACGGGCGCCAAAAACAGCTTCGACTGGTATCAGAACCGCCGCCGCCTGACGGGCGATCTGCACGGACAGGCCGCCATGCTCTGGTGCGCCTATGCGCTCTCGTGCGATGTGAAACCTTACAAACCGACCCCGAAACGGTAAAACGACCGCTACCATGTACAGAATTTTGAAAACATTTCTTTTCGGATTGACTTTCGCCGTGCTCTCTCTGGCGGCATGCAGCGAAAAAGCGACCTCCGGTACGGGCGTGAAGCCCAAACCCAAGCCCGACCCGAAGCCCGATGTGGAGGAGTACGACCTGGTGAATTTCCCCGACCGCAAAGACCCCAAGACCGTAGGCGAGGGCGTCGTGGAACTCTTCCTCCGCTCGGGAAACTCCAACTGGGGCGACATGCACTCCAAGTCGAAGAGCACGCTGACCTCCTATCCGGATGTCTGCGCCTGGCTGGGAGCATTCTGGTATGCCGAGGTGTCCGGAAACAACACGCTTTTCAACCGGCTGGCGGCCAAGTTCGACCAGTTCCTCGAGGTGGACGACAAGAGCATCGAGCCCAATAAGAGCCTGGTGACGCAGATTCCCCGCACGGAGAACAACGCCGTGGATTACAACATCTTCGGTGCAGTGCCGCTCCACATCTACTACGTCAAGAAGCAGCGCGGCGCGTCCGAGGCGGAGATCAAAAAGTACCTCGATCTGGGCCTGCGCTACGCCGACCAGCAGTGGGAGCTGCCGACCGAGAAGAAATACCTGGAGAAGATGAAGAACCCGGAGTACTACCACAACCTGGGCTACTCCTACCAGACGCGCTTGTGGATCGATGACATGTTCATGATTACGGCGCTTCAGGCGCAGGCCTACCTGGCGACGGGCGACGAGAAATACATCGAGCGGGCCGCCAAGGAGATGATCCTCTACCTCGACGAGCTGCCGGGCGAGAACGGAATTTTCTACCACGCTCCATCGGCCAGGTTCTTCTGGGCCCGCGGCAACGGCTGGATGGCCGTCGGCATGCCCGAGATGCTGCGGATGCTCCCCAAGGCCGCGAAATACGACGTCTATCGCAACCGGATTCTCGCCGAATACAGGAAGATGATGGCCACGCTGAGCGCCTACCAGTACGAGAGCGGCCTGTGGGGACAGCTCATCCATCCCAATGAGGGCGACATGTGGGAGGAGACCTCCGGATCGGCCATGTTCACCTACGCGATGATCCTCGGGGTGAAGAACGGCTGGCTCGACGAGCAGACCTACGGTGCCGCGGCCCGCAAAGGGTGGCTGGGATTGCAGAACTACCTGAACACCAATTTCGAGATTCGCAACGTCTGCTGCGGAACCGGAGCCGGTTCGAGCTACGCCTACTACCGCGACCGGGAGAAATACACCGGCGACCTGCACGGACAGGCTGCCCTGATGTGGTGCGCCTATGCCCTGACCGAGCTGGCCGCCGAACAATAAACCGAACGAAAATGAACCTGAAACTACCTTGCATGCCTATGAAGAAAACTCAGCAGACCGAATGAAAGCGCATTCGGCCCGGGGCGGAATCCACCATCCGGACCGCGGGCTTTTCGGCCCGAACCAACCCGAATCATCATCAATCAATCAACCAAACCGTATGGAAAAACTTTATAAAACAAGCATCCGGAGTGCCGGCATCCTGAAAAGCGTGCGCCTCGCCCTGCTTCTCGCGCTGTTTCTCACGGTGAGCGTCGGTGCCGTCCACGCGCAGGGCGCCTCCTCCGTGACAGGGAAACGACGCATCACCGGAACCATCACCGATACCGACGGAGCACCGCTGGTCGGCGCCACCGTCTATATCAAGGACACCAACGTCGGAACGACGACCAACACCGACGGACTCTACGTCATCGACGTGCTGCCCAAACAGCAGATCACGGTCAGCTACATCGGCTACCTGTCGCAGACCCTGCCCACCGACGGCCGCGAGGTCTTGAATATCAAATTGCAGTCCGACACCGACCTGCTCGAAGAGGTCGTCGTCATCGGCTACGGCAAGCAGAAGCGTCAGGCGATGGTCAGTTCGATCGCCACCGTCGGGTCGCGCGATCTGATGCAGTCCTCGACGAGCAACCTGACGAGCAACCTCGCGGGCCAGCTCGCCGGTCTGATCTCCATCCAGCGCAGCGCCGAACCGGGACGCGACGACGCCGAGTTCTGGATTCGCGGCATCAGCACGTTCAAGGGCGGAACCAAACCGCTGGTCTTGGTCGACGGCATTCCCCGTGAGATCAACAACATCGAGCCGGATGAAATCGAAACGTTCAGTATCCTCAAGGACGCCGCCGCGACGGCCGTCTACGGCGCCGAGGGCGCCAACGGCGTCATCCTCGTAACCACCAAGCGCGGTACGATCTCCCGGCCCAAAATTTCGTTCCGCATCGAACAGTCGATCGCCTCGCCGCAGCGCCTGCCCGAGTTCGTCGATTCGTGGGACTACCTGGAACTGGCCAACGAGGCCCGCTCGAACGACGGACTCACCCCCACGTTCAACTCCAGCCTGATCCAGCTCTACCGCGACCGCGCCGACAACGACCTCTATCCCAATACGCAGTGGATCGACGAACTGGTCCGCAAGGCCGTCCACAGCCAGCGCTACACGCTCAATTTCCGCGGCGGCGCCGAGAACGCCAAGTATTTCGTCTCGATGGCCTACTACCAGTCGGACGGCGTGTTCAAGGAGAATCCTAATGGAAAGTATGACAGTAATTTCGGTTTCGAGCGTTACAACCTGCGCAGCAACATCGACCTCAAGGTGAGCAAGACCACGCGCCTGGGCGTCGACCTCTCGGGACAGTTCGTGCACCGCCGTACGGCCAACCGTTCGGCCGACGACGTCTTCAGTTTCATGCTCCACACGCCGTCGTACCTCTTCCCGGCCATTTACAGCGACGGCACGCTGGCCACCTACGAGAAGCAGGCCGACTCGAACAACCGCAACCCCTACAACATGCTCTACAACCAGGGATACCGCCAGGAGTGGGGCGTCAAGATCCAGTCGAACATCAAGCTGGAGCAGGACCTGAAATTCATCACCCCGGGCCTGAGCGTCCGCGGCAGCGTCAGCTTCGACTACGACGGCAGCTCGCAGACGCTGCGCGACTACTGGCCGAGCCTATACCACGCCAGCGGCCGCGACGCCGAGGGCAACCTGATCTTCACCACCACCGCGTCGGGATCGCCCGAAATTTCGGACCCCAAATTTACCTCGACCAGCTACCTGCGTAAGATCTACATCGAGGGCGCCATCAACTACCAGCGCACGTTTAACGACGTCCACAACGTCTCCGCCATGTTGCTCTACATGCAGAAAGAGCAGCAGAAGAACGATCCGGTGCTTCCCTTCCGCAAGCAGAGCATCGTGGGCCGTGTGACCTACTCATACGACAACCGCTATTTCATCGAGGGTAACTTCGGCTACACCGGCAGCGAAGCTTTCGCCCCGAAGTACCGCTTCGGCTTCTTCCCGGCCGTCGGCGTCAGCTATTTCATCTCCAACGAGAAATTCTATCCCACGGGGTTGAAACGGGTGATGAACAACGCGAAGATCCGGCTCTCGATGGGCCGCACGGGTAACGACGACACGGGAGCCGCACGCTTCCTCTACCGTGCGACGTTCAACACCGAGGGCCATACGTTCAACCAGGGCATCGGAACTTCGGCCTCGAACGGCATGGGAGCCGGCATCTACGACCTGCGCTTCATCAACAACGACATCCGCTGGGAGATCGAAACCAAGCGCAACGTCGGTCTCGACCTGGGCTTCTTCGACAACCAAATCGAACTGACGGCCGATTATTTCAACAACCGCCGCGAGAGCATTCTGCTGGAGCGCAACACGATTCCCGGCGTGGCGGGCTTCCACGCCAAACCGTGGCAGAACTACGGTATCGTGAACAACTGGGGCATCGACGCCAGCCTGAACGCCCGCCACGATTTCGGCAAGGTCCGCGTCAGCGCCCGCGGTACGTTCACGTTCGCGCGCAACAAGATCATCGAATACGACGAGCTGAACCAGCTCTACGACTACCAGCGGATCACCGGCACGCGCTTCAACGAGAACACGCTCTACATCGCCGAGCGCCTCTACACCGAGGACGATTTCATCCGCACGCTCAATCCCAACGGGACCTACTCCTACGAGCTGCGTCCGGGGCTTCCCACGGTCGCCTTGCAGGGAACCCTCGGCCCGGGCGACATCAAGTACGCCGACCTGAACCACGACGGGGTGATCGACAGCGACGACAAGAAGCGCGGCGTGGGCCACCCCTACAACCCCGAGATCAACTACGGTTTCGGATTCAACGTCGAGTACAAGGGTTTCTACGTCAGCGCTTTCTTCCAGGGTACGGGCAACTCGTCGGTGCTGCTGGCCTCGGGCAACAACCATTTCTGGCCTTTCAACTGGTACGAGGACAAGTCCAACTACCGCACGTTGTTCCTCGACCGCTGGACGGCGGACAATCCGCGCCAGAATGTCACCATGCCGCGTCTGCACAGCCATTACAGCCACAACGTCAACAAGGAACCCAGCACGTGGTGGCTCCGCAGCGGCAATTTCCTGCGCTTCAAGAACCTCGAAATCGGCTACAACCTGCCCAAGACGTTCCTGCGCAAACTGCGGCTCGACGCCGTGCGCGTCTACATGCTGGGCAACAACCTCTGCGTCTGGGACGACATCGAGTACTGGGACCCCGAGCAGGGCAACCGCAACCAGGGCATGAGCTATCCCATGTCGCGCACTTTCACCCTGGGACTCGAAGTCAACTTCTAATCTAAGGAGAACGAACTATGAAAAAGAATTTTATCAAGATACTTTCCATCGGCGTGCTCTCCTGCACGGTTTGGTCGTGCAGCTTTCTGGACGTGTCCGATGAGCTGGCCGGCGGCATCTCCGACATTTCGCAGGTGTTCAGCAATGTCGACCGCACGAAAAAATGGTACTCCCAGGTCTTCAACAACCGTCCGGACTATTCGGCCGTCTGGGTTACGGACAGCCCGATGGGTAATCCCTGGTGCGCCTACTCCGACGAGATCTACACGCGACTGGCCAACAACGCGGGCAAGTACACCGAGTGGAACGCCGCCAACAAGAACTCGCAGCGCTGGAACACCCTCTATGAGAGCATCCGGCAGGCCAACATCTTCCTCGAGCAGGCCCGTCCGATCGTGGACGAGGGTGGTCCCGATGCCGACCGCCTGACCGAGTCGGAGGTCAAACTCTACAAGGCCAACGTCCGCTTCATGCGTGCGGCCTACCACTACTACCTGATGGAGATGTACGGTCCGGTGCCCATCGTCGACCGTTCGCTGACGCTCGAGGACGAGCTGGACCTCCCGCGCAACTCGCTCGACGAGGTGATCGCTTTCATCGACCGCGAGCTGAAAGAGTGTATGGAAGAGATGGCGCAGGAGCCGTACCACGACAACGAGAACCTGCGCGCCGTGCCCACCAAGGGCGCCGCACTGGCTCTGCGCGCCAAGTTGTGGGTCTATGCCGCCAGCCCTTTGTTCAACGGCGGATGGCCCGAGGCCATGGCGCTGACCAACAAGGACGGCAAACGGCTCTTCCCCGACCGGGACGCCTCGAAACTCCAGACGGCGGTGGACCGCCTGCGCGATTTTCTCGACTACGCCGAGACGGGCAGCCGCTACGAACTGCTCGATACGGGCAATCCGGACGACGACCTCTACAAACTCTTCCAGGAGTACAACCGGGAGATTATCTGGGCCACCTCGACCAACTCGTGGGGCAAGTTGGGCGAGCAGAAATTCGACACGTTCGCCACCCCGCGTTCGCAGCCGCAGGGGCAGGGCGGATTCCACGTCCTGCAAGAGCTGGTCGACGATTTCTACATGAAAGACGGCAAGCCGGTCAAGGCGACCTCGTTCCTGCCCAAATCGGAGCTCTACCCGGCCAACGAAGCCGAAATGGGAATGCACAACGGCGTGCAGGTATCGAAAATGTACATCGACCGCGAGCCCCGTTTCTACAACACCGTCACGTTCTCGGGCATGAAATGGCACATGAGCAACCAGGAGATTCAGTTCTACCGCGGCGGCAAGGACGACAACTCGGTGGCCGACGGCGCTCCGCTGACGGGGTACCTGCTCTACAAGCGCATGAACCGCACGGTCTACGGCGGCAATATCTCCGGCGCCGTGTCGTCGAAATACCGTCCGGTCATCATCTTCCGCCTGGCGGAGTTCTACCTGCTCTACGCCGAGATGCTCAACGAGGTGGAGCCTGGCAACGGGGACGTGCTGGAATACGTCAATCGGGTGCGCCGGCGCGCCGGACTGGAGGATTTGGAGGTATTGAACCCCGCCATCGAGGGCAACCAGGCGTTGCAGCGCGAGGCGATCCGCCGCGAAAGCCGCATCGAACTGGCCACCGAGGGGCAGCGCTATTTCGACGTGCGCCGCTGGATGATCGCCGACAAGGCGCCCGGCGAGGGCGGCCAGGGCGGCGAATTCCACGGCATGAACGTCGACCAGGCGCAGCCCGCCTACTACACCCGCACCAAACTGCAAACCCGCTCTTTCAAGAACAAAAACTACCTCTATCCCATTCCGCTGGACGAGATCAAGCGCAGCAACGTACTGGTGCAGAATCCCGGCTGGTAGAGGCGTACAAACCGATAATTTTACGATGATGAAAAAAATCAGCATATTTCTGTTCGCAGCGGCGGCGTTGCTGGGTGCGGGCTGTTCCGACAGCTCCGACACCGACACGACGATTCCCGTCTCGGCGATCGCTCTCGATTCGTCGCTCAGCGGCGGCATCACGCTGGTCGTGGGCCAGACGGCCGACATCGCCGGCAAAGTGACGGTGCGCCCCGAACAGGCCACGGACAAAACCGAAACCTACGAGTCGTCGGACCCCCAGACCGTTTCGGTCGACGCGGCCGGCCGCGTCGAAGCCCTGAAGCCGGGCCTGGCGATGATAACGATCACGGTGGGCGGCAAACACGCGCATTTCGAGGTCAAAGTCGAGGCGCAGCGGATTCCCGTCGAATCGGTTACGCTGCCCGAAGAGCTGGCCGGCGGCGTCACGCTGAAACTGGGTGCGACGCTCGACCTTGCAGGCAAGGCGACGATCATCCCCGCCAACGCCACAGACCCAACCGAAAGCTACAATTCGTCGAATCCGATGATCGCGTCGGTCAGCGAGGAGGGCCTCGTCTCGGCCATCGCCATCGGCCAGGCGACGATCACCATCTCCGCCGACGGCAAGTCGGCCCAGTTCACCCTCACGGTCGAAAAGGTCTCCGTCGAGTCGGTTACGCTGCCCGATGAGTTGAGCGCGGGCGTGACGCTGAAGCCCAACGCAACGCTCGACATCGCGGGCAAGGCGACCGTTCAGCCTGAGAATGCCTCGGAGCGCTCCGAAAGCTACGCATCGTCGGACGAGACCGTCGCCACGGTCAGCTCCGAGGGCCTGGTAACTGCGCATGCAGTGGGCACGACGACGATCACGGTCACCGTCGACGGCATTTCGGCCTCGTTCTTACTGACCGTCGCCGAAGATGTGACGGTGGCACTCGAAAAGATCGAAATCGAGAACGGAGCCACCGCCATCCAGGGCTCGGCCTCGGTCGTTCTGGGGCAGAACACGACATTCGACCTCTTTTCGCAGCTCCAGCTGACGCCCGCGAACCAGACCGAAGGGGTCAAATACGTCGCCTACGGTCCCGAGGAGGTAGCCACGATCGACGAAAACGGTATCGTTACCTGCAAGGGCGTCGGTACGGTCACATTCGTCATCCTGGCCAAGAGCAATGAAACCAACGATTTCAAGGGTGCAGGAGCAAAGAAAGCCTATTTCGCTGTCAACGTCACCGATCCGCATGACCTCGATCGCACGGGGTGGCAGGTGTCGGCCAATTCGGGTGCGATCAGCGGCACCGCGGGCAGCAAGACGGCCCCGTTCGACGGCGTTTTCGATCCCGGGGTATTCAAGGATGTGAAAGGATCGAATTTCGGTCTGACCAAACCCACCACCGACGACGGCGAAGCGTGGTTCGTGGTGGACATGGGCCGGGAGCAGTCGGTGAACTATTTCCGCCTGATGCACCAGTCCTGCCGCAATACCGACCGCAACTGCCGCTGGAAGAAATTTTCGGCGATTCTGGGCAGCAACGACGGGGTGAATTTCACCCAGATCGCTGCCGGGGTCACGGTTCCGAACCTGGACAATGCACCGGGCATCGACCCCAACGACGGCGGATCGCGCAACATCGACAAGTACCACACCTCGTCGAATATCCGGCTCCCGGCTGCGGTGACGTACCGCTACCTTAAATTCGTCGGGAAAAAGGATTGCTTCGCGGGAAGCGCCAAGACCTGCCAGTTCGCGGAACTGTACCTCGGTCTCGATGAATAAACTTTCCGGCTCCGGCGGGGGCTCGTCCGCCGCCGGAGTTAGGAATCTTTAACCGAAAAAAATAGAAATTCAGATTATGAAAAGGATAACAATTTGTCTCTTTGCCGCGGCGGCCCTGCTGTGCGCGGGCTGCGAAGACGGCGTGCCCGAACCGGGGACGATGGAGGTTCCCGCCCAGAGCGTCGTGCTCGACGAGGAGTTGAGCGGCGGCATCGTAATGGAGGTCGGCGAAACGAGGGACGTATCGCTGAAAGTGACCGTGCTGCCCGAAAACGCCACCGACCTGGCGGAGCTGTTTTACTCCTCGAACGTCGAGGTGGCCACGGTCAGCCCGAAAGGCATCATCACGGCCCACAAGGCCGGTATCACCATGATCTCGATCTACGTGAGCGGCATCGAAACCTATTTCGCATTGACGGTCGTCGACCAGATTCCGATCGACATCGAGTCGATCTCGTTCTCCAACCCCTCCATGGAGGCCTATGCCGGAGTCGGTTACAGCCTCTACGTTTCGGTCGAGCCGTTCGACCAGAACGAGGGCGTGGTCTTCTCCTCCTCCGATCCCCAGATCGCATCGGTGAACGCCGAAACCGGCCGCATGATCTGTCACCGAAGCGGCGAGGTAACGATTACGGCCGCCGCCCGAAACCATCCCGAGATCAAGGCGTCGATCGGCGTTACGATCACCGAGTTCTTCGGCGACTGGGATCGCAGCAAATGGTCGATGAGCTTCTCGCACGGCTGGAAAGCCGACAGCTCGATCGGAAGCAGCGCGACCGCCGCGATCGACGGCAGCCAGAGCACGACCCTTTCGATGGACCGTCCGGGCCGGGCTTCGAGCATTCCGGCCGACGCCGAAATCTGGTTCCAGATCGACCGCGGCGACAACCCCGGCATGGTCAACTACCTGCGCATCCGCCACCGTCCCGAGGGCAACAACAACAAGAACATCCTCGTCCGCTGGTGGGGCTTCAACCGCATCGAGGGCAGCAACGACGGCACGAATTTCGAGCTGGTCGCCGAGCGCGTCGCGCTGACGCCCGATCCGAATGTGTATGAGAACCTCCTGACGGACAATGTTCCCATCCCGGAGAACGACTACCGCTACCTGCGTTTTATCGGCTGGAACGATGTCAGCACGGTATCGCCTTTCCTGGGCTTCTACTGCGCACGCGGCACGGCCTACGGCGGGACCAACCCGGGAGGCACCATCCAGATCAACGAATTCTACCTCGGCCGCGAAAGAAGATAGCCGTCGGGTACTCTGATCGGAAAGGCCCGAAGACGACTCTTCGGGCCTTTTCCCACTTTCAAATTTTGAGAAAACGATGATACGAAAAACCCTCTTCATTTTCGTCCTGCTGTGGATGCAGGCCGCGGCGCTGCAAGCACAGGTTGTGCTGACCGACAGGGCCGCCGCACGCTCGGATTTCGAACTGGTCGGCGCGGATTCCCGTGCGGCACTCTGCTACGACGCCGCAGACGCCCCGGTCGTCGAGACCGCCGCCGGGCTGTTTGCCGCGGATGTCGCCCGCGTGACGGGCCGCGAAATCCCGGTCGTCGCCGGGCGGGAACTCCCCGCGGGGACGCGCTGCGCTCTCGTCGTCGGAACGATCGGCCAGAGCGGCTGGATCGACGAACTGATCGCGGCGAAAAAGATCGACGTTTCGGCTGTCGAGGGCGGCTGGGAGCGCTACGCCGTCCGGCTGGTCGACCGTCCCGGACACGGCGTGCGCAAGGCGCTCGTCATTGCGGGCAGCGACCGCCGCGGCACGGCCTACGGCCTGCTCTCCTTTTCGCGCGCCATCGGCGTGAATCCCTGGTACTGGTGGGCCGACGCTCCCGTCCGTCATCGCGACCGGTTGACGCTGCGCGTGACGGACTATGCGTCGCAGAGCCCCTCGGTAAAGTACCGCGGCATCTTCATCAACGACGAGGACTGGGGCCTCTACCGCTGGGCGAAGCGGAATTTCGAGAAAGAGCTGGGCAATATCGGCCCCAAGACGTACGAGAAAGTGTGCGAGCTGCTGCTACGCCTGCAGGCGAACTACCTGGCCCCGGCGATGCACGACGCGACGACGGCCTTTTACAAGATTCCCGAAAACAAGGCGATCGCCGACCGCTACGCGATTGCCATCGGCTCGTCGCACTGCGAACCGCTGGGGCTGAATACCGCCAGCGAGTGGGATTCAAAGACGATGGGCGAGTGGGACTACGTGAATAACCGGGCCGGAGTGGATCGGGTTCTGAAAGAGCGCGTCGAGACGTCGGCTCCCTACGAGAACGTCTACACGCTGGCCCTCAGAGGTCTGCACGACCGGGCGATGGCCGGCAGCGAGGACCTCGACGCCCGAAAGGCCACCATGCAGGAGGCGCTGCTCTCGCAGCGGCAGATTCTCTCCGACGTGTTGGGCCGGCCCGCGGAGGAGATTCCGCAGGTGTTCACGCCCTACAAGGAGGTGCTCGATGTCTACAACCGGGGGCTGGAGCTTCCGGACGACGTGACGATCATCTGGCCCGACGACAACTACGGCTACATGAAACGCCTGAGCAGCCCCGCGGAGCAGCAGCGCTCGGGGCGTTCGGGCGTTTACTACCACTCCTCCTACTTGGGCCGTCCGCACGACTACCTGTGGATGAACACCACCTCGCCCACGCTCATGTACGAGGAGTTGCGCAAGGCCTACGACTCGACGGCCGACCGCGTCTGGCTGCTCAATGCCGGCGACATCAAGTCGTGCGAATTCGCGGTCGATCTCTTTCTGGCGATGGCCTGGGACATCGACTCGTTCGACTTTCAGCGTGCCGCGGATTACCGCGCCGAGTGGATGAGCGGCCTCCTGGGAGCGGAGTATTTCGACCGTTTCCGCGAAATTTCCGACACGTTCTACCACCTCGCATTCATCCGCAAGCCCGAATTCATGGGCTGGGGCTACCAGTGGGCCACGGACAAACACGGCAGGGAGCGCAACACCGACACCGACTTCTCGTTTGCCAATTACCGCGAGGCCGACCGGCGGCTCGCGGACTACGCGCGGATCGCCTGTGAGGTCGACGCTCTGATGGAGGAAATGCCCGAAGCGAACAAGGCGTGCTTCTACCAGGTGCTCTACTATCCGGTGAAAGCGTGCGAACTCCTGAACCGGATGGTGCTGCGCGGACAGCAGAACCGCCGTTACGCCACCCAGCAGCGTGCCGCGACCGATTCCCTGGCCGCCGAAAGCCGCCGCTGCCACGACAGCCTGCGCCTCATCACGGCGGGCTACAACGCCCTTTTGGACGGCAAGTGGGACCATGTGATGACGATGAACCAGGGATTCGCCGCCTCCTATTTCCAGCTCCCCGAGCTCAGAAGCGCCTCGCTCGCGCCCGGGGCGTCCCTGGGAATCGCGGTTGAGGGCGAGGAGATCATGAAAGGACTGCGCAGCTTCCACCTGCTCCCGACGTTCGATACGTTCGTGCGTCGCTCCTATTTCGTGGACGTCTATAACAAGGGGCGCGAACCGCTGGCGTGGAGCGCTTCGGCCAGCGACGAATGGATCGTGTTGAGCCGGACGGCAGGCACGACCCACACCGAGGAGCGGATCGAGGTCTCGGTGGACTGGGACAAGGTGCCCGTCGGAGACGAGGTGTCGGGCTCGCTGACCATCGCCGCAGCGAACGGGGAGAGCCGCCGCGTGCTGGTCTCGGTATTCAATCCGGCCTCACCCACGCGCGAGGAACTCGACGGATTGTATGTCCAGCACAACGGGTATATTTCGATTCCTGCGGCGGAGTTCCACCGCAAGCGCGAGAACGACGCGATCTGCATCCGGCCCGTTCCGCTGCTCGGTGTGGAGAACACGGCGCTCCAGCTGGGCGATCCGACCCGGCCCAAGCAGAACACCCGGCGGCGCGACGTGCCCACGGTGGAATACGATTTCTACACGTTCGAGCAGGGTTCGGTCGACATCTATACCTACGTGCTGCCTACGTTCGTCATCAGTGCCGACCGGGGATACGCCGGACACGAGGCGACCAACCTCGAAACCCAGTACGGCGTCTCGATCGACGAGGGTCCGGTGATGAACCCCTCGACCTCGTCGATCGAATATGCGCAGATTTGGTACGAGAGCGTGCTGCGAAACTGCCGCGTGAACAAGACCACGCTCCACATCGGCAAACCCGGCCGCCACACGCTGAAAATCCTGTGCGGCGACGCCGGCACGGTGCTCCAGAAAGTCGTGCTCGATTTCGGCGGCATGCAGCGCTCCTACCAGGGACCGCCTCCGACCCGAGCCGGAGAGGAGCGATGAAAAAAGAGACGATCCGAATTTTCGGATCGTCTCTTTTTATAGTTCCGGTCGAGAGGGCACGGGGTCTCCGGGAGTCGGGTGGGCCGGATCGTACACGGCGACCCCGACCCGCGAGTCGGCGCAGCCGTAGTAGAGATACCACCGGGAGTCGAAATAGACCAGCCCCTCGATGAAGACCGTCCCGTCCCGGTACTGGCCGCTCTTCTCGAAATCATCCACCGGACGGAAGAACGGTACGTCCAGTCGCCCGATCACCCTGCCGGGCTCTTTGGCGTCGAAAAGGATCTGCCCGGCGGAGTAGGTGCGCGCCGGATAGCGCTTGTCGCGCCCCTCGCCGAGCCGGTTCTGGCCGTTGTAAAGCAGCAGAATCCCCTTGTCGGTTACGATCGCCGGCGGTCCGCACTCGGTCAGGGCGCTGTCGAAATAGCCCTCGCGCGGGAAGACCACGCCTTTCAGATTGCCGTTCGCGTCGAGCTCGGGAGTCCAGTCCACGAGGTTGTCCGACGTGGCGATATTGATCATCCGTTCGCCCCAGTACATCATGTACTTTCCGTTCACGCGCGCAATGACCAGCCTCCCGCCGTCGAGTTCGGTCACGATCGACCCCGACTTGCTCTTCAGGTCGCGGAAGCGGCCGTCGTAGGCTTTGGCGAATGCCGGGCCGTGCTTGGTCCAGGTCACCAGGTCGCGCGAGGTGGCCACGCTGAGCCGCGGAATGCGGCGGTTCCACGAGGTGTAGAGCATCACGTAGGTCCCGTCCTCGGTGACGGCCACGCGGGGGTCCTCGCAGCCGCCCGGCCAGTCGTACGCTTTCATTGCATCCTCGGCCGGAAAGAGCACCGGCTCGCGTTCGAGGCGCATCCTGACGCCGTCCCGGCTCCGGGCCAGCCCGATGCGCGAGGTGCGTTTGCCGATGCCGGTGGCCGAATTGTCCTCGGCGCGGAAGAGGACGCAGATGGCTCCGTCCATGACGGTGGCGGCCGGATTGAACGTGTCGCTCTCCATCCATCCGACCGAATCCTTGCGCATCGGACAGAAGAACCTGACCTCGGAATCGGGCAGGATCACGGGGTTGGCGCCCGCAGGCCGGACGAAGCCGCCCAGCGCCCAATCCGGCAGCCGGTTTTCAGTAGTTCCGGGTTCCGCGGCCGAAATGCGGCCCGCACTGCCGCCGACGAAGAGCAGAAGCCCGGAGGCCGGGAGCAGCATGCTGAAGAATTTTTTCATGGAGTCTGTTTTTAAGTTCGGTTTTCCGGGGGTTGCAAATTACTTGTTTTTCACCGGGTAGTTCGTTGCCGGAAAATCCGGTACAAGATACGAAAAAACAGGCGAATGGAAAAGCGTTTTAGTGCAGAGTCCGCCTTTTTTACCGGCAAGAAACGCCTGCCGGGCAATGAGCAGTCGCAGCAGGTGGTTGAATCGAAACTTTTTCCTATATTTGCAACAGGATGAACGAGAAGAACACGATCAAGACAACCCGTTACCAATCGCCGTGCGGCGTGCTTCTGCTCGGTTCGCTGGGCGAGCGGCTCTGCCTGTGCGACTGGCAGATCGAAAGCCGGCGCGAGCGCGTGGACCGGCGGTTGAAACGTTTGCTGCGCGCCCGCTTCGAGCCGGGCGCCTCCGCGGTCCTCGAAAAGGCTGTCGGGCAGCTCGACGAATTTTTTGCCCGCCAGCGCCGGCAGTTCGACGTGCCGCTGCTGTTCGCCGGCACGGAATTCCAGAACGCGGTGTGGCGTGAACTGCTGAAAATCCCGTTCGCAGAGACGATCTCCTACCGCGAAATGGCGTGCCGGATCGGAATGCCCCTCTCGGTGCGTGCGGTGGCCAATGCCAACGGGGCCAATGCCCTGTCCCTGTTCGCACCCTGCCACCGGGTGATCGGCAGCGACGGTTCGCTGACGGGCTACGGCGGCGGTCTGCGGGCCAAAAAATTCCTGCTCGAACTGGAGTCCGAATCCCTGGCGGCACGTTGAACGGCCGGACGACTTATGCCGGCACCGAAATAAAATGCAGACGATTCCCTTGGGAGCCGTCTGCATTTTTTTCGGTAGGATACCCGGATCGTCACTCGGATTCGAACACGACCTCGACGTTTCCCCTGCCGAGGGCTTCTGCCAGCCCCTCGGTCTGCTCTACCCGACCCAGGGGCGTGTAGCGGTACGTTGTCCGGAATGTTTCGTAGAAGAGCACCAGGCAGTCCGTTCCGAAGAGCATCAGGTCGCCCGTAAGGATGGTTCCGGGAACGGTCGCGGTCGTGGGCAGCGGTTGCGGCAGGTAGCGGTATTTCTCGTTGCCGTTCAGGTCGTCCATCTCGACAGTCAGCGGCAGCAGCGACAGAAAGGCGACGGCCGCAGCGTTGTCGCGGAGCCGGACGGTGAATGCGGCCGATCCGACGCGAAGCCGGATGCGGCTCTCTTCCGGAGGTCCCGGCTCGGGCTCGGGTTGCGGCCCGGGCTCGGGTTGCGGCGTTTCGCTCGGCGTTTCCGGCGCTTCGTCGGGGGCGCATGCAGTGATCGCCGGCGTCAACAGCAGCGAGAACATCGTTGCCAGGGTCATGCAGGTGCGTACCATATGCTACTTGTTTTCGATTTTGCGGATCACCCGGGCCGGGACGCCCCCGACGACGGTGCCGGCTTCCACGTCGCGCGTGACGACCGCTCCGGCCGCCACCACGGCGTTGTCGCCGATGGTGACGCCCCGGAGGATCGTGGCGTTGGCCCCGACCCAGACGTTCCGCCCCAGCACGATGGGCGCCGGGTAGGTCGTCTTGCGCTTCTCGGGGGCCAGGCCGTGGTCGAGCGTGGCGAAGACCACGTTGTGACCGATCTGGCAGCCGTCGCCCAGCGTAATGCCCCCGTGGTCCTGAAAGTGGCAGCAGGCGTTGATAAAGACCTCGCGGCCGAGGCGGATGTTTTGTCCGAAATCGGTGTAGAGGGGCGGAAAGAGGCGCACGGTGGGATCGACCTCGCAGCCGATAAGTTCCGAGAGCAGCCGGCGCACCTCGTCGGGGGTGCGGTAGGCGCTGTTGAGGCGGAAAGTGATCCGCCGCGCCCGGTCGCTCATGCGATCCATGAAGCAGTGCAGCTCCTCGGTGTCTAACGGCTGTCCCGTTCGGACGTATTCGAGAAATCGGTCGAGCGTCATCGCTATTTGAGATTTACGTTGAAAAATGCCTCCAGCTTGTCGAACGGAATCAGTGCGGTGCGGTCGTAGAGATCGACGTGTCCGGCGCCCGGTACGATGTAGAGCTCCTTGGGCTCGGCGGCCCGGCGGTAGGCGTCCTCGGAGAATTCGCGCGAATGGGCTTCGGACCCCGTGATGAAGAGCAGCGCCCGGGGCGAGATGGTCTCGATGTCGTTGAACGGGTAGAAATTCATGAATTTGACGTTGCTCGTCAGCGTGGGTTGCGTCGTGGTCCGGGGATCGGCGCTTGCGGGCGTAAATTCACCGCGCGGGGTGCGGTAGAACGCATAAAATTCCCGTTCGACGGGCGAGGAATCCTCGGTCAGCTCGCGTACCGTGCCGCTCGTGTAGCGGGTCTCGCCTCCGCGGAACTCGACGTAGCGCTGCCGCGCCGCTTCGGCCTGAATTTCCTTGCGCGCTTGCGTCGTCAGGGCGTTGCGGAGCCCGTTGCGGCTGGCGGCGCCCATGTCGTACATGCTCACCGTAGCCACGGCTTTGAGCCGCGGGTCGATCTTCGCGGCGCTGATGGCGAAGCTGCCGCTGCCGCAGATTCCCACCGCACCGATCCGCTCGGGGTCGATGAAGGCGCGGGTGCCGAGGTAATCGACCGCGGCGCTGAAGTCCTCCGCATAGAGGTCCGGCAGTACGGCGTTGCGCGGCCGGCCCTCGCTGTCGCCCCAGAACGAGAGGTCGATCGAGAGGGTCACGAAGCCCCGTTCGGCCAGTTTGACGGCATAGAGGTTGGCGCTCTGCTCCTTGACGGCGCCCATCGGGTGGCCGACGATCACGGCCGGACGCTTTTCGCCCTCCCCGAGATCGGCGGGCCGGTAGAGGTTGGCCCCGACCTGCATCCGGTAGAGGTTTTCGAACGAGACTTTTTCGACCTGTACGCGGTCGCTGGTGTAGAAATTGTCCGCATCGGTCTGCGCGGAGGAAAGGGTGGTTGTCATAAGAAATGCTGCAATTAAAATGGATGATGGTTTCATGCGTGTCGGTTTTATTGGTTATGCAGTGCAAAGTTACGACCCGACCGGCTTTCGCGGGTTATCCCCGTTACGGGGGATGTTACCCCGATTCCGGATTCTGCGTTAATCGAGAGAGAAAAAGCCCGGAATCTGGTGTGGATTCCGGGGCTTCGCATCAATACCCGAACCGCTGGGCGGCTCGGCGCATGTGGTCGATGATCCCGACGCCGAACGGACAGTTCGTTTCGCAGCGGCCGCAGGCGACGCACTCCGAGGCGTGGTGCGCGAGCGAACGGTAGTGTTCGCGCACGGTCTCCGGAATCGGGGCACCGTCCGCGGTGAGGTTGTAAAACTTGTTCACCGAGGCGATATCGATCCCCGCGGTGCAGGGGGCGCAGTGGCCGCAATACATGCAGTGCCCCTCCCACGAGAACCGCTCCAGACCGGCCAGCGCCCGGGCGTAGTCCCGCTCGTCGGGTGTCGCCGAGCACCAGGCCAGCGCGGCCTCCAGTTCCGCGCGGCTGCGGCAGCCGACCATCACGGCCGCGACCGCCGGGCGCGTCAGGGCGTATTCGATGCACTGCACGGGGGTGAGCGGCCGTCCGAACGGCGAGTTGGCGTCGCTGAGCAGGTCCCCGCCGCCGTAGGCCTTCATCACGTCGATCCCCACTCCCTCGCGGGCGCAAAACTCATAGAGCCGCTGCCGCTCGGGGTCGATGTCGTGCAGGTCGTTTGCATAACTCGCGTCGGACCAGAGCGTCTCCACGTCGTCGCTCGGGGGCAGCAGGTCGTAGCAGGGATTCACCGAGAACATCAGGACATCGATGGCTCCCGACTCGGCGGCCCGCAGGGCCACCGTGGGGTTGTGACTGCTCAGCCCGATGTGGCGGATGCGCCCCTCGGCGCGCAACTGCCGGGCGTATTGCAGCACGGGTCCCTCCAGCACCGCGCTGAGGTCCGCGTCGCTGTCGACGTAATGGATCATGCCGATCTCCACGTAGTCGGTGCCGAGCCTTGCGATGAGGTCGTCGAACGCCGCGCGGCACTTTTCCAGGTCGCGCGAACGCAGGTACTGCCCCTCCTCCCAGACCGAGCAGAGGTGGCCCTGGATGACCATCCGCTCGCGCCGGCCCCGGAGCGCCGCGCCGATCGCGCTGCGCAGGTCGGGAGCAGAGGCGTAGAGGTCCAGGAAATTGACGCCCTGCTCGATGGCGTGGTCGAAATCGGCGCGCACCTCCTCGGAGGTTTTGTTTGCGAAGCCCTCGCATCCGAGCGCTACGGCGCTGACCCGCAGGCCCGTACGGCCCAGTGTGCGGTATTCCATCTATTCGAGTGTTACGAGTTCGTACTGCTGTGTCCCCACGCCGATCGCTTCGGCGTGTTCGAGTGTGTGGATGCCGTGGCGCGACTCCATGCGTTCGATCAGGTGGACCTTGCCCGGGTCTTCGGACGCATATACCAGGTCGACGCACGCCTTGTCGAGCGCCACGGGGTCCAGCGAGGCGAGGATGCCGATGTCGCCCATTTGGGGCGCTTCGGGGTGGGCGTCGCAGTCGCAGTCCACCGAGAGGTTGTTCATCACGTTGATGTAGAGAATCCGCTCGCCGCAGTGGTCGGCCACCGACTTGGCGGCCTCGGCCATCGATTCGAGGAAATCGTCCTGCGCGGGGAGGTTGTTCCACAGATCGGTCCGGGTCTTGCCGGCGGTGTGTATCCATGCTTTGCCCGCGGCCGAGGCGATCCCGATCGAGATGTTCTTGATCGCGCCGCCGAAGCCGCCCATGGCGTGTCCCTTGAAATGCGAGAGGACCACCGTAAAGTCGTAGGCGGGGTAGTGCGAACCCACGTAGTTCTGCATGAGGTGCTTGCCGCCGCGCACCGGAAGCGCCGTCTCGCCCTCCGAGTCCATGATGTCCACCGGGGCGATGGCCGTGAATCCGTGGTCGGCGGCGGCCCGGAGGTGATCGGCGGTGCTGGCGCGGCCGCCGCCGTAGGCGGTGTTGCACTCGACGATCGTGCCGTCGATCTTTTGCACCAGCGGAGCGATCAGCGCGGGTTGCAGAAAATTATGCCCGCCGGGCTCTCCGGTCGAGAGTTTGACAGCCACCTTGCCCGTGGCCTCGCGTCCGAGCGCTTCGTAGATGCGCACCAGGTTCGCGGGCGTGATCTCGCGGATGAAATAGACGGTCGGTTCACTGTCGGCGGGTTCCGAGGCACCTGCGCAGCCGCAGCCGGCGGCAGCGCACAAAAAGCTCATTACAAATCGTTTCATAGCAAAATTCGTTTTTTTCAGGATTCGAATGTCCGGGCCACCTCCCTGAGGTACTCGACGATGGGCAAGTGTTGCGGGCAGATCTTCTCGCACTTGCGGCAGGCGATGCACGCCGAGGCCCGGCCGTGCGACCGGGCGTAGTTTTCGTAGTACGCCTGCTGGATGGAGAAGATGTTGTTGACCGACTGGCGGTCGGCGTTGTAGAGGGCGAAATACTCGGGGATGGCGATCTGCTGCGGACACCCCGCCACGCAGTAGCGGCAGGCCGTGCAGGGGATGGCGATCGCGCGGTTGAGCAACTCCACCGCCCGGGTCACCGTGTCGCGCTCGCGCAGGTCGAGCGGCTCGAAATGCTCCATGCAGGCCGTGTTGTCCGCGAGCTGTTCCATCGAGGACATGCCGCTCAGCACCATCGTCACCCCGTCGAGGCTCGCGGCGTAGCGCACGGCCCACGAGGCGGGCGAAAGGTCGGGCCGCACCGCGCGGAAGAGCCGCTCGACCTCCTCGGGCACGCGGGCCAGCGCACCCCCTTTGACCGGCTCCATCACGACGATCTCTTTGCCGTGGCGGCGCGCCACCTCGTAGCAGCGGCGCGACTGGATGCTCTCGTTGTCCCAGTCCAGGTAGTTGATCTGCAACTGCACGAACTCCGTCTCGGGGTGTGTCGTCAGAATCTCGTCGAGCAGTTCGGCCCGGTCGTGAAACGAGAACCCGATGCGGCGGATGCGCCCCTCGGCCTTTTGGCGGGCGACGAACGCGAAGCTGCCCAGCCGCTCGGCAGTGCGGTAGTTGGCGGCGTTGAGGCTGTGCAGCAGGTAGTAGTCGAAATAGTCGACCCCGCACTTTTCCAGCTGCTCGCCGAAGATGCGCTCTTGGTCCGCCGCCTCCTTGAGGAACATGGTCGGGAGCTTCGAGGCCAGCATGAAACGTTCGCGCGGATGGCGCTCGACCAACGCCTGGCGCACGACGCACTCGCTCGTGAAATCGTGGTACATGTAGGCGGTGTCGAAATAGGTGAAGCCCCTCTCGAGAAAGAGGTCCGCCATCCGCTCCACCTCGCGGATGTCGACCGACCGCTGGTCGTTCGGATCGGTCAGCGGCAGCCGCATGCAGCCGAATCCCAGTTTTTTGGCCATCTTATCGGCGGATTAACAGGTTGATGACGGCCCAGCCGCCGAATATTTGCAGCAGCATGCCCGGCAGGCCGATCCGAAAATCCTGCGCCGCGGTCCGCAGGTCGCCCCAATAGGCCCACTCGCCCAGGGTGCCGAGGAACTGGTAGCACAGCACGACCCCGGCCAGCAGCAGCACGCCGGCCCGGCGGAAGCGGGCCGCGGCCCACGCGGCCACGAGGGCCAGCAGCACCGACTTGAATACGATCACGGGCAGCACCGCCGCTGCGGGCATGCCGAACAGGGCCCAGTTCGCCAGGGGCGAGAGGAGGGCGGTCAGCAGCCCGGCCTGCCAGCCGTACTTGTAGGTGCCCACGAGGGTGAAAAAGTAGATCGGCAGCAGCGTGGGGCCGCCCAGATGCACCAGATGGCAGAGCTGCGGCAGGGCGAGGTTGCCCGCAAGGAAGAGCGCTGCCGCCAGGTAGGTTTTCGCTTCGTTATACTCCAGCGAATAGAGTTTCACGGTTGTCGTTTGCATGGTATGTATCGGTTAAAAGTTCATCTTCACTCCGGCCATAGCGGTCGCCCGCGGCATGGGGTAGCCCGCGTTGATCTCGTAGCGCGCGGCCAGCAGGTTCTCCCCGCGTGCCCACAGGCGCAGCCACCGGGCCGCGCGGAATTCGCCGCGCAGGTTCCACAGCACGAAATCCTCGGTCCGCTCTGTGCCCCGGCCCCCGGTTCGGACCGCGGTATAGAGACCGGCGACGTACTGCACGCCCGTCGACAGCATCCATCGTCCCTTGGCGAAATTCGCTCCGGCGTGCAGTTTGTGCTCGGGCGCGGCCAGTACGGGGTTCTCCATGTGCAGGAAACTGTAATTCGTGTCGACCGTCCAGGCCGCGCCGATGCGCCACGCGGCCTCGGCCTCGACGCCCGCGTTGTCGATCTTTCCGGTGTTGCGGTTGAGCGGGGTGGTGCCCTCGCGCGGTACGGCGACGATCAGGTTCTCGCCGTCGATGTAGAAGAGGTTCACGCCATAGGTCAGCCGTCCCTCCAGCAACTGCTGCGAGAGGGCGATCTCGTAGTTCCACATCCGCTCGGGCCTCAGATTGGGGTTCTGGGGCGGGAACATGTACATCTCGCGGATGGTGGGGTAGCGGAAGCCCTTGCCTGCGGAGAGCTTCAGTTCGACCGCCCGGGGCAGGTGGAACGAAACGCCCGCCTGCGGCACCCACTCCACGCCCAGCCGGGAGTGGCGGTCCAGCCGGACCCCGGCGTCGAGGGTCAGCCAACGCCCCACGCCCTGCCTCAGATCGACGTATCCGGCCACCTCGTTGAGGGTCTTGTCCGCTATTTCCGACCGCTGGCCGCGGCGTTCGCCCGCGACGTAGCGGTTCCACGCCTCGCCGCCGAAACGGTAGTAGTCCACCCCCGCAGTCAGGCGGCTGCCGCGCCAGAACCGGGCGCTCTGGTACCACGAGAGGCCCGCCATCCGGTCGCGCGAGTGGAACCGGTACTCCTTGGGAATGTTCGTGTCGTCGGGATCGGCCGTGTAGCCGTCGTTGATGCGGTGGCGGCCCCAGTTGTGGAAGAAGCTCACCGCGCCGGACGTCTTGCCGTAATCGTTCTCCACGGCCACGGAGGTCATGCCGCGCGTGATCCGCTGGTCGGCGTCGCGCATGGGTCGTGTGACGGCTCCGGGCTGCGAGGCGTTGAAATGCGTGAGGTTCACGTCGGCCCGCACACGCCACGCGCGGGTTATCTCGTAGCCCAGTCTGGCATAGCCTCCGTATTGCTCGAATCCCATGTCGGCGCGGTGGCCGTCGGTGCGGTCGTACGAGCCGCTTACCGTGCCGGTGAAGCGTCCGCCGCGCACGCGGTTTGTCAGTGCGGTCTGGAGCGTGTTGTAGGAGCCGTAGCCTGCCGTCAGCCCGGTCCGCACGCCGTCCGCCTGCATCCCCTCGGTGACGATGTTCACCACGCCGCCCATGGCGTTCGAACCGTAGAGCACCGAAGCGGGGCCGCGCACGACCTCGACTTTCCCGGCCAGCATGGTCTGATACGCATCGGCGATCGGGTGGCCCATCAGCCCCATGTACTGCGGGTGTCCGTCGATGAGCACCATCACCCGTCCGGCGCCTCCGGACAGTCCGCGCAGCGAGATACCGCCCGCCGCGCCGTCCGACACGCCGTAACCCAGTACGCCGCGCGCCGTGTGGAAGAATCCGGGGACCTGCTCCGTCAGCACGGGGAGCAGCGAGGGCTGCATCGCCTGCTCGATTTGCCGGCTGCCGACGACCGATACGGTCATCGGCAGGTGGCGGATGTCGGTCCGGTCGCGCGTACCGGTAACGACCACCTCGCCGATCGGGAGGATGCGCCCGAGCGTGTCGGTCTGCGCCGCGAGGGGCTCGGCGAGCAGCGTGAGCAGGAGAATCGGCAGTTTTTTCATGTTGTTTGCGGTGGCAGGGTTGCGATGAACGCTTCGATCAGCGGCAGGCACTCGGCGGCGGTTGCGGCCGCATCGCACCGTTTTTCGAGCGGGCAGCGGCCGGTTTGCGAGCGGTTGACGATGTGCGGCACCAGCGTGTCGCAGTGCGTCTCGACGCCCGCCGCGACAAGCAGGTCGCGGGCCGGCTCGCTCAGCACCCCGGCATGGAGGGCCTCGACGCCGCCCAGGATCATCAGGGCCGCGGCCCCCTTGCCCACCACCTTGTCGGCCACGAGGGCTCCGCGCAGGAACTCCGGTTCGTCCCGAAGCAGCTGGTAGAGATCCCTGACGCCCCGCTGGCGGAAAAGGCGGATCGTTCGGCCGCTCCGGATCACGCAGGAGCACCGCTCCCCACGCAGGCGATTGCAGAGCGGTTGCAAGTCGTTTTCGTGCATGGTATGCTGGTATTGGTTCACGGTGCAAAATTAGCGATTCGCAGCCAAATGTCCGTACCCGCGTTACCTGAATCCCTACCCCGATTCCGGATTTGCCCGCGCCCGGCGGGTGAAACGTGGTATCGTTGTTGCGGCGACCCGGATATAAATAGATAGAGCCATGCCGAAAGTCAGATTCCACAACGACCGCACCGTCTTCTCCACCTCCAACAACGGCTTTGCGGGAAACGAACGCGACGAGAACCTCGTCGAGGAGGACCTCCTCGCCACCCGGATCGCCGAGGACGACCGCATTCCGGATGGCGTGGATGAGATCGTCGAGGACGACCGCCCGGTCTACGACGAGGAGGGCTACCTCCACGACCCGGGCGAGTGAGCGGTCCGGGCAGGAGTACGTAAAATGCGCTTTGCGGACGGCTGCCGGAATTTTAACGGAACGTACCGCGAGGAGGGTTCGCGGTGCTTGGCTATCTTGCGTTCGATTTGTTCCTGTTTTTTAACATTCGAAGAAAAAAATGGCAAAAGCATCCATCAAACCCCGACTCAATATCCGCAAGGATAGCGCAGGCGAGCGCTATACGCTCGTGGTGCAGCTGCTCTACAAGCGCCGGCGCAGCGTGCTGTTCACGCCCTACAAACTCTCCGTCCGGGAGTTCGACCCCGTACAGGGGGTTGCCGTCCCCTCGTCGCGCACCCGGGCGCACCGGGCCTACATCGCCGAGGTGAACGACTACCTGCGCAGCCGGATCGCGGAGGCCGAACGCATCGTGGCCGAACTGGAACGCAGCGGCACCCCTTTCGGCGTCGCGGACATCGCCGACCGTTGCCGGCAGCGTAACGACAACCGCTTCGTGGGGACTTTCTTCCGCACGTTGATCGAAACCCTCGAAGAGCAGGGCGACCTGGGCACGGCTTCGACCTTTCGGGCCACGCTGACGGCTTTCGAAAAATTCACGGGCGGCCGGCGGCTCCTGTTCGACCAGCTGACCGGCGAGGTGGTCCGACGGTTCGAACAACACATGCTTGCGGAGGGACTTCGGGTCAACACCGTCACGTTTTATCTGGGCAAGCTGCGGGCGGCCTACAACAAGGCGGCCCGGCAGGGCTTTGCCTCGCGGCAGACGAATCCCTTTGCCGATACCTCGTTCCGCATCGAGAAAACCCGCAAACTGGCCGTCGGCGACGAGGTCCTGCGGCGGGTGGCGGGGGCGGAATTTCCCGGCCGGCGCGAGCTGGGCATGGCCCGCGACCTGTTTCTGTTCAGTTTCTACACGCGCGGCATGTCGTTCGTCGACATGGCCTACCTCCGGCAGAGCGACATCGAGGACGGACGGATCCGCTACCGGCGCCGCAAGACCGGACAGTTGTTCACCGTCAAGATCTTTCCGGCCTTGCAGGAACTCATCGACCGCTACCGCGGCATGTGCTCGCCGTGGGTCCTGCCCGTCATGCTCTACCGCACGTCCGACGGCTCCGTTCGTCCCTACCGGACTCCGGACGCGCCCGAGGAGCGGCAGGAGTTCGAGCGGATATTGCACCGGCGCTACAAGAACTCGCGCTCCCACTATTTGCGCCGGCTGATCCGCGTCTCGCGGCTGCTCGATCTCGAACGCAACCTGACTTTCAACATGGCGCGGCATACGTGGGCGAGCCGGGCCCGGCGGCAGAATATTCCCGTGACCGTCATCAGCGAGGGACTGGGGCACACCTCCGAAAAGACGACGCGCATCTATCTGGAAGAGCTGGAGCCGGTCCGCATCGACGAAGCCAACCGCATCGTCTCGTCTTTTTAGCGGCCTTATTGCGTAGCGAAAGGACGAAAAAAGCGCACGAAAATGTATTTTCCGGAAAAAACGCTATCTTTGCAGTTAGAAGATCAGCGTTTTTCTTTTGCATCCCGATGAAAGGAACGGGTGCAAAGATGATCCATAAGGCCGCACACTTATTCAAAAAGAATGTCACGCTCTTCGTTTTGCGGTATCGACCGGGCTCAATGGCGGCAAATTTTTCACAAATATAGTTTTTTTTACCCCCCCCCGCGGTTTGGAGGCTATTTAAAAACGGCCAAAACAGGTGCATAATCCGCCATCGGATTGCGATTCCAAGTTATTGCATTCCAGATGCGTTAAGAGCGATCAGCCGCGTGACGGAGCATTTGAAATGACGACGGCAAAACTGGTAGAGCGCCGCCTGATCCGTCAGGCCGATGGCTCCTGCCAGTCGCTTGGTGTCGCGCTCCCCGTTTGCGATCATCCCCAGCAAATCCTTTCCGCGTTGTTGCACCAGCCACCTGTGTACGGTCTGACCGAACGTGTCGCTGAATTTGCGGCGGAACGTCCGCTCGCTCATATGCGCCATGCGGGCGAAATCGTCCACGCCCTGCACCTGCCGGTAACAACTCATCACGAATGCCTGCAAGTCGTGATCGGGCCGCAGAATGGGGCCGAAAAAGGCTGCCAGTCGCTGCTCGGTGTAGAGACACCGCATCATGATGAACAGTTCGTGCTCCTTGAGCAGGTGGTAACAGGGAATGTCGACCCGTGCGATATGGTCGACCATCTGGCGCAGAAAGGGGTGAACCCCGAGCACGGGACCGGAGGGCTCCGAGGCGTTGCAGCCCGTGCTCAAGCGGCTCAGGCAGTCGCGGTTGCAGAGTACGACCCGGTTCGTGAAATCGAGCAGCATGAGGCGGGAGGGGGCGGTTGCCGTCAGGGTGTACCGCTTGATCCTGGCCAGGAAAATACACTGGTCGGGGCTCAGATCGAATGCTTCGCCCTCCGCCGTCCTAACCGCAACGGCCCCCTCCATCACGAAAACGATCCGGTGCGTGTGCGTATCCGCAGTTTCGAACGGCTCGTCCGGCTGCGGCCGAACCTCTCTCCAGCTGACCGGCGGGTGTGTCCGGTCGTAGCGGCAACGGAGGCATTTGACCGGACACGAACTGGCATGCGTTTCCGGTTTTTCGGCGAGAATCGGGGTCGGTCGTTTCATCGTACTTGCTCTTTATTCAAGGGTCAACAGGTTGAAAATCAGTTTTTCGATTTGGTGCGCTTCTCCGAACCGGGAACCGAAGGGCTGCGGTGAAACGTTTTCTTCTTTTCCGAACGATCTATTTCGCTCGTATTGGACAAGATACCTCTTCTCATTCCGGTTCTGCAATTCTTTTTGAATAAGAATGTCTTTTTCGGGCTCTTTTCGGGTGCCTGAGTGCGTCGGGGGCATAGCGTAATAGTCAGTAACCTGTATAAAAAATAAGTGTTCAATCTAACTTAATTCATCAACTCTATGAGAAAAATCATCAAAATGATCGGTATCGGGTTGTTCTCGGCCACGCTGCTGTTTGCGGGAGGCTGCAACGAATCCGATCCGCCCGAGGTGTCGGTTTCCCGACCGCTGATCGAAGCCGATTACATGCTGAACAGCATCGACGTCGAGGTGCGTGCCAACGGTGCATGGACCGGTCGGAGCGATGTCGAGTGGTGCAGGCTCTCCAAGACCTCTGGTCGCGGTACGCAGTCCATCGCCATTATCGTGGATGAGAATCCCGGCACTACCGACCGCACGGCTCATGTCCGGTTCACCACCGGCGACGAGGTCAAGGCCACGGCCTCGATTCTCGTCACCCAGCAGGGCGATGACACCTGGAATGGAGGAAAGTGATCCGCAAACAACAAAATCCAACACAATGAAGAAATTTATACTTATCTGCCTGTTGTCGCTTGCGGCCCTGATTCCCCAGGCGCACGCGCAACAATTCTCCGTTCGGACCAATGCGCTCGGATGGGCCGCTTTGGGAACCATGAACCTCGGTGCCGAACTCGCCCTGGCCCCGCGCTGGACGGTTACGGCCGACGTGCTGTGGAATCCGTGGGTTTACGGCAACGGCAAACAGACCAAAATGTGGGGCATCCAGCCCGAGGTCCGGTTCTGGTGCTGCCGCAAATTCACTGGCCATTTCGTCGGCCTGCACACCATGTACGCCGACTACGATTTCGGCCTGGACAAATACCGCTACAACGGCTGGCTCTCGGGGCTGGGCGTTTCGTACGGCTATTCGTGGGCCTTTTCGGACCACTGGCGTCTGGAGGGCAACATCGGCCTGGGATGGTTGCACAAGGACTACGACAGGGAGGGCCGCGCACAGCGGACGGGCGACGTGCGGATCTATTCGTCGCAGCGCAAGGACGGTTTCGGCATCACCCGGGCCGGAATCAGCATCTCCTACCTCATATTCAATAAAAAAAAGCGTTAAGCCATGAATAAGATAATCATTACCGCACTCTGTTCCGTGTGCCTGCTGGGCACGGGACTGCTCCGGGCACAGGACGGTACGCGGCCGACCTATGCCGGCTCGGCGTTTATCCAGAAGATCGAGCCCAAAGCAACGGTTGTCCGGGATGGCGAGCGCCTCGGCATCGCTTTCGACATCACGGTGCCGGCCCGTCTGATTCCATCGCGCAAGGCCTACGTGGTAACGCCCACGCTCGTCAGCGGCCAGAAGCAGATGACCTTGCTCGCCGTGCTCTTCGAGGGGCGCAATTTCCGCAGCCTCTCCGAATCGCGCACCGCCAACGAATACCGCAAACTCTGGAGCGGCCGCGAATTCGAGGCCCGCGTGCCCTATTGCGGCGACGAGGTGACCTACCACTACCAGACCTCGGTGGATTTCGAACCCGGAACCGAACTCGAAATCCGCCTCCTCGAGCAGACCTACATCGCATGCCGCACGCGCGCCATGCGTACGGCCGAGCACCGGAGCGTGCTGGCGACGGACTGGGTGCCGGCTCCCGCCGAACCGCAGATCGTCCCCGAGCCCGCCCCTGCTCCCGCTCCGGCCCCGCTCCAAACGCGGGATTCACGCATCTTCACCGACACTTTCGCACTGGGCTCGACCGAGTTCATCGACACCGAGGCGTACGGGGGTTTCCTCGAAAAACTCCGCACCAATATCGGGAACGGCGAAATCCTGCGTATCGTCCTTTACCCCGCCTCCTCGCCCGAGGGACCTGTTTCGTACAACGAGCGGCTCTCGCAGCAGCGCGGGGAAGCCGTAAAAACCATGCTGATCGAATCTCTGGGTGTCGCTCCCGAAAAGATCGAAATCGAGAATGTGGGCGAGAACTGGGAGGGCCTGCTGGCCGCCCTGCCCGATTCGGGTATCGAAAATGCGGATGAAATCCGCCGGATCGTGGCCGGGGAATCCGACCCCGAACTCCGCGACCTGAAGGTGCGCAGCACGGCCGAGGCCTGGAAGATCGCGCAGTTGTACAAGACCTTGCGTACCTGCATGGTGAGCGTGGAATACGTCCCGGCAGAAGAGTAATAACCCTGAAGAACATATCATTATGAATCATATCATCCAATCAATCGGCACGCGTTTCGCCGTTGTGCTGACGTTTTTGGCCCTTGCGCTGCCGTTTACCGCGTGCGAGGATTTCGACGAGCCGCAGGTTTCCGTTTCGGCCGAAGAGATCCTCATCGGCTCCGCAGCAGCCAACGTGCCCGTCACGATCTACTCCAACACCAGTTGGACGGCCCGCAGCGATGCCGCCTGGTGCGTGCTCTCGCTCGCTTCGGGAAAGGGCACCACGGAGATCGAACTGCTGGTCGAGGCCAACAAGAGCGATAAGTCCCGCACGGCCAATATCGCCGTTTCGATGGCCGACGGCCGTAAAACCGACATCCGGGTGACGCAGAACCGGCTCTCCGACACCGAGGTCCGCGTGACCCCGCAGCTGATTACCCTGCCCGCCGCAGCGGCTCAGGGGATCGGTTTCTCGGTAGCTACGCAGTACAAGGATGCCAAGATCGAAACCGAGGTGCTCTCGGGCGGCCAGTGGATTTCGAACCTCTCGCAGACCGAGACCGTTTCGGGCTACTCGAAAACGGTGTTCTACCGCTTCGACGTGACGAAGAACACCGGTGCCGAGGAGCGCAAGGGCCTGATAGGCATCACGGTCACTTTCGGCCGCAAGACCTACGAATACGTCGTCGAGGTGATCCAGAACGGTCTGGGCGCTCCGGCCGTCTCCACCGCTGCCACCGCCTACATGATGCCCGTTCAGACCGTCCACACGCAGGACCTCTGGGTCGAGAGCGGCGACAGGGACAATGTCCGCTACGAGGTTTCGGTCGTTTCGAACCAGTCCGGGATCGACGGCGACCTGGCATGGCTCAAGAGCGCGACGGTCGAGACATCGGGTCGCACGCATACGCTGCGCATCACCGCTGCTGCCAACGACACCGATGAGGTGCGCGAGGGCGACGTGCTGATCGTGGCCTACCGCGACAATGCCACCACCAAGGTCGGCGTGCATGTCGTCCAGTCCGCCTACATGAGCGCAGGCGTCCAGGTTCCCGCGACGCTGCTCACGCACACCCACTTGACGGGCGAATACCCGCTTCCGGTCAACGCACTCAACCGTTCGGTCGTCTCCGTAGTCGCTTCGAGCGCCCCGTGGCTGCGCGATGCCCGCGTGAGCGAGAACTCGCTGCTGCGCTACACGCTCGACGCCTACGACGGTTCGACGGGCGAATACCGCGAAGCCGTCCTGACGCTCAAGGCCGCCAACGGCAATGCCGACGAGGCGTTCGTCTACCTGACCGTGCGTCAGTATGCTCCCGATGCCGCCGGTATCGCCACCCTTCCGCAGATGCTCACCTACGCCAACAACGCCGAGGGCGGCATGTTCTTCATCGAGGCGCAGAACGGCTCCGAGGTGACCGTGGCCTCCGTGACGGAGTGGATCGGCGATGTCGAGCTGTACGACGGCGCCGTAACCTATTCGCTGGCTCCCTACGACGGGGCCGAGGGCGATTTCCGCGACGGAACCATCACGCTGTGGGCCGAGAACGACCACGCCAACCGCCAGGTCTACACGGTCGTAATCCGTCAGTACGCTCCTCCCGCAGCCGCCGTCCAGCTGCCTCAGTCGGTCGTCACCTACACCCACGAGGCTTCCGACCGCGTGCTGCCGCTCAATCCGATGAACGGGGCCGTCGTCTCCGTGGTGAACGTCAACGCCGCATGGGTCCGCAACGTGCAGATCGGTCAGGACAACGCGTCGGTTTCGTACAGCCTCGATGCTTTCGACGGTGCCTCGGGCGACAGCCGCGAAGCGGTCATCACGCTGCGCGCGACCAACGCCCACGCCAACACCTCGATCCACTACCTCCACATCCGCCAGTACGCTCCGCAGCCCGCGGGTGTGAGCTCCCTGCCCGAGATGCTCTCTTTCGGCAGCTTCGCCCAGAACCGCATTCAGTTCATGGTCGGCGCTCAGAACGGTTCGAAGATCCAGGCCGGTTCGACGAAAGAGTGGATCCGAAATGCGATCTTCGAGCGCGGAATCGTCACGTTCGATCTGGATGCCTACGACGGTTCGGCCGGCGATTTCCGCGAGGGTCTGATTACCCTCCTGGTAGGTAACGACCACGCCAACGTGCAGGTCTACAACGTGGTGGTCCGCCAGTACGCGCCCGCTGCGGCCGGTGTCGACCTGCCGTCGTCGATGCTGACCTACACCTATTTCGGGGATACGTACACCATTCCGATCAATCCGGTCAACGGATCGGAGGTAACCGTCCAAGGCTGCAATGCCGGCTGGGTGACCGATTTCGGCCTCACCTCCGCCAAAGACGCGATTTTCTATACGCTCGAAGAGTACGATGGCAACGAGGGTGCTTACCGCGATGCGGTCCTGACGATCAAGGCGGCGAACAGCAATTTCAACGCCATCTACTACTATCTCTTCATCCGCCAGTACGCGCCCGATCCCGCGGGTATCACCTCCGTGCCGCAGATGCTCACTTTCTCGAGCAAGGCGCAGGCGCAGCAGTTCATGGTCGGAGCCCAGAACGGGTCGATGGTCATCCCCGCGACCACGACATCGTGGATCAAGCATCCGCTCTGCGAAGACGGTATTTCGGTTACTTTCGAACTGGAGGCCTACAACGGTGCCGAGGGCGATTTCCGCGAGGGTGTCATTACGCTCATCGCGGCCAACGACCACATCGATCCGCAGGTCTACAACGTGGTGATCCGTCAGTATGCTCCCCAGGCTCCGAGTCTCGACCTGCCCGCCTCGACGGTGACCTACACCTCTTCCGGCTCCGGTGAGGACGAATACGGCAATCCGCGCTCTTTCACCATGCCGCTCAACCCGAAGAACGCTTCGGAGGTCACGGTGATCGGAAACAACTCGGGCGGCTGGGTCGACCACGTGGCGGTGGCTGCCGACCGGCGTTCGGTCTCCTATTCCGTAGCCGAGTACAACGGTCGGGAGGGCGATTTCCGCGAGGCCGTGCTGACGTTCAAGGCTGCGAATACCTACAAGGACGCCGCCGTCTACTACCTCACCATCCGCCAGTATGCGCCCGCTCCGGCCGGCATCACCTCCGTGCCGCAGCTGGTGACCTACAACAGCGGTGCGACGGACGGCATGTTCCCCGTGGGTGCGCAGAATTCCTCCCTTGTCCACCCGACCACCGACGCGGGCTGGATCACCACGCTGAGGAACGATAACGGCATGATCCGTTACTCCCTCTCGGCCTACGACGGCTCGGCCGGCGATTTCCGCGATGCGGTCATCCGGCTCACGGCGACCAATACGCACGCCAACGCGCAGGTCTATTCCGTCGTGGTGCGGCAGTATGCACCCAAGGCTGCCGGTGCCGATGTACCCGCGGCGATCCTGACCTATCCCTACGGGGCGGCCAACTATACGCTGCCGGTCAATCCGCTGAACGGTTCGCATATCGAGATCGTCGGGAACTCCGCTCCCGCGTGGGTTACTCCCTCGTATGACGCCGTTACCGGTCTGGCCTACACATTCACCGAATACAACGGTTCCGCTGGCGACTACCGCGATGCGGTCCTTACGCTCAAGGCTTCGAACACGAACTCCAACGCCGCGTTCTATTACGTCACGCTCCGCCAGTTCGCACCCGCCCCGGCCGGCATTACCTCCGCGCCCCAGATGCTGACTTTCAGCAGCCGGGCGCAGCGCCAGTCGTTCCTGGTCGCCGCGCAGAACGGTTCGGAAATCGAAGCCGACAGCAATCTGCCGTGGGTTACCGCTACGGCAAATACGGCGGGACTCGTGACGATGAATTTCGAGGCCTATAACGGAGCCGAGGGCGCCTACCGCGAAAGCACGATTGCGATCCGGGCACGCAACGACCACGCCAATGTCCAGGTCTACAACGTCGTGGTCCGTCAGTACGCGCCCGCCGAGGCCGGAATCGAGCTGCCGGGCGGCGTGGTGACCTACATGGCGGCTGCGGGCGACTACACGCTGCCGGTCAACGTGCTCAACAACTCGACCGTAAGCATTCAGAGCGCTCCCGCCTGGATGACCGGTTCCACGCTCAACGAGGGCAACAACGGGCTCTTCACTTTCCACCTGACGGCCTACGACGGCGCCCACGGCGCCTACCGCGAGGGTACGGTGGCTATCCGGGCCTCCAACACCAACTCGAATGCCCGGATGGTCTACCTCACCGTGCGCCAGAATGCGCCCGTCGAGGCGGGTATCCACTCCGTGCCGGCTCTGCTGACCTATGCCTCCGGCGCTACGGCGGGCGAGTTCTACGTGGCTGCGAAGAACGGTACCGACGTTGTCCCGACCTCCGGTGCGGCGTGGATCACCGCACCCAACTACCAGAACGGCCGTATCACATTCACAATGAGTGCGTACGACGGTTCGCAGGGCGATTTCCGCGAGGGTCTGCTCACGCTGACGGCCGGAAATGGCATGCACATCGAGAAGCAGGTCTATACGGTCGTGGTGCGTCAGTACGCTCCCAAGGCCGCTGCGATCAGCGATCTTCCCCCATACATCGGACTGGGTTATCAGGCTCTGGCGAATCAAACCCTCCCGATCCAGGCGCTCAACGGCTCGACGGTGACCGTCGAGTCGGCGCCCGCCTGGTTTGCGGCGACGATTACGGACAACAGCCGGTTGACCTACTCGGTGACCGAATACACCGCTGCCACGGGCGTTTCGATGGGGTATTTCCGCGAGGGAACCCTCGTGCTGAAAGCCGCCAGGACGGGCAACGCCGATGCGGCCTACTACTACGTGACCGTCCGGCAGTATGCGCGCACCATGGCGTTCCTCAGAGTGACCCAGGGAACATTTGCGGATGAATTTCTCTGGACCCAGGTTTGCGGTGGAAACAACGTCTACTCCGGTACGAATACCGGCGATTTCAAGGAAGCGCGAATCCAGTTGAACAACGTGTCGCCTACCGGAACGGTCAGCTGGGGTACGACCGGCGGAACCGCCCGCATGGATTTCGTGACGGTCGGCGCTGCGAATGAGTATACCTGGAAGACCGTCTTCTATCAGGACAATACGGTCAACGAGTATCGCGGTTCGACCACGCTGAACATCAATGTCAACAGCTATCCCTACGTGCAGACGCTCACGCAGACGGCTCGGTGGCATCAGGCCGTCTGGCACAACCACGCCTGACGATCGTAACACAACACTCCTCGAAGCGGGCCTGTCGCCTTACGGGCAGGCCCGCTTTTTATTCCGCTCCGCAAACCGGAGCCGGACAGGGAGTGAAAACAGGATTTGAATGGATGAATTGCAAACCATAGACTGCGTCCTGATCGGGATTCTCATCGTGCTGGTAGCCGTGATTACGATCGTGGTGGCAGTCTCGGTCATCAGGGAGAGACGCATCCGCCGCCTGACCGATCCGCGCAAAGACCATTACCGGTAGCCGCAGACGGGTCTGCCCGCAAGGTCTCTTGCCACGGACCGCAACTACTCATTAAACCCGAAGACGATGGACTATTTGACCCTTTTCAAAGCAAACGAACTGCTCTCGAGCGGCCTTTTTACCTTGGGCGGTCTGCCCGAGGGCGGCCGCGACATGCACTGTTTCGGTCAGGAGGATTTCGCTATGATCTTCTGTCTTCAGGGTAGCGTCGCGTTCGACCTGCGGATGGAGATGAAGACCCAGCGGTTCCGACTGTCGGAACCGCATCTGGTAGTCATCGACAAACGCTGTTTGCAGCATTGCGACTGCGTGCCGGGCACCGTGATTCTGAAATACGCTTTCGTGGGGCGTATGGCCCGCTACATGTCTTTCACCTCGCGGGCTTTCCATGCAGCGGCCTCGTCGGTCGTGCCTGTCCTTCCGCGTCTGAGGGAGTGGATCGACCGGCTGGTGCTCAAACTCATGGACGACGGCAGCCGGCACGAGACCTTTACGGACGAATGCGCCGAGTTGGCACGGCTGCTGATGGAGTATCCCAAGAGCCTCCTCAAGGAGCTCTATGTTCCCGTCTTCGCCTGTTCGCGGCTCTGCAAGAAATCGGGAGAGTGCCCCTTTTCGGAGTAGCGGAATCCTTGCAGCATGATAAATCCCGGAACCTCTTGTCGGAGGTCCCGGGATTTTTTTCGGTGCCGGCCGCCTATTCGGGCAGCACCTCGTCCAGGCACGCCAGGGCGTTCAGGGTGCGCGGATAGCCGATCCACGGCAGCAGCTGCGTCGTCGCGGCCAGCAGCGTCTCTTTGTCGTTGCCCACCTCGACATTGCCCCGGATATGGGCCTTGACCTGGCTTTCGCAGCCGGCGAGCGAGACGAGGATCGAGAAAGTCAAGAGTTCGCGCGTCGGGACGTCGAGCCCCGTGCGGGTCTGGTAGTCGCCGAAACAGTTGGCCGAGAGGTAGCGCTGAATGTGCCTGCGGTTCTCGGGCGCGGTGCGGTGCATCCGCTCGATCTCGGGGCCGAAGATCGACTTTTGCAGCGCCAATCCCCGCTCGAAGCGGGTTTCGGACGAGGTCGTCGCCTGCCCCTCGACCGGGAGCCCGACGCCGCGGGTCCTCAGAAAGTCGTTGGCCGCGAGGATGAAATCGTGGACCTTGCCCATCCCGGCATAGGGTACGGCGTGGTAGAGCACCTCCTTGATCTCGACGGGCGTTATGCGCTGCTCCCAGGCCGCATCGAGCACGCGCAGGTATTCGCTCCGGGCCTGGAGGGCGATCGTCGAGGCCATCACCACCAGCAGGCGCCTGCGGGCGTCGAGCGTGCCGTATTGCCCGACCTCGCCCCGGAATCGGTCGAAGACGGAGGCCAGTTCGGGGTCGGTCCGCGCAAGGTCGTCCGCAGCGCCGGGGGCATTCGGACTGGATACTGCGCCGGGGACTTTCGGATCGAATACAGCGCCGGCTCCGGTGCCGGTTCCCGCGTGGGCCGCGTCGGTGCCGGTCGGCCTGAGCGTGTCGCCGGCCGCCGTGGCCGCGGCATACTGCGCGTCGTCCACGGGGCCGAGCCACGTGTTCCGGTTGCTCGCGGGATTGCACTCCACGGCCAGGTGGGCGAACCAGCTGTCGGGGGCCGCGCCGTGCCAGTGGACCGCGCCGGGAGCGATCTCCACCGCGTCGCCCGGCCGCAGCTCGCGCGCCGGCTCGCCCTCGGCCTGGTAGTAGCCGCGCCCGGCCGTGATGAGGAGGAGCTGGCCGCCCGAGTGGCTGTGCCAGTTGTTGCGGCATGCGGGTTCGAACGTCACGTTCGAGATGCGGGTGCCGAGCTCGGCGTTGTCGCTTACCGCGGCCAGCCAGGCCCGGCCGGTGAAATAGCGGGAGTATTGCGCGGGCAGCTCTCCGCCTTGCGGGAAAGGCTGCTCGAAAGGGGTTTCGTGCTGCATGGTCTGTGCCTTTGCGACTCCAGCGCTGCAAAGCAGCAGCAGGGTCAGTAAAAAAGTTCGGGTCTTCATAGCTATCGGTAGTTCAAAAGGTACTCCACCGTCTCGGGGTCGTAGTGCGAGAAGAAGAGGCTCTGGCCCCGGTCCAGCGCCTCGATGGCTTCCATCTCCTTTTCGTCGAGCGCGAAATCGAAGAGCTCGAAATTTTCGCGCATCCGCTCGGCGTGGGTCGATTTGGGAATGACCACCACGCCCCGCTGGATAAGGAAACGCAGGGCGACCTGTGCCGCGCTCTTCCGGTGCCGCTCGCCGATCGCGCGGAGCGTTTCGTTGGTGAACAACCCGTTTCGCCCCTCGGCAAAGGGTCCCCACGACATGATCTGCGTCCCGAAGCGCTCCATGATCCGCTGCGCTTCGCGCTGCTGATTGAAAACGTGGGTTTCGACCTGGTTCACAGCGGGCTTGATGTCGCAGAAAGTCGCAAGGTCTATGAAGCGGTCGGGATAGAAATTCGACACGCCGATGGCGCGTGCCTTGCCCTCCGCGAGGGCCTCCTCCATAGCGCGGTAGGTGCCGTAGTAATCGCCGAATGGCTGGTGGATCAGGAGCAGGTCCACATAGTCGCTACCCAGCTTGCGCAGCGACTCCTCGATCGACGCCCGGGCCCGCTGCTCCCCGGCGTTCGAAATCCAGATTTTGTTGGTGATGAAGAACTCCCCGCGCGCAAGGCCGCTTCGGCGCACGGCCTCGCCGACGCCCTCCTCGTTGCGGTAGGCCTGGGCCGTGTCGATCGAGCGGTAGCCGATGCGGATGGCATCCCCGACGCAGCGTGCGCATGCGGCTGGGTCGATCTGGTAGACGCCGTAGCCCAGGATGGGCATTTCGACGCCGTTGTTCAGTTGTACGTATTGCATGGTCCTGGAATTTAACAGTTCAGTCCGGCCTCGTAGGCTTCGCGCAGCGCCGGTTTGTTCTCGATTTCGTGCATCTTCCAGGCCCCCGTGCCATAAATCACGCCTTTCTCCTGCGCGTTTTCCAGGCAGTCGAGAAACCCGCGGAAACATTCCACCGTGCGCTCCATCATCCGCCGGTCGGTCTCGGCGGCCGCGAGGATGTAGTAGAACTCCTTGTTGCGGATCTCCAAGTAGCGCGCGCAGCAGCGGTCCAGGAGGGTCTTCATCCGGGCGCAGAGGGTGTAGAAATAGACGGGCGTGGCCAGCACGATCACGTCGGCGTCGATCATCCGCTCGACGATCCCGGCCGCGTCGTCCCGCTCGGGGCACCCGAGGCCCCGCTCGCTGCACGCGCCGCAGCCCGTGCAGTAATTGAGGGTAAGGTCGGCGAGGAACACCTTTTCGGCCCGGTGCCCGGCCTGCTGTGCCCCGCGCAGGAACTCGTCGCACAGGCGGTCCGAATTGCCGCCGCGGCGGGGGCTCGACGAGAGAATAAGTACTTTTTTGCTCATGATCGGTCGTTTTGGGATTACGGTGCAAAGGTAGCGCCTTTCCGGCCGGCACACCCTATCGGAATTCCGGGTGTTGTTACCCCGATTACGGATCGTCCGCGGCCGGTGGCACCGATTACGGATGTTGTTACCCCGATTCCGGATTTTGCGTTCCGGGGTGCGGGCGTACGGAAAAAACGCCTATCTTTGTTTTAGTAAACAATGCGATTATGGAAACGAAGCCCATCCACTACGAAAGCGTCACCGAGTACAACGACCTGCTGGGGGTCGAAACCCTCCACCCGCTCGTGAGCGTGGTCGACTGGTCCGTGGCCCCGCCTCTGCGCCATGCGCGCCAGTCCTACGGATTCTATGCCGTGATGCTCAAGGAGATTCGGTGCGGCGACCTGATCTACGGCCGCCACCACTACGACTACCAGGAGGGCACGCTGGTCTGCCTGGCGCCCGGCCAGGTCATCGGCGTCGAGGACGACGGCACGACCTACCAGCCCAAGGGCTGGGCGCTGGTGTTCCATCCCGACCTGATCCGAGGCACCTCGCTCGGGCAGCACATCAAGGAGTATACGTTCTTCTCCTATGCGGTCAACGAGGCGCTGCACCTCTCGGAGCGCGAGCGCGAGATGGTCATCGACTCGTTCCGCAAGATCCGCCACGAACTGGAACACGCCATCGACCGCCACTCCAAGCGGCTGATCTCGATCCAGATTGAGGTTCTGCTCGACTACTGCCTGCGCTTCTACGAGCGGCAGTTCATCACCCGCACCCACGTCAACCACGACCTGCTGACACGCTTCGAAGCCCTTTTGGACGACTATTTCGCGGGCGACCGCGCCCAGCGCGACGGATTGCCCACGGTGCGGTTCTGTGCCGGCGAGCTGTGCCTTTCGGCCAACTATTTCGGCGATCTGGTCAAAAAAGAGACCGGCAAGACGGCCCAGGAGTACATCCAGCTCAAACTCGTCGATACGGCCAAAGAGCGGGTGCTCGATCCGGCCAAATCGATCGGACATGTGGCCTGGGAGCTTGGTTTCCAGTATCCGCAGCACTTTACGCGCCTCTTCAAGAAACACACCGGAATGACCCCCGTCGAGTACCGCGCCGGGGTCAGCTAATCCGCCGCTTCGCCGAGGTCGGCGGTCCAGTAGGCGCAGGTGGCCGTCGAGCCGTCTTCGAGCCCGATCTCGTAACTGCTTCGGATAGGCTCCCCGAGCCGGAACCGGACGGGCGAGCTGAAAATCGGCCCGTCGTAACAGAATGTGTGGTACTCGCCGTTCTCCCCGTTGGGGTCGCACCCCGCGGGCAGCGACGCGACGAATGCGGCGTCTACCTCGCGCCCGACGGCTTCGCGGCCCAGGCCGCCGTCGAGGGTCGTCACCACGACCGTCCGCAGCCCCGACAGCAGAAAGCCGCGCATCGCCTCGTCTGACGTAAGTTCCCACAACGGCTCCACGACCCGGATGCCGTGCGGTGCCAGTTGTCGTTCGCGGTAGCGGCGCACGTCGTGCAGAAAGATGTCCCCGAAAATAAAATCCGTCACGCCCATCCGCTTGAAATGCGCCACGACGCGCGCCATCTCGGCGCCGTAATCCGCCATCCCGCCCGCGGGGTCGAGCCCCACCGTATGGAGCGGAATGCCGATGCTGCGTGCCTGGGCCTCTAAGAGCGTGCGGGGAATGCCGTGCAGGGTCGAGCGGCCCGTCTCGCGGTCGGCGGTGGTCAGCAAGGCGACAACCTCGTAGCGCCCCGACCGCATCGCCCGCCAGAGCGCGTGGGCGGAGTCCTTGCCGCCGCTCCAGTTGAAAACCGCTTTCAGTCGTCCCATGTCTTGCGCCGGAAAAGGGCCGTTTTCTCCTCCAGCGAGCCGTCGGCCGCAACCCGGTAGAAACGCTGGTTGGTCGTCGGGGAGCCGAGCGGCCCCCGTGCTTCGATCCACTGCCCGAGTTTGATGTAGTCGAACGCCTCGGGCGCAAGGCCCTCCGGCAGCTCCTCGCGTCCCGAATACCAGCCCACCTTCAGTCGGGGTGCGAGCCGCCGCACGGCGCCCGCCAGGCGGACGATCTCGTGCGGCGCGGCGTCTCCGCCCAGGAAGCAGATGCAGGTCACCGCCTCGCCGTAGCGGCCGACGAGCCCCGCGAGCTCCCGCTCGTCGAGCACCCGTCCGCCGTCCGCTTGCAGGTGGGGGCTGTGGCAGCCCGGACAGCGGTTGGGACAGCCCGTGAGGTTGAGGGCCAGCGTCACCTCGCCGGGAACCTCCCGGAATACGATGTCGAAATTGTGGTAGCGTACCATCCTATTGGGCCTTGGCGTAGTAGCGCCGCGCGGCCTCCTGCTGGCGTGCGGCCGAGAAATTCGAAACGCGTTTCATGTAGCCGATCACGCGCGTGAGGTAGTCCACGTCGGTAGAATGGCAGTGGGGGCACTCCCCGAGGTAGCGCTTGTCGATCTTGCCGCAGGCGTTGCACACCGTGTTGGGAATATTGAACGTAAAGTAGTTGCACCCCTCCTGCGCCGCCACGCGCAAGAGTTGGCGGTACTGCTCCTCGGTGAGGTGCTCTTCGAGGTTCAGGTGCAGGGCCGAGCCGCCCGTCAGATGGTCGATATACTTTCGGCCGTGCAGGCGGAACTTGTCGATGACATTCAGCGAGGGGTCCTCTACGGCGTAGAAATAGGAGTTGTAGCAGTCGCGCGGCACGGCGTATCCGTCCTCGCGGTCCCACTTGGCGTGCTTGACACCCACGTTCTCGGCCGGAATCATCTCGCAGTTGAACATGGTCTCCTTCGAACGGTACTTTTTGTTGTAGCGCTCGATGAGCCCCAGCACCTCCTGCACGAAAGCGACGTAGCGGTCGTTGTCGTCGATCCGGATGCCCAGTGCCTCGGCCGCTTCGACCAGTCCGTTGACCCCGATGGTGAGGTACTGACGGTCGAGGTTGATATACCCCGCGTCGAAGAGCGGCAGCATCCCCTTGGCCTGAAGCTCCTTGAGGTTTTCGTTGTAGCCCGTCTGCACCTTGTGAACCAGGTCCGTGATCTCCTCCAGATACGTGAGGTAGTGCATGCCGTTCTTGGCGGCGTGCTGGATCGTGCGGTTGAGGTTGATCGTCAGCACGCTCTTCGAGCCGGTCGAGACGCCGCCAGCCCCGAGTGTGTAGCTGAATCCGTTGTCCTGAATCTCGTTCCGCAGGCGGCAGCACGACGACAAGGAGTCGGCGTTGTCGCTGATGTAGGTGAAGAACGAGTGCCCCGCGGCGTACATGCGGGCCGTAAAGTCGCCCCATTCCTTGTCTTTCACGTCTCCGTTTTCGGTCAACAGGGCCATCGTTTCGACCGGAAAGGTGAGTACCGTGCGCGTCCGCTCGCGGTTGAACCAGGTCATGAAGCGCTTCTGGAGCCACGAGAGCGACTCCCAGCGGGGTTCGGAGCCGTCCGGGAAGCGGAACTCCCCGAACAACGCTTCGAAATAGTAGCGGTCGTAGTAGGCCACGTTCCAGAAAACGGCCTGGAAATTGCGCGCCCCGGTGGGCTGGTTGATCGAGTAGACGATCTGCTCGAAACAGTCCGTAATCATCTTGTCGATGGTGCGGTGTTTCGACGAGAGATCGACCACCCGGTCGGCGTGCATGTAGTAGTCGGGACCGTACTCCAGCCCGATAAAGTAGTTCATGTACATCAGAAACTCGGGCGTGGCGCAGGCGCCCGAGAGCATCGACGAGACGATGAAGACCATGTTGACGAAGCCGCCGCAGAACGACTTGAGGTTTGTCGGGCGCGTCGAGTTGCCGCCGATCGAGAGCGTGCCGTTCAGGAGCCACGGATACATCGTGATCGAGGCGCAGTAGTTGGCCATCGAGGTCTCGTCGTTCTTGTAGATGAAGTGGTTTTTCAAGAGGTAGAGGTACTTGTCCGACAGCTCCTTGCCGTACATCTCCTTGATGCGGTCGGTCAGAAGGCGTCGGTTGAGGCGGATGAAATTCTGCTTGGGCAATTCGCCGATCAGCGTGGCGATATTCTTGTTCTCGACGTTTGCGTTGGCGTCGTATTTCGAACCCGTGGCCGGGTTCCTGGCGTCGCAGTAATCGGTCAGAAAGCGCAGCTTGTCGCGCTCCTCGCGCTCCTCGGTGTGTTTCTGGCGGTAGAGCATGTAGCTCTTGGCCACGGCGAAATAGCGCTCGGCCATGAGCGCCACCTCGACCTGGTTCTGAATCTCCTCGACCGACATGCCGTCCGCCACCCTGACGCGGCTCAATACCTGCGTGAGGTCGTCGTCGGTGGCGTATCCGCCCACCGAAAGAAATGCCTTGCCGATCGCGCGCTTGATCTTCTCCACGGAGAACGTTTCGCATTTGCCGTCGCGCTTGACGATCCGAAGTTCCGAAATTCCCATATCTTTTCAAATTATGTTGTGTGCGTTTCGATGCGGGGACGACCTGCCTGTGGCTGCGTCGCCACAGCGCATGACTGCTCTTGTTTCCTGCTTGTAAAAGTCTCGTCCGGTGCCGCCCTACCTCCCGAAAGCGGTCCCCTCGCAAGTGCAAGGCAGGTCTTCTGACTCGCTCCCGCCGCACGCCTTCCCGTCCCGGGGGACAGTGGCCAAAGAGTGTGCGGTGATCGACGGAGCTTACAGCTACGGGAATAGTCCCTGATTCTCACAGGCGTTCCCTTTTGATCCCATGCCGGCAGCCGCCGGCGGGGAACCTTGCACGGTCGCAAAGATAGAAACTCCCGGACGAACCGCAAGCCGCCCGGGAATTTAATAATGAACAATCTGTCGACAAAACGGGGTCAGCCGCGGCCCCGGATTTTGCGAAAGGGGAGTTTGAGCACCCCGAAAAAGGCTTCGCCGAAGATCCCGCCCGACATCTTCGAAGCCCCCTCGCGGCGTTCGGTAAAGACGATCGACACCTCTTTCACGCCGAGCCCCAGCCGCCAGGCCGTGTATTTCATCTCGATCTGAAAGCCGTATCCTTTCATCCGCACGGCATCGAGGTCGATCCGCTCGAGCGCCCGCCGCGAGTAGCATACGAACCCGGCGGTGGCGTCCCTCAGCGGCATGCGCGTGACTGTGCGCACGTACATCGAGGCGAAATAGGAGATCAACAAGCGCGACATGGGCCAGTTGACCACATTCACCCCCTCGACGTAGCGCGATCCGACCACCACGTCCGAGCCCGCGGCCGCCGTGCGGTAGAGCCGCACGAGGTCGTCGGGGTTGTGCGAAAAGTCGCAGTCCATTTCGCAGATGTAGTCGAAGCCGTGCTCCAGCCCCCACCGGAACCCCGCCAGGTAGGCCGTGCCCAGCCCTTGCTTGCCGCTCCGTTCGATCAAATGCAGCGTTTCGGGATACTCTTTCTGCCGCGCGCGGACGATTTGCGCCGTGCCGTCGGGCGAGCCGTCGTCGATGAAGAGCAGCTCGAACGGCTCCCGGAGCGAGAAGACCTTGTCGATCATCGCCGAGACGTTCTCCTTTTCGTTGTAGGTGGGTATGATTACCAGTTTGCGCATACGATCGGTTCGTTTTGAGAAACAAAGTTACGATAATTTCGGGAAAACGACCCGCTTCGGCGCTATTTTGCAGGGCGCTTCATGGCGCGCACCGTCTGCTTGGCCCTGTCGTCCACACGCAGCGACTCGACGATCTTCTGGCGCGACTTGTCGTAGGTCCAGTCGTCGAGCCGGCAGCCGCCGAGCCACTCCAGCGTCCGCTCCGGGAAACGCACGAACGCCATCGACACGGCCCACGCCACCGCCATGCGGGCATAGTAGCCCTCGTGACGGATAGCGTCGAACGCGGTCAGGAGCGCCTCCAGGTGCTCCTCGTCGATGAAATTGCGGAGTGCCGTCACTACGGCGAAGCGCACATCGTATTCGGCCCGCGCGTGGAAATAGGGCTGGATGAAGTGCCACATCGGTTCGCGCTCGGCGCGGCGAAGCGTCCAACAGAACGAGTCGCAGACAGACCAGTTGTCGATCTGCGGCACGAAGCGCGCCACCAGCTCCAGCTTCTCGGCCACCGGGACGCGCACGCAGCCGATCACCATGCCGCGAAGCATCCGCTCCTCGAAACAGCCGCCCTCATCCTCCGCAAAGGCGCGCCACTCGCCGCGGGCGATCTCGCGGGCCAGACGGCGCAGTTGCGGCAGGCGGACGCCGAGGACATCGCTAACGCCCGGCATCAGCGGGCAGACGAAATTCCGGTAGCCGGGGTCGGCCAGTTCGATGAGTTGTTCACGCAGGGTCATCGTTTGCGCAGTTTGGGGGTTATGCCGATGAAGAACGAGGCATTGAGCCGCGGCATGGGGCGTGCCAGAACGGTCTGGTACTCCTCATTCAGGAGGTTGTGGATGCAGCCCTTGAGCGAAAGCCCCGCCCACGAAAAGTCAAACGTCTTTTCGAGCGAGAGGTCGCTCATGTAGTAGGGCTTGACCGAACCCAGCACGCCGGGTTCGTTGTCGGTCATCGTGTAGCGCTCGCTGTAATGGGTCCACGTGTAGGTCAGCTCCCACCGCCGCCAGCCCGCCCGCGCGGTGACGGCCGCCGACCAGACGGGGATGTAGACCAGCTGCCTGCCGACCGACCGGTCGGCGGGGCTGAACGGATCGCCCCGGTTGACGGAGCGGGTCCAGCCGAGGTTGCCGTCCAGCCCGAAGCGCCAGCCCGAACGGGTCGCGGCGCGGGCCGTGAGTTTGCACTCGGCGCCGTAGCTGTGTACGCGGCGGATGTTGACCGGGGTGTAGATGCCCTGCTTGACGGTCCCGATCCAGAGAATCCAATCGTCGATGCGCGAATCGAACACCGTGGCCGAGAGCGTGAACGCGCGGCGCTCGTCGCCCGGCGCGCATTCGATCCCCGCATCCCACGTCCAGCCCCTTTCGGGGCGCAGGTCGCGGTTGCCGCCGGGCTGGAAATAGAGGTCGTTGAGCGTGGGGTGGCGGTAGTTGCGGGCCGCGGAGGCTTTCAAGACCACCCGGCCGCGCCGCGAGAGCAGGTAGTCGAGGAAGAGGGCCGGAATGAGCGGTGTCGTGCGGTCGCCGTAGAGCTCCCACCTCAGGTCGGCCGCCACGCCCAGCCGCTCCGAGGGACGCCACTTGACGGATCCGAACACCGAGAGCTCGAAGCGGTTCTGCTCGTAGAGGGTCGTCGAGCGCAGCCCCGTCGTCGGGTCGAGCAGCGAGAGATCGCCGCTGCGCACGCGGTGCTGGTGGGCGGCGGCGTTGGCCGCAAAGAGCCACTTCTCACCGAGTGCGTACTCCGCCTCGGCGCGCAGGAAGAGGGTGTGGATGCGGCTGCGGGCGTCGGTGGCGGGGACGAATTGTCCGCGGCCCTCGGGGTCGGAGAGCATCAGGTAGCGCATGTCGGTGTAGGCGTAGCCGGCGCGGGCGTCGAGCTTCAGCCCGCCGCGCAGCCGCTCCCACGCCGCCACGGCGCGCAGGGTCAGCTCGGCCTGCGTGTTCTTCTTCTGCTTCGAGGTGTTGCGTTCGGACGAGGTCACGGCCAGGCCCCGGTACGAGTCGAGATACCAGGCCGCGAGCGAGAGACGGTCGCCGGAGCGGGTCGTGTGGTAGAGCTCCTGCATCAGGTGCAGGTCGCTGAAAGCGCCGTTGCGGTTGCGCTGGAGCGGGTAGTAGCTCTCCACGACGTTGCCGTTCGCATCCGTCACCAGCGTCTTGGTGTCGTAGTTGCGGTAGCGGAAATCGTTCTCCGAGGAGCTGTACAGCACCCGCGTCGAGCTGCTCCACCGCCTGCCTCCGCAGGTCAGGCGGACGAATTCGTCCCAGGTCGAGAACGACCCGACCCCCTGCACGTAGCGCAGCGCGAGCCCGCGGTCGGCCGGGGCTTTGCTGTCCAGAGCGATCGCCCCGCCCAGCCCGCCGCCCGTGATGCCCACCGAACTGGCGCCGTGGTAGATCGCGGCCCGGTCGATGAAATAGGAGGGGATGAGTGAAAAATCGACCTGCCCGAGCATCGGCGAGTTGACCCGCATGCCGTTCCACGTCACCTGCGTGTGCGAGGGCGCCGTGCCGCGGAAAGAGGCGGTGGAGAGGGTGGCGCGGCCGTAGGACTTGATGAAGAGGGTCGAGCCGCTCGCCAGCACGTCGGCCAGCGACGAGGTGACGTCGCGGCGCAGCACGGCGCTGTCGAGCTGCGTGCGCTGCACGCCGATCTCGCGCATCGGCCGCCGCCCGGCGATGTCTACCCCCTCGATGGCGACGGTCCGCGCCACCGAGTCGCGGCGGACCGGGACACCGGTTCCCGCACCGGTACTTGCATCTGCACTTGGACCGTCGCCAGCCTCCGCGTGGGCTTCGGCTTCCGCCCCGGACGCACCCCTCCCTGCTGCCGCCGCGGGTGCGGCGCAGAGGAGCCAGAGCAGCGCGCAGACGATCCGTAGCATGTCGCAGGCCCGCCCGAATTACTTTGTTACCACCCGGTAACAACCGATCCCGCACACCTCCGTGGAGGTCTCGCCGATGTCGTTGTCTTTCAGCGGCGATTTGCCCAGAACGCCCGTCTGGACCTTGACCAGACCGATCTGCCGCAGGTGGGCCGGCGAGCCGTCCGCCGTCACGGCGTCGCCGAGGCGGAAGCGGTTGGTCTGCCCCGCGGCGTCCACGGTCGATAGGTTGTCGGCATAACCCCATTCGAACGCCTTGAGCAGCCACGACGGGGTGTTCTCGACGATTCCCTGCTCGCCGTTGGCGGGCAGCAGGGACCCTGTGAACGTCAGGGTATTGTCTGCGATCCAGGCGGGGTAGTAATTTGGCTGTGCATGGAACTGAGGCAGGTAGTCGACGGTGCCCGTGCGGCCCTCGCTGTCGCGCCACGACACCGCCTCTGCGTCGGCCGGGCGGGTGTAGGTCACCGAGTAGTTGCGCACGTAGCCTGCCTTGCCCCACTCGCTGCCCCGCAGTTCGTACCACAGCCCGTCGTCGGCCTCGCCGTCGCCGTCCTCGTCCGGGGCGACCCAGACGATACCCGGCTCCGAGGAGTTGAGGCCCTGGTTGCCTGCGACCCAGAGGTCGTAGCCTCCGGTGGCGGTGACGGGCTTGTCGAAGCGGACCGTGAGATAGCCGCCCCAGCTGCCCAGCGAGACGTAGCTGCCCGCGTCGAAGCGCTTGCGGACATAGGCGAGCGCCTTTTCGGGGGTATCCACTCCGGCAAAGCCGCTCGCCGGGTCGTTGATGAACTGCCCCGGAGCGGGGCGGTAGGCGACGATCTCGGAGCAGGGCTCCTCGATGGTGGAGGAGGTGAACTCCTCGCCCGAATTGCACGCGGCGGCCAGCAGGGCCGGCAGTAGAAAGAGGTATTTTCTCATGGCTTTCAATGTGTTGTCGGATTCTTGAAACAGAATGCGCCCGGGATGATTCCCACGCGCAGGGTGTCCACGGCCTCGCCGCGGGCCGTGAAGCGGTAGACGGCGCCGTGCTGCTGGTAGTCGATGGCGTCGGCCACATAGACCTCCCCCGTCAAGGGGTCGACCGCCAGCCCGTAGTAGAGGGTCCCGGCGTAGGGCAGGAACGGCTCCTCGGGCAGCGACTTGGCCGTAACGGGCATCCGCCACACCGAGCGGTCGATGTAGTAGAGCGTGTCGCGCGTGCCGTTGAGGGCCAGCTCCGCGGGGTGGGCCGTCGCCGGAAAGAGAAACGTCTGCTCGATGCGGCGCGTGGCGGCGTCGATGCGGTAGAGCGCGGGCGGCTCGTCCGCCCGGCCGTCGGTGGCGGTCCAGAGCTTGCCCCGGCGGTCGATCGCCAGCGACGAGGGCTGCCAGCCCACGCGGATCGAGTCGACGAGCCGGTCGCGGGCGGCATCCACCACCAGAATCTTGTCGTCGTAGGACCAGCAGTTGACGAAGACCTCGTCGCCCCACTGGGCCATCTGCTCGGTCGATTTGTGGCCGTTCATGCCGATGCGGCCGCGGATCGAGTTGTTGCGCGGGTCGACCACCGTGATGCGCGGGTCGTAGAGGTCGGTGATGTAGGCCGTCGTGTCGTTGGGAAAGTGGATGTAGCGGGGCGAGACGACGCCCTGGATGAAGCCCTCGACGCGGAACGTCGCAGGGTCGATGACGTAGACCACGCCCGAATTGTTCACCACCACGTACCCCCGGCCGCGGTGGATGGTCATCGACTGCGCCACGTCGCCCAACTTCATGCCGTTGGCGCGCAGGAAAACCTCCTCGTCGACCTTTCGCGCGGCCGGGTCGTAGAATGCCAGCGAAGCATTCTCCCACGTGAAATTGCCCTCCGCGAGGATGAAGACCCCGCGCTGGCTGCGCTCGAACGCCTCCTCGGCGTGCGGACCGTACTCCATGCAGGCCGAAAGCAGCAGTGTGTGCGCACACACCAGCGAAATATGTCTGAAAAAGCCTCTCATCGGTCCTCGATTCGCAGCTGCGGCCGGGCGGGGAAAACGTGTCGGGAGGGAGAAGACGACCTGTTTGCCACCCCATTCGCCGCAGGGTTGCGTGAAACGTTGAATCGCATAGGCAGGTCTTCTGACTCGTTACCGTTCCGGCGCCTTCCCGTCCGCTTGGGGACAGTGGCCAAAGAGTGCCGGAACAAAAGTGAATGTAACTCACAGCAGCGGGAACTGTTGCCGATTCGCACGGCATTCCCTTTTAATCCCCCTTCGTCCTTCCGGGACGGCGGCGGGAACCGATGCGGTGCAAAAGTAATCTTTTTTTGGCAGACGGCCAGCCGATTCGTGCAAAAAACCGTATCTTTGTCTGAAAAAAGTTCGATCATGTCTATTTGTATCCGACCGGTAACATCGCTCGACGATACGCTTGCAGCGCAGCTTGCGCGGCTCGTGCCGCAGCTGGCGCCCGCGGCGGCCGTGCCCACGGCCGAGGCGCTGCGCCGCGTGGCGGCGGGACCGTCGACGGTATTGTTCGTCGCTTTCGGCGGGGAACGGGCCGTCGGGATGCTCACCCTGGCGTGGTACGACACCCCCACGGGGCGCAAAGCCTGGATCGAGGATGTGGTCGTCGACGCTTCGGCGCGCGGATGCGGCGCCGGCGAGGCGCTGGTGCGCGAAGCGGTGGCCCATGCCGCGCGGTGCGGCGCGGGCCGCGTGACGCTGACCTCCTCGCCCCGGCGCGAGGCGGCGCGGGCGCTCTACCGAAAGATGGGATTCGAAGCGGTGGAAACCACGGTTTTCGCCCGCAAAACAGAGAGTTAGAAATGAAAAAAGCACTGAAAATCGCGGCCGTCGTCGTGGCCGTCGTCCTGGTTGCGGCACTCGTCGCGCCCGTTGCCCTGCGCGGCAAGATCGCTCAGATCGTAAAGCGCGAGGCCAATGCCCGGCTGCGTGCCAGGCTGGATTTCGAGCGACTGAATATCAGCCTGCTGCGCCATTTCCCCAATGCCTCGCTGGAGCTGCGGGGGCTGACCCTCGTGGGCGAGGAGCCTTTCGCGGGCGACACGATCGTGGCGGCGCGCCGCATCTCGGTGGTCGTGGACCTCTTCTCGCTACTGAGCGACGAGGGGTTCGAGGTGCGGAAAGTGATCCTCGCGGAACCGTCCGTCCATGCCCGCAAGCTGGCCGACGGCAGGGTGAACTGGGATGTGATGGAGCCCGCAGAGGAGCCTGCGGAGGCTGAAGAGACCGTTGCGGAGGAGCCCTCGGCGTTCCGCCTTTCGGTCCGCGATTTTCGGATCGCGGACGCTGTGATCCGCTACGAGGACGACTCGACGGGGATGCGCTTCGCCACCCGGCCCCTCTCGCTGCGCCTCCGGGGCGACCTCTCGGCCGACGAGGCCGAACTGGACCTGCGGCTCACGGCGCGCGGGATGGACCTCGCCACGGGCGGCGTGCCGCTTCTGAGCGATGCTGAGGCCGAACTCGATGCCGCGATTGCCGCCGACCTGCGGAACAAACGCTTCACCCTTTCGCACAACACTCTGCGGCTCAACGCGATCGAGCTGGCCCTCGACGGCTGGGTCGAGCTGGAGGACGAGGCGGTGAAGATGGACCTGAGGGCCGGTTGCGAGCGGGTGCGCTTCAAGGAACTGCTCTCGCTCATCCCGGCTTTCTACACGCGCGAATTCCGCAGCCTGACCGCCTCGGGCGAACTGGAGATGGACCTCTGGGCGCGGGGCGAATTGCGCGGCGCCGTGCTTCCGGCGTTCGAACTGAAAACCTCCGTCAAGGACGGCGGGTTCCGCTACTCGTCGCTCCCCGGGGCCGTGACCGACATCGATCTGGCGCTGCGGGTCGCCAATCCGGGCGGGACGATGGACCGCACGGAGATCGATCTGTCGCGGTTCGGCCTGCGAATGGCGGGCAATTCGCTGGCCGCCACGTTCTACGCCACCGACCTCGGGAGCGATCCCGCGTTCCGCATGACGGCCGACGGCCGCGTCGATCTGGGGGCCGTGAAAACGGTCTATCCACTCGAAAAAGGGGTGGAACTGGGCGGTCAGATCGCGGCCGACCTGCGGGTTTCGGGCCGTTTGTCGGACATCGAGAAGAACCGCTGCGAGCGCATCGGGGCGTCCGGCACGCTGGTCGTCGAGCAGTTGGGGCTGACGCTGCCCGCGCTTCCGGCGGTGCATATCCGCCGTGCGGCGGCCACGATCACGCCGCAGGACATGACCCTGGGCGAGTTCGGTGTGACGGTGGGCCGGAGCGACCTCTCGGCGACCGGACAGCTGAGCGGCTACATCGGCTACCTGCTGCGCGGAGAGACGCTCTCGGGGCGGCTCTACCTCAAGTCGGACCTCCTGGACCTGAACGAGATCATGGACGCGGCGCCCGCTTCCGACCAAACGGAGGCGAAAACCCAGGAGCCGGCCGGGCCCGTGCGGGCCATTGAGGTGCCGCGCAACCTCGACCTCTCGCTCAATGCCGAGCTGCACAAGGTGCTCTTCGAAAAGATGACCGTCGCAAACCTCGCGGGCGAGATGCGTGCAGCGGGTGGCGCGCTGTCGCTCGACAAGCTCCGTATGGAACTCTTCGGCGGCCGGGCTACCGCCTCGGGCAGCTACTCCACGGCAGCCGATCCGGCGCGTCCGGCGCTGAAGCTGGCGCTGGGGCTCTCGGGCGCTTCGTTCGCACGGACGTTCGAGGAGTTGGAGACCGTGCAGCGGCTCGTGCCTCTCTTCGCCAAGACGGGCGGCGACTACGCGCTCACGATGGATCTCAGCGCGTCGCTCGACGAGCAGATGAAGCCCGACCTGAAGACCCTCGACGCTTCGGGGGAGATTCGTTCGGCCAATATTCGCGTGCAGAACATCGAGGCGTTCGACGCCCTGGCCAAGGCGCTGGGGAACGACGACCTGCGGCGCATCGAGGCCCGCGACGTGGACATCCGTTTTGCGATCCGCGACGGGCGGGTCGCCACCCAGCCGTTCGATCTGAAGCTGGGCAAGATCAATATAAACCTCTCGGGCTCCACGGGGCTCGACCAGACCATCGATTACGTGGCCCGGGTCGCCCTGCCGGCCGGCTCGGCGGGCGGCGTGGTGGAGAAAATCGGCGTTCGGATCGGCGGCACGTTCTCCTCGCCCAAGATCACCCTCGGTGTGAAAGAGGCGGCCGGGGAGGCCGTGAAGAACCTGCTCGACCAGGGAATCGAGAAACTCACGGGCGGCAAATCGCTCTCCGAGGAGGTCGAGAAGCAGGCCGCGAGGCTGCGCGAGGAGGCGCAGCGGGCCGGCGAACGCCTGGTCGAAGCGGCCGAAGCGCAGCGCGAAAAGTTGATCGCGGGGGCGGCCGAAAAGGGCCGGCTGGCGCAGATCGCCGCCGAAAAGGCGGGCGACAAGCTGGTGTCGGAGGCGCAGAAGCAGGCCGAGCGGCTCCGGACGGAGGCCGAGAAGCAGATCGAGAAACTCACCGCCAAAACCCAATAGTCCGTGCTGCTGCTCTTTGCCGTAATTGCCGGAGGTATTCTGACGGGGCGCCTGCTGATTCGGCGGCGCCTCGCTTTCGTTCCGCGGGTGGTGACCGCGGTGATCTGGGTTCTGCTCTTTCTGCTGGGCGCCGAGGTCGGGGGCAACCCCGCGGTGATCCGGGGGCTCACGACGCTGGGACAGGCCGCGCTGGTGATCTTCAGCTGCTCGGTGGCGGGGAGCATCGCGGCGGCCTGGCTGCTGTGGCGCGCACTCGTCCGGCGCGGGGTGCGGCTCGAGGTCGAAGCTGAGGCCCAACCGGTTGCGGCGACGCGCGGGCCGATGTGGCGGACGCTGCGGGGCAGCCTGGTGATCGTGGCGTTTTTCGCGGCGGGATGTCTGGCCGGACGTCTGGGGCTGGCGGCATTCGGCTCGCAGGCGAGTACCTGGGTCCTCTACCTTTTGATGTTCACCGTCGGCATTACGCTCGGGCACGATGCGACCCTTGCCGCGCGGGTGCGCCGGCTGGACCCGCGGCTGGCGCTGCTGCCCGCGGCCACGGCCGCCGGGACGCTCGC
>NZ_DBFWLG010000003.1:0-84432 GCF_048465575.1 Alistipes sp.
CTTTGCGATTGAGCGAGGGCAAAGACCGCTTGCGGGTTTTGCCGAGCGTGAGCAAAGTCAAGCCGCCGAAAGGCGGGTTAAAGGTGAACCGACGCAGCGAGCGAGTGCAGAGACTGCGCAGCAGGCTTAACTGCGGCTAAGCGAGTGCAGAGACCGCTTGCGGGCTATGCCAGCGGGAGCCAAGTCGAGTTGTTCACAGCGGGACACGCCCGACCGAACAAACCGAACGAACGAACAAGGGGTGGCCTGTGTTCGTTCGGTGTTTGCAGAGGTGGACACGCCAGACCGAACAACCGAACGAACGAACAAGGGGTGGCCTGTGTTCGTTCGTTCGCGTGTTCGCAGAGGGGCAGGTGAAAGGTGAAAAGTGAAAGGTTAAAGGTGAAAAGTGAAAGGTGAACCGACGCAGCGAGCGAGTGCAGAGACTGCCCAGCAGGCTATGCCGAGCGGGAGCAAAGTCAAGCCGCCGTAAAACAAGGTGAAAAGTGAAAGGTGAAAGGTGAAAGAAGAATTTTGCAGGTAAGCTGTCTCTGCCCTCGCTCAATCGCAAAGTGGTCGAGCGTATGCTGTACGAGGTCTACGAACGGCTGCTCCAATCCTATGCGCTCACGGCGCAGGAGCGGTACGAGCGGCTGCTGGAACGCTGCCAGGGACTGCTCGGTCCGGTTCCACTGCACGAACTGGCCTCCTACCCTGGAGTGCAACCCGCCACGCTGAGCCGCATCTGCTGACGCATTCGTCGATTTCTCGATCCGGTTCGAGGTTTTTCGGCTCCGATACGCTATTTTTGTCGGTATGAAACGGGTCATTATCATCGGCGCGAGTTCGGGCATCGGACGCGGACTGGCGGAACACTATCTTCGGGAGGGGTGTCGGGTCGGGCTGGTCGGCCGCCGGGAGCATCTGCTCCGGGAGGTGGCGGACTGCGATCCCGAACGCTGCCGCTATGCCGTCGCCGACATTTCCCGGCCGCACTCCGCGGCCGCACTGGAGCATCTGGCAGCGACGCTGGGCGGCATGGATTTGTGCGTGGCGGCGGCCGGGACGGGCGAGCTGAATCCGGCGCTCGATTTCGACCTCGAAGCGTCTGCCATCCTCACCAACGTGCTGGGCTGGACGGCGGCCGTCGACTGGGCCTACGCCTTTTTCGAGCGGCAGGGCGGAGGCCATCTGGCCGTCATCACCTCGCTCGGGGGCCTGCGCGGCAGCGGGGCGGCTCCGGCCTACAACGCCTCGAAAGCCTACCAGATCAACTACACCGAGGGGCTGCGGCAGCGAGCCGCCCGGGCGCGGCTCGCCCTGACGATTACCGACCTGCGCCCCGGGCTGGTCGCCACGGCAATGGCCAAGGGCGAGGGCCTGTTTTGGGTCATGCCCCTCGATCGGGTCGTGCGGCAGATCGTGCGGGCCTTGCATCGACGCAGGCGCGTGGCGGTCGTCACGCGGCGCTGGCGCATCGCAGGGTGGCTGCTGCGGCATCTTCCTACCTGGATTTATCTTAAAATGTGATGGATATGAACGGATGGTTCCTGGCCGCAGGCTTTCTGGCGGGTGCGGCGTTTTTCGTACATGTGGTCGCCGGAAACCGGTTTTATTCGCTGGCACGGCCGGCCGATGCGCGTTCCGACGGCTACGAAGCGTGGCTGATGGGGCGCTGCGGCGTGCAAATGATTACGGTCGATCTGGCCCTTGCGACGCTGTTCCTGCTGCTGCTGGGTTGCGGGGTCATTGCGCGCAACCCCTGCCTGGAGCTCCTGCTGCTGGCCACCTACGGCGGCTGGTGCGTCTTCTGGCTCGTGTCGTTGGCTTGGGAACGGGCCGCTGCGGGCCGTTATCTGCGCCTGTGCCATTGGGGGCTGTTTCTTGTCATCGCCGTGCTTATCGGGTTGGGGATGAGGTGACAAGTCCCGACCGTTTCGGCCGGGACTTAATCTATGCGACCTGCCGCCGCCAGCGCAGGTACCCCGCGACGGCCAGCGCCGAGTAGAGCAGGTAGAGTCCTGCCGTGAGCGGAATCCCCTTGTAGAGGTAGAGTCCGACGCTGATGCCGTCCACCGCGAGCCACACGAGCCACTGCTCGACGTACTTGCGCGAGAGCATCCACATGGCCGCCATCGAAAGGGCGGTCGAGAGGCCGTCCCATCCGGGCACGGTGCTGTCGGTGAAGCGCACCAGGAGCAGGTAGAGGAGCCCGAATGCGCCCGCTGCGGCCGCTGCGAGCAGGGGCACGAGCCGCAAGGGGGTGTGCGCGATCCCCGGAGCGGGCTGTGCCGTGGGGTGCTTCTCTGTCCGTCCCGATCTTCTCCCCGCACGCCAGACGATCCAGCCGTAGAGGCCGGCCAGGATGTAGTAGCCCTGCATCGAGGCGTCGGCGTAGAGCCCTGCGTGGAGGTAGAGCGTGCCGTGCACCAGGGGCATGACGAGCCCCACGGCCCACAGCCGAATATCGGCCCGGTACTCCAGCCAGAGATAAAGGAGCCCCAATGCGACCCCGACGATTTGCAGTACGAGTTTCCAGTCCATAACGGTGCGATTCACAATTCACAATTCATAATTGAAAAAAACGACGAGGCCCTCGCCGCTGCAAGCGGCGGCAGCCCGGAGCCTCGCCGGGCGAAAGGCTGCTTCTCTGCCCCGAGGGCTGCGGGCAACCCATTCGCAGGCTCCGGGCCGCAAAACCCGGGAGCCCCCCCCCACCAATCAATTCTTAATTTTTAATTCTTCATTCTTAATTGGTTCAGAACCTGACCGTCACATTGGCCAGCACGTGCAGCGGTGCCTGGGCAAAGTAGTAGGCCAGGTCGTGCTGCGCTTTCTCGGCGTCTTTGCGGGCGAAATACTGCGAATAGCCGTAGCCGTTGCTCTCGTACACGGCATTGAACAGGTTGTAGAGCGTAAGACCGAAGCGCACGCTGCCCCCGGTACGCCGCGAGAGGGTGTAGGCGAGGTTGAGGTTCGAGACGCAGTAGTCATCGAGCCGCATGTTCGGGTTGGCGTAGTTGGTGAAATACTGCTCGCCGACATACTGCGTGTGCAGCACCGCCTCGAAGCCCCGCACGTGGAAATCCACCATCACAGCACCCATCCGCTCGGGCGAGTAGGAGATGCACGTGGTCCCTATCGGCGTCTCGTGGTAGCCGCCGTCCCAGTCGGCGACCTTGTTGGTGTAGTTCTCGATGCGGTTCTGCGAGAACGTGGCGTTGGCCGAGAGGGTCAGCCACGAGGCCGTGCGCCACGAAGCCGTCAGCTCGATCCCGCGCCGGTAGCTGTCCGGAACGTTGATATTCAGCGCGTCGTAGCTGTCGTTGACCTGCCCGGTCTTCACGAGCTGATCGCGGTAGAGCATGTAGTAGAGGTTGACGCCGACGTCGATGCGGCGCCGCGAGAAACGGTAGCCGATCTCGTAATCGTACATCTTCTCGCTGGAGGGGAACGTCTCGCGGAAACGGTCTGTAAAGTCGCTGCGCGTAGGCTCTTTCTGCGCAACGGCAAAGGAGGCGAAGAGGGCGTGACCGGGTGCGAATCGCCATGTCAGTCCCGCACGGGGGTTGAAAAAGTGGTACTGCTCGTCGACGTCGATCCGCTGCATGGCTTCGATCGCTTCGTCGTAGTTGTCGTTTACGCCCCACGCGCGGTAGCTCACGTAGCGATACTGGAGGTCGGCAAAGAGGTCGAGCCCGCGTGTTACGCTCCACGAAGCGCGGGCGAAGAGGTTGGCGTCCTGTTTATCGACATCGTTGCGGTACCAGCGGGCGCTGCGGTCGAACTCGATCTGTTCGACCCACTCCAGTTCGCCCCAGTGGGGGCAGGTGTAGTAGCTCCACGAGCCGCCGGCCGAGAGTTCCAGCCTTTCGGAGGTGTAGTGCGCGGCGGCATTCACGCCCCCCAGGTGGTTGCGCATGACCTTTTCGCGGATCAGGTCGCGCCGGACCTTGTTCCCCTCCGCGTCGTAGGCCACGTCCTCCGCAAAGCCGTATTCGTAGAGCTTCGCGTCGTCCTTGTACTGCTTGTAGTAGCCGTAGCCGTAGGTGTAGAACGCCGTGGCGTTGAGCCTCCAGCGGTCGCCGAGGCGCTGCGTGAGGACCAGTTGGTTGTTGATCTGGAGGTAGTTGTCGGTCTGGTCGTCGTAGTAGGCGACCTGCATCCAGCCGTCGCTCCAGCCGTCGAGGGCCTGCTCGCTGTTCCAGATGCGGTGCGCCGCGGGGTCAGACGTGGTGTACATCCCCTCGGGATTGAAGCGGCGTCCGTTCAGACGCATCTCCTCGCGCGTGGCCCCGGTGTAGGAGAGAGCCGTCGAGGCCTTGCCGCCGAACGAGAGGAGCTTCAAGGAGGTGCCGCCCTTGTAGTAGGCGCCCTGGAAGAGATACGACTTGAGGTCCGTGGCTCCGCGGTCGACGTAGCCGTCGGAGGCGATATGCGTCAGGCGTGCCTCCACGGCCCAGCGTCCGCCCATGAGCCCCGACGAGATGCCCACGGCCTGCTTCTGGGTGTTGTACGAGCCGTAGGAGAGCGAGGCCGAGCCGCCGAACGCGGTCGGGAGGGCGTCGGTCGACATGTTGATCGCCCCGCCGAACGCCCCGGTGCCGTTGGTCGAGAGGCCCGCGCCGCGCTGCACCTGGATCGTGCCCACGGCCGAAATGAGGTCGGGGGTGTCGTACCAGTACATCGCGTGCGAATCGGGGTTGTTCATCGAGACGCCGTTGATGGTGACGTTCAGGCGCGTGGCGTCGGTGCCCCGGAGGCGCATCGAGGTGGCGCCGATGCCGATGCCGGTCTCGTTGGTGGCCACCATCGAGGGGGTGAGGGCCAAAACCGACGGGATGTCGGTGGCGTAGCTGTGGCGGACGATCTCTTCGTAGTTGAGGTCGGAATAGGCCACCGGGGTCTTTTCCGTGGCGCGCGCGGCCGTCACGGAGACCTCTTCGATGCGGTGGATGCGCAGCGAATCCGCGGGTCGTTTCTCTTCGGTGCGCGGGGTTTCACCGGCTGCGGGATGCTCAGCGGGCCGGGCGTTCGCGGCGGCCGCAAGGGCGAGGGCCGCAATGGGTACGAAAAACCTTTTCATGTTTAAAACGTTTGAGTTAAAGAACTGAAAAGGGGTATGTGTGAAAGATTATCTGTCCCGGTCTCGGCATTACCCGTATCCGGTTCAATGGGTATAATCTCAGCCTGAAAGTAAGGCACCCCTTTGGAATATCGGGGGCAAAGGTAACAATAAAATTAAGAATTAAAAATTAAGAATTAAGAATCGAGAATTTTCATGACACGAAAAAGCCGCCCCTCCTTCCGGAAGAACAGCTCATGCCCAATTTTTAATTCTTAATTCTTAATTCTTAATTTCTCCAGAGTTTGGACATCTCCTCGAGCGTCCTGCCCTTGGTCTCGGGCACCCAGCGCCAGACGAAGAGGGCCGAGAGGAGCGACATGAGGGCGTAGATGCAGTAGGTGCCGCCCACGGACCAGGCGCTGAGCGAGGGGAACGTGGCCGAAACCAGAAAATTCGAGATCCACTGCGCCGCCACGGCGATGGCCACGGCCTGCGAACGGATGGTGTTGGGGAAGATTTCGGAGATCAGCACCCAGCAGATCGGGCCCCACGACATCATGAACGAGGCGGTGTAGAGGATGATGAAGACCAGTGCCGCCACCCCGATAGCCCCCGTGAACGAGAGCGCCGCCAACGCTGCCATGCCGATCATCATGCCTGCCGAGCCGATAATCAGGAGCGGCTTGCGGCCCACCTTGTCGACCGTGAAGATGGCCACCACGGTGAAGAGGATGTTGACGATGCCCATCACCACGGTCTGGATCATCGACGTGTCGCCCGTGGCGCCCATGTTCTCGAAGATGCGGGGCGCATAGTAGAGCACCACGTTGATGCCGATGGCCTGCTGGAAGAACGACAACAGGATGCCGATCACGATCACCCCGACGCCGTAGGCGAAGAGTCGTTCGCGCTTCTCGTGCACCGTGGCCTTGATCTCGGAGAGGATCGTGCGGGCCTCCTGCGTGCCGTTGATGCGTTCGAGCACCCGGAATGCCCGGGTGTCGTTGCCTTTGAGGGCCAGGAAACGCGGAGTTTCCGGCACGAGCATGATCAACAGGAAGAACGCCCCGGCCGGGAACGCCTCGGAGAGGAACATGCGGCGCCAGCCGATAGCGGTCATGGCGGCCTGAACGGCCTCCGAGGTATCGCCCAGGTGGTTGCGGATCAGGTAGTTGACAAAGTAAACCACCAGCATGCCGAAGATGATGGCAAACTGGTTGCACGAGACGAGCGTACCGCGGATGCGGGCGGGCGAGATTTCGGCGATGTACATGGGGCAGACGGCCGAAGCCAGTCCCACGCCGATGCCGCCCAGGATGCGGTAGAGGTTGAAGACGACGAGCAGCGTCATCGACGGCTGGCCGTAGGGGAGCATGCCGCTCTCGGGCCACCACGACCCGATGGCCGAGATGAAGAACATGACGGCGGCGGCGATGAGCGATTTCTTGCGTCCGAAGCGCGAGGCCAAAAGGCCCGAGAGCGCACCGCCGACGACGCAGCCCAACAGGGCGCTCGAGGCGGTGAAGCCGTGCCAGCCGGGGGTATAGAGCGCGCCCAGTCCGCTCTGGAAGAATTGCTGGAGCGCTTTCTCGGCCCCCGAGACGACGGCCGTGTCGTAGCCGAACAGGAGACCTCCGATGATCGCCACCAGGACGATCGAGAAGAGGTAGGCGCGGCTGCCGGTTTGTCGGTTGGTCATTTTATTCAGGTTAAAAGTGAAAGGTGAAAGGTGATTCGAAAACGGTTCTCGATCTCCGAGCCTGACGAGGGGGCAATCCATAAATACACTGCTCGGATTGCGGAAAACGGCAGCACGCTGCAACGAAGCCTTTTTGATTTGTCCTCGCCGCCAGTGAACGGAAGATTCCTCGCATCCGCTCGGAATGACAATTCTATTCGATCCTTGATCGTAAGTCGAGGAGCCGCCTGCCGCCCCGCAGGCCAAGCCCCCGCCGAGGCGGGGGTTTGGGGGTGGGTCAGACTTGTAAACGCCGCCATCGGCGGCGAGAGAGGACGGTCGTTAGCTGCAAAACGGTCGAATAGCCCTCGCCGATTCATCAGATATACATGTTCACAATCGCTTCGAACAGCTCCTGGCGTCCGCTGCGCTGCACGGGGCAGTGCGTACGGGCGTACTCGGCGACCTCTTCGAGCGTGAGCTGCCCCTCTTCGAACTGCTTGCCCATGCCGCTGTCGTAGGAGGCGTAGCGCTCCGTAAGCATCTGGCAGTAGGGCGAGTTGTCGAGGATGTCGGCGGCGATCAGCAGCGCGCGGGCCATCACGTCCATCGCTGCGATGTGGGCGATGAAGAGGTCCTCGGGGTCGGTCGAATTGCGCCGCACCTTGGCGTCGAAATTCGTACCGCCCCCCTGCAAGCCGCCGCCGCGCACGATCACCATCATGGCCTGCACCATCTCGTAGAGGTCGATGGGGAACTGGTCGGTGTCCCAGCCGTTCTGGTAGTCGCCGCGGTTGGCGTCGATCGATCCGAGCATCCCGGCGTCGACGGCCGCCTGCAACTCGTGCTCGAACGTGTGGCCGGCGAGCGTGGCGTGGTTGACCTCGATGTTGACCTTGAAATCCTGGTCCAGGCCGTGGGCCCTCAGGAAGCCGATCACGGTCTCGGTGTCGACATCGTACTGGTGTTTCATGGGCTCCATGGGCTTGGGCTCGATCAGGAAATTGCCCCGGAAGCCTTTCGAGCGGGCGTAGTCGCGGGCCATGCGGAGCATGGTGGCCATGTGCTCTTTCTCGCGCTTCATGTCGGTGTTCAGCAGCGACATATAGCCCTCGCGGCCGCCCCAGAAGACGTAGTTCTCGCCGCCCAGTTCGATCGTCGCGTCGATGGCGTTCTTGATCTGGAGCATGGCGCGGGCTGCGGCGTCGAAATCGGGGTTCGTGGAGGCGCCGTTCATGTAGCGGGCATGGCCGAAGACGTTGGCCGTGCCCCACAGCAGCTTGATACCGGTCTCGGCCTGCTTCTGCTTGGCATAGGCGACGATTTCGCGCAGGTTCTTTTCGTACTCTTCGGGCGTGGCGGCTTCGTCCACCAGGTCCACGTCGTGGAAGCAGTAGAACTCGATACCCATCTTCTGCATGAACTCGAAGCCGGCGTCCATCTTGGCCTTGGCCCGCTCGACGGGGCATGCCGCCTCGTTCCAGGGGAAATGCTTGGTGCCGCCGCCGAACTGGTCGCCTCCCTCGGCGCAGAGGGTGTGCCACCACGCCATCGAGAAGCGCAGCCAATCTTTCATCTTGCGCCCCTTGACGACCCGCTCGGGTTCGTAGTAGCGGAATGCCATCGGGTTTTTCGAGGCCGGGCCCTCGAATCGGATCTGTCCCACAGAGGGGAAATACTGTTTTGCCATAGTTTTATGATTTGAAAATGTATTTTTTAATTCTCAATTTTTAATTTTTAATTCTTAATTCGTCTCTCCACCTCCTCGACCCATCGCCGGTAGCCCTCCTCGAGCGCTGCGCGGTCGGCTTCGACCGGTTCGACGACCTCCAGGCGGCTGAGCGACGCGAAAGCCTCCTCGCGCGTCTTGTAATAGCCCGCACCCAGCGCCGCTCCGCGTGCAGCTCCCAGTGCGCCGTCGGTGTTGAACAGTTCGATCCGGGCGCCCGTGAGGGTCGAGAGCGTACGGCGGAACAACGGCGAGAGGAAAAGGTTGGCCTCGCCGGCGCGGATCACGTCGGGCCGCAGCCCAAGGCCGCGCATCAGGTCGATGCCGTAGCGGAACGAGTAGGCGATCCCCTCCTGCGCGGCGCGCAACAGGTGGGCCGTGGTGTGGCGGTTGAAATCGATCCCGACGATCCCGGCGCCCGTCGTGCGGTTGCAGAGCACGCGCTCGGCGCCGTTGCCGAACGGGAGCACCGACAGGCCGTCCGATCCGGCGGGGGCCGTTTCGGCCAGGGCGTTCATCTCGGCGTAGCCGAGGGTCTGCTGTGCGATGTGGCGGCGCATCCAGGAGTTGAGAATCCCCGTGCCGTTGATGCACAGCAATATGCCGTAGCGGGGAGCCGCCGCCGTGTGGTTGACGTGTACGAACGTGTTGACCCGCGACAGCGGATCGGCCTCGGGGGTGTCCACCACGCCGTAGACCACGCCGCTCGTGCCGCCCGTGGCGGCGATCTCGCCCGCCTCCATCACGTTGAGCGAAAAGGCGTTGTTGGGCTGGTCGCCTGCGCGGTAGCTGATCGGCGTGCCCTCGGGAATCCCCAGCAGTTGCTCCGTGGCGGCGTCGGTGCGGGCTTCGATGCCGATCGAGAGTCCGGCTCGCGGGATCATGGCGTGGGGAATGCCGTACCAGTCGGCCACGAAATCGGCCCGGCGCTCCTCCCGAAAATCCCACAGAATCTGCTCCGAGAGGCCGCTTACGGTGGTCGAGAGGTCGCCCGAGAGGCGGTAGGCGATCCAGTCGCCCGGGAGCAGGAAGCGGTCGATCCGCGCGAACACGTCCGGTTCGTTGCGCCGCACCCAGGCCAGTTTCGAAGCCGTGAAATTGCCCGGCGAGTTGAGCGTATGCTCCAGGCAGCGGTCGCGTCCGATACCTTCGAGCGCTTCGGCGCCGATCCCGACGGCCCGCGAGTCGCACCAGATGATCGCCCGTCGCAGGGGACGGCCCGCGGCGTCGAGCGCCACCAGCCCGTGCATCTGGTAGGTGATCCCGATCGAGACCACCTCGCGCATCGGATGGCGGGCGGCGATTTTACGAATGCCCTCTGTTGCGTAGTGCCACCACAGGTCGGGGTCCTGCTCGGCCCAGCCGCTGCGGGGCGCGTCGATGGGCATTTCCGACGCGGGGTTGGTCTCGGAGGCCGCACACCGGCCCGTGGCGATGTCGAGCAGCGAAACCTTGACCGAAGATGAACCGATGTCGATACCTAAGCTGTACATGGTTAATGGATGTTGTTGGTTTGTCTTTTTTTGCGGAGCGGCACGAAGCCCCTCCCGAGGGAGGGGTTTGGGGTGGGGTCAGAATCGAATACGCCGCCACAGGCGGCGACCACTACGGTCGAAAGCGGAAAGCCATACATGGTCGTAATTCGGTTAATATCTCCAGTTATTTATAAACCCCAGCCGGAGCTTCTCCTTGAGGGCCCGCTTGTAGGCGTTCTTATTAAAGGTATAGTATTGCGCGGGTTTGTGGGCCACGCCCTGTTCGCGTTCGGCGGTGGGGGTGAGAAAACCCGACGAGAGAATCTTCTTGCGGAAATTGCGGTTGTCGATCTCGATACCCAGCACCGCCGCATAGAGGTCCTGCAACTGGCGGATGGTGAACTTGCGGGGCAGCAGCTCGAAAGCCACGGGCGACTGGAGCATCTCGCGGCAGAGGACCCTCAGCGCCGTCGAGAGAATCTGCTTGTGGTCCATCGCCAGCCGCTGGATCGACTCCACCTCGACCCACTGCGCGCCCTTGGCCGTGGTGTAGGCGATGGTGCGCGCGTCGAGCTTCACCAGCGCGTAGTAGCCCACCGTCACCACCCGCTCGGTGCGGATGTTGTGGTAGCGGTTGATCCACTCCAGCTCCTCGCCCCAGACGCGCCGGGGGTCGGAGAATATCTCCATCTGTTTGAGGTAGACGTCCCTGAGTCCCGTGGCCTCCTCCAGTACGCGGTAGGCGGCGTCGGGCAGCGTCTCGTTTTCGAGAATCATCGCTCCGGGCAGTTTGAGCGGATCGAGGTGCGTGTCGGGAACGACGTAACGCCGCTCGATAAGGAGCACCTTGAGCGAGCGGCCGTCGAAACCGAAGACGGCGCAGTCGACCGACAGCGATTGGTTCATCTGGATGGACATGGGGTCCGGGTGGTTTTAGGTTCGAGTGTAAAATTAGGCCTTTTTCCGCAGAGATGCAAACTTATTGCCGAATTTACGCTAACTGCGCTCCGACCCTGCTTTTCAGGGTGGTGACGGGGCGTATTTCAAAGAGTAGACTTTACGTTAAGTAAGCGGCCGCCCGCATCGTCCGCCGTTGGTCCGAATATTGTATTTTTCCCGGCAAAACGAGTACGATTATGAGCAAAAAACAAGACAACAACAGCACAGAGACGCTTGTCGATCCGCGCAAAGCGTATTACACCGACGATTTCCCGCGCCAGCGGCAGGAGGCTCCCGGCGTGGAGGAGAAGATGACGCCCAAGCCCGATGCGGGCGAGCGCAGCTACCGCGGCTCGGGGCGGCTTCGGGGGCGCAAGGCCCTCATCACGGGCGGCGATTCGGGGATCGGACGCGCCGTGGCCATCGCCTATGCACGCGAGGGGGCCGACGTGGCCATCGGCTACCTCCCCTCCGAACAGCAGGACGCCGACACGCTCCGCACGCTTCTGGAAGAGGAGAAGCGGCGGATCGAACTGCTGCCGGGCGACATCCGAGACGAGGAGGTGAGCCGCGAGTCGGTGCGCCGGGCGGCCGAAAAGCTGGGCGGGCTGGACATCCTGGTGCTCAACGCCGGGATGCAGCAAGCCGTGAAGCATATCGAGGACCTGACGACCGAGCAGTTGCGCCGCACGTTCGAGACCAACGTCTACCCCATGTTCTGGATGGTGCAGGAGGCGCTGCCGTGCCTCCGCCCGGGGGCTTCGATCATCACCACCTCGTCGATCGAGGCGTTCGAGCCCAGCCCCATCCTGCTCGATTATGCGGCCACCAAGAGTGCTATCGCCGGATTTACCCGCGCGCTGGCCAAGCAGTTGGCCGACAAGGGCATCCGCGTCAACTCCGTAGCGCCCGGACCCGTCTGGACAGCGTTGCAGGTCACCGGAGGCCAGCCGCCCGAGAAGATTCCCGAGTTCGGCCAGAGCACGCCGCTCGGACGCGCCGGACAGCCGGCGGAGCTGGCGTCGGTCTATGTCTTCCTGGCCTCCGAGGAGTCGAGCTTCGTCTCGGCGCAGGTGATCGGCGTGACGGGCGGGCGGCTTACCTATTGAACGAACGAACGGGACCTCGAAAGGGTCCCGTTCGTTCGTTCAGCAGGTGCCGAACCTAAATACGATCTTCTGGCAGTAGGTCTCCCCGGGCCGCAGCAGCGGCGAGGGGAACTCGGGATGGTTCACGGCGTCGGGGTAGTTCTGGCACTCGATGGCCACCCCGTCGTAATCGGCATAGCGCCGTCCGGATTTGCTCTCGGGCGAGCCTGCGAGCCAGTTCCCGGTGTAGATCATCACGCTGGGCTGCGACGAGAGCACCTCGACGCGGCGGCCCGAGGCCGGGTCGCACAGTTCGCCGACCTCGCCCAGAATGCCCGGCTGCCAGCCGTCGACGAGGAACGGGTGGTCGTACCCCTTGAAATCGCGGATGTGGTTGAACTCCGCGTCGACGCCCTCGCGCAAGGGGCGCGCGGAGAGGAAATCCTGCGGCGTGCCGGTCGCTTCGAGCACCCGGCCCGTGGGTATCTGCCACGGGTCCATCTCCAGCACGCGCGAGCTGTTCAGGCGCAGGCAGTGGTCGAGGACCGTGCCGCTCGCTTCGCCCGCGAGGTTGAAATAGACGTGGTTCGTCAGGTTGACGGGCGTGGTGCGGTCGGTGCGGGCCAGATAGGTGATTTCGAGCGCATTGTCGTCGTCGAAATCGAAGACCGCCTCGACGTTCAGTTCGCCCGGATAGCCCTGGTCGCCGTCCTCCGAGAGGAGCGACATGACCACGCGGTTGGTCTCCACACGGCTCTCCCAGAGGCGGTTGGCGAAGCCGCGCGAACCGCCGTGGAGGTGGTTGCGGCCGTTGTTGACCTCCAGGGCGTACTGCTCGCCCTCGACCGTCATGCGGCCTCCGGCGATGCGGTTGGCCACGCGGCCCACGCTCTTGCCCATCGCGGGGCCGTCCGAAAAGTAGCCCTCGGGGTGCTTGTAGCCCAGCACCACGTCGGCCATGCGGCCCGCGCGGTCGGGCGCGGTGACGGCCACGATGGCGGCTCCGTAGTTCGACAGGCGCACCTCGGCTCCGTGCGCGTTGCGCATCGTGTAGAGGACGATGGCTTCGCCCTCGGGGGTCATGCCCCAGACGTGTTGTTCGATCTCGACCATTATTCGGCGGGTTTGAGGTTGTTCATGAGGTTGTCGATGCGGCGGAGGGTCTCCTCGCGGCCGATGAACGCCGTCACGTCGTACATGCCGGGGCCCTTGCCCGCGCCCACGAGGGCCAGGCGCAGCGTGTTCATCACCTGCCCCATGCCGTAGCCTTTTTCTTCGATCCAGGCGTGGACGATGCGTTCGGTGTTCGCAGCCGAAAAATCGTCGATTGCGGCCAGCACCTCGCGCAGCTCCCGGAGGATCGCCGGGTTGTCGCCTTTCCAGTACTTTTTCGCCTGCTTTTCCTCGTACTCCGTGGGTGCCGTGAAGAAGAACGACGTGAGGTCCCACAAGTCGGTCGTGAGCGTGGCCCGCTCCTTCATGATCCCGGCGGCGCGTCCGGCCAGCTCGTCCGTGGTCTCGATGCCGTGCTCGCGCAGGAGGGGTTGCAGGAGGGGGGCCAGCTCCGCGTCCGACAGGCGGTGCAGGTATTGGGCGTTGAACCAGCGGGCTTTCTCGGGCTGGAAGCGCGCGCCCGATTTCGAAACGCGCTCGAGCGAGAAATTGTCGATCAGCTCCTGCATGGAGAAAAGTTCCTGCTCGGTGCCGGGATTCCAGCCCAGGAGGGCGAGCATGTTGATGAACGCCTCGGGCAGGTAGCCGTCCTCGCGGTAGCCGCGGGCCGTCTCGCCCGTGGGCGAGGTCCAGAAGAGCGGGAAGACCGGGAAGCCCATCTTGTCGCCGTCGCGCTTGGAGAGTTTGCCGCCCCCGGTGGGTTTCAGGAGCAGCGGCAGGTGGGCGAAGCGGGGCTGCGTGTCGGTCCAGCCGAAAGCCTTGTATAAGAGGTAGTGCAGCGGCAGCGAGGGCAGCCACTCCTCGCCGCGGATGACGTGCGAAATCTCCATCAGGTGGTCGTCGACGATGTTGGCCAGGTGGTAGGTGGGCAGCGCATCGGCCGATTTGTAGAGCACCTTGTCGTCGAGCGTCGCCGTGTCGACCTCCACGTGGCCGCGGATCAGGTCGTCCATCACGACCCGTTCGTTTTCGGGCATCCGGAACCGGATGACCCACTGGTCGCCCCGGTCGATGCGCCGCTGCACCTCCTCGGCCGGGAGCGCCAGCGAGGTGGCCAGCCGGGAGCGCACGGCGTGGTTGTAGGCGAACGCCTCGCCCCGTGCCTCGGCCTCGCGGCGCAGTGCGTCGAGTTCTTCGGCCGTGTCGAATGCGTAATAGGCCCAGCCGGCCTCGACCAGTTGCAGGGCGTAGCGCAGGTAGATTTCGCGCCGCTCGCTCTGGCGGTAGGGGGCGTGGGGGCCGCCGACGCCGACGCCCTCGTCGATCTCGATACCGCACCAGGCCAGCGATTGCATGATATACTCCTCGGCGCCGGGCACGAAGCGCTGCGAGTCGGTGTCCTCGATCCGCAGGATCATCGTGCCGTGGTGGCGGCGGGCGAAAAGGTAGTTGTAGAGTGCCGTGCGGACGCCGCCGATGTGCAGCGGTCCGGTGGGGCTGGGTGCGAAGCGCACCCGGACGGGTCTTTCCATTTATCTGTTGTTTTGTAATTCCACTGCGGACGGGAGTGCACCGTCGATGCGGAGAGCACTACTTGATCCGGTACTCGATCCGCATGGTGATGCGCGCCTTTTTCTGGCGGCTCGAGGTATTGAACGACCCGCCGGCCGAGAACTCCTCGTTGGAGTTGGCCCCCGTGATCTGGAAGACGCCCATGCGGGCCGAAGCCACGCGGCCGATCTTCGTCCCGGCGTTCTGGGCGATCTTCTCCGCCCGCGTGCGGGCGTCGGCCGAGGCCTTTTCGATCAGGCCCATCTTCACGTCGTCGAGCTTGGTGTAGTAGTAGTCCGGGGCATAGGCCTCGATCGAAACCCCCTGGGCGATGAGCGACGAAATTTCGCGCGAGATGGTCTCGACTTTCTCCACGTCGGCCGATTCGACGATGAAGCGCTGCCGGAGCTGGTAGCCCGTGAAGCGCTGCCCGGCCCAGTTGCCGTTGGCGTTGTAGACCGGGGCGTACTGCTTGTCGGTGTTCACGAACTCGAAGACCACGGCTTCGGCCGGAAGCCCTTTCGCGGCGAGGTACTGCTGCACCTTGCGCTTGCTCTGCTCGATCTGGGCATAACCCGCGGCGACGTTATCGGCCTCGGCCGTGAGCGTGCCGGACCAGACGATCAGATCGGAGGTGAACTGCGTCTCGCCCAGTCCGGTGACCAGGATGGTGTCCTGCGCGCGGAACTTGTAGGTGTACGAACGGCCCAGCACGAGGGCGCAGACGATGGCCGCGAGGCCGAGGATGAGGTACTTTGCGATTTTCATGGCGGTATGTTTTAACTTGGTCAGACGTTGAACAGAAAGTGCATGATGTCGCCGTCCTGGACGACGTACTCCTTGCCCTCGATGCCGATTTTGCCCGCATCGCGGCACGCTTTTTCACTGCCCAGGGCCACGTAGTCGTCGTACTTGATGACCTCGGCGCGGATGAATCCCCGCTCGAAATCGGTGTGGATGATCCCGGCCGTCTGGGGGGCTTTCATCCCCCGGCGGTAGGTCCAGGCGCGCGACTCGTCGGCTCCGGTGGTGAAGAACGTTTCGAGCGAGAGCAAATTGTAGGCCGCTTTTATCAGCCGTTCGACGCCCGACTCCTGCAATCCCAGGTCCTCGAGGAACATTTGCCGCTCCTCGTAGGTCTCCAGTTCGGCGATGTCGGCCTCGGTGGCGGCGGCGACGACGAGCATTTCGGCCTGTTCGTCGACGATGGCCGCGCGGACGGCTTCGGTGTAGGCGTTGCCCGTCGAGGCGCTCCCCTCGTCGACGTTGCACACGTAGAGGACGGGTTTGTCGGTCAGGAGGTTCAGGTCGGCGACCAGCTTGCGGTCCTCCTTGTCGAGTACGACCGTGCGGGCCGAGCGGCCCTGTTCGAGCACCGACTTGTATTCGAGGAGCAGCTCGACGGTCCGCCTGGCCAGCTTGTCGCCGCCCGAGGTGGCCTGCTTCTGCGTCTTGGCGAGGCGGTTTTCGACGGTTTCGAGGTCCTTTAACTGCAATTCGGTGTCGATGATCCCCTTGTCGCGCACGGGGTCGACCGTGCCGTCGACGTGGGTGATGTTCGCGTCGTCGAAGCAGCGCAGCACGTGGAGGATGGCGTGGGTGTTGCGGATGTTCGAGAGGAACTTGTTGCCCAGCCCCTCGCCCTGCGAGGCGCCCTTGACCAGTCCGGCGATGTCGACGATCTCGATGGTGGTCGGGACGACCCGGCGGGGGTTGTCGATCTCGGCCAGCCGGACCAGCCGCTTGTCGGGCACGGTGATGACGCCCACGTTGGGTTCGATGGTGCAGAACGGAAAGTTGGCCGCCTGGGCCCGGGCGTTCGAAAGCGAGTTGAAGAGGGTCGATTTACCCACGTTGGGGAGGCCGACGATGCCGCATTGTAAAGCCATTTCGTTGTCTTTGGTTTTGGTGACCGAAACAGGGCGGGCCCTCAAAGCGCGGGGCGCAGCCTGTCTGAGCCGGAATCAATCCGAGCACAAAGATAAGCATAAAAAACGAAAGGACGAGAAAAAGCTCTCGCGGACGGCAAAAAACAACGGTGCGCCCCCGCGAGGTTCTTTCTTCCCCGAACGCCGCGTCCGTCCCGATTGCGGAGCCGGCTGGGTTCGGGTAGCGGCGTTTTTTCTTTCAGGATGAAAATCGACCGTCCACCGGGGACCGGCCAGTCGGAATCAGGGTTGCGGGATGTAACCCGACCGCCACTGGATGAGTTCGCAACCGACCGCCAGGGAGTCCCTGTCGAATGCGATGAAGAGGTCCTCTCCCTTGCAGGGGTCGATGTCGAGCAACCGGTACTCGACCGCTATTGCATACCGGATACCGGGCACCGAATCCTGTTCGTTCACGAAATAGGACTTGCCCAGCAGCTCCACGACCTCCCGAAAGTGCATGCCTGCTGCCAGGCGGTTGCGCATGAGGTCCTCGACCATGCACTTTCTGGAATAATAGTGGCCGTCCCATGCGTCCCAGCCTTTCCGGTCGAACGGAACGGATTTCTCGCCGCAGCCCGTCAGCACGCAGACGAGCATGCACAAAACCCAGCCGGCCCGCAGTCGGGCGAATTTTCTGTCGGAGCTCATGGTCGTTCGTTTCGTTCGGCGCTTGTCCGCCAGCCGTTCGGCGGCGAAAGGCCGGGAACAAAATTAATCGTTTTTTGCGAATTTTCCGCCCGAAGCCGTGTAAACGGGCTGTGCGGCGTCAGAGCCGGTGCGCCTTGCGCTGGCGGTATTCCGACGGGGACATGCCCTTTAGCTGGCGGAACGTGCGCGAAATGTTCTTGATGTCGGTGAAGCCCAGCTCGCCCGCGGCGTCCGAGACGCTCAGCCCCTCCGAGAGCAGCTGCGCCATCTTCTCGATGCGCACGCGGATTACATAGTCGTAGATCGAGGTGCCCATGCTGCGCTTGAAGCGCGCTTCCAGCAGCCGGCGCGAAAGGGGCACGAGCGCCACCAGTTCGTCGACCGGAATCTTCTCGCGGATGTTCTCGTGGATGTATTTCAAAACCTCGGCGATGTGGGGGTCGTTGTTGGCGTAAATGTCCGTCGACTGGCGGGTGACGATGTGCGTCGGGGCGACCATCACGTCCTCGCGCGGAGCCGTGGGGTCGTGCAGGATGCGGTCGATCAGGTGCGCCACGTCGTAGCCGCCCTGCTCGATATTCTGGTTGAGCGACGAGAGGTTGGGGGCCGACAGGCGGCAGATCGTCTCGTCGTTGTCCACGCCCAGGACCGCTATGTCGTCCGGAATGCGGAAATTTCCCCCCCCCCTCGATCTGGCACGCTTCGGTGATGTGGTAGGCCTGGTTGTCGTCGCAGGCCATGATCGCCACGGGCTTGGGAAGCGCCTGGAGCCAGGTGGTCAGCTGCACGGGGTCGTAGAGCCACAGATCGGTCTGCGACGGGTTCCGCAGGGCCGAAAAGGTGAATTCGGGGTTGGCCCGGCGGACGGTCTCGCGGAACCCCTGGCAGCGCTCGTCCGACCAGACGATGCCGCGCGTGCCGTAGAACGCGAAGTGGCGGAACCCCTTTTTGAGGAAATACTCGGCGCCGATGCGCCCGGCCTCGTAGTGGGGGCCGGTGATGTTGGGGATCGAGGCGAAGCGGGCCTTGAAATCCTGCGCCACGGCGATGATGCCGTGGCGGGCGAAGAGCTCTACTTTGTCCGTGTTGTAGAACTGGCCGATCACCGCGTCGGCGTGCATCCGCCGTGCCCAGTCGATGACCGCTTCGATACCGAACTTGTCGCGGATCGAGAGCGGCAGGCGGCAGAGGCTCCACGCCTGCCCCTTGTCGTGGGCGTAGCGCGCGATGCCCAGGAGCAGCGTGCGGGCGTAGGCTTCGGAAAAGTCCGTGAGGAAGATGATGCGTGCCATCGCGGGTTCGGGTTGATTGGGTAAAGTTACGTTTTTTTTCGCAAACGCACACCGCCCGTGCGATTATGCGCAAAATGAGGAGGCAAAAGCGCAAATCGCCCCAAGCAGAACCGGCGTTGCATCCTATATTTGTACAACCCGAATTCAACCCTGAACCGCTACCGACCATGATGCGACCTCCGATCCCCGTACTGGCTGCGCTGGCTTTCGTCTGCTGCACGCACCCCTCCGATCCGCTCGAGTGGGTGGACCCGTTTATCGGCACGGGTTTCCACGGCCACACCTATCCCGGCGCCACGACCCCCTTTGGCATGGTGCAGCTCAGTCCCGACACACGCTCGGGCGACTGGGACGCCTCGGCCGGTTACCATTGGGACGACACGACCATCGACGGCTTCTCGCATACCCACCTCAGCGGCACGGGCTGCGCCGACCTGGGCGACATTCTCTTTCATCCGGCTACGCGCGAGGAGGTGGTCCGCGAGGGTGAGTACCTCCACCGGGCGCACGCCTTTTCGCACGCCGACGAGCGCGCTTCGTGCGGCTACTACGCGGTGCGGCTGCGCGAGGAGGGGATCGACGTCGAGCTGACCGCCGCACCCCGCACGGGCGTCCACCGCTACACGTTCCGCGGCAAAGGCCCCCGGCGGGTGGTGGTCGATCTGATGCACACCCTTTCGGACGAGCGGGTCGATCTGCGCGAGCTGCGGCAGACCGCGCCCGACGAGATTGCGGGCATGCGCCGCACCCAAGGGTGGGTGGCCGACCACTATGTTTTCTTCTCGGCCCGTTTCTCGGAGCCGTTCGAAAAGGTCGAACTGCTGGGCGACCGGCAGGCCGTGGTGACTTTCGCGCCGAAGCTGAAGACCCTGACCGTGGCCGTAGGGCTGTCGTCGGTAAGCGCGGGCAATGCGCGTGAAAACAGCCTTGCGGAGGTGCCCGACCTCGATTTCGACGCCGTGCGCAGCCGGGCCGAAGCCCTCTGGCGCGAAGCACTCTCCCGGATCGAGGTCGAGGGCGGCACGTGCGCCCAGCGGATCGATTTCCATACGGCGCAGTACCACGCCCTGCTGACGCCCAACCGCATGAACGACTGCAACGGCGAGTACCGCCGCCACGACGGAACGATCGCCCGGGTGCCGGCCGGACGCAACTACTACTCGACCTTTTCGCTGTGGGACACGTTCCGGGCGTGGCATCCGCTGCAAACCCTGGTCGACACGACGCTGGTCGCCGACATGACGCGGAGCCTGATGGACATGTACGACGCGACGGGAGAGCTGCCCATCTGGCCGCTGGCCTCGGGCGAGACGGGGACGATGATCGGCTACCACGCCGTTTCGGTCCTCGCCGACGCCTGCCTGCGGGGCATCGTACCGTGCGATGCGGACCGGGTGCTCGATGCCATGATCCGCTCGTCCAATATCAACGGGAAAGGCTCCGACTACTACACGGCACAGGGGTTCATCCCTGCGAATGTCAAGCGCGAATCGGTCTCCTGCACCCTCGAATACGCCTACGACGACTGGACCATCGCCCGGCTGGCCGAGGCGCTCGGCCGCGAAGACACGGCCCGCGACTACTACCGCCGCGCGGCCAACTACGCCAATGTCTTCGACGGCTCGACGCGCTTCTTCCGCGGCCGCCGGCAGGACGGAGGCTGGACCGAGCCGTTCGAGGAGTTCGCCACGGGGCGCGACTACACCGAGGCGACCCCCTGGCACTACCGCTTCTTCACCCCGCACGACGTGCACGGCCTGGAGCAGCTCTTCGGCGGCCGCGAGGCGTTCCGGGCGGAGCTGGACCGCCTCTTCACGCTCGAATCCTCGGAGATGCAGCTCGACGTGGCCGACGTGACGGGCCTCATGGGCCAGTACGCCCACGGCAACGAACCCAGCCACCACATGGCCTACCTCTACAACTACGTCGGGCAGCCCTGGAAGACGCAGGCCCTCACGCGCCGCCTCCTGGACGAGATGTACGCCCCCACGCCCGAGGGGATCGTCGGCAACGAGGATTGCGGACAGATGTCGGCGTGGTACATCTTCACGGCGCTGGGGTTCTATCCCGTCTGCCCCGGCTCGGGCGAATACGTGCTCACCGCACCGCTGTTCGACCGGGCCGCCGTGCGGCTGGCCAACGGCCGCACGCTCACCGTCACGGCCGACGATCCCGCCCGCAACCGCTACATCGCCTCCGTGACGCTCGACGGGGCGTCCGTCGACCGCAATTTCGTGACCTACGACGAACTGATGCGGGGCGGCGAGCTGCATTTCGCGCTGCGCCCGACGCCCGACACCCTGCGCTGCACGGGCCCCGAGGCGGAGCCTTACTCGATGACGCGCGGCGAGGCGGTCTCGGTACCCTATACCACGCAGTCGCTCAGCCTCTTTACCGAGCCGGTCGAGGTGCAGCTGGCCACCACGACGCCCGGGGCCGCGATCCGCTATACGACGGACGGCAGCGAGCCCGACTCGCTCGCGGCGCTTTACACCGCACCGTTTGTCGTCGACCGCTCGCTCACGCTCCGCGCCCGCGGCTTCAAGCGGGGGGCCGCCCCGAGCCGCACGCTGACCGTCGAAGCCGAAAAGGCCCTGTTCCTGCCCCCGGCGGCCGCCCGGGCGAGCGTACCCGGCGTGCGGTATACCTATTATGAGGGGACGTTCTCGTGCGTGGCCGAGGTCGAACGGGGACGCCGCATCGCCCGGGGCACAATGCCCGCGCCGTCGATCGCCGACGCCCCGGCCGAGGACCATTTCGGCTATGTGTTCGAGGGGCTGATCCGCGTGCCCGAAAGGGGCGTGTGGGAGTGGATGACCAAGAGCGACGACGGCAGCGTGCTGTGGATCGACGGCCGCAAGGCGGTCGACAACGATTCGTCGCACGCCGCGGTGGCCGCCACCGGGCGCTTGGCGCTCGACGAGGGGCTGCACCGCTTCCGCCTGGTCTATTTCGAGGATTACGAGGGGCAGGAGCTCGCGTGGGGCTGGAAAGCGCCCGGCGCCGCGGAGTTCGAGCCCGTTCCGGCCGAAAATCTCTATGTAGAATAAAGGATACGATGATGAAGAAAATGCTTGTTCTGGGGGCTTTGTGCTGCCTTTGCGCTGCGGCGGCGGCCCAGCCGCCCGTGCTGATCCATTCGCACAACGACTATGCGCGGCGGGTTCCGTTCTGGGAGGCCTATTCGCAGCAGGCGTCGTCGATCGAGGCCGACGTTTTCCTGCGCGACGGTCGGCTGCTCGTCGGCCACGACGCGGAGGACCTCCGGGAGGAGATGACGTTCGAGAAGCTCTATGTCGAACCCCTCGTGACGCTCTTCGCCCGCAACGGCGGCCGCGCCTGGAGCGATTCCGATGAGCCGCTGCAACTGCTGGTCGAGCTCAAGTCCGAGACCGCCCCGACGCTCCGGGCCGTGGTCGCGCTGCTCGGCCGCTGGCCCGGGGTCTTCGATCCGGCGGTGAATCCCCGGGGGGTGCGGGTGACCGTCACGGGCCGGGTTCCAGCGCCCGAAGAGTTCGCCGAGTACCCCGCCTGGATCGCATTCGACGGCGTGTGGGACATCGAATACACCCCCGAACAATTGGAGCGTGTGGCGCTCGTGAGCGCCTGCTTCGGCGATTTCTCGCAGTGGAACGGCAAGGGTTCGATCGTCCCCGCGGAACTGGAACGGTTGAAGCAGGTGATCGACCGGGCCCACGCCTGGGGTAAACCCGTGCGTTTCTGGGGCGCTCCGGAGGGCGTGACGGTCTACTACACGTTCTGCAACCTGGGCATCGACTACGTCAACACCGACCATCCCGCGCAGTGCGCCGCGTTTTTCAGCGATTTTGCGAACAAGCAGTTCGTCGTCGGCGAGCGCCGCACCGCTTCGGCGGGCGTCACGGGCACCAAACGACTGGACAAGACCACGCGCGATTTCGAGGGGTTCCGCAACGACAAGCTCCGCCTCACGAAAGGGGTAGACATTTACGAGCCCACTTACCGCAGCGACGGCGGGGACGGCAAGGTGCGCAACGTGATCTTTTTGATCGGCGACGGCATGGGCTTGCAGCAGATCGTGGCCGCCGCCTATGCCAACCGCGGGCTGACGACGCTGCAAATGAAGTACATCGGCTTGCAGCGGAACAACGCGCTCGACGCTTTCACGACCGACTCGGCGGCCGGCGGCAGCGCCCTGGCCACGGGCGAAAGGCACGACAACCGCCACATTGCGATGAGCCGTGACAGCGTGGCCATCCCCTCGTTGAGCGACTTTTTCCACGAGCGGGGGCGTGCCGTGGGGGTCGTGACGCTCGGCAACGTCGTCGACGCCACGCCGGCGGCTTTCTACGGACACTCGGTCGAGCGGGACAACGCCGACGAGCTGACCCGCTCGCTGCTGGACTGCAAACTCGATCTGCTGTGCGGCAGCGGCATCCGCCAGTTCACCCGCCGCACGGACGGCGTGGACCTGCCGGGCGAACTGAAGAAGCACTACCGCTTCGTCCGTTCGACCGACGGGATCGACGCCGAAGCGTCGCCGGTCGTCTGCATCGACGAGCGGATGGACGAGGCCGCCGAAGAGAGCAACCTCTCGCTGCTGGCCGACGCCACGCGCGCGGCAATCCGCCATCTCGGACGGCGCAGCGACCGGGGGTTCTTTCTGATGGTCGAGGGCGCCAAGATCGACTATGCGGGCCACGCCCGCTGCCTGCCCGGCTCGGTGATCGAGATGCTCAGCTTCGACCGGGCCGTGGCCGAGGCCCTGCGCTTCGCCGACGAAAACGGTGAAACGCTGGTGGTCGTTACGGCCGACCACGAGACGGGCGGTCTCGTGCTGCTGGACGGCGACGAGCAGTCGGGCCGCATCCTCGGCGTCTACGTGACCGACGACCACACCCCCGCGATGCTCCCCGTCTTCGCCTACGGCCCGGGCGCCGACCGCTTTCTGGGCGTCTACCTCAATACCGAAATCGCACGCCGCATCCAATCCCTGATCGAGCCATGATCCGAATACCGACCTGCCTCGTGCTCAGCCTCGCGCTCTGCGGCCCGCTCGGCGCCCAGGAGCTCCGCTCGGGGCCCTACGACCTGCCCTACAAGAACACCTACGTCAAGGAGGTCTTCGTCGCCGAGAATCCCTACCGCACGATGAAGCCCGAGCGCATCGAGCCGCTCCCGTTCGCCGATGCGCGCAAAATCCTGCCCTCGCCCGTGTGGGAGGGGCACGAGCGCGAAATCGAAATGTACTGGCACGCCTGGCGCATCGCCTGCGGCAACATCCGCCAGCCGGCCGAGGGATCGGGGTTCGTCTCGCCGTACCTCGACATCGCCTACAACGGCAATATTTTCATGTGGGACGCCTCCTTCATGATGCTCTTCGCCCGCTACGGCTACCGCTTTTTCCCGTTCCAGCGGACGCTCGACAATTTCTACGCCAAGCAGCACCCCGACGGCTTCATCTGCCGCGAAATCCGGGCCGACGGCTCCGACTGCTTCGAGCGTTACGACCCCACCTCGACGGGGCCGAACCTGCTGCCGTGGGTCGAGCTGGCCTACTACCGCCAGTTCGGAGACATCGAGCGCCTGCACCGCGTCTTTCCCGCGCTGTGCGCCTATGCCAAGTGGTGGCGCCTGAACCGCACCTGGCCCGACGGCACCTACTGGTCGAGCGGCTGGGGCACGGGCATGGACAACATGCCGCGTGTGAAACCTCAGTACAACCCGATCTTTTCGCACGGCCACATGGTGTGGCTCGACACCAACCTGCAACAGCTCTTGGTGGACGAGTCGCTGCTCCAGATCGGCTTCTACATCGAGCGCTGGCAGGAGATCGAGGAGCTGGAGGACGAGATGAAGCACCTGGGCCGCTACGTCAACGACTACCTGTGGGACGACGACACGGGCTTTCTCTTCGACCGCTACGGCGACGGCTCGCTCTGCACGACCAAGGGCATCGGCGCCTACTGGGCTTTGCAGTGCGACGTGCTCCCGCGCGAAAGGCTCGACCGCCTCGTGGAGCACCTGCGCGACACGACGGAGTTCGATCGTCCCCACCGCGTGCCGTCGCTTTCGGCCGACCACCCCAAATACAACCCCCGCGGCCGCTACTGGCAGGGCGGGGTGTGGCCCGGGACCAACTACATGACCGTCGACGGCCTCTGGCGCAAGGGCTACCGCGCGCTGGCGCAGGAGATCGCCGAGAACCACTATGCCGCCGTGTTCGAGGTGTGGAAGAGTACCGGCACGTTCTGGGAGTACTACGCCCCCGAGCGGATCGAGCCGGGATTCATGGCCCGCAAGGATTTCGTCGGCTGGACCGGGCTGCCGCCCATCGCCGTCTTCATCGAGTACATCCTGGGCATCCGCTCCGACTACTCCCTGAACCGCATCGAGTGGAACGTCACGCGCACCGAGGCGCACGGCATCGAACGCTATCCGTTCGGCCCGGAGGGAACGGTGAGCCTCCGGGCGAGCCGCCGTGCGTCAGCCGCCGAGCCGCCCCGCGTGCGGGTCGAGACCGACGTGCCGTTCGACCTCGTGGTTACGTGGGGCGATAGCGAGAGCCGCACGGTCCGCGTCGAGCGGTCGGGCGAGGTGAAACTGAACTAACCGAAAAATGCGACATGAATAAAATCCTCTTTTTCCTCTCGGCCGTCCTCTGGTGGGGCGGCACGACGGCGCAGCCGTTGCGTTTCGATTCCGGCGGGCAGTTCCGGATCGCCCAGTTTACCGACATGCACCTCGACCCCTCGACACCCCGCCGGGCGGCCGAGGCCGAAAAGACCTTTGCGCGCCTCGACCGCGTGCTGGCCTCGGAACACCCAGACCTGGTGGTCTTCACGGGCGACGTGGTGACCGGTGCCCCGGCCGAGGGCATGTGGACGCGCCTTTTGGATACGATGGCCCGCCGCGGGGTGCCGTTCTGCGTGGTGCTCGGAAACCACGACGCCGAGCAGGACCTTACGCGGCAGCAGATCGCCCGGCTGGTGACCGGATCGCCCATGAGCCTCAACACGCTCGACGACCGGGGCGAGCTGGCCGACCGCGAGCTGGAGATTCGGGGCAGCGCCTCGCCCGAGCCCGCGGCGCTGGTCTACTGCCTCGATTCGCACGACTATTCGACCGTCGAGGGGATCGAGGGCTACGGCTGGTTCACACCCGAGCAGGTCGCGTGGTTCCGGGCCTCGGCTTCGGCCCGCGCCGAGGCGAACGGCGGGCGGATGCAGCCCGCGCTGGCGTTCTTCCACATCGTGCTGCCCGAGTACCTCCCGGCGTGGCGCAACCGCAGCAATACCCATATCGGCCGCGCGGCCGAAGACGAATGTCCCGGAGCGCTCAACACCGGCATGTTTGCGGCGATGGCCGCCTCGGGCGGCCTGATGGGCACCTTTGTGGGCCACGACCACGACATCGACTACCTGGTGGCCGAGAAAGGCGTTGCGATGGGTTACGGCCGCTATTCGGGCGACGACACGACCTACAACAACCTCCGGCCGGGGGCGCGGATCCTCCTCCTCGGGGAGGGCGTGCGCGGGTTCGATACGTGGATCGTCGAGGACGACGGCCGCACGGTCGACCGGGCCCGCTTCGCCGACGGCAAAATCACCCACCTCGAACGGTAGCGCCATGAAGATCGGTGTGGATTTGGGCGGCACGAACGTGCGCGCCGGCCTGGTGGACGGGGGACGCATCGTGCGTCTGGTCTCGGAGCCCTGCAAGTCGGACCGGCCCGAAGAGGAGGTCCTCGAACACATCGCCTCGCTCGTGGAGTCGATCCTCACGCCCGGGGTGGAGCGCATCGGCATCGGCGTTCCGTCGGTGGTCGACGCCGGGCGGGGCATCGTCTACGACGTGATCGGCATCCCCTCGTGGCGCGAGGTGCACCTCAAGGAGCGGTTCGAGAAGCGTTTCGGCATCCCGGTGTCGGTCAACAACGACTGCAACTGCTTCGCGCTGGGCGTCTGCCGCTTCGGCGAGGGACGCGGCTTCAGCGACGTGGTTTGCATGGCGCTCGGCACGGGCGTCGGGGCGGGCGTGGTGATCGGCGGCAAACTCTACTGCGGCCGCAACACGGGGGCGGGCGAGATCGGCTGCATCCCCTATCTCGACTACGACTACGAATACTATTGCAGCAGCCGCTTCTTCCTCGGGCGCGGCACCACGGGCAAGGAGGCCTATGAGCGGGCTGCGGCGGGCGACGGGGAGGCGCTGGCTCTCTGGCGCGAATTCGGCGGCCACGTGGGGCGGCTGGTCATGCTGGCGCTCTACGCCTACGATCCCGAGGCGATCGTCTTCGGGGGCAGCATCGCCCATGCGTTCGAATTCTTCCGCGAGGCCATGTACGAACGGCTCGCGGAGTTTCCCTATGCCAAGACGGTCGGGGGGCTGCGCATCTGCCGCACGTCGATCGAGAATATCGGAATCCTGGGCGCTTCGGCCTGCGACTGAACTGCGTATGAATCGAATTTGTCTGTTTCTGTGCGCCGCGCTCTTTGCCGGCTGCTGCGGCCGGGTGGTTCCGGCTTCGGAGGAGATCGCCGTCATCCCCCGTCCCGCCGGGATCGAGTGCGGCGAGGGGTTCTTCACGCTGCGTGCCGCCACGCCCGTGAGACTTTCCGATCCGTCGCTCGAAACGGCCTGCGAGGCATGGACCGCGGTATTTCGAGAGGTTTTCTCCCGCAAGCCCGAACTGCATGCTGCGGAACCCGCGGACGGAGCGGTGAATTTCGCGCTCTGCGACACGCTCGCTCCCGAGGCCTATCGGCTTGAAATCAACCCGCAGCGGATCGAAATCCATGCCGGAGATGCAGCGGGCGCCTTGCATGCCGTGCAGTCGCTGCGGCAGCTGCTGCCCGCGGAGGTGTACGGAGCCGGACGCATACGCGCTGTGGAGCTGCCCGCCGTCGTGATCTCGGACCGGCCCGCGATGGCCTACCGGGGGTTGATGCTCGACGTGGCGCGCCATTTCTTCACCGTCGACGAGGTGAAGCGCACGCTCGACCTGATGGCCCTGCACAAGCTCAACGTCTTCCACTGGCACCTGACCGACGACCAGGGGTGGCGGATCGAGATCCGGAAATACCCCGAGCTGACGCGGATCGGCTCCGTGCGCAAGCGAACCCTGATCGGCAAGGACCCCGGCGGCGAGTACGACGAGACGACGCGCTACGACGGGACGCCGCACGGGGGTTACTACACGCAGGACGAAATACGCGAGGTGGTCGGCTACGCCGCCCGGCGCGGGATCACCATCATTCCCGAAATCGAGTTTCCGGGGCACGCCGTGGCGGCGCTGGCCTCCTACCCGTCGCTGGGCTGCACGGGCGAGCGGTTCGCGGTGCGTGAGACGTGGGACATCGACGACCGCGTCTTCTGCGTGGGCCGCGAGGAGACGTTCCGCTTCATCGAGGAGGTGCTCGCGGAGGTCGCGGAGCTCTTTCCCTCGCGGCTGATCCACATCGGCGGCGACGAGTGCCCGACCAAGGCGTGGGCGCGGTGTCCGCATTGCCGGGCGCGGATGCGGGCCGAGGGGCTCACGCACGAACGTCAGTTGCAGGGGTACGCCACGGCGCGCATCGAACGCTTCTTGCAGCAGCATGGCCGCACGCTGATCGGCTGGGACGAAATACTCGACGGCGGCGTCACGCCCTCGTCGGTGGTCATGTCGTGGCGCGGCACCGAGGGCGGCGTCCGGGCCGCCCGCCAGGGCAACCGCGTGGTCATGGCGCCGACCGACTACTGCTATTTCGATTACTACCAGACCGCCGACACGACCGGCGAACCGCTGGCCTGGGGCGGCTGCCTGCCCGTGCAAAAAGTGTACGCATTCGACCCTTACGCCGGACTGACCGCAGCCGAGCGGGCCTGCGTGCTGGGCGTGCAGGCGAACCTGTGGACCGAGTACATCGCCGATTTCAGGCAGGTGCAGTACATGCTGCTGCCCCGGCTGGCCGCCTTGTGCGAGGTGGGGTGGTGCGGCAGCGGAGGCGACTACCCCGAATTTCTGCGCCGTCTGGAGCGGCTGCGAGGGGTGTACGACGCCGAGGGGTACGTCTATGCGCGGCACGTCTTCGCGCAGTGATTGGAACGCAGGTCAGGAAGCCGGAACGAAAAGGAATCGTTCCGGCTTTTTTTTGTGCGGTTCAAATGTGCGCGATGTGAGGATTTAAATACGCAAAATACGCCTGCTGAGAATGTTATCCTGCATAATTTTGAATATCGGAAACGAAGAATATTACAAACTTGTTACGTCGGCTTATAATTATTTAAAAAATTTAGTAATGTATTCCGAACCGCTCATTATCCTATACTAATTTATTAACCTCAACTTTATGAAAATCAATTTGACTTTTTCGGGGAAGGGATGGGATTCGTCCCGTCGTCTTCTGATGGGTATGCTGCTGTGCGTGCTCATGCTACCGGCCCGGGCTCAGGACCGCGTCACGGTTTCGGGGCGTCTGACCGATACGAGTCAGGCTCCGCTCGTCGGGGCTTCGATCGTGGAGCAAGGCACGACCAACGGCGTGACGACCGATGGCGAGGGACGTTACCGGATCGCCGTTGCGCCAGGCGCCGTGCTCGATTTCTCGTTCATCGGCTACAAGTCGCAGGCGATTCCGGTCTCGAACCGCACGCAGATCGACGTGGTGATGGAGGAGGACGCCACGATGATCGGCGAGGTCGTGGCCATCGGCTACGGCTCGTCGCGCAAGGAGGACCTCTCGATGGCCGTCACTACCGTCAAGCTGGACGATGCGGCCAAGAGCCGTTCGGCCGACCTGGCCACCATCCTCCAGGGCCGCATGCCGGGTGTGACGGTGCAGCAGACCGGCGACCCGATGCGTCCGGCCTCGTTCTCGATCCGCGGCCGCGGATCGAAAGGCAACGACGACGATCCGACCTCGGGCGACGGCGTGCTGATCGTGGTGGACGGCGTGCCCAACGCACCCTACATGGTCGAGGACGTGGAGAGCATCACGGTCCTCAAGGACGCCGCTTCGGCGGCCATCTACGGCGCCTCGGTCGGTTCGAGCGGTGTGATCCTCATCACCACGAAGAAAGCCGAGCGCGGCCAGCTGCGCGTGAGCGCCAACGTCTCGCTGGGCTTCGAAAAGGTGTCGAACCTGCCCAAAATGCTTACCGCCGAGCAGTATAACAAGGTATGGGCGAAAGCCGTGGAGAACAACCCCGGCGACCCGCTGCCCGACGCGGCCAACCCCGAAATCTACCCCTGGGGCAACGTCACGCGCACCGACTGGCTCGACGAAATCTTCCAGACCGGATTCTCGCAGCACTACGCCGTCAGCCTCACGGGCGGGACGGAGAAAGTGCAGTCGGTCTTCTCGGTCTCCTACGACAAGAAAGACGGCGTGCTGCTCAACACCTACAGCGAGAGCTTCAACGGCAAGTTGCAGACCGATTTCCAACTGGCCAAGTGGCTCAAGATTTCGGAGCGCGCCTCGTTCGTGGTCTCCAACGGCCAGGGCAAGGTCGATACCTCGCACGAGGGTCCGATCATGGGCGCCCTGTGGTATCCCCGTGCGGCTTCGGTCTACGCCATGAACGAAGACGGAAGCTATGCCCTGGACGAGAAAGGGAACCGCGTTTACGGCGGTGTCGCACCCACCTGGGCGAGCGTGTCGAGCGTGCCGCTGCTCTACAACCCCGTGGCGACGCTCGAAAAACTCCACCGCAAGTATCCCGAGAACAAGATTTTCTCGACCACCTCGATCGAGATAAAACCCATCTCGTCGCTGACGATCAAGTCCGATTTCACGGCCGACCTGCGCAATGCCGAGGCCGACGAGTTCTATCCCAAGATGACCGAGGTGGGTCTGCAACGCGGCACCAACTACCGCGAGCAGTTCTTCTACCGCGACCGCCACTGGCTCTCGGAGACCATCGTCAACTGGGCCCAGGTCTTCGGCAAACACCACATCAGCGCGATGGCGGGCTTCACGGCCGATTTCAAGAAGCTGCACGAGCGGCAGATCTACTCCAAGGACTACAACTCCGAGAAAGACGACCAGCTGATCTGGAACGAGGCCAAGGATTGGAACAACCATCCCAAGGAGTTCATCACCGAATACTCCATGTTCTCGTTCCTGGCGCGTGTGGGCTACTCGTTCGACGACCGCTATTTCGTGGTCGGCAGCGTGCGCCGCGACGCCTCGTCGAAACTGCCCAAGTCGAAGAACTACGACTGGTTCCCGTCGGTTTCGGGGTCGTGGAAACTCTCCTCGGAAAAGTTCTTCCGCAATGCCGGCCTCGAAAACATCTTCGACCTGGTGAAATTCCGCGCCGGCTGGGGCCGCGTGGGCAACGTGGACCTCTATCCCGACAATGTGGAGAAAGTGAGCCTGCTGCCCTACGACTATCCGATCATCTTCGGTAAGGATTTGAACCAGTTGCTCGACGGAACTTATCTTTCGACCATCCCCAACCTCAACGCTCGCTGGGAGACCACCGAGCAGACGAGCGTGGGCCTCGACCTGACGATGTTCCGCAACAAGCTGGACATCAGTGTCGACTACTACCGCAAGGTGACCAAGGACCTGATCGACTACATCCCCACGCCTCCGCAGATCGGCGTGGCCGAGCCGCCGATGGGCAACATGGGCAACGTGCTCAACCGCGGCTGGGAGTTCTCGATCAATTACCGCGGCAGCGCCGCCCAGGGCAAGTTCAACTACAACGTTTGGGGCATGTTCTCCACCAACAAGGGCTACGTGCGCGAATACGGCGTCCGCCAGGGATCGGTGATGCACCAGAATCCCAACCTGAACAGCACCCCGATCCTCTATTCCGACGCGGGACAGCCCTGGTATTCGTTCAAAATCTTCCGCACGGCCGGCATCTTCCGCTCCGAGGACGAGATCAGCAAGTACATCTACAAGAACCCCCAGACGGGTGAGGCCAAGCTGCTCATGCCCGACGCCAAGGTGGGCGACCTGATCTTCGTCGACGTCAACGGCGACGGCGTGATCAGCGACGACGACCTCGATTTCGTAGGCTCCTATACGCCCAAAAACACCTTCTCGTTCGGCGGTTCGCTCGACTGGAAAGGCTTCGATTTCAGTTTCTTCTTCCAGGGCGTGACGGGCAACAAGATCTACAACGGCATGAAGCAGATGGCCATGAACGGCCGGCAGCAGTACGGCAACATGATGACCGACGTACTCGATACGTGGGATTTCAACCCCGAGCACAGCGCCCATCCGCGCCTGGGTCTGACGCGCAACGGCGACACGAACGGCAACTACACCCGTTTCTCGGACCATTTCCTCGAAAAGGGCGACTACCTGCGCCTGAAGAACGTCACGCTGGGCTATACGCTGCCCAAATCCGTGAGCCGCTACATCGGGCTGGACAAGGGCTCGCTCAGGGTCTACGTGAGCGTGGACAACCTCTGGACCATCACCGACTACACGGGCGTCGATCCCGAGGTGGGCAACTACGGCATCGACCGGGGCGTCTATCCCGTTTCGCGCTTCTTCAATTTCGGTGTAAACATTAATTTCTAATTCCAAGAGCAATGAAAAAATCAGCGATATTGACCGGCCTCTGCATCTGCACGATGCTTTTCGCCGGCTGCGAGGACTTTCTCGAGGTGACCAAATACGGCGCCTCGCCGACCTGGGAGACACAGGAAGACGTGCAGAAAGCCGTCAATGCACTCTTTTCGTTCAACACCAACGATTCGGAGGGCGTCACGGGCCGCGGCATCATGTGGTTCGAGTGTTGCAGCGACAACGTAACCGTCGGACGTGCGCAGTCCGAAGCCGAGGACATCCGCAATTTCCGCATGTCGCCCAGCAACGGCCGCGACGTGAAGAGCAACTGGAAGATCATGTACGAGGTCAACGCCAAGGCCAACAACCTCATCAAGGTGGTCCCGACGATGGCGCTCGACGAGGCATTCAAGACCAAGACCACGGGCGTGGCCTATTTCTTCCGCGGCCTGGCGATGCTCTGGATCGCGCCCTACTACGGCGACAACGGCCCCAACGGCGGCATTCCGATCATCCTCGACACCACCGAGCCGGCCGCCATGGACAGCCCGCGTCCGGCGTCCGTGGTGATGAACTACGACCAGATCATCCGCGATTTCAACACCGCGGCCGAGCGTCTTCCCTACCTGTCGCAGCTCGCCCCCGAGGAGTACGGTCTGCCGCACAAGGCGGCGGCCTGGGCCTTTGCGGCCCGTGCGGCGCTCTATGCGGCCCAGTACGATTCGAAATACTACAACACGGTCATCGAGATGTGCGACAAGGTGATGGGCATCACGGGCGCCGACAAGCGCGACCTGTGGGACGACGGCACGGACAACGCCTTTGCCAATCTCTGGCGCAAGGAGCAGAATTTCTGCTGCGAGTACCTCTTCTCGCTGTTGGGAAACGCCACCGACGGCCCCAAGTTCCACGGCATGTCGTTCCAGAAAGACGGGTGGCAGCTCTACAACCACTGGGGTTATTACCAGCCGACGCTTTCGCTCTGGGAGGCTTTCGAGCAGGGCGACACGCGCCGCGACGCCACGATCCTCTACCCGGGCCAGACCATGCGGTTCATGAGCGAAACGATCGTTTTCGGAGGTTACGGAACCCGCCGGGGGTCGCGCTATTTCTACTCGATCAGTTCCGATACGGGCATGACATTCCGCAAGTTCCTCTCGCCCTGGGAGGATAAGAACGGCCTGGGTGTCGATTTCAATTCGAACGGCAACAACGCTTCGAACAAGCTGGGCACCTGCCTGATCCGCTTCGCCGACGTGCTGCTGATGAAAGCCGAGGCGCTGATCTGGCTCAACGGCGAGGGAGATGGCGAAGCCAAAAAGCTGCTGAACCGCATCCGCAAGCGTGCGCGTCTCGCGGAAAACAGCACGGCCACCAAGGCCGAACTGAAGAACCAGCGTCGCTGCGAACTGGCTTTCGAGTTCATGCCCAGCCGCCACCTCGACATGGTTCGCTGGGGCGATGCCAAGGAGGTGTACGCCAAGCCCACGCGCCGCGTCAACTCCCACTGGGACAATACGACCAACGAGGTGGTCATCGACGAGCCTACCAACTACGACAACGGCCGCACGTTCGATCCCGCAGTCAATCAGGTCTTCCCCATTCCGATCACGGCGTTCGACGGCACGGTCCATCTCAAGCAGAACAAGGGTTATTAATCAAAAGAATCGCACACATATGAAACTGTTGAAACATATCATCCGGGCAGGCGCCCTCGGCGCCCTGCTCCTTACGACGGCAGCCGTCCAGGCGCAGCAGGTCAGCCTCAAGGTGTTCGTCTGGAACGTGCTTTCGTTCGAACGGGTGGACAAGAGCGGCGAGGCCGCCGGTTTCCCCGTCGGCGAGCACCTGGCGCTGATCAAGGCGCAGAATCCCGACATCGTCTGCCTCAACGAGTTCGAGACCGGCACCAGCCGCATGGGAAAGGAGAAAATGGCCGAGCTGGCCACGGAACTGGGCATGTACTCCTACTACGTCATGTCCTACCCCAAGGACGTGGGGTACTACGGCAACGTGATCCTCTCGAAATACCCGATCCTCAACTCCGGCTCGAAACTCTTCACCTACGAGAATGCCCAGGGCCCGGGCAACTACCAGTTCAACTCGGGCTGGCAGATGAACTACTACGGCTCCGACCAGCGCAGCATCGGCTATGTCGACATCCTGGTCCCTACCTCCGACACGGACGGGCGCATCGTCCGCATCGCCTGCACCCATTTCGACCACGTGGCCGGGCAGGCTACCATCCAGCAGCCCGAGGCGATCGAATTTCTCCAGTTGGAGAATCCCCCGTATCCGACCCTGCTGATGGGCGACCTGAACACGTCGTTCACCAACAGCCTGAATCAGATGAACAAGTTGGGCGAACTGGCTTTCGTTTCGTGGGTCGATCACATCATCTGCTTCCCCAAGGGGGCCTGGACCTGGAAAGACGGGCAGAGCGTCAGCAGCGGCGCCCTCTCGGACCACAATGCGGCCAAAGCGACCGTCGAACTGAAATAAACTCCTGACGAACTCACAAAAGACGAAATCATGAAAAATATCGGAAAATATTTCGCAGCGGCTCTTGCGCTGATACTGGTCATTCCGCTCTTCACGGGTTGCGACGATCTGGACGAATACACGCTCGGCTCGGTGAGCGCCACGCCGTCGGACAAGTTCAACGCGACGATCCAGTTCGTCAGCCGTCTCTCAGACGGGGCGCTGATGACCGGCGACGCCGACCTCAAGGCCGTCAACGACTACCTGGTCTCGACGCTCAAGAAGCGCGACGAAGCGTGGCTCACGGTGCTCGACCGCACGGATAACACGGGACTGGGCAAGGTGGCGGCGCTCTCGCTGAACACCTACCGCTGGACCATTCCCGCGTTCTACGGTCTCTCCTCCCGCACGGCATTCGAGGGCGGCACGCTCTATTTCAACCAGCCTATCCGCCAGTCGAAAGCCATGGCTTGCGGCCGGAACTGCTATGTCACGGGCTTCTCGCCCCTGATGGAGGGGATGCGCACCGACAAGGACGAGAGCGGTGCGGTCACCGGGACGGAGGACGTTGCGTTCAACATCAATTTCCGCACGGTGCGCTTCAAGAGCGGCGAGCAGATCGACGCTTTCGGCGGCGAGACGGGCGTGATGAACACGCTCAAGCGCGAGAACATGAACATGCTGCTCATCGGCACGGTGAAAAACGAGCTGGTCGGAGCGCTGGAGTCGGCCGTGGCCGGTACGGACCCCTCGTTCAAGGTCTACCGGATCGCGCAGGGAGGCGCCTACACGCTCTTCATGCTGGCCGAAATGCGCTTCTGGGGCTATACGGGCATGAACCAGCGCTCGCTTGGCAGCGGGATCGACGCCTACGAGATCAACATCATGTGGTAACAGGAACAGTTTGGTCAGGGAGGGCGGCGCACCGAAAGGTGTGCCGCCTTTCTTTATGAAAGTGGGCTTTCGGGAATGGATTTTGAGGGATAAAAAATGGGTGTCAGGGGCCTATTCTTGAGATGCTTTCGATTTGTAATGTTAGGGTAAATATGGTTTTTTTAAAAGTTTGAAGAATAAATACTTGCATATGTTCAAATTGTTAGAGTTAATTTTTTTAGACAGATTGAATCATAGACGCTTTTTTTTATTATCTTTGCATATCTTTAGTTGGATGCAATAGTGGCAATTTCCTTATTATCAACGTTATGGCTGTTGATGTTTTATATGAAGATTTCATCGAGCGATTGGCATCGATGAAGAGCGATCAGGATTTTTTCAACAATAATTCAGAACACGCACGTATCGTTTTAACGGCTTTGTTTCGTCATGCCAATGTGGATGCAACGGTCTACTGCATGAATCTGCTGAGCGAGCATGTGTCCAACGCGCCTGAATACCTGGAGGCTGTCAAGGGCTTTTTGGAAAGGAAAGGCCTTATTCGTGTCTATTTGACGGATTATAACGAGGAAAGGGCTGCAATCACTCCTGTTTATCAGCTTTTTAAAAAATATCCGGAACAAGTGGAACTCTACCGGACCGACAGCAGAATAATTTATAACGGTGTTCCGGTGCATTTCACATGTACCGATGGACAGGCGTTCCGTTTAGAGACGGACATTACTAACAAAAAAGCGATCGGTAATTTCAATAATCCGCAGGTTGTTCAGATTTTGCTGAAATCATTGAAGGATATAGATGCTCAACAGATTCCGATCTCTTAAGCAGTCCTGATCTTCGTGCCAAACTCTAACCTTTTATCGTGTTTTTTCCTGAATTCAATTACAGTTCTTTTGTCGGATTGCTCTCATTCGGCATGGCCCTGAATCTGGGATGGGTTTTGTATGAATCCAACATGGGCGGGTTGAAAGAGTTTTTTGAGAAATTCGGTGAATCCAAGCGTTCCGTCCGACATGACAGACTTGTGCAGGATATCGGCGATCTGAATAACTTAAGGCAGCGAATCGATTTCATGTCCGGTTTGGTCGGTTCCAACGAGGACGATTTAAAGAAATTCGATCACATATACAAGGGATTGAATACGCTGCTCATCAGGCAAGATCAATTTCATGAAAAGCTCAAGTCGATTCAATTTTTCGGAAGCAGTTGCTTATTGTTGGGGCTTTATACGCTTTTGGTCTTGGGCATTATACCCGTTATGCAGATCGGCTATCCGGCCTATGCATTTTTGTGGGGTTCCGGGTTTGTTTGTCTGGCATTTCTTTTGGTATGTCTCTTGAAAGATTACGGATCGTCAGCCCTCGATGACCGGGCTTCCAATGTCACGCTCATCCTTTTGTCGAAAGCCGTACCCGTCTCACCGAAAAGGCGCTATGCGCTGACCCTGTTCGGATGCATGATTGCGGTTTATCTCTATCTGCTTTTTTCCGGAAAAGGTGAAAATTATGCATGGCCTTCCGATTTCAGTCGGATATTTACTTTTTTCTTTCTTTCGGCTGTCTGTTATTCCGCAGTAATATGTTATAGTATCTATTTTTTTGGCAGAGCTCTTTGGTGCGGCCTGCATGTACGTATCTTCAGATGGTATTACAGGTTGCAGCGAAAGGAAATAGCTCGGAGACTGGGAGCTGTCAAGTTCCCTGAAAAATTCGATTTAGCCGTTGCTGACTTTACGGTCCAAAAAATAAATGAGAGTAAAGAAGAGTCTGCCAAAAAATCTAAAGGGGAACAGAACCAATAGACTGTTTCGTTTCAAATAGTTGCGTTTCGGTTAAAAAACTCAGTCACAATCGATCTCTTTCGAATGTGGCTGTGTTTTTTAGTTTTTGCCCTTCAGATCGAACGCGAGCCTGACCGGAATGCCCTCATCGCCCTTTTTGACCCGGATATTGCCGGGCTGGCTGCGGGGGCCGTGCTCCGAGACGGGTTTGAACGAGCGGATGGCCGGAATTTCCAGCAGGAACGAGATGTCGCCCGCCGGGAATTCGGGGTAGGCGCGAAAAGCCTTGTTGTCGGCCGGTTCGCCGGGGGTGTAGAGCCTGAGATAAACGCCGTCTGTAAGGGCGTAGACCGTGAAATCCGATTCCCTCGTTTGCAGCGTCGCCCACCGCAGGTCGGCATGGTAGCCCTTGAACTCGGGGTAGACCAGCCGCTCGTAGGCTGCACCGGTTTGGGTGTCGTTGTACGCTTTCTCCCAGATGCCCAGATTCACGCCTCGCAGGCGGTTCTTCCAGACCCGGTAGGGGCCGCGCCCGAACCAGCGGACGCCGCGTACCTGTTGCTCCGGGTAGTCGAACGTGAAGCCGAAATTGAGTACGTCGCGCTCCGTCAGGGCGTCGTCGAAGCCCGAGCCGCCGCTTGCCTTGTCGAGCAGCACCGCATTCATCGTCAGCAACCCAGCCGGGGTCATCTGCCAGCGGATCGAGTCTACGGCGCCCTTGTAGTAGATCGTCAAGACGGCCGTGTCGCCCTCCATGCGGGGCTCCGCACGGAACGGGCGGGCGTTCATCCCCACGGGAACGGGACCCCCTGCGAGCGAGAGTATGCCCGCGGCGTTGCGGACCTCTGCGATCAGCCCGGTCGCGGTGTCGAAGCGTACCCGGACCCCGCCGCCTGCGAGCGTGACCGCTCCCTGCTCCGCGTGCAGAGAGGCGCTTTGTGCCGGCGCCGGCCCGGGGAGGACCTTGTCGGCATATACTCTGGCCTGGTCGACGGGCCACGTGCGGGTCGCAGAGGGGAGTCCCGAGGGATGAAATGTGGTTATTTCAAGCACATCGGCTTCGAAGAAATTGTCCGGCAGCACCATCCGGGCATAACCCGTACAATGCGGCTCCAGCGCCGGCAGCGCTACCTCGCCCTCGGACATGACCCGCACCTCCCCGGCGTCCGGTCCCGGCACCGCGAGCAGCCGGTAGCGGGCCGTGCACGCACTGAGCGGGGTCGTGAGGTAGCCGTTGCGAACCAGCATCCGGCCGTCGAACGAGGGGGTGATGCGCAGCTCTTCGAACTGCACGGGAGCCCAGATGTCGCGCACGGCGTAGTAGCTGCCCTCCTTTTCGCGGTAGGGTCCCAGGATGCCGTCGGCCCCGTTCGAGCCGTCCGAATCGAGCGCTCCGCCGCGGTCGGTGCGGCGCACGGCGTTGTCCGAGAAATCCCACAGGAAGCCGCCGGCGAACAGGGGCGAGGCGGTGTATTGGGCCCAGAAATCTTCGAGCCCCGCGCCGTGGCCCTGGTCGTACATGCCGTGCATGAACTCCGTGGGCATGAAGAGTTTGCGGCCATTGGTAAAGCGTGCCACCCCGGTCTGGTAGGCGGGGTAGTGGTGGGCGTCGATCGCCCCGAAATCGGCCCAGGGGTGGATGACGCACCGCCCCTGCGGGTCCAGTTCGGCGAAGCGGGCGTCGAGCGCCGTGTTCCAGCCGCCCTCGTTGCCGTTGCTCCACAGAATGACGCACGGTCGGTTGCGGTCGCGCGCGACGAACTCCTCCTGCAAGCGGGAGCCGACGGCCGTGGCGTAGGCGTTCTGCCACCCCGCCAGTTCGTCCACGACGAAGATGCCCAGCGAGTCGCAGACATCCAGAAAGTGGCGGTCGGGAGCGTAGTGGACCCGGACGGCATTCATGTTCATTTCCTTGATGAGCAGTCCGTCCGCGAGGCTGATCGACGGGTCGGTCGTACGTCCTCCGTCGGGATGGAACGAGTGGCGGTTGATCCCCTTGAGGATCGTCTTGACCCCGTTGACATACAAGCCGTCGCCCGGGCGCACCTCTACCGTCCGGAAGCCTATTCGCTCGCTCGTGGTGTGCAGCGCACGGCCCCGTGCATCGCGGAGCGTCGCCGAGAGGGTGTAGAGCTGCGGATGCTCGGGGTGCCAGGTCCGCACGCCCTCCCAGGCGGTCTGCACGTCGTGCCGCGTTCCGGTGCCGAGCGGCACGGTGCGGGGATCGGCTCCGTCCAGGGCCAGCGTGAGCGAACAGCCCGCCGGCAGCGGCGTGGTGTGCACGACGGCCCGCAGCGTTCCGTCGGCCCGCGGGTCGAGCGCCAGGCGGTCGATATGCACCGCAGGCCGGGCTTCGAGGTAGACGGGGCGGTAGATACCGCCGAAAATCCACCAGTCGGCCTTGCGCTCGGCAGCGTTGACCGACTTGTCGGCCGACTCTTTGGCGACGCGCACCTCGATCCGGTTCGTCCGGCCATAACGCAGCAGGCGCGAAACGTCGTAGGAGAATTCGTTGAAGCCGCCCCGGTGTACGGGACCCGCCGAACGCCCGTTCAGCAGCACCTCGGTGTCGGTCATCACCCCCTCGAAGACGATCCGCACGGCCCGGCCGCGCCAGGCGGCAGGCACGTCGAATGCCAGGCGGTAGATGCCCTCCTCGCGCGGCGGATGCTTCGGGCCCTCCTTGTACCAGCGGCCGTAGCAGTACGCCCCGAAGCCTTGCAGCTCCCATTGCGAGGGCACCTCGATCGTGCTCCACGAGCCGCTGCGCCGGCCCTCGGTGCAGTAGAACTCCCAGGTCCGGGTGTCTGAGAGCCCCGTGCCGGAGAGGTAGAGCCGCTGCTCCTGCCCGCGGGAGGGCAGGGCGGATAGCAGGGCGAACAAAAGAGCCAGCGTGCGCATAAGAGGTTTTATTGCAGTTTGTAGACCTCCGTTCCGGCCAGCAGAAAGCAGCCCGTGCCGTAGTCCTCGAAATCGGGAACCGACGTGTGGGTGACCGGCTGTCCGTCCTTGGGCTCCTTGCCCGTGCCCTGCACGTAACCCAGGAATCCGTTTTCATGCACCGCCTGGGAGCACATGGCATTCCAGGCCTTGACGATTACGGGCAGGTACTCGGCGCGGTCCAGCACCCCGTTGTTCACGCCCCAGGCCATACCGTAGACGAACAGCGCGGTGCCCGAGGTCTCTGGGCCGCCGTAGTTCGTCTCGTCGTGCAGGCTGACGTTCCAGAACCCGTCCTTGCGCTGGCACTTTTTCAGCGCCCGGCACATGGTCCGCAGGTCCTCGACATAGACCTCGCGGTGGGGTGCGTCGGCCGGCAGTTCGTCCAGCACGCGCACCAGCGCGGCCACGACCCAGCCGTTCCCGCGCGACCAGTAGCAGTTGCGGCCGTTGGGCTCCTTGTAGGGCGGTACGAAATCCTTGTCGCGCCACCAGAGTCCCTCCTTTTCGTTGTAAAGCCCTCCGGCCAGCGTGTTGCGGCTCCAGGCATACATCTTCCACGCTTTCTCGCAGTAGCGGTCGTCGCCACGGTCGACGCCCAGTTTCACGAGCACGGGCATTCCCATCTGAATGGCGTCGATCCACGTCCAGTCGTCCACTTGCGGGGTGTTGACGAGCATGTTCATGGCCGCGACGGTCTTGGTGAGCATCTCCGGCCGCGGGGTGAGGCGGTAGAGGTCGATGTAGGTCTGTGCACAGCAGTAGTTGTCGGCGTTGCGCGAGGTGGTGTTGTCGCGGCGCATGCCCCACTTGTGGAACTCGGCCCAGTCGCAGGCGTAGTCGTAATAGCGGTTCTCGGGGTAGATTCCGTACAAGGCCATCAGTCCCTCGTAATAGACGGCGCGGGTCCAGATGTTCGACTCGTAGACTTTCTTGCGCGAGTAGTAGGGCATCACGGCCGTCGGGTCGGCGTGCTTCTTCATGAAATAGTCGTTCACGCGGATGAGCGTACGGAGCGTTTCGCTGCGCGAGGGAATCTCCTGTGCAGCGACCGTGCCTGCCAGCAGCGTGGCGGCAAGCAGCCATAAGATCGTTTTTTTCATATTCGGTTATCGGTTTTCGTATTCGTCGATTTTCTGTACGGGCGTCAGCGTGACGGGCGCGTTGAGCCCGCTCGGCACGACCTCCCACTGGCCGAAATCGAACTCTTTGGCATTGGTGACGCTCGCCACGTTGGCATCCTTGAAGATGCGCCACCTGACGCCCCGCCGCTCCATGTCGGCGATGCGGTTGGCCGGGAGGTTCGTCACGTCGACCTCGAGCGTGTTCTCGCCGGCGCGGAGCCAGCGCCCGATGCGGAGGGTGAAAGGCACCGACCACAGCACGCCGACAGGGTGGCCGTTGACCCGAACGGCGGCGCTCTCGCGCACGTCGCCCAGATCGAGCACCCAGTCGGCCGCGGTTTCCGGGTCGTCCAAAGTGAATGTCAGGCTGTACCGGGCCGTGCCGACGTTGACCGAAGCCACCGGATCGGCAATCTCGGTCCACGAGTGGGGCGTGTCGATGATATAGCTCTTTTCGGCCGGGTCGGCAGCTTCGATCCCGATCCGCTCGCGGTTGAGCATTCGGGCGGCCTGTTCGTGTCCGGCGTCCGGTGCGTTGTTGCGGGAACCCATTGCGGGGTCGCTCTCCAGAAACTGCAACACCCAGTTGCGGTCCAGTGTGCGCGTGCGTTCGGTGTCCGGGACGTAGTAGTTCCACGCTTCGGGAGCCTCGGCTGGCGGCTCGGGGAAGCATTTCAGCAGCATCGAACCTCCGGCGGGCAGTTGCAGCCTCACGTCGGTCGTTCCCTCCGCGTCGGTGCGCGTCAGGGCCATGCCGCGCTCCCCCGTGAGGGGGTCGAACAGCTCCACGGCGGCGGCGCGGGTCGAGAGCGTGACCCAGCCGTCCACGGCGCGGCTGCCGAGCAGGGCGAGGAAGTAGTTTTTGCCCCCGACCTCGTTCGTGCGGCGGATCATCTGCCCGCCCTCGAGGAAGCGCAGCGGTTCGGGCCTTGCACCCGTCGCCGCGAGCACCTCGGCATACTTGCGCCCGGTGATGAAGCGCCCCTTGCCATACGCGGTTACGGTCGTGCCGTCCGATGCGGTCAGCCCGGGCAGCTCCCGGAAGAGTTTTCGGAGGGCCTTGCGGCGGCGTTTGAGGTCCGAGAGCCCCGGCACGTCGTCGGGCACCGAACCGATGAACGCCACCGTGGCACCCTCGCGCACGAACTCCGCGAGCCGCCGCATGCTCTCGAGCGGCATCAGGCGGCAGTCGGGCAGGACGAGGGCGCGGTAGCGGGCGCCGCCCTCGCTGACCAAGGTACCATCCGCCTCCACGCGAAGCGTTCGCAGGTAGCGGTCCGAGAGGTAGTCGCAGTCGTACCCCGCGGCCAGCACGGTCTGCACGGCCTGCTTGAAGCGGGGCATCGTGCGATCCATCTTGTGGATGTCGAACATCAGGAACTGCTTGCCCTGCTGCTCGCGCCAGATGTCGTAGAGCGGGAGGTAGAGAAGCAGGTCGTTGTCGGGCTCCCCGGCCGTGAGAAACGCCTGACAGCGCGCCACATAGCCGAACAACCCCTGGGCGTCGCGCCAGATGGAGTTGGTGGGCGAGAGGTTGACCGTGGCGTAGAAGAGCCAGCCGGGGAATGCGGCTCCGGCGGGCGAGTAGGGTGCGCCGTGGAAATAGAGGTGGTTGACTCCCGCGGCGAACATCTGGTCGATCTCGGGCTTGCAGAGCGCGAGCGGCGTGCGGAAATGCTCGGTCAGCCACGTCAGGGCCTCGGCCGAGGTTTGCCGCTTGCCCGTCAGGTGCGCGGCCGAGGAGGCGAATTTGAGCACCGCGGGGTCCGCGTCGTTCTCGCGCGAGGGTCCGTCGTCGCGGTGCAGGCCCGGAATGGCGAACGGCGTCTGCCCGAACGACTCGCACTCGGGGATATCCACCGCGGCGTAGAGGTCGATGATGTTGCCCGGCGAGCCGTGTGCCTGGTTGCGGGTCCTCACGCCGCGGGCGTGGGCCCAGGCGGTCCAGGGCCGGGTGAAATTCGCAAGGAGCATCTCGAAGAGCGTCCGGCGGTAGTCCGACACCACGCGGGCCGAAAGGTCGCTGCCGTCGCGCGCCAGAAATTCGGGCAGGTACTCCTCGAGCCGGTAGCCGTTCAGGCGCTCGAATGCTGCGAGCAGCCGGTCGTCCCAGTCGGCGCCGTAGACCTCGAACGAGTCGTTGAAAAAGGTGTTCGGCCAGGGGCAGCCCGACGCGGCGAACGCCTCGTCGAAACGACGGAGGTAGTGGCCGAGCGCCGTGCTGTCGTAGTGGTTCATCACCAGCCCCGCGCCGCCCGGCGCCGCGCGCTTGACCTTTTGCAGGGTTCGGCCCGAAAAGAGGGCATACACGTTCCACTCCCCGCGCGGGGCGCGCCAGCGCAGCAGCGTGTCGCCGCCGACACGCTCCGTCAGGTCGAGGCGGCGTCGGCCGTCGAACGCCATCACCCGTTCGAGCTTGGCCAGCGGCTGCTGGCGCGGGTCGCGCGGGCGGATTTTATCGGCAATGCACTCGCCCTTGCGGAGCGTCCACTCCTCGACGATGCGTTTGCGGGCGCTGTGGTCGGTCGAGATGTTCGGACCGCCGAACGGCCAGCCCGTGCAGTTGCTCATGTCGATCTCGATCCCCAGCCGTTCGCCCTCCGAGATCGTGTGGCGCAGCATCTCCATCCAGCGGGGCGAGAGGTAGTCGATGTCGCTGGCCTCGTTGCCCTGAACCCCGTAGATGGGGGTGATCTCCACGCCCCCTATGCCCTTTTGGGCAAACTGTTCGAGGTTGTAGGTCAGCCCTTCGCGGTCCACGGCGCTGCCGGGCCACCACCAGCGCACGAAAGGTTTGTGGTCGCGCGCCACGGGGTACCAGTCGGTCGGCTGCTGCGCCCGCACCAGGGGCGCTGCGGCGACGAGGAGGAGAGTCGTAAGCAGGGTTCGTTTCATGGTTCGGGATTTTGGAGGGTCACGGCCATCAGGCCGATCACCACGTCGTTCGAGAGCGTCTCCAGTTCCAGCTCTTTCAGTTCGCGCGACGGATCGAGCGCGATGTCCAGCACCACGCCCGCGCCGCCGTCGATCCGGCGTCCGTATACTCCGTCGATACCCAGCTCGTCGCCCAGCGTGCGGCTCATACGCCCCGAACCCAAATACAGGCGGTAGGGCGGCAGCCACCCGTCGCCCGGAGCAAAAGCGTGTGCGTCGTAGTAAAAGTCCTGCTCGACGGGCGCCCAGTTGTCGGGGTTGACCAGTTCGGTCGTCTGCTCGGTGCCGTCGGCATAGCGGATGCGGACCACTCCGTTGGCGATGCGGCACTGCATGTGGTTGGTCGAGCCGGCCAAGAGGAGGTAGGCATGCGCGGCGCGGCCCGAAAGGGGTACCGCGGCCCGGTCGGGGTAGTTGTCCCAAAGTGAGGTAAAGAGAATATTGCGTCCCTCGCGCGGCAGGCGGAACGCGATGCCCGGAGCCGTCTGCAAAAGCCCGTCGGCCCCGATAGCGGCCCGCAGTCCGCTGTCGTCGATCTCAGCGGTCTCGGTGGGGTGGCACCACTCGCCGATCCCCTGCACGGGCAGCTGGAGCGTCGTGCACGCGGGGCGCGGCGAGAGGTAGCGGCTCCGGAAAATATCCGTCACCGAGGCGTTGTACGCAGGTGCGAGGTCCACCGTGCGGAACAGTTCGGGCCGGATGTCCGTAAAACCGTTCTCCGGGGCGGGCGTCTCGCTGAGGTCGGGTTCCTCGGGGAGCCACCACGCCAGACCGTCGGCCGTCACCTCGTGGAATGCGATGTCGCCCTCAAAGCGGATGTTGCTCGTGGCACGGGGTTCGGCCGCCGGGCCGCTGCAGTCGATGACTACCGTTGCGACCGGTTCGGTTCCGGCGTCGATGCGGATGCGGGGCACTCCGACCGAGTTCTCGACCCCGCTCCACGCGGCTTCGCGGCCGTTGACGCGCACGCTGCGCAGCCCCTCGGCCGCCACGACCAGCCAGATGCGGGTATCGCCTCCGTAGCGGTTTTCGATCCGGTAGGTCGAGACGCCCTGCGTGCGTTCGAACGTGTAGGCGATCTGCGGCAGCGCGATCGAGGCATGGTCCCACGCGGCTGGAAATCCAGGTCGCAGTTCGACCGCTGGGCGTTCGCCGATCCGGTCGGGCCGGATGCCGAAGAGCCCCTCGGTGAGCGCCCGCGACCAGACCCCGACGGGGTCGGCGAAATCACGGTAACACTCGCCGCGTGCGGCGTCGAGGTGGCTGATCTGCCCGAAATTCAGGGGCGACGTGCCCAGATACATGTTGTCCATCGCCACGCTCTTCATCAGGCGGAACGCCTCCTCGGGCCGGTCGGCCTGCCAGTAGGCGAGCGCCGTGTGCATCACCTCGGCGATGGCCACGTTGTTGATGCTCCACGAGTAGGGTTTCCAGTCGGTCGTCGAGACGAGGTGGTAGGCGCCCTCGTCGAAATCGCGCGAGCGGAGCGGAATGCGGGGAATCCGCTCGTCGAGGTAGCGGGTCGAGGCCCAGGCCCGCAGCGGGTCCGTGGTTTCGGAATCGAGCGCGTGGTAGATCGTCCACACGGCGGCCGAGGGGTGCACCCGGCGGTGACCCCCGAGGTCGCGGTACTCGGCCCAGTGCCCCTCGTCGGGGAGCCACAGCTCGCGGTGCATGGCGGCCAGGATCGAGTCGGCCTCGGCGCGGTAGGGCGTGCCGTCCAGCCCGATCCGACAGGCGATGCGGGCCGCCTCGCGGTTGGCGAAATAGTTATAGGCTGAGGCGTGCGTGACCGCCCCGCCCGCGTAGTAGAGCGCATCGCTGGCCCAGATGCAGCAGTAGGCGTCGTAGAGGTGGTCGCCGTCGGGGTCGAAATTGCGTTTTTCCCACGCGAGGTGACGCTCGATGACCGGGAAAATCCGCCGCATGCAGGCCGTGTCGCCCGTGTGGCGCAGGTGGCGCACGAGGGCGTCGATGTAGACCAGATTCATGTCGTAGTGCGACATTTCGTCTTTCTTGCCCGGGCGGCGGCAGATGTAGCCGTTGCTGTACATGGGTGTGCCCCAGCGCTTCTCGGCGCGGGCGAGGTTGAGGGCCGAATCCTGTCGCGGGTGGTCGAAAACGGGTTCGATGTCCGTAACCTGGTTGGCGGCGTAGGTGTCGAAATGGGTGCGGGCGCGGTCGTGCCAGCCGATCGCGTCGCCCACGTAGGCGCCCCGCCACCCCAGGTGGGGCGTGCGCCAGCCGATTGCGCCGTGCAGCCACGCCCGGCCGCTCCAGATGCCGTCGGCCGCTACGGCGAGCGCGCCGCCGATGGGGTCGATCCACGGGTCGGGCGTCGAGATCGAGAGCGTCGAGGCGATTGCGGTCCGCTCGCGCTCGGCCTGCGTCAGGAGGGCGGGAAGCTCCTGCTCGGTGCGAGGCGCGACGTCCGCCGGAAAGAGGGCGATGCAGCGCTTCTCGCCGGGTGCCAACACCATTTCGCCCTCGAATGCGGGCAGCTCCGTGATGCGGTGCGATTCTGTCGGGACCACCAGCGTCAGCGTCTTGCGCTCCTTGGCGCCGTAGCCGATCTTCACGACGTTGCCCGTTACCTCGTAGGTGTTGCCCGCGCAGTACTCCGGCTTCAGATCGAAGCAGTCGGGCCGGTCCACCCCGAGGTCGCCCTCGCGGTAGAATTTCTTGTCCGCCACGCCGCCGAAGCGGATGCCGATGCGCTGCTCGCTCTCGGAGCCGTTCGCAATGCGCCACAGCGCGGCGTCTTCCGAGCGCCGGACCTGCACCTCGATGCGGATGCGGCCCTCGTCGAGCGAGTAGTCCATGCGTCCGGGCGTGTAGCGGGCTTCGCAAGTGATGTGGTTGCAGTCGAGTTGCAAGTTGCCGCCCATGCGCGGCAGGTAGAGCCCGAATTCGGGGTAGTCGCTGCACTCCACGCGGAACCCCGTGTGTGCGCCGTAGAGCGCGCGGTTGAAGCGGGCCGTGCCGTCCGTGGCCGCCACCGACCCGTCGCCTGCGGGCCGGTAGTGCAGGGGCCGTTCGCTGCCTGACGTGAGGTTGTAGGTGTAGTCCTCGTTCAGGCGGGCGGGCTTCACAGACTGGGCCTGCAAAAGCACCGCCGGCAGCGCTGCTGCGAGGAGAAGACAGATCGTGCGTTTCATGGGCTAAGGCATGGGTTTGATTCCCTCCCACCGCACGTCCCACGTGCCGTCTTTCGGGAAGCCGGGGTTTTCCGTCTGGCAGCCGTCCCAGCCGGCACACATGAGCGCCACGGCCGTCAAGAGACCGCCGTTGCCGGGCAGGTAGCAGCGCAGCCGCTTGTCCTGGTAGTTGTGGCCGTTGGGGAGGTAGGTGTTGGTGCGTTTCTCCATCATGAGGGCGTTCAGCGCCTTTTCAGGCTCGCCCAGCCGCACGGCGTTCATGGCCGTGGTGGGGTAGTCCCAGCCCCAGGTGCGGCCCCAGTTCCAGTTGTCGTAGATCCAGTCGAAGGTGTCGTGCATGATGTCTTCGCGCACCAGCGGGCATTTGGGCAGCACGCCCAGCGCGGCCAGCACGGCCATGTGGTCCGACGTGAAGCGGATGTCCCGGTAGGTGTCGGTCGCCGTCTCGGCCGCAAGGTAGAGCCCGTCCTGTGCGGCCAGCGGCGAGAGCTTGTCGATGCACTCGTCCCAGTCGAGGTTGCGCCGCTCGCCCCGCCGCTCGCGCCATTTCTGGGCCGTGGAGAGGGCGAAATGCCAGTAAGAGAGTTCGAACGGCGGGTTCACGGTCTCCGCGGCACGCAGAGTCTCCTGTGCCGGAATGGCGCCGCGCAGGATGTAGCGGTTCTCCATGCCGTCGTACTCCGCGAACGAGTACATGAACGCCGCGGTCTGTTGCACCAGGTCGTAATAGGCGTCCAGCACCTCCTCGGACGGATCGGCGCGGTAGAGCAACTCCGCCAGGTAGATCAGATGGGGCTGCTGCCAGATGAGGAACGAACCCACCTTGGAGGGGGCTTCGGTGGCCGACGGATCGGTCATCTTCATCCACCTCAGCCCGTCGAAGCCCTGGCGGGCGGCGATCTCGCGGGCCACGGGAGCCGCCGAGCGGTACCATGGCAGCGTGCGCGCGAGCAGCTCTTCGTGGCCCCACAGCGCGAACTGCGCCTGGTGCCACCAGATCATTTCGAGGTGGAACTTGCCGAACCAGGAGTTGTACGTCAGGCCGGTCTCCTGCGGGGGCGTCGAGCCGGCGCACTGCACGGCCAGCAGGTATTGCGACAGCACCACGCGGCGTTCGAGTTCTTTGGCCCGCGGGTCGGTGCAGCGGCTGAAATCCACCGCGCCGCCCTGCTGCCAGAATGCCTGCCACCACGCTGCCGATGCCGCCTGCGATGCTTCGGCGTCGGCACGCTCGGCCGAGGGCATGTCGGGCGTAAATTCCACAGCCAGCGTCCATTCGTCGGCCGTCGGGCGGATCACGAGCGCATTCCGCCCCCGCATTTCAGGCGTGGCGGCGCCGGTCCAGGAGAGTTTCACATAGTAAACGGTCTTGTCGAGCGTGCGGCGGACGATGGCCCAGCCGTCGCCCGAGGCGACGATTTCGGTCGTGTGCAGGTCGTCCCGGGTCCAGTCGCAGGCGTCGTCGGCATGGCCGCCCGTGGGGTAGGGAAAGCGCACGGCTACGGGGATGCGCGCGGCGGTGCGGATGTGTGCGGCGATCTGATCCTTTTCGGGGTCGCACGAGGTCTCGACCGCCACTTGCTGTCCCGCTGCGGTGAACGACGAGCGCAGCACGCCGTGCCACATGTCGAGCGTCTGGTCCACGCCGGCAATCTCGTCGGGCGAGAGGCCGTCGAAGCCCACGATACCCAGGTGCAGGCGGTGGGGGTTCACGCGGAACCAGTTGGCCGCGTCGCGCTGGCGGCCCGGCTCGTTGAACTGGACCGAATAGGGCTCCTGCCGTCCGCGGCCGAAATCGTAGTCGCGCAGCGTCTCGTCGTGGGTGAATCCCTCGGGATTGGGGAATGCGTGCCAGCCCCACTGGCTCTGGGTTCCGAGCGGAACGCCCAGGCGGTAGGCCTCGGGAAAGGTTTGCAGTCCGGTCACGTCGGCCGTGAATGCGAATTCGCCGTTGCCGACCGTGAGCGACGCGAGGGTGTCGATCGCCGTTACGTGCGGGTTGTTGCGCTCGACGAGCGCCGCGCGGTCGATCTGCTGGGAGTTCGCGCCGCAGCTTGCAAGCAGCAGGGCCGCAGCGGCCCCGACGAGGGTCGATAGTCTGAGCATCTTCATTTGGGTTTTTATCCAGTGTCAAATTTAAGCATTTTCCCCGAAAAACCGTCCTGCGGTGGGGTTATAATGGAAGATGGCCCGTGCTGGAGCGCGTAGCCATCTTCCTGAATGTGTGCGGTACGGTCTATTTTACTTTTACGCAGCGTACCGAGTAGGCGTTGCCGCGGCAGTTGCCCTTGCCCGTAGCCGTCGGGTTATCGCCCTTGATGATGATATAGGCGCCGTTGGCGTCCTTGCCGCCGACGGGGCAGCTCTTGAACGTCGAGCCGTCTACGCCGCAGTCCTGCAAGTTGCCGCTCGTGCGGTTGTAGAGACCCGCGGCCGGGTACCAGATATTGCTGTTGCCGTTGTAGTCGAAGAGCAGCCCCTTGTTCGATTCATCTTTCTTCCATCCGGTTCCGGGGAAAATCGAGGTCGAAGCGTCCTTGAGCCAGACGTCGTTCGGGGCGACCATGTACCCGGCGGGGCAGGGGTCGTAGATCGACTTCTTGAGCGTTGCGGCCGGGGGGTTGTTGTAGCCCTCGGGGTTGCCCCACAGCGCGTCGTCGGCATACTTGAGCCAGTCGTTGGCGTATTGATACGGCTTGGACGAGGTGCTCGACTTGGAGTTGGCGCGCATGAGGTAGACCATCGGGTTGGCGATGGCGAAAGGCATCTCCTTGCTCGATCCGCCTGCCTGCGACTTGGGCCGTGCGACCGTTCCGGACTCGTTGTAGAGCGTTCTGGTCCAGGTCGGGCCCGACGCGGCGTCGCCGCTGGGGAACGGGTCCTTGCGGCCCCACTCGTAGAGCAGACCGATGGCGTCGGCGTCGTAGGGGGTGGCCGAGGTCGCGCCCAGGTTGCGGTCCATCACGACGTAATGATTACCCAGCGCGTTGGTGCCGTAGTCGTGGTCGGCGGTCTCGGTCACCCAGATGTGGAACGACCAGAGCACAGCGCCTGCCTTGTCGCAGATAGCCACCACGGCGTTGCCCCGCTCGCCCGAGAGGGTCGCGGTGAACGACTTGCGGTCCGAGGCGAGTTTGACGCCCGAGATGAAGCCCGTCGAAACGTCGTTCCAGAGCACCTTGGCCGAGGTGGCCAGCAGGTTCTTCTCGTCGGCGACCTTGTTGTCGTTCTCGTAGGCGTAGACCGAACTGCGGGTGGTGCGGACCGCGCAGTCGACCTTGACGGAGGTCGAGCCGGGAGCCACCACGATGGAGTTGGCCGTGCCGTAGTAGATCGTCGAGGGGTAGTCGATCTCCGTGAGCTCGGCCAGGAGGGCTTTGCGGCCCTCGATCCGCTGACCGCGCAGGTCGAGCGTGGTCGAAGCGACGCCCTTGGTGGTGGTGATCTTCACGTCGAGCACGTCGCGGAACGTGAGCGGCGGCATGACGAACAGCAGGTCGGCGCCCTCCTTGGTGTCGATGCTGCCCTTCATCGTCAGCGTCTGCGTGGCGTTGCCCAGGATGTAGACCTCGCCCGTGCGGGCGTCGATCCGCACGTCGCCCGCGAGCACGTATTCGGCCGATTTGAGCTCGACGCTCGACACCGAGGCGAACGACTCGTCGGGAGGTGCCGGAATGCGCACCTGGAGAGCGCCCAGCACGGGCTGGAGCTCGATGCCCTGCTCCAGGTTTTCGTTATCGGCGAACGCGCAGATCGGGAAGATGCTCTTGTCCACGCCGCCGGCCGTGTAGTTCTGGGTCGCGGGCAGGTTGTATTCCAGGACGGAGCCCTCGCGCCGCAGCGGCTCGGGGTAGTAGGCGAAATACTCGAGCTCGGGGGTCACGTCGTGCAGGTTGATCTCTCCGGTGCCCATGATCATGCAGGCCATCCCGTTGATCCAAATCTTGTCGCCCGTTCCGACCGAGGTCTTCAGCTCCGCGTCGTCCGCATAACTCACGGTCGCCGTGTAGGGTTTGTAGACCGTGATCGTCTCGTCGTCGCTGCACCCTGCGGCTGCGAGTGCCAGGGAGGCGATAGTCACGTATTTTATCCAGTTTTTCATCGTTGTGCAGCAGTTATTGGTTGTTGGTGGTGTTTTCGAGCGTGAAGATGTAGTTCTCCAGGTTCATGTAGCCGTTGTTGGCGATTTTTGCGGCATCCGACGGGTCGTTCTTGTCCAGACCGTTGGCGTCCTCGAACGCATCGGGCATGCCGTCGTGGTCCGTGTCGAGCGGCTTGTTGTTCGCGGTATCCATCTGCTGCCAGGTGTCGGCCAGCGGGTAGTGCTTCGGGTCGGTCTGGTCGCGCAGGATCGTACCCTTGGTGCCCAGCGACGCGAGCTCCTCGATCATGTAGGCGTCCACCTTGTCGCGGCGGGGCAGCGAAGCGCCCACGTTGGCTACCACCCACTCGTAAGCCTCCGCGGCCGAGGTCATCACACCGATCACGGGGTGCTCTTCGGGCCGGGCGTCGAGGAACGTGGGGCCGTCCCAGCCGTTGAGCGCCTCGAAATTCGTGCGGGTGATCTCCTCGCCGTCGAGCGAGCCGTTCTTGTTCCGGTCGTAGTAATTGCCCACGCACCAGGTCTTGAATCCGTCGTTGCCGCGGCTGAACGGAGCGGCGGCTCCCTCCTGACGGCGCAGTTCGTAGTACTTGCCCTCGGTGGCGACCGTGCAGTTTTCCGTATCGGCGATCACCTGCTCCCACGTATCGGGGTATTTCTCCTTGATGTCGTCCAGACCGGTGTTGCGCCATGTCCAGCAGGGACCCGTGATGAAATAGTTGTTCTGGATGTCCGTGAGCGACTCACCCGACGAATCTCCGCCCATGATGTAGGCGCCGCCGTTGCCCCAGTTGTAGATCACGTTGTTGACGTACTGATTCAGGCCCTTGATCTTGAAATTGCGCGTGCCGTTGTCGATCAACAGGTTGCGGAAGATCGTCACGCCCTCGTCGGTGTTGGTCTGGATCAGACCGCCGGCCGAGTGGTTCATGCAGCCCTGGCCGATGATCGAGTTCTGGATGGTGATGTTGCGCGGACGGGTGCCCTTGTTGTCGGCGTTGATCGAGAAATTCTCGTCCGTGCCCCAGGTGAACGAGCAGTGGTCGTAGATCACGTGCTCGCCGCTCGAGAGGCCACCGGCGTCCATGTTGTCGCTGCCGCCGACCTGACGGCCCGTGCGGATGCGCATGTAGCGCACGATCAGGTTCGAAGCGCCCGACGAGCTGACGCGCCCGTTGTAGAGCACCACGCCGTCGCCCGGCGCGGTCTGGAAGAGGATCGTCTGGTTGCTCTTGAGCACCACGGCTCCTTTGTTGAGATCGATCACGCCCGCCACGTCGAACAGCACGACGCGGTTGGGCTTGCTCACGGCGTCGGCGAACGAACCCTCGCCCGAGGCGTTGAGGTTGGTGACGTGGACGATTTCGCCGCCGCGGCCGCCCGTGGCGAAGCGGCCGAAGCCCTCGGCGCCGGGGAATGCGAGCACCTGGCCGTAGTCTGGAAAGACGCCCCCTTTGTTGGCCGCCTCGTAGATCGTGTCGTCGCTGCATCCGTTCCCCGCGAAGAGCGCGGCGCAGAGGGGCAGCAGATAGGTCATATATCGTTTCATGTGTATGGTCGTTTTACGGTTTTTCGAATTTTCGGAACGGCGGCGGTACCGGCGGGCCGAACCCGCCGGATACGCGCCATATGCGTTCCGCTATTTGTAGCCGGGGTGCTGCGTGAGGTTGGGGTTGTCGATGATCGGGTGTCCGGCGGCTTTGGCTGCAAAGGGCAGCAGCTCCACGCAGTTCTCCTTGAAGCCGTAGTAGATGCCGTCCGAACCGTCGGCCGCCCTGATCCAGTCGGGGTACTTGCCGCCGTTCTCGGCCGAACCGGTGGGCTTGGTGTAGATGATGTTTCCGATCTGCAACTGGTTGAAGCCTCCCGTGAAACCTACGGCCTTGCGGGCGTTGCCGTTGAAGGTCGAGGTGTAGGCCTCGAACATGTTGACGGGATACCACTTGTCTCCGTCTTTCCAGGTCATGCCGTGGGCGCGGACGATCTCGGCCAGCGCGGTCTGGTAGGCGGCGAATTCCGAGGCGTCGGTCGGAACGGCCGTGGCCGTGGCGATCTGCTGGGCGTCGGTCAGGTCGATGAAATCGACTTTCGAGGTCTTGCCGCCCCACTCCTGGTCGTCCAACTGGTATTTGTAGAGCCGGTAGGTGGCCACCTCCGTGTAGTCGCCCGCACGGTCCGAGAGGTCCTGCATGGCCTGCCGGGTATTGGCTACCTCTTTGGCCAGCCGGTTCATGCGGATGATGTCGGTGCGCAGCATGAACTCCCCGGCGAACTCCCATTTGCGCTCCTGCAAAACGGCCTCCTCGAAATCGTCCTGCGAGGTCGGTATGGGCAGGTCGGCCACGCCGGCCCGCGTGCGCACCTCTTTCAAGGCGTCCTTGGCGCCCTGCGTGGGACCTCCGTTGAGGAAATTCTGCGCTTCGGCGTACATGAGCAGCACGTCGCTGTACCGCAATACGGGAATGTTAAGGTTGTACTTGCGCGTGGTGTTGAGCTGGACGCGCCAGTTGTGGCGGAACTTGCCGTGCATGATGCACGAATAGGTCGTTCCCACGTCCACCCACGTGTCGTCGGCTGCGCCCTTGTTGAGGAAATAGATGCTGTACGGGGCGCACGTCACATCGCGGCGCGTGTCTTTGGCATCGAACGAGAGGTAGTAGGTCGGCAGCATGAACTGCATGGCCTTGAGCGAGCCGTAGAGACCGCCGCGGGTGCCCGTATGGGCGAAACCGCCGAACTGCGAGTTGGTCGTGGCGCCGTAGTTGGAGAGCTCCCACAGCATCTCGGGCATGGTGGCCGAGAAGTTGCGCTGGCAGAAATTGTACCACAGGAACTGGAATCCGGTCATGCCGTTCTGGGCCTGCAAGAGGGTATTGCCGGGCAGCCCCATCACTTTCTCGCAGGCGTCGCTGGCGATCTGGTAAAGTTCGCGCACGCGGCCCTCGTCGCTGCGGCGCTCCATCTTCATGCTCGCGGGGTCGAGCGTTTCGAGGTTCCAGCGCAGCGAGTAGCCGCCGGCATAGAGGGCGATGCGGGCCAGGAGGGCATAGCCTGCGTCGCGCGTGAGGCGCTCGAGCGTGCCGTAGGGGTTCTCGGCCTTGGTCGGCAGGTCCTCGACGGTGGCCTGCATGTCGGAGATGATCCGGTCGTAGATCGCGTCGCGCGACGAACGGCGGGGATAGAACGTGTTGTCGTCGTTGGGGTCCATCGTTTCGAGCGGCTGCCAGACGGCCGGCACGTCGCCATAGATGCGGATCAGGTTCAGGTAGCAGAAAGCGCGGATGGCATAGGCCTCGGCCAGGAGGGCCTTGCACTTGGCCGAGCCGCCCATCTGCGAGATCTTGTCGATGGCGATGTTGGTGGCCTCGATGATGCGGTACTGCTCGCTGAAGATGGTGGTGACTGTGTAGGGCGACTGCGTGTCGTAGAAATAGTTGCAGACGTTGTACTTGGAGTTGTTGGTGGTGCCGTCCTCCGAGGAGTGCATGGCCGTGTCGCCCATGCCCAGCTGGTAGTACATCTCCTGGTGGATCAGGCCGCGGTAGCAGCCCCGGACGTAGATTTCGGCCGAGGTCTCGTCCTTGAACGCCGTTTCGGTATCGACCGTCGTGTAGGAGGGCATGTCGAGCCAGTCCTCGCAGGAGGTCCCGACGACGGAGAGCGCGGCGGCGGAGAGTATGATGAATGCTTTTTTCATGGCTTTATGTCGTTTTTAGAAAGTTAAGTTGAGACCTGCGACGTAGCTGCGCGCACGGGGATAGGCCGAGGAGTCGTAGCCCGGAGTGATGATCGGGTGGTCGTTGGCCGAGGAGACCTCGGGATCGTAGCCCGAATAGCCGGTGATCGTAGCCACGTTGTTCACCGTGAAATAGATGCGGGCGTTGCTGATGCGGATCTTCTGCATCCATTTCTTGGGGAACGTGTAGCCCAGCGTGATCTGGCCGATACGGAGGTAGGAACCGTCCTCGACGAAATAGGACGAGGGGTAGGTGATCATGGCCGTGTTGTTGTTCGACAGGCTCCAGGTGCGGCCCTTTTCGTTGGGGTTCAGCTCGCGCAGACGTGCCAGCGAAGCGGCTTTCATACCCGTCGCGGGGTCGATCAGCCGGTAGTAGTCGTTGAACTCCGTGGGGATGTTCTGGAACGAGGCATAGGGCGAGAGCGAGTGCTTGGTGGCGTTGTAAACGTCGTTGCCGATCGAGAATTTCATGAAGACCGTCAGGTCGACGCCGAAGAACATGAACGTGTTGTTGAAGCCGCCCACGCAGTCGGGCGTACCGTTGCCGATTTTGACCATCTTGCGCGTGAACTGCGTGCCGTCCTCGTTGTCTGCCGCGAATTTCATGTCTCCGGGCTGGGGCATGGCGTCGCCGTAGGGTTTGACCACGCCGTCGCGCAGGATGAGCCGCCCGTCGGTCAGTTCGATGAAATCGTCGGTGGTGTAGACGCCCTCATACTTGTAACCGTACATGTCGCCCAGACTGCGGCCCACGTTGGCGTAGTAGGTCACCGTACCCGAGCGGTTGCCGCCCTCGACGAAGGTCTTTTCGGTCTGTCCCTTTTCGAGGCTCACGACTTTCGAGCGGTTGAACGAGAGGTTCAGGTCCGAGGTCCAGCGGAAATTCTTGGCCTGGACGTTGACCGTATTGATCGAGACCTCCCAGCCGCGGTTGCGCATCTTGCCGATGTTCTGATACTGCGACTTGTAACCCGTCGAGGTCGGAATGGTGCATTTCATCAACAGGTCGTTCGACTGGTTGTTGTACCACTCGGCCGTGATGTTGAGGCGGTTGCGGAACATGGCCAGCTCCAGACCCACGTTGGCGGCGATCACCGTCTCCCACTTGAGGTCCTTGTTGCCCAGCTCCGTGCCGGGGACGTAGGCCGGGAAACCCTCGTTGTTGTTCATCGGGTAGTCCGTCTGGCTGATTTTGGTCAGGTACATGTAGGAGTCGATGTTGCAGTTACCCGTCGTACCGTAACCCACGCGCAGCTTCATTCCGTCGATGACGTTCGAAACCTTGCTGTCCTTGAAGAAATCCTCCTCCGAGATGCGCCATGCGGCCGAAACCGAGGGGAATACACCCCAGCGGTTGCCCGGAGCGAACTTGGCCGAGCCGTCGGCACGTACCGTGGCCGTCAACAGGTAGCGCTCGTCGTAGGAGTAGTTGGCACGGGCGAAGAACGATACCAGCCCGCCGTGGCCGTGTTTCGAAGTCTTCTCCTTGACGTTCGAACCCTTGATGTCGTCCAGTCCGAAATTGGGGAAAGGAAAGAGGTTGAGCTTCAGATCGACCTCTTCGGATTCGCTGTACGAAACCTCGTGGCCGGCCAGAATGCCCAGCTTGTGTTTGTCGTTGAAAGTCTGGTTGTAATTCAGCGTATTGGTGATCTGGTAGCGGTAGGACTCCTTGTTGTTGATGCCGCCGTTGATACCCTCGGTCTCGGAGTTCATGATGTAGGCCGTCGAGTTCTCGTCGGCGAACGAGGTTCCTTTGGTCTGCGACCAGCTGTAACTGCCGGCCGTGCGCCAGGTGAAATGCTTGAGGAAATCGAACTCCAGGCCGGCGTTGACGTTGAACGACCGGGCGCGTTTGAGTGAGGTCGAAGCCTCATTGGCCACGATGGGGTTGGCCGTATCGAAATTACCGTCGAGCGACGAGTAGTCGGGGTAGGTCTGGGTGTTGAGCAGCTGGTCGCGGGTGAACATGGTACCGCCGTCGATAGGCTGCATCAGGACGCTCTTCATGCCCGAGTAGGCGCCCCCGCCCTCGGTCTTCTTGTTCGAGAAACTGGTATTCAGGTCGATGCGGATGCCCTTGTAGAGCTCCGAGTTGACCTTGGCGCGGAACGTGTTTTTATAGACGCCGTGGTTCGAAAGCAGACCGTCCTGGCCGTTGTAGTTGTAGCTGAGCATGACCTGCGTCTTGTCGGTGCCGGTCATGATGTTGACGTTGTGGCTCTGGGTCATGGCCGAGCCGCCGAAGAGGCGGTCCTGCCAGTCCACGCCGCGCAGCCCGCCGTAGCGGTTGGCCATGCGCTGATAGGCTCCCGTGTAGAAATCCTCCTGGTCCGAGCCGTAGTCGTCGTCGTAGACCGAAGAGAAGCGGTGGAGGTTGCCCGAGAGGTTGGTCAGTTCGTACTGGTAGTTGGCGTACTCTTCCACGTCGGAGAGCACGTCGAGCTTCTTGGAAAGGACGTCGAACGCGAAATAGGTGTTGTAGGAGACCTGCGTCTTGCCTTTCTGGGCCGACTTGGTCGTGATGAGGATGATACCGTTCGAACCGCGGGCACCGTAGATGGCCGTGGCCGAGGCGTCTTTCAGCACGTCGATGGTCTCGATGTCGTTGATGTCGATAGCCGTCAGGGCGTCGTCCATCTCGAAGCCGTCGACGATGTAGAGCGGCTTGGTCGACTGCGTGATCGACGTACCGCCGCGGATCGTCACGTTCACACCGGCACCCGGGGCGCCGTTGGCCGTGACGATGTTCACGCCGGCCGCCTTGCCCTGCAAGGCCTGTGCGGCCGTCATGACGGGAATCTGCGCCAGGTCCTTGCCCGACACCGAGACGGTCGAGCCGGTGACGTCCTTGCGCTTGACCTTGGCGTAGCCGATGGCCACGACCTCCTCCATCATCACCGACGACTCTTCGAGCGAGGCGTCGATGCGGGTGCGGGTTCCTATCGGCTCCTTGACATCGTTGTATCCGATGTAGGAGAAATTGAGCTCTTTGGCTCCGTCGGGCACTTTAAGGGTGTAGCGTCCCGAGGCATCGGTAGTCGTGCCCACGGGATTTCCCCCCCCCTCCGCCTGGGTCAGGACCGTAACGCCGACCAGGGGTTGCCCCTTGGCGTCGGTTACGGTGCCGCCGACCGTACGGCTCTGTGCCGAAACCGTCAGGATACCGGCAAATGCCAACACGGAGGTCAGCATCGCTCGCAATAGGGTAGAAAGTTTCATACGGTAAAATTTTAGTTGGTTTGTGTTTCGTTTGTTGAATTTTCGGTGAATTCCGCCGTGCATTACAAAATTATGAATAATGACGGCCGTTTAGATCATTCTGTTGACCTAACGACTGCATGAAATGATCGAACCTCGACGATTCAGGCCATATCCGTGAAATCGGTCTGCGTGGTGGCCTTGCGGTAGAGGTTGGGGGTGTAGCCCGTCTGCTTGCGGAACGTGGAGTAGAAATGCTCGGGCGACTTGAACCCCAGCGAGTAGGCGATGCTCTTGATCGACTCGTGGGTATTGGCCAGCATGTGCTGGGCGCGGTGCAACCGCATCAGCAGCGCGTATTTGGCGGGCGGATGACCGGTGTAGTCGCGGAAGATTTTGCGGAACCACGAGTAGCTCATGTTGAGCTGTTCGGAGAGTTCCTTGAGGTCGATCTCCTGCGAGATGTTCTCCTGCATGATGATCTTCGCCTGCTCGATGGCCTGGTAGAGCCGGTCGGTTGCGAGGGTGTTCTTTTTGACCGTCACGCCGAGCAGTCCCAGGATGTGCATGATGATTCCCCCGAGCAACTGCTGCGAACCGGGCCGGTCCTCGACGGCCACGTCCAGCGCCTGCCGGTAGAGCGACACGAGCTGCTCGTTGACGCCGATCTCGAAAATCTGCTCGCCCTCGGCGAAGAGGTGCTCGACGGTCTGCGCGAAGATCGGTCCCTCGAAACCGATGTAATACTCGGTCCACCCCACCTGGGTGGCCGGCCGGTAGGAGTGCCAGCGGCCGGGGGTCAGCAGGATCATCGTGCCCTTGCGGATCTGGTGGCGTCCGCCCTCGTTTTCGAAGACTCCCTTGCCCTGCGAAATGTAGAGCAGCTGGTATTCGCGCAGTACGCGGCCCCGCTCCGGGGCGAAGAAATAGCCCGACGGGTGCTCCCGGTTGGGGTACTCCTCGTAAGGGGAGATGTTCTGGTAGCCGACCGTGTTGACCAGCATCCCGAACTCCTTGTCCGAGCCGTTGGGGATCAGGTAGTGGAACTTGTAGTTCGATGAGACGATTCCGGGCATGGCTGTGGGGTTTTAGGTTGTGGGCGGGTTATTTCGGCAGGTTGAACGCCTCTCGCAGCTCGCCCATCTGCTCCGCGGACATGCCCTCGGGCACGAAACCCATGTTTCGGGCGGCGATGTAGATCAGGGCCGATTTCGAGAGCACGTCGACCTGGTCGAACGCCTCGAAAATGTCGGGTCCCACGGCGCAGACGCCGTGCTTCTCCCACATCGCCACGTCGTACTCCTCCAGGCAGCGGATCGTTGCCTCGGCCAGTTCGACCGACGAGGGCATGCGGTAGGGCACGATGCCCAGCCCTTTGGGACAGAACGCCCGCGTCTCGGGGATCATGCTCCACAACAGGCGGGTCAGCACGTCTTTTTTCAGAAACGGCGCGTGGTGCGTCATGGCTACCAGCTCGATGGGGTGGGTGTGCAGGGCGGCCTTGTACCCGTTGCCCGAGGCGATCATCTGCTCGTGCATCGCCAGGTGCGAGGCCAGCTCCGAGGTGGGCATGACGGGGTTGTCGGCCACGATCTCGTAGTGGGCGCAGTCGTCCGCGATCCGGATCACGGAGCCGTTCTCCATCGGGCGGCGCGCCAGGTCGCGCATGCGCTTGTTGGTGCCCTTGCAGAAGAAATAGCGGCCCGCGAGGTGCGGCAGCGTCGTTCCGATGGCGATCGGCTCCGAGATGGGCGCGCGGCCGCGCAGCTCCTCGTCCGCCTGGTCGGTGACGTTGACGGTGATGTTGCCGCCGTTGCGCTCGGCCCAGCCTTTCTGCCAGAGGTATCCGGCCACCTCGGCCACTTTTTCGATCTCCGCGGCCAGCGCGGGGTTGTTTTCGAGTATGGAATTCATATCGTCAGAACAGATTAGGGAATACGAGTGAGAAGATCAGAATCGCAAGTCCTGCGACGAGCACGGCGATGGTCCTGGGGCCTGCGCCGCGCCACTCCTTGAGGAGAATGCCCCAGACGTTCGAGAACGTGACGTTCAGCGCCATGAGGATACACCAGCCGAATGCGGCCACCACCGAACCGGGCTGGAAGAAGCTCTGCCCGATGCCGAATCCGAAGAACTGCGAGTACCACAGCCCGCCGGCCAGGGCGCAGAAGAGCAGGTTGCGGGTCAGCACGTCCGTTTTGCGGTAGTCGGAGAACGTGCCGTTGCGGCGGTTCTGCCACAGGCAGTAGGCGGCGTTCGTGAGAAATCCGCCCAGCGTCACCATCAGCGTGGCGGGCAGCGTGACGAACAACGGGTTGACCCCCTCCAGACGCAAGGGACGGCCGGCTTCGAGTCCCAGGTTGAAGCAGGCGCTCATCACGCCCGCGAGCAGGGCCACCAGCAGGCCTTTCGTGAGGGCGAAATCGCGGATCGCGGCCCGGCGCTCCTCCTCGGACATGTTGCGGGCCCTGAGCGACCCGGCGTAGCCGATCACGGCGATGCCGGCCAGGGTGATCGACACGCCCGCGAGCAACACGAGCCCCTCGCCGTGCAGCAGGTCGCGGCCTGCGAGCAGCGCGGGCAGCAGCGTCCCGAACGCCGCGCAGGTGCCCAGCGATATGGACTGCCCGAGCGCTACGCCCAGGTAGCGCATCGAAAGGCCGAACGTCAGTCCGCCCACGCCCCAGAGCATGCCGTAGCCGAACGCGGCGGCCGCGGCCCCGGTGTCCGACGTGAGGATGGCTCCGAGCGACGCCCCCTCGGGCACGGCCAGCAGGGCGCCCAACAGCGGGAAGACGATCCATGCGAAGAGGCCCTGCGAGAGCCAGAAGCTCTCCCAGGACCATTCGCGGACCTTGTTGATGGGGACGTACGAACTCGACTGGCAGAAGCTGCCGACGGCGATGATGATAAGACCGATCAGGGTATTCATGGGCTAAAAGGCTGTGCGGTACAGTTCTTCGATCTCCTTGACCGATGTCGGACGCGGATTGCCGCCCGTGCAGACGTCGTTGTAGGCCGCTTCGGCCAGCGCCGGAATGTCCTCCTCGCGTACGCCGATCTCGTGCAGATGCTGCGGGATGCCGATCCGCAGCGACAGGGAGCGCACGGCGTCGACGGCGGCGCGGACGCCCTCCTCGGCACTCATGCCGTCGGTCGAAACGCCCATTGCGCGGGCGATGTCGGTATACTTGGCCCGCGCGGGCGACTCGGCGTTGTACTCCATCACGTAGGGGAGCAGCAGGGCATTGGCCACGCCGTGCGGCGTGTCGTAGAATGCGCCCAGGGGGTGTGCCATCGAGTGCACGATGCCGAGGCCCACGTTCGAGAATCCCATGCCGGCAATGTACTGCGCTTCGGCCATGCCGTTGCGCGCCACCGGGTCGCTGCCGTCGGCCACGGCGCCGGGCAGGTGGCGGGCGACGAGCTCGATGGCTTTCAGCTCGAACATGTCGCTCATGGTCCAGGCTCCGGGGGTAAGGTATCCCTCGATGGCGTGCGTCAGGGCGTCCATGCCCGTGGCGGCGGTCAGCGAGCGGGGCATGGAGTACATCAGTTCGCAGTCGATCACGGCGCACAGGGGAATGTCGTTGGGATCGACGCAGACCATCTTCCGGCGGTTCTCCTCGTCGGTGATGACGTAGTTGATCGTCACCTCGGCCGCCGTGCCCGCGGTGGTCGGTACGGCGAACGTCGGCACGGCGCGGCGGCGGGTCCGAGCCGTTCCCTCGAGCGAACGCACGTCGGCGAATTCGGGGTTGTTGGCGATGATCCCCACCGCCTTGGCCGTGTCAATCGACGAGCCGCCGCCCAGGGCGATCATGCAGTCGGCACCCGAGCGCCGGAACGCCTCCACACCCTGCTGCACGTTGCGGATAGTGGGGTTGGCCTTTATTTCGCTGTAAATCTCATAGGGTATGCCGGCTCCGGCGAGCACCTCCTCGATCTTCGAGGCCACGCCGAAGCGGATCAGGTCTGGGTCGGTCACGAGCAGCGCCTTCCGGAATCCGCGCTTGCGGATTTCGTCTGCCACGACGCTGCGGCAGCCTGCTCCGTAATAGGATGTTTCGTTCAGTACGATGCGGTACATGGCCTTAGCGTTTGGAGGTTACCTCGCGTTCGTACTGCTGGATGTCGGCGATGAACTCCTCGCCCACGGGTACCCCGTTCCTGAGGCAGAACATGTCCCACACGGCGTTCCAGGGCAGCGATTTGCTCTCTTCGAGGAGTGCCAGCCGCTCGAATCCCTGTCCGTTGGCCTCGTATTCGCGCAGCGTGGCCAGCGGTTCCAGCAGGGCCATTAGCAGGCATTTCTGCGTGGCGCGCGAGCCGATGACGTAGGCGCCGATGCGGTTGATCGAGGCGTCGAAATAGTCCAGACCGATGTGTACGCGGTCCAGCGCGTCGCAGCGCACGATCTCCTTGCACAGCTCCAGCGTCTCGTCGTTCATGATCGTCACGTGGTCCGAGTCCCAGCGCACGGGGCGCGAGACGTGCAGCATCACCTCGGGCAGGAACAGCAGCAGCGACGAAATCTTGTCGGCCACGATCTCCGTGGGGTGGAAATGGCCCGTGTCGAGGGTGACGATCTTCCCGCGGCTGGCGCCGTAGCCTATGTAGAAATCGTTGCTTCCGACCGTGTAGCTCTCCAGTCCGATGCCGAACACTTTGGATTCGATGCAGTCTTTCATGTGTTCGTATTCGGTCTCGAAGATCTCGTCGAGCGAGTCGCGGAGCAGCTCGCGGTATTTCATGCGGTTCACCGTCAGGTCTTTCGAACCGTCGTGCACCCAGATGTTCATGATCGAGGGGTCGCCCTGCGCGCGGCCCATCTCCTCGGCCACAGCCCGGCAGCGTTTGGTGTGCTCGATCCAGAAGCGGCGGATCGCGGGGTCGGGATTCGAGAGCGTGAGGCTGCCCGACTTGGGGTGGGAGAACGACGTGGAGTTGAAATCGAGCTTCATGCCGTGTTCGGCGGCCCACTCGATCCAGCCTGCGAAGTGCTTGGGCTCCACCTGGTCGCGGTCCACGAAGCGGCCGTCGAACTCGCCGTAGATTTCGTGCAGGTTCAGCCGGTGGCGGCCCGGGATGAGCGACGTGGCCTTGAGGATGTCCGCGCGCAGCTCTTCGATGTTGCGGGCCTTGCCCGGGTAGTTGCCCGTGGTCTGGATGCCGCCCGTGAGGTCGCCGCCCAGGTTCTCGAATCCGATCACGTCGTCCGCCTGCCAGCAGTGGAGCGACAGGGGAATCCCGCCGAGGGTTTCCAGGGCGGCGTCGGTGTCCACGCCGATGGCGGCGTATCGCTCTTTGGCGATCTCGTATGCTTTTTCGATCAGTGCAGTTTTCATAGAGGTATCTTGTTTTTAGGTTTATATTTCCCGGTAAACGCCGAGGTAGCGCTCGTAGGCCCGCTGCCAGTGTGCCTTGTTTGTGGGTTCGAAACGGCGCGTCGTGCCGAGCGACGCACGGACCATCCGCCGCATCGCGGCCGTCGAATCGACCAGTCCGGCCCATTGGGCCTGCACCAGGACGTTGCCCAGCGCCGTGGACTCGGCCGAACCCGTCTCGACGGGAATGCCCAGCGCACAGGCGGTCATGCGGTTCAAGAAGTCGTTGCGCGAGCCGCCGCCGATAACGTAGAGCCGGTCGATGCCCCGTGGCGAGAGCGTGCGGAGCATCCCGGCGACCTGGCGGTATCTGAGCGCCAGGCTCTCGAAGATGCAGCGGACATACTGCCCGACGCTCTCGGGCGCGGGCTGGCCCGTGGCGCGGCAGTAGCCGGCGATGGCTTCGGTCATCGAGCGGGGATTGGCGAAGCAGGGGGCGTCGGGGTTGACGAGCGAGCGCAGCGGCTCGGCCGCTTCGGCTGCGGCGATCAGCTCGGGGTGGCTCATTGCGGGCCACTCCGTGCGGCAGCGCTCCAGGAGCCACATGCCGCAGATGTTCTTCAGCACGCGCACCGTGCCGCCGATGCCGCCCTCGTTGGTGAAATTGAGGCGCAGACTCTCTTCGATGATGATCGGTGCGGGGGCTTCGATGCCCATCAGCGACCAGGTGCCGCTGCTCAGGTAGGCGAACGCTTCGTCCTCGGCGGCCGGCACCGCCGCCACGGCCGACGCCGTGTCGTGTCCCGCCACGGCGACGACGGGCACGGCACCCAGCCCGGTCTGCCGCTGCACCTCCTCCGAGAGCGTGCCGATCCGCTCGCCCGGCTGGACCATGCGGCCGAAATGGGCGGGCGTAAGGCCCAGCAGCGAGAGGATGTCGCGGTCCCAGTCGCGCGTGCGGGCGTCCAGGAGTTGTGCCGTCGAAGCGATGGTATATTCGGCGACCCATTCGCCCGTCAGCAGCCGCGCCAGGGCGTCGGGGATGAAGAGGATTTTCTCGGCGGCTTCGAGTGCCGAGCAACCGTTGCGGCGCAGGGTGTCGAGCTGGAAAACCGAGTTGAAAGGCATGATCTGGATGCCCGTCCTTTTATAAAGGTCTTCGCGCGGCATGCGCTCGAAGAACCGCTCCGGCGCATGCGCGGTATGGGGATCGCGGTAGCAATAGGGGAGGCGCAGCATCCCGCCGTCGCGTCCGAACAGGACGAAATCGACGCCCCACGAGTCGATGCCGATGGCTTCGGGGCGGATGCCGCGGGCGGCGATGGCGGCCAGTCCCTCGAGGACCGACTGGTAGATGGCGGCAAAATTCCAGTAGAAATGACCTTGGGTTTCGACGATCGGGTCGGCGAAACGGTGGACCTCCTCCATGCCGATTCCGTTTTCCCCGATCGTTGCGAGGATGACGCGTCCGCTCGTGGCTCCGAGGTCGACGGCTGTGAAATGGCGTGCTTGCATGTGAGGTCGGTTTAGGTCGTTCGGTTAGTGCAAAGGTAGCCTTTTAGCGGGCTCCGGAACTTTCGCTGCTGACAGACGGACTGCGTAAAATGATTTAGAAATTTTTGCAAAAATAACTAAATTTCTTGAAAAATAATGTACGGAATGACACTGCGAAAAAACGGCGGAACCTTGCCGGAACCGCCGCTTTGTCGTTGGATAAATGCGCTGTAGTACAGCTCTATGGTCGATTCAGTCGGTTGTTTCGACCTCGCCCGACACGTTCGTGCAACTGTGCAGAATGAGTTTTTCTCCCTCTGCGACGTCGATCTTTACATTGTCAAATTTGATACCCTCGCAGTAGGTCATCTCGCCACCCAGTCGCGCCGAGACGGTCATGTTGCGCAGCGTAATGTCGGAAATCGGCATTTCGGGAATGCCGTTGAAATAGAGTGCCCGGCGGGCGTTGCGGCACACGAGGCCGTCGATGTGGATCGACCGGAAGACGGGCGTGGTCTCGTCCACGGCCGGAACCTCGGCCGCCGCCCGTTCGCCGCCGCCCGCTTCGAGCGTCTCCACGGCCGACTTGCCGCCGTAGAAGAGGTTGAAGAGCAGCGGCTCGGTGGCGATGTCGGTCATCGTGACGTCGCTCACATAGATGTTCTCCACCACGCCTCCGCGGCCCCGGCGGCTCTTGAAGCGCAGCCCCACGTCGGTGCCGACGAACTGGCAGCGGCTGACCGCCACGTTGCGCACGCCGCCCGACATTTCGCTGCCCACGACAAAGCCGCCGTGGCCCGCGAATACCGTGCAACCCTCGACCACCACGTTTTCGGTCGGCCTGGCGCGCCGGCGACCGTCGGCGTCCTTGCCGCTCTTGAGGCAGATGCCGTCGTCGCCCACGTCGAACTGGCTGTCCAGGACCAACACGTTGCTGCACGACTCGATGTCCAGTCCGTCGCCGTTCTGGGCGTAGGAGGGGTTGCGCACCGTGATCCGGTCCACGATGAGGTTGCGGCACTTGAGCGGGTGGATGTTCCAGGCGGGCGAGTTCTGGAAGATGACCCCCTGCAACAGGATGTTATCGCAGTCGATGAGGCTCACCATCACAGGCCGCAGGAAATCCTTGACCGAAGCCCACTCTGCCTCGGTGGTGAAGTGGCGCGGCACGTTCATGTCCGACACCGAATCGCCTCGCAGAGCCTGGGCGCTGGGGAACCAGTAGGTCGGGCGCTTGTAGACCCCGCCGCGCGCCGTAACGCGGCGCCAGACGCCCGACGGGGCTTTCTCCTGTTTGAGCGGCCGCCAGTATTCGCCGTTGCCGTCGATAACCCCGTGGCCCGTGATGGCGATGTTGCGCGCTCCGCGGGCCGAGATGGGCGACTGGCAGCGGCGCGTGTTGTCATACCCCTCGAACGAGGTCTCGACGAGCGGATAGAGGTTTTTGTCCTCCGAGAAGAGGATCACGGCGCCCTTTTCAAGGTGCAACTCGATGTTGCTCTCCAGCACGATTGGGCCCGTGTACCAGACCCCCTGCGGCACCACGAGCCGCCCGCCGCCCTGCTCGGAGAGTTGCTCCACGGCCCGAGCGAAAGCCTCGGTGCTGAGCGTGCGCCCCGTGGCGTCGCCTCCGCAGTCGGCCACCGAGAGGGTTCGGTCCGGGATTTCGGGAGCCGCGAGCGCGGGCATGTCGAACGGCTGCGCGGCGCACAGCGCGGCATAGCGGTCGGGAGCGGTGCCGCAGCCTGCCGAGAGCAGCGCGGCGGCGGAGAGGATGAATGCGGTTCTTTTCATGGGTTATTGTCCTAAATAATAAGAGGGTACGGGCGACTGGGGATAGCCCATGCTGCGGTGCAGCACGTAGCTGCGGTAGAGCGGGTCCTGCATCAGCGAGGGGCGGCGGTCCGAGGCGGGAATGCGCGTGCGGTAGATGCGCAGTTCCCCGGCGGGGGCCGTGATAACCTCTTCGCGCCAGTCGCCCTCCAGGTCGGCGATCATCACGATCGGCCCCTCGAAGCCCCGGTCGAGGGTCGTGTCGGGCCATTTGACGATGCGCTGGCCCCGGCCCCCGGCATCCGCCCCGCGGTCCGAGACGAACGTTTCGCGCAGCCGGTCGCCGTCCCACCACGCCCAGTTGCGGCAGCCGGGCACGGCCGCGGCTTCGATCCTTTCGCCCCGGGCGGTCAACAGGTAGCGGTCGCTGCGGCCCCCTTTGCGGTCCTCCGAGGCGAAACACTCCGGCCCCGGATGCGCCGGGTCGAAATCGGCGACCATGCCGTCGCCCACGTGCGAGGTCGGGTGGCCGATGTTCCACACCTGGGCGCCCGTTGCGGCGTCCACCGTGCAGACTCCGCGTCCCGCGTCGTTCGAGACCTCGCAGCAGAGCATCACCTCCATGCCCGGACGCGCAGGGTCGATGTCCGTAAGGTAGGCCTTGTCGGTGTGGCCCACGCCCGCCGACCAGAGCAGCGTGCCGTTGTCGTCCAACATGCAGCTGCCCAGCAGAATTTCGTCGCGCCCGTCGCCGTCCACGTCGGCCGTGACCATGCTGTGCGCGCCCTGGCTGCGGACGACGGGGTTCTCCTCGTCGCCGTCCCAGCGCCAGAGCTTGCGCAGCGCGCCCTCGTGCAGCTCCCACGCTTCGACCACCATGCAGCGGTAGGTGCCGCGGGCCGTGAGGATCGCCGGCGTGCGGCCGTCCAGATAGGCCATGCCCATCTGGTTGCGGTTCTGCCGGTTCAGATCGCCGAAGCGCCAGCTGCGTTCGATCCAGGGGGCGTGGGCGATCTCGCGTCCGGTCATGCCGTCCAGCACCGTGAGCCGCTCCTCGCCCTCTCCCACGCGGCCGTTCTCGTCGCGCACGGCTCCCGGAGCGGTCTTGAGCGCCACCTCGGCGCATCCGTCGCCGTCGAAATCGTAGACCACGAAAGGAGAGTACCACACGCCCGGTTCGATGCCCTGTCCCAAATCGTAACTCCACAACCAGGTGCCGTCGGCGAGGTAGGCCGAGAGGGTGTAAGTCATGCCCGTGCGGTCGCCCGGCATGCCGGGATCGATGTTGCGGTCGGGCGTGCGGACCACGAAATCGTAGCGCCCGTCTCCGTCGAGGTCGGCCAGCGCCACGCGGCCAGCGGTCTGGCCATCGCGCAGCGGGATCGAGCGCCATGCTGGTGCCGCATGCAGGTCCGAGGGAGTGACGGTCAGGTGCTCCGACTCCGCTCCGCGGCGCATGTCGTAGGTCGGCACGATCCAATACTCCGACCGTTCGTCGAAAAGGGCCGTCGTGTCGGTAAAGTCGGAGGTGCGCACCAGCGGCTTGCGCGTCAGCGCGACGGTTTCGCCCTCCGTGCGGCGGAAGAGGAGGTAGCCCACAGAGGGGTGCTCTTCGGCGAGCATCCGCCACTGCAGGTAGACCCCCTTGCCGCCGGGAGCCGCTGCGGCGGTCAGTCCGCGACCGAGCCGCTCGGCGACGCGCTCGGCGGCATGGCCCTCGACGCGGGGCTTGGCCTGGTGGCTGGGCACCAGAATTTCGTAGTTGTAGACCCGTTCGCGCGGGTCGGCGGCCGAAGCGGTAAGCGCCGTGAGCAGGGCGCAGAGAGCGAGAATCGTTTTTTGCATGGCCGGGGGTTATTTTCCGAGTTCGAGACAACCCATGATGAACGGCCCGGTGGCCTTGGCGTCGTTGTCGCGCATCTTCTCACCGACGTAATATTCGAAACTGCCGTCGCGGTAGGGGTGGCCGCCCAGCCCGCCGACCTGGCAGCAGCGCGTGAGTGTCAGCGTGCCGTCCGAGTTTTCGCCCAACAACTTGCGGCGCACTCCGTCGAACGCCTTTTCGGCGTACCGCCGATAGGAGGCATCGACATAGCCTTTGTTGACTGCCTTGGCCAGCGCGTACATGCACTGCGTGGTGACCGAAGCCTCGGGGAAATTTCCCTTGCGCTTGGGGCAGTCGATCACCTGGTACCACAACCCGTTGCGGTCCTGGTACTTGGGCAGCGTGTCGGCCAAACCCTTCACCAGCGAGATCACGAAAGCGCGGTCGGGGTGATCGGCGGGAATGTAGTCGAGGTTGTCGACCAGCGCCATGAACCACCAGCCGATCGAGCGGCCCCAGAAATTGGGCGAATGGCCCGTCTCGGGGTCGGCCCAGCGCTGCGAGCGGCTCTCGTCCCAGGCGTGGTGGTAGAGCCCCGTAGCGGGGTCGTAGGTGTGCTGGTGGCAGAGTTTGATCTGCCGCACCGCCTCGTCGATCCACTCCGGCTTGCCGAACTCGGCGCCGTACCGGGCCAGAAAGGGCGAGCACATGTACAACCCGTCGAGCCACATTTGGTGTTGGTAGATCAGCTTGTGCCAGTAGCCGCCGTCCGTGGTGCGCGGGTGGACTTTCATCTGCGCCACCAGCGTCTCGATGGCCTTGCGGTATTTCTCCTTGCCGGTCTTATGGTAACAGTCGAAGAGCACCTTGCCGGAGTTGATGAAATCGAGGTTGTAGGCCGCGCGGTCGTAGCGGAGGATTTCGCCCTTTTCGTTCACGAGCGTATCGGCCCACCGCTCCACGTAGTCGAAATAGCGCTGCTCGCCCGTCGCGCGCCACATGGCCAGCATGGCCGAGCAACCCACTCCCTGCGCATAGCCGAAAAAGAGGCGTTTGCCGTGGTCGAGCCGCCACGCCTCGGGGAAGCGGCGCATCTCCGAATCGGCGAACCGGCGGGCGTAGCTCTCCTCCTCCCAGGTGTCCGTGCGGAACGGTACGGCCGGAAGCCCCGCGCCGTTCTCCAGATTGACGTCGATCCACTTGCCCCAGCCGTAGCGCACGGCCACGGGCGCGGGGACCTCCGGGGCCGTCAGCCGCACCTCGTCGCCCGCCAGCTCGGCGCGCGCGGGGTAGAAGCGGCGGTCGTCGCCCGCCACGAGAAAGCCCCGCACCGTTTCGGCTCCGCGGCCGGGACGCAGCCCGCCTTCGGGGTTGGCGAATTTGACTGCCAGCGCATGGCCCTCGACGCGGTGCGAGAGGTAGTAGGGGCTTTCGCAAGCCACTTTTTTGCCGTACTGGCGGTTGAGTGCCCAGCGTGCGAGGCGCTCGCCCGGCACGCGCTTGTTGCGCGGATGGATGTCGGTCGAGTCGCCCGCGTCGGTGATGACCGCAAGCCCCGTTTCGGGCACCGAGCGCCAGGTGTCGAACTGCGCCTGCCGGATCCCGGCGGGCTGGCCGTAGTGGGGTGCGATCTGCACCATATAAAAAGGCATCTTGGGGTTGCGGAACTCGCGGCGCCATGCGCCGATGAGGTTGGTCAGCACCTGCTGATAGTCCTCGTAGCGCACCGAGTTCGATTCGCCCTGGTACCAGACGGCGCCCCGCACCGTATAGGGGCGGATCGGGGCCAGCATGCCGTTCCACAGCGTCGAGGGGACCTTGCAGTAGTTCTTCTCCTGCTTGACGTTCTTTTCGGCGAATTCGTCGAGCACGTTCGTGTAGAGCGGGTTGCGCCGCATGTCCCGCATCGGCGTCCACGACTCGGCGTGCGTGCCGCCCCACGTCGCCTGGATCAGTCCGACGGGCAGTCCGGTCTCCTTGTGGACACGGCGGCCGAAGACGAAGCCCACGGCCGAGAACATGCGCAGGTTTTCGGGGGTGCAGACCTCCCAGCGCCCCTCGCAGTCCGAGTGCTCCCCGTCGGGCGCCAGCTGGTGCTCGACGCGGAAAAGGCGGATTTCGGGGTAGGTGGCCTCCTGCATCTCCTTTTCATAGTCGTACATGCCCGTCATCCATTTCTTAGCGGGATTTTTGGCCGTCGGGTACTCCATGTTGGACTGTCCCGTGCAGAGCCACACCTCGCCCACGAGGACATTTCCGATCTCGATGCGATTTTCACCCTCTATGGTAATCCGCTGGTCGCGCGCGGCCGCGGGGGTGGCGATCTTCAGGCTCCAGCGGCCCGTGCGGTCGGCGGTCGTGCGGTAGGTTTCGTCGCTCCACGAGGCGGTGAGCACGATCTTTTCACGCGGCGAGGCCGTGCCCCATATCTCCACGGTGGTACTTTGCTGAAGCACCATGTTGTCGGAGAAGATCGCAGGCATCTTCACCTCGGCATGGAGTTCGTAAGCCGCAAGCAGCAGAACAAAAAGGAAAGTCAGACGTTTCATATCAGGTTGGTATTTAAAAATTTTTACGATATAACGTGCGAATTTTTACAAAGTTAATCACTCGCAGCAATAATCCGAGCCGTGTGGAAAGCCACTGTCATTTTTTGCAGTAAAAACAGCATCCGCCTTACCGTGCTTTCGGGACCGTTTTCCCGGGAAACGAACGCTGCGCCGACATTGGCCCGATAAAATTTGGCAGTGCGGCGGGCTTGTACTATCTTTGTTTGTTAAAAAACGCTTTATTTCCTATCTTTGGAGTCAAAAACTGACGGAATATGGATTTGAAAACCCTGCACAGCGAGGTGCAGCAGTTGTTGGAACTGTTCGGCGGCTGGAGTGCCCTCGATGACATACCGCCCGTCGAGCGGGACTTGGCGCTCGAAAAGCTCAGGAGGTTGTACGAGGTACTGCGCTTCGGTGCCGAGGCGGCGGCCGAGGAGCCGTCCGTGCCCGTTTCCGTGCCGCTCGGCATCGATCTGGACGAGGTCCTGACGCTGGAGCCTGCGGCTGCCAAGACCGAGCCGTCCGAGGCCTCCGAACCGCTTTCGCCCTCCGTGCCGGAGGCCGGGAGTGAAACCGAAACCGAATCGCCCGAACCCGAAGCTGTTTTCGGGGAACTGACAGTCGAAATCGCGGAGCGACCCGCAACCGCTTCGGAAGAGGAATCCGCTCCGCAAGTCGCACCGCAGCCGGCGCCGGAGGTTGCAACCGCTCCGGAGCCGCCATGCGCAACCGAACCGGAGGAGGAGTCCGCACCCGAGCCCGAGCCGCAACCTGCATCCGCTTCGGAGGGAGCATCCGCTTCGCAGCCCGAACCGCCTGCCGAACCGCCTGCCGAACCTACCGCCGAACCGACACCGCCGATCGTTCCGACCCTGTTCGGCATCGAGGAGCACGCCGTGCGCCATCGCCACCGCCAGCGTGTCATCATGTCGCTTTACGATCCGGAGCCGACCCCCGCCCCGACCCCTGAACCTACCCCGGCACCGGCCTCTATACCGGAACCCAAGCCGTTCGTCGAACCGGCCCCTAAACCGACCGCCGAATTTTCTGCCGGCCCTGCCGCCGAACCGGAGCCGATCGCGGCTGTTGAACCCGTTTTCGAACTTGCGCCTGCTCCCGAATCGGAGTTGCAGCTCGAGTCTGTACCTGCTGCGATCTCTGACGCCGATCCGCAGGATAGCACGCATACCGCTCCGCAACCTGCCGGCCGGGAGCCAGATCGCACCGCCGCACCCGTCCTGGGCGAGGTTATCAACCACGACGTGCGGACCCTTTCCGACACGATCGCCCCGCCGCGCGACATGGCATCGGAGCTTCGCCGCAGCGAGCCCGTCGCCGATCTGCGCCGCGCCGTGGGCATCAACGACAAGTTCCTCCTGATCCGCGACCTGTTCGAGGGCGACGGAGCCGCCTACGAGGTCACGATCCGCCGTCTGAACGAATGCGAGACTTTCGACGACGCCATGATCTACATCGCCGAGCATTTCGCCTGGAACCCCAATTCGGACGGAGCCAAGCTGATGATGGACCTGCTGGAACGCAAATTCGCCTGACGCATGGCCAAACTCTATATCGTACCGACCCCCATCGGCAACCTCGATGATATTACCCTGCGCGCCGTCAAGGTGCTGCGCGAGGTCGATTTCGTGCTGGCCGAGGATACGCGGACCACGGCGTTTCTCTTGAAGCACCTGGGGATCGAGCAGAAGCTGCGCTCCCACCACAAGTTCAACGAGCACGCCACCGTGCAGCTGGTCGCCGAGACCATCGCTGCCGGACGCAATGCGGCGCTGGTGTCGGACGCCGGCACGCCCGGCATCTCCGATCCCGGGTTCCTCCTGGTCCGTACGTGCGTCGAGGCGGGCATCGAGGTCGAGACCCTGCCCGGCGCCACGGCGCTCATCCCGGCCCTGGTGCAGAGCGGATTTCCCTGCGACCGTTTCGCTTTCGAGGGGTTCCTGCCCCAGAAAAAGGGGCGCATGAAGCAGTTGCAGTCGCTCGCCGGCGAGGAGCGGACGATGATCTTCTACGAATCGCCCTACCGTGTGGTCCGGTGCCTCGAGCAGCTGGCCGAGGTGTTCGGTGCGGAGCGCCGGGTCTCGGTGTCGCGCGAACTGACCAAGAAATTCGAACAGACCGTGCGCGGAACCGTTGCCGAGGTGCTCGATCATTTCCGCACGACCGAGCCCAAGGGGGAGTTTGTGATCGTCGTCTCAGGCAAGCCCCGTCCCAAACGGGAGCAGGCCGGCGAGGAGGAGTAAATGAAGAAAAGATGAATACGGAAAATACGGAAAATACGGAAAATAAGAATGCCGACCAGAGCCAGGGGATGAAGAGTTCGTTCACGGCCTGGATCGGCGACGTGAGGGAGTTCCTCAAGGGGCGCTTCAGCCTCGACGAGGACAAGGCCCAGCGCGACGAGGTAGTGGCTGCTATTTCCAAGGGGGTCGTATTCCGGGGCGTCAACCTCTGGGTACTGATCTTCGCCACAATGATCGCCTCGCTGGGGCTGAATGTCAACTCGGCGGCCGTCATTATCGGCGCCATGCTGATTTCGCCCATCATGGGGCCGATCATGGGCGTGGGCCTTTCGCTGGGCATCAACGATTTCGAGCTGCTCAAAAAATCGCTGCGCAACTATGCGCTCATGTTCATCGTGGCCATCATCACCTCGACGGCCTATTTTCTGGTCTCGCCCCTCTCGTCGAACAGCAGCGAGCTGCTGGCCCGCACCGTGCCCACGACCTACGATGTGCTGATCGCGCTGTTCGGCGGTCTGGCGGGTATCGTGGCCCAGACGCGGCAGGACCGCACCTCGACGGTGATTCCGGGCGTCGCTATCGCCACGGCCCTCATCCCGCCGCTCTGTACGGCGGGCTTCGGCCTGGCCACCGGGCAGTTCAAGTTCTTCGTCGGGGCTTTTTACCTCTTTTTCATCAACTCGGTCTTCATCGCCCTGGCCACCTACGCGATGGTGCGCTTCCTCAAATACGAGAAAAAAGCGTTCATCGACAAGGTGCGCGAGCGCAACGTGAAGCGCCTGATGATGGCCATCACGCTCGTGACGTTCATTCCGAGCGTCTTCGTCGGGTTCCACATGGTCCGCGTGTCGCTGTTCGAAGCCGTGGCCGACAAGTATGTCACGCAGGTATTCAAGTTCCCGCATACGCGCGTCATCGAGACCAATAAATTCTATGCACGCGGCGATACGCCCTCGCAGATCGAACTGGTGCTGGTGGGCGAGCCGCTGGACGAATCGACGATCGAGAACGCCCGGGCGCAAATGGCCGTTTACGGACTGGAGAAGACCGAGCTGGTCGTCCGGCAGGCCAATCCGGCCGACAAGATCGACGTGGCGTCGTTGCAGCGCAGCTACCTCGAACTGCTCGACGAGAAGAACCGCCAGATCACCGAGATGAACTCGCTTTTGAAACGCTACAAGGTCACCAACGTCGAGGTGGGCGACATTTCGCGCGAGGTGGGGGCCATGATGCACAACATCGCCTCCATATCGCTCACCAAGGGCATCACGTTCGATACCGCGGGTACGCCGCGCGATACGACGCTCGTGTGCGTGGTGAAACCCTCCGATCCGGCCGACTCGATCGACCGCGCGACCCTCTCGCGGTGGCTGCGCATCCGCACCAAGGTCGACAACGTCAAACTCTTCGTCGAACCCTGATCCCGGCGCGATGAGACACGAGGAGTTGAATGTTGCACAAAGAATCGGACTGGAGCTGCTCTGGACCGGCGCCCGGCTCTTTGCCGTGCTGCCCTACTGGTTCAAATACTATGTGGTCGAGAATTTCATCTTCTTTTTGCTCTACTACTGCCTGGGCTACCGCAAGCGGGTCGTCGAGACCAACCTGCGCAATTCGTTTCCCGAAAAGAGCGCGGCCGAGTTGAAACGCATCCGCCGCGATTTCTACCGCACGCTGGCCGAAATTTTCGTCGATACGGTCAACATGGCCCACATGAGCGAGCAGAAAGCCCGCACGGTGCTGACCGTCAAAAACCTCGAGGAGCACACCCGGGCGGTGCACGGGCGCGACTGGATCGCCCTCTCGGCCCATTTCGGCTGCTGGGAGTACAGCTCCTACTGGGGCCTCTACGAACCCTCGCAGCTGCTCGTGGCGGTCTACCACCCATTGCGCAGCCCCATCATGGAGCACCTCTACCGCCGGCTGCGCAACTCCGCCTGCGCCACGGCGGTGGCCATGCGCGACAGCCTGCGCTTCTACCTGCGCAACCGTGCCGAAGGTATCGGCGGCAAGAACCTGGTGATGGGGCTGATCGCCGACCAGAACCCGCCGCTGCGCCCCGACAGCCACTGGTTCCGCTTTCTGAATCAGGATACGATCTTTTTCGACGGCGGCGAAAAACTGGCTCTAAGGTGCCGCCTGCCGGTCTTTTTCGTACGGATGGAGCGCCTCAGGCGGGGCCGCTACTGCATGTCGTTCGAGCGGATTTACGACGGCCAGGAGCCGGTGGCGCCCAACGAGATTACCGAGCGGTATGTCCGCAAGCTGGAGGCGATGATCCGCGAGCGGCCCGAACTTTGGATCTGGTCGCACCGGCGCTGGAAACGCAAACGTCCCCATGCCGACAGCTAAAATTGTCATACTCAACTGGAACGGTGCCGAGCACCTGAGGCGCTTCCTCCCCAGCGTCGTGGCCGCGGCGCCCGCCGGGGTGGGGGTCGTCGTGGCCGACAACGGCTCGACGGACGATTCGCTCGCGGTGCTCGCCCGCGAATTCCCCTCGGTCGAGGTCATACGGCTCGACGCCAACTACGGCTTTGCCGGAGGGTATAACCGCGCGTTGGAGCAGGTCGAAGCCGATTATTTCCTCCTGCTCAACTCCGACGTGGAGACCCCCGCCGGGTGGCTCGGGCCGATTTTCGAATGCCTCGATCGGCACCCCGATGTGGCGGTCGTCGCGCCGAAACTGATCTCGTGGAGCGACCGCACGCGGTTCGAATACGCGGGCGCCTCGGGCGGTTTCATCGACTGGCTGGGCTATCCTTTCTGCCGGGGCCGGATACTCCGGTCGGTCGAGGAGGACCGCGGGCAGTACGACGATGCGCGCGAGGTGATGTGGGTGAGCGGCGCCGCGTTCTGCTGCCGCGCCGACGTGTTCCGCAGGCTGGGGGGCTTCGACGCCGATTTCTTCGCCCACATGGAGGAGATCGACCTCTGCTGGCGGATGCGGCTGGCGGGCTGCCGCGTGCGCATCGAGCCCCGAAGCGTCGTCTACCACCTCGGGGGCGGTACGCTCACGGCCGACTCGCCTCAAAAGGTTTTCTACAACCACCGCAACAACCTGGCGATGCTCTTCAAGTGCGCCTCGCCCGGGCAGCGGGCGCTGGCGGCCGTGCTGCGTCCCGCGCTCGATCTGCTGGCCGCCCTGTCCTATCTGGCGCAGGGGCGCGGCGACCATTTCTGCGCCGTGCTGCGGGCGTGGCGCGATTTTCTTCGCTGGCACAAGGCGCTCCGCCGCAAACGCCGCGCGATCCGCTCGACCCGGTGCGCCGAAGCCGCCGACATGATTTACCGCGGCTCGGTCGTCCTGCGTTACCTCCTCGGCCGCCGCACGTTCGGGCGGATGATGTAATTCCGGCCCTTGGAGCGCCGGAATTACAATTAAGAATTATAAATTAAGAATTAAGAATTTGGGGCATTGCGAGCGTGTCCCACGTGTCTTTCCGAGCGTGCCTCTCTTTGTCATTCCGAGCGGATGCGATGAATCTACCGATTTTCTTGTGTCCGGGAGAGTCCCGTTCCGTAGGGAAGCGAAAGCAGCCGCCCCCCCCCAATTTTTAATTTTTAATTTTTAATTTGCTTTGCCTCGCGGCAGCGTGAACCAGAATGTCGAACCCGCGCCCTCGCGGGATTCGACGCCGATGCGGCCGCCCATCGACTCGACGATCGATTTCGAGATGGCCAGCCCGATCCCTACGCCCTGCCTCGACGAACCGACCTTTACGAACCGCCTGAAAAGCAGCTCCTTTTTCTCCTCGGGAATCCCCGACCCCGTGTCGCGGACGTAGAAATAGATTTCGTCGTCTCGGATTTCGTATCCGAAAACGATCTCGCCCCGCTCGGTGAATTTGATTGCATTGGTCAGAAAGTTCGACAACACCTGCGACAGTCGTTTGCGGTCGGTCGTGAGGCGGCACTGGGGATAGAGCCTGCAAAAAGTGAGTTTCACGGGGCTGTCCGGCTCCTGCCGCATGTGCATCGCCCCCTCCAACTCCTCCATGACGGCGTTCAGCTCCTCGTCTCGGTAGGCGTATTCGAGCGTGCCGGCCTCGATCTTCGAAAGGTCGAGGATGTCGTTGACCAGTTGCAGCAGCAGTTCGTTGTTGGTGTGGATGATCCGGGCATACTCCTGCCGTATCTCGGCCGAGTCTTCGGCGATCAGCAGGTCCGAGAAACCCACGATCGCATTGAGCGGCGTGCGCAGCTCGTGGCTCGTGTTGGCCAGGAAAAAGGATTTCATGCGGTCCGACTCCTCGGCCCGGATGCGGGCCTCGTCCAGCTCGCGGCGGATGCGTTTGTCGGCCGTGATGTCGTGGATGGTCAGCAGCAGGTAGGGCTGCTCCTCGATTCGCAGGAAAATGCCCGTGACCGATACCTCGCAGTCGATGCTCTCGGACCGCTCCTCCGAGGTGTAGAGGGTCAGCGGCGCCTCGAGCCCCGAGAATTTCCGGCCCGTGCGGAATGCTTCGCCGATGGCCGCGCGCACGGGACAGGTCGCGCACATCTCGTGCGTGCCGCACTCGCCGGCGTCCATGCCGTTCTTGCAGCGCAGCAGGTTCCCCACCTTGGGCGGTCGCTTCGCTTCGGAGGTCGCGGTCAGGTCGTAGTAGTTGGTGCGCTGGACGTTGAAATCGGCATCCACCAACAGGACATAGGCGTCGATGTTTTTGAGAATCAGCTCGGTGATATTCGTGGTGGTCTTCACGTCGCGCTGCGAGCCGAGCAGCCGATACCCCAGCCAGATCGAGAGGAGCGTCAGCAGAACGATTCCGGTGGATAAGAGGAGCAGGTGCATGGAAAACGGTTTTTCGGTCCCCTTGCGGGGCCGTTCGCTGCAAAGGTACGCAAAAATCCGGATTTGCGCCCTCCGGAATACGAAAAAGACGTTCGGTCCATCCGAACGTCTTTTCGTGGTGTTTGCGGTGAAGCGCTACTTGTTGATCTTGGCCCAGGAGTCCTTGAGCGTCACCGTGCGGTTGAAGACCGGGTGCCCGGGCGTCGAGTCGGTGTCGGGGCAGAAATAGCCCACGCGCTCGAACTGCACGGCCTGTCCCACGGGAATTTCCCGCAGCGAGGGTTCGAGGTAGCCCGTGATGCGCACCATCGACTCGGGGTTGAGGTTGTCCTCCCAGGTCTGGCCCTCCGCCACGTCGTCGGGGTCCTCCTTGGTGAAGAGGGGGTTGAAAAGCCGGATTTCGGCCTCCACCGCGTCGCGCGCCGACACCCAGTGGATGACGCCCTTCACGCGGCGGCCGTCGCTCGACGAACCGCCGCCCGACTGGGGATCGTAGGTACATCTGAGCTCGGTGATATTCCCCTCGGCATCCTTTACGACCTCCTCGCACTTGATCAGATATGAATAACGCAGGCGCACCTCGCCGCCCGGCTGCAAGCGGAAGAATTTTTTGGGCGGCTCCTCCATGAAATCGTCGCGCTCGATCCAGAGCACTTTCGAGAAAGGTATCTGTCGTGTTCCGGCGCTTTCGTCCTCTGGGTTGTTCACGGCGGTGAACAGCTCCGTTTTGTCTTCGTCGTAGTTGGTGATGACCACTTTCAGCGGGTTCAGGACGGCCATGCGGCGCTGGGCGACCCGGTTGAGGTCCTCGCGCACGCAGTATTCGAGTTTTGCCAGGTCGATCACGTTGTCGCGCTTGGCCACACCCACCATCTCGGCGAAATTGCGCACCGAAGCGGGCGTGTAGCCCTTGCGCCGCAGGGCGCAGATGGTCGGCATGCGGGGGTCGTCCCAGCCCATCACGGCACCTTCCTGGACGAGTTTCAACAGCTTGCGCTTCGACATCATCGTGTAGGTGAGGTTCAGCCGCGCGAACTCGTACTGGTGCGAGGGGAAGATTTCGAGCGCCTGGATGAACCAGTCGTAGAGCGGGCGGTGCACGTCGAATTCGAGCGTGCAGATCGAGTGGGTGATCCGCTCGATCGAGTCGCTCTGCCCGTGTGCGTAGTCGTACATGGGGTAGATGCACCACTTGTCGCCCGTGCGGTGGTGTTCGGTGTGGAGGATGCGGTACATGATCGGGTCGCGGAACAACATGTTCGGATGGGCCATGTCGATCTTGGCGCGCAGCACCTTTGCTCCGTCCGCAAACTCGCCCGCTTTCATTCGCCGGAACAGGTCGAGGTTCTCCTCGACCGTGCGGTCGCGCCAGGGCGAGGGCGTGCCGGGAACGGATACCGTGCCGCGGTTCTCGCGGATCTGCTCCTGCGTCTGGTCGTCGACATAGGCCAGCCCCTTTTCGATCAGAACAATGGCCCACTCGTAGAGCTGGTCGAAATAGTCCGAGGCGTACCGCTCCTCGGCCCACTGGAACCCGAGCCACTGGATGTCGCGCTTGATCGAATCGACGTACTCCACATCCTCCTTGACGGGGTTGGTGTCGTCGAAGCGCAGGTTGCACTTGCCGCCGTATTTTCGGGCCAGCCCAAAATTGATGCAGATGCTCTTGGCGTGGCCGATATGCAGGTAGCCGTTGGGCTCGGGCGGGAAGCGGGTCTGGACGCGCGTTTCGCCCCGGGCGATGGACTCTTCGATGATCTCTTCGAGAAAATTCAGCGATTTCTCGCGTGTTTCGGTGGTTTCGTTTGCCATATGATGATTTCCTTTAATTTCCGTGTTTGGGACCTATGTTGAATAGCTTTTCAATATCGACCGAGAGTTTGACCACCTGCTGCGTGCCCATGCCCGTGCCGTCGTAGTGGAAGACCATGCCGGCTTCGACACACAGCGTACCGTTGAAGAAATGGCGATCGTAACCGATCCGCGTGCGATTGTAAACGTGTTCGGTGGTGGCGTAGAACGCCTCCCCGGCATAGAGCCCCTCGGAGCCCAGCGTGGCGCCCGTCTCCGTGTTGACTGCGTTGCGGTAGGGTTGGAGGTTCTCGCCGAGGTAGAGGTTGTTCTCGATACTGACGCCCCACTTGCTGAGTTTCACATCGATCTGCGCGCCGCACGGCTTGGTCCATCCGGGAACGATGCTGCGCGCACGCTGGGGAGCCATCAGGAAGCCGGCCCTTAGATCGAAATAGAGATAGGCGTAAAACTTCCCGCCGGCATAGGCGTTTACCAGCAGGTTGTCCGTCACGTTCTCGTTGCCTTTCTGTCCGGCAAAGTGAAACATGGAGAACGCATAACCGAAATAGAACCCCTTGAATCCCTTGTCGAGGGTGTAGCGGCCTGCCGAGAGGATGCGGAATTTTTCGCGCGAGGCGACCGAGTACATGCCCTCCCAGTCGAGCGCCATTTCGACATAGGTATCGGGGCGCTCGGTCGAACGGTAGCGGCCCAGAAAACCCGAAAAACGGTTGTGGTAGAAAGCCGTCGAATCGCTGAAGAACGCCAGCGAATAGTCGCCCGTCAACTCCTTGCGGTCGAAAATACCGGCATTGGCCTGCACGTTTTTCGTGTTGAACTGGTAGTAGATCAACGGACGGGCCTTGGAGAGGAATTCCGTATCGTCGCCGAAATTCTGCAAGAGGTCCACGCCGACCGCCAGGCGGTTCTTCTCCATCCACCCGAGACCGATACGGGGTGTCAGACGGGCCGAAAAGAGCGTCTGCGACTCGTTGAACTCGTTGCCGGAATATTCGCGGTTGTCGAAGCGGGTGGTGAAATCGGCTCCGACGATGAGTTCCTGCGCCCGTGCTCCGGTGGCTGCGGCGAGCAGGGCCAGCAGCAGAATGACTTTCCTCAAAGACATGTTAACGTTTGAATTGAACCCCCAAAAGTAGGTAAAATATTTTTTATTTGATACTTTTGCCCCCGAAAACACGCAATCGAAAACCCTATGCGAAAGATCGGGAACGAAGAATTGGGACGTCCGTCGGCGGAGGAGTTCGCCCGGATGGAGAAAATGCCCGTTACGGTGGTGCTGGACAATGTGCGCTCGGCGCAGAACGTGGGGGCGTTCTTCCGCACGGCCGACGCATTTGCCGCGGAGCGGATCGCCCTGTGCGGAATTACCGCCACGCCGCCCTCGCGCGAGATTCACAAGACGGCGCTCGGGGCCGAACTGACCGTCCCGTGGAGTCGCTATGAATCCACCGCCGAGTGCCTCGTGCAACTGCGCGCCGAGGGCTGTGCGATCCTTGCCGTCGAGCAGGTCGAGGGCGCCGTGACGCTCGACGGTTTCCGTGCCGAGCCCGGCCGCCGCTACGCGCTGGTCTTCGGCAACGAGGTCGCGGGGGTCGATCAGCAGGTCGTGGACCTGTGCGACGGCGCCATCGAGATTCCGCAGGCAGGGACCAAGCACTCGATCAATGTTTCGGTCGCGGGGGGCGTCGTTCTGTGGAACTTTTTTTGCCAAATCCGGCCAAAGCGCTAACTTTGCCGCGGTCTAAACTTAAAAAAAGGAAGAAATGTCAGTTGAAAGCACCGTGCGGGCGGTAACGACTTACCGCCTGACGGAGATGAAACAGCGGGGCGAAAAGATCGCCATGCTCACCTCCTACGATTACTCGATGGCCCGGATCGTCGATGCCGCCGGTATCGACGTGATTCTGGTCGGCGACTCGGCCGCCAACGTGATGGCCGGCTACGAAACCACGCTCCCCATCACCCTCGATATGATGATCTACCACGCCCGCTCGGTGGTGCGCGCCGTCCAGCGTGCACTGGTGGTCGTCGATCTGCCGTTCGGCACCTACCAGGGCAATTCGAAAGTGGCGCTCGACTCGGCCGTCCGCATCATGAAGGAGACCGAGGCCGACGCCGTGAAGATGGAGGGCGGCGCCGAGATTCTCGAATCGGTCCAGCGCATCCTGTCGGCCGGGATTCCGGTGATGGGCCACCTGGGGCTGACGCCCCAGTCGATCCACAAGTTCGGCACCTACACCGTCCGCGCCAAGGAGGAAGCGGAGGCCGAGAAGCTCGTCCGCGACGCCCACCTGCTCAGTGAAGCGGGTTGTTTCGGGATCGTGCTGGAGAAGATTCCAGCGGCGCTTGCCGCGCGTGTCACGAGCGAAATCGCCATCCCGACGATCGGCATCGGGGCCGGCGGCGCCTGCGACGGGCAGGTGCTCGTCATACACGACATGCTGGGCATCAACAAGGGCTTTTCGCCCCGTTTCCTGCGCCGCTACGCCGACCTGCACACCGTGATGACCGAGGCCGTGGGGCAATATGTCAAGGATGTGAAAGAGTGCGATTTCCCCAACGAGAAAGAGCAGTACTGACGCAAGCGCGTCATCTGCTCGAAACGCAGGCGGCGAACGGATCCACCGTTCGCCGCCTGCATTCTTATTGCAGCAAATCGTGCAGCTTCCGGTAGAAATCGGGTTCCTCGCCGCTGTAAACCGCGACGATGCGGCCGTCGGGACCGACGATCAATTTGGTCGGGAAACGATCCACGCCGTAAACGGTTGCGACATTTTCGGCCGGCGGGGCATCGCGCGGGCAGATCACGTTGATCCACGGCAGCCGGTATTTTTCGACGGCTGCGAGCCAGTTCTGCCGCGTGTCGTTGCAGGCGATACCGACGATTTCCAGCTTGTTGCGGTATCGGTCATGCAGCTCTTTCATCCGGGGAAAACCCCGAATGCACCATCCGCACCAACTGCCCCAAAAGTCGAGCACCACGTATTTCCCGCGCAGCGACGAAAGAGCGAAATCGCTTCCGTCTGCCGCTTCGAGCGTGAAATCCGGAGCTGCGTTGCCCGGTTCGATCCGTTCGCAGGCCTGCCTGCGGATTTCATGGGCTTCGATTTGCCGGCGGCATGAGCGATCAGCGGACTGAATACCGAGTGGCGGACGGCATCATCCAACCGGTCGATACAGACGGCTGCGCTGTCGGCCGGAACCGAGGCGAGTAGATAGCCGGATAACGGTTCGGAGGGGTGCTCGCGGATGTATCTCGTCGCCGACCCGAAGACCCGCTGTTGCAGGCTGCGGAGGGTCGTCTGGATCGATACCGCTTCGGCCGCTTCCGCCTGGTCCAGCCGCAGCATAAGACGGGTCAGCTCTTTCTGGAGCTCGAACTGACCTGCCCGATAGCGGGACCATGTCTTGTTGAGGCGGGAGCCGGCGAGGGAATAGTCGGTGTAGATCGAGTCCACGCACGCACGGATTTCGATGCGTTCGCCCGCGTCGAGGAAGAAAACGATGTCCGAAACGGAGCTGAACCAGCGGTGTCCGCCGGGTATCCGCATGACGGTCTGCGCGGGCCGGATCGTGAAGATCGTCGGCTGGTCGACGGGCCGGTCGAACGCCAGCCTGCCGTTGCGGACCACCAGCGTGTCGCGCGGAATGGAGCGGGTCGGGTCGCTGCTGGCAGCCGGCAGATCGGCGATCGCGCAGGAGTGGACGATCAGGGTATCGTCGTCCAGCCCTTCGATATGGCCGGTGATGTGCTGGCGCGGGGTGCAGGCCGAGAGGACGACCGAAAGCAAGAGGATCGATGTTTTCATGGCAGGACGATTTGCTTTGCAAGCAAAGATACGGACAAAAACGAGAAATCGGTCCGTTTGCCGCTCCGAAACGAACGCTGTCTCTTGCTGTCGGGTATTCCGTCTACCTTGTTCCGATTTTCTTGACCGCCCGGGCCGGGTTTCCCGCAGTCACAAAAAAAGAGGCCTGCCCGGTGCCGCCATCACGGCGCCGGGTAGGCCTTTGAACTATTTGGACGGGGGTTTCGGAACCTCCTGCGCGGTTTTCCGTCCGAAGCGACGGTTTCTTGAGCCGAAGCCGCAAGACCGAGGGTTTCACCATGCACACGATTTACGTTCATCGTGCACAACCCGCGGCTTGTCGGGGGAGAAGAGGGAGGCGGCCCGAGGCCGGCATCCGGTGTACGACGCGGATCGCTGGATGGGCGATGGCCGCGAAGACCGATCGGTAAGTGGAATAGTTAT
>NZ_DBFWLG010000004.1:0-1155 GCF_048465575.1 Alistipes sp.
GTTCGCCACCTGCATAACCGGCCGGCGGTTGATCTCGTCCGTCACAACCTGCGCCCCGGATGCGATATTCGAAAAAAGTGTTCCGTTTGCTATGAGGATATGACCCCCGAAGGTGTAGGGGTAGATCGTATCGGCATGTTCCCAGAAATCGAGCGTGCCGGCGGAAAAGGCCGGGTTTTGCAGCACGCTGTCTTTCGACACATACACCTCTTGCCGGATTTCGTTGAATCCCATCGCCATGCTGTCTTTGAGGATTTCGAAGGTGCGTGTAACGCTCTCACCCGTTGCGCGAAGGATCAGTTCGCCCACGCCGTAGAAGTTCTCGGTATAAAGCCCGAAGTTATTGTAGGCGTTGTAAAGCTCCGGGAACCGGGGATCGTTGATACCGTCCAGTCGGCCCAGTCGGGCCTTTATCGTGCCTACCGTCTGATTCCAGTCGCCGTAGCGGACGTCCATGTAGGGCGCGCCGCTATCGGATGACGTCAGATAAAGCAGCCCTTTCCTGTCCGGATCCGTTTCACTATCCCAGCGTATCACCGTATCGCCGGCCTCGGGGGCGTCGGAACCTTCCAGCAGGTTCTTTGAAAGATCAAACCATGTATCGCTGACGGCCGTAACGGTGCCCATGTAGTACCGCCCGGTTTTCAGCTTCCACGCCTGCGATTTGATAACATCGCCCGGACGGATGTTCATATACATCTCCCCCTCCATATCATCGATCCGGCACCGCCAGAACGCGCCCTTATCCTCGACCGATTCGATTTTGTTGCTATCGCTAACGGCCAAAGAACCGTTAGTGCCGCGCACCTGCTGCACCACCAGTTCGTAGAATTTCGCCGACTTGCGCACCAGGATATTATCAAGCTCGAGGAAAGAGCGGGGAAAGCTAAGTTGCGTGCCAAAGCCTGCCCAGCCGGAAGCGAAATAGGGAGAACCGAAAACACTGTTGCAAAGGAGGGGCCCGCGCACGTTCAGCCCGGCAAACCAGCCGGTGCCGGTTTCGGTCAAGTAGAAACCTTTGGGCGTCTCTGTTTCCCAGCCCGTGTTATACTCGGCCGAACGGATGGGGGCGGATGTCATAAAGCCTTTTTCGAAGGTGATGAACCCGGCCTCCACGTCGTTAACGCCATACTTGAAAAGGTATCGGTTATCCAG
>NZ_DBFWLG010000005.1:0-119596 GCF_048465575.1 Alistipes sp.
ACGGTCGTATTTCTTATTGTCCATAATCAATTGCCGACCGTTTTATAGATCATCCAATCGGTACACAAAGATAAAGACCCGATGATCCTTGCACAAGATGCATTAGAACGGATATTTACACACCGGTATTGTTGCCGGCAATAATAAATTAGTGCTTTATGAACACAAGTTTCGAGAGGGTCAATAACACATCCGACGAATGGTACACGCCACCGACCATCTTTAAAAAACTCGGACACTTCGACCTCGATCCCTGCGCAGCATCCGAACCGCTATGGAAAATCGCCGACACGAATTACGCGGCCAGTGACGATGGGCTATCTAAACCGTGGCACGGACGTGTTTGGCTCAATCCCCCATACTCTCGTCCACTTCTTGAACGGTTCGTCGAGAAGCTGGCCGCCCACGGTAACGGCATTGCATTGCTGTTCAACCGATGCGACTGCAAACTTTTTCAGGACGTGATATTCACTAAAGCCGAGGGCATCCTTTTTATCAAAGGCAGAGTAAAGTTCTTCTCTCATGAAGGTAAACAGAACGGCCCGGCAGGATGCGGCAGCGTGCTGATCGCTTTCGGGAAAGACAATGCCGAGGCATTGCAGCATTCTGGCATCCCAGGAATGTATTTTACAATTCACAAAAAATCAAATACCTAATGAAAGTAGGAAAGTATGAATTTGCCTTGAAAGGCATCAAGCACTTTGCGGCCGGCTCGGAAGAAACAGAGTGTTTCGTTGCCAAACTTTATGTCAACGGGAAAAAGGTGGCCGATTGCCAAAACGATGGTCATGGTGGCATGACCATCGTTCGCTTCCATCAGGAGGCTTATAAACTCGGTGTAGAGATCGAGGCATTCCTGAAAACCCAGCCGAAAATCAAACCGGAAGGGTACGATTTCGAACTCGATCTCGACCTGGAATACATTGTCGATGACTTGCTCTACAAGCATCTTCAGAAGAAAGAACGCCAGAGGATGATGCGTAAATCTCTTCTCTTTAAGGATAAGGATGGAGGGTATTACCACATCTTATGGAAGAACAAGAAACTGACTATCGACACGTTGCTTAAAATACCCAAAGGCAGGGAGAAAATTAAGAAGGTCATTGCCGAAGAAACGACAAAAGGGGCTGTTCTGATAAACGAAAATATCCCGGCAGACCTTCTCCCTACCGACAAATAGCGGGCAATAAATCTATCTTCAGGCGGTGGTAATTACCACCGCTTTTTTCATTCATCAAAATCGCAAGATCATGGAAAAAGCAAAGAAGCCGAGAAAAAAACACGTATGGGATTCTATCCGGAAATTAACGCGCCAATATGAGGCGCAGGTAAAGGCTACTCACCGGCAAATCGACGAGTATGCCAAGAAGGGGCGAATCGGTCACGTCACAACGCCTAACTATGTGATAGAGGTAATCTCTCCGTTGTCTAAGGCTCTGGGCGAGCAACTGCCTCACCTGAACATTACGGTAAGCGAAAAAGTGGAGCTGACAGACGGTAAGGTCGGGTACTTCAGAGTATCCACCGGTGAACGAGTTCTCGGAGGATTTTCTTATCCGGGGCCGGGCGTCAGCCAGATAAATTTTACAATATTCGCCCATGACAAACCTTGGGGTAAGGCACTCAATATTACGAAGATGTCGCAACTGGTAAAGATTATTACCGAACTGGTCGAGTTTCTTGGCCCCGACAATGCAAATGGCAATGACAAATGAATTCACAGAAATAAAAAGGCAATACAGGATAATGGCCTTGCTTGCGATATGGCCGTGGCTGGCTGTTATCCTGTGTGCCGTTATCTGGATTTTCGTCGAAATTTTCTCGCCCCGCATTGATCCTATCGACAACCAGGCTACCCGCAGCAGGGAATTGGTCAGGCAGTTATTTGTGGTGGATGATAAACGAAACGGCTTCCGGGTGCGGTATATTACCAAAGAACCGGTAACCAAAGAGCGTTTGGACGAAATTCAGCGACGCACCTCTGTCCGGGATTCTATGGAAAGACTCAGAACAAAGGCGCCGAAGGTATTTGGCAATATGCTTCTAACGGACATTTACGACTTCGCGGGCTTTGCCGTTCAATTCGACCCGGCTGATATTCGGATTCACAACATCTTCGTCTGTGGACCGGACAAGGAAAAACTCTATATCGGGGAGAATCCACGTATCGAAAATTGGGCCAAATGGATTCATCCCGAATCGCTTCAGGGATTGCTCTACCTCACAAGTGAAGATATTTACTGTAATACTGCCAGATGGGGTAAAGTGTATAGGTATCACGAATGCAGGGGTAACAACCAAATCTCTGTAACTGACGAACATTTCAGCCATTTTTCAGAGGAAGAAAGAATATACTAACTTTTATAAAACATTGTCAATATAAGTAAGATACGGCTGAAAAATGTTCGCTGAAAACTTGTTTCATCATTTCCAATACGGTATATTTGCATTCGGCCATGGCCCATGTAAATTGAAACCGGAACAGATTATTTATTTGATTTAACCAGATTGGGATATGCAGATGTACAAGTAAAATGGCAATAGAAAAGACACGGCTGAAGTTCGTGCAATCCCCCGAATCGGGAGAAATGATCGCATTCGTTACAAAGAGTTCAACCACCCGGCAACTCAGAGGGGTTGATGAGAACAGTGAGAGCCCCAAAAAAATATGTGTTCTTTCGGAGGATTTGAAAGGGCTCGTACTGCCAAACGTGGCTTATGAGGCGGACTTAAAACCGATGAGAAAAGGAAACGGCTATGTGGTCGTGTCCATTTCATTACTGAAATTTAACGCGGAGTTTGAAACAATCATCATTCCGAAGGCGGTTTATCAGATTCGTATTACTTTCGGACATAAGGTTCTCTACTTCGATCCCAAAGATGGTAATTCCCCATGGAGTAGAACCATAAAGGGGGTGGAACGTGCGATTCGGGAGCGTAAAGACCTTGCAGATACGGAAGAGGTAATCGAAAGGTTCAGGGAATACGCAAACGACCTTCTCGACAAATATGAAAAGGACGGTTATCTGGTTAAAAGATGAACCGTCCGTCGCAGGGAATCGCTACGGACGCATCCCATTCCACAAAAAACGCATTGACCCAATATAGGGGCATTGACCTGCGTACAGGTATCGAAGTCTTTAACGAAGATTTGGGGAACCAGACCGTAAACGTGGGTGAATTCCTGGGGGTAGTCGCTGCTGCGAAATACATCATCGGGCACGACTACGCCCCAAGGATCATCTATACCGACAGCCTTACGGCTATCGTTTGGTTCAATCAGAAACGCACGGCATCCAAAAGAAAATTACCGGCCATGTTCAAGGCCGAGGTATTCCTGCAAACAATGTCGGTGGAGATCGACAGCATCGAGGTCGTTCATTGGGACAATGACAAGTGGGGTGAAATCCCTGCTGATTATGGGTTAAAATAGCATTTCCGAAACAATGGCAAAGAAAATTAGTGATTCTACTAAATATGTGACTCTCGTTGAGAAAGATTATCTTACCCTCCTACAAGATCACCTCATGTTGAGAGCGCTCAAGATTGCCGGTATCGAAAGCCATCCTGCTTACAAAGCAGTTCAAAGTATTTTAAAGGATGGTCATGTTGAAACCCATATTCATCCGATTGACAAACAATACAGATAGAAAAGTAAATTAAGGTCTGTACTCTTTGCTATGAAAGGTCTTTTTGAAGGCTCGGAGCTTGATGCTTCGAGTCTTTTCTTTGTTATGTAGAGTTGAAAATGTTGAGGATAATGCGCTGATGAATTATCATCATAAAATGTTAAAAAGCACCAACTGTTAGTGATTTAAAAATAATAGTGCTATCTTTATGGAGCAGAAATGTTACAATGGATATTTAGAATTTCCATGTATAGTTGAGTGCTGTTTCTGTGAATTTGCGTTCTTGCATTAAGTTGATATTCAATTAGATGCGGAATGTTTCCATAGCTTTATATATCTTCGTATTTACCCATACGTATCATTCCGGATAGCAATGTGTCTCTTCGAACCCCATTGCGAAAATAGCTCACACGACACTGCCTGTTTGTTTTGGAGCGCAAAATAATGTCTGTGGCAGCAGCAAGAATGTCATTATAATTTGAACACGGGACAAACTCCCTAACCTGTGATAAATAATAATCAACCGGACGCCCATTTACTGCGATAATCTCATCGCCGACCTCGAATGCTGCCTGCCGATCATAATTAATCGGAACGGTATCGGGCGTTATTACGATCAGGCGATCTTCGATAAATCCGACATTAAGTGGTACTCTCCATACACCGAAAAGTTCGACGCAATTCCATTGTGCATGATTGTCATTTATTTCTGCTATCATACGCCACGCTTCTTTACGATAGTCTCCGTCAATGGGGCACACCATACGAGCGATATATTCTGGTAACACCTCATTCCAATCCTTGTTGGTCAGATACTTTGTCGGGAAAAAATATTCGACCATATTCCAAAATCGGAAAACAGACAACAATCTATAGCCATAATCCGGATCAGTAAGTTCAGCATACGGCTTTTCATTGTCGAAACAGGCGTTACCTATGAGGTGTTTACCAGAATTTAACCTCATTTCTACTGAAGAAACATAGAAATTCTTTCTTCGATCAGCTACGCGCAACCGTAGTAACCGGTCAGATAATTCTGTGCCGAGTTGTGCTGTATCACGTATCCACCCGACATCCGTTCGGTAATCTGGCAATGAATCGAAAGTTAGTATTGAATCGCACTTTTTCTGCACAATCTTAAATTTTCCGAACCCATCGATCCACGAAACAAGAATTCGGTTGCGCTCGGCAGGTTCGGCATCGGCAACCTGTGGTAGCAACTCAAAAAGTTCGTAATCGAGGTTGTATTTATCGCCTGCAAATGCAGGATGGTGGTATTTGACAAAACCCCATACCCGTCCAAGAACAGTAAGATTTTCGAGCATTTCACTGTCGCATACTGTTTGATCGTAACCGGATGAGGACGTAAAATCGGCGTATTGCTTTTTACATCCAGTTTCGAAAATGCTTCCTAAAAGTATTATAAAGAGTATAATTGATTTCATTCAGTTAAGCATGAAAAAGTTCATCCATTTCGAAATATCAGCTTCAAACAAAACAGTTAGCAACATCAGACCGATACCGGAAACGCCTTCGAGAAATCCGTATTCATTTACATAACTCTCTTTTTCACCATTCCAAGCACAGTAGCCAGCTAACCCAATATTTTCACTACCCATTTTTAGTGTACAGTTAAGCCAAAAATCTCGTGTATCTTTAAATAATTCATTTTCTGTTTGGATGTATAGATAATGATACATCATAGAGATGCTGGTAGTTCCATGACATAAGCCGCAGTCTAAGATCCCGCAATTACTAAAATGTCGTCTTTGTGATGAATAACTAAAGACCTGAATCGCTTTATTCTGCCAATACAGATTTTGTAGCTGTTTCCCAGCTTGCCATAAGGCGGTTGAGATTCCCAAATCTCCGTAGCACCAGCCCATGCGACTTGGGTATGATCTTTTTTCCTCTATATTTTCATTAGATTGGCTCGGAAAAAAACACCCATTATCTCGTGGATCTATTTCTTGAGACAGAATATAATTGCATGCACTTGTAATTATTCGATCTCTTGTTTCCTTATTTATTCCTTTTTCGTTCAAACAGCTCAAAATATAATTTTATGAAGATAAAATCAATTCCGATTTATTCGAGAATGAACAAATGCAGGAGATTTAGTATGTTTTTTTGATAAAAATCAAGAGGGGAGAAACAACGTTTCTCCCCTCTTTTTTAATTACTCCTCCGACTTCTTCAATTCCAAGCACAACTCGTCCAGCTGCGCCTGGTCCACTGCGCCGGGGGCATCGAGCATCGTATCGCGGCCCGCGTTGTTCTTGGGGAACGCGATGTAGTCGCGGATCGACTCCGAACCGCCGAAGAGCGAGCACAGGCGGTCGAAACCGAATGCCAGGCCACCGTGGGGAGGTGCACCGTATTTGAACGCATCCATCAGGAAGCCGAAGCGCTTCTGCGCCTCCTCCTCGGTGAAGCCCAGGCACTTGAAGATCAGGGCCTGCAACGCCGAGTCGTGGATACGGATCGAGCCGCCGCCGACCTCCGTGCCGTTGCAGACGAAATCGTAGGCGTTGGCCCGCACGCGACCCGGGTCGCTTTCGAGATAGGGCACGTCTTCCAACTTGGGAGAGGTGAAAGGGTGGTGCATGGCGTAGTAGCGTTGGGTCTCGTCGTCCCACTCGAACATCGGAAAATCGACGACCCACAACGGGGCGAACTTTTTCGGATCGCGCAGGCCGATCTGCTGGGCCACCTCGAGTCGGAGGGCGCAAAGCTGCGAGAGGGTCTTGAATTTTTTGCCCGAGAGAATAAGGGCCAGATCACCCGCCTTGGCGCCGCAGCGTTCGGCCATCGCGCGCACCTCTTCGGGCGAGTAGAACTTGTCGACCGAAGATTTGACTCCGCCCTCCTCGATGCGAATCCAGACGAGCCCCTTGGCGCCGATCTGCTGGCGCTTGACGAACTCCGTCAGCGCGTCGATCTGCTTGCGCGTGTAGGCGGCGCAGCCCGGGGCGGCGAATCCGACGATGTACTCGGCATCGTCGAAGACCGAAAAGCCGTGCCCTTTGGCAAGGACCGTGAGGTCGGCGAACTCCATGCCGAACCGCAGGTCGGGCTTGTCCGAACCGTATTTCTCCATCGCCTCGATCCACGGCATGCGGCGCAGCGGCTCGGTCAGCTCGATCCCCATCACGTGGCGGAACATGTGCTTGGCCCAGCGTTCGAAGATTTCGAGCACGTCCTCCTGCTCGACGAACGACATTTCGCAGTCGATCTGTGTGAATTCGGGCTGTCGGTCGGCCCTCAGGTCCTCGTCGCGGAAGCAGCGCACGATCTGGAAATACTTGTCGTAGCCGGCCACCATCAAGAGCTGCTTCAAGGTCTGCGGCGACTGCGGCAGGGCGTAGAACTGGTTGGGGTTCATGCGGCTGGGGACCACGAAATCGCGGGCGCCCTCGGGCGTGGAGTTGACCAGATAGGGGGTCTCGATCTCGAGGAAACCCTCGCTGTCGAGGAAGCGGCGAATCTCCTGCGCCATCTTGTGCCGCAGGATCAGGTTGCGCTGCAACGGCGGACGCCTCAGGTCAAGGTAGCGGTATTTCATCCGCAGGTCGTCGCCGCCGTCCGAGGTCTCCTCGATGGTGAACGGCGGCACCTCGGCCCGGTGCAGGACGACGACCTTTTCGGCCGCCACCTCGATGTCGCCCGTGGCCATCTTCGGGTTTTTCGACTCGCGTTCGATGACGCGGCCCACGACTTGCACGACCCACTCGCGGCCCAATTTTTGGGCGACTTCGCGGGCTTCGGCGGGCGAATGCTCCTCGACGACGACCTGCGTGAGGCCGTAACGGTCCCTCAGGTCGATGAAGGTCATGGCGCCCAGATTCCTCACTTTCTGCACCCATCCTGCCAGGGTGACGGTTTCGTTCACGTTTCCGGCCCGCAGCGAGCCGCACGTATGGGTTCTGTACATAGGTATATTCTTTTGTTTAGTTCTTGCAACTCGCAAAGTTAGCAAAAGAGCCGTTAAAATTGACAGATCGGGAATTAAAAATTTGCTTTCCTGAAATCGGTCGTGTCATCTGTACGGTTTTTCGCTTGCCGGAACTGAGAAAAATCCCTACTTTTGCCGAAAATCGACCCGAAATGACACAGCACGAAACCGATGAAAAATTCATGCGCCTGGCACTAAACGAGGCGCGCAAAGCGTTTGAAGAGCAGGAGGTGCCCATCGGGGCGGTCGTTGTGGCAGACGGGGCCGTGATCGGCCGGGGGCACAACCTCGTGGAGACGCTCTCCGATCCGACGGCCCATGCCGAGATGCAGGCCCTCACGGCCGCTGCCGCAACGTTGGGAGGTAAATATTTGCAGAACTGTACGTTGTATGTGACGGTCGAGCCGTGTATCATGTGTGCCGGGGCGATCGGCTGGGCGCAGGTCGCCCGCGTGGTCTGGGGAGCCGACGATCCCAAAAAAGGCTACAGACGCTATTCCGAGCAGGTTTTCCATCCCAAAACGACTACGACGGCCGGTGTGCTCGCTGCGGAGTGCGAGCAGTTGATGGACCGGTTTTTTGCGGGGTTGCGCAAATAGATTTGAAAAAAAGAAAAATTTACGTACTTTTGCATCCAACGCACCCCGCGAAGCAGGGTGTACGAACTGAAAAACTTAAAAAACGAATAGGGAAAATGAAAAAGTTATTTGTATCCGTAATTGCGCTTTTTGCGGCGGTGACGCTCTCGGCGCAGGAGGTTTCGACGCTCTACAACGAAGCTGCGGCGGCTTACGGCGCCAAGAATTTCGCCGAGGCGGCCGCCAAGTTCGAGCAGGTCATCGAGCAGGGTATGGACCAGGAGGATGCCGCTTCGCTGGTGGCTACGGCCAAGTCGACCCTCCCCAAGTGCTACTACATGATGGGTGGACGTGCTTTCCAGGCAGGTAAGTTTGACGAGGCGCAGACCAATTTCACCAAGTCGGCCGAACTGGCCGAACTCTACGGCGACATGCAGCAGATGGCCAAGGCCAACAACTGGGTCGCCAAGCTCTACCAGAAGCAGGGCGGCGACGCTTTCAACAGCAAGGACTACGCCACGGCTGCCGAAATCTTCCAGAAAGGGTATAACGCCGACCCCGACAACACGTCGATGGCGCTCAACCTGGCTATGAGCTACTGCGAATTGGGCGAGTACGAGAAAGGGATGGATATTTACGAGGCCATTGCCGCCAAAACTCATCCTAAATATGCGGAGGACGCTGCCAAAGCCAAGGAGATGATGGCGCTCTACACCAACAACAAGGTCGCTACGATGCAGGCCGCCAACGATTTCGACGGCATCATCGCCATGGCCGACGTGCAGCTTGCGAAGAATCCCGAGAGCGCGCTGTTCCAGAACGTCCGCTTGCAGGCTTACGCCAACAAGAAAGACTACGCCAAGGTGATCGAACTGGGCGAAGCCGCTGCCGCCGTGCAGACCGACCCCGAGGACAAGAGCCTGATGTACTACCTGCTGGGCGCCGCCTACAATGCCCGGGAGATGAAGCCGCAGGCCATCGCCGCATTCCAGAAAGTGACGGCAGGTCCCGCCGCCGAGAACGCCAAGGCTGCCCTTGCGGAGTTGAACAAATAGTTGCAGCGGTCGCTGGACCGCCATGCAGGAGCCGGCTCATCGAGCCGGCTTTTTTCTTGGCTATTTGAGGGCGAAAAAAATTGAAAGGTGATAATACCACCCCCAAGCAGCGTCGAGGGGCTATGTCATTCCGTCCGAGCGAATGCGAGGAATCTTCTGCTTCAGTTCGCTTCCGGCCACGTGCCGGAAGCGGCAGTCCGCAGCCACCCCGGGCGGAGGACTGCATCGTTCCGATTTGTCCCCCGCTGGCTGCGAACTGCTGCAACCGAATTTGACAAGAGGTCAAATAATCGCTACTCGTCTTTGCGACCCCTTGACAAAATTCGGGGATCGAGGTCAGTCTCTGCCAGCACTCAAATTGCAAATTTACCGGTCTGACATACTGCCTACGAAAAACCGGGAACCCTCATCGGGGTCCCCGGTTCTAAAGACCATAAAAACGATTGCTATCCGATCCGGAACGTGAATTCGCGGCTCTGGGGCGGCATGCAGACGTGGTCGTCGCAGCACTGCCACTTGACGGTGCAGGTAGCCGTTCCGGAACCGGAGCCCTTGAGCGGCACGAAGAACGTGACCTCGTTCTCGTAGACGGTCGTGCCGGCCGTGCCGAATTTCCGGGGTGCCGGGGCGATCAGCTCGCCCGCGCTCCATCCTGCGGGAAGCGACGTCTCGACCGAAACGGGCACATAGGAGTCCGATGCGGCCACCTCGCGGTAGATGTGGAATCCCGGGTGGATGCGCATGCGGATTTCGATCTTGCGCTCCTCGCCCGTGCCCGTCAGCCGGGCTGCTGCGCGGACCGGTTCGGCCTGGCTCGTGGCGCCCAACTGCGCCTGCTGCTTCTCGGTTGCGGCGGCCTCGTCCGTAGTCGCTTCGACGGTCAGTTTCTCGCGGGCGTGGTAGTCGTTGCCCGGCAGCGTCGCAGGGCCGTCGACAAGGAAATACCAGCCGCCCGCCTCGGTGAAGAAGAGTTTGTCGCCGTAGGTGTCGTACCACTTGCGCCATTCGGCAGGCTCGGTAAAGGTGCAGAGCGTATAGCGTTCCAGCACACGCCGCGCACGGTCGGTCTCCTCGCCCTTTTCGAGGCACGCGATGGCCTTGTCGAGCAGCCGCTTGTCGTTGTTCGGAATGCCCCAGGCCTTGCAATCCTCATCCACGACCATCGAGTACATGCCTTCGCCGCCGTAAAAATAGTCGCGGTTCTCGTTGTAGTAAGCGGGGTAGGCCGCAAGGTCTTCACCCAGAATGGCATAGGCTTCTTTCTGATAGCGCTTGAGGTATTCGGCCAGCGTCATCGGACGCTGGGGCTTGAACTTCAGGTAATAGCTCTCCTCTTCGGAGAGTTTCTCGCCCCGGGCTTTTTTGGCGCGGGCCTCGGCCTGCTTCTTGAGCCCCTCGCGGTTCGACTCCTCGGTCCAGCCCACGCGCTCCTCGTAGGGCTCTATGCGGGCCAGGTCGATCAGCTCCTTGAGGTATTCGCGCGTGGCGATGCGGTCGTTGAACTTGCGGGCCAGCATCCCCTTTCCCTTGAACTGTGCGATGTAGCAGATGGCGTTGGCGAAGACCGCCTTGGCCTCGTCGGTCATGTAGGCGGGCGAGGCGGCGAAACCCCAGGTGAGGAAATTACCGTGGCGGCCGATTGCCACCGCGTCGAGCGTCTTGGCACAGACGCCGCTCGAAATGTACTCGGCGTCGGGCGAATCGGTGTAGCCCCACGGGCGCGAGACCATGCCGATGGGGAATCCCGGGTCGGTCTTGTAACCTTTCGTCTGGACGCGCCACATGGGAAGCGAGTCGGGCATCTCACCGTCGTAATAGTAATCGTAGTGGAAAGCGTCCTCGGGCGTGGGGCAGGTCTCGAACGTCAAGGTTGTTTCGAAAGGACCCTGGAAAATCGGGTGATCTTCCACCAAATGGTGCGCCTGGGCGTCGAGACAGAGGCAGTACCAGTCGTTCTTCGAACCGATGGCGCGGCCCACGTCCTCGCCCACCGAGCCGATTGTGACGGCTGCGGCCGAGAAATCCTCGGGCAGCAGTTGCGCGCGGACGTAGCGGGTGATCTCACCCTTGTCGTTGCGCTCCATGATCTGGGGCCGGATGGCCGGCACGCGGCCGTCGAAGACGGTTACGTCGTAGTGGTCCGACATCTCAGGCGTATACTCCTTGCCGCGGACGACCGCCACCGAGTCGAAGCGCTCGCGCAGCAGCTCCTCGAAAGCAGCAATACGGTCCTGAACGGAGGCTTCGTGCTCCTCGGGAGAGAGTTTGCGGGTATAGGATTGGGTGTCCGCATTGCCGCCCACGTAGAGAACCTTGAGGTCGGCCTTGCCGTCGGCATTCAGCCGGCCGGATGACGAGCATCCGGCCAGCAGAAAGCAGCACAGCGCAAAAATCAGATTTTTCATGCGCAGGGAATTAGTAGGTGTTCTGTTGGAGTTGTCCCTTGGCCTTTTCGAGCTCGGTCCGCGGAAGCGGCACGGCGTAGAGCCGCGAACCGGGTTCGAGCGTGTAGGTCTTCACCGGGTCGTTGGTGAGCACCGTGTTCTTGTTGAACGGATAGAACGTGCGCGTGACGGTGATGTCGTCCGACGGGTCGTCGTTGGCATTCAGACGCTTCATGTCGTACCAGCGGATCGAGAAAGGCATCTCGCGTCGGCGCTCCTGCAAAATCTTCTTGATCGCGTCGGCTTTGTCCGTAGCCGTCAGCGGGGTGTAGGCCGCCGTGGCGATGCGTGCCCGGCGCAGCGGGTCGAGGGTGTTCATGGCCGCGGTATGGTCGCCCTGGCGCGCCTGCACCTCGGCCTTGATCAGGATCATCTCGCCCACGGTCAGTCCCGCAATAATGTCCGATTCGTAGAACACCTTGTAGACCGGGTAGCGGAAAGCGGGTTTGCCGTCCAGCGATCCGTCGTAGTAGCCGCGCAGGACGGTGGCGTCCTCCAGCATGAAATACTTGTAGCGCAGGTCGTTCTGCGGATCGCCGTCCTTGATGTCGGTCTTGTAGGTATCCAACAAACCGGGCGAGGGAATCAAGTCCCACGAGGGGTAACCCGTGGTCCGGGCATAGAGCACATCCTCCCATTCGAAGAGGTTAAGTTCGGTGTCCGACTGGGTGTAGGTGTAGGGATACCAGATATTCAGTTCCTCCTTGGTATTGCCGGGACCGAGGTTCTCGGCCGTGTTGATCGTCTTCTGCATCGGCCGTTCGTAGTGGCGCATTTGGGTCGGATCGTTGAAATCTTTCAGCGTGCTGTACTCCTTGAGGGCGGCGTCGGCATGGTCGTAAGCGCTTTTGAGGTCGCCGCGGTAGAGGTAATAGTGGGCCGCGAAAGCGTGGACGGCCGCCGTGGTAGCGCGCCAGTTGCGGCGTTTGCCGTTGGAGACGTAGGGCGCGGTGATCTTGAGCGCCTCCTGCAGGTCGGCATCGATAAAGGCCCAACTGTCGGCGAGCGAAGCGCGGGCGATCGACTCCTCGAACGAGATGGTGCGCTTGAGCGAGAGTCCCAGCTCATTGCCGTTTGAACCGTCGTAATAGGGCGTGTAAACCAGGGCGATTTCGAACATTGAGTAGGCCCTCAGAAAGTGCGCTTCGGCCTTGAGGTTGGCCTTGTAGGCGGCATCGCCCGATACTTCGTCGATGTAGTGCAGCACCAGGTTGGCGTAGTAAATCTTGGTGTAGTTCTTCTGCCAGGTTTCGCTGCGGCCGTTTTCGTTTTCGGTGCTCCACAGAATCCGGTCCAGCGAGATGATGCCCCACGAAGCGGCTTTGTTGTCCTGAAACTCGGGTGCGATGTGGAAATCGTCGGTGCCCAGCAGGGCCGTCTTCTCGCCGTCGTCCATGAACTGGTAATAATATCCCAGGATCGCATCCAGCTGGTCGGCCGTGCGGAACGTCTTTTTGGTGCTCTTCGAGGGGTCCTCGTCCAGCCACTCGTCGCAGGCGACGAACGCCGAGGCCATGAGGAGGAGCAGTGCGGAAAGCGCTATGTTTTTCAATTTCATAATGTGCTGCGTTTTTTAGAATTTACACTTGATACCTACCGTGTAGGAGGGTTGCAGGCGGAGCGAACCCTTTCTGAACTCCGGGTCCTCGTTCTCCTTGTTGAAATAGATCGAGAAGGGGTTGTTGCACTGCAAGTAGACCTGGAGCGAACGCAGTCCGATCTTTCGGACGGCCTTCATCGGCACGTTGTAGGAGACGTTCAGCTCTTGCAGGCGGATGTGTCCGGCATTCTCCACGAGGTAGTCCATGTAGGGGAAGAATCGATCCCAGAAATAGAGCCGGTCGTCGTTCTCCTTGGTCGGCATGGGGACGATCTTCTCCGGATCGCCGTTGATTACCTCGCGGTATTTTTCGTTGGGCAGCATACGCCCCTGGATCGAGGGGTAGTTGAAGCTCTGCCCCTTGAAGACGTGGCCGAACTTGCCGGTCAGGATCAGCGAAATGTCGAAATCGTAGACCTTGAACGCGGTGGTGAAAGCCATCTGCCACGGAGCGATCAGCGTACCCATATCGTAGGCATTGTCCAGCGGGTCTCCCGTGTTCCATCTCTGGAACGTCTCCCTGAGACCGCTCTTGTGCAGGATCGTGGGCTGCCAGTCGGGCGACGACTCCGTACCGACGTTCATCATGCCGCCGTACTTGTACATCCAGAGGGTGGTCATGTTGTAGCCCTCCATCCACCTCTGGTCGGGGTAACGGTCGGTATCGTAAACCAGGGTGGATGCCGAGGTGGGTTTCTGCTGGAGTTTGAGGATGCGGTTCTTGTTGTAGGAGAGCATGAGGGTTCCGGTCCAGCTCACGTTGCGAGAGATGCGCAGCGCCGAGCCGACCTCGAACTCGACACCCTTGTTGACCAGTTCGGCGTTGTTGAGTTTCATCGACGAGGAGCCCTGCGTCTGGGGCAGCGTCACCTTGGCGATCAAGTCTTCGGAGTGCTTCTTGTAGACGTCGATCTTACCGAACAGCTTGCCGCGGAAGAGGTTGAAATCCATGCCGATGTCCCACGTTCCGGTCTTCTCCCAGCGCAGCGTCGGGTTGCCGAAGCTCGAAAGATTGCCGTACGGTTCGTTTGTGATGATGTCGTTCGAGGCGCCCACGTTGACCAGCGGCTTGAACGAGGTCGACTTGTCCACGTTGCCGTTGTAGCCGAACGTAGCGCGCAGGCTCAGCGAGTTGACCCAGTCGACATTCTGCATGAACAACTCGTTGCCGATCTGCCAGCTGCCGCCGACCGACCAGAACGGGGCGTAACGATATTTCGGATCGTCTGTGATGAGGTTCGAAGCGTCGGTACGGATGCTGCCCGAGACGGTGTAGCGGTCGTCGTAGGTATACGAAAGGTTGCCGAATGCCGAGAAATAGCGGTCGGTTTCGTATTTGAAACTGTTCAGGTATTCGATGTTCAGATTCGAGCCTTGCCAGTTGGTCAGCTTATAGATTCCCGAACCGCCCGGGCCGTTCGGAAGACGCCCGACGCTCAGCGTCTTGTCGTCGTAGCCGTAGGTGCGCGGATAGACGAACTGCTGGTAGCGGCGGTCGATGGTCTCCAGACCGGCCACGAACGCGATGGCGTGCTTCTCGGCAAAAGTATGGTTGAAATTGAGCTGGTTACGGATGGTCACAACGTCGTAGCGCTCGCGCTGCTGGTCGAGGAAGCCGCCCGCGGGAAGGTTGGGCGTCACCTCTTGGGTCTTCTTGTCCCAGGTCGCGGCCTGGTTGACCGTGTTGCGGACCGTGTAGGTGTTCTCGTTGTAATATTTGCGGGCTTGGCGGTCGATCATCTCGTACTGCACGCGCGAGTCGATCGTAAGGCCGTCCCAAATCTTGAACGTCAGACCGGCCTGGATGCGGGCCGTGGCCGTGGTGGTGAGGAATTCGCGGTTGTCCTGTTCCTCGATGGGGTTGTAGCTCCAGTCCTCGTAGGGGAATTTGCCCTTGGGGACATGGCGATCCACGTAGGCGAGGCTGACCTGGTTCATGTAGCGGTTCAGCTGGCCGTTTTCGTCCACGAGCATCTCGTAGGGCGAAAGGCCGGGAATGCCGTAGCCGCTGGTCTCCGCTTTATTATAGGTATAAGAACCGTTGAAATTGAAATCGAGCCATTTGAACATATGGGTCCGGTTGCGGAAATTCACCATATATTTGTTGGCGTCGTTGTGTTTGTAGTGCTGGCGGTCGTTCTGGTAGAGGGCCGAGAGGGTGTTGTAGGAACGGTCGGTGGCGATGTTGATGGCCAGGTTCTCCTGGTGGACGATGGGGTTCTGGAGGAGGTATTTCTTGATCTGGCCCTTGTTGTTCAGTCCGCGGAGCTTGTCGATCTCGGCGTTCATCTGCTCCTTGGAGATATGTCCCAGCCGGTTTTCGTTCAAAAGGTTGTAGACCGTGCTCATGCCGCCGGCATACTGGCTCTCCTCGTGGGAGTCGCTCCAGACGGACCAGTCGAATTTGCCCCAGTTGTTGACCTCGTAGTCGATTACGTCGTTGGTGGAGGCGTAGGGCAGCAGGTAGTCAAGGTCCATTTTGGGCGAGACCTTGAAGAAGCCCGAGTAGTCAACCGTTACGGTCGCATTTCCCCCCCCCCTCGCGCTGGGCGTTCTTGGTGGTAATGACGATCACGCCGTTGGCCGACTTGGCGCCCCAGATCGAAGCGGCGGCGGCATCTTTCAGAATCGAGACGCTGGCCACGTCGTTGGGGTTGATCGACTCGAAACCGCCCTCGATGGCGAAGCCGTCCACGACCAGCAGCGGCTGCGTGGCCTTGGTCGAAAGGCTCGAACGTCCGCGGATCTCGAAGATCGGATTGCCGTAGGCATCCTGCGTGGCCGCGATACCGGCCGCCGCGCCGACCAGGCGGCTGGCGATGTTGCCGGTAGGCTTCTCGATCTGGTCCTTGCCCACGATGTCGAACGCACCGGTGGCCCGCTCCTTGGAGATGGTCTGGTAACCCGTCACGACCACGTCGTCGAGGTACTCGACGGCTTCGGGCATCTCGACGTCGATGACCGTCTTGGGCCCGATCTTGACCTCCTGCGGCTCATAGCCGAGGCACTGGAAGAGGAGCACCTGGTTGTTGGCGCCCTGGATGCGGTAATTGCCCTTGGCGTCCGTCGTCGCGCCGTGCGTGGCGCCGCGGACCGTCACCGTGGCGCCGACGACGGGCGCTCCGGCATTGTCGGTGACCTGACCTGTGATCCATTTGTTCTGCGCCAGTGCGGGCAGCGACGAAATGCACAGTGCAAGCACCGTGAAAAGAAAGAGTTTCTTCATACGTGATTTGAATTGATTGCGTTGGTTCTTGTTCTGTTTTGCAAGCCTACCCTTTTTCAAGGGCGGAGAGCCGGCGTTCGGCACGGAACGGCGGGTCCCCATTTTCGGTAAGCGGGATGAAAAATGTATAAATTCTGTGTTTGTTGTTCTAATTTGCCGAAATATATGTATATTTATCGAAATTTTCAAGCGTTTTGATAAACTTTGTTTAAACAATTCTTCCAACTTACAATCCGTAACTAAAATCGTGAAAAAATGAAAAGATTTACGCTACTCGCCGCCGTTGCGGCCATGATGTGCGCTTGTTGCGGCAGCGCCGAGAAGTACACGCTGACCGGTACGGTCGACACGCTCTACAACGGGGGCACGGCCTACCTGACGATCGGGGAGGCGAAAGACAGCACGACGATCGAAAACGGCGCTTTCCGTTTCGAGGGCCGCATCGACACGCCCGTCATGGCCCGCGTGATGGTCCAGCAAGGGAAGCAGCGCAACGGGGGCCAGGTGCTCCTCGAAGCGGGCGCTCCGCGCATCGAGCTGGGCGAGGAGTCGTACAGCGTCTCGGGAACCCCGCTCAACGAAACCCTCGAAGCCTACAACAAACAGATGGACGCCCTCTACAAGGACTACATGGAGGGCTACCGGACCGTTCGTTCCAATGAGGAGCTGACCGAAGAGCAGGCCCGCGCCCAGATGGAGATCTACCGCGACGCCTACGGCAAGGGGAGCGACGAGGTGAACCGCGCTTTCTTCGACGCCAACAAGGACAATACGCTCGGCTCGCTGGCCGTGATGCGGCTGGCCGAAAACAAGGAGCAGTTCGACTCGCTCTACAACGCCGGCGGCGAACTGCTGCGCCGCAGCCCCTACATGGTCCGCGAAAAGGCGCGCTACGAGATGCTCGGCAAGACCGCTGCGGGCCAGATGTTCACCGATTTCACGATCGAGAACGGCGCGGCGGACGGTTCGGCGGTTTCGCTGTCGGACTATGTGGGCAAAGGCAAGTACGTGCTGGTCGATTTCTGGGCTTCGTGGTGCGGCCCCTGCCGGGGCGAGCTGCCCAACCTCAAGGAGGTCTACAAGAAATACGGGGGCGACCGCTTCGAGATCGTCGGCGTCGCCGTGTGGGACAAGCGCGCCGACACCGAAAAGGCGGTGGCCGAAGAGGAGCTGCCTTGGCCGGTGATCTACGACGCGCAGAAGATTCCCACCGACATCTACGGCATCGACGGCATTCCGCAGATCATCCTGTTCGGTCCCGACGGCGTGATCGTGGCCCGCGACCTGCGCGGCGAGAAAGTCGGCGAGAAGATCGCCGAGTGCCTGAACCGATAATCCGGGCGGCGCTGCCGCGAAAAGGCAAAGGCCTGCGACGAAAAGTCGCAGGCCTTTTGCGTGGTACGGTTTGTGCTCCGGGCCGGCGGTTAAATGCTTGTTATGGAACAGGAAACGTATGTGCGGCCGACGGTGGAGGTGTTCGACGTGGAGGTCGAACGCGGATTCGCCGGGTCGGTAACCGCTGAGGCCGAGGGATTCGACCGGGAGGATTGGAATGAATAGGCTTTTTCTGGCAGTGTTGTGCGGCGGGATGCTGTGCGCCTGCACCGAGGACGAAACCGGGCGGGACGACGCGCTGCGGACCGTCGTGCGCACCCTGCGCATCGAAGCCGCAGCCCCTGCGTCGCGGACCCAGTTGGCCCCGAACGGCTACGACGTGCTCTGGTCGCCGGGCGACCGCATCGGCGTCTATGTCAAGAGCGGCGACACGTTCACTACGGTCAATGCGCCGCTGGTGTTCGAGGGGGATCAGGCTGCCGCAGCGGGTGTTTTCAAAGGCGACATCACGCTCGCCGAGGGTGCTGCCGACTATACGCTCTACGCCTATTACCCCTGGTCGGAGCAGACCTCGGCCGATGCCACGGGGATCGTCTTCTCCCTTGCGCCTCGGCAGACACAGGCCGCCGCGGGCGATTCGTCCCACCTGGGCGACTCCGATTTTCTGGTTGCGCAGGCGGTACAAAGTACCACGGGCGATTTTGCATCGCTCCTTTTCCGCCACGCCTTTGCGGTGGTCGAGGTCGACCTGACCGGCTCGGGCGCGATGGCCGGCAAGGAGGTCGCTTCCGTGCTGCTTTTCGGTACCGATGCCGCCACGGTCGTGCCGGGTGCCGGGACGGCCACGCTCACGGGCATGGCCAACATGGCCGGTACCTTTTCGTTCGATTTGACGGCGGGGAGCGCCAACAACACCGCCGCTTACACCGACGGATCGGCCCAGATCAACTACTGCGGCGTGGATTTCACGACCCCGCCCGTGCTGGAGACGGCACCGCTGAAAGCCTACGTGACGATCAACCCCGCCGACTACTCTACGGGCGGCGGCCGGGTCTGGGTCGTGGTCCGTACCACGGACGGCTATACGGCCACCTACACCCGACCCGGGTTGACGATCTCCCCGGCCCAGATGAAAGTCATCCGGCAGGAGGTCGCCTCCGCGACGGCACCCGGGCCTGTTGTGGACCTCTCGGCCGATGGGCGGACGGCCAACTGCTATGTGGTCAGCGAGCCTTGTCGGGAGTATGCGTTCGACGCCACGGTGGCCGGCAACGGGGTCATCACGGCCGATTTGCAGGCAGCAATCCAACGCTACGAGGGGCGCACGCTCTCGGCCGCGCTCACGGGCGGCAACGCCCGCCTGTTGTGGCAGAGCAACCCCTACCTGATCGACCCCGCAAGCGTTGCGTATGAGGGCGGCAGCATCCGCTTCGCACTCACCGAGCGGCCCACCTCGCTGGGCGGCAATGCCGTGATCGGGCTCTATGCCGATCCGTCGTCCGACGAGGCGCTCTGGAGCTGGCATATCTGGATTACGGACCGGAACCCCGCGCAGTTGGAGGCCCTGGCCGAGACCTATGTAATGTACGCCACCTATGAGCAGGCGTACGGTCCTGGGGCGGCCGTGATGATGGACCGCAACCTGGGAGCGATCTACAAGGAGGACGGACCCTATGCCCGTTCGTTCCGCGCGCCGCTCTTCCAGTGGGGCCGCAAGGACCCGTTCCCGTGGGGCCCGGTGGTCTTCGACGCCCGAAACCGGCCCTCGAATTTCATCTCCGCTTTCACCCCCGTGCAGACCACCCCGAGCGTCGGGACGACGCAGTACGCCACGGCGCATCCTGTCACTTTCATCGCCAGCACCGACAACAGCTCCTACGACTGGTATTGGGGTGCAGGCAAGGGTACGACCTCCGCCGAGCGCAACAACTCCCTGTGGGGCAATCCAGCCGGGTACGAGGTGGGCCGTACCGCGACCAAGACGCTCTTCGACCCCTGCCCCGCGGGATGGAAGATGCCCCAGGCGTATGTCTTTACGGGATTCACCCGAACGGGGGACTATGCCACCCGAAACGAGATGAATGTTTCTGGAGAGTTCTCGCAGGGGTGGAATGTGCTATACGACGGGGTGAATTCGACCTATTATCCCGGTGTGGGATACCGTTACGATGAAGCCGGGGTCTTTTTCTTCACCACGGCCGGTTACTACTGGACGAGTTCGCCCGGCAGTGCATCGGCTTTCGGGGCCCGGGCGCTGATCCTCTCGGCGACGCAGATCGATCCGCAGTTCATCAATCCACGCGGTTCGGGCTTTCCGGTGCGGTGCCAGAAAGAGTAGCCGCTCCGGGACGCCCGAAAACGGGACGTGCGGCGTCGCTATTCGTCGGCGATATTGCTTTGAATGCGCTTCAGACCGCTGCGCGTGAGGGGTGTTGCGCCGCACAGGATCCGGAACCCCTCTTCGTCCAGCGCCTGCCACGCCGCCGGGTCCATTGCGAGCGGATCGAAGAGTGGGGCGAACGCCTCGTTGCGATGTATCGGGGCTTTCTGGTTGTGGGGGCAGCAGCTCTGGCAGCGGTCGCAGCCGAATATCCAGCCGTCGAGATCGATCCCGGCAGCCGGTTTTTTTTCGATGGTGTGGCAGGCGATGCAGCGCCCTGTGTCGACCACGTGCGGGGAGACGATGGCGCCCGTGGGGCAGCTCTCGATGCAGTTGCGGCAGCGGCCGCAGCGCGACCCGGAGAACGGGGTGTCGTAGGCGTCCGCCTCGTCGCACAACAGCAGCTCGCCCAGCAGCACGTAGCTTCCCAGCTGCGGGGTGACGAGCAGCGACTGCCGCCCGATCCACCCCAGCCCCGCCTCGACGGCCAGCTGCTTCTCGCCGAGCGGCGCCGTGTCGACGAATGCTCGCCCTGCAAGCCCGGGGTGCAGGACCCGGAGCCGTTCGAGCATCTCGCCCAGCATCTGTTTGATCGTCGTGTGGTAGTCCGCTGCACAGGCATACGACGCCACCTTGGTGCGGTGCCCGGCGGGGTAGCCCTCGCCCGCGCGGTTCTTGTAGCCCACAGCGCAGACCACCGCCGTGCGGGCATTCTCCACGAGCCGCGCCGGGTCGAAACGCTTGTCCGCATTGCGCTCCATGTAGTCCAGCGACGAGTGGTAACCTTTGGCGAGCCAGTCGCGCAGCCACTGTTCGTTCTCCGCCAGCGGACGACACGGCGCCACGCCGCACAGATCGAACCCGGCATCGGCGGCAAGTTTTTTGATGGTCTGCTGGTTGAGCATGGCGATATTTTGCACCAAAAATAGTGATTTTTAACCGGAAATTAGTAATTTCGCCCCAAACTTTGCGTTAGTAGATCGCATTAAAATACGATTTCAGAATGACTGTAAACACGCTTTACGAGTTGGTCCGCGACAGTGTCGGGAAATTCGCCTCCAAGGTGGCGTTCTCGATGTTCGAGGGCGAAGAGGTGACCTACGCCGAGGCGGGGAGACGCATCGCCCGGGTGCAGGAGATCCTCACCGGAGCGGGCCTGCGGGCCGGGGACAAGGTCGCACTGCTCAGCAGCAACATGCCCAACTGGGGCGTCTCGTATTTCGCCGTCACCGCGGCCGGCATGGTCGCCGTCCCCATCCTGCCGGACTTTTCGGGCGAGGAGCTCGACATGATTATCGAACACTCCGAGGCCAAGGCGCTGCTCGTTTCCGACAAACTTTTCACCAAACTATCGCGCAAGACCATCGAACGGCTCAACGTAGTGGTCCGCACCAAGAACCTGGGCGTCATTTCGCAGCGCATCCACGGCGAAGGCGCCGTGGGAGTTCCGCAGCCGGACGATCTGGCCGTCATCATCTACACCTCGGGGACGACCTCCAAGCCCAAGGGCGTCATGCTCACCCACGCGGCCCTTACGTCGCAGGTTGCGATCTCCTCGTCGATCTTCCCCGTCCTTCCGGATGACGTCTTCCTCTCGGTGCTGCCGCTGTCGCACACCTATGAATGCTCGATCGGACTGATCTACCCTTTCTCGATGGGGGCCCGCGTGGTCTACCTCGATCGTCCGCCCACGGCCTCGGCCCTCATGCCGGCCCTCAGGGCCGTGCGTCCTACGGTGATGCTCATCGTGCCGCTCATCATCGAGAAGATCTATCGCCACCAGGTGATGGCCAAATTCAACTCCACAACGTTCTGGCGCACGCTCTACCGCATCGGCTTCGCGCGCCGCTACCTCCACCGCGTGGCGGGCAAGAAGCTGATGAAGCTCTTCGGCCGCCGCCTGCGCTTTTTGGGCATCGGCGGCTCGAAACTCGACGGCGGGGCCGAGAAGTTCCTGCTCGAAGCCAAGGTCCCCTACGCCATCGGCTACGGCCTTACGGAGACCGCGCCGCTCTTGGCCGGCGCCGCGCCCTCGCAGGTGCGGCTGGGCTCCACGGGGCCGCAGGCTCCGGGCGTCGAGCTGCGGCTGGAGAATGTCAACCCCGAGACGCGGCAGGGCGAGATCGTGGCCCGTACGCCGAGCGTCATGCTGGGCTACTACAAGAATCCCGAAGCCACGCACGAGGTCTTTACCTCCGACGGCTGGTTCCGCACGGGCGACCTGGGCGAATTCGACAAGGACGGGTGGCTCTATATCAAGGGACGCCTGAAGAACATGATTGTGGGTCCGGGCGGCGAGAACATCTACCCCGAGGACATCGAGAGCGTGCTCAACTCGCACGTCTGCATCGCCGATTCGATCGTCACCGAGCAGGAGGGGCGTCTGGTGGCCCTCGTGCATTTCAACCGCGACGAGATCGAGTCGATGATCGACGACTGGCGCGAAGAGTGGGAAACGCAGAAAGAGGCCTGGGAGGCCAAGACCGAGCAGTTGAAAAAGGAGATCATGGATTTCGTCAACGCCAAGGTCAGCCGTTTCTCGCGCATTTCGGAGGTGGTCGAGGAGAAAGAGGATTTCGTCAAGACCCCGACCCAGAAGATCCGCCGTTTCCTTTACAATCGCAAGAAAAACGATCCGGCGGGCAACCCCGAACGATCGCCCGAGACCGAATAGTCGACAGAACGGAAATAGTGTAAGCATGTCACTCCGAACCGCTGGTGAGGGGTGACATTTTTTTGATCCTTTTTTGTGCGCAGCCGGCGTAAGGTCATTTGAACCCGACGATCTCGGGCCGGGTCGGGCGGTAGCGGTACTGTTCGAGGCGGTTGGAGTTCGATATGCGGAAATATTCGGTATCGACCAGTCCGCGTTTGCCGAACGCCAGACCGAGGCGTATCTGGATGGTGTTGAAGACCAGCCGCTCGTTGCGGATGCGGACGCCCAGACCGAACGAGGTGAAAAAGTCGTTCTTGAAGATGTTGGGCGAGTAGCCGATCAGTCCGAAATCGGCGAACCCGAAAAAGGCGATGCGGAAGCCCAGCGGCTGGTAGGGCGAGAAAACTACCGTCTCGGTGTTCAACACCATGCGGTTGGTGCCCGTGACGTACTCCTTGAGCGCTTGCAGGCCGTTGTCGCGCGTGAAGCGGATGCTCTCGTCGCTGCCGCGGTCGCGGTTCCACCCCTGCGTGTAGTTGAGCGACAGAAACTGGCGGATACGGCTTCGGCGCAGCAGAAAGAGGTTGGAAAACCAGCGGAAATTGACATCCACGGCGCTGTGGCTCCACGTGCCCGAGACCAGATCGATGTAGCTTCCGAGCGTCAAGCCGCCCATGATGTAGCCCACCGAGCGGAATCCGCCGGTGGAGTAGCTCGCACCCAGGTACATTTCGTCGCTGAACTCGCCCCACGAATAGCCGCCCTCGATCTCGGCCTTGTACCCGGTGGCCAGGTACTCCTTGGTGCCGAACCCGTAGATCATGTTGGCCGTATAGAACTTTTCGCGGTAGAGACCCAGCCCCATCAGCAGCACGTCGTGGTCGTGGAGCGCCGGGTGGTCGTAGGGACCGACCGTCGCGGGGCGCAGGCTGACGCGGCGGTAGTTGTAGCGCCCCGTGAGGTAGATGCTCGAGCGGATCGAGGGCAGGAAACGCGAGTAGCCGCCCCAGGCGTCGAGGTTGCGCTCCTTGACCAGCTCGGAGGTGTCCTGCTCGATCAGGTAGCGCCTGGCCTTGTCATCGCTGTAGGTCAGGCCGATCTCGTAGTCGGTCGGGAGGATGAACTCTTTGCGCAGCCCCATTTCGAGCGTCGAGTTGTAGAAATCGCGTCCGGCGGCGAACTCGGCCGTGTAGAACGATCCCAGCACGTTGGGAATCTCGTATTCGACCATGTTGCCGCCGTAGGAGAAATCCTTGCGGCTGAAATTGGTCTTGAACCGCAGCAGGTTGCCCGTGCCGAAGATGTTGGCGTCGTAGAGGGCGAACATGGTGCGGCCCCCGGAGTGGAGGCCCGCGTCGATGCCGATCGACCAGCTGTCGAGCGTGCGGACGACAAGATCGACGCGCGACGAGTCGAGCGGATCGGGCAGGACCGTCACGTCCACGTCGGAGATGTAGGAGCGCGAGCGCAGGAGCTGCTTGTTGCGCACGATCAACTGGGGATCGAGTTTTTCGCCCGTCTTGAAGAGCAGGTCGCGCCGCACGACCCGCTCGCGGGTGAGCATGTGGGTCTTGTTGCCGGCACGCTCGAACCAGTTGCCGTGGGTGTCGAACGGCAGACGCCGCTCGATGAGTATCTCGCCGATGGTCTTTCCGGCGTAGGGCTCCATCCGCCGGCTTTCGTCGGTGACCTGCCCGCTGCGGGTGGTGTCGAGGACGGGTTTGACGAAGAGCATCTTGTAGATCATGCGCGGCACGGCGCGGCGGTTGGTCTTTTCGCGGATGCTGTCGTAGAGGCGGTCGTTGCGCTCGGAGGTCCGTGTTTCGAGCGAATCGAGCGAATCGGTCGTGGGGGTGAAGAGGTCCGGAGTACGTCTGTCCGGTCCGACCACCCGCCCAAGCGAAGCGGAGGTGACGGACAGCAGGGTCAGAACGAATATGAAAATCCGGGGAAACATGGTGTCAAAGATAACGGATTTTCGCCGGAAATCGTATAAAAATGCGTGTCAATGCCTTTGCGGACGGGATTTTCAAAGAAAAAAGACACCCTTGGGGCGTCTTTTCGGTTTGAACGGAATCGGGCGTCATCTCCTTGCGGGGGCAGTTGTGCTGCCGGATGTTTTCGGCGACCAACCATCAGCGACTTTTCTGCGGCGTCCCTCCATCTGCGGGTCCGTGCTATCGGGTTCCCGACGTCAGTGGTCTCCATCGGCCGAGACCGCCCTATCGCGGCCCTCCATCAGCGGCCCTCCATCGAAAACCCACTGTTCGCGGCTCTCCAGCGGCGCTTTTCCATCGGTGTCTTCCAGCAACATCCTCTATCAGCAGCCCTGCGTCGTGGGCCCTCCAGCGCCCCGGCCGCTACCGCCGGCCCTCCTTGGCCTCGATGCACTCGGTGGCGTGGGGAACCCGCATCAGCCGCTCCTTGGGAATGAGCTTGCCGGTGGTCTTGCAGATGCCGTAGGTTTTATTTTCGATGCGCACGAGGGCCATTTCGAGGTTGCGGATGAATTTCATCTGGTGGGCGGCCAGGCGTCCGCTCTCCTCCTTGGAAAGCGTGGCGGCGCCCTCTTCGAGCACCTTGAACGTAGGGGAGGTGTCCTCCGTGTCATTGTCCGCCGTGTGGGTGATGGTGGCGCGCAGCAGTTCGTAGTCCGCGCGCGCATTCTCCAGTTTTTTCAGGATAAGCTGCTTGAACTCTTCGAGTTCGGCATCGCTGTATCTGGTTTTTTCGTCTGCCATGGTCGTCTGCTCCTTTTTGTTTTCATGTAAAATTAAGTAATATTTCCGAAAATACCAAATTTTACAACATATTACCGAATTTATCCTATACCCGGGTTACGGCGATGCGGATCGGGGTTTCGTCCAGCTCCGATTCCACGACGACAGCACCCTGGGGCTCGGCGGCGGTCGTGACCTCAACCGCAAGGGTCTGGGCGGCGATGTAATCGGCATGGCGCTCCACGGATGCGTCGACCTCGGGACGGCTTTCGATCTGGACGCGGATCTTGTCCGTGACCTCGAATCCCGACTCCTTGCGGATATTCTGGATGCGGTTTATCAACTCGCGTGCCACGCCTTCGAGCCGCAGTTCTTCGGTCAGGGTGATGTCGAGGGCAACGGTCAGTTTGCCCTCGGAGGCCACCAGCCAGCCCGGCATGTCCTCGGAGGTGATCTCGAAATCGGCCGCCGTGACGGTGATCCGCTCCCCATCGAGATCGAGCACCGTTTCGGCGGCGGTCTCGATCCGGGCGATGCGCTCCTGCGAGAAGGCGGCGGTCAGGGCCGCGATCTGCTTCATGTATTTGCCGTAGCGCGGTCCCAGGGTCTTGAAATTGGGCTTGATGCGTTTGGTAATCAGGCCGGTGGTGTTTTCGATCAATTCGATCTCCTTGACGTTGACCTCCGAGAGGATGAGGTTCCTTACGGCGGCGATATGCGCGGCCATCGCGGGGTCGAGCACCGGAATAAGTATCTTCTGAAGCGGTTGGCGCACCTTGATCGAGACCTTGCGTCTGAGGGCCAGCACCATCGACGAGACTTTCTGCGCCAGGGCCATCATCTGCTCGAGGTCGGCGTCGATGAGCCGTTCGTCGGCCTTGGGGAACGTCGAGAGGTGTACCGACTCCTCCGTGTGACGGCCGCTCACGGCGTTCAGATCGCGGAAAATGCGGTCGGAGATGAACGGCGCGAATGGTGCGGCGAGCATCGAGACGGTCTCCAGGCAGGTATAGAGCGTCTGGTAGGCGGCCAGTTTGTCCTCGGACATGCCGCCGCCCCAGAAGCGCTTGCGGTTGAGGCGCACGTACCAGTTCGAGAGGTTCTCGCCCACGAACTCCTGGATGGCGCGGGCCGCGGGGGTGGGATCGTACTCTTCGAGCGAGCGCGTCACGTCCTGAACGAGCGTGTTCAGCAGCGAGACGATCCAGCGGTCGATCTCCGGACGCCGCTCGACCGGCACCTCCGCTTCGCGGCCCGTGAAGCCGTCGACGTTGGCGTAAAGGGCGAAGAACGAGTAGGTATTGTAGAGCGTGCCGAAGAACTTGCGCCGCACCTCGTCCACGCCGTCGCGGTCGAACTTGAGGTTGTCCCACGGCTGCGAGTTGGAGATCATGTACCAGCGGGTGGCGTCGGGGCCGTAGGTGTCGAGCACCTCGAACGGATCGACGGCATTGCCCAGGCGTTTGGACATCTTGTTGCCGTTCTTGTCGAGCACCAGCCCGTTCGAAATGATGTTTTTGAAAGCCACCGAGTCGAAGAGCATCGAGGCGATGGCGTGCAGCGTGAAGAACCAGCCGCGCGTCTGGTCGACGCCCTCGGCGATGAAATCGGCCGGGAAGACCTTTCGAAAGTAGTCGCCCCCGTGTTCGAACGGGTAGTGCTGCTGGGCGTAGGGCATGGCGCCCGAGTCGAACCACACGTCGATCAAATCCGCTTCGCGGCGCATCGGCTCGCCTTTCGACGAGACCAGCACGATCCGGTCCACAAAGGGGCGGTGCAGGTCGATGTTCGCCGTCGAGTAGTTCGCTTTCGACATGTCGCCGACCTTGAATTTCTGGTAGGGGTTTTCCTGCATCACCCCTGCGGCCACCGATTTCTCGATCTCGGCGATCAGCTCCTCGATCGAACCGATGCACTTGACCTCGGAGTAGTCCTCCGTGGCCCATACGGGCAGCGGGGTGCCCCAGAAGCGCGAGCGCGAGAGGTTCCAGTCCACCAGCCCCTCGAGCCACTTGCCGAAGCGGCCCGTACCGGTCGATTCGGGTTTCCAGCGGATCGTCCGGTTCAGCTCGATCATCCGCTCCTTGAGGGCCGTGGTGCGGATGAACCACGAGTCGAGCGGGTAGTAAAGTACGGGTTTGTCCGTCCGCCAGCAGTGAGGATAGGAGTGGGTATGCTTCTCGATCTTGAAAACCTTGTTTTCGGCTTTCAGCATCACAGCGAGGTCCACGTCGAGCGTCGAGTCGGCTTCGGTGAGGCGCTCATCGTAGGCGTTCTTGACGAAGCGACCGGCGTATTCGCGGTATTTTTCGGTGTCGACGCTGCGTCCGACGAACCCGGGGTCGAGGTCCTCCAGCAAGAAGAATTTGCCCGTGCGGTCGACCATCGGCTGGTTCTTGCCCGCGCGGTCCACCATGAACAGCGGCGCGATGCCGGCGGCGCGTGCCACGCGGTCGTCGTCGGTGCCGAACGTCGGGGCGATGTGCACGATGCCCGTACCGTCGGAGGTCGTCACGTAGTCGCCCACGATCACCCGGAACGCATCGCCGTCAGGCTGCACCCACGGAATGAGCTGCTCGTAGCGGATGCCCTCCAACTCGGGCCCTTTCCACGCGCCCTCCAATAGTTCGTAGGTGCCCTCCATCTTCTTCGTGAAATAGGCCGGGACCAGATCGCGGGCGAGGATGACCGTTTGCGGCTTGTCGGTATAGGGGTTGCGGCACTTGATGCGCACATATTCGATCTGGGGACCGACGGCCAGCGCCGTGTTCGAGGGCAGGGTCCAGGGGGTCGTGGTCCAGGCCAGGAAATAGAGGCCGCCCTCGGCGCCGTCGAACAGCTGCTCGCTGCGCGCGTCGCGCACGACGCGGAACTGCGCGGTGCAGGTGGTGTCTTTCACGTCGCGGTAGCAGCCCGGCTGGTTCAGCTCGTGGGTCGAGAGCCCCGTGCCGGCGGCCGGGGAGTAGGGCTGGATGGTGTAGCCCTTGTAGAGGAGCCCCTTGTCGAAAAGCTGTTTCAAGAGCCACCACAGCGTTTCGATGTATTTGTTGTCGTAGGTAATGTAGGGATCGTCCATGTTGACCCAATAGCCCATCTTGCGGGTGAGGTTCTCCCAGACGCCCGTATATTCCATCACCGCCTCGCGGCAGGTGCGGTTGTACTCTTCGATGGAGATCGTCCGCCCGATGTCCTCCTTGGTAATCCCGAGCTTTTTCTCGACCCCCAGTTCGACCGGCAGGCCGTGGGTGTCCCACCCCGCCTTGCGGTGGACGCGGAAACCCTGCTGGGTCTTGTAGCGGCAGAAGATGTCCTTGATGGTGCGGGCCATGACGTGGTGGATGCCCGGCATGCCGTTGGCCGAGGGGGGACCCTCGTAGAAGACGAACGTGGGGTTGCCCTCGCGGGTGGAGATGCTTTTGTGGAACGTGTCCTGCTCATCCCATTCGCCGAGCACGTCGGCGGCCAGCGCGGCCAGATCGAGACCTTTATACTCCTTGAATTTCATAGGTATATGCGGTTTTGATCGCAGATTTTTTCTGCGAGCAAGCAAAGATAGGAAAAAAGTTTGAAAAATATGCAAATCCGGCGCTATTCCACCGTGGGGACGTCGATCCAGAAAGTCGAACCGGTGCCGACCAAGGACTCCGCACCGACCTTTCCGCCGATCTGCTCGGCGATCGATTGGCAGATCGGCAGCCCCAGCCCGGTGCCCTGGGTGAACGTGTCCACCTTGTAGAAGCGTTCGAACAGATGGGGCAGTTTGTCTGCGTCCACTCCTATGCCCGTGTCGCGGACGTAAAAGCGGATAGACCTCGGACGCTGCGCGGCAAATCCGACGGTAACCGTTCCATGAAGCGTGAATTTGAGCGCATTGCGGACATAATTGGAGAGAACGCGGGCCACTCCCTGCCGGTATTGCCGCATGCGGCATGCGGGCAGCGGCTCCTCGCAGCGCAATGCAACGCCTGCGGGCGCCAGCTGCCGCAGCGACGCCACCGTCTCGCGGCAGAGTTCGCGTGCGTCGAACTCCGTGCGTACGTCGTCGAGTCCGCCCGATTCGAAGCGTGCCAGGTCGAGCACGTCGGAGACGATCTGAAGCAGCAGGGAGTTGTTCAAAGCGATGGTGTCGATGTACTCCTGCCGGGCTGCGGCGTCCGTCTCCGAGGCCAGCAGCTGCGAGAACCCCACGATGGCGTTCAGAGGCGTGCGTATCTCGTGACTCATGCTGGCCAGAAAGGCCGATTTGAGCTTGTTGGCCTCTTCGGCGCGCTCCTTGGCGTCGATCAGCTCGCGTTCGGTGTGCTTGAGCGCCGTGATGTCGTAGTTGATTCCCAGCATCTCGACGACCCTCTCTTCAGGGCGGTAGTCGCGGCAGATGAGGTGATTCTTGATCCAGGTCGTGCGGCCGTCCTCGTGCAGGATGCGGCAGACGATCGTTCGGGACTGGATCGCACCCGTCCGGAACCGCTCCAGCGCTTCGAGCAGCTCGGGCCGGTCGTCGGGATGGAGGTGGGTGTAGCGGCCGACGATGTCGCCGACGGAGTCTGTTTCCGCATGGCCGTAGTTGCGCAGCCAGACGCTCTGGGCAAATCCCTCGCGCGTGCAGAGGTTGTAGTGCGCGTAGCCCACCTGCGCGTATTCGGAGACGGTTCGGAAGAGCGTTTCGAACTCCGCGATGCGGTCCTGCGAACGGCGCAGCTCCGTATTGTCGATGTTAATCAACAGGTAGTGCGAAATTCCCCCCCCCTGCGTGTTGTAGAGACAGCGCACGCGCGCTGTCCATTCGAAAGTTCCGCTGCGCGAACTTCGGAAATAGCCGTTCAGTTTCGAAAAATCGTAGCGGGCCGTGAAATCGGTACCTTCGCCCCTGCGGATGCGGGCTTTGATCTCGGCCGGGAAATTGGGGTTGTCGAAGATGCTCAGCCCGAGGATGTGCTCGGGCTCTTCGACGCCGAACAGCGCGATGTTGCAGGCGTTGATGTCTATCAGACGCCCCTCGCGGTCGAAGATTTCGATGCCCACGGGTGCGTTCTGAACGATGTTGCGCAACAGTTTCTCCTGTTCGTCGAGCGCCCGGTGGGCCGCGACCGATTCGGTGATGTCGAGGTTCAGAATCACGATTTCGGTAGGATCGTTGGGCGTGTTGTAGAGGAAGCTGCGGCAATGGCGCTGCGTGCGGGGGCTGCACCACTCGCTGGCCTGGTAGTCGCCCGGCCGGATCGATGCGAGACGGGCGACGTGCTGCGCGACCGGAATACCGATTTCGCTTGCGATCCGGTGGCGATACGCATCGGCCCGGATGCCCAGAATCTGCTCGGCCGTGCGGTTGACCGAGAGAATCATGTAGTCGCGGGCCGTGCCGGTGTCGTCGTAGAGCAGGCGGATGCGGAGATAACCGATGGGCAGGTGGTCGAGCAGTTCGTCCATGTGTTTGTTCTCGCGCAGCAGGGCCCGGTAGTTGCTTTCGAGCGTGAGAACCTCGGCTTCGCGCCGGTCGCCGACCGATACTTGCTGCGCATAGCCGAAGAGTTTGAGCGTCTTTTCGGGTGTGGCCAGTTTCCTGACGAGCTGTGCGTGCAGCCAGATTGCGCCGCCGGGGGCGACGACCGGGAATGTCTCGTCGAAACGGTTTTCGATCTTCAGCGCCAGAAACTGGTCGGAGATGCGGTCGCGGTAATCCTCGCGTGTGAGCTGGAGCAGCTCGCGGATGGAGATGCGGTTGGAGGCGATTCCGAGCAGTTCGGTCAGAAACTCCGACAGGATCATCTCCCGGGTCTCGAAATCGGCTTTCCACCACCCCAGCCGGGCGGTGTGCATCAGTTCGCCGAGGGATTGCAGGTCGGGATCGTCGGTGGTGAACACGGGAGGCCGGGTTTATCAGTCGAACGACTGCATTTCGATCAGTTTGGAGTAGATGCCCCCGCGGGCCATCAGCTCGGCGTGGGTGCCCTGCTCGGCGATCCGGCCGTGGTCGACGACCACGATCAGGTCGGCGTTGTGGATGGTCGAGAGGCGATGGGCGATGACCACCGAGGTGCGGCCCCGAAGCAGCTTGTTCAGCGCGTCCTGCACCAGTTTCTCGCTCTCGGTGTCGAGCGCCGAGGTGGCTTCGTCGAGGATCAGTATTTCGGGGTTTTTCAGCACCGCGCGTGCGATCGAGAGCCGCTGGCGCTGGCCGCCCGAGAGCTTCACGCCGCGGTCGCCGATGTTCGTCAGGTAGCCCTCGGGGGCTTCCCGGATGAACTCGTCGGCGTTGGCGATGCGGGCCGCATCGACGATCTCCTCGTGCGAGGCCGTGGGTTTGCCCATCGAAATGTTGCCCTCGATGGTGTCGTTGAAGAGCACCGTGTCCTGGGCCACGACGCTCATGTGGGCCCGCAGACTCTCCTGCGAATACTCCCTCAGCGAAATACCGTCGATCAGGATGTCCCCCGCCGTGGGGTCGTAGAAGCGGGGAATCAGCTCGCTCAGGGTCGATTTGCCGCCGCCCGAGGGACCGACGAGCGCCACGGTCTGCCCGCGGCGGATTTCGAACGAGATGCCGTCGATCACCTCGCGCGAGCCGTCGTAGGAGAAATGCACGTCGCGGAATTCGATCTTTTCACGCAGCCCCCCGAATGTCAGTGCGTCGGGCTTGTCCTGGATTTCGGGCTGGGTGTCGATGACCGAGAAGATGCGCTCTCCGGCGGCGATCCCCTGATTGATGTTGGCGAACTGGTCGACGAAAGCGCGCACGGGGCGCGTGATCTGCGAGAAGATGGCCACGAAAGCGATGAAACTGCCCGGGTCGAGGGTCTCGCGGGCGACCAGCGCTCCGCCGAATACGAGGATCACGCCCACGGCCGTGATGCCGAGGAATTCGCTCATCGGCGAAGCCAGTTGTTGACGGCGCGCCATCGAGAGGGTCAGCCGGGCCAGGTCGGCGCTGAGGGCGTAGAATTTCTGCTTCACGTAGTCGGTAGCGTTGTAACTCTTGATGACCTTGATGCCCGAGAGCGATTCGTCGAGCGTCGAGACCATCTCGCCCATGCGCTGCTGGTTGGTGCGGGCCGGGTGGCGCAGCCGCTTGACGATGCTGCCGATAATGAGCGCCACCAGCGGCAGGAACAGCACCGAGAAGACCGAAAGCTCCCACGAGAGGGCCACCATCATGACGATGTAGCCGATGATCAGAAACGGCTCGCGGAACGAGACCTGGAGGGTGTTGGTGATGCAGAACTGCACTACGCCCACGTCGGAGGTGATTTTGGAGATGATGTCGCCCTTGCGCTGGTCCGAAAAATAGCCCACGTTCATGTCCATCACGCGGGCGAACATTTCGTTGCGCATCTTTTGCAGCGTGCGGGCCCGCATGTTTTCGATGGTCCAGGCGCCCAGATAGCGGAAGAGGTTGCTCATCAGGCTGATAAGTACGGCTACCAAAGCCAGCATCAGCAGCACGTTCTGGCGGTCGTACTCCTCGAAAACCCGTGAATAGAGGAAATTGAACAGCGTGGTCACGTACTCCTTGTTCAGCTCCAGGGGCGGCAGTTTTTCGACATAGATGAACTTGAAATTCGCATCGAACATGGTGTTCATGATGGGAATTATCAACATGAAAGTCAGCGAGTTGAACAGCGCGTAGAGCAGGGAGTAGAAAAAGTAGGGAACCGCGTATTTCTCAATGGGCCGGGCAAAGCCCAACAGCCTCATGTATGTCTTGAACATTCCGGACGGGTGTTTGTAGGTGACCGATTTGCGGACAAAGATAGGAATATAATTCGAAAGTTCCCAATTTGCACGTTTTCGGGTGCTTTTTCGGCTACTTTCCGGACAGCTTGTCCGACTTTCCGCTCTGCAAGCAAGGGTGTTCGAGGCCGTTTCCAGACATTTTTTCGGACGCTCTTCCGCCATCCGAAACGGGCCGCCGAATGCTATTCGGGCCGGTAGCCGCTGTCTTCTCCCAGGCGGGCGCGGTCGTTGGCGGCCGCCACGGCCAGCTGGTCGCAGCGATTGTTCTCGACCGTGTCGGCGTGGCCCTTGACCCAAACGAAGCGGACGCGGTGGCGGCGGTAAATTCTCAGAAACCGCATCCACAGGTCGGGGTTTTTCTTGCCGGCGAACCCCTTTTTCTCCCAGCCGAAGACCCAGCCTTTCACCACGGCATCGACGACGTATTTCGAGTCGGAGAAGATGGTGACCTCCGAACCCTCGAAGCGGAGCGCTTCGAGCGCCGCGCAGACGGCCATGAGCTCCATGCGGTTGTTGGTCGTCAGGCGGAATCCGGCAGAGAGCTCCTTGCGGTGGCTCCCCGACAGCAGCACGACGCCATAGCCGCCCGGACCGGGGTTGCCCAGGGCCGAGCCGTCGGTGTAGATCGTAATCGTCGGCACGATTCGATCAATTAAGAATTAAAAATGAAAAATTAATGAACATTCTGTCTGAATTTTTAATTCTTAATTCTTCATTTTTAATTATTTCAGCGTTGCGAGCTGTGCTCGAATCGCTGAAATCTTCGCTTCGGCGTCCGAGAGTTTGGCCCGCTCGTTGGCGACCACCTTTTCGGGGGCGGACTGCACGAAGCGCTCGTTCGAGAGTTTCTTCATCACCGAAGCCCGGAACCCCTCGTAATAGGTCAGGTCCTCGGCCAGTTTGCGGCGCTCGGCCTCGGCGTCGATCTTGCCGGCCATCGGCACGAAATACTGCGTGGTTTTGACCAGGAACGCCGTGGCTGCGGGGTCTTTCTCCTCCGTCGGTTCGATGGCGGAGAGGTTGGCCATCTTCCGGATCAGGGGCGCGAACTCGGAGGGGTAGTTGGCGTCGGCGACTACCCTGAGCGTCAGCGGCTCTTTCTGCGGGAGGTTCTTCCGGTTGCGGATGTTGCGCACGGCTGAGACGACCTCCGCGGCCAGCGCGAAGCGGGCCAGCAGCGCGGGTTCTTCCTCCGCGGGCTCGGGCAGCGGAGCCACGCAGATCGACTCGCCCGCAGCGCGGGGCGCCAAATCCTGCCAGATCTCCTCCGTCACGAACGGCATGAACGGATGCAGCAGGCGCATGAGGGCGTCGAAGAATCCGCGCGTGGCCGCAAAAGTCACGGCGTCGATCGGCTCTCCGTAGGCGGGCTTCACCATTTCGAGGTATTGGCTGCTGAAATCGTCCCAGAAGAGTTTGTAGGCCGTCATGCACGCTTCCGAAATGCGGTACGAGCGGAAATCCTCGTCGATCTGGCGCAGCGCGCGGCCGAGCGCCTGCTCGAACCACTCAACGGCCAAACGGTTGGTTTCGCTTTGCGTAAGCGTGTCGTCGACTCTCCAGCCGTTCACGAGCCGGTAGGCGTTCCAGATCTTGTTGCCGAAATTGCGGCCCTGCTCGCAGAGCGCTTCGTCGAACATGACGTCGTTGCCGGCCGACGAGGACATGAGCATGGCCATGCGCACGCCGTCGGCGCCGTACTTGTCGATCAGGTCCAGCGGGTCGGGCGAGTTGCCCAGCTGCTTGGACATTTTGCGGCCGATCTTGTCGCGCACGATGCCCGTGAAATAGACGTTCGAGAAGGGTTTCTGCCCCCGGTATTCGTATCCGGTCATGATCATGCGGGCCACCCAGAAGAAGATGATGTCGGGGGCCGTTACCAGATCGTCGGTGGGGTAGTAGTACGCGATTTCCGGATTGTCGGGGCGGCGGATGCCGTCGAAAACCGAGATGGGCCAGAGCCACGACGAGAACCACGTGTCCAGCACGTCCTCGTCCTGCCGCAGGTCGGTCGCCTGCAGCGAGGGGTTGCCCGTTTTGAGGCGCGCCTTTTCGAGCGCCTCCTCCGCTGTCAGCGCCACGACGAACCCGCCTTTGGGCAGGTACCAGGCCGGGATGCGCTGCCCCCACCACAACTGGCGCGAGATGCACCAGTCCTTGATGTTCTCCATCCAGTGGCGGTAGGTGTTCCTGTATTTCTCGGGCACGAAGCGGATTTCGTCCTCCATCACGGCCCGCAAGGCGGGCGTAGCCAGCTCCTCCATCGAGAGGAACCACTGCATCGAGAGCTTGGGCTCGATAGCCGCGCCCGTGCGCTCGGAGTAGCCGACGTTGTTGGTGTACTCTTCGGTCTTCTCCAGCAGACCCGCTTCGGCGAGGTCCTTTTCGATCTGCTTGCGCACGTCGAAACGGTCCTGTCCCGCGTAGAGGCCCACCTTGTCGTTCACCGTACCGTCGTCGTTGAAGATGTCGATGGTTTCGAGCCCGTATTTCTCGCCCAGCATGTAGTCGTTCACGTCGTGGGCCGGGGTGACTTTCAGCGCGCCCGTGCCGAACTGGATGTCCACATAGGTGTCGCGGATCACCGGAATCGAACGGCCTACCAGCGGCACGACGACCCGCGCGTCGGCCGGAAGCCAGGCGTAGCGCGGGTCCTCCGGGTTGACGCACAGCGCCGTATCGCCGAGTATGGTCTCGGGGCGCGTCGTAGCGACGATGACGGCCTTGTCCGTCCCCTCGACCGCATAGCGCAGGTAGTAGAGCTTGCCGTGCGACTCCTTGAAGACCACCTCCTCGTCCGACAGGGCGGTCTGCGCCGCTGGGTCCCAGTTGACCATCCTGACGCCGCGGTAGATCTTGCCCTTTTCGTAGAGGTCGCAGAAGACGCGCAGCACGCTCTCGGTGCGGGCTTCGTCCATCGTGAAAGCCGTGCGCTCCCAGTCGCACGAGGCGCCTAACTTGCGCAACTGACGGAGGATCACCCCGCCGTATTTCTCTTTCCACTCCCAGGCGTAACGCAGGAACTCTTCGCGCGTGAGCTGCGATTTTTCGATACCCCGCTCGCGGAGCATGGCCACCACCTTGGCCTCGGTGGCGATCGAGGCGTGGTCCATGCCCGGCACCCAGCAGGCGTTGCGCCCCGACATGCGGGCGCGGCGCACCAGCACGTCCTGCAACGTGTTGTTGAGCATGTGCCCCATGTGGAGCATGCCCGTGACGTTGGGGGGCGGGATGACGACCGTGTAGGGGCGGCGTGCATCCGGTTCGGAGTGGAAGAGGCCGTTTTCGATCCAGTAATCGTACCATTTGGCCTCGATCTGCTGCGGAAGGTATTTGTCTGCTATTTGCATTGCGCGTGGAATTTTGCTTTGTCGTTTGGGGATGCAAAGTTATTAACATTCTGTCAAAGATGAAATAAAATATGTGAAAAATCGTTACCTTTGCAAATTATATAGTACAAAAAGTATGAGCAAAAAAGATAAAACAGAATTTTTCGAAATCGACGAACTGAACCTCTCGCCCGAACTGCTCGACGGCAAACACCGCGTCATTCCCATCGTCACGGGGGGAGACGAGTTGGTCGAGGAGATCGAGGTCCCCGAGATCATCCCCATCCTCACGCTCCGCTCGTCGGTGCTCTTTCCGGGTGCCATCACCCCCATCACGGTGGGGCGCGACAAGAGCATCTCGCTCGTCAGGGCCGTCAATGCCGAGGGCGGCATTCTGGGCGCCGTGCTGCAACGCGAAAGCGATGTCGAAGACCCCGCGCCGGACGACATGTACAAGGTCGGAACGGCCGCCCGCATCATCAAGATACTCGAAATGCCCAACGGCAACCTCACGGTGATTCTCAACGGGCTGGAGAAGATCGAAATCAACGAATACGTCACCACCGAGCCCTATTTCAAGGCCCGCGTGACAGCCCTGCGCGACACGACGCCCGACATGTCCAGCATCGAGTTCGAGGCGCTCGTCGACTCGATCCGCGACGTGGCGCTGGGGATCATCAACATCTCGCCCTCCATGCCCAAGGAGGCGGCGTTCGCCATCAAGAACATCGACTCGAAGCGCGGGATCATCAACTTCATCTGCTCGAACCTCGAACTCTCGGACGAGGACCGGCAGGCGCTGCTCGAAGCGCCCGGCCTCTTGGCCCGTGCCCGCAAGCTGCTCGAGATACTGATCCGCGAGCAGCAGCTGGCCGAGCTGAAGAACCAGATTCAGGAGCGCGTCAAGCAGGAGATCGACAAGCAGCAGCGCGACTACTACCTCCAGCAGCAGATGCGCACCATCCAGGACGAACTGGGCGACGGCGCCGACGCCGAGATCGAAAAACTGCGCGAGGAGGCCAAGAAGAAGAACTGGCCCGAGGAGGTAGCCGCGACGTTCGAGAAAGAGTTGCAGAAAGTCGAGCGGCTCAATCCCGCCGTGGCCGAATACTCGGTGCAGATGACCTACCTCAACCTGCTGCTCGAACTGCCGTGGAACGACATGACCAAGGACAACCTCAATCTGAAATGCGCCCGCGAGCAGCTCGACCGCGACCATTTCGGACTGGAGGAGGTCAAGGACCGCATTCTGGAGCACCTGGCCGTCATCAAGCTCAAGGGCGACCTCAAATCGCCCATCCTCTGCCTCTACGGCCCTCCGGGCGTGGGCAAGACCTCGCTCGGCAAGTCGGTGGCCGCAGCGTTGGGCCGCAAGTTCGGCCGCATTTCGCTCGGCGGTCTGCACGACGAGTCGGAGATCCGCGGACACCGCCGCACCTACATCGGCGCCATGCCGGGCCGGATCATCCAGACCATCAAGCGGTGCGGCTCGTCCAACCCGGTCATCATCCTCGACGAGGTGGACAAGGTGACCGTCTCGAACCACGGCGACCCGTCGAGCGCCCTCTTGGAGGTGCTCGATCCGGAACAGAATACCACGTTCCACGACAACTACATCGACATGGAATACGACCTGTCGAAAGTGCTGTTCATCGCCACGGCCAACAACATCCAGAACATCGCCCCGGCGCTGCGGGACCGCATGGAGATGATAAACATTCCCGGCTACCTGTTGGAAGAGAAAGTGCGCATCGCCCTGGACCACCTCGTACCCAAGCAGCGCGAGGCGCACGGCATCAAGGACGGGGAGTTGATCCTCACCCCCGAGGTCGTGGAGTGCATCGTCGCGGGTTACACGCGCGAGTCGGGCGTGCGCTCGCTGGACAAGAACCTGGCGAAGATCGCCCGCGCACGGGCCAAGCAGATCGCTTTCGACGAGGCGTTCGCACCCGAACTGACCGCGAAAGAGGTGGAGAAGATTCTCGGCATGCCCAAGTTCCTCAAAGAGGAGTACGAGGTGGGCGGCATGACCGGCGTGGTGACGGGTCTTGCGTGGACCGAGGTGGGAGGCGACATCCTCTACATCGAGTCGGTGCTCACGCCCGGCAAGGGCAAGATCAGCCTGACCGGAAATCTGGGCGACGTGATGAAGGAGTCGGCCACCATCGCCCACGAGTGGGTCATGGCCCACAGCAAGGAGCTGGGCATCGACCCCGCGCTGTTCGAGAGGAACGACATCAACATCCACGTGCCCGAGGGGGCGATCCCCAAGGACGGACCCTCGGCCGGCATCACAATGGTCACCTCGATCGTCTCGACCTACACGGGCCGCAAGGTCCGCGAACGGATCGCCATGACGGGCGAAACGACACTCCGCGGCCGCGTCATGCCCGTGGGCGGCATCAAGGAGAAGATTCTGGCCGCCAAACGGGCCGGGATCGACACGCTGATCCTCTCGGAGGAGAACCGCAAGGACATCGCCGAGATCAAACCCGAATACATCGCCGGGCTGACGTTCCACTACGTCCGTACCAACGAAGAGGTGCTCCGGCTGGCGCTCGAAGCGTAGTCGGGAGGCGCCTAAGACGGAACGTCCGAAAACGCAGTTGGAAAAGATGAATATCGAGGAGTTCAGGGAGTATTGCCTTTCGTTCGCGGGGACGCACGACGACTTTCCGTTCCGGAAAGCGTCGTCCGCCTCCGATCGGGACATCCTCGTTTTCTATGTCGCGGACAAGTGGTTCGCGTTCGTGAATGCCGTGGCATTCGATTTCTGCAACCTCAAATTGCGACCCGAGCGTATCTGCGAGCTGCGCGAACGCTATGCGGACATCGGCCCGGGGTGGCACATGAACAAGAGATACTGGGTCAGCGTCCGCTTCGACGGCGACGTGCCCGATGCGGTGATCCGCTCCCTGGTGCGCGAGTCGTATGAGCTGGTCGCGGCCTCGCTTCCACGCGCAAAGCGGGAGGCGTCGTCCGAACCTAATTGCAAACTGTGAATTATGAAATTCATTGCCATCATCCCCGCGCGTTACGCCTCGACGCGCTTTCCCGGAAAACCCCTGGCCCTTTTGGGCGGCAAACCGGTCATCCGGCGCGTCTACGAGCAAGTTGCAGACGTACTGGACGACGTGGTGGTCGCCACCGACGACCGGCGAATCTATGACGCTGTAAAAGCTTTCGGCGGAAAGGTGGAGATGACCTCGCCGAACCACAAGAGCGGCACCGACCGGTGCTGGGAGGCTTACTGCAAGCAGGGTGCTGCCGCCTACGACGTGGTGGTCAACGTGCAGGGCGACGAGCCCTTTATCCAGCCGTCGCAGCTCCAGACTCTCAAGCGCTGCTTCGACGATCCGTCGACCGACATCGCCACGCTCGTGAAGCCCTTTGCCCCGGCCGACGGCCTGGCGGCTTTGGAAAACCCCAACTCCCCGAAAGTGCTCCTCGACACGCAGTCCCGGGCCCTTTGCTTCTCGCGCTCGGTGATTCCCTACTTGCGGGGCGTGCCGCGCGAGGAGTGGCTTTCAGCGCATACGTTCTACAAGCACATCGGCCTGTACGCTTTCCGCACGGAGGTGCTGCGGGCTGTGACGGCGCTGCCGCACGGGGTGCTCGAAAAGGCCGAGTCGCTCGAACAGCTGCGCTGGCTGGAGAACGGCTGCCGCATCGCGGTGGGCATTACCGACGCCGAGACCATCGGCATCGACACGCCGGAAGACCTCGAAAGGGCGGAGGCTTTTCTGAAAGTGAAAGGTGAAAGGTGAAAAGCTCAAGGTTTTGAAAGGCGCCGAGGTAGGGAATTTTCATTTTTAATTCTTAATTTTTAATTGAATTTTATGCCGATAAAATTTATCGCTGGGCCGTGCGTGATCGAATCGGCCGAACTGCTGGACGCGGTGGCCGAAAGGCTGGTTGCGATCAACCGCAAACTCGGAACCGAAATCATCTTCAAAGCGTCGTTCGACAAGGCCAACCGCACGGCGATCTCCTCGTTCCGCGGTCCGGGTCTCGACAAGGGGTTGCAGATGCTCGCGGACGTGCGTTCGAAATGGGGGCTGCGGCTGCTGACCGACATCCACGAGTCGTGGCAGGCCGCGCCCGCGGGTGAGGTGGTCGACGTGATCCAGATACCGGCGTTCCTCTGCCGCCAGACCGATCTGCTGCTGGCCGCCGCCCGGACCGGACGGACGGTGAACATCAAAAAGGCGCAGTTCCTCTCGGGACAGGACATGCACTACCCCTACGAAAAGGCCCGCGAGGCGGGTGCCCGGGAGATCTGGCTCACCGAGCGGGGCAACATCTACGGTTACAACAACCTGGTGGTCGATTTCCGCAACATTCCCGACATGCTCAAGATAGCCTCGACGGTGGTGATGGATTGCACCCACTCGGTGCAGCGGCCCGGCGCCGCGGGCGGCAAGACGGGCGGCAACCGCGAGTTCGTGCCCTCGATGGCCCGGGCGGCCAAGGCGTTCGGGGCCAACGGTTTCTTCTTCGAGGTGCACCCCGCACCCGACACGGCGCTGAGCGACGGCGCGAACATGCTGCCGCTCGACGAGCTGGAAGCGCTCGTCGAATCCCTGCTCTGAAAACTCTAATCCAACCGAAAGCAATGACCGATACTACCAAAGCGCAGATTCTCGACGTCGCCCGCCGTGCGGTGCACACCGAGATGCTTGCACTCAAACACCTCGAAGAGACCCTGGGCGGAGAGTTCGCCACGGCGGTCGAGATGATCCTCTCCGCCCGCGGCAAATGTATCGTGACGGGCATGGGCAAATCGGGCCTCGTAGGCCGCAAGATCGCCGCCACGCTCGCCTCGACCGGCACGCCGAGTTTTTTTCTCCATCCGGGCGAAGCCTTCCACGGCGATCTGGGCATGATCTCGAAAGAGGACGTCGTGCTGGCCCTCTCCTATTCGGGCGAGACGGACGAGATTCTCAAGATCGTGCCGTTCATCCACACGAACGGGAACAAACTGGTCTCGATGACCGGGAATGCGGAGTCGGCGCTGGCCAAGAATTCGGACGTGCACCTCGACGTGTCGGTGCGCGAGGAGGCGTGCATCCTGCATCTGGCGCCCACCTCCTCCACTACGGCGCAGATCGCCCTGGGCGATGCGCTGGCCGTGTCGCTGATGCAGATGCGGGGCTTCACGTCGATCGATTTCGCGCGCCTGCATCCGGGCGGCAGCCTGGGACGGCGCCTGCTGATGACCGTGGGCAACGTCATGCGGCGGCACGACCTGCCGGTGGTCGCGCCCGACTGCCCCGCTGCGGAGATGATCCACGCCATCTCGAAAGGGGGCCTGGGACTGATCGTCGTCGCGGACGGCGACCGGATCGAGGGCATCGTGACGGACGGCGACGTGCGCCGTGCGATGGAGCGGCGCCGCTCCGATTTCTTCGGCATATGCGCGTCGGACATCGCCACGCCCAACCCCAAGACTATTTCGGCCGACGAAAAGCTGATCGAGGCCGAGAAGATGATGACCCGCAACAAGGTCACTTCGCTGCTCGTCACGGACCCCGCAGGGAAATTGCAGGGTGTGATCCAGATTTACGACATCAAGTTGTAACTCTCCGGCCCGATTGGGGCTGCCGTGCTTTTTCCGGCGCATACAACCCCATTTGTCGGTGCGGACGCTGGAAGCAGCGCCTGAATCCTCGTCAGGGATACAGGCGCTGCTTGTGATTCAAAGGATTGTGTTATCGTTCGGTCCGGACGTTTTTTGCCTCTCGGACAGGGGATGGGGTAGGTCGCGGGTGGCCGGGAGCGGTCACTCCCCCTCTTCGAGCTGGAAAATCTGCTCGACGGGTTTACGAAACCGGCGGGCGATCTTGAGTGCCAGCACGGTCGAGGGCACGAAACGTCCCGTCTCGATGGCATGGACCGTCTGGCGGCTCACGCCCACGGCATCGGCCAGTTGCTGCTGCGTCATACCCTCTTCGGCGCGTTCGACGCGGATTCTATTCTTCATCTTTCGAGGCGCGTTTGAACCGCCACAGGCTCAGTTCATACAGGATAAGAAACAGGAGCGGAAGCGTGAACAGGTTGTAGATCAGAATATTTAGGTACTTGAGGTCGTAGAAGACCAGCGTGGCCGCGATCAGCAGCGCATAGTCGACATAGAGGGCCGTGAGCAGCGAGTTGAGCCGGATGCGGGCGACCAGTTCGTCTTCGATCCTTTCGCGCGAACAGGTCACGAAGATGCTCCCGGCGAGGATGCCGATGATGATCAGATCGGTCAGCCACGGGTCCAGGCTTTGGAGGCGGCCGACCGTATCCGGCCGGGCGAGACGGGCCGTCAGGTCGAGCAGCGAGGAGGTGTTCATGTCGTGGAGAGCCACGTAAAGACCCATCAGGAGGGTCGGGATCAGCATTGCCCAGCCGATTTTCTTAAAACCGCGGGGCAGCAACCAGTTTTTTGTCATGGTGCAAACGAATTGGTTATTCACTGCAAATGTAAAGTATATTTTACATTTTTGCAAGTAAACACGACAGAAAATGCGGAAGCGCACTTATCCCCGGATGTAGTGGGGCATCTCTTCGGGAATCTCGAACGAAAATTCGACCAGTCCGCCGATCGGGCCGCGGGATGGGGTGTGCGCGTTCGGCCCGGCTGCTTCGACCCCGGCGACAGGGTTTGCTTGTCCGGAGCGGATAGCGCAGACGTCGTGCGTGTCCGCGGAAGCGGTTGCCGCCCGGAACTGTTCGGTCGGGGAAAAGGCGGTCCGGTCAGGGCCGACACCTGAAACCGGGATTTCCTCCCCGGTGTGCCAGACGGTCTGGTAGATCAGTTTGCGCACTCCACGTTTTTGAATGGTATAGACGTTCTTGCCGCCCTCGCTAAGCAGGCGGCGGATGATCTGCTGCGAGCGGCCGTTGTGGCAGGGGATCAGCGAACGGCCGCGAACATCGCCGTTCACCTCGCGCGAGCGAACATTCTGGTAGACGACGACTCCTTGGGTGTCGCACACCGTGACGGCACAGTCGAGCCGCTCGGCCCAGGGGCAAGGGTTTGGGGGTGTCATATCGATTGTCGCGGGCCAAGTGCTCGCGGTTACTGCTGAATCTTGACCAGCTGCTGCCGGTAGGCGTTGAGAATGCGGGACTTGGAGATGAACCCCAGGTAGCGGTTCTCGCGGTCGACGACGGGCAGCATCCAGGTGTGCTTGTCCTCGAACTTGGGCAGGATGCTCTGGATGGCTTCATGCTCGAGGATGCGGTCGGGCGGCTGGATCATGTAGTCGGAGATCGGCTGTCCGTATTTCTCGCGCTTGAACATGTCCTCGCGCAGGTCGTCGAGCTGCACGACGCCCAAGAGGCGCCCGAAATTGTCGATCACGGGGAAGATGTTGCGGCGCGCCGTCGAGATGATGTGCACGATGTCGCCCAGCGTGAAATTCTCCTTGATGCGCAGAAAATCGGTCTCCATGAGGTCTTCGAGCTTCAGAAAGACGAAGACCGACTGGTCCTTGTCGTGCGTGAGGAGTTCGCCCCGCATCCTGAGCTGCTTGGTGTAGATCGAGTCGGGGTCGAGGTAGTAGTTGACGGCGAACGAGATGCAGGCCGTAATCATCAGCGGGATGAACAGTCCGTAGCCGTTGGAGAGTTCGGCGATCAGGAAGATCGACGTGAGGGGGGCGTTCATCACCCCCGACATGACACCCGCCATGCCCACCAGCGTGAACGAGACCAGCGAGACGTTCCAGCCGAACAGGGCGTTGCACACCAGCGCCAGCGTGGCTCCGGTAAAGGCCCCGACGAACAACGACGGGGCGAACGTTCCGCCCACGCCGCCCGCGGCGTTGGTAGAGGCCATGGCGATGACCTTGAAGAACATGGTGGCGATGATGAAGAGGATCACCACCCACTCGATGTCGCGGAAGCGGTAGAAGAGCGAGCTGTCGAAGAGCTGCTGCGCGTTGCCGTGCATCAGCGAGGTGAAACCCTCGTAGCCCTCGCCGTAGAGAGGCGGGAAGATGAAGATCAAGATGCCCAGCACGGCGCCTCCGGCGATCCATTTTTTGTACTGACTGTCCAGCCGCTTGAAATAGCCGCCCACGCGGGAGTTCATCGACGTGAAATACCACGCCATCAGTCCGCACAGGCCGCCCAGGAGGATGAAGAGCGGAATCTGCCACAATTCGAACGCATCCTCGGGGGCCAGCGTGACGGCCAGGATCGGGTCGAAACCGCGGAGCATGAAAGCCATGGTCGTGGCCGTGATCGAGGCGATCAGGAGGGGGATGACCGACCCTGCTGTGATGTCGAGCATCAGGATTTCGAGCACGAACACCACGCCCGTGATCGGTGCCTTGAAGATGGCCGCCAGGGCCGCACCCGCGCCGCAGCAGAGCAGAAGCGTGGTGTACTTGTAGTTGAGCCGCGCGAGCCGCCCGACGTTCGAGCCGATGGCGGCGCCGGTCAGCACGATGGGGGCCTCGGGGCCGACCGAGCCGCCGAAGCCGATGGTCGTGGCGCCGCCCACGATCGAGGTCCAGCAGTTGTGGCGCGCGATGCGCGAGTTGCGGCTTGACATGGCGTACAGGACGCGCGTGACCCCCTCGGAGATGTTGTCGCGGACGATGTACTTGACGAACAGCGTGGCCAGGATGATGCCAACGGCGGGGTAGATCAGGAACAGAAAATGAGCGCTGTCCACGGGGAACCAGCGCGTCAGACCGCTCTTGATGGCGTAGAGCAGCATCTCGAACAGGTAGGTGCCCAGCCCGGCCAAAACGCCCACGACCACGGCCAGCAGCATCATGATCTGGCTGGTCGAGAGCCGGCGCGTCAGGCGGAGAAACGCGCGGTATATGCGGTCGGCGCGCAGTTGCATGGCTTACCCGCGGTTCTTTTCGGCGTATTGGCGGGCCTGGGCCTCGATCAGTTCGCGGTCGTCGAAATAGTCGATCCGCATGGCGCGTCGCACGTCGCCGAGCGTCGCGGCGGCCGCCCTGCGGGCCTCGTCCGACCCGGCGCGCAGGATGTCGTAGACCTCGCCGATGCGGGCTTCGTAGTAGCGGCGGCGCTCGCGGATGGGGTCGAGCGTCTCGTTGAGGATGGCGATCAGCAGCCGCTTGACCTTCACGTCGCCCAGCCCCCCGCGGCGGTAGTGGGCCTTCAGCTCGTCCAGCGAGCCGTATTCGGGCAGATAGCGGGAAAAGTGTTCGGGGCGCGAGAAAGCGTCCAGGTAGGTAAAGACCGTGTTGCCCTCGACCTTGCCGGGGTCCTCCACGCGCAGGTGGTCGGGGTCGGTGTACATGCCCATGACTTTCTTTTTCACCTCTTCGGCCGTGTCCGAGAGGTAGATGCAGTTGCCGAGCGACTTGGACATTTTGGCCTTGCCGTCGGTTCCCGGCAGGCGCAGGCAGGCCGCGTTGTCGGGCAGCAGAATCTCCGGCTCGACGAGCGTGGGTCCGTATACGGAGTTGAATTTGTGGACGATCTCGCGCGTCTGCTCGATCATCGGCTCCTGGTCTTCGCCGACCGGCACGGTCGTGGCCCGGAACGCCGTGATGTCCGAGGCCTGCGAAATAGGGTAGGTGAAGAACCCGACGGGGATGCCCTGCCGCTGGGTCGTGTCGCCCTCGGCGGCGTTTTCGGAGAATCCGCGCAGCGTGATCTCGGCCTTGACCGTCGGGTTGCGCTGCAACCGCTGGACGGTGACCAAGTTCATATAGTAGAACGCCAGCTCGCACAACTCGGGAATCTGCGACTGGATGAAAAGGGTGGACTTGGCGGGGTCGAGACCGGCCGAGAGGTAGTCGAGGGCCACCTCGATGATGTTCTGCCGCACCTTTTCGGGGTTGTCGGCGTTGTCGGTGAGCGCCTGTGCGTCGGCGATCATGATGAATATCTTATCGAATTCGCCCGAGTTCTGCAACTCGACGCGGCGGCGCAGCGAACCCACGTAGTGCCCCAGGTGGAGGCGTCCGGTGGGCCGGTCGCCGGTGAGAATGATCTTTCCCATGTCAGTAATATGCTGTTGTTTTACAGCCCGAAACGCCGCAGGACCCGATCAAAGGGCTGCGGACGCTCCCGGCTTTCCGGTTTCATGTCACAAACATACGAAAAAAGCGCGGGTACGGCCCAATAAAGTTGGTAAATATCGGTTTTTTTTATATTTTTGACCTCGCAAATAGACGCATGCTATGACTATAATCCAACTCGAATACCTGTTGGCCGTGGCCAACTGCGGCAGTTTCTCGCTCGCTGCCGAGCACTGTTTCGTCACGCAGCCCTCGCTTTCGATGCAGGTCAAGTCGCTCGAGGAGGAGCTGGGCGTGGTGCTGCTGGACCGCTCGAAGAAACCCGTGATCCCCACCGAGGCGGGCGAGGTGGTGCTCGCGCAGGCCCGCGAGACGATCCGCGCCTACAACTACATCAAGGAGGCGGTGGCCGAACTGCGGGGCGAGACCTCCGGGAAGCTGCGGCTGGGCGTCATTCCGACCATCGCGCCCTACCTGCTGCACAAGTTCATCCCCGCGTTCGTGCGCGACTTTCCCAAGGTCGAATTGGAAATCTCGGAGATGATCACCTCCCAGATCGTCGAGGCGCTCAAAAAAGACCGCATCGACGCCGCGCTGGTGGCCAGCGGCACCTGCGGCGAGGGGATTCTGGAGCAGGAGCTGTTCAACGACCGTTTCCATGCCTACGTCTCGCCCGAAAATCCGCTCTACGAGCGCTCGAACATCCGTATCGAGGACATCGACCTGAGGGACCTGGTGATCCTCAGCCCCGGAAACTGCATGCGCGACCAGATCATCGAACTGTGCCAGGCCAAGCGCGAGACGCCCTCCCACTTTTCGTTCGAGTCCGGTTCGCTCGACACGCTGATGCGCATCGTCGACTGCACGCAGTGCCTGACGATCATTCCCGAAATGGCCCTCGAGTACATTCCCGCCGACCGCCGCGACCGGATCAAACCCCTCTCCAAGGGGGCCACCTCGCGCAAGATCGCCATCGCCGTACGCCGCACCTATGTCAAGAGTTCGATCATCCGCGCGCTGACCGACACGATCCTGGCCAACGTTCCGGCGGCCAAGGATTGAGCGCCGCCGTTTCCGAGACGAACACGCCCGGCAGTCTTCCTGCCGGGCGTGCTGTAATATGACGTGTGCTTATTCGGGTAACACCACTTTCGTCGCTTTTCCTTTCCAGTCGGCGGATGCCGAACCGCCGTCGGAGAGCGTTACGGAGAATTTGACGGTGAAATCGCCGCTGCTGCGGGTCACGAGCAGGGTTCCGCCCGTCACCGTGGCATCGCCGAAAGTGTCGATCATGCTGCCGGAGAAATCGATATTGAGGTGGTAGTTATCGTTTACTCCTGTAAGGAACAGGTAGGAATTTTTGCCGACGGGTTCGGTCAGGTCGATGGTTTTGCCGAAGAGCGATTCCGTCATCTCGATGGAGATGGCGAAATCGGGGTCCTCGGGTATTTCCGTGACGACATCCCTGAACAGACAGAGAACGACTGCGTTTTCGTCGAAATCTTCGTCCGAGGCTTCGACATAGACATACAATACGCTTTTTACCTCTTCGGTCCGACCGTCGACGGTCATCTTACCGGGATTCCCCCCCCCCTTGTCGTCCTCGTCGCAGGCGGTGGCGGCCAGTGCGAGCGCGCCGGCCAGGCAGAGTGCAAAGATCTTTTTCATACTGAATTTGAATTGGTGTGTACGCAAATATAATTATAAAACGTTTGGAAACAAAACATACGGGAAGAAAACGTTGCTGAGCGTGTGCTCCCTGTTCGATTTTCTTGATTTTGAATCTTAATTTTTGATTCTTAATTCTATTTCGTACCTTTGCAAGGTTATAGATACGCATTGGAAACTTATGGATAAACTCATAGAGACGATCGTCAGCGCGATCGCAGATAAAAAGGGTAAGAATATTGTATCGTTAGACCTCTCGGGTTTCGACGGAGCCATCTGCGGCAGGTTCGTGGTCTGCCATGCCGATTCCACGACGCAGGTGGGCGCCATCGCCGCGGGCATCGAGGAAAAGGTGCTCGATGAGCTGGGTGAGAAAGTGTGGCGCATCGAGGGCCAGCAGACGGGTCTGTGGATCGCCATGGACTACGTGGACGTGGTGGTCCACATTTTCCAGACCGAGCTGCGCGAGTTCTACAAACTCGAAGAGCTGTGGGCCGACGCCCCGATCGAACGGTACGAATACGAAGAGTAATTTCAGATATGGCCAAACAAAGCAAGAACAGGAATAAGATGAATATGAACATGCCGCGGCCCTCGATGCTGTGGATCTACGGGCTGATAGGCGCGTTCATCATCGGCTGGTACGTCTTCGGGGATGTCAACGACACCCCGCTGCCGAGCAACTGGGACACGGTGAAGGAGATGGTCGAGCGGGGCGACGTGGAGAAGATCCAGATCGTCAACCGCGACCGCGCCGAGGTCTTTCTCACGGAGGAGGCCGGCAATCGCTACCGCCGGGATACGGTCGACAAGCGTTTCCGCCGCCTGCCCCAGACGGGGGTGCAGCTGACGTTCACCATCCCCTCGGTGGATGCGTTCCGCGAGGATTTGCAGGCGGCCGAGGTGCAGTCGGGCCACGCGGTGCCGGTGACCTACGAGAACAAGACCAACGACTGGACGTCGCTTCTGATCAACCTGCTGCCGTGGGTGCTCATCATCGGGGTCTGGTTCTTCGTCATGCGCTCCATGTCGCGCGGCGGCGGTGCCGGCGGCGGAGGCGGCATCATGAACGTGGGCAAGGCCAAGGCGCAGGTCTTCGACAAGGACAACTCGCGGCGCGTGACGTTCAAGGATGTGGCGGGGCTCGAGGAGGCCAAGGTCGAAATCATGGAGATCGTCGATTTTCTCAAGAAAGCCGACAAATACCGCGAGTTGGGTGCCAAAATACCCAAGGGCGCGCTGCTGGTAGGCCCTCCGGGAACGGGCAAGACCCTGCTGGCCAAGGCCGTGGCAGGTGAAGCCAACGTGCCGTTCCTCTCCATCTCGGGTTCGGATTTCGTCGAGATGTTCGTCGGTGTGGGGGCTTCGCGCGTGCGCGACCTCTTCGAGCAGGCCAAGCAGAAAGCGCCCTGCATCGTCTTCATCGACGAGATCGACGCCATCGGCCGCGCACGTGGGAAGAACGCCGGATTCTCCGGGAACGACGAGCGCGAAAATACACTTAACCAGCTGCTTACGGAGATGGACGGCTTCCAGACCAACGCGGGCGTGATCGTGCTGGCCGCCACCAACCGGGCCGACATTCTGGACAAGGCGCTGATGCGTGCCGGCCGCTTCGACCGCCAGATCGAGGTTGGCCTGCCGGACGTCAAGGAGCGCGAGGAGATTTTCAACGTCCACCTGCGGCCGCTGAAACTCGACCCCGAGCTCGACCGCTCGTTCCTGGCGCGTCAGACACCCGGATTTTCGGGCGCCGACATCGCCAACGTCTGCAACGAGGCGGCCCTGATCGCCGCGCGGCACAACAAGAAATTCATTTCGAAAGAGGATTTTTTGGCGGCCATCGACCGCATCATCGGCGGTCTGGAGCGCAAGAACAAGATCATCACCGACGAGGAGAAGCGCGTGATCGCCTACCACGAGGCGGGCCACGCCACCGTGAGCTGGATTCTCGAAAACGCCAGTCCTCTGATCAAGGTGACGATCATCCCGCGCGGCAAGGCGCTCGGCGCGGCCTGGTACCTGCCCGAAGAGCGGCAGATTACCACGCGCGAGCAGATGATGGACGAACTGGCCGCCACGCTCGGCGGCCGCGTCTCGGAGCAGCTCACGTTCGGGCAAGTTTCTACCGGTGCGCTGAACGACTTGGAGCGGGTGACCAAAATGGCCTACGCCATGGTGGCCTACTACGGCATGAGCGAGGCCGTGGGCACGCTTTCTTACTATGACTCGACGGGCCAGAGCGACATGGCTTTCACCAAACCCTACTCCGAACTGACGGCCCAGCAGATCGACTCCGAGACCAAGCGGGTGCTCGAAGAGGCCTACCGCATGGCCGAGCAGGTGCTGCGCGAGCATGCCGACGGGCTGAAAGAGCTGGCCGAGCTGCTCCTTACGCGCGAGGTGGTCTTCACGGAGGACGTCGAGCGCATCTTCGGCAAGCGCAAGAAAGATGTCGAGCGCGAACGCCGCGAAGCCGAGGCCAAAACCCTCCGCGAGGAGGCCGAAGCGCTGGAAAAGGCCGAGCGGAGCGCGGCTTCGGAACCGGCCCTTAAAAAACCAGAACCCGAGCCCGGGGCGGAATCGGCCCCCGCTGCCGGACCGGTGATCGAACCCGCCGGGCCAGCCGATCCGGCCGAGCCGACTGCCGCGGCTTCCGCCAAACCCGAATAACCTACCCCAAACTGCCTGTAAGGAATGAGTGAAAAAATGAAGAACCTCGTGGTGCGCTCGCTGAGCGGTGCGGTGCTGGCCGCCTTGATGCTGGGAGCGATCATCTGGTCGCAATGGACGTTCGGCCTGCTGCTGGCGGCGCTGACCGTCGGCGGCATGCTCGAATTCTATGCCCTGGTCTCGAACGGGGAGCACGCCCCGCAGCGAACGGTCGGCCTGGTGGCCGGAGTGGTGCTGCTGGCGCTCAATTTCGCATTCGTGTCGGACGACATACCTGTATTGGGCTCCGGAAGCCGGATGTTCGGCGCGGGCATGGCCTTTCTGCTATTGCTGGTTCCGACGATGTTCGTCTGCGAACTCTACCGCAAGCGCGAAAACCCGGCCGCCAACATCGGCCTGACCCTGGCGGGCATCTTCTACGTGGCACTGCCGCTGGCGCTCATGTGCTACTTTCCGATCATCACGAGCGAGGCCTGGAACCCGTGGGTAATGATTGCTTACGTTTTTATCATCTGGGCCAACGACGTCTTCGCCTACCTGGTCGGCATGTCCGTAGGCCGGCACAAACTGTTCGAACGGCTCTCGCCCAAAAAGTCGTGGGAGGGATTCTTCGGCGGCCTGGTCGGTGCCGTAGCCGTCGGCCTGGCGGCCGGGCACCTCATGGACGACAGCCTGTGGGCCTGGGGCGGACTGGCGTTTGTGGCGGCCGTGACGGGCGTGCTGGGCGATCTGGCCGAGTCGATGTTCAAGCGTTCGGCCGCGGTGAAGGATTCGGGGGCGCTGATTCCCGGGCACGGCGGCGTGCTCGACCGGTTCGACGCCATGCTGCTCTCCGCACCGTTCGTCTTCGTCTATATGCTTCTGGTGATGTAAACTGCAAACCTCAAAGATAGTATGAGAATTAACAAGGAAGGCTACAAAATCATCGGCATCTCGGGTGCCGTCTGCCTGTTGATCTGGTGGCTGTTCTACCACCTGTTGGTCAGCGACTCGAACGTCTCGCTGCTGTGGGTGAGCGCCCTCTTCCTCCTCTTGTTCTGGTTCTTCATCGTGGCATTCTTCCGCGAGCCGCGCCGCGTGCGCATCCACGACGCCGACCTGGTCTTTTCGCCCTGCGACGGCCGCGTGGTCGTCACGGAGGTGGTCTCCGAGAACGAATACCTCCACGGGGAGATGCTTCAGATTTCGATCTTCATGTCCATTACGAACGTCCACATGAACTGGGTTCCCGTAGGCGGCGTGGTGGAGTATTTCAAATACCATCCGGGCCGTTTCCTGGTGGCGTGGCACCCCAAATCCTCGACCGAAAACGAGCGCACGACCACCGTGGTGAAAATGCCCTCGGGGCAAAAAGTGTTGTTCCGTCAGATCGCGGGGCTGATTGCGCGCCGCATCATCTCCTACATGAAAGTAGGCGAAAAGGTCGAGCAGAACAGCGTCGCGGGCTTCATCAAATTCGGGTCGCGGGTCGACGTGCTCATCCCCAAAGACAGCGAACTGCTCGTCGAAATCGGCGATCCGGTCGTGGGTTCGCAAACCCCCATCGCGCGGCTGCGCAAAGTCAGCCGGTAGCCCCATGACGACCACACCCCAGACCTTTCTGAAATTCATCGCGGGCGCGGCTGCTGCCGCGGCCATCCTCTTTCTGGTCTGGTATTTCTCGGCGATCGTCGTCTACATTCTCGTTTCGGCAGTGCTGGCCGTGGTCGGCACTCCGCTCGTGAGGCGCCTCTCGGCCGTGCATGTCCGGGGCTGGAAAGTTCCCCGGTCGCTGGCGGCGCTGGTGACGCTCGTGGTGATCTGGGTGGTCGTCTCGACCCTCTTTTCGCTGTTCGTGCCGCTGGTATTCAACAAGGTCTACCAACTCTCGAACCTCGATTTCGCCACCGTCGTGGGCAGCATCGAGGAGCCGGTCAACCGGGCGCAGGAGTACCTGCGTAGGCTCTTCGCCATGCCCGAGGAGTCGTTCTCGCTCTCCGATTCGCTGGTCCAGTCGATGCGCGAATGGGTGAATCTCGAATCGCTCAACACGCTCTTTTCGTCGATCGTGGGTATCACGCTCTCGTCGGTGATCGCCATCTTCTCCGTCTCGTTCATCACGTTCTTCTTCCTCAAGGACGACGGACTTTTCTATGCCATGGTGACGGCCATGTTCCCCGAGCGCTACCACGAAAATATCACCCGCGCGCTCGATTCGGTGACGCGGCTGCTGGCGCGCTACTTTACGGGCATTCTCTCGGAGAGCCTGCTGCTGATGATCGCCGTGTCGCTCACGATGATGGCGTTCGGCATGAAAGCCGCCGACGCGCTCTTCATCGGACTGGTCATGGGCGTGATGAACGTGGTGCCCTACGCAGGTCCCCTGATCGGCGGAGTGATCTCGGTCTTCGTGGGCATCGTCACCCCGATCGAGGGGATGACCGTAGGGCATACGGCTTTCGTGATCGCCGGGTCGCTCCTGATCCTCAAGGGGCTGGACGATTTCGTGCTGCAACCGACGCTCTATTCGGAGCGCGTCAAGGCCCATCCGCTCGAAATTTTCCTCGTGATCCTCATCGCGGGCTCGGTCGCAGGCATTCTGGGGATGCTGCTGGCCATCCCGTCTTATACCGTGCTCCGGGTCTTTGCCAAGGAGTTCTTCTCCCAGTTCCGGCTGGTGCGTAAACTCACTGAGAAAATCTGATGGAACGGGTGGTGATCGAGGGGGTGGTCGAACACGGCCGGCGGCTGGGCCGCGAGCTGGGGTTTCCCACGGCCAACCTGTCGGTACCCGACGACCTGGCCGTAGAGGACGGGGTCTACGCTTCGTGCGCCGAGGTGGCGGGGCGCCGTTACCGGGCCATGTCCAACCTGGGGCGCAACCCCTCGGTCGGAGGCGCCGAGCGGCGGCTGGAGACCCACATTTTCGACTTTTCGGAGCCGCTGTACGGGCGAACCCTGCGCGTCGAACTGTTGCGAAAAATCCGCGGCGAACGGCGGTTCGAATCGATCGAGGCCTTGCGCGCGCAAATTGAAAGCGATAAAAAGGAAATCTTGAATCTAAAAATAGGATAATCTATGTACCTGGACTTAACCATTCCCTACAAGGTGGCCGACCTGTCGCTGGCCGAGTGGGGCCGCAAAGAGATCGAAATCGCCGAGCACGAAATGCCCGGACTGATGGCCGTAAGGCGTAAATACGGACCCCGGAAACCGCTGCAAGGCGTGCGCGTGATGGGTTCGCTGCACATGACCATCCAGACGGCCGTCTTGATCGAGACCCTCACGGAGCTGGGCGCCGACGTGCGCTGGTGCTCGTGCAACATCTTCTCGACGCAGGACCACGCCGCCGCCGCCATCGCCGAGCGGGGCGTTCCGGTCTTTGCCTGGAAAGGCGAGACGCTGCCCGAATACTGGTGGTGTACGGCCATGGCGCTTTCGTTCCGCGGCGGCAAGGGCCCGCAGCTGATCGTGGACGACGGCGGCGACGCCACGCTTCTGATCCACAAGGGCTACAAGGCCGAGAACGACGCCTCGACGCTCGACTACGCCCCCTCGTCCTACGAGGAGGAGGTGATTCTCGACACGCTGAAGCGGATTCTGGCCGAGGACAGGGACAAATGGCACCGCACCGTGGCCGAGTGGCGCGGCGTGAGCGAGGAGACCACCACGGGCGTGCACCGGCTCTACCGGATGCAGGAGGCGGGCGAACTGCTCGTTCCGGCTATCAACGTCAACGACTCGTGCACCAAGTCGAAATTCGACAACCTCTACGGCTGCCGCGAATCGCTGGCCGACGGCATCAAGCGCGCCACGGACGTGATGATCGCCGGCAAGGTGGTCGTCGTCTGCGGCTACGGCGACGTGGGCAAGGGTTGCGCCCGCTCGATGCGCTCGTACGGCGCCCGGGTGATCGTCACGGAGATCGACCCCATCTGCGCCTTGCAGGCCGCGATGGAGGGCTTCGAGGTCCGAACTGTCGAGAGCGCGCTCGCCGAGGGCAACATCTACGTCACCTGCACGGGCAACCGCGACATCATCACGCTGGAGCACATGCGGCGGATGCGCGACCAGGCCATCGTCTGCAACATCGGCCATTTCGACAACGAGATCCAGATGGCCCGGCTCGACGGCTCGGACGCGGTGAAGACCACGATCAAACCCCAGGTGGACAAGTACACTTTCCCCGACGGCCATGCGATCTTCGTCCTGGCCGAAGGCCGCCTGGTGAACCTCGGCTGTGCCACCGGACACCCCTCGTTCGTCATGTCCAACTCGTTCACTAACCAGTGCCTCGCGCAGATGGAGCTGTGGCAGCAGGAGCACGAGATAGGCGTCTACCGTCTCCCGAAACACCTCGACGAGGAGGTTGCGCGCCTGCATCTGGAGAACCTGGGCGTCGAACTGACGCGCCTGACCCAGGAGCAGGCCGACTACATCGGAGTAACGCCCGACGGACCCTACAAGGCCGACCACTACCGCTACTGACTGCCGCTTGCAGCCGGTATCGGACGAGGCGCGGATGGAAAGTCCCATCCGCGCCTCGTTTTAATTTTTAATTCGTTCAAAACAGTCCTCCCACCCATCCTTTCAGCGGAGTCCAGGTGTCGGCGACCACGTGGATGAACATGCCCAGCGCGGCGGCCAGTTTGAGCCCCGTGCCGACCACGAACGAAAGGAACGAGCCGAAGCCGACCAGCAGGGCTTTTCCCGGGTCGCGCTTGTCGTGGAGCAGTTCGCCCAGTACGGCGCCGAAAAACGGACCGAGGATGATTCCCAGGGGCGGGAAAAGGAAGAATCCGGCAAAGACGCCGACCGTGGCGCCGATGGCTCCGGCCCGCGATCCGCCGAAACGGCGCGTCATCCAGGCGGGCAGGAAATAGTCCGCCACGCTCACGGCGACCGTCACGGCCAGCCACACCCAGATGGCCGTGGCCGACAAGCTCGAATAGGAGGTGAACCAGGCGCACAGCAGTCCGGCATAGCTCAGCACGACGCCCGGCAGCGCCGGGATGATGCAGCCTGCAATGCCTGCGACGGAGAGCAGGAATGCGAGGATTGTGAGGGTAATATCCATTGATGTAAAGGTTTAGGGGGCCTGCGGGTGTGTCACGCAAGCACGCGGAGAGCCTCTCTGCCGCGGGCGTCGGTCCAGGCCCGGTTTCCGGTTGGGCAAATATACGAAAAAATCTCCTGCAAGGGAGATTTTCCATCTTTTCGGGCGGCTCGATTTCCCGAACCTGCCGGGGAGATGTCGGGATAAGCCTCGCGTCGATACCAGAACCGGGCTTTGACTTTTCCCGGTGCGCATCGCTTCGGCAGTCCGGACTTTTTGCGCAGCGAGCAGCCTCCCTGCTATCCGATGAGTTTGTTGGTCGCCGTGTCGGGAAAGACGATCCACGGGCGGAACTGTTTGGCATCCTCGAAATCCATGAGGGCATAGGAGGCGATGATGACCACGTCGCCCACCTGGACCTTGCGGGCCGCCGCGCCGTTCAGACAGATCGAGCCGCTGCCGCGCTCGCCGCAAATGACATAGGTTTCGAAACGTTCGCCGTTGTTTATATCCATGATCTGCACCTTCTCGCCCTCGATGATGTTGGCGGCTTCGAGCAGCGCCTCATCGATGGTGATGCTTCCGACATAGTTCAGATCGGCCTGCGTGACGGTGACGCGGTGGATCTTCGACTTGATGACCTCAATCTGGAATTTCATCTGATACGGATATTATCGATTAAACGAATGTCGCCGGCCTGTACCGCAATGCAGCCCTGAACGTGCTCCGAGTCGCTCCATGCGGCGACCTGCTGCATCGAAAGTGCGTCGACCGACTGGTAGTAGATCACGCGGAGCAGCGGGTTGCGCTCCACCTCGGCCTTGACCCAGGCCTCGAGCTCCCGGGGAGAGAGGCGCTGCGACTCCAGGACGGCTGCTTTGAGCGTGGCGTAGATGTGCGGCGCGGCGGCGCGGTGCGCTTCGTCCAGCAGCGTGTTGCGCGACGAGAGGGCCAGCCCGTCCTCGCCGCGGACGATTTCGCATGCGACGATTTCGATGGGGAGTTGCAGTTGGCCGACCATCTCGCGGATAACGGCGATCTGCTGAAAATCCTTTTCGCCGAAATAGGCGCGGGCCGGCCGGACGATGTCGAACAGGCGGCTGACGACCTGCGCCACACCGTTGAAATGGCCGGGGCGCGTGGCGCCCTCCATCACCTTGTCGATCATTCCGAAATCGAACTGCCGGGTATCTTCTTCCGGGTATATCTCCTCGACCGACGGCATCAGCACGTAGTCCGCTCCGGCCTCTTCCAAGAGGCGTGCGTCGGCTTCGGGCGTGCGGGGGTAGTGCCTCAGGTCGTTCTTGTCGTTGAACTGGGTGGGATTGACGAAGACGCTCACCACGACCGTCGGCATCTCGCGGCGGGCTCGCTCGACGAGCGAACGGTGCCCCGCATGCAGCGCACCCATCGTGGGCACGAATCCGATCCCGGCCTCGTCCACACCCTCCAGCGCGGCTCGCAACTCCTTGACGCTTGTATAAACTTTCATCTCTTTTCGATCGCTTTCCTTGGCGGGGCAAAGGTAGAAACAATAATCAAGAATGAAAAATTAAAAATTAAAATTCAAACCCGGTCAGACCGTTTTTCGCCCGGTTTCCGCTATCTTAGATCGTCCTCTTGCCGGATTGCGCTGCGGGAAATTGCAAGCAGGCTTGCTTTTGCTCTCGACTTGCACTATCTTTGCGAATAAACTAAACCCCCGAACGACATGGTTAAATTCGCATTTATGTCTTTATCGCTTTTCTCGCTGGCATCGTGCTGCCACGCCCCCGAAGCAGATGCTCCCTGGATCGTCGACCGTTTCGACGACATCAAGGTCATCCGCTACGAGGTTCCCGGATTCGAGAAACTCCCCCTGGAACAGAAAGAACTGGTCTATTACCTCTCGGAAGCGGCCAAATGCGGCCGCGACATCCTCTTCGACCAGAATTTCAAGTACAATCTGGCCGTGCGCCGCACGCTGGAGACCGTCTACGAAAACTATGCGGGCGACCGTACGACCGATGAGTGGAAAGCGCTGGAGAAATACCTCAAGAAAGTGTGGTTCGCCAACGGCATCCACCACCATTACTCCAACGACAAGTTCACGCCCGAGTTCTCGGAGGAGTATCTGCTGACAGCGATCGAAACCATCCCCGAAGAAAAATTCGGCGAGCTCAACACCCTGCGCGGCGAGGTCTGCCGGGCCATCTTCGATCAGAACCTCTATAAAACACGGCTCAACCAGCGCGCGGGCGACGACCTGATCGCCACCTCGTCGAACAACTACTACGAGGGCGTCACGCAGGCCGAGGTCGAGAGCTTCTATGCCGGCATGGCCGCCGCCGATGCGGGCAATCCCCGCCCGGTCTCCTACGGGCTGAACTCGAAACTCGTCAAGGAGAACGGCGTGGTCGCGGAGCGCGTCTGGAAAGTGGGCGGCATGTACTCCCCGGCCATCGAGCGGATCGTCTACTGGCTCGAAAAGGCGCAAGGCGTAGCCGCCGAGCCGCAGAAATCGACCCTCTCGAAACTCATCGGCTACTACCGCACGGGCGACCTCAGTCAGTTCGACGCCTACAACATCGCCTGGGTGCAGGACACCGTCTCGCACGTCGATTTCGTCAACGGCTTCATCGAGGATTACGGCGATCCGCTGGGACGCAAGGCGTCGTGGGAGGCCAACGTCAATTTCATGGACACCGAGGCGTGCCACCGCACGGAGGTCATTTCCGAAAACGCCCAGTGGTTCGAGGACCACTCGCCCGTCGATCCGGCTTTCCGCAAACCCGTCGTGAGGGGCGTCTCGGCCAAGGTCATCACCGTGGCCATGCTCGGCGGCGACTGCTACCCGGCCACGCCCATCGGCATCAACCTCCCCAATGCCGACTGGATCCGCAAGGAGTACGGCTCCAAGTCGGTGACCATCGACAACATCACCTACGCCTACGACATGGCCGCCCACGGCAATGGCTTCAACGAGGAGTTCGTGCTGCGCGCCGAGGACCGCGAGCGCATGGACAAGTACGGCAAGCTGGCAGACGACCTGCACACCGACCTGCACGAGTGCCTGGGCCACGGTTCGGGCCAGCTGGCGCCGGGTGTTCGGGGCGGCGAACTGAAGAGCTACTCTTCGACGCTCGAAGAGACCCGCGCCGACCTGTTCGGGCTCTACTACCTGGGCGATGAGAAACTGGTCGAACTGGGGTTGATCCCCTCGCTCGACGTGGCGTGGGCCGGCTATGCCAAGTACATTCTCAACGGCCTGATGACCCAGCTGGCCCGCATCGAACCGGGCAAGAACGTCGAGGAGTCGCACATGCGCAACCGCAAGCTGATCTCGGAGTGGTGCTACGAGCGCGGCAAGGCCGACAAGGTGATCGAATGGGTGACCGAGAACGGCAAAACGTACGTGGTGGTCAACGATTTCGAAAAATTGCGCGAGTTGTTCGGCCAGATGCTCCGCGAGGTGCAGCGCATCAAGTCCGAGGGCGACTATGAGGCGGGCCGCGAGCTGGTCGAGCGGTATGCCGTTCGGGTCGACCCCGCGCTGCATGCCGAGGTCCGCGAGCGCTACTATGCATTGGGAATCGAGCCTTACGGCGGTTTCGTGAACCCCGAATACGAACTGGTCGAAAAGGACGGCAAGATCGTCGACGTGAAGATCTCCTATCCGGCCGACTACAAGGAGCAGATGATGAATTACTCGAAGAACTACTCCTACCTGCCGAACATCAACTGAGCCGTGGGCCTGTGAAATGCAGCGAGGCGCACCATGCAGGTGCGCCTCGTCTGTTTTGGCAGCTTGCGGGTCCCTTACTCCTGGACCTCCTCGAACTCGTCTTTGCCCACTCCGCAGACAGGGCAGACCCAATCTTCGGGAATCTCTTCGAACGGGGTGCCCGGGGCGATGCCGCCGTCCGGGTCGCCGATGGCCGGATCGTAGATCCAGTCGCATACGGTGCAACGGTACTTTTTCATCTTTCTACTGTTTTATTAGGTGAACGTTTCTCTGTAATGCAATTCCGCTGCCGGAATTTTCGCTCCCGGCCGCTTATGCCTCCTCTTCCTCTTCCGGGTCGCGGTTGCCGCCGGGCGGGGTCAGCTCGGCCACCAGGCGGTCGGCCTCGCGGCACGAGACGTAGAGCCGCTCCTCGTAAATGTCCACGATCTCGACGAAATTCTTCCACTCCGAGGCGTAGACCCTGACGCGCTCCAGCCGCCTCAGGTCGATGAAGTGGCCGTAGTATCCGAAGAAGCCGCAACCGCCGAAGAGCGGAAAGAACCACTTGATGCGTCCCGTGTCGACGCGCCGCACCGAGGCGATCTCGTCGCGGCGGATTTCGGTGATGTCCAGCAGGCAGCGCACCTCGACCTTTTCGTCCGTCACCACGATCCGTCGCGGGATCGAGAGGGCCATCAGTGCGACGAGCGCCACGATGAACGAGGTGAACCACGCCGAGAGGTAGCCGCCCTCGTAAAGGTAGAAGAGCACGACGCCCAGCAGCACGAAGACCACCAGGTAGACCAGCGACCAGTAGATCGTGTGGCGGTCGAAACGGTATTTATAGGTACTCTCCATTGGCAGGGGATTTATCGCCAGCTGCCCGCGCCTGAGGGCGTATCGCTATCTTCGGCCGAACCTGCTGCATCGGCTGTCGCATCGGCTCCGGCGGCTTCCGCAGCGGCTTGGGCTGCGGCCGAACGGTGTTCGGTGCCGTCGTCCTCCCCGCCGTTTTCGCGGGCCGCGAGGAGGGCTTCTGCGACAAGCAGGTCCTCGGGGGTGGTGATCTTGAGATTTTGCCGTTCGCCCTCGCACAGGAAAACGGTCGTGCCGCTCCGCTCCACCACCGAGGCGTCGTCGGTGAATTCGGTACAGTATGCCGCTTCGTAAGCCCGTCGCAGCACCTCGGCGCGAAACACCTGCGGGGTCTGCACCGCGCGCAGGCGGCTGCGGTCCACGGCCCGGGAGGTCGTGCCGTCGATTTCGCGCAGCGAATCGACCACCTCGACGACCGGAATCGCCGCGCCGTGTTCGGCTGCCGCGGCCGCCACGCGGCGGATCAGCTCCGCCGAGCCGAGCGGCCGCACGCCGTCCTGCACGGCGATCAACTCGGCCGCGGGATCGATCGCCGCCAGCGCATTGCGGACCGAGTGGAACCGCGCGCTGCCGCCCGTTACGATGGTGTGTCCGGCCACGTCGAAACGCGCCGCGAGGTTGCGCCAGAAAGCGATGTGCTCCGCGGGCAGCGCCACGACGAGCTGCGCCCCCGGCAGGGCCGCGGCGAAATTGGCGATCGTGCGCGCCAGCACCGGCACGCCTCCCAGCAGCCGGAACTGCTTGGGGATGCCGCCGCCCATGCGCTGTCCGCCGCCTCCGGCCACGATGATGACTGCCATGCGTTCCATGTCGCGTCTTTAGTTTGCGGCCAGTTCCGTCGCCGCAGGCGATGCGGGAAGTTCCAGCGAATCGAGTTGGGTGATGCGCAGCTCCTCGGCCAGGTCGCCGTTCAACTCGGCCGAGATGCGGTCGCGGACGAATTCGAACAGGGCGCGGTTCTCTTCGGAGATCGGTTCCGAGGGCTTCTGCGGCACTTTCAGCGGGTCGATGGGCGTCCCGTTCTTCCAGATGCGGTAGTCCAGGTGCGGCCCCGTCGAAGCGCCTGTCGAACCGACGTAGCCGATCAACTGCCCCTGTGAGACGTGCGAGCCCTTGGAGATGCCCCGGGCGAAGCCGCTCAGGTGGAGATACCCGGTCATAAGATTACCCGGATGCTTGATCTTGAGTGTGTTGCCTCCACCGCCGCCCCAGCCCTTGAACGTCACCACGCCGTCGGCCACCGCATGTACGGGCGTGCCTTTCGGTGCGGCGTAATCGACCCCCGTATGCGGGCGGTAGACCTTGTAGATGGGGTGCTTGCGGGCGTAGGTGAATTTCGAACTGATGCGCGTGAATTTGAGCGGCGCCTTGAGCAGCTGCTTTCGGAGGCTGCCGCCGTCGGCTTCCCAGTACTGGATCTTGCCGCCCTGACGGAACGGAATGGCATAGTACTCCTTACCGCCCTGCGTGAACCGGGCGCCCCAAACGCGGCCGATCCCGGCCGGGATCGTGTCGTCGATGAAACGCTCGTCGTAGATGACCGTGAAAGCGTCGCCTTTCTGGATACCGAAGAAATCGACCGTCCACTGGTAAATATCCTCCATCTCCGAGGCCAGCGCGTAGGGGAGCTTCTGCTCCATGATGGCGCCCCAGAGCGAGGAGTTGATCACGGCGCTCTTTTTCGTGCGGCGCAGGGTAAACTCCTTTTCGCCCGTGGAGACGCTCACCGAATCGTCGTGGAATCCGAAAGTCACGTACTGGGTGGCGCTGCGCTCGTAGACCAGGTAGTCCAGGTGCGGCGCATAGAGCGAGTCTTCGTGGATGAAAGCGGTGTATTTGTGCCCCGCGCGGATGTTGCGCAGCGGAAAAATGTCTTTGGCGGCGCGGTCCAGCCGGTCCACTTGCAGGGCCGTTACCCCATACCCCGCGAGAATGCCACCGAGCGTCTGGCCCGGGCCCACCTCGCCCGTTTGGGTGCGGTACTCGTCGGCATCGATACCGTAGATAAGGTTGCGCGGCGGCTCCTCGATTTCGGACGCTGCCTGCTGCGTGGTCGTGCGACAGGCACCCGCCGCCACGAGCACGAGGGCGGCCAGGTAGAATTTCAGGCTTTTCATAGATGCGGACAAAGTTAGCAAAAAATCGCAAAAAACCGCCGATTTCCTCCCCGTTTGTGACCCGGGCCCGAGATTTGCTTCCTAATGTTTTGCCGAACCGGGAATTATTGTTATCTTTGAAAGTCCCGTATACTGACCGAAAGAAAAGTAGAACATGTTCAGATGCCTGCTCGCGCCCGCGGCTTTCCTGTATAAAGCAGGGGTGGTGTTCCGTCACCGCCTCTTCGACTGGGGTATCCTCAAGAGCGAGCGGTTCGACATTCCGATCGTCTGCATCGGCAACATCACTGTCGGCGGTACGGGCAAGACCCCTATGGCCGAGATGATCGTGGGCTACATGTCGCAGATGCACAACGTGGCGCTCCTCTCGCGCGGTTACGGCCGCCGAACCAAGGGCTACCGCGAGGTGCAGGCCGATTCGCACTACCGCGACGTGGGCGACGAACCGTTGCAGATCAAGTTCAAATTCCCCGATACGGTGGTCGCCGTGTGCGAGAAGCGCGCCGAGGGCATTCGCCGCATCCGGGCCGAGCACCCCGAGGTCGACCTCGTCGTGCTGGACGACGGCTTTCAGCACCGCTACGTCGAACCCAAGATCAACGTGGTGATGATCGACGCCACGCGCCCCATCCAGCACGACCGGATGCTGCCGGTGGGTTCGCTGCGCGACGTGCCCGAGGAGCTGCACCGCGCCCACTATTTCGTGGTGACCAAATGCCCCGAGAAGATGGCCCCCATCGACCGGCGCATCCTGCGCAAGGTGCTGATCCAGGTCGCCTACCAGCGGGTCTATTTCACCCGCTTCGAGAGTTTCATGCCCCAGCCGCTCTTTGCGGATGAGGCGCCGCCGGAGCCGCTCGGTCAGGGCCGGCAGGTGATCGCGCTCTCGGGCATCGGCAATCCGCGGCCGTTCCTCGACTCGCTCCATGCGCGCTACGAGGTGGTGGCCGAGATGACCCTCGACGACCATCACGTCTACAAGGTCCGTGACATGCATGCGCTCCGGGCCCTCTTGGCCAAGCATCCGGGGGCGGCGATCGTCACCACCGAAAAGGACGCCGTGAAGATGACGCGCCGGGAGCGGATTCCCGAAGAGATCCGCCGCAGCCTGTACTATCAACCGATCAATATTTCATTCATAGAGGATTCGGCGACGGATTTTCTGCAAAAACTGGAACAAGATGTTAGAGGAAATTAAGCAAACCGCGGAGTTTATCAGGGCCCGGACCGGGGATTTCCGGCCTGAGGTGGGCATCATCCTGGGCACGGGCCTGGGCGGCTTCGGCGACCGCATCGAAGCGAACTACACGCTCGACTACCACGAAATCCCCGACTTCCCCGTCTCGACGGTCGAGGGGCACAAGGGCCGCATGATCTTCGGCCGCGTCAAGGGGCGCCGGGTAGTGGCCATGCAGGGCCGCTTCCACTATTACGAGGGATATACGATGCAGCAGGTGACATTCCCCGTGCGCGTGATGCAACAGTTAGGCATCGGCTACCTCTTCGTCTCGAACGCCTCGGGCGGTATCAATACCTCGTTCCGCGTGGGCGACCTGATGGTCATCACCGACCACATCAACCTCATGCCCAACCCGCTGATCGGCCCCAACCTCTCCGAACTGGGCCCCCGCTTCCCCGACATGCACAACTGCTACGACCGGGAGCTTATCGCCCGCGCCACGGAGATCGCCGAAGAGGAGGGAATCAAACTCCAGTACGGCGTCTACGTCGGCGGCACGGGCCCCACGTTCGAGACGCAAGCCGAGTACCGCTATTTCAAGGCCATCGGCGGCGACGCCGCGGGCATGTCGACCGTTCCCGAGGTGATCGTGGCGCGCCACATGTCGATTCCGGTCTTCGGCGTCTCGGTCATCACCAACTGCGGCCTGTCGGACGAGGCGGGCGACCACGAGGACGTGCAGCGGCAGGGCCGAAAAGCCGGGGTGCGCATGGAACTGCTGTTCAAACGAATGATTAAATCGCTGTAATTATGGTAAATAAAGTAATATTGATCGGCAACGTGGGCATCGATCCCGAGGTCCGCACGCTCGAAGGCGGTGCGAAAGTCGCCCGCGTCCGCTTGGCCACCACCGAACGGCTGTTCGACCGCCAGGCCAACGAAACCAAGGAGCACACCGAGTGGCACACGATCACCTTGTGGCGCGGTCTGGCCGATGTGGTGGACCGTTATGTCCGCAAGGGCACGCAGATCTACGTCGAGGGGCGCCTGCGCACCCGCGAGTGGATGGACAAGGACAACAACAAACGCTACACGACCGAGATTCTGGCCGATGTGATGAACCTCCTGGGCCGCCGCAGCGACAACCCCGCCTCGGCCGAGGGCAGCGCTCCGGCCTACGGACAGTCGGCTCAGGGATACGGGCAGTCGTCGCCCGCGGGCGGTTACCAGCGTCCCGCCCCGCAGCCCGCGGCTCCGGCTGCTTCGCCAGCCCCCTCGATCCCGGCCGACGATCCCGACGACCTGCCTTTCTGATTTTTGGGAACGAACCGAATTCAGCCGCGATGCAAGAGTTGTTTATTCGCTTGCCTCGCGGCTTTTGTTGCACGCGAAACTCACTTGATGATGGAACCTTTCATTTTGAACCGCATCGACGAACGGCGCACCCGAAGCGTGGGCCGCATCCTGCTCTATGCACTGGCTTTTTTCCTGGTGACGCGGGTTGTCACGGGGCTGCTGGCCGGCATTGCGATGGCGATATACAAGTTGGGCTGGGGCATCGACGCCATGAACCGGTTGCAGTTCATGGGAACGCCGGACGAAATGGCTGCCCTGGGATGGTGGGCCCTGCCGCAGCTGCTGCTCGCCGCACCCTTGTTCGAGGAGTGCGCATTCCGGCTGGGGCTGTCGTTCCGCCGTTCCCATGCAGCGATCGGATCGGGGGCGCTGACCGCTTTTTTCGCCGTGCATCTGCTCCGTCTGGCGGGCGCGGGGCAATCCATGTGGTGGGGCGTGCTGCCGGGAGTCGTCGTGGCCCTTGCCCTGTGGTGTCTGACCACCGATCATTTCTGGATGGCCCGCCGGGAGCGGTGGCTGCGACCGACGATGTGGGTTTCTGCCATCCTGTTCGGTGCGGTGCATCTGTTCGCCATGCCGGGGCTTACCTGGACTCTGCTGCCGATGGCGCTGATCATGGTCCTGATGCTGGCTCTCTCGGGTTGCGTGCTCGTTTACCTGCGCGTGAATCTGGGATTCTGGTGGGCCGTGGGCGCGCATGCGCTCATCAACCTGCCGGGAGCGCTCATGCTGCTGCGCCAGCTGCTCGGCTGACGAATTGCAATTCGAATCCGGGAAAGCGCATCCGCCGGGTGCGCTTTTTCGTTCCTCTCCTCACCGGTTGAGCCACTGCCGGAACGCCTGCACGCGGTCCGTACTGACGAACGCCTCCTCTCCCTCGGGCAGCGGCGGTTCGAGCACCACCTTGATGCGGCTGCCCGAGTAGCGGATCATTTCGCGGATCGCCTCGAACGAGACGATCAGCCGTCGGTTGATGCGGAAAAAGAGGCCCGGCGAGAGTTTCTCGCCCACGTCCGTGAGCGTGCGGTCCAGGAGATAATCTTTGCCGTCGCGCGTAATGAGGTGGAGGTACTTGCCCTCGGCCATGAAATAGGCGATCTCGGGGACGGTGACCGAGCGCATCCGGGCGCCCACGTGAACCAGGAACCGCTCCTGATAACTCGGCGCCGTCGGTACGGCGTCAGCCGGACCCCCCCCCGCCAGCAGTCCCAGTTTGGCGATTGCCCGGCGCAGGTCCTCGCGCCCGAATGGTTTCAAGAGGTAGTCGATTCCTTTATTTTCGAACGCTTTGAGCGCATACGTGTCGTAGGCCGTGATGAAGATCACGGGCACTTCGATTTCAGCCCGGTCGAAGAGATCGAAGCCGCTGCCGTCCTCCAGGTGGATGTCCATGAAGATCAAATCGTGCGGCACGCTGCCGATCACCACGGCCGCCTCGGCGACCGAGCGGGCCGTGGCGACGACCTCGATCTGCGGCGCCACCTCCCCGAGGGCCGTGCGCAGCTCGGCCGCGGAGAGGGGTTCGTCCTCGATGATGATGGCTCTCATGGTCCGTAAAATTACAAAAAAAACAGTCCGGTGCAAAAACCGGACTGTTTTTCAAGCATCGAACGGCAAGATCGAGCCGTTTTCGATCCGGGATTTCAGCTCAGATCGGGGTTGGCGTCGATGGCCGACTGCGGGAACGGCAGCGTGTAGCGCGAGTCGTTTGCACGCAGTTCGACCGGGCTGCCGTCGTGCATTTTGGTAATGGCCGGCCGGGTGGTGCGCCGCAGGTCGAACCAGCGGTGGCCCTCCATCAAGAGCTCGCGGGCACGCTCGTCGGCCACCTCCTGCAACAGGGCCTCGGCATCCATCGCCCCGATCCTCGCGCGCTGCGCATCCATCGCTTCGGACTTGAATCGCCTGGACTGCAAGGCCAGCAGGTGCTCTTTGGCTTTCGCCAGCTCAGCCGGCAGGTGCGCTCCGGCTTCGGCGGCGATCAGATACATCTCGGCCACGCGGATCGAGACGCGCGATTTGGTGTCACGAGCCACGCCCAGCCCCAGGTCGGTGGGGCCCATGATCCAGTCTCCGTCGTCGAGCATCGTCAGGTAGGCGCTGCGGTTGTCGGTCGTCTCGTCGAGCAGGGCGAGCATCCCGTCCGAGATGATGCAGGCGCCGATCAGGTCGCGCTGCGCGCCGTAGAACGGACGCTCCAGCCCCAGAATGATCTCCGGCGAGGCGGTCGCCCACGGCAGCGGGCTCTCCTCGCCCATCGCATTCAGGTCGACCAGTTCGTAAGCCGGAAGCAGCGACGTGGCCAGGTCGTAGGCCTCCTGCCACGCGCCCATGTAGAGCATCACGCGCGCCTTGAAAGCCGCCAGCGCGTTCTTCGAGAAGCGGTAGTTGTAGTCGGTCGCCTGTTTCTCGACCTCCATGCACGCTTCGGCGGCGGCGATGTCGTCTAAAATCTGCTTGTACACGGCCGCGACGGTCGAGGTGGGGTAGCGCTGTTCGATGTCGATGTAGGTGGCCAGCGGTACGGTGCGGTCCGTGGCGGCCGTGGCTGGGTCGTAGGGCGCGCCGTAAAGGTTTACCAGGTCGAAAAAGCTGAATGCCCGGAGCGTGTAGGCTTCGGCCATGATCTGATTCTTCGATTCGGTCGGCGTGTCCTCTTCGGCGCCGGGCAGGTTCTCCAGCACGGCATTGGCCTGGAAAATGGCGCTGTAATATTGCTGATAGGGGAATTCGCGCATCTGCCGGCCGTACTGCCACGTGAAGTTGTAGACCAGCGGGGCGCCGTCGTTGCCGTAGATGTTGGCCTCGTAGAAATTGCCCACCTCGTCCGAAAGCAGGCACAGGTAGGCTTTCGAGTCGAAATAGGGAAACTTGGCGTAGCCCTCGGTCATCAGGGCCCGGAATTCGGAGGTCTTGTGGGGAATGACCTGCCCGACGGGGTCGATTTCGAGGTAGTTGCACGAGCCGAGGCCCAGTGCGGCGCAAAGGATATAGAGTGTCTTTTTCATGATCGGTGCGGGTTTAGAAGATGATGTTCAGACCGAACGAGTAGCTGCGCGAAATGGGCTGCGCATAGATGTTGCCGTAGCTCTCGGGATCGAAATAGCCGTCGTAGTTCGAGGCGATCACAAACGGGTTGCGGGCTTCGAAATGGACCCTCAGCCCGGCCATGCGGAGCTTGCGGGCGATCTTTTCGGGGAACGAGTAACCCAGTCGGATGCTGTTCACGCGCAGGTAGCTCACTTTCTTGTTCCAGATGTCGAGGCTGTTCCAGAACGAGGCCCCGCCCGAGTTGGGATAGCCGTTCAGAATGTAGTACATGACGCGGTACGGATCGGGGTTTTCGTCCCACTCCCCCTGGTAGCTCGAACCGTCCGGCCGCAGGTTGCCCACAATGGCGGGGTAGATGCCCGACGGGTTGTCGGGCGACCACACCTGCCGCATCTCGGTGGTGTAGTTCTGGCCGGGATTGACGGCGATCGGGTCGTAGAACGGCGTGCGGGTCATGAGCTGGTTGACGACGAAATTGGTCGAGATCGACAGGTCGAAATTCTTGAAATAGAACCGGTTGTTGAAACCGCCCGTCAGATCGGGGTTGCGCGAGCCGATGTACGTCAGCCGGTCGCGCACGTCCTTGTAGGATATGTTCATCGCCGGAAGAGTTTCGGTGTAATATCCGTAGTCGGTCGTTTCGAGCCGGAACCCCACAAACTGTTCGAGCGAGACTTTCCGGCCGTCCTGCCAGAACATCGGGATGCCCCGCTCGTCCAGCCCGGCGGTGCGGATGGCGAATACGGCGCTCGACGAATAGCCTTGCAGCGAGGGCACGTAGCTGTCGTCGTCGATGCGGACTTTCTCCACGCGGTCGGTGTTGCGGGCGAGGTTGAACTGCGTCTCCCAGCGGAAACTGGGCGTGCGGACGTTCACCGTATTGAGCGTGAACTCGATACCGCGGCTCGAAATCTCGCCGTAGTTGGTCGAGGTCTTGGTGTAGCCGTTCTCCGAGGGGATCGTGCGCAGGGTGATGAGGTTCTCGCTGCGCCGGCCGTAGACCTCGAACGTGAAGCCCAGCCGGTTGTCGAGGGCCGAGAAATCGAGCGCCGTGTTCCACGAATAGGTCGTCTCCCACCGCAGGTTCTGGTTGGGCGGCGACGAGACGGTGATGCGGTCCTCGTTCACCCCGCCGATGGTGGCGTTGCCCCATGTGCCGAGGATGTAGGGCGAGGTCGTGCGGTCGATGTTGCCCTGTGCGCCGTACGAGGCCCTCAGACGCAGGTTGTCGAGCCACTTGGCGTTCTGCAGGAACTGCTCGCGGTTGATGTTCCACGCGCCGGAGATCGACCACATGGGGTTGAACTTGTACTTGGGGTCCACGCCGAAAAGGTTGGTACCGTCGTAGCGCATCGACCCGAAAAGGGTGTAGCGGTTGGCGTAGGTGTACGAGGCCGTGAAGAAATAGGAGAGGTAGCGGTTCTCGTAGAACGATTTCTGGTACTGCTTGAACTTGGGATGATCGACCAGGGGGCTGCCGTCCGGCAGGTCGAGGGGCTTGGTGGTCATGGTCTTGCTGTCGTAGCCGAACCCTTTGGTGTGGACCGAGGTGTTGGTCACCCCGCGCATCTCCAGACCGGCCATCACGTCCACCTCGTGCCGCTGGGCAAACGTGCCCGAATACTCGGCCTGCGCTTTCCAGTTGTACTGCGAGAGATCGCTGTTCCAGTTCTGGATCACACCGCCCTGGGGCAGCTGGGGAACCCCGTTTACGCGCGAGTCCATGGCGTATTTGCGCGTAAAATAGGAGTTCTCCTCGGCCATCTTCTCGGTCGCGGAGTTGTCCACCTGCAATCCGAACTGCGTGTAGAGACGCAGCCCCTCGACGGGTTTGTAGTCCAGGTCGAAGAGCGTCTTGATCGAGCGCGTCTTGAGCGTGTACTCCGTGCGGGCGCGCTCTTCGAGGATGTTGTAGTCGAGCGTCGTGCTCTCGTTGCCCAGGGCGTAGACCATGTCGGGGTCGTAGGCATACGATCCGTCGGGGTTATAGGCGGTCATGTAGGGGTTCACCGTGCGGGTGTAGCGGGCCGGGTTGGTGTACACGTCGGTATCGGAGAGGTAGGAAGAGTTTTTGTTCTGCCCCACGAACACCGAGGCCCCGAAGCGCAGGTTCTTCAACAGATCGTAGTCGGTCTTCATCGTCAGGTTCAGGCGCTCGAAGCCCGTGCCCACGGTCGTTCCCTGCTCGTTGTAGTAGCCGCCCGAGAGGTAGTACGAGGCTTTCTTGCCGCCGCCCGAGAGACTTAGGCTGTACTGCTGGTTGAGCGACACGCGGTAAATCTCGCGTCCCCAGTCGGTTCCGTCGCTCCGCAGCGCGTTGATCGCAGCCTGCGTCTCGGCCGTGAGGGCCGGGAAGCCGCCCTCGCGCAGGGCGGTGCGTTCGCCCGCCTTGTCCAGAATGCGGGCCACGCCGCCCATGTAGTTCATGTAGCCGAGCGTGCCGTTCGCTGCCAGCCCGAGCTCCAGATCGACCTTTTCGGAGGCGTTCATCAGGTTGAGCTTCTCCATGCTGGGGCGGTCGGTGACGAAGATCGACGCCGAGACATTTACGCGCGTGGCCTGGTTGCGCGACCCTTTCTTGGTGGTGATGATGATGACGCCGTTGGCGGCCCGGGCACCGTAGATGGCCGTCGCGGCGGCGTCCTTGAGGACGGTGATGTCCTCGATGTCGGCCGGGTTCAGCCCGGCGATCGACATGTTGTAGAGCTGGTCGATGTTCTGTTTCGACGACCAGTCCGCGGGAATATCGTTGCCCTCCAAAGGCATACCATCGAGCACCCACAGCGGGTCGGTATTGCCTTGCAGGGTAGCCGTGCTGCGGATCTTGACCTTGCTGGCACCGCCCGGCGCGCCCGTGGTCGGGGTCGAGACCACGCCGGCGAGCGAACCCGAGAGCATCTCGTCGACGCTGGCCACGCCGTCGCGTGCGATGTCGGCCATCTTGACGCTCGAGATGGAGGAGGTCAGCTTGCGCTTTTCGATGCGCTGGTAACCGGTCACCACCACGGCGTCCATCTTGGTGTCCACGGTCGAGAGGTAGACGGTGAACTCGCTCTTGCCCGCGATGTCGAGCGTCTGGGTTTCGTAGCCGACGAAGCTCACGACCACCTTTTTCACGCTTGCGGGCAGCGTGAATGCGAAACGTCCCTGCTCGTATGCGATCGTGCCCTGGGGGTTGTAGTCTTTGGCTTGGGTCTCTTCGGGGGCGATGAACACCGTGGCGCCCACCAGGGGCGAGCCGTCGGCGCGGTCGAGCACCCGGCCCGAAATCTGACGTGTCGGCTGGGCCAGGGCCAGCAGCGGACAGATCAGAACAGCGAATGTGAGTAATTTTTTCATCCTGTCGAAATATAAGTGTTTCCTGTGTTTTCGGTTTTAAATTGCAGCCATATCGGCTCGGTTTCTTCGAGATCATAACCTCCGAAGGCGACCTCCAAGGAGCCGCAAAGCCGTCTCTTTTCAGCGAGACGGCTTTGCAAACCCAACTTTTTAAATCATCCTCAATGCTTCCCTCAATCTGAGTTCAAGGTCCCGATAGTGGTTCCGGGTCGCCTGATCGCCGCTCTCCAGGCGGCCGCGGACAATGCCCAGCAGCCTGCGCAGTTCGGCCCGCTTCACCGAAGCGGTCTCGCTCACGCGCTGCATCATCGTGTAGTTGCGCACCGTGCGGACGCCCAGCTCCTCGGGCCGGGGCAGCCGCTCCATCTCCGGTTCGGGTGCCGTCTGCATCAGGCGGCAGACGCAGTTGCTTTCGTGGAGCGTCGAACCCAACTTGGTGGTCTTGACCATCGTGATGTTCGACGAGACGATCAGCGCGTCGATGTAGTTCTTCTGGCTCATGCGCTCCCAGATCGAAAGCGTCCGGCCCCCGTGGCGCAGGAAGACGGCGCGCGTTATGTCGTCGAGCATCTGCTCGGGGGTGTAGGTCTTCGGGCCGCGCCCCTGCCGGGCTTCGACCTCGTACATGCGCAGCAGCCGCTCGTCTTTCAGCAGATCGTAGTAGACCTTGTATTGCAGTTCGCGGGCGAAATTGTAGGGCGAGTACTCCATCTGTCCCACGGGCGACGTACGCTGGGGGTAGCTGCGGTCCCAGGCCTCGGCCCCGAAGAGCCATTGCGGGGTGATGAACACCTGGTCGATAAGGTAGCCAACGCTCTTGCGCTGCCGGTCGGCCGGCACCGGGACGTAGCGGTCCAGCTCCTGCCCCGAGACCACGTTGTTGAGGTAGAAGCCCCCGACGTTGGTCTTCACGTGGTCGGCATAGGCTGCCCACTGAAAGACGATCGACAAAAGGAAACGCCCGGCTTCGAACTGCAACTTGCCCTCCTCGGCGGTCCAGTCCGCGACGTGGGGGATGATGCGCTTGAGGTTCGCAAGCCCGTAGAGGCTCGCCCGCACGGCGTCGTCGCCCAGGTCCTCCGACTGCGACCGGGGGTCGATACCCTCGCCCGACTGCTCGCCGTACCAATATTCGGGATCGTTCTCGTGCTCGCGCAGCCAGGCATTGAGCGTCGGCAGCTCTTCGTGCGGGTCTTCGACATCGAGCCAGCGGTAGCCCCAGCGGATGGCGTGCTTGTCGTAGACGCCGATCTTGGGCGTGAGCTGCGCGATGCCGTCTTCGGGCTGCGCCACGTAGTTGAAACGGGCGTAGTCCATGATCGAGGGGGCGGTGCCGCGTGTCGAGGTGTAGGTCACCGAGCGGAGCGAGTCGACCGGCACGGCGAACGACGAACCGAAATTGTGCTTCAGCCCGAGGCTGTGGCCCAGCTCGTGTGAAGAGACGAAGCGCACGGCGTTACCCATCAGCTCCGTCGGCAGTTCGTTGTGACGGGCTGCGGGATCGACGGCGCCGGTTTGGAGCCGGATCCAGGCGTGCAGGACGCTCATCACGTTGTGCCACCAGATGATGTCCGCTTCGATGATCTCGCCGCTACGGGGGTCGATCACCGAGGGGCCCATGGCGTTGGCCATCTCCGATGCGGCGTATGTTACCACCGAGTAACGTACGTCGTCCACGTCGAAATCGGTGTCGCGCGCGGGGTCGACCTCGCGCGCCTGGATGGCATTCTTGAATCCGGCCTCTTCGAAGGCCTCCTGCCACTCGACGATCCCCTTTTTGATGTAAGGTACCCACACGGGCGGCGTGGCGGGGTCGATCCACAGCACGATGGGTTTCGCGGGCTCGACCAGCTCGCCGCGCTTGTAGCGCTCCACGTCCTCGGGACGGGGTTCGAGGCGCCAGCGGTTGACCAGCTCGCGCTCCTCGGCTTTCTGCTGGCGGTCGTTGAAATAGAGGTGCCCGATGGTGAAATAGCCCACGCGGTCGTCGGCGAAGCGGGGCCGCATCGGTTCGCGGGGCAGCAGCACCAAATTGGAGGTGATCTCCACGGTCAGCGGCGCCGAAGCGTCGCCCTCGGTGTGGACGGTCGTCAGGGCCGACTTGACGACGACGTTCCCGGGAAACGAGCGGGCCGATTCGATCCGCGACAGTTCCTTGCGGGCCGATGCGCTCATCGACAGTGCTTTGAAGACGTTGTTGAAGCTCTTTTCGCTGCCGTCGAAGACCTTGTTGGCCTTGATGACCACCGACGCGGAGTCCTTGCCCCATGCTTCGATGGGGAACTGCTCAATGATCGACTCGCGGTAGTTGTCCCTGACGGACCGGGTGATGGCATCGCCCTCGGGCGAGGTGATGCGCGGGTCGTAGGTCGCCACCCACACCTTTTTATAAACGGTGTCCTTTCGGAAGCGCACGATCTTCTCCCCGAAGCCCATGCCCTTGTTGATACCGGCGTCGTTCAGCAGGTAGGGGACGCCCGAAATCTTGTTGACGATCAAAATATCGCGGCCAAGAATCGAATCGGGAATCTCGAACCAGAGGTCGGTGCCCTTGCGGTGTAGGTCGAAGAGGCCCTTGTCCGTCGTCGCGCCCTTGAGCAGCTCCGCGTACCCTTTCTTGGTATCCTTGCGGGTCGTATCGCTCTTGGCCGGCTGCTCGCTTTTCGCCTTGTGCGCCGGTTTTTTGCGGGCTTCGGCCGGCAGGGCCGGGAGCAGCAGCGCGGCGGCCGCGAGGGCGGACAGGATGAAAGTTCTGTTGGTCATCTACTATTGCATTTGGGTCGGATCACACGATCCGCACGATGCAATAATAAAATTTAATTTTTTTAAGAAAAAGCAAATCGGAACGAATGCCCCGTTCGGGGGTGTGAATGCCGCAAAAAGCACCCTGTTATTTCTCGCAAGGTAGCAGCGGCAGCGCACAGCGGAAGAGACCCTGCCCGATGCGGATGTCGATGTTGCGGTCGGTGTAGAAGCGGTAGACCGTGCGGATGCTCTCGAGTCCCACGCCCAGCGAATCGCGGTCGTGCTCCTCTCGCGGGGAGTAGTTATTCTCGATCACCAGGCAGTCGCCCTCGGTGAAGATGCGGATGTGCAAGGGGTTCTGCGCCGTGATGCGGTTGTGCTTGACGGCGTTTTCGACGAGCGTTTGCAGGCTCATCGATGGAATCAGCCGCCCGTGCGCTTCGGGGGCGATGGCCGTGGTGAGGTGGATGCGGTTGCCGAAGCGAATTTGTTGGAGCGAGTAGTACTGCCACGTGAATTCGATCTCGTCGTCCACCGCGACGAGGATTTCCCGTCCCCGTTCGAGCACATGGCGGTAGACGCGCGCCAGGGTGAGCGTGAATTCGCGGGCCTGCTCGGGGTTGCAGCGGATCAGCACGTAGAGCGAATTGAGCGAGTTGAACAGGAAATGGGGGTCGATTCGGTCCAAAATCCGCTGCATCTGGAGTTGGGCCGACTCTTTCTCCGACTCGCGTCGCAGTTCGTACTCCCGCCGCCAGCGCCGCTGGGCCAGGATGAGCAGCAGGGCGAAGACTACCACAGAGATCACGGCGACCAGAATCGTGTAGAAATGGAACTCCTCGATCTCCTGCTCGATGGCCACGCGGGGTACGCCGACCACCGCCACGCAGGGGTGGCCGCCGAGCCGGATCGGGTAGTAGATGCGCTCCTCCTCCACGCCCAGATAGTCCGAGACGGGCCGGGCTGCGGCGCGCACGCCCGAGGTCACGACCTCTTGCAGCGTGGCCAACTCCTCCGGGTTCGAGAGGCGCCGCCCGATCCGCAGGCTGTCGGGGTGGTAGAGGGTCACTCCCTCGGGATCGTACACCGCGGCGTAGCTCCGGCTGAATGGGTTTTGCTCGGTCATGTAGGTATGTACGTCCATCAGCGGGAGGTCGATGCCGCAGAGGTGCTCCGAACCGTCCCGGCAGACGACGCGGCGCGCCAGGCTCCACACCGGCAGGCTGTCGGGTGCGACCACCCGGCTCCAGAGCGTGTCGGCAGCCAAAGAGCGCACCGCCTGCCGGCGGTAATCGTCCGCCGCAAGGGCGCCGCAGCGGCAAGCCCTGCCTCCGCGCGAAAAATCGCGCACAGTGCGTCCCTCCGCGTCCGAGAACCAGATGCGGCCCACCTTGGAGTCGAGTTCCATCAGCGTGGCGGTCAGGATACGCAGTTCCGTTTCGCTGACGCGGGGATGGGTGCCTGCGAAACGGCTTGCGATACGGAAAATTTCCTCGGCTTTGCCGAATTCGGATTCGAGCAGCGCATAGTGGTATTCGCCGACCTGGCGGATGATGCGGTCGCTCATCTCTTCGGCGGTGCGGTTGATGATCCGCCCCGAGACCAGCACGGCAGCGACGAGCAGCGACAGCAGGATACCTCCCGCGATCAGCAGACGTTCCCGGTGGCTGTGTCGGCGTCGTTTCATCGGAGGCAAATTTACCCAAAAATTCCGCTGCGCCAAGAAAAATCCTGCGGAAAGTTCCGCAGGATGTGTTGATGTGGTCTTTGGGGTCGTTCGATTGCTTCCCGGCTGTCTGAACGTATCCGATCCGTCTGCCCGACCCGATTTGCGAGGACGGTTGCGGTCCGCCTGTCCTTGCCGCCTACGCCTTGGTCCGGATCTTCAGCCGCTCCCACAGCCACTCGGGGATGAGCTTCCAGACCGCGACGAACACGGCATAGCGGCGGTCGATGACCACGCGGCGGCGCTCCGTTTTAAGTACCGTGAGGATGCGCCGGGCGACTTTCGGGACCTGCATCAGCATCGGATAGTGGTCCCCGTGTTTGAGCAGGGGCGTTGCGACGAAGCCCGGGCGGATGTCTGTGAAGCGGATGGCGTAGCCCTCCATGTGCGCGAGCTGCGCCAGGGCGTCGATGTAGGTGTTCTGCATGCGCTTGGTCGCCGAGTAGGCCGGAGCGGACCCCAATCCCCGGGTGCCGGCGATGGAGCTGATAACGGCCAGGTGTCCTCCGCCGTTGTCGCGGAAATAGGCGAACGCCGCCGTCACCATCCTGACGAACCCCTCGCCGTTGGTGCGTAGCGTCGAGATTTCGATGTCGGGCTTCAGTTCGATGTTGCGGCTGCCGATCCCCGACGAGTGGAGGTAGATGTCCATGCCGCCCAATTTGCCGACCAGCCGCGACAGGCACTCCGGGGCGTCGTCGCGCGTGATGTCGATCGCCTGGGTGACGACCTGTTCGGGGGCGAGGGCTTTCAACTCCGCGAGCGCCTCTTCGCGCCTCCCGGCCGCACCCACGAGCCACCCCTCGCGGATACAGAGTTTGGCGACTTCGAGTCCGATACCCGAGGTGGCGCCGACGATAACGATCCGTTTCATAGCAAGCGATATAGGTTTGCACTTGAAATATAGCCAAAATTTCGCATAAATGCAAACTCAACCGCTGCAACGCTTGTGCCGGGACGAAAAAAGACGCCTTGCGAGGCGTCTTTTCTACCGGGCTTTACGGCTCTCCGACCCGCGAGGCCCTCCCGAAGAGCGCTTCGCGTTGTGCTTCGGTAAGTTGCGAGGTGGGCTTGCGAAGCATGATACCCGTAAAATCGTTCTCCTTGCCGAACGTATAGAACTGGATCGGCTCCCAGCCGCGGAAAGCCATGTAGTGGAGTGCATCCACTACGGAATCGAACCGGATTTCGCGCCCCGCGGCATCCGTCACGAGGCGGGCTTTCTCGCGTTTGAGCTCTTGTCCGAAATCGATCCGCACGGCGACGCCTTTCCGGGTCGGCGAGCGGAAACAGCTGATCTCGCTATAGACGTATTGGGGTAGGGCGGGAGGCGTGTCGAGGATCGCCCGCACCGCTCGGGGCATCGGCTCGGCGGCCGGGGCGGCGAAGAGGCCGCCGAGGGCCGCAAGCAGGAGAATCGTTTTTTTCATTGGATGATGCGTTAAAGTCCGTCCAAGTCGCGTTGTACGCACTCGATCCCCACTCGGCGCAGCAGCTCCAGCCCCTCCTCGGAGCGGTACTCGTCGCAGTAGACCACGCGCCGAATACCGGCCTGGATGATCAGTTTCGAGCACTCGATGCACGGCGCGGCCGTGATGTAGAGGGTCGAGCCGTCGCAGTTGTTGGCCGACTTGGCCACCTTGGTGATGGCGTTGGCCTCGGCATGCAGCACATAGGACTTGGTCTTTCCGTCCGCGTCCTCGCAAATGTTCTCGAAACCCGAGGGCGTACCGTTGTAACCATCCGAGATAATCATCTTGTCCTTGACGATCAGCGCCCCCACCTTGCGGCGCACGCAGTAGGAATTCTCTGCCCAGATGCGCGCCATTTGCAGGTAGCGCATATCCAGCTGGCGCTGTTTTTCCTCTTGGTAAGACATTTGCTTCGCAATTAAGAAATAGAATGAAAATTAAAAATCAGCATTGCCGGCGGTTTATGCGGACGCCCCCCCCCTGAATTTCTAATTCTTAATTTTTCATTTTTAATTGGAACTGTCACGGCAAAGGCTCACAAGCCTTTGCCGTGACAGTTCTTGTATTTCTTGCCCGATCCGCAGGGACAGGGGTCGTTGCGGCCGATCTTCTTCTCGACGTGCAGCGGCATGGGCTTCTGCTTCTCGGCCTGCCCGGCCTGGGCCGCCGCCTGCATGCGCGAGGCCTGCAACTTGTTCACGTCGACCTTGGCGCGCTGCTGGCGCTGACGCTCCATGGCCTCGGCGTTCTGGTCGCGGACCGGGATGTAGGCCTTATTGAGGATGGCCAGCACCTCGCGGTTGACCCGAATGAGCATCTTCGAGAAGAGCCCGAACGACTCGAACTTGTAGATCAGCAGCGGGTCTTTCTGCTCGTAGGTGGCGTTCTGCACGCTCTGCCTCAGGTCGTCCATCTCGCGCAGGTGCTCCCGCCAGGCGTCGTCGATCGAGGTGAACATGACCACTTTCGAGAATACCTTGTAAATCTCGGCGCCGTCCGTCTCCTTGCAACGGGCCAGGTTCACCGGGACGTTGTAACCCAGGTGGCCGTCGGTGATCGGGAAATAGATGTTCGAATCCAGCTGGTCTTTCTTGTCTTCGTAGATGCGCTCCATGACCGGACGCACGGTGTCGGCCACGGCCTTGGCGCGGCGGCCGTAGGCGTCCTTGAGGTCCTTGACGATCAGTTCGGTGAGCTCTTCGGGCTTGGCGTCGGCGTAGACGGTCTCGTCGAACGAGGGCTCCACGGCCACCTCGCGGATCAGTTCGAAGCGGAAATCGGCGAACTCGATGCCGCGGTTCGACTCCACGAAATTGTCGGCATAGTCGTACATGATGTTGTTCAGGTCGATCTCGATGCGCTCGCCGTACAGGGCGTGGCGGCGGCGCGTGTAGATCACCTCGCGCTGCGAGTTCATCACGTCGTCGTACTCCAGGAGGCGCTTGCGGATGCCGAAATTGTTCTCCTCGACTTTCTTCTGGGCCCGCTCGATGGCGCGCGTCATCATCCCGGCCTGGATCACCTCGCCCTCCTTGAGTCCCATGCGGTCCATCATCGTGGCGATGCGGCCCGAGCCGAACAAACGCATCAGGTCGTCCTCCAACGATACGAAGAACTGCGACGATCCGGGGTCGCCTTGACGGCCGGCACGGCCGCGCAGCTGCCGGTCCACGCGGCGGCTTTCGTGGCGCTCGGTGCCGATGATCGCCAGACCTCCGGCCGCTTTGACCTCGGGCGCGAGCTTGATGTCGGTACCGCGGCCGGCCATGTTGGTGGCGATGGTCACCTGGCCCGAGCGGCCGGCTTCGGCCACTACCTGCGCCTCCAGCTGGTGCTGCTTGGCATTCAGCACGTTGTGTTTGATGCCGCGCAGCTTGAGCATGCGGCTCAGCAACTCCGAAATCTCGACCGACGTGGTGCCGACCAGCACCGGACGCCCCTCGCCGACCAGCCGCACGATCTCCTCGATCACGGCGTTGTATTTCTCGCGCTTGGTCTTGTAGATCAAGTCCTGGCGGTCGTCGCGCACGACGGGCCGGTTGGTCGGAATGACCACCACGTCCAGCTTGTAGATGCTCCAGAACTCCGACGCTTCGGTCTCGGCCGTACCGGTCATACCGGCCAGCTTGTGGTACATGCGAAAGTAGTTCTGCAACGTGATGGTGGCGAACGTTTGCGTGGCGGCCTCGACCTTGACGTGCTCCTTGGCCTCGATGGCCTGGTGCAGGCCGTCCGAGTAGCGCCGGCCGTCGAGGATACGGCCCGTCTGTTCGTCGACGATCTTCACCTTGTTGTCCATCACCACGTATTCGATGTCCTTTTCGAACATGGCGTAGGCTTTCAGGAGCTGGATGACCGTGTGCACGCGCTCCGACTTGATCGAGTAATCGTTGATCACCTCGTCGCGCTTCTGCGCCCGCTCCTCGGCCGTGAGGTCGCTCTTCTCCAGTTCGGCGACCTCGGCGCCGATGTCGGGCAAGACGAAGAAGCCGTCCTCGTTGAAATATTTCGACAGCACCTCGTGCCCCTTGTCGGTGAGCTCCACCGAGTTGAGCTTCTCATCGATGACGAAGAACAGGTCGTCGGTGATCTCCGGCATGCGGCGGTTGTTGTCCTGCATGTAGGTGTTCTCGGTCTTCTGCATCAACGCCTTGACGCCCGTCTCCGAAAGGTATTTGATCAGCGGCTTGTACTTGGGCAAGCCCTTGTGGGCGCGGTAGAGCTTCACGCCGCCTTCGTCGTTCTTGCCCGCCGAGATCAGCTGGCGCGCCTCGGCCAGCAGGGCCGTGACGAGGTTTTTCTGGAGGTTGTAGAGCTGGTCGATGGCCGGTCGGTACTGCTCGAAGAGTTGGTCGTCGCCCTTGGGCACGGGACCCGAGATGATGAGCGGCGTCCGGGCGTCGTCGATGAGCACCGAGTCGACCTCGTCGACGATGGCGAAGTGGTGCTTGCGCTGCACCAGGTCGGCGGGCGACGAGGCCATGTTGTCGCGCAGGTAGTCGAAGCCGTACTCGTTGTTGGTACCGAAGGTGATGTCGGCCATGTAGGCCTTGCGGCGGGCGTCGGAGTTGGGCTGCGTATCGTCGATGCAGGCCACTGAGAGGCCGTGGAACTCATACATGGGGCCCATCCACTCCGAGTCGCGCTTGGCCAGGTAGTTGTTCACCGTCACCAGGTGGACGCCCTTTTTGGCCAGGGCGTTCAGGAACACGGGAAGCGTCGCCACGAGGGTCTTGCCCTCGCCCGTAGCCATTTCGGCGATCTTGCCCTTGTGCAGGACCACGCCGCCGAACAACTGCACGTCGTAGTGGACCATGTCCCACCGGATGTCGTTGCCGCCCGCGAGCCAGTGGGTGGCGTAAATGGCCTTGTCGCCCTCGATGGTGACGAAATCTTTGGTGGCGGCCAGGTCGCGGTCGAAATCGGTGGCCGTGACGACCACCTGCTCGCTCTGTGCGAAGCGGCGCGCGGTGTCTTTCATGATGGCGAACGCCTCGGGCAGAATCTCGTCGAGCACCTCCTCGATCCGCTCGTCGATGCGCTTGGTCGTCTGGTCGATCTCCTTGGAGATGCGCTCTTTCTCTTCGAGCGCGGTTTCGGTCCTTTCGAGCGCGGCTTTCAGTTCGACGATCCGGGCTTCGTCCGGTGCGATGTGGTCGGCGATCTGCTGCTTGAGCGCCTCGCTGCGGGCGCGCAGTTCGTCGTTCGAGAGGGCTTCGATTCGGGGGTAGACGGCCTTGATCTTTTCCAGATAGGGCTCGATCTGCTTGCGGTCCTTGTCGGCCTTGGAGCCGAAGATGAGTTTGATTAAACTGGCAGCTATATCCATAATCGGGTTCTGTTATATGCAGGGTTGCTATTGTAAATCTTACAAAAGTAGTGATTTTCCCGGAATTTTCAAAGAAAACGGCCCCGATCTCGAAAAACCGGGGCCTCTGTCGTTCAGCTACCGCTGCCTGCGGTGGAGCCGGTAGTAGAGGATGAAGAGCGAGGCGCTGCGGTTGAGCAGCATGTAGCGGAACTTGCGCCGCGGAAACGCGAGCGGAAAGACCCCCGCCTCGCGCAGCCGGCGGATCAGTTCGCGCGTGTTGCCGTAGCGGCGGCGGACCGAGCGCTTGCACAGCAGAAAGACCGTAAGCCCGATGCGCTGGCGGATCAGTTGCGCGCCCTCTGCGTCGCCCTCTTTCTCGCGCTCTTCGGCGAACTCGGCGAGGCTCAGCATGGCCGGAACCGTGTTGAACACCTTTTCGGGCTTGTAGTCCCCCATGAACGAGTTTGCCCGTTGCAGGTAGTTGTAGAACCTGTCGGGCAGGTAGCCGATGCGGCGTGCCAGGCAGAGAGCCCGGGGCGTGAACTCCTCGTCCTCGTGCCAGATTGGCTTCATTCTCAGCGAGTTGTCATTCAGGAACCGACGGTCGTAGACGTAGACCGGCACCATCGGCATGAGGTTGGGCTGCCCGAGCAGCTCCTTTCCGCTTCGCACGCGGGTGTCGTAGTAGGGGTAGATGCGATCGCTCCAGTAGGGGAGCGGATTTCCCGCTTCGTCCACGGCCTGCAAGCGGATGCAGAGCATGTCGAGTGCTTCGCGCTCCATGACCTCGGCGATCCGCCCCAGCTTGCCCGGTTCGAGGTAGTCGTCGGCATCGAGGTAGACGACATAGCGGCCCGAAGCCCGGTCTGTGCCGTAGTTGCGCGTAAGGCCCAATCCCTCGTTCGGCTTGGTGAAGACGTGCACATTGGCACGGCCTCCGGCCGCCCGGCAGGCGGCGGCATACGATCCGTCGGTTGATCCGTCGTCTACGACCAGCACCTCGTACTCCTCGGGCGGAAGCCCCTGGTCGAATGTCGATTCGATACATTTGCAGATATATTCCTCCAGGTTGTAAAGCGGGATGACGACGCTGATTTTCATAGGCTTATGTCAAAAAGGATTTTTCGCAGGCGTGCTTCGGGGCGTGACATGCAACACTTGCAGGCTTTTTTGTAGCGATGCGCCAGCTGCTTTTTCAACGCGCGGAGATCGAAAGCACCTGCGGCGGCGTTGGCGCGGTAGATCCGTTCGAGCAGGGTTTTATAGAGCCGCACCCCCTCGCGGTCGACCGGTCCGATGCGGCGCGTGAGACGGAACAGCAACTCCGCTTCCGGTTCGGAAAAGTGCAGGCCCAGCCTGCGGGCGATGTAGTGCGTTTGCACCGCCCGGGCACTCGCGTTCTGCCCCTTGCGCTGCGTGGCCGAAAGTTGTTCGTCCCATTGGCGGTAGAGAAACAGACTGCGCGGTATGCAGGCCATGCGCATCTTCTCCGAGAGGTCGGCCCAGAGCTTGTAATCCTCGGCCATGCTCGTTTCGAGACGTACGCCCGAGCGCTCGAACGTCGCCCGGCGCATCATCGCCGAGGGCATCCCGAATGGACAGCCGAACAGCAGTTCCGTCTCGATCTCTTCGTGCGTGCGGGGTGCTTTCAGCAGTTTTCGCCGCCCGTCCTGGAAGAACATCGTGCCGTACGAGCAGCAGAGGTCTATCTCGGGGCGGCGCTCCAGCAGTTCGATTTGGAGGGTGAAGCGTTCGGGGACGATCAGGTCGTCGGCGTCCATGAAAGCGATGTACTCCCCGCGTGCGGCGTCCAGCCCCCGGTTGCGGGTTTCGGCGGCGCCCCGGTTGCGCTCGTTGCGCAGGAGGCGGATGCGCGCATCGCGGCGGGCATACTCCTCGGCCACGGCATACGATCCGTCGGTCGAACAGTCGTCCACGACGATCAGTTCGAAATCCCGGAACGTCTGCGTCAGGACGCTTTCGATGCTTTCGCCCACGAAGCGCTCCGCATTGTAGAGCGGCATGATGACGCTGATTTTCATAGCCTCCATTTAAGAATCGCTTTTTGCACACCGGTTTCCCATCTTCCCAGGCTGCGCCGGCAAGTCCATTTGAAATGCAGCAACGACGTTTCTTTCAGCGTCGTGCCATCGTAAGCGCCCGTCTGCCCGTTGGCCCGAGCCACACGGCGGAGCAGCCTGGCGTAGGCTGCGATTTGGCTGCGTGCGGGGCGTCCGGTGTGCTGGCTTAGGCGGAACCAGAGCTCCAGCTCCTCGTCCGTGGGCGCAAGGGCGAGTTTGCGCCGGAAGAGTGAGCGCTGAATCTCGCGGGCGCTCCTCTCGAGCGCGTCGCTCTGCCCGCTCGAAACCTGACTTTCCCAGCGGCGGTAGTAGAGGAGATTGTCGGGCAGATTGGCCAGTTGCATCCTGTCCTGGAGGTCGGTCCACATCTTGTAATCTTCGGCCTTGCAGGCCGTGTCGAACCGCGCGTCGCCCACCTGCGCGCGTCGCCACATGATGGAGGGCATGGCCATCGGATTGCCGAAAAGCATTTCGACGGCTATGCCGATGTGATCCGTTGGGACCGGAACAAAATTCCGTCTGCCGTCCGGATAGAATATCGTATAACCACTGCCGCAGACCCCTATTTCGGGATGGGCACGCAAAAATGCGATCTGCTTCTCCAGCCGGTCCGGGGCGGCCAGGTCGTCGGAGTCCATGAAAGCGACATACTCCCCCCCCCGCACGGCATCCAGTCCCCGGTTCTTGGCTCCGGCTACGCCCAGGTTGCGCTCGTTGCGCAGGAGCCGGATGCGCGGGTCGCGGCGGGCGTAACTTTCGGCCACGGCGTACGAACCGTCCGTCGAGCAGTCGTCCACGACGATCAGTTCGAAATCCCGGAACGTCTGCGCGAGCACGCTTTCGATGCTCTCTGCTACGTATCGCTCCGTATTGTAAAGCGGCATGATGACGCTGATGCACGGTGCGGATTCTTCCACGGTAAGGGTCGTTTGGAGTTAAGTTCCGGTAAAGATAGCGATTTTTTTTCGGATCACTCCTCGGCGAGGCGTGCCAGGAGCCGCCGGCCCACGAAGCACTCCTCGCAGCGCTGCCGGGCGCAGTATTCGGTGGCCAGTTGCAGCAGGGCCTGCGACTCGAAAGCGCTGCGGGGCGCAATGCCCCGGTCGCTCCACCGGCGCATGTAGCCGTTCTCCTCGGGCGGGAGCCGTTCGAGCAGCGCCAGGGCGTTGTCGCGCAGCGCTTCGCGGCCCGTGTAGCTGCCGTAGGCGAATTGCAGCACGGCCACCAGGTTGATGGCGATGATGTTGGCCTTGAATACGCCGATGCGCTTGGGCCGCGCGTCGCTTCGGGCCGCGGGGAGGTAGTGCGTGCGCCAATAGTCCGCGGTCTCGGCGCAGAACAGCCGCCGTATGTCCTCCTCCGAGCGGCAGGACATGGTGCGGTCCATGATCAGTTCGTCCTGCGTGAAGAACTCCGCGGCCTGCGCGATGCGCAGCACTGGGTGGTTCGCGGGGCGGATGCTGGCCAGGTGCCATGCCGAATCCTCCATCGGTTCGATGCCGTACTTGGCCGCAAGGTACTCGAACGAACGCCCCAAGTCGAGCGTGTAGGCGTCGTGGCAGTAGCGCTGGAGCAGCCCCGAAGCGCCCAGCAGCATCGCCTCGACACCGTGCGGCACCAGCCGTTCGCGCAGCACGTAGCGGTACGGAACGCGGCGTGCCAGTTCGAGGAACGCCTCGCGGTTGGTCGCATCGCCCAGGGTGCGGAAATAGAGCAGGTAGAAAGTCTGGTTCCAGTTCTCCAGGGCTTCGCGGTGCAATGCCTCCACGGTCCGCATCTTGCGGCCCAGGCGGTCGAAGAGGAGCGACGTGTAGACCTCGGTGCGTTGCAGGCCGTCGAGCGAGGCCAGGTAGCCGCCGCACGCCGCGTCCCCGGCTCCGCGCTTCAGCCGCTCCAGCAGCCGCTCTTTCCGCTCCCCGCACATCTCAGAAGAGATTGAGTTCGAGCAGCGCCTCCTCCGACATCATGCTCTTGTCCCACGCGGGTTCGAACGTGAGGATGACGTTCACCTTTTCGACGCCCCGGATCTTGGCCACCTGCACGTTCACGTCCTCGACGAGCATGTCGGCCATCGGGCAGTTGGGTGCGGTGAGGGTCATGCGGATCGTGGCTACGCCGTCGGGCGTGTAGTCGATTTCGTAGATCAGCCCCAAGTCGTAGATATTGACCGGAATTTCGGGGTCGTATATGTTCTTGAGGGTCGCAACGATCTCTTTCTCGACCCGCAGTATTTCGTCTGGCGACATGGCCTGAATTCTTAATTCTTAATTTTTAATTCTCAATTTTAATTCTCACTGCCTTTGGCTTGAAAAGCCAGGGCGTAGAGCCGCATCTGTTTGATCATCGACAAAAGCCCGTTGGCCCGCGTGGGCGAGAGGTTGGCGCCCAACCCGATCGCGTCGATGAAATAGAGCTCCGTGTCGAGTATCTCGCGGGGCGTGCGGCCGTTCAGTACGCGAATCAATAACGCGATGATGCCCCGGGTTATTATGGCGTCGCTGTCGGCCGTGTAATAGACCCGCCCCTCCTCGAGCCGCGCGTCGACCCACACCCGCGACTGGCAGCCGCTGATCAGGTACCGGTCGGTGCGGTGCGCGGGGTCGATCGGCGCGAGCTCCTCGCTCAGCGAGATCAGGTAGTCGTACTTGTCCAGCCAGTCATCGAATGCGGCGAACTCCTCGATGATCGCGTCCTGCATCTTATCCATAGTCGTTTTGCGTTTTATCCGGTTACAAATCCACGATTTCGGGCAGCACCTCGCCCTCCGAGGCCGCCGGCTCGGAGAGTTCCATGAGCCGTGCCAGCGTCGGCGCCACGGAGGTCATCTCCACGCGCCGCCGGACCTGCGCGGGCCCGGCCCCCGTGCCGCAGAAGATCAGCGGCACCTGCGTATCGTAGCCGTAGAGCGACCCGGACGACGAGCGCCGGTCGTCCTGCTCGATCCAGCCGGGCATCAGGTTCAGCACCACGTCGCCCGAGCGGCGGGGGTAGAAGCTGTTCTGCATGCGGCGCGCGTAGCCGCTGCCGAAATAGCTCGAGCGCATGGCCGTGGCCGAAAGGGCGTGCGACACGCCGCCGAACTGCATGGCGAATACGGCCACCTCGTTCTGCACGTCAGCCAGATCGAGCCCGCGCTCGTAAATCAGATTATGGTTGAGCCACAAGCTCTTGTCGGCATAGTCGAGCACCCAGTCGCCCGTTCCGTAGCGCACGTTCAGAAAGCCGTTGACGATGACTTCGAACTGCCGGGCGTTGAAGCGGTCGCCCGCCTCTGCGCCGGCGTCCCACGAGGGGCTGGTCCCGTGGTCCGAGGTGAAGACCACCAGCACCTCGCCGCCGCGCACCTGCGCGAAGAGGAACGTGAGAAAATCTTTCAGATCGCGGTCCAGCCGGTAGTACATGTCCTCGGCTTCGACCGATTCGGGGCCGTAAAGCTCCGTGATCCGGCGCGCCGGGTCGAGGTAGACGTTCAACAGGTCGGGCGTCGCGTCGGCCCCCAGCCCGTACTGGGCGATGGCCTGCTTGGCCAGCCCCAGCACGGCGGTGTTTCCCGCCGGGGTGTGCATGAGCCGCTCGTAGTCGCTGTCGGCGTCGGGCCGCCCCAGGGCGTTTTGTCGCTTCTCTTTTTTCGACTTGCTTTCCGGGGCGCCGTCCCGTTGCGGGGCGTTGAGGTAGCGCCCCGCGTCGTAGAGCGGATACCACGCGGAGGTCAGGTACGAGAGGTTGTAGCGCTCGCGGTTGTTGCGTGCGATCCATTCGGGCAGTTCGGCGGCGTAGTAGGGCGAGGTCGTCCAGCCCGCGGTGAGGGGGTCGATCCAGAACGCCTCTTTCGAACGGCCCGCCAGCATCACGGCCGCCGTCGGCTCGGCGGCCACCGTCACCGCGCGGCTGCCGGGGGCGTGGCGGAGGAGCGTTTCGGAGAGCGTCGGGGCGATCAGGTGGTAGGCTCCCGGGCCTTTCGGGCCCGCAGTGAGCTCCACGCTCTTGTTGGAGGTGTAGTCCTGCCACCGTTCCGAGATCACTCCGTGCGTCGAGGGCAGGGCGCCGGTCGAGAGGGTCGAAAGGGTCACGGGCGTCGAGGTCTGCTGGAAATCGTAGCGGGCGTCCGTGTAGCGGGTGCCGTCCTGCATGAGCCGTGCGAAGCCCCCGTCGCTCCAGTTGGCGGCGTAGCGGTCGAGGTCCTCGGCACGCATCGAGCCGACGACGAGCTGCACCACCAGGCGCGGTTGTGCGGCGTAAAGCGGTGCGGAGCAGCAAACGGCTAAAAATATCGGAATGATTTTTTTCATTGTCTCGTTGTTCGGAGGGCAAAAATACGAAATTTAGCGATACGTGCACCTTTCGAGGCGCGCTATTTCGTCGGAAAAGTCGAGCCCCTCGCGTTTTTCCAGTGCGCGCATCTGCCCGGCGGTTCGCCGGCACAGGGCGCGCCATGCGTCGCTTTCGGGGCGTCGCGGCGTGTGTCCGGCCAGCGACAGCACCCTTTGCACCTCCCCGAGCAACTCCCGCGTACGCTCCGAGAGAGCCGCCTGTGCGAACCGCTCCCAGATGTACTCCACGGCTGCCGGCGCGGGATGTACCAGGTCGTCGGCGTAGAAGCGGTAGTCGCGCAGGTCGTCCACGAGCAGTTCGTAGGCGGGAAAGTAATGCACGTTCTCGTGCCGCTCCTCCAGTTCGGCGCAGGCCACGCGCAGGATCGACTTGCTCAGGCAGTTGCCGTCGAGCCCGTCGCCCAGGTGGCGCACGGGGCTGACCGTGAGGAGGACCTGCCGTCCGGCCAGCGGCCCCGCGAGCAGCTCCGACCAGTCGGCCACGATCTGCGGAACCGTGAGCCGCTCGCGGCTGAACAGTTCCGCGGGCTGCTTGTGGCAGTTGGCCACTACGGCGCCCGTATCGCGCAGGCGGTAGACCCACGCCGTGCCGAACGTAACCACGACGTGCCGCGCCTGTTCGAGCGCTTGTCGCAGGGCTTCCTGCCCGGCGTTGCAGCGGGCGAGCACCTGTGCCGGGTCGGGGTCGTCCGCGAGGGTGTGGGTATCGTAATGAAACCACCACCCCTCGGCGTCGCGGTGCAGCTCCTCGGCTCGGACGGCGCGGCCCTCTGCGGCGCGGCGCACGGCCGAGGCGATCGACGCGGGGTTGAAGAGCGGACCGCAGAAATCGCCCGAGGCGCGGAATTTCAGGCTCCGGAGCTTTTCGCGCATCCGGTCGGCGAAGCACGAACCTATGAGCAGCACGGGATCGGCGTAGTCGATCGGGTGCGGCAGCGGGGCGATTTCGAGTTCGGTACGGAATTTCATGGTCGTACAAATGTACGACAATTAAAAATTAAAAATGAAGAATTAAAAGTGAAAAAAGCGCTATATTTACCGCATGATGCTACGGGCAAACTGCAAAATCAATCTGGGACTGGATGTGCTGCGCCGCCGCGCGGACGGCTACCACGAGCTGGAAACCGTGCTGTTCCCCGTGAGGGAACTCTTCGACGAGGTGGAGGTCGTGCGGACCCCGCGGCCGGGCGTGCGCTTCGAAGCGGCCGGAATCGCGGTGGACTGCGCCCCCGTGAACAACCTCTGTCTGCGGGCTTTCCGCCTGATGCAGGAACGCTATGGGGTGGACGGCGTGTCGATCCGCCTCGTGAAGCGCGTGCCTTTCGGCGCGGGACTGGGCGGCGGGTCGTCGGACGCGACGGCCGTGATCCGGGCGCTCGACGAACTGTTCGGTCTGGGGCTCGCGGAGGCGGAGCTGATCGGCTGCGCCGCCGCGCTGGGCAGCGACACGGCCTTTTTCGTGCGCAACGAGCCGCAGTTGTGTACGGGCCGCGGCGAAAGAATGACCCCTTTCCCGCTCGATCTGGGCGGCCTGACGCTCGTGGTTGTCAAACCCCCGGAAAAGGTCTCCACCGCCGAAGCATATGCCGGTGTGCGCGCACACACTCCCGATTTTCCGCTCGCCGAGCGCCTCGCGCGACCCCTGGCCGCGTGGCAGGGCACGGTGACCAACGATTTCGAACCTTCGGTCTTCGCCGCGCATCCGGTTATCGCCCGTTTGAAAGCGCAACTGCTGGACGCCGGGGCGCTCTACGCCTCCATGTCGGGGAGCGGTTCGGCCGTTTTCGGTCTGTTCGAGGGCGAAGCGCCCGACCTCACTTTCGCTCCGAACGTGTTCGTCCACCGGGAGACGATCCGCTGAAAAACGGCAGTGTGTGCGCACACACTGCCGTTTTTGCTGCCTATTTGCAGGCCGTGGGGATCTTCTTCAGCCGGTTTTCGTGGCGGCCGCCCTCGAATCGGGCGGCGAAATAGGCGTCGAGCATGGCGACGGCCTCGTCGTTGGAGATGAAGCGCGCCGGGAGGACGATCACGTTGGCGTCGTTGTGGCGGCGGATGAGCGCGGCGATTTCGGGTTCCCAGGCCAGGCCCGCGCGGATGCCCTGGTGCTTGTTGAGCGTGATCGCCATTCCCTCGCCCGAGCCGCAGAGAGCCACGCCGCGCTCCAGTTCGCCCCGTTCGATGGCCTCGGCCAGCGGATGCGCATAATCGGGGTAATCGACGCTCTCGGGCGAGTCGGTCCCGAAATCGAGCACCTCGAAGCCCTTGGAGCCGAGGTAGCCCACCAGAAATTCTTTCATTTCGTAGCCGGCGTGGTCGCTGGCAATGCCGATTTTTTCCATATCGTTCGTTTTTTATGTGTTCCGTTTTATGCCCGTCCATGCAAATCGCAGGCGGTTCGGCGGTGCTTTCGGACAAAGATACGCAAAATTCAGGATGCGCCGCGGGACGGGTGGTTATTTTGCCTATTTTTGCCCCGTGAAACTGCTGCTTGTCCTGCTGGGTTGTCTGGCGTTCGCGCTGGGCGTGGTCGGTATCTTCGTGCCGCTGCTGCCCACCACGCCCTTTCTGCTGCTTGCGGCGGCGCTCTGGGTGCGCTCCTCGCCGCGGTTGTATGCCTGGCTGCTCGCGCATCCTTTCCTGGGCGAATACGTCCGTTCGTACCGCGAAAACCACGCCATTCCGCTCCGCGCAAAGGTCTTTACGCTGCTCATCATGTGGGCCTCGATGCTCTGGTGCATCCTCGTGCCGCTCGGTGATCTGCACTGGGCGCAGGCCGGACTGCTCGCCGTGGCCGCCGGCGTGACGTGGCATATCCTCTCGCTGGCGACACTGAAAAAGTAGCATGAAAAAACGGACCCGCGGGTCCGTTCTGTTTTAAGCCAGATAGCGCTCGGCGACGCCGATCAGAAATCCCAGCAACAGGGCATTTGCCAGCACAATGGGGATGGCCTTGCGGTCGCGGCCCGTGAAAGTCATCACCACCGGCAGGGAGATCATCACCGTGACGGCCATGCCGTCGGCCCACCACGGCAGGTAGGGCAGGTCGCTGTGAAAGACGAGCACGGCGGCGAAGAGATAGACCGCAAAGGCGGAGAGACACGACCGGAACGGGAGTTTCTGCGCCAGCATCGGAATCACGTCCAGGACGCCGGCCGCGGCGCCCACCGCGAGCGAAAGGGTCAAATGGTCCATCGCTATTTCGATTGCCGTTTGCGGTCGACCTCGTGCAGCAGAATCTTCCGCAGGCGCATCGCATGCGGAGTGACCTCGACGTATTCGTCCTCCTTGATGTATTCGAGGGCCTCCTCCAGCGAAAAGACTTTCGGAGGCGCGATGGCGGCCTTGTCGTCCGAACCCGAAGCGCGCATGTTCGTCAGCTGCTTGGATTTGGTGACGTTGACCGTAATGTCGTTCTGGCGCGTGTGCTCGCCGATCACCTGCCCCTCGTAGACGGGGTCCATCGGCGAAATGAAGAAGCGGCCGCGGTCCTGCAACTTGTCGATCGAGTAGGCGTAGGCCGTGCCGGTCTCGCCCGAGATGATCGAGCCGTTGGTGCGCATCTCGATCTCGCCCATCCAGGGCTCGAAATCCTTGAGCCGGTGGGTCATGATCGCCTCGCCGGCCGTGGCCGTGAGCATGTTGGACCGCAGGCCGATGATGCCGCGCGAGGGGATGTCGAACGTAAGGCGCGTGCGGTCGCCGGTGGTCTGCATGTCGGTGAGCGTGCCCTTGCGCCGGGTCGTCAGCTCGATGACCGTGCCGGCCTGCTCCTCGGGGCAGTCGACGGTCATCTCCTCGATGGGTTCGCACCGCTTGCCTCCGATCTCCTTGACGATCACCCGGGGCTGGCCCACCTGCAGCTCGTAGCCCTCGCGGCGCATGGTCTCGATCAGCACCGAGAGGTGGAGCACGCCTCGGCCGAAGACGTTGAACGAGTCGGCCGAGGGGCCCGGCGTCACGCGCAGGGCGAGGTTCTTCTCCAGTTCGCGGTCGAGCCGCTCCTTGATGTGGCGCGAGGTGACGTACTTGCCGTCCTTGCCGAAGAACGGCGAGTTGTTGATCGTGAAGAGCATCGACATGGTCGGCTCGTCGATGGCGATCGGGGGCAGCGGTTCGGGATTATCGGCGTCGCAGATCGTGTCTCCGATCTCGAATCCGTCGATGCCCGTCAGGGCGCAAATCTCGCCGCAGGGCACCTCGTCGACCTTTTTCTTGCCCAGCCCCTCGAAGATCATCAGCTCCTTGATGCGGGTCTTCTGCATCGTCACGCCGTCGCGTTTGGCCAGGGTGACCGTCTGCCCGGCGCGGAGCGTGCCGCGCGTGATTTTGCCCACGGCGATGCGGCCCGTGTAGGCCGAGTATTCGAGCGAGGTGATGAGCAACTGGGGCGTACCCTCGACGATCGCCGGCTCGGGGATCTCGTCGATGATTGCGTCCAGCAGCGGAACGATCGAGTCGGTCCGCTCGTTCCACTTGTGCGACATCCAGCCCTGCTTGGCCGAGCCGTAGATGGTGCGGTAGTCGAGCTGCTCCTCGGTGGCGTCGAGCGAGAACATCAGGTCGAAGACCTGCTCGTTGACCACCTCGGGGCGGCAGTTGGGCTTGTCGACCTTGTTGACCACCACGATGGGCTTCTTGCCCAGCGCGAGCGCCTTTTGCAGCACGAAACGGGTTTGGGGCATGGTGCCCTCGAACGCGTCGACCAGGAGCAGCACGCCGTCGCACATGTTGAGCACGCGCTCGACCTCGCCGCCGAAATCGGCGTGGCCCGGGGTGTCGATGATGTTGATCTTGTAGTCCTTGTAGATGACCGAGACGTTTTTCGAGAGGATCGTGATGCCCCGTTCGCGTTCGAGGTCGTTGTTGTCCAGAATCAGGTCGCCGGTCTGCTGGTTGTCGCGGAGGATATTGCCCGCCAGAATCATCTTGTCGACGAGCGTGGTCTTGCCGTGGTCCACATGGGCGATAATCGCAATATTGCGGAGTTTTTGCATAGAGTTCTTTTTTGTGGTGCAAAGGTAACAAATTCCGGGGAAAATATACTATTTTTGTTCGTTTCTCAATTTGTCCAAGATATGGAACCCGCTTTCAATATCTCCTCCGTCAGCGCCGTTTATATCGGTTCGGCGGCCGAACTGCTGCCCCGCCTGCTGCCCCAAGGGCGGGTGGTGGTCATTACCGACGCCGCCGTCGACCGGCTCTACCGCCCACTGCTGGCCCCGTACGAGAAAGTGCTGATCGGCCGCGGCGAAAGCAGCAAGACCCTCGAAACCGTCCAGACCCTCTACCGCCGTTTCATCGAACTGGGCGTCGACCGCCGGACGTTCATTCTGGCCGTCGGGGGCGGCATCGTCACCGATGTGGCCGGATTCGCCGCCGCGACCTACATGCGCGGGCTGCGGTTCGGCTTCGTCCCGACCACGCTCCTCGGGCAGGTCGATGCCTCGGTTGGCGGCAAGAACGGCGTGAATGTCGACGGCTACAAGAACATGGCCGGCACGTTCACCCAGCCGCAGTTCGTCCTCTGCGATCCGGCGCTGCTCTCCACGCTGCCCGGGCGGGAGTTCCGCGCCGGGCTGGCCGAGATCGTCAAGGCGGCCGTCATTGCCGATGCGGAGCTGTTCGCCCGGCTCGAGGGGGTGATGCTGGGGGCGTTGCGTACGGATACGACCCTCCTGTCGGAGGTCGTCGCCGCGGCGATCCGCGTCAAGGCCGAAATCGTCGGGCGCGACGAGCGCGAGCGGGGCGAGCGGCGCAAGCTCAACCTGGGACACACGCTGGCACACGCCATCGAGAAATGTTCGGACCGGATGAGCCACGGCGAGGCCGTGGCCGTGGGCACGGCGCTCATCGCCGATGCGGCGGTCGAAATGGGCGTGCTTTCCCCTGCGGACCGCGACCGCATCGTGGCGCTGCTGGGCTCGCTGGGATTCGAGCTGCGGCCCCCGGTCGAGTTGAAGCGGCTCCTGAAAGAGGTCGAAAAAGACAAGAAGAGCGAGCAGGGGGTGCTGCATGTGGTGCTGCCCCTGCGGATCGGCGACTGCGAGGTGCGGGCGATGACGGTGGAGGAGTTTCGGGGGTTGTTTGCAGAATAGATAGGCCATTCGGTCGTTTTTGTTGTCTGTCCGGTTATTTTTCCGTATATTTGTTACCGGAGATTGTTTAAACAGTGGAATTATGGAAAAATTATGGTTGCTCGGCTGCTTATTGCTGGCGGGTGCGGGGATCGCGTCCTGCGAAAAGGAGGGGACGAAAAGGCCTGCGGAGGTGCCGGGCGCGGTGCCTTACGGAGAGCGGGTCGGTTATGAGGAGGCGTGCCAAATCGCCCGCGCGGCGGTCGGGATGCTGAACTACGACGATGAGGAGCGCGAATTCGATCCTGCGCGTGTCCAGCGTTACCCCGTCGCGGGGGAGGATCCGCTGCTCTATGTTTTCTCTTTCGGCAGGGGATATGATGGCGGTGGTTTTGTCGTCGTGTCGACCGATCGCCGGGTCGGACCCCTGCTGGCGGTTGTGGAGTCGGGCTTCTACAATCCCGGACGTAAAACACCGCGGAACGTGAGGTGCGGGTACGATCTCTACGTGAATGCCGCATTGGATTTGCTGGAGGGGCTGCGGTCCGTTCCCGATGATTTCGACCGGCCGCAGGAGGCGGGGCGGATGGTGATCCGCTACGATTCGCGTCCGGTGACGGCCGGGAAGCCGATGATTCCCACCATTTGGGGACAGGAGTCGCCTTTTTTCATTTTTTGTCCGATGGTCTCGGGCAGACTGGCACCGGCAGGCTTTGCAGCCGTTGCCGTCGGGCAGATCATGGCGGCTTACACCTGGCCGGCGACCATGACGTTGACCTATCCCGATGCCGGTGCAGCGTCTATCGCACTCAACTGGCCCGGGATTCTGCAGCATCATACGATGAATGACGACTCGGAAGAGTGCCTCGAGCACCGGGCCATCGGTCGGTTATGCCGCGAGATCGGGCAGCAGTTGAATACGGTCTACGACAGCGATCGCAGCACGGCCGATTTTTCGCTCATGCCCGCCTGCCTCGCTCGTTTCGGCTTTGCGGCCGATCCGGTTGCGGATTACACGCCCGAGGCGATGCGGCGGATCGGCCAGAGGGACGGACTGGCCTGTATGCGCGGTGCGGTCGTCGATGTGCTGACACGCTACGAATTCGTCTGGGCGGTGGACGGCAGGGCGCAGATGGTCCACGATACCGAAATTTGGTTCGTGCCCGAAAACGGCGGTCCAGCCCGGTTGGTCGGGGAAAAGTCCGCAACGCAGGAGTTGGTGCATTGCAACTGGGGGCACGACGGATACTGGAACGGCTATTTCGACCCCGTGGTTTTCGATCCGGCCAATCCGGCCAAAATCGAAGAGGAGAGTTTGAAACTGCGGCTTGCCCAATTCATCCAGTCGCTCCAAACCGTCACCGGAATCAAGCCGCAGCGATAGGCTGCCGGACGGTGTTTTTCTCTCGGAGCCCGGCAGTGCGGCTGCGGGAGGAAGTAAAGAAAATATGGTAAAAATTTGTATGATATAGCCTCGAAATTGTATAATTTTTTCGTATATTTGTTGTTGGAGATCAGTTTCATTAAAAAACAGTGAGGTTATGAAAAAGTTAATCTTATTCGGGTGCATCCTGCTCTTGGGAGCGGGGCTCATGTCCTGTGAAAAAGACGGGACCCAAAAGCCGGAAAAACCGGCGGTTCCACAGATCGAGGGTGCCGTACCCTACGAGCCATTTGTCAATTACGAGGAGGCGTGTCAACTGGCCCAGATAGCCATCGACATGCTGGAATCGGATCAGAAGACCCGTACTGCTGCCGGGCGTTCGATCGATGAAAACCGGGTGGTTCGCTATACGGTCAAGGCGACCCGTTCGGAGGACCCGGACGACACCCTGTTGTACGTGTTCAATTTCGATGGAGGCGGCTTTGCCGTCGTAGCTACGGACCGGCGGGTCAACTCCCTGTTGGCCGTAGTAGACGAGGGGAGCTACACCCCGGTGCGTAAAACGCCGCGCAATGTGCTGAGCGGATTCGATCTTTACATGAATGCTTCGCTGAACCTGCTGGAGGGACTGCGTGCTATTCCCTACGCTATTCCGCCGCAGGAGCCTGGACGAATCCTGATCAAGCATATGCCTGTGCAAGTAACCGAGGTCGAACCGATGATTCCGGTAAAATGGGGTACAGAATTTCCGTACAACGGCTATTGTCCGATGGTTTCGGGAGTGCAGGCTCCTGCCGGTTATGCCGCTACGGCCATAGCGCAGATTATGACGGCATACACTCTTCCTAAAACCATGCAGTTGACCTATTCGGGTGCTGATGCCGAGTCCGTGACGTTTAATTGGCCGGGTATTCTTCAGCATATCAGAACGTTGGGAGATAAGTTCGATTGTCCAGAGCATCGGGCCATTGCTCAAATGTGCCGCGAGATCGGTCAGCAGTTGAATACGATCTACGACAAGAATTCGAGCACGGCCGATTTTGCGGCGATTCCCGGTTGCCTCAATCATTTCGGCTTTGCGGCCGATCCTGTTTCGAATTACAGTTACGAAGCGATCCGGCAGAGTTATGAAAACAAGGGAATGGTATGTATGCGGGGAACGGCTGTCGATAGTGGTAAAACCACCGATCATGTATGGGTCGTCGACGGAATATGGCATAATATTACGGATACGGAAATATGGTTCATTCCAGATAGCGGAGGTAAAGGTCGGTTAATGGAGAGAAACAGGGATATAAGGAAAATGACGCATTGCAACTGGGGCTTCGAAGGCGACAGAAACGGCTATTACAATCAGGACATATTCGATACAGCAAAATATTCTTCGCTCGATAAGGGAAGTACAGCGTCATTGGAAGCGATTAATTTCACGCAATCCCTGAAGATCATTACCGGAATCAAGCCGCAGCAATAGGAGAGGCTGTCGAACAGTCCGGTTGAAAAATGATTTCACCCCCGTCGGAATAACGCTGGCGGGGGTGATTTTTGTCTTTGGAGATGTCGGCAGAGATTTATTCCGTCAGCCGGCCGAGCCGCTCGGCGTAGGCGTCCCAGTCGCGGATCGGCTCGCGCGCTACGCCCGACTCCATCGCCGCACGCGCCACGGCGGGGGCGACGGTGGTCAGGAGCCGCGGATCGAGCGGCTTGGGAATCAGGTAGTCGCGGCCGAACGAGAGCTTCTCGACCCCATAGGCCCGGAGCACCACGGCCGGGACGGGCTCCTCGGCCAGGGCGGCCAGCGCATGTGCCGCCGCCAGTTTCATCGCGTCGTCGATCTTCGTGGCCCGCACGTCGAGCGCCCCGCGGAAGACAAAGGGGAAGCCCAGCACGTTGTTGACCTGGTTGGGGTAGTCCGAGCGGCCCGTGGCGAAGAGGATGTCGGGACGCGACAGCATCGCTTCGCGGTAGGAAATTTCGGGATCGGGGTTGGCCAGCGCCATTACGATGGGGCTGCCGGCCATGGTGCGGATCATCTCCTGCGTCAGGACGTCGGCTTTCGAGACACCCAGAAAGACGTCGGCGTCGTGCAGCGCTTCGGCAAGGGTGGTGATGCGGCGCGAGGTGGCGAATTCGCGTTTGAGCGGGTTGAGGTCGTCGCGGTAGACGGTCACAACGCCGCGGCTGTCGCACAGAACCATGTGCTCGCGGCGGATGCCCAGCCTGAGAAAGAGCCGCGCGCAGGCGATGGCCGCGGCGCCGGCGCCGTTGACCACCACGCGCAGGCGGTCGAGTTGCTTGCCGGCGATCTTGGCGCCGTTCAGCAGCGCCGCCGAGGTGATGATGGCCGTGCCGTGCTGGTCGTCGTGCATGACGGGAATGTCCAGTTCCTCGCGCAGCCGGGTGTCGATCTCGAAGCACTCGGGGGCCTTGATGTCCTCGAGGTTGATGCCTCCGAACGTGGGGGCGATGGCCTTGACCGTGCGGATGAACGCCTCGGGGTCGGTCTCGGCGACCTCGATGTCGAAAGCGTCGATCCCGGCGAAAGTCTTGAACAACATGCTCTTGCCCTCCATCACGGGTTTCGAGGCCAGGGCGCCGATGTCGCCCAGCCCCAGCACGGCCGTGCCGTTCGAAACGACCGCCACGAGGTTGCCCTTGCCCGTGTAGCGGTAGGCCTCGGCCGGATCGGCGGCAATGGCGCGGCTCGGAGCCGCCACGCCGGGCGAGTAGGCCAGCGAGAGGTCGTGTTGCGTGAGGTGGGGTTTGGTCGGCACGACGCCGATCTTTCCGGGACGCCCCTCGCTGTGGTAGCGGAGCGCCGCGCGGTCGAGTCTATTTTTCGTATCCATCTTCTTTTCCGTTTGTCATTCGTTATGGAATGACAACGGACCACGGCGTGCAATTATTGCGCCCGAACGCCTCAGAAATAGAAACGCAGGCCCCCGTGGAGCGAGATGCGCGTGATCCCGGCTTTCTTGTCGGAGTAGTTTTGGGCCAGCTTGTCCATCGAACCGAACCGGGCACAGTAGACTCCCGTGCCGAGGTTGATGCCCAGGCCGCGGGCGATCTTGTACTCGATGCCCAGGTTGACGTGGTAGCCGAATCCTCCGACCTTGGCGGACAGCCCGTCGGTGCTTTCCCGGTAGATCACGTAGCCGACGCCGATGGATTCGTTGATGCTCCACCGCTCTGAAAGGGCCTGCCGCAGCACGAACTCCGGAGCGAAATAGTGGAGCCGTATCCGGTCTTTTCCGTAGGTGAAGAGTTCCGCCGAGGCGTAGTAGCCCGAATAGCGCAGGCCGAAGCCGATGCCCCGGGCCGTATACTGGTAGCCGGCGTTGATGTCCAGCCCCCGTTTGGGATTGCCGCTCTTGAGGTTGCCGGTGAGAAATTCGCTGATAATGAATCCGCAGCCCGCATTGACGAAGAAATTGTTGCGGTACTCCGACTGCGCGCCCCGGCGGTTGCGGGCGTGGGGCGCATAGAGCGCCGTGAGGGCCTGCTGGCGGGCGAGGTTTTCGGCATAGTCGGCCCGGTAGAGCGAATCGGGCAGGGTGAGTATCTCGGCCGAAAGCTGGTGCCCCTGTCCCGGTCCGGCGGGAGTTTGGTGCCAGGTGATGTGCAGGCCGTTCCCGCCGGCGCGGTTGGTCTGGTTGCGGGCCAGTTGCATGGCTTCGTCGTAGTTGCAGCGCGCGGAGCCTTTTTCGTTTTTGATCAACAGGCCGCCGAGCACCCCGGCCGAAGCGGGGAGCGAGTCGGCGGGTTCGTAGACCAGCACCTCGGCGTTGGCTGCACGCGCGGGCAGGCGGGCCTGGAGCGAGGTGTAGATTTTCGGGGCGCATCCGGTGGCGACGAGCGGCAGTGCGGCCGCGAAGAGACGAAACAGTGGGTTCATATCGGGTTGGGTTTTGATGGTTGGCTTGGGTCAGAAGAGCGCCGCATCCGCGCGCGGAGGCGTGAATCCCAGGTGGCGGTAGGCCAACTCGGTGGCCTCGCGTCCGCGGGGCGTGCGCTTGAGGAATCCCTCCTTGATGAGGAACGGCTCGTATACCTCTTCGATGGTTCCGGCCTCCTCGCCGACGGCTGTGGCCACGGTGTTCAGCCCCACGGGGCCGCCGCCGAATTTCTCGATGATGGTGCCCAGAATCCGGTTGTCCATCCGGTCCAGACCGCGGGAGTCGATATTGAGAGCTGAGAGGGCGATGCGCGTAATTTCCAGATCGATGTGCCCCTCGCCCTTGACCTGCGCGAAATCGCGCACGCGGCGCAGCAGGGCGTTGGCGATGCGGGGCGTGCCGCGCGAGCGCAGCGCCACCTCGTGGGCCGCGTCGTCGTCGATCGATACGTCCAGGATGCGGGCCGAACGGCGGACGATACCCGCCAGCACGGGGGTGTCGTAATATTCGAGGTGGCACGTGATGCCGAAGCGCGCCCTGAGCGGCGAGGTCAGGAGACCGCTGCGCGTGGTGGCCCCGACCAGCGTGAAAGGGGCCAGTTCGATCTGGATCGAGCGGGCCGAGGGGCCTTTGTCGAGCACGATGTCGATCTTGTAGTCCTCCATGGCGGAGTAGAGGTACTCCTCGACGATGGGGCTGAGACGGTGTATCTCGTCGATGAAGAGCACATCGCCCGGGTTGAGGTTGGTCAAAAGACCCGCCAGGTCGCCCGGCTTGTCGAGCACGGGGCCCGACGTGACGCGCAACTGGGCCCCCATTTCGTTGGCCACGATGTTGGCCAGCGTGGTCTTGCCCAGTCCCGGAGGGCCGTGCAGCAGCACGTGGTCGAGCGAGTCGCCGCGCATGAGCGCCGCCTGGATGAAGATGCGGAGGTTCTCGACGATCTTCTCCTGCCCCGAGAAATTGGCCAACTCCTGCGGGCGGATTTTGTTTTCGAATTCGAGATCGCTCTCGGTGTTGCGGATGACAGACATAGGGCAAAGATAGGAAATGCCGGGTGGATCGCCAAATTTTTGGGTGCCGGATAAGCCCCTGCGGGCACAAAAAAATCCGGTCCGCAGGGGGTGCGGACCGGAAAGAGCGTTCGGATCGGGTTTTACTTGCCCAGATCGAATTTGAAATAGCGCGTGCCGTCGTTCATGGTTTCGAATTTCACGATAATGCCTTTCATGTCCTGCAACTCGGCCGTGAACTCCGTGAGGTTGAAAGTCATCCACTCGCTGACGGTCGTGCCCTGGGTATCGTCGCCCGTATCGTGACGCAGTTCGAGGTTGTAATAACCCGATTCCGTCATTTCGTACGATACGCCGGGAGTGTTGTTGCGCACGAGCGTGAAAGTATGCTTCTTGGCGTCGGAGGCGTTGAAGAGCAGGCTCAGGTTGAAATTGTAGCGCGTAGTGGGGCACCACTGATACGGAGTGGCCTTGGCATCTCCCAGGGCATCGAGCTGGTCATGGGTCGTGACCGTGGCGGTTTCGCCCATGCGGACGGTGGCGATTGCGTAGAGGGCGATGTTCAGGTCGAAGCCGTCGGCCGGCGTGTCGAGCTTGTTGTAGGTAAAGACAACGCGATCCCCGTTGTTGGGGGTGAAAGCGCCGATGCGCGTCTTGTCCGAGGGGTAGGCGCGCTGGCCGTTGTCGAGCGTGAAATAGTAGTCCGACGCGACGCCCATGACATGCACCGAACCCAGCGTGATGGCGCTTGCGTAGTCGCCGTTGTCGTCGTCGTTGCACGACGAAAGGGTAATTGCAGCCGCGGCCGCGAGGAGGAATAAACCGAATTTTTTCATTTTTAAACGAATTTTGTGTTATCTTTCACCCCAATAAACGTTCGTATTGCCGTTTTACTGCGTCGAGGTGAAAAAAAATTCGCAAAAGATGCAGTCTTTTCGTGTCGGCGTCATTTATATAACTGAACTCAAAGATGGGAATGGAGGAGCAGATACTGGCCGAGGGGTGCAGCAAGGGGGATGATACGGCCCGCCGCGAGCTGTACGACCGATACGCCGGCCGTCTGCTGGCCGTGGCGCTCCGCTATGCGGGCGACCGCGCCACGGCCGAGGACCTGATGCACGACGCGTTCCTCAAGATTTACGGCGCCGTCGGCCGCTTCTCCTACCGCGGACCCGGTTCGCTGAGGGCCTGGATGGAGCGCATCACCGTCAACGTGGCGCTCGAATGGCTGCGGAACCGCAACCGCCTGGGATGCGTGCCGCTGGACGAGGAGCGGAAGCTCCCCGAGGCGGTGGAACCCGCCTCGGAGGAGGTGGCCCGCATTCCGCAGGCGGAGCTCCTCGGCATGGTGGGCGAGCTGCCCGACGGCTACCGCGCGGTTTTCAACCTCTACTGCATCGAGGGGTATTCCCACCGGGAGATCGCCGAGATGCTGGGGATCAACGAGAAAAGCTCCTCGTCGCAACTGTTCCGCGCACGGGCGATGCTTGCACGCAAGATAAAGGCTTATTTGGATGCACATCGATTATGAAACAAGATAGAGACTGGACGCAACAACTGCGCAGCGCGCTTCGGGATGCCGAGCTTACGCCTCCGGAGGGCGGTTGGGAGCGGCTCGAACGCGCATTGCGCGCCGCTCCGCCGCCCCGAGCAATTCCGCTGCGCCGCTACGGGCTGCGGCTCGCGGCTGCGGCCGCTGTGCTGGTTCTGGCCTTTACGGGCGGGTTGCTGTGGCTCCCGGACAGGGAGTCGATTGAACGGGCTGGGGAGCTCCTCGCCGAATCGGTCGTCACGGGGAGCGCTGCAACAAACCCGGAAGCCGGGGGAGTATCTGCCGGCCGGGCATCGGACGACGGGGCTGGCGGTTCCACAGCCAAAACCGTCGACGCTCCCGCAACTCGGCATGCTGCGGGACTGTTGGCCGCGAACCGGACCGGGCGTTCATCGCAAGCGGTCGCTGCGTTTGCTCTGAGCGGTCCGGTTCCCGACCCGACTGCCGAGCGGGAAGCCGATCCCGAGGCTGTCACCGATCCGGAATCGCAGGACGGCGAGGCGCGGGATTCCCGCGCCGCAGCCGATGAACGGGCTGAGCGGCAATCGGCGGCAGCAGCCCGCTCCTCGCGTGCATCATTCGCGGGCGAACCGTTCGTGGCCCGGGCGCCGCTCCGCAAGCGGGCTTCGCTGGGGTTGTTCGCCGGGGGCGGCGTTGCGGGGAACGTCACCGGAATGGGCGGTCAGACCCGTGCCTACTCGATGATGGTTCCCTCGAACGACGCGGGCGGCGCCCTGCTCGTGCCCCGTTACGACTACCGCGAAGCCTCGTTCCGCCACCACCAGCCGCTCAGTTTCGGCCTTACGGTTCGTCGGCATTTCGCACACGGTCTTTCGCTCGAAAGCGGTGTGGTCTACACCTTGTTGCGCTCCGACGTGACGCTCCGGCCGGGGGCCGACGAACTGAGCCAGCGGCTGCACATGATGGGCATTCCCCTGCGGCTGAACTGGCAGTTTTTCGAACGCGGACGCTTCTCGTTATATATAGGTGCGGGCGGCATGGTCGAAAAATGCGTCTCCGCACGGCTGGGCTCCGACAAGTTGGACGAGTCGGGCGTCGAGTGGTCGGTAGCGGCTGCTGCGGGCGCACAATACCGTTTGGGGGGCCTTGTCGGGCTCTATTTCGAACCCGAAGGATCGTACTATCTGAACGAAACCCGGGCGCGTACGGCGCGCACCGAGTCGCCGCTGACGTTCACATTGCGTCTTGGCGTACGTCTTAATTTCTGATATTCACTGTTTTAATCCTTGCAGTCTGCCAAGAATAAGTCCGCACCTTGGGTGCGGACTGTTTTTGTTTTGGAACCGAAAATGCTATTAAAAGGCTTAAATGTGATATTTTTTGTTGTTGGAAAGAAATTTGTTATTATTTTTGTTGAATAAAAAGTTGTGCAGCCGTACCTATGAAAAAACACAAGCGCAGACTGCGCTGCACTTGTGTTCTGGTAGACCCGACGGGAATCGAACCCATATCGTAAGAACCGGAATCTTATATTCTATCCATTGAACTACGGGTCCGGGTGTGCAAAGATGCAAATTTTTTTTAAACGAAGCAACAAAAATGCAAGAAAAGCAGAATAATTGGCAAAGAATCGAGGCGGTGATCAAGTGGGCGAACATGTCTACCAACTATTTTGCCCGCTATATCGGCCTTGCGCGGGGCGAGAACCTCTATCAGATAAAACGCGGAAACAACGGCATTTCGCTCGATGTGGCCGACCGCATCGTCACCCGGTTTCCGCAGATCGACAAACTGTGGCTCTTGACGGGCGAGGGCCAAATGTTCGCCGACGAAGACCTGCGGGGAGCGCAGATCCCTTTTTATAACATCGATGTCGAACAGGGGATCGGCCTCATGGAGCACCTCGAGTCGCAAAGTTCGCTGATTATTCCCCAGCTGGGCGACTGCGACCTGGCGATGACCTATACGGGACGCGCGATGGGGGAGATGGTCCCTTCGGGCACGATCGTGATTTTGAAAAAGGTGGACCGGGAGGCGATTATTCCCGGCGAAGAATATGTGATTGTCAGCCGAAAAATTGTAACTTTGCGCATAGTACGTGTCGCCGAGGGGGAGCAAACGCTGCGCCTGGTGGCCGGCGATCGGGAGAATTACGACGATATTCTTCTGAACGCCAACGATATAGTGTCGTTGTACAAAGTCAGGGGAAAGTTGATAATTAACAATTGAACGTATGTTTTCAGGCATTGTGGAATGCACGGCCGAGGTCGTGGCGATCCGTGCGGACCGCCAAAACAAGGATTTTACGCTGCGCGCGGACTTTGCGCGGGAGTTGAAAATCGACCAGAGCATAGCACATAACGGCGTTTGTTTGACAGTTGTGGACATCGCGGGCGACACCTACACCGTAACGGCGATGAAAGAGACGCTCGAGCGGAGCAACCTGGGCGCACTGCGCGTGGGCGATCTGGTCAACCTCGAACGGTCGATGAAACCCGATGCACTGCTCGACGGCCACATCGTGCAGGGACACGTCGACCAGACGGCGGTCTGCACCGCAAGGGAGGATGCCGATGGCAGCTGGTATTTTACGTTCGAATACCAACCGCAGGGCGGCGGGCTGTGTACGGTCGAGAAAGGTTCGGTGGCGGTCAACGGCGTGAGCCTTACGGTCTGCGACTCGAAACCGGCGTCGTTCCGCGTGGCCATCATTCCCTACACCTACGAGCACACCAACTTTTGCCGCATCGAGCCGGGCTCGGTCGTCAACCTCGAATTCGACATCGTGGGCAAGTACATCGCCCGGCTGATGCAACAATACACCCGGTAACCATGGCAGTAAAGACGAAAGAGGGGGCCTCGCTGTGGATAGCCCTGCTGGCGACGGCGATTGTCGCCGTGACGATGACGCTGCTCGATGCGGTGTGGTGGACGACGCTCTCGGTGGCGGCCGGAGTCTTCGTGGTCGTGGCGCTGGTCTCGCTGTTCATCATTCGCAAGTATGTGGCTTACAAGCTCAAGCCCATCTACTCCATCGTCCTTTCGCGCGACGTCCACACCCAGGAGATTTTCTCCGAGCTCAAGGACAAACGCGTGGAGAACATCGGCGAGGAGCTCACGGCCTGGGCCGACACCAACGACCGCGAGATCGCCCGCCTCAAGGAGACCGAGCGTTTCCGCAAGCAGTACCTGGGCAATGTGGCGCACGAACTGAAAACGCCGATCTTCAACATCCAGGGCTACATTTCGACGCTGCTCGACGGCGGGCTGGAGGACGAACTGATCAACCGCAAGTACCTCGAACGGGCCGAGAAGAGCATCGACCGCCTGATCAACATCGTCAACGACCTGGACACCATCTCCAAGCTCGAAAGCAACATGAACCGGCTCGAACTGGAGAAATTCGACATCGTGGCGCTGGCCCGCGAGATCGCCGAGCAGGCCGAGATGGAGGCCGACAAAAAGGGGATCAAAATCACGGTCAAGGGGGCCGAGAACCTGCCGTCGCCTTTCTGGGTGCTGGCCGACAAACACTACATCGGCCAGGTCTTCGTCAACCTGATTATCAATTCGATCCGCTACGGCAAGGAGGGCGGACAGACGCGCATCCGCTTCCGCGACATGCTGGACAAGATTCTGGTCGAGGTCGAGGACAACGGCCAGGGCATCGCCAAGGAGGACCTGCCGCGCGTCTTCGAACGCTTCTACCGCACCGACAAGGGCCGCTCGCGCGAGCAGGGCGGCACGGGGCTCGGGCTGGCCATCGTCAAACACATCGTCGAGGCCCACGGAGAACGCATCTCCGTGCGCAGCGAACCCGGCGTGGGCAGCACGTTCTCGTTCACGCTCAAAAAGGTGAGCCTCCAGGAGATCAAATAACTACTTATCCCGCATTCGTTATGATTCTACCGCTGAGCATCGTCTGGGATTTCAATCCGGTCCTTTTCCGCATCGGAGGGCTCGACATCCGCTATTACGGACTTATGTGGGCGCTGGCGATTCTGATCGGCGCCAAGTTCTTCGATAATTTTTGCAAACGCGAGGGCCTGCCGCCGAAAGTCTCGGAATCGATATTCCTCTACGGCACGCTGGCCACGATCCTCGGCGCGCGGCTGGGGCATTGCCTTTTCTACGACACGATGGACTACCTGCGCCAGCCGTGGACCATCATCACGGGGTTCCGCGACGGCGGCATGGCCAGCCACGGCGCTGCCATCGGCCTGTTGATCGGTCTGTGGCTCTTCTCGCGCAAGAACAAACTGCCCTATATCTGGTCGCTGGACCGCATCATGATTCCCGTGGGGATCGGCGGGGCCATCGTGCGGCTGGGCAACCTCTTCAATTCGGAAATTTTCGGCACCGCGACGACCCTGCCGTGGGGCTTCGAGTTCATCCGCTCGCAAAAGTGGCTCAAAGAGTTCGCACCGGCCGCCGTGCATCCGACGCAGATTTACGAGGCGCTCTGTTACCTCCTGACGTTCGGCATCCTCTGCTGGCTCTATTACCGCCGGGACCTGGCGCGCCGCCGCCCGGGCATCCTCTTCGGCATCGGGCTGATCGGCGTGTTCCTCACGCGCTTCTTCATCGAGTTCATCAAGACCGAGCAGGTAGCGTTCGAGCAGGGTTGGGCGCTTGATATGGGCCAGTGGCTGAGCATTCCGTTCATCGTGCAGGGTATCTGGATGATCTGGCGGGGCATGACGCAGCCGGAGATCGTTCCGGCTCCGGTTCGCAGGCCCGCGGCCACGCAACCCGAAAAGAAAAAACGATGAGCAGCTATCCGATGGTCGACGAGGTGAACCGCCTGGTGGGCAACCTGCTCGCCGGCGGCAGCGAGGTGTGCCTGCCCGGGGTGGGAACGCTCGGCACGGTGCGGCGTCCGGCGCAGCGGCTTTCCCGTCGCAAGGTCGTGCCGCCCGGCCGCGAGGTGACGTTCAGCTCGCAGGAGCTGGGCGTGGCGCTTCCGCTGGCGATCGCCTCGGCCGCCCGTTGCGGCACGGAGGAGGCCCGCGCCATCTACGAGCGCTGGCTGGAGCGCACGTATGCCGACCAGGTGCTGACTATCGAGGGGATCGGGGTGCTCCGGTTCAAACATTTCACGCCCGATCCGGCTTTCGAAGCCAGGCTGAACCCCGCAGGCCGCCAGCCCGTGCGCATCCGCAGTGCGCGCCGTTTCGACTGGGCCATGTGGGTGGGAAGTGCCGCCATCGTGATCGCCCTCTTCTTCGGTGGACGCGAATTTCTGATGCTCTATCCCGACGAGGAGCTCTTGTCCGGGACCGAGTTACTCGCGGAGAACGGCTCCGAAGAGCTGCCCGATGCCCTTGCCGTGGCGGAACCCGTCGTGCCGGAGGGTGTCGGAGCGGGTGCGACCGCAGCAGGGATGAAAGACCCGGCAGTTGCAGGGAACGAAAATTCCGCAGCCCTTCCGAGCGGTGCCGAATCCCCCGCGAACGTTGCGGACGCTCAATCCTCCACGACCCTGGCAGAGACACAATCCGCCGCGACCGTTTCCGGGACGCAATCCGTTTCGAATGTTTCGGGAGAGCAATCCGCGGCAACCGGGTCCGGAACGGCGGCTGCAACCGCATCCGGTGGCGCCGCTTCGGTCCGAACCGCCGGCCCGTCCGCTCCCTCGGAGGCGCCCGCCGCGTTGACCTCCGGCCGGTATTACGTCGTGCTGGGAGTTTTCAGCACCCCGGAAAACGCCGCACGGGCCGTTTCGCAGGCTGCGAAAAGGGTATCCGACACGGATTACGGCATCTATCGTTTCGGCAGTAAATTCATGGTCTCGGCTTTCGAAGCCGCCGACGCGGCGGCCTGTGCGGAGTTCATCCGACGATACCGCGACACGTTCCCCGATCTGTGGACCTATCGCGCCCGCTGATGCGTTTTTCGGAGTGGATAATCCGTGCGATCGACTGGTTCTATATCCCGCCCGTCGCTGCCATCCTGCCACGCCAGACGTTCCGCTATGCAGTTTGCGGCGGACTGAACTACCTGGTGCTCAATCCGCTGCTCTACTTTCTGATCTATAATTTCATTATCTGCCACCGCTATTTCGATCTGGGCATCGTGGTGCTGTCGCCCCACATCGCTGCGCTGATCGTCGTCTTTCCGGTGATCTTCTTCACGGGCTTCTGGCTCAACCGCAACGTGACGTTCCTCCGTTCGCCCGTCCGCACGCGCACGCAACTGGTCCGCTATGCGCTCTCGATCGCGGGGTCGGTCCTCCTGACCTATGCGGGGATGAAATTCTTTGTCGAGGTGTGCGGTATCTGGCCCACGCCGTCCAACGTGCTTACGACGCTCCTTACGACCGTTTACAGCTATTTCGCAGCCAAGTATTTTTCGTTCCGCCACGCCGCGCGGGAGTGATCGCGTACGAACCGACCGATGCCGCGCAGGTGCAGCCGATGACAAGGGTTTATCGCACCGGCTCGTAGTCGATCTCGGCCTCCTCGTCGGTGCGCTCGATCTTCATGATGACGGGCCGCAGGCCGTCGTTGCACGAGCAGACTGCCACGCCCTCGCGGTCGATCCAGTCGCCGAAATAGAACTTTCCGGCGCCGTGCGCAAGCGCGAAGACATATTGGTAGACGGCTTTCCACGCCTCGTCGCAGAAGCCCTCGGGCTTGGCGTAGTCGGCGTAGAAGACCTGTCCCCGGCGCATCATCGGGCATGGGCCCAGTCCGGGAGCGCCGTACTCCCGGGCCAGCTCTTCATCGAGCGTGGTTTTGAGGATGGTGATCTTGCAGCGTTTCATTGCATGGGGTTTTAACCGCGGCGGCCGGTGCCGCCTCGGGATTATCGGTTGTTCTCGTCCCGGAGCTTCTGCAACTCGTACATCCGGTCGCGGAACCGTGCCGCGGCGAGGAAATCGAGCGACTTGGCGGCCCGCTCCATCTCCTCGCGCGCCTTGTCGATCAGTGCGTCGAGGTTCTCGCCCAGGCGGCTGTCGGCAGCCGAATAGCCTTTTCCCACATCCGCCGCCACGGCATAGTGGTCCTCCAGAATCGGGTAGACGGTCGTGTCGGGCATGTCGGCATGGCCGCCCAGCAGGGCGCTCGGGCCCGTGCCGCTCTTCTGGGCCCGGCGGGGCAGCATCGCGTGCTCCATGTTGTAGCGGACCTGAATCTCGCGGCGGCGGTTGCTCTGCTCGATGGCGTAGCGCATCGAGTCGGTGCAGGTGTCGGCATAGAGGATGACGTTGCCCTGAGAATGGCGAGCGGCGCGGCCCGCAATCTGCGTGAGGGACCGAACGTTGCGCAGGAATCCCTCCTTGTCCGCGTCGAGGATGGCCACCAGCGCCACCTCCGGGAGATCCAGCCCTTCGCGCAGCAGGTTCACGCCCACCAGCACGTCGAAAAGTCCGTTGCGCAGGTCTTCGAGAATCTGGATGCGTTCGAGCGTGTCCACGTCGGAGTGGATGTAGCGGTTGCGCACGCCCACGCGGTCGAAATATTTCGAAAGTTCCTCGGCCATGCGCTTGGTGATCGTCGTCACGAGCACCTTGTCGTCCTGCCTCACGCGCCGGTCGATCTCCTCGATCAGGTCGTCGATCTGGTTGAGCGTCACGCGCACCTCCAGCGGCGGGTCCACCAGCCCCGTGGGGCGGATGAGCTGCTCGGCGACGATCCCCTCGCTCTTCATCAGCTCCCAGTCCGCGGGCGTGGCGCTCACATAGATCGAGGTGCCCTGCAACTGTTCGAATTCCGAAAACGTGACCGGCCGGTTGTCGCGGGCCGCGGGGAGCCGGAATCCGTACTCCACCAGGTTCTCCTTGCGCGCACGGTCGCCGCCGAACATGGCGTGGACCTGCGGCAGGGTGACGTGGCTCTCGTCCACGACCATCAGGTAATCCTTGGGGAAATAGTCGATCAGGCAGAACGGCCGCGTGCCGGCCGCGCGGCCGTCGAAATAGCGCGAATAGTTTTCAATGCCGGGGCAGTAGCCCAGTTCCTTGATCATCTCGAGGTCGTACTCCACGCGCTGCTTGATCCGCTGCGCCTCCATCGGGCGGCCTGCGCGCTCGAAGAACTCGACCTGCTTGCCCAGATCGAGGTAGATCTGCTGCACGGCGGCGTGGATGCGTTCGCGGGTGGTGACAAAGAGACTGGTGGGGTAGAGCGTCAGCTCGTCGAGCGTGTGGATGCGCTGCCCCGTCACAGGGTCGATGGTCTGAATGGCCTCGACCTCGTTGTCGTAGAACATCACGCGGAAGCACTGGTTGCCGAACTCGCCGAATGCGGCCATGATGTCCACCGTATCGCCGTTCACGCGGAACGTCGCCGGTTCGAGGTCCCGCTCCGTGCGGGTGTAGAGCCCCTCGACCAGCTTGTAGAGAAAGTGCTTGTAGCTGATGATCTGCCCGACTTTCACATGGATGGCCGTGGCATGGAAATCCGCCGGGTTGCCCGCGCCGTAGAGACACGAAACGCTCGATACGACGATCACATCGCGGCGGCCCGAGAGCAGCGTGGCCACGGTGCTCAGCCGCATCTTCTCGATCTCGGCGTTGATCGAGAGGTCCTTTTCGATGAACGTGTCCGACGACGGCAGGTAGGCCTCCGGCTGGTAGTAGTCGTAGTACGAAACGAAATACTGCACGGCATTCTCCGGAAAGAAATTGCGGAACTCGCCGTACAACTGCGCCGCGAGGGTCTTGTTATGGCTCAGCACCAGCGTCGGACGGTTCAGCTCGGCGATGACGTTGGCCACGGTGAACGTCTTGCCAGAACCCGTCACGCCGAGCAGGGTGTTGTGCTTCGAGCCGTGGCGGATCGAGCCGACTAACTGCGCGATCGCTTCCGGCTGGTCGCCCATCGGGGCGTATTCCGATACGAGTTTGAAATCCATAGTACAAAGGTAATCAAAATTCAGCATTCTCAATTCAAATCTGTGGATACCGACCGGTTGTTCAAATGGACGGCATACCGCTCTTCAAACGCCCGACAGGCCCTCGATCGTGTGCTCGTGCAATCGTGCAGGGAAAAATTTTTGGATTGTGAATTCCGTATTGTGAATTCTTCGTACCTTTGCACATATGATCGACCGGGAAACAGTAGACCGCATTTACGCCGCCGCCAATATCGTGGATATTGTCGGTGAATACGTCACGCTCCGGCGCAAGGGCGTCAATTACCAGGCCTGCTGTCCGTTCCACAACGAAAAGACCCCGTCGTTCGTGGTCTCCCCCTCGAAAGGGGTCTACAAGTGTTTCGGCTGCGGCAAGGGCGGCAATGCCGTGACGTTCCTCATGGAGCACGAGAGCGTCACCTACCCCGAGGCGCTGAAGATGGTGGCCAAGCGCTACGGCATCGAGGTCCGCGAAAAGGAGATGACCGAGGAGGAGGTGCGCCGCAACGACGACCGCGAGTCGATGTTCGCCCTGAACGGCTGGGCGGCGGACTATTTCGCCGACTACCTCCTCAACCGGACCGAGGGGCAGAGCGTGGGGCTGACCTATTTTCGCCAGAAGCGCGGCATGACCGACGCCACGATCAAGAAATTCGGACTGGGTTTCTGCCCGGCCAAGGGGGACCGCATGTCGCAGGACGCGCTTGCGGCCGGGTACAAGGAGGAGTTCCTCGTCTCGACGGGTCTCTCGCTCAAGAGCGACCGCGACGGCTCGCTCTTCGACCGTTTCCGCGACCGGGTGATCTTCCCAGTCCACAACATCTCGGGCCGCATCGTGGCATTCGGCGGCCGTACGTTGCGCACCGACAAGCAGGTGGCCAAGTACCAGAACTCGCCCGAAAGCGAGATTTACAGCAAGAAGCGCGAGTTGTACGGCCTCTATTTCGCCAAGAAAGCCATCCAGCAGCTCGATTATGCCATTCTGGTCGAGGGCTATACCGACGTGATCTCGATGCACCAGGCCGGGGTCGAGAATGTCGTCTCGTCGTCCGGCACGTCGCTCACCACCGAGCAGATCCGCCTGCTGAACCGCTTCACGAAGAACATCACGGTGATCTACGACGGCGACTCGGCGGGTATCCACGCGTCGCTGCGCGGGATCGACATGATCCTCAAGGAGGGGATGAACGTGCGCGTGGTGCTGCTCCCCGAACCCGAGGACCCCGATTCGTTCGCCCGCAGCCACACGGCCGATGAGTTGCAGGAGTATATCCGCCGGAACGAGCAGGATTTCCTGGCTTTCAAGGCGCGGCTGCTGCTCGAAGACGCCAAGGGCGACCCGATCCGGAAAGCGGCCCTGATCGGCGACATGGTGCAGTCCGTGGCGCAGATTCCCGATCCGATCCAGCGTTCGGTCTATATCAAGGAGTGCGCGCGGATCATGGACATCGACGAGCAGATCCTTATTTCGGAGGTCGCCCGCAAGCGCATGGCCTCGACGGGCGACCGCGAGGCGGACGATTTCGTGCGGCGCCAGACGGCCCTGCGGCGCGAGGAGGCGCGGCCCGAGACGGAGTTCGTCCAGCGGGTCGAGGCCGGCAGCAGCACCGAGGCCCTCGAGCGGGAACTGGTCAAGTACCTGCTGAAATACGGCCACTGCTCGTTCGATTTCAAGGAGGGCCGGACGATGGTCCCGTGCAACGTCGCGGAGGTAATCTTCGCCGAACTGGACGAGGATAACCTCACGTTCCTCAACCCGCTCTACAACCAGCTGCTCGCCACCTACCGCGAACAGTGGCGCATCGCGGGACGGGGCGTGGAGATTCCGCCGTACCATTTCATCAACCACCCCGACCCCGAGGTGTGCAACGTCTCGGTGGACATACTGACCGGAGACGACATGTACGTGGCCAGCGAGCTGTGGCGGCGCAAGGACATGCACGTCGAGACCGACGAGGAGATACTGGCCGTGGGAGTTCCCAAGGCCGTGACGCTCTACAAATCCAAGGTCATCGAGCGCTTTATCCGCGAGTGGCAGGCCAAACTCACGGACGAGCGCACCGAGGAGGAGGAGTGCGAAGTCATGCAGCGGCTTTCGGCGCTCAACAAGGCCAGGGTGGCTTTAGCCCATAAATTGCAACGGTTGATCTTGTAGTGAAAAAAGGGGTGGGTCTCGTGTCGTACACGCATCACTGCGCATACCGTGTGCAAACAGAAAATAAACAGAAAGATGTGTAAAACATATCAAAGATAAAAGAATTGGTTACCTTGACCGATTCCCACCCCTGCGAAAGAAATTCGCAATATTTATGCCGTTTTTGAACAGACGATGGAACAAAAGAAGATAAATATCCGGAACAAGCGCGCCACTTTCGACTATGAGATTCTCGAAGAGTGGGTTGCGGGCATCGTGCTCGCCGGAACGGAGATCAAGTCGATCCGGGCCGGCAAGGTGTCGATGACCGACTCCTACTGCTATTTCGAGCAGGGAGAGTTGTGGATTCGCGGCGTCAACATCGCCGAGTACGCCTGGGGCACGTGCAACAACCACACCCCGCGGCGCGACCGCAAGCTGCTGCTCACCCGCCGCGAACTGGAGAAGCTGCGGCGCGAGGGGCAGGACCGCGGCCTGACGATCGTGGGGCTCAGGCTCTTCCTCAACGAGCGCGGTCTAGCCAAGGTCGTTGTCGGTCTGGCTCGCGGCCGCAAGTCCTACGACAAGCGCGAGTACCTCAAGGAGAACGACGCGCGCCGGGAGATGGACAAGGCGATGAAGAACCACCGGTGACTGGTCGTGATGACGGCGAACTCCGGCACTTCCCTCGCCGGCTTCGACAGTCGCATACGCAGGTATGCTCCTGCCTCGCCGACTTTGCGAAGCACCGGATTTCATCCGTCCTGACGACCAATTTGTGACAGATACACTATGGAAAACAACACAATAAAAGCCCTTTTTCTCGACGTGGACGGCACGCTGGTGAGTTTCCGCACGCATCGTGTGCCCGCTTCGGCGCGCGAGGCGCTTCTCAGGGCGCATGAGCGGGGTGTACGGCTCTTCATCGCCACCGGACGCGCCGCCGCCGACCTGGAGATTCTCGAAGGAATACCCTACGACGGCATCGTCGCCCTGAACGGCTCGGAGTGCGTGCTGCGCGGCGGCGAGGTCGTGGCGCGTCATCCGATTCCGCGCGCCGCCTTCGAACGGGCCATGCGGTTGTCGGACGAATACGGTTTCTCGCTGGCGTTCGAGCTCGACGAAGGGCTCTTCGTCAACCGCCTTTCGCCCGCGGCCGAGGAGTGGGCCCGCATGGTGGCCCATCCGGTTCCGGTCGAAGCGGACCTCCGTAAGCTGTACGAGAGCTGCACGTGCTGCCAGATGTGCTTCTTCTTCGATCCCGAAACCGAGCGCCGGGTCATGCCCGAACTGCCCGAACTGGTGGCCGCCCGCTGGTGTCCGGTCTTTGCCGACATCAACGTGCGGGGCGTGGACAAGGCGACGGGCATGGCGGAATTCGCCGCCCGCTTCGATTTCGGCGTGGACGAAACGATGGCTTTCGGCGACGGCGGCAACGACGCGGCGATGCTGCACGCTGCGGGAGTGGGCGTGGCGATGGGCAATGCCTGCGCCGAAGCGCTCGCTGCGGCCGACTACGTCACCGCGTCGGTGGACGATGACGGTCTGAAAAAAGCGATGGAACATTTCGGTGTGATCTGAACAAAAAAGATAACTATGAGCCTGATACTCTGTATCGAAACCGGCACGGACATCTGTTCCGTAGGTATCGCCCGCGACGGGGAACTGATCTCCCTGCGCGAGAGCGACGAAGGGCGCGACCACGCCCGCAAGGTCGGCGTGTTCGTCGACGAACTGTTGCGCGAGATGGACATTGCGCCCGACGAACTGGACGCTGTGGCCGTGGGCAAGGGCCCCGGGTCGTACACGGGGCTGAGGATCGGCGTCTCGTTCGCCAAGGGGCTGTGCTACGGGATCGGCAAGCCGCTTCTGGCCGTGGGGTCGCTCGATGCCCTCACCGAGGTGGCGTGCGAAGATTACGAGGCCGGGATTCTCGACGTGGACGATTGGGAGCGGGCGTGGCTCTGCCCGATGGTCGACGCCCGCCGCATGGAGGTCTACGCCCAGGTCTTCGATGCCGCAGGCGTGCCGCAGAGCCCCGTCACGGCGGAGGTCGTCGACCAAAACAGCTTCGCGGCGTTCCGCCACACCGGGCGTCCGTTCGTGGTCTTCGGCAGCGGCGCCCGCAAGTGCGCCGAACTGCTGCCCGACGCGGTGCAGGTCGAGGTCGCTCCCTCGGCCCGCGGACTGGCCCGGCTGGCCCAGGAGGCTTTCGATGCCGGCCGCACGGAGGACATCGCCTATTTCGAGCCATTCTACCTGAAAGATTTTGTGGTGACGACCTCGAAGAAAAAGTTGTTTTAGGAATTGTCGCCGTAGTAGGCCGTTTCGCCCGCTGTTCGCATCCGCCATCCGCACACCCATGACCGAAGAAGAACTCACCGCCCTGCTGCTCGGACGGTTTTCGCGCGATTTCGTCTCGCGCGTAGCCCGGCTGGTGCGCCTTGAAGCGGCTTTCGGAACCCTTTACGCCCTTGCCACGGGTGCACACGCGCACCTGCCGTCCGACCGGCGTCACAAGCTCCTTTTCCGAAGCGCTTGGGTCGCGGATACGCTCTATTTCGAAACCCCTGAGCTGCTCCGTCCTTACGCCGAACGCTTTTGTGCAACCGATTTTCCGGCCTGTACCGATCCCAGCGCCCGACGCCATTTCTCGAAGATCATGGCGCACCTGCTCGGGAGCTATCTACCCCCGCGGGACGTGCTCGACCGGATCGCCGAGGCCGCCGCCGAATGGGCCCTCGACCCGGAGGCGAAAGTGGCCGTGCGCATCGGTGCGGTCGAGGTGCTCGGCCGCTGCCGCGACCGGATCCCCTGGGTGCGGGACGCGTGGGACGACCTGCTGGCGGCGCTGGAAAATGAGGCCACGCCGGGTATCTCCAGCCGCCTGCGCAACAGTTGGAGGCGGTAGACGAAGAAGCCCGCGGCCTTTCGGGTCGCGGGCTTTTCTTGCGTCTATTCCAATCCGCCGATCTGCGCCCGGAGCCGCTCCTTGAACTCCGGCCCGATGATAGTCATCGCATCGGTCTTTTCGAACAGCGCGGCCCGGTTGCGGTCGTAGGCTGCGAGAAATTCGCGGATGCGCTGCGGTGCTTCGAGGATGAAATTGGGGCACTGCGAAACGCTGAGGTACTCCTTGGGCAGCATCAGATAGGTCTCGCCGAAGCGTCCCTGCTCGGTTTTGAACTCCACCGTGAGGTCCATGCAGCGCTTGAATACGCCGCTCTTGCCGTAGAGGTCGCTCTGGTGCGCCACGGCATGGTCGTCCAGCACGAGTTCCACCTCCAGCGCCCGGTCGCACGGAGCCTCTGCCACATGGACCACCGGCGCCAACGTATAGGCGTCGTAAGTCCACTGGCCGGCTTTCGGGAAGCGGGCATAGGGGTATTCGCGGCCGTCGACCAGCACCTTTTGCGGCGGGAACGTCGCCGGGAAACGCAGCTCCCACGAGCGGCTTGCGGAAGCCCCCTCGTAAGTGCCCTCGCGCGGTTCGATCCGGACCCGGAGGGTGTTTCCCTCCTGTCGTTTGGTGACCTGCGTGGTGGCATACGCGGTGGAGTAGGCACGGCTCGTGCCGTCGTCCTCGTAGTGGCGCAGGCGGCCGTCCGCCCCGGGGATAAAGGTCAGCACCAGCGTGTCGCACCGCTGCTGGAGGTTTCCGACGGTCGGCGGGTTCATCGGGATGATGGCGCCCGCGCGGGCATAATAGGGGTTCTCGGCAAGCGTGTAGCGGAGCGTCCGCACAGTGTCGCCCGTGTACATGGCGCCCGTCGCGCAGTCGTACCACTGCCCCTCGGGGAACCAGACGGTGCGTCGCGCCAGCCCCGTGGTGCGGTCCACAGGCTCCGTGACGGCCGTAGCCAGCAGGTCGTCGCCGAAGAGGAACTGCTCGGGGGCGTTGTATGCCTGCTCCTCTTCGGGCCAGTCGTAGTACATCGGACGGCACATGCCGATGCCCGTGTCGTAGTTTTCGCGCACAGCGTTATAGATATAGGGTGCGAGGGTATAACGCAGCCGGATGGCGTCGCGCATGAGGAAGAGGTGGTCCGGGAAGAGCCACGGGTAGCGTTCGATGCGCGGGTCCTTGGTCGAATGGGTCTTGAAGATGGGCGTGAAAACGCCGTATTGCAGCCAGCGGGTGTAGAGTTCCGGGTCGGTGTGTTGCTGCTCCCGGTGGAACATGTGTCCGCCGATATCGTGGCCCCAGTAGCCGTAGTTGACATTCGAAGCCGTAGCCGTGAAATAAGGCAGGTAGGCCAGCGTGGCCCACGTGGCGTAGGTGTCGCCCGAAAAGGCCAGCGGGTAGCGGTGCGAACCCAGGCCTCCCCAGCGGTGGTAGATGAAAGGCCGCTGCGCCGGGTGCTGCCGCTCGGCATGGCGGAAGAACGTGTGGTTGAGCCAGAACGTGTTGGAGAGCCCGGGGGTGAATTTCGACTCTTTCCACTGCTGCCAGTCGAGCCACCAGAAATCCACGCCGTCGCGCTCCATCGGGCCGAGCACGGTATCGAAATAGGCGTCGGCCCACTTTCGGTCGTCGATGGCAAAGGGGACGCTCTTGCCTTTCTCCTGCCAGCCGTAGGCGCTGACGAAATCGTCGTAGACCGCCTCGTAGGGCTGGATGCCCGATGCGGGGTGGAGGTTGAGGGCCACTTTCAGCTGCTCGGTCTCGGTCCACTCGAGAAAGTTGGCGGGCGAGGGGAAGAGCTCTTTCTGCCACGTATACCCGGTCCAGCCGATGCGCTGGTCGTATTCGTCCTTGGGCGAGTCCTTTCTGCGCAGCCCCCAGGTCTCGTGCCAGTCCATGTCGACGATCAGCACGTCGATCGGAATGTCCACCGACTTGAGTTTGGCGACCAGGTCGCGGAACTCGTTGTCCGAATATTGCCAGTAGCGGCTCCACCAGTAGCCCAGCGTATAGCGGGGCGGCATCGGCGCGCGGCCCGCCACGAGGGCATAGTCGGAGAGCGCCTGTTTGTAGTCGTGGCCGTGGGCGAAGAGGTAGAGGTCCTGCCGCTCGCCTGCGGGTCGCGCTTCGACCCACTCGCCCCACGCCGAATCGTCGGCAGCGAGCAGGTGCCTCCGGCTGTCGTCCACCACGGCCCATCCCGAGCGCGAGACGAGGCCCGGCTCCATCGGGTCTTTCAGGCGCGCGCCGTCGGCGCCGTCGAGCGTGCGGGAGGTGCCCATCAGGTTTTCGGGGTCCTCCATGCCGGGCGTCCAGACCGCCTTGCGGCCGTTGAGGAGAAACTCGACCCGCAGGTTCGCGTCGGAAAACCGTTCGCCCTTGAGGTAGGTGAGTTTCAGTGCCGGGGTGGTGATCGTCAGCCGGGTTTTCGTGTCGCGGACCTTGAAATCGGGAACGGGGGTCCGGCGGTTGACGAATGTCAGCGTCGCGCGGTCCTCGAAGCGGCCGTCGGCGCTCCACTCCATGCGCACGAGCTGCGGGGTCAGTACGGTGAAACGGGCGTTGCCGGACGTGACGACGGCGCGCTCGTCCGCGAGGGGGTTGTCGGCCAGTGCGGGCAGCATGCACCAGAGCGCGAGCAGGGAGAGTAGAATACGTTTCATAGAGGCAGTTTTGAGTTTGGACAAAGATACGATTTTAGCGACAAAACCCAAACTTTTCAGTGCGAATTTTCTTTCGAAACGAAATTTTCACAGTTTCGGTTGGAAATGATAGCGCCGGTATCACCCGCTTCGGCCGCATGTCAGGGCTTCAAGTCGTTGGCGACCCTCGGGACGACGATTCAAGCCGTCTCCTCGGGAAGCGTCGGCGGCGCGTCCTCTTCCGCTTCGGCGTCTTGGCCCGCCAGCTCCAGCGTGCGGGCCGCATGTTGGCGCCGGGTCTGGAGCCGCGCCGTGCGGCGCAACCGTTCGCCCACGCGGATGATGTTGTCGTTTCCGGTGCAGAGCCGCTTGTGGGCGTCCTCGTAGGCGTCGCGGGCCTTGTCGAGCGCCGTGCCGACGCCCTCGAGCGAGGCGGTGAATGCGACCAGTTGTTCGTAGAGCTTCAGCCCGCAGGCGGCGATCTCTTTCGTATTCTTGTCCTGGTCGTTGTATTTCCAGAGGTCCGCGACCAGCTTCAGCAGCGCAAAGAGGTTCGTGGGCGAGGAGATCACCACTTTTTTGTCGTAGGCGTCCGACCAGATCGTCTGATCGTTTTGCAGGGCCGCCAGAAACGCCGGCTCGTTGGGCACGAACAAGATGACGAAATCGGGCGAATTGACCAGCCGCTGGTACTCCTTGCGCCCCAGCTCGGTGACGTGCTGGCGGACCGAGGCCACGTGCGCAGCCAGGTGCCGCCGCCGCTCGGCCTCGCTTTCGGCCGCCGTGTAGGCGACGAAAGCCGTGAGCGAGACTTTCGAGTCGATGACGATCTCCTTTTTGTCGGGCAGGTGCAACACCACGTCGGGCCTCAGGTTGCGCCCCTCGGCGTCCTTGAGGTTGAATTGCGTTTCGTAGTGAATACCCTTGATAAGGGACGAACTGTCGAGGATCGTTTCGAGCAGCATCTCGCCCCAGTCGCCCTGCACCTTGGAGTTGCCTTTCAATGCGTTGGTCAGGTTGGTCGTCTCGGCGGTGATGCGGCGGTTGAGCTCCATGAGGTTCTTCAGCTCGTTTTTCAGCTCGCCCCGCTGTTCGTTCTCGTGGGAGTAGATGCGCTCGACGCGCTCGCGGAACTCCGTAATATTGACGCGGAACGGTTTCAGAAGTACGTCGAGCGCCTCGCGGTTGGTCTCCTTGAACGTGCGCGACTGCTCGCCCAGAATCTCGCTGGCCAGGTTTTTGAACTGGGCTCGCAGGGTCTCCTCCTCCTTTTCGCGGCGCGCCTTTTCGGCTTCGCGCTCCGCGGCGGTGCGCTCGCGCAGTGCGGCGATCTCGGCCGCGGCCGATGCCCGGGCGGCCGCCAGCTC
>NZ_DBFWLG010000006.1:0-111383 GCF_048465575.1 Alistipes sp.
GCCGGGAGCGCCGAACCGGCCTGAAAGGGCCCGAACCGCCTGTCGCCCACAAAACGGGCGTCTTACGCCCGGAAGATTCCTCGCATCCGCTCGGAATGACAATGATTGATTGGCGACCCCTCGACTGCGCACGGGGATCGAGAACGAAAAAACCCGCCGTTCAGGCGGGTTTCTAAGTGTAGGACTATGATTTACTGCTCGCTCAGGATGCGCATCGCCACGTCGAGAATCGTCGTGTCGTCCAGCGTCACGACACCCCCGTCCGGTCCCGGTTCGAAATGGACGCCCACGCACTCCTTGGCTTCGTGTTTGCCGCCGAAATAGTTGCGGACCGTGTCCACGTCGATTCCCAACTCGTCTGCAATGCGCTGCGAACTGCCGCTGGGCAGCTTGTCCTTGATACGGCGCAACTCGTTAAATGTGATAATCATATCCGTTAGATTTTAAGTTGATGTTCTTTGCACAACTAAATTAATACAATTTTACCGAACCGCCAAATTTCCGGATGAAAAAAGTGTAATAAAAATGAAATACGGACCCGCACCGCCCTGCCCCACGACGGATGCCGTGCAAAAACAACGCCGCTCTCCCCAACAAGGAAGAGCGGCGCGAAGAGAGAACGGGAACGGGCTATTCGGCCGGTTCGACGTAAATCTGGAACAGAAGCGGCGTGAAAGGCGGAATCTCGGTGCTCACGCTGGTGACGGTCTCGGTCGATCCGGTGTTCGAATTGCCGTAATCGTAATTGTACCCGTAGCCGTAGTAGGGATCATAGTAGCCGTTGCCGTAGCCGCCGTAACCGTAGTAGCCGCCGTAATAACCCCCGTAGCTGCTGCCGTAGTAGCTGTTGGCGTAGTTGAGGTAGTTGAGGTAGTCGTAGTACCCCGACGAATAGCCGCTGCTGCCGGTGGTGGTGGTCGAGGTGCTGCCGTTCTTGCCCGTAGCGCCGTAGGCGTGGGTCGAGGAGGTGATGAGCGCGGCCCACTGGCCGAACTTGAGGTTGGGCACGGTGTAGTAGAACGCCTGGATCATGCCCCCCTCCTCGGGCGTGTATTCGAGCGCCGAACCGGTGCTCTTGACCTCGCCGAAGACGATCTTGCGCACCTCGTCGATGTTCGTATCAAAGACGAAACCGTCGAGGAAACGGCCGATATACCAGATTTTGGCCTTGCCCTCCAGCTTGACCGAGTCGGCCTCCAGCGCCTTGACACCCGGGTACTCCTCGGCTTCGGGATCGGTATAGAAACGCTTTTTGAGCGCATCGGCGATCTGCTGGTTCAGCGCGTCGACCGACCCGGCGTTGTTGTAGGGTTCGCGGCCCGAGACGTAGGGTTCGGGGAACGTGAGTTTCTCCTCGGGGCGGTAGCGGTAGTTGACATAGAGCTGCGGCACCGAGTCGCAGGCGCTCGACCAGCGGGGCGTATCTTCGTTGTAGGGGTGGTTCGCATCCTTCACGGGATCGGTCGGCAGCGGCACGCCGGGGTTGTCCTTGTCGTCGTCCTTGCTGAAAATCTGCAAGCCGCCGTTGGCCGGCAGCTCGCAGAAAGCGTCCACGTCGCTGCCCTCCCGCTCGAGCGGGTTCTTGATCGTGTCGCAGATTTCGAGCGTCACGATAAAAGGTTTGCCCGAACTGAGCGTATACTGCCCCTCGTAGCCGCCGTCGCCCTCGACGCCCGCGCCGACTACGCGCGAGGGCATGTAGAGCCGCACGCGGGAGCCCTTGCGCAGCAGCAGCTCACGCGACGAAAGCCCCAGGCGCTCCTTGTTCTTGTTGTAATAGGTCTCGCCCAGCACCTGCGTGTTGCGCATGGCCAGCCACGTGCCCTCCATCAGCCCCGTGTTCTGCTCGCCCACGTAGCGGTAGTAGGGCACGTAATGGGTGTATCGGGTGTAGGTTCCGGCCAACTGCGCGTCCGAAGCGTGGCGCGTAAGGATGACGTTGCCCGAAAGGTCGCGGCCCGAGAAATTGAATTTCACCCAGCAGATCGTATCGTTTACCGGACCGTAGTTCGGATCGCCCGCATCGAGCACCTCCAGGTAGTAGCTGGCGTCGCCGTACGACTGGAGGTTCTCCACCAGTTCGGGACGGTTCTGCGTCATCCACGCCTCGAGGGCCATGTTCTCGTATCGGTCGTACGACTCGGTCTCTTCCTTGGCGCAGGATACGAGCAGCACGAGGCCCGCGACCGAAACGTACAGGAAACGATTGAAAAATTTCATATTTCGATTCAAATTTTACTCTACTTTGTCTACTGTAAAAAAATAAGCCACGGGCGACTCCTTGGGTACCGTATACATGTACGGGTCCCCGTAGGCCATGTTGTAAGTCATGTAGGCCTCGACGTAGTCGCCCTCCCGACAGCCAAGTAACGCAAGACGAAGCCCTTTTATTATCCCGGGGCTGCGCATATCCACCACATAGGGTTCGAACGGCCATGCGCCGGGCGTCAGGCCGGCTTCGTACAGGGCGTATTCCAGATCGGGGTCGTTGGTGTAATAGGGCATGGTGAGCTGTTGGCCTTCGGTCACGATCGTCGAATAGGTAAATACATAGGTGCGGAACGTGATTGTCACCGTCGAGGAGCGCGTCACCTCGGGCCACTCGGCCCGGTCGGGGTTATAGACATCCGTAATGTAGCGGTAGACCGTATTGCCCGCCGTGGTGTAGTACGGCGACTGGCTCTCGGGGTCGGCCTCCTCTTCGGGTACCAGACGCGGCGTGTGGGAGGATTGGAGGAACGAAACCGTCTGCTCCTTCTGTCGGGGCAGGATTTCATCCTCCTGGGAACACCCTGCCCCCGCGAGCAGCGGCAGCAGCGAACATATGGCGATCAGTCTGTTCATCGGTTATAATCGTGCAAATTTACAAAAACAATCCGATTTACACGCATCGAACGCAAAAAATCGCCCCGATCGCATACCGCAGGGGCAAAAAAAAGAGGATAGCCTCGCTATCCCCGTTCTCTGTAATAGTCTCTGTGCGGGTCCTTGAGCCGCTGAAGCCGCCGCTGTCTGAGAACGAAAGCGGCGATCGTGAGGATCAAGGCTCCGGCGAATAAACCGAGCAGTAAAAGTAAAAAACCGAACGGAATCTCCTCCATGGTTGCGTAAAAGTTTGGCTGGCACCGACGTTGGCGCCGTAAAGGTAATGCAAATTCTCTGCCAAACCAAGGGGGGGGGAATTTCGCGTTATTTTTATGATAAAAAATAGTATTCGGCCTTTTCAGAGTCTTTTCAGAGCCATACGCACCATCTCTTCTACCGTTGCACCGGGGCTTTCGCGCAACAGTTGCCGCAGCGCTTTCTCGGCCGGAACTTTCGAAAAGCCGAGCATCGTAAGCGCCGCGAGGGCTTCGTCGTACCCCGTCGCGTCCGCCGGAGCGGCGGTCACCGCACCCTCCTCCCCGAGTGCAAGCAGTTTGCCGCTCAGTTCGACGATGATCTTCTGCGCCGTCTTCAGCCCCAGCCCCTTGACGTTCTTCAGCAACACGGCGTTTCCCGACGAGATGATCCCCTGCAATTCGCGGGGCGAATAGGTCGAGAGGATCATGCGGGCCGTATTGCCGCCCACGCCCGAGACGCTCAAGAGCAGGCGGAACAACTCCCGCTCGACTTTGGTGGCGAAGCCGTAGAGCAGCTGCGCATCCTCGCGCACGATGTAGTGGACGTAGAGCTTGGCCCGCTCGGCGTGCTCGACGGCCGAAAAGGTTTCGAGCGAAATGTGTAAGTAGTAGCCTAACCCGCCGGTGTCGATGACGGCATGGGTCGGAGCCGCTTCGGCGACCGTGCCGCTGATATATTCGTACATGCAATCGAAATCGTTTTTGCGGCCGCACGGCTGTCCCGCCGCAAAAACGGGGTTCGAATGCGGGTCGCGTTAAAATTTTCAGGTGTGCGACAAAAGTAAAGATTTTTTTTTACCTTTGTGATTCAAATGCCGAAATTTTAACTAAAAACGCATAAACGGAAGATGAAAAAAATTCTTTTTACCGCTCTCGCCGCAGCCCTCGCCCTGACGGCCTGCGGCCCGAAAGCCACCGAGACGACCACCGCTGCCGAAGAGGTTACCCGCCAGGTCGGGTCGAGCGACATCGCCTACGTGCAGGTCGAGGCCGTGCTGGCGGAGTGCGATCTGTTCAAGAACGAGGGCGCCGCGCTCCAGGAGAAGACCCAAAAGGCACAGAAAAGCTGGGCGCAGCGTGAGCAAAAACTCCAGGCCGAAGCCGCCCAGTTGCAGGAAAAATACCAGAAAGGGCTGATTACCACCAACGACGCCCAGGCCCAGCAGGAGAGTATTCAGAAGCGCGTGGCCGCCTACCAGAGTTCGGCCCAGAAAGAGGCGCAGACCCTCGACGAGGAGAACTACGTCTTCACCAACCGCGCCCAGGACCTCATGCAGCGCGCCGTGCAGGAACTGAACGCCGACAAGCGCTACAAACTCATCATCAACGCCACGGCCCTGATCGACGCCGATACGACGCTCAACATCACGCCCGCCGTGCTCCAAAAGGTCAACGAGCTCTACGCCGCCGACAAGAAGAACACCAAAAAATAGGCATTCGCCGCCACCCGGGCCGCCGCCCGGGAGCTACCCTGCCACCGGTTTCCCGTGCGGAAGCCGGTGGTTTTTCGTGTGGAAGCCGGGGAGAGACCTCGCGGAAGCCAGGGATTTCTTGTGCGGAAGCCGAGGTATTTCGTCGACCCTGCCCCCGAAAGTTGGTAATCCACCGCTTTTTTCCTACATTTGCGCTCGGATAAAATCCCGTTGCGGATTCCGGAGCTTGTCCGGGTGACGCGCCGGATCAACAACACTCAAATCATGGGCTTCGTTCCGTTCACATTCGTCGATTTCATAGACATTATCCTGGTGGCGGTCATCATGTACTGGATCTACCGCATGACCAAGGGCACCAATGCCCCCTACATTCTGTCGGGGATCATCGCCATCTACCTGCTGTGGGTCGTCGTGCGGACGCTCAACATGGAGCTCCTGTCGACCATCCTCGGGCAGCTGATCTCGGTGGGCGCCATTGCGCTCATCATCGTCTTCCAGCCCGAACTCAGGCGGTTCCTGCAAGTGATCGGCATGCGCCAGAAGCAGTTCAATTTCATCACCCGCATCTTCTCGACGGGCGACGACCGGGTGCAGACCAACGTCGTGCCGATCGTCACGGCCTGCCGTGAAATGTCGGAATCGAAGACCGGGGCGCTGATCGTCATCGGGCAGCAGAGCGACCTGACGCTGATCGCCGAGGGAGGCATCGCCATCGACGCCAAGGTCTCCACGGCGCTTATCCGCAACATCTTCTTCAAGAACGCCCCGCTGCACGACGGCGCCACGCTGATCGAGGGCGACCGCATCGTGGCGGCCAAGTGCATCCTGCCCGTCACGCAGAGCGACGTGCCCAAGTCGTACGGCACGCGCCACCGCGCGGCCATCGGCATGAGCGAAATTTCGGACGCCATCATCGTCGTCGTCTCCGAGGAGACCGGCGGTATCTCGATCGCCCAGGGCGGCGAGCTGCGGCGCGATGTCGATCCGGTGCGCCTCCAGCAGACCTTGCAGCGCTACCTGACGATCAACAGCCGCAAGCGCTCGAAAAAGGAGGTGGCGGAGTAGCCGAACGCTTATATTTCGCATCATTCCAAGCCTCGCGCAAGGAATTTTTTCGCTAATGTCTTGCCCGAGCCGCTTTTGGCGGCAGCAATCCGCAGCCAGCGGGGGACGGCACGTCGCCAATGCGTAGTGCAGTCCTCCGCATCCGGGGGCTGCGGACTGCCGCTTCCGGCTTTGGGCCGGAAGCGAACCTAAGCGAACATCGTCGAGGTATCGCAAGGACGGGGCTGAAAAAACTGCGACCTCTCGACTTTCGCTCGAGGATCGAGAATGAGATGGGACGTGGAGTGGACGGAGCGCAAGCGACGAGGGAACTTTCTGATCTTTGAGCAGACGACTCCTCCCTCAATGGCTCGGAATGACAAAATGAAAAAGACCGCTCTTGGGCGGTCTTTACGCTATCCCGATAAGGGAGAGGTCTTACTCGGCGGGCTGCTCGGCCGGAATCTCGGCCTGCGGCATGGCGGCGGGAGCTTCGCTCTCGATCATGCGCTCCTGCAATGCCTTGGCGTCTTTCGAAATTTCGCTGTTGCTCTCGGCGACCAGGCCCTTGTCCATCGCCAGCGTGGCCACGAGACTCAGCACGACGATCGCAATGGCCATCGCCCAGGTGAATTTCTCCAGGAAATCGGAGGTTTCGCGCACGCCCATCACCTGATTCGAGGCGCCGAAATTGGCGGCCATGCCGCTCTTGGGGTTCTGCACCAGGACTGCCAGGATCACCAGAACGCTCGCAATGAGGATCAGAACAATGCAAATCGTGTATAACATATCGTCAAATTTTTAATTATTGTTTTCGATTTTACGAATCAACTCGGCAAAGTAAACACTTTTTTCGGGATTTAGCAAACTTAATTTGCGATAAATCGCCACGGCGCGCTCCCGAAGCCTCTGTGCGAGATAGATTTCCGCCAGCTGTTCGCTCACCACCTCGTCCTCGTCGTCCAGGCGGGGTTCGGTGAGCACCTCGACGTCGGGTTCACCCTCCGTGGCCACGATGCGCAGGTCTTCCTCGCGGAGAAACCGGTCGATCAGTTCGTCCGCCGAGACGGCCTGGAGGGCGGCCGGATCGACGGCAGGCGCCGTGAGCGAACTCTCGACCCGCCAGGGAGCGACGATTTCGAGCAGCGGATCGCGCTCGCCCGTGAGCTTCCGGCGCAGGATGCGCGCCGGGGTGAACCACCCGCAGCGGGCCAGGAGCGCATCCAGTTCTGCGACGGCGGGAGCCGCAGCCGACGTAGAGTCAAAACATGCTTTCAGATCGCTCATGCCGCTACCAGTTGGAGGCCGAAGCCTGGAATATGTCCGTGACGAGCTTCTCGACGATCTGGGGAATGAGCGTCCCCTCGACCTCGGTCAGGAGCTGGGTCGATTCGTAATCCTCGTAGGCCGTGAAAGTGCGGTTGGCCCACGACGCTTTCTCGTCCACGGCGTTGGTGAAGCGGACGCGGACGGTGATCGTCAGGCGGTTGAGCAGCGCATAGTCGTCGCTCGACACCGACGCCGTGGTCGAGGTGTAGTTGACGATCTCGCCCTCGAATGCGAAATCGCCGCCCTCGTCGACCTGTTGCAGCCGCGTGCGGCGCGTGAACATGTCCACGAGCGCCTCGGTGAGCGTCGAGCTCAGAATGGGCGAGACCATCGTGGCGTTGTTGGGGAAATAGGCCACCGAGAAGGTTTTGGCATCGGGCGGAATCGACGCCCCCGACAGCGAGTATTTGATGGCCACGCCGCAACCGGCGCTCGCAATCGCAATTGCGAGCAATGAAAAATGAAGAATGAAAAATGAAATAGTATTTTTGAATTTGTGCATTTCCATATTATTTAGTCATCCTCTCTCTCGCTCCGCTCCCGCTTCAAGCAGCACTCGTTTCAATGCTGAATTTTTAATTTTTAATTCTTAATTGGATATATCCTCTATCCCCAACTCCTTTATCTTGCGGTATAGTGTGCGCTCGGACATAAAAAGTTCGGCGGCGGCTTCGCGGCGGCGGCCGTTGTTGCGCCTCAGGGCCCGCACGATCTGCTCGCGCTGCATGTCGGCCTTGGTCATTTCGTGCGGCGGCTCGTCCCGCACCTCCTCGCTTTCGGCAAAGACCGGAGCCGGGGCGTAGGCCGAACTCTGGGCCGTCGAGGGGAGCAGGCCCTTGATGTCGCGGCCCGGTTCGGCACGGTGAGCACCTCCCAGCACGAACTCCGAGAGCATGCGCTTGAGGTCGTTGATGTCGGCGCGCATGTCGAAGAGCACCTTGTAGAGCAGTTCGCGCTCCGTGGACATGCCCTCGTCGGCATAGGCGGCCGTGGTCGCGGGCGTTCCGGCGCCCTGCGGCGGCAGGTACTTGGCGAGTACCTCCGGGGTGATGATCCGCGCCTGCTCGATGGCCGAAATCTGCTCGGCGACGTTTTTCAGCTGGCGGATATTGCCCCGCCAGTAGTACTCCGAGAGCATCCGCCGCGCCCCCTCGTCGAGCGTCACGGCGGGCATGCGGTACTGCTCGGCCACGTCGGCGGCGAACTTGCGGAACAGGAGCGGAATATCCTCGGGACGTTCGCGGAGCGCCGGCACCGCGATGGGCACCGTGCCCAGGCGGTAGTAAAGGTCCTCGCGGAAGCGGCCCGAGGCGATGGCCTCGTGGAGATTGACGTTGGTGGCGGCGACCACCCTCACATTGGTCTTTTGCACTTTCGACGACCCGACGCGGATGAACTCCCCGGTCTGCAACACGCGCAGCAGGCGCGCCTGCGTGGGATGCGGCAGTTCGGCCACCTCGTCCAGGAAGATCGTGCCGCCGTCTGCCTCCTCGAAATAGCCCTTGCGGGCTTCGAGTGCACCAGTGAAAGCGCCCTTTTCGTGGCCGAACAGCTCCGAATCGATCGTGCCCTCGGGAATGGCCGCGCAGTTGACGGCGATGTATTTGTTGTGCTTGCGCGCAGAGTAGGCGTGGATGACCTGCGGAAAGAACTCCTTGCCCGCACCGCTCTCGCCCGTGACGAGCACCGTCAGGTCGGTGGGGGCCACGCGTAGCGCCACCTCCAGCGCCCGGTCCAGAAGGGGCGAGGTGCCGATGATGCCGAAGCGTTGTTTGACTGTCGTGATTTCCGTCATTTATTTTCTGTTGAGTTTACTCCGCAGCGGGCGGAATTTGTCGGGCCTGCGTTTCCGCCGGCGGGATTTGCACCTGCTCCTGAGCGGCGGCTTCCGCCTGCCGCTCCCGTGCCTCGCGCCAGTAGCCGAACACGATGGCCGCCACGGCGACGACCGCTGCAAGGATGGCTATCAGCAGGAACCGGTCCGTACGCCGCCGCGGAGGTTTGTCGACATAGGTATAGGCCGCGGTGGTCTTGTGCGGCTTGCCGTAGCGCAGCCCCTTGACATAGGGCTCGGGGTTCATCTTCACCGAGGGAGAGATGCGCGGTTCGACATAGACCTGCTTGCGGGCGCCCGTGGCGGTAGCAGCCGCTTCGGCAGCCGGAGCCGACGGTTCCGAGGCCGGTTCGTAGGCGAAAGCGATGGTGCCGTTGGGGCCGGGTTTCATCGTCCCGAATCCCTCCAACTCGTATTCCCGGCCGTGCTCCACAGCATGACGCACCTCGAAGACCAGGCGGTCGATCTCCCCCGCGGCCTCCATTTCGCTCAGCCCGTCGGCCGCGAGCAGCCCGCGCAGCACGCCGTCGTCCCGCTTCAACAGCTCCGAGAAGAGCACGCTCCGGCCGGGTTCTTTGACGATGAACGTCCCCAGCTGCGGGATGACGAGCCGCTTATGCGACTCCAGGTATTGCGACACGGTATGGATGAGCACGGTTACGGATTGCTTTTGATTACGGGCCCAAAATTACCCCTTTTCGCCGAGAAAAACAAGCCTCCGCCCCACTTTCTTCGACGCAAATTTTCCGGGTGCGGACACGCAAACCCGCCGGCGTTCCCAAATCGCAGGGCAAAAAAAACGGATCGGGAGAAAAAAAACACTAACTTTGAGCAAACCGAACGACAAACCCATGAAACGCCTACTCTCTCTGCTGTGCCTGCTGCTTTGCATCTGGCAAGCCCCGGCCACCGTTTTCGGACCTGCCGAAGCGATCCGCTGTCCGGGCTGCAAGCAAACCACCCTGAAAGAATACGCACTGCTGTCGGGCAATACGGTCCGACCTGAAATTCGACGCACCGATGCTGCCCGAAAACCCGGCGCTGGTCAAGTGTCCCGCCTGCGGTACGCTTCTGGTTCCCCTGGAGCACCGCTGCGAGGCCCCGGACGACGACGACTGGATCATGCAGGCGGCATTTACCGGCCAATGTCTGCCCTCTTTCGAGGAGTACCTCATGGCAGCCGGAGAGCTGCTGGATGAGAAGACGGCCTGCATGCTGGCCCTGCACGCACGCAACGACCCCTACCGGGAGCAGGGCGAAGACGGACCGGCCGAAGAGCCTTGCACCGAAACGGCGTTCATCGAGTTGGCCGAGCGGCTCGGCGCCCTGCTCGACACCGACGATCCGGACGAGCGGCTGCTCCGGGCCGAACTCTTCCGCGAGGTCGGCGATTTCGACCGCTGCATCGCGCTGCTCGACATGCGCAGCCCCACGGGCGACGAGCGGGACGACTTTGCCGCCCGAATGCTCGATGCGGCGCGCAAAGGCCTCAGGCGGGTCTTTGCGTTCGAATAACCGGCACCCGTCCCCCTGAAAAGTCATGCCTTGCGTAAAGAGGTTCATACCAATGTAAATTCCGGATCGACTCCGACCGGGGCCGATCCGGAATTGCATTCGAGTTGTTCATGCGTAAAATAAAGTGCCGGAGTGTTGGTTATTTGAAAAATAATCGCCTACTTTGCATCCCCTAAAAAATAAAAATCCGCGCGCGCTACTTTGTCCCGAAAATTGCAATGCAGGCGAGCCGGATTGAAAAACAAGCAGCGAACCGAATCATGAAAGACAAGTACATCGATCTGATCGAGCAGACATTCGACTTTCCGCAGGACGAGTTCACGGTCGAGGACAACGAGCTCAATTTCCACGACATTCCGCTCATGGAGCTGATCAAGCAGTACGGAACGCCGCTCAAGATCACCTACCTGCCGAAGATTTCGCAGCAGATCAACCGGGCCAAGCGCATGTTCAACGTGGCCATGGCCAAGGTCGACTACAAGGGGACCTACAACTACTGCTACTGCACCAAGTCGAGCCACTTTTCGTTCGTGCTGGAGGAGGCCATGAAGAACGACATCCACCTGGAGACCTCGTCTGCCTACGACATCCACATCATCAACGCGCTCTACGAGGGGGGCATCATCGACAAGGACCGCTACATCGTCTGCAACGGATTCAAACGCCCGCAGTACGTCGAGAACATCGCCCAGCTGGTCAACGACGGATTCGAGAACACGATCCCCGTGCTCGACAACAAGGAGGAGCTCGACCTGTTCGAGGACGCTTTCACTAAGAAATGCAAGGTCGGCATCCGCATCGCCTGCGAGGAGGAGCCCAAGTTCGAGTTCTACACCTCGCGGCTGGGTATCCGCTACAACGACATCGTCGATTTCTACAAGGCCAAGCTGCGCAACAGCAAGAAATTCCAGCTCAAAATGCTGCACTTTTTCATCAACACCGGGATCAAGGACACGGCCTACTACTGGAACGAGTTGTCGAAGTGCATGAACATCTACTGCGAACTGAAAGCCATCTGCCCCGAACTGGACAGCCTGAACATCGGCGGCGGCTTCCCGATCAAGAACTCCCTGAATTTCGAGTACGACTACGAGTACCTGACCGAAGAGATCATCGCCCAGATCAAAAACATCTGCCAGCGCAACGGCATCGAAGAGCCCAACATCTTCACCGAGTTCGGCTCGTTCACCGTGGGCGAAAGCGGCGCGGCGCTCTACTCGATCGTCAACCAGAAGCAGCAGAACGACCGCGAGAACTGGTACATGATCGACTCGTCGTTCATCACCACCCTGCCCGATACGTGGGGCATCGACCAGCGCTACATCATGCTGGCCGTCAACAACTGGGACAAGGAGTACCAGCGCGTGCTGCTGGGCGGCCTGACTTGCGATAGCGAAGATTTCTACAACTCGGAGTGCCACACCAACGCCATCTTCCTGCCCAAGCTCGACCCCGGATCGACCCAGTACATCGGATTCTTCCACACGGGGGCCTACCAGGAGGCGCTCGGCGGCTTCGGCGGCATCCAGCACTGCCTGATTCCGGCGCCCAAGCACATCATCATCGACCGCGACAAGTCGGACAACGAATACTACACGCGCCTGTTCGCCAAGGAGCAGTCCTACCGCTCGATGCTCCGCATCCTGGGTTACTGATCCGGGCCGGAGGCGGGAGCGATTCAGAATTGCGGGTCGCCCGTGAACGAGGACACCTTTCACCTTTCACTTTTCACCTTGTTGCAGTCCGCAGCCATCCTGCAATAACAATCAGGAATTCCGGGTCGCTGTGCTACCTGTCGTCCGCCCACGAGGGGGTGGGGCGAACGAAATTCATCACGAAAAATAGTGAAGATTCCGAATTGCCAGGTGTCTTTTTGCGATATTCCGGTGCAAGGATGGTTCGAATTGGCGAAAATTTCGTACCTTGGGCGGTCGAAAACCCGAATTCAAGTTGATGGACGCAGCGATACGGACAGGAAAAACAGCACTCCTTTGGGGGATGCTGTTGTTTTTCGTTGTCCCGGCCGGGGCACAGCCGAGGCAGCGAGCACAGCCGAGGCGGCTGAGTACCGCGGATACACTCCCGGCGCAGCCCCGGCAGATGCGCCTCACGGGCGATTCGCTGCGCACGGCCGACTACCGGCTGGGCTTCGACGACGGATACGCCGCCGGTTATACCGCGGGTTTCGTCGACGGGCGCACCGCGAGCCGCCGTCCCGAGCGCAGCCGCCTGATCCATCAGGCGGGCGTGAGCTACCGTCCCGAGTGGGTCGTGCCGACCAATCCGTTCCTCGCAGGGGACAACCGGGCCCGCAAGCCGATCGACCTGGCACAGTCGTTCCACCTCCGCTATTCGTTCCGTTTCCGCCCCGGCTCGCTGCCCGACCGCATCTATGGGGGCACCTACCAGGGTCTCGGCGTGGCCCGTTTCGCATTCGGCAACAAAACGGAGCTGGGCAATCCGGTGGCGGTCTACCTCTTCCAGGGCGCACGCATCGCCCGTATCGGGGAGCGGCTGTCGCTGAACTACGAGTGGAATTTCGGGCTTTCGTTCGGCTGGAAGCCCTACGACCGTGAGACCAACCCCGACAACGTGATGACGGGTTCGAAGATGAACGCCTACCTCAACACCGATTTCTACCTGCTTTGGAAACTCACCCCGCGGATCGATCTGAACGCGGGACTGGTGCTGACCCACTTTTCGAACGGCAATACCAAATTCCCCAACGCCGGGCTCAACTCGATCGGCGGGCAGATCGGGCTGACGTACAATTTCGGCGAGCCGGCCGGACCGCTGGCGGGTCGGACGCCCCGTGCGCTGCGTCCGGCGTTCAACCGCCACGTGAGCTACGACCTGACGCTCTTCGGCTCGTGGTGCCGCAAGGGCGTGGCGTTCCACGACAAGCAGCTGGCTTCGCCCCACACCTACACGGTGCTTGGGTTCAATTTCGCCGCCATGTACAATTTCGGCTACAAGTTCCGCGCAGGACTTTCGCTCGACGGCGTTTACGACGGCAGCGCCAACATCTACACCGAGGACTACATTTCGGAATACGGCGGCAGCGATCCGGGCTACACGTTCTACAAGCCGGCGCTGAACAAGCAACTCGCGCTGGGCACGTCGCTGCGCACGGAGTTCGTCATGCCCTATTTCACGGTGGGTATCGGTCTGGGGGTCAACGTGCTGCACAAGGGCGGCGACCTCAAGGCGTTTTACCAGATGCTCACCCTGAAGGTCGCCGTCACGCACAGCTCCTATGTCCACATCGGCTACTGCCTGCGCGATTTCCAGACGCCCAACTACCTGATGCTGGGTATCGGTTTTCGCTTCAACAACAAGTATCCGCGGCTACGATAGCTCGCCCCGCTTGAGCCGTTCGCGCTCGCGCTTGCTCCGCAGCCGCTCGGCGGCCGTGCAGACGAACTGCGCCGGAAGCAGGAAGAGGGTCTTCAGCCACTGTCCCCACCACCCCACGCGCAGCTCCGCCAAGCCGAAATCGGCCAGCGAGCGGGCGCGCAGCACCGGAATGTTCCAGATTTTGATGTTGATCCGCAGGTCGTTGCTCACGTTGTCCTCGTGGACGATCTCGAGCCACTGCCCGCCGCCGGAACGGATGTAGGTGGTCGGCAACTGGAAGACAGCCCGCGTGTGGGTGTAGGAGACGATGGTCTGGAGGGTTCGGTCGAAAGGCTCCGCAAGGGTCAGGAAATGGTTGTGCGGATAGCGCATGCGGATCAGAAAACGGCGGTCGGCGAAATACTGGTAGCCGTAGAGAAAGCTGTAAATGTGCCTTTCAGAGGTATAGACGACCGATTTTTGGAGCAACTCGACGGCATCGACCGAAAGCGCGTCGTCGTTGTCCAGGTTGGTGGTAATCAGCAACTCGGGCTGAGGGGGGGGGAATTTCTGCGGCCGCGTTCGCCGTACCGGAGGTCGAGCAGCGTCGTGCGCAGGCTTTCGGTCAGCGAGGCCGATTGTGTGTCGTCGTACCAGACGGCCCGGAACTGCGGGCAGACGGCGGCATAGCCCTCGATCCGGTCGCGGTACTCGTCGGGCGTGTGGGCGTCGAAGAGGCAGAGCCACGTAAAATCTTTCTCGGTCTGGGCGGCGACCGAGGGCAGGCAGTAGCGTTCGAACACCTCGAAGCGGTGCTCCAGCCAGAGCCGGGTGCGGGTGGGCATCCGACGCTTGTCCCGCGCATAGAGGTTCAGGTTGAACCGTGTGATGATGAAATGGTTGTTCTTCATGTGGTATGGGTTGAAAACTGGAGGCAAAGATAGGAATTATTCCGGCTCGGTCGACAAAAAATCCGGGAATGCACGAAGCATCCCCGGACCGTCAGCTACTTGGTGCGGCTCTCATTCCCCGAACAGAAATTGGAACGGCTTGACCAGGGGGCGGAATGAATCCGTGGCGTCGCCCGTGTATCGTTCACCGCCCGTAAGCCGGAGCACGCGTTCGCCGCTGCCCGGGGCGAAATCGACCGCCGAAAGGTCGATCCGAAAGGTCTCCATCCCGAGCGTCGGCTCGAACCAGTAGACCCGGTTCTTCTGATCGGCGACCGAGCGCCAGCGCGTCGAGGCGATGTAGGGTTTGTCGGGGGTCGAGATGCCGTAGGGCACCGAGACGTTGCGCATGACCGACATGACGGTCGGCACGGCCACGCGCGGATCGGAGCTTTGCACGACGGCATCGATGTAGAACGACGCCCGCACGAAGCGGTCGGACGAACGGTTGGTGCCGGGGAGCATTACAAGACCGCCGATCGACTGCCAGTAATCGTTGACGGCCAACTGCTTGTCGTAGGTCGGGGAGTTGGTCAACACCTGGTACTGCCGGCCGTGGTGAATGGTCAGCCGGCCGTCGATGTACTCGAAGATGGCGCTGTCGCCCGAGGGATCGGAGATCGCCAGGTGCAGGCGCGACTCGACGCCGTTGGGCAGGTCGGGGGCGTCGATGCGGAACCGCTCTTTCGAGAGTTCGGCGACGGCCTCCGCGACGGTGGCGAAGTTGTCGAGCACATATTGCGTCCAGATGCTCAGCCCCATCACGGGCCGCGTGTCGCCCGGGCGGTCGTAAACCGTCTCGGTCAGGAAGAGCAGGTTGGCTACCAGCCCGCGCTCGTTCATGCCCTCGGTAATGCCGATGTCGTAGCCCGCGGCCGAGAGCGAACCGTATTTCGAGGTCCAGAAAACGGTATTGTCCGTCCGCGCGCCCCGACGCGCCATGCCGCGCGGGAAAATATAGAGGTTGGTCTGCGGGTCTTCCCGCCAGTCCATCGTGCGGCCCGTCGCGGTCATGCCGTCGGGTCCGAGGTAGACGGCCCGCGTGCACGCCCGGCCCGCGGGAGCCAGCGCCAGCGCCGCAGCGCACAGCAGCAGAGGTAATGTTTTCATAGGAGGTGGTTTTAACTGCCCTACCCCTGCAAAAGAGATGCTAAAGGTTCGGAAAATCGGGCGGGATGCACTATCTTTGCCCAAAAATCAGTACGATGCAGATCAGAAAAGCCGAATTCCGCTGCTCCTCGGAGCGAATCGGGCAGGTCCCGAAAGACAACCTGCCCGACATTGCCTTCATCGGGCGCAGCAACGTCGGCAAGTCGTCGCTCATCAACATGCTCACCGGACGGGCGGGGCTGGCCAAGGTCTCGGGCACGCCCGGCAAGACGCGGCTCATCAACCACTTTCTGATCGACGGGGCGTGGTACCTGGTCGACCTGCCCGGTTACGGTTATGCCCGCACCTCGAAAGCCGTGCGCAGCGAATTCTCGAAACTCATCACCGACTACGTGCTCCGCTGCGAGAAGATGCACTTTCTGTTCGTGCTGATCGGCCTCAGGCTCGAACCCCAGCGGATCGACCTGCAATTCATCAAGATGCTGGGCACTAACGGCATACCGTTCGGTATCGTCTTTACCAAGGCCGACAAACTCTCGCGTGCGCAGGCCGACCGCAACGCGGAGCGTTTCCGCTCCGCCCTGGCCGAGGAGTGGGAGGAGCTGCCGCCCATGCTGGTCACCTCGTCGGAGAAAGGCACCGGGCGCGACGAACTGCTCGATTTTATCGGGCGGTGTCTGAGCAATTCCTGATTCGCAATTCATACTTATTCCCGCGGGTGTTTGGGATTTGCGACCCCTCGACAAGCTCGGGGATCGAGAACTTTTTTCGTCGCTTTTAGCGGCGGCAGTCCGCAGCCACCCCGGGCGGAGGACTGCACCGTGCACGAGGCCCGGCTTGTCCCCCGCTGGCTGCGAACCGGAATGACAATTATTAATTGCATCCTTTAATAGAGCTGGCAGAGGCGAGGGCAAGGACGGGGATCGGTCCCCGATCCTGATTGTGAATTGCGAATCGCCGCCCGCCCGGGTTTTGCAAAAGTTTAACCGATTGTTGAAAAAAGGGCGTCCGTACGCTGTGTTTTCTCGTCGCATTGTCCTATCTTTGCGGCAGCAAACCGCCCGCCCGCAGGGGTGTGTCACGGCAAAGCCCTCCCCACGGAGGCTTCCGGCCGTGGCATGAACCGTCCGGGAGGCAGCAAAATCGCGCAAAATTCATGGCTATCCACAAAATCAAAATTTTCTCGGGCCGCGGTTCGGAGTACCTGGCCGAGAAGATCGCAGCCAGTTTTGGCACTACGCTCGGCGAGGCCGAGGTCCTGCGTTTCAGCGACGGCGAATTCCAGCCCTGCTACAACGAGTCGATCCGCGGCTGCACGGTCTTCATCATCCAGTCGACGTTCCCGCCCTCGGACAACCTGATGGAGCTCCTGATGATGATCGACGCCGCACGACGCGCTTCGGCCTACAAAGTCGTGGCCGTGATGCCCTATTTCGGCTGGGCGCGCCAGGACCGCAAGGACCGACCCCGCGTACCGATCGGCGCCAAGTTGGTAGCCAACCTTTTGATGGCGGCCGGCGTGGACCGCGTGATGACGATGGACCTGCATGCCGACCAGATTCAGGGATTCTTCGACATTCCGGTCGACGCCCTCTACGCCAGCGGCATTTTCATCCCCTATATCAAGAGCCTCCAGATTCGGGACCTCTCGATCGCAGCGCCGGACATGGGCGGCGCCAAGCGGGCCAACACCTACGCCAAGCTGCTCGAGACCCCCATCATCATCTCGCACAAGGAGCGTTCGAAAGCCAATGTGGTGGGCAAGATGACCGCCATCGGCGAGGTCGAGGGCCGCAACATCCTGATCGTCGACGACATGATCGACACGGCAGGCACGATCTGCATGGCCGCCGACATGCTCATGCAGCGCGGCGCCAAGAGCGTCCGGGCCGCCATCTCCCACCCCGTACTCTCGGGCCCTGCCTACGAGCGCATCAACGACAGCGCTCTGGAGGAGGTGATCGTCACCGACACCATTCCGCTCAATCCGGACAAGGACCTGCACAAGTTCACGGTCCTCTCGGTGGCCGACATGTTCGCCGACGTGATCGAGCGCGTACACAACTACAAGGAGATTTCGTCGATCTTCTTCAAATAGCCGGCGAACAGGGCCTCCGGGCACCGGACACAACGCCGTCTCTCGAGGCGCGGGCGCAGCACCCGGAAAAAGCGGGCAGGAACGAAATCCTGCCCGCTTTGCGTTCATGGAGCAGACCTTTTTGATACGCCCGCGGACTCAGCGTGTCGGAATTTTTCGTACATTTGTCCTGCACGCCGCCGGAACGTCCGCCGGCCACTCACCCGAAAAACCGCAAACGCCATGTTTATCAACCCCCTGTTCTTAGGTAAAATCGGTCTGACCGAAATCCTGGTCATCCTGCTGATCGTAGTCATCTTCTTCGGAGGACGGAAAATTCCCGAACTCATGCGCGGCATGGGCCGCGGGGTCAAGGAGTTCAAGGACGCCATGGACAAGGACTATTCGGCCTCCGAGCCCAAAGCGCCCCGTGCCGACGGCACCGACGCCGAAAAGAGCGACGAACCGAAGCGATAAGAGGCGGCCATGTTCCCGAACAAAGGCGGTCCGGCGGCCGAAATGACCTTTTTCGAGCACATCGACGCCCTGAGGCCCCACCTGGTGCGGGGCGTCGTGGCGATCGGGATGCTCCTGGTCGCGGCGTTCTGCTGCAAGAAGCTGCTCGTGGATACGATTCTGTTCGGGCCGCTCGCGCCCGGGTTTCCGACCAACCGCCTGCTGGCCTGGCTGGCCGAACGCTCCGGGATCGAAGGGCTCGCCGCCGGCACGGAGCACCTCCGGCTGGTGAGCACCACAATGGCCGGGCAGTTCAACCTCCACCTGAAGGTCTCACTGGTGGCGGCGCTCTGCGCGGGATTCCCCTACCTCTTGTGGGAGTTGTGGCGGTTCGTACGTCCGGCGCTCACGCCGGGCGAATTGGCCGGATGCCGCCGCTTCGTCGGGTGGGTCTCGGCGGGGTTTTTCGGCGGCCTGGCTTTCGGCTATTTCGTGATCGCGCCGCTGACCATCGGGTTCCTCTCGCAGTACAGCGTCAGCGAAACGGTCCGGAACATGATCGACGTGAACTCCTACCTCTCGACCGTCATCAACGTCTCGGCGGCCTGCGCCGTGTTGTTCCAGCTGCCGCTGCTGGTCCATTACCTCACTCGCATGGGGCTCCTGGGCCCCGAATTCCTGCGCCGCTACCGCCGACACGCCATCGTCGTGCTGGCCATCCTCGCAGCCGTCATCACCCCGCCCGACGCATTCAGCATGGTGCTGGTGCTGCTGCCGCTTTTCGGTCTCTACCAGCTGAGCATCCGCATTGCGGAGCGGGCGGCAAAAAAACTACCCCAGTGAAACGACTTTTTCTAATGCTGTTGCTGCTCCTGACCACACTGGCGGTAGCGGCCCAACCGTGGAAGCACGGCCGGCTGGAGGTCTCGGACAACGGCCGCTACCTCCGCCACGCCGACGGCACCCCCTTTTTCTGGCTCGCCGACACGGCCTGGCTGCTCCCCGAGCGGCTCGACCGTGACGAGAACGATTACTACCTCGACCGGGCCGCCGAGGCAGGATTCAACGTCGTGCAGGTGCAGACCGTGAATGCTGTACCGGCCGTGAACCGCTACGGACAGCTTTCGATGCCCGACGGATTCGATTTTTCAAGGATCGACCGACCCGGGGTCTACGGCTACTGGGATCACATGGACTACCTCGTCGACGCCGCGGCCCGGCGGGGCGTCTACGTGGGCATGGTCTGCATCTGGGGCGGACCGGTCAAGGCCGGGAAGATGAACGAGGATGAGGCCACCGCTTACGGGCGTTTCCTGGGCGGTCGCTACCGCAGTCGGCCCAACATCGTGTGGATCATCGGCGGCGACATTCCGGGCGACGTGAAAACGGAGGTGTGGCACGCGCTGGCCCGGGCGATCCGGGAGGCGGACCCCGACCACCTGATGACGTTCCACCCCCGGGGCCGGACCCTCTCGACGGACTGGTTCAACGAAGCCGGATGGCTCGATTTCAACATGTTCCAGAGCGGTCACCGCCGCTACGGGCAGCGCAACGGCGAGCTGCACTACCCCATCGCCGACAGCACCGAGGAGGACAACTGGCGCTATGTCGAGCGCAGTCTGGCCGCCGAGCCGCTCAGACCGGTCATCGACGGGGAGCCCTCCTACGAAGCGATCCCCAAGGGGCTGCACGACCCGCGGGAGGGCTTCTGGCAGGCCGCCGACGTGAGGCGGTATGCCTACTGGTCGGTATTCGCCGGGGCCGCGGGCCACACCTACGGCCATAACTCCGTCATGCAGTTTCTCCGCCCGGGCATTCCGGCCGCCTACGGGGCGACGAAATACTGGTACGACGCCCTCGGGGACAAGGGCTACCGCCAGATGCGCCACCTTAAAAGGCTCTTGCTGGCCTTTCCCTATTTCGAGCGCGTCCCCGCGCAGGAGATGGTAATCGCGCCTCAAGGAACGCGCTACGAGCGGGTCGCCGCCACGCGCGGAGCGGATTACGCCCTGTTTTATACCTACACGGGCGCCCCGCTGACGGTCGATCTTTCGCGTATCGGCGGGACGGAGAAAAAGGCGTGGTGGTACTCGCCGCGCGACGGCCAACTCGAATTCATCGGAATGTTCCGCACCGTGCGCGCGACGTTCCGGCCCCCTGGCGGCCACCACGTCGGCAACGACTGGGTGCTCGTGGTCGCCGATGCGGAGCGGGAGTATGTGAGCGCGCTGACGGCGCAGTTGTGACGCAGCTCTAAGAGCAGTCGACCAGCACATAAAAACGGATGGGCAGTATGCAGGTACCGCCCATCCGTTTTTCAGGTTTCGGGAGTTTATTTGTTGAATAGTTTGTCGAGCAGGGCCGCGCGCTGTCGGGTCAGCGTGCGGACACGTTCGATCTCCTCGGGATAGGTCCTCGCAGGCATCTTGGCTTCGTCGCTGTACTGGTAGTAGAAATCCCAGACCGTAAAATTCGCCTCGATGGCCTTGGCCATGTCGACCGGGACTTCGTTCAAAATCCGGTCGGTCGCGGCGAGCAGTTCGGGCTTCTTGGCTTTCCACCGCTCGGCAACGAATGCCCGGAAAGTTTCATCCTCCCAGAAACGCCAGAACCAGTCGTTCTCGACATAGGAGGGCATCCAGAATCCGGCGTGGATCATCAGGCTCGACAAGGGAGGATAATTGCCGTGCGGGATGCGCTTGTCGTTGTCCCAGCCTTTGTCGCAATCCCAGATCGGTCCGAAGAAGAGCTTGTCGACACCGCGGCGTTTATACATATAGGTACTGGTGAACCCGTCCATGTCGCCTGCCAACTCTTTGACGATGATGAAATCCGCCAGGCTCTTTTCATCGAAATACTTGCGCCAGCCGTTGGCGGGGTCCTTGTAATCGGAGGCATAGAGCGCCTGTTCGGCCCGGTTGATCACGCCGGTGATGTATTCGTACTGCTCGGGTTTGCACTCGTCGTCCTTGGGGTACTTGTAACTCATCTTGATCCGCTTCATCGACGAATAGAAATTGCCCTCGTGGATGTCGGTCTCGATGATGTAGCCACCCTCGATGTCCTCCGTGGGGGAGGTGTCGTCGAGTTCGTCGACCTCGATGCGCCCTTTGGCGCGTTCCAGCTGGTCGCTCATCTGGTAAACGCCCAGATAGTCGCCCTTTTTCTGCTCGCGCCGACCGGTCGAACTGTCGTAATAGGTGCCCGTGAAATAGACGTTGACATATTTCGAAGAGGCGGTGAACAGCACCGCCGCCTGATCGTGGTAATTTTCGGCCCTGTTGAAGAGAATCCGTGAATATTGCAAAGCGATGTGGTTGCGAACCAACGATTTGTCCATATCCTGCGCCAGCAACACCCAGCTTTTGGCCTTGGCGTGGTCCAGACCGACCGGACTGAATTTCTCGGGGAATTTCATGCGGAAAGGCTTTTTCGGAAGACCCCATGTCGAATTTCCGCGTCCGCGCATCTCGATCGTTTTGCCGTTTTCGTCCGTATTCCACCATCCCATGCCGGTTGCGCCAGCCGACTTGTCGAAGAGTTCGATCCGGGTGTCCACGTAGTACTCCTTGCCGACGATCTCCGAGGCGGGCTGCATGTGCAGCACCGCCAGTTCGGTGTTGATCTGAGGGCAGTTGAGTGAGACGGTGTAGACTTTTTTGTCCCCGTTTTCGGCCACCACCTCCAGGGCCACGTCGTCGGCCAGCGAGATCTTCGTCTGGTCGGAGACGACCGGCTGGCCGTTCACGAGCACTTTTTCGCCGTTGTGGGTGAACGTCGGAATCATCAACTCGGGATTCGCGCCCCCGATCCATTTCAGGTAGATGGCCTCGAGCGTGCGGGCGCTCTTGTCGAACGTGATTTTCAGATCGCCCGTCAGCGCGAGGTTCTTCGCTTTCGTAATGCCGAAAGTCAACAGGTCGCACGTGGCGTTGACCTTTTTAAGCTGCGTGAGGACGATTTGCTTGGGCTCGCACGCCGGAACGCTCACCGTAACCGTTGCCGTGCGCTGCGGGCCGGGGTTGGCGGCGACCGTCAGCGTGAGGTTGTCTTTGGTCAGCGTGGGGTTGTAGGCGGCTTCGCACCATTTTTCGCTGGATTCGACCCTTACACCCGACTGGTTGGTCGTGATCGTTACCGAAAGGGTCTCGCCCGTGCTCGTCACTTCGGGGAACTCCCCGGCGGAGAGCGTGAGGTAGGGTTCGGGCGTGCGTGCCGCCTGCGCGACGGTGACGGTAACCGGGTCGCACTCCGGAGCACTCACCGTAACGGTCGCCGTGCGTTCCCGCTCTTCGGGATTGGCCAGGACGGTCAGGCGCAAGTTGTCTTTCTCGGTATCGGCGAGCAACACGGCCTCGCACCACTCTTCGGAGGAGTCGACCTCGGCGGTCCGGGTCGAGGCCACCGTCGCATAAAGCACGGTGCCGTCGACATCGACGTGGCCGAACGTCGTTCGGGAGACGGTGAGCGAGGGCGGTTCCGGCAAATCGTCGATCTGCTTGTCGTTGTCGGAGCACGCCCCGGCGAGCAGGCCCGCAAGCAGCGTGCAGCACGGGATAAGAAAACGGGATGCAAATTTCATTCTTTCTGGGTTGGTTTTAAGGTGATGAATAGCTTCGTCGGTCGGAGGCGGAGCCCGGCCGGAAAAAGGAGCAGCTCCGAACCAGCCAGTCCGGAGCTGCTTCCGCTCTGTTTCGTTACAATTGCCCTTAGGGCAGGCTGACGGTTTCCCAGTTCAGACCGTCGGATGCCAGGTCGTTGCCGTAAGCGGTGTGGTCTTTCACCACATCACCCTGGCCCTCGTCGAACTTCCAGTAGGTAACCAGACCGTTTGAGTTGGGATCGACATCGTAGCGGCGTCCCTCTTCGGCAAGTTCGGTGGCAGACAGCGCCCGGTTCCAGATACGGAGTTCGGACATCATGCCGCGGAAATCACGAGCGGACTCGTACGAATAGCCTACCCAGAAGCAGCGGGTAATCTGCTGTCCGGAAGGAGCCTGCTCGTCGTTGTGTGCCACGCCGAAGTTCACTTTTGCGGGAACGTCGGTCGTCGTCGAGCCTTTCTCCACGCCGTTGATGAACACCTTGACCATCCCGTCGCCGAACGTCACGGCTACGTGGGTCCACTCGTTGACGGGGACTTTCATGTCCGCATTGGAGAGTTTGCCCTCGATATTGCCCCAGGTTCCCGGCTTTCCGGAATCCCAGGCCACCTGGACCTGATTCCAGGGAATACCCACGTCGCCCAGACGGACGAGGAACTTGCCCTCGATACCCATGATCGTCGACAGGCTGCCGCTCATCCGGCTGACCGTCGGATTCACCAGCGCTTCGAGCGTAAAGGCGGTCATGTCGGTGACGGGCGCAGGATCGTTCCAGGCGGGCCATGCGCGGGTTCCGGTCATGTTGACGGCCGTACTGATCATGCCTTTGGTTTTCTGCGAGAACATCAGTACGACGGTCAGCGGCTGCATGCCCGCCGCGGGATTCTTCTCGGTCAGGGTCGCCGTGCACGAACGCATGGTTCCCTCGGGCAGGTCCTGGTAGGTGAATTTCAGGTTAGCCTTGTCCGCATCGTTGCAGGTGAGCCAGCCCTCTGCCGTGTCGGAAAGGGTTACCTCGTAATCGACATTGGCCGTGACGGGCACCTCGAGCGTCGATGCGGCCGTCTCCAGGTAGTAGGTAGTCTCGGCCACGCCGATCTTGGACTGCGGCAGCTGGGTGATCTTCAGCACGTCTTCGCCTCCCTCGGGACCGGCGATCTTCACGGTGGCTTCACGTGCCTCGAGACCGCCATTCTGCGTCAGATCGAAATACATGACGGCTTCATTTTCGGTGGCTCCCTGCACCGTGACGGCTTTGGTCAGCCAGCCCTCCTCGGTGGAGGTGATCTCGGCAGTCAGGTCGCGGTACGGAATATTCGTATTGAGCGTGACGGCCACCTGATCCTGCTTGGTGTAAGGCAGCTTGAGCTCTTTCTCCCCGACAATCTCCACGGTGTAGATAACGCCGCCTTTGAGCGTGATGCGGAACGGTTCGCTCTTGCTGCCCATCTTGAAGACGTAATCGGCGACCTTATCCGTCTCGGTTTCGTTGGGATCGACCCTGAAAGTCACCTCGGCCCCATCGCTGCCGCCGGTCACCGACGGGTGTACGAACGTATAGGAGCCCTCGAGCGACCATTCGTCGGAACTGGTAACCAGCACTTTCACCTCGCCGCCCGTGCGCGGCAGGATGTTCGTCTCGGGAACGAAAGTGATTTCGAGCTGCTCCTCTGTCTGCGAAGCTTTTTTCTTGAGCGTGAGTGCGTAGGCAGCTTTCTCCTTGCCGCAGGTGAACGTATAGTTGAAAGTCTGATCTTCCTCCTTGTCGTTGGCTTTCACGGTGAACTTGACGATGTCGCCGTCCTTGCCTTTCAGGGCGGAGGGGGTCACGTAGTCGTTCGCATCGCCCGCGAGGGTCCATTCCCCCGAGCTGGTAACCAGCACCGAGGCATCGCCGCCCTTGCTGCCGACGTTGGCCGTCTTCGGGGTGATGGCGATTTTGTCCGGTGCGGGTGCGGGATCGTCGTCTTTATCGTCGCAGGCACCGCAGCATACGAGCGCGAGTGCAGCGAAAAGGAACCATTTCGTAATTTTCATGGTATCGATTGTTTTTATGTTGGGAAAAAAGCGGCGGTATGCAAGCGCATGCGTTTTTCATACCGCCGCCGTAAGTGGCTCGGGTCAGGTATTACTCTTCATAACGTTTCGGATCGTACCTCCCGGCGCCGGTCTTCTTGTAATAGCCGGTCCGCGGTTTGAGATCCTGATCGTAAAGACCCTTGGCTGCGGCCGAGAGCTTGCTCCACGGTTCGCGGCCCAGGACGGGATCGAGTGCGAACCACATGCACCAGCCGTAACCGCGCTCTTTGGCCGAGCGTGCCGATGCTTCGCTGACCGATCCGCCACCGAGATTGCACTCGACGGACTGGAACGAGCACATCGAAAGATCGCCGCCGGCTACCGGACTTGCGCTGCCGCCGTAGTTGGCGTTGACCATGTCGACGAACTCAGCCGGCTGACGGCCGTTGATCGACGGCATTCCCGAGCCGTAGATGCCCCAATAGAATACGGCGATCATCGTATCCCAAGGCACATCTTTCTTCATGTAATAATTCGTACGCTCGAGTAAATAGGTCGCCTGCTGGAGCGATCGGCTGCTGCCCGAGAAATATTCGTTGTTGGGCGCCTTGTTGTATTCCGAATACTCGTCGTCCATGCAGATGCCGTCCAGACCGTATTCGACGCACATTTCGGCAAGGTGCTCGGCGAATACCTCTGCACCCTTTTCCGTCAGGTTGGCCGGACCGCTGCCGTCGTGGTCGCCCAGGACGCCCATCAGCACCTTGATGCCGCGGTCGCGCAGCGGCTGGATATAGAGTTCCTTGTCCGCGAGCAGGGCCGTCACGTTGTCGTTATAGTGCATGTACGGCTTGCCGCTCTGCGTATCCCAGTGGATGTTGCCCGAGAAGAGGACGACGGCGTCGAAGAACAGCTGACCGTCCTCGAGTACATACTCCAGCGCGTTGAGCGGGTTGGTGTCGTTGACCTCGAAATAGAGGAAATTCCTGACCGTTTTCGACCCCTGCTGCTTGACGGTGAAATTCACGCGGGCAGCATCGGTTTTCACGGAGACGTTGGCCGTCTGAGCCACTGCCAGCAGGGGAACCATGTAGGCGTCGGTGATCGAGAGGCCCGCGCTCGGAGCGAGCGTCACTTCGATCGAACCGCTCGTCGCACCGGCTGCGATGGTCACGATTCCGTTGTTGGCGATGGTCACGTTCGCCTGGGGGAATGCGATGAATTTGGTTCCGTTCAGGTAGTTGTACTCCGCGATATAGGCCTCGTCGAGCTGGACCTTGACCTGGGTCTCGGCCTCGGCGGCTTTCTCCAGTTCGAACATGAGGGTCTTCTTGACCGCTTCGGGCTCCTTGTACGGGAACATGTGGGCCAGCGCATCGGCGGTCTTCAGCCCTCCGGCGATCTTCTCCACGGGATCGGGATCGGTCGAGGCGGCTTTCTGCGTTACGGCAATCTTCACCGTCTTCTGCTCGGCGGTAACGACGATCTGACCCATGTGGGCCTCGCCCGTGTTGTCCTTGGCATTGACCGTCAGTTTGTCGCCCTCCTTCGAAGCGGTCATCCATTCTTCGGGATAGGTGAACGTCCAGCTCGAAGCGTTGGTCGTAACGGTCAGCACGACGGGCTGGTTGTCCTTGGCCTCGAACGCAAGGGCCTCCGATGGGGTTACCGTCAGGACGGTCTCTCCCACCTCGGCGGCCTCCTGGAGCACGTTGATCTTGACCGGCTCGGCCGTTCCGGCCGAGATGGTGATACGTCCGGGACGCGGCGACTCGTCCGTGTTGGCTTCGGCATTGACGGTCAACTTGTTACCATCCTGCTTGACGGTGATCCAGTCGGTTTTCTCGACGCTCCATTTGGCGGCGTCGGTCACCACGGTTAGGACGACATCCTGATTGGCGTCGGCCTTGAACGTAATGTCTCCGGAGGGCGTGACCTGGAGTTTGTTCACTCCGTCCGTGTCGTCCGAATCACTGCATGAGACAAGTGCGCCGCAGACGGCGAACATCCCTGCAAGAAACATTAAAAACGATTTTTTTCTCATGTTTTGGTAATTAAGTGGTAATTAATGGTTAGTGAATGGAATTATTTTGAAAGCGTGTCAATCCTCCTTGGGAACCGATACCATCCGCCAGTTGGGGCTGTTCTTCGTCTCCAGGTGGAAGCCGTTGTGCGAATAGTCCCGGATGACTTTCTCCCTGGTGTTGTTGTCGTCGAATTTCCAGTATGCAACCAGGCCCTCCGATGCGGGGTCGATCTTGTAGAAATGGTCCGGAGCGTTGATCTCCTCTGAGGTGAGCACCTTGTTCCAAACGCGGATCTCGCCCATCATGCCGTCGAAACTGCGCTTGTCGTCGTAGGAGTAGCCTATCCAGAAGCAGCGGGGCTGGTTGTTGCTCTCGTCGGAGTGAGGAACCGCAAAATTGATTTTGTCGATCAGAACGGGGGTGCCCTGCTCGTCTTTCCTATCCGTGATGGTTTGTCCCGAGGCTTTGAGTTTCCCGTCCAGGTAGACGCAGATCATGCCCCGGTCGAACGTGACGGCGATGTGATACCAGCGGTAGAGTTGCAGCTTTAGCGACGGGGAGGTGATGTAACCGCGGTAGGTCGAACCCTCGTCCCGGGTGCAGAAAGCGACCTGTACCTGGTTCATCGGGATGTCGGCGTCTCCGACGCGCAGCAGGAAAACATCCTCGATGCCCATGATCGTCGAGACCTCCTTTTTGAACGAGTTGCCGTAGACGAGCGCTTCGAACGAGAACTGCTCCATATCCTTGACCGCTTCCGTATCGCTCGTCCAGCCGGGCCATGCGCAGTTTTCGTTCATGTCGACGACGACGTTGACCAGCGCGGCTTTCATGAAGACGAAATAGGCTGTCCGGGCGCTGGCCAAAACCTCCATGCCGTCGGCCGAGACGATGGTCATCGGCAGCACGTAACGCTCTCCATTCTCGATGGGCAGTCTGTCGAGATTGCGGAACGTGAAAGCGAGCGGCTCGCTCCGGACCAGTCCCGACTTGATGACGGCCGAAATCTGCGCGAAATCGTAATAGTCGCCCGTGGCGGGGAGCAGTTGGGCCGTGGGGTCGTCGTAGAACATCCGGTAACGGTCGAGCAGTTCGGGAGCTTCGGCAAACGAGACCGTGAGGTCTTTTGCAAGGGGTTGTGCCAGGGAGACGGTCAAATGGCTGGTCTGCTCCCGGGTGACGTCGAGCGCATCGCGCATGACACGGATCTCGGGCGTATAGCTCGCCGCCGAGATGAAGACCTTGTTATCGAAATGGTGTTTGCCCTCCTCATCGCCCTTGCAAGAGGTGAACGCCAGAGCCAGCAGGAGACACCACGTAAATCGGGATTTATTCATGCTCGTTTTCATTGTCGTTGTCGTTTTCGGGATTGAGGATACCGATGGCTTCGCGGATGTTTTTGTAGTTGGTCAGGTTATCGAAATAGTCGTTGGCGCCATCCAGCACGCAGAGGCCCCTCTTTTGGTAGCTGATCTTCGTGTCCGGGGTCGGGTCGACGACCCATTCGGCCGTAACCTGCACCGACGCGCCGCTCTGCACGCCGGTCTCGAGCGAGGGAATGGACGCTTCCATGACGAACCGGTCGGAGAATTTTGCGAACGCCTCCTCGGAGAACTTGTCGCGGGTATCGCGCAGGTGGTTGCGGGCCCACAGCGTCAGGTCCGACGCGGTCTTGCGGCTCGCATCGGCCACCAGGATGATGAATTTGCTGTCGGGCAGCAGCTCGGGACTCAGGAGGTTGGGCATATAAGCCGTACGCATGAAGAGCAGCATGTGCGGATTGCTCTGCCGCCACGTCTTGACGGCCGCCATGAAAGTCGCCTGCCCGTCGGCGATCTCGTCCACGGGAGAGGTCGTATAGGATACGACCACCCCGTCGAAGCCGTAGCGGTTGCAGTTCGCAAGCTGCTGCTCGGCCTGCGCCTTGCAATAGGCCGGGAACTTTTCGTCGGTGTAGTCGCTCTCGTGCTCCGTGTCTGCGGCAGCCTCTTTCAGGGCTTTCCAGGCGTCCAGAATCACCGCGTAATCCACGACATTGAGCGACTGCGTGCCTTTCGACGAGCGCACCTCCGAAAGCTCGGCCGCGATCGTCGGATGCAGGTCGTCGACATCGGTCATCAGCAGGTAGTCGACGCTGTCGGGCATGGCCGTGGGGTGCTTGTTCTGCCGGTTCGGCGCCGCGGAGGTGCCTTGGACGGTCATCATCACCACCTTGTGCCCGTTCTCGTCGGCTTTGAAATCGCGGAGCGATGCCAGGTAGGCCGGATCGGGCTGCCGCAGCTGCGGCAGGTAGTCCTTGTTTTCGGCTTCGGTCCAGTCGCTGCACGAGGCCAGAAGCGCCGCGGCGGCAAGAGCCGGAATGAGTATGTTTTTCATCTCGAATTTCGTTTTAAGCGTTTTCAACTGCGTAAGCGGTTATTTGACTTCGGGGTTGCAATCCCACCAGATGCGGGTGGCCATGTTGTCGCTGCCGCCCAGCATCTCGACGGCTTTGGCATAATTCTCCGCGTTGCTGGTGCGCTCCTCGGTGGGATAGGGCATGCGGCGGGCGCCGAGTTTCGAATTGACCACGCTGCTGCGGTTGGCCGTGGCGGGCAGCAGACGCGGGAATCCCGTGCGACGGTAGTCGGCCCACGCCTCGTTGCCCAGGCGCCAGTTGGCGATCCATTTCTGGGTGATGATGCGCTCCTGCATCTCCAGTTTCGAGGCATTGTCGTCCCAGGCCACGCCCAGGCGCGACAGGCTGTTGTCCTTGTCGCTGTTCACGCCGCCGTTGGGGTCGATGTAGGTCTGCGGTGGATTCGTGCCGGCGAGGTACTGCTCGACACCCGTCGCGCCCCACTGCTCGAACGAGAGGCGGACGCCCTCCTCGTAAAAATCCCTGCCCGTGCCGGCTCCCATGTTCATGTCGAAGACGGCTTTGGCTTCGGCTTTGAGGAATGCCACCTCGGCGGCGTTCATCCAGTAGAGCGGCGTCTCGGCGTCGTTTTCGAATTTCACGCCCGAGTATTTGCGTCCGATGGTATTGAGCGAGGGAATCTCGATGCCGCGGCGCAAGCCCACGTAGTCGATGTCTTCCCATTCGGACTTGATGAAATACTTCTCGCGGCGCGGATCGTCGTAGCCGTTCATGTAGCAGATGATGTCGGCGGCCGCGTGCGTGTCGCCTCCCGTGACCGAACCGTCCGGCTGGTTGTACAGACAGGCGGCGCGCAGCGGATTGCCGTCCTTGCCGAAAGCGGTCGAGGGCAGCTTGGCGATGTCGGCGTTCGAGGCGATGACGCCGATGGGGTTGGCGACGGCCTCTTCGGCCAACTGCCGGGGCGTTTTGCCCTCGGAACTGGTGAAATCGGTGTAGACGACGCGCATGGCCAGCCGCAGCTTCATCGAGTTGGCGAATTTGCACCACTTTTCGGCACTGCCCCCGTAAACAGGGTCGGTCGAGGCTGTGATGGCTTCGTTACTGTGCGCCGTCAGGGAGGCGATCGCCTCGTCCAGTTCGTCGAACATCTGCCGGTACACGTCGGCCTGCGTATCGTAGGGCACCTGAATCTTGCCGCTCACTCCGATCTCGGAGTAGGGAATCGGGCCGTAGGCGTCCGTTACGCGGTTCATGGCGCAGACCTTGGCGATCTTGGCGATGGAGCGCACGATCGGATCCTCCGAGATGCCCTCGAGCTTCAGCAGGTTGGAGTAGAGCACCGGGATGATCCGGTCGCTGTACATGAACACGCGCGTCCAGTCGTTGGTGGGGTTGTAATTGGAGATGGTCGTCTTCCAGCCGTTCTGCGAATCGGCGAGATAGCCGCCCTGCGTGCCGCCCAGCAGCGCGTCGGTGAACTGGGTGGTATTGACGTCGGGCGAGATGATCGTACCGAAAATGGCGTTGAGGTAGGATGCGACGGCGTAGCCTTTGCGCTGCATCTCCTCCTCGGAAACCTCGTAGGGATTGCTGTTTATTTCGAGGTAATTGCCGGTGCAGGCAAACCCGCAGCATGCGAGGGCCAGGGCGAAAACCGATTTTATTAGGGTGTTTTTCATAACGATTGTAGCTTTAGAATTTAAGTCTGAGGTTAAATCCTACATTCCGCAGCGACGGCATCATGAAGTAGTCGACTCCCTGATAGTAATTGCCGGTCGTGGCGATCGACTCGGGATCGAACGGCGCCTTGTTGTAGATCATCCAGAGGTTGCGTCCGACCACCGAGACGGTGATCTCGCAGACGTTGCGCAACCATTTGCGGGGAATGGTGTAACCGATCGAAGCCTCCTGCAAACGGACGTTGGTCGCCGAATAGGTGTAGAACTGGGGCAGAGCGTTGCCGCCGGCCACGGCCGAATACCAGACGTTGGCGTCTACCATGTCGCGGCCGTTGATGAGGACCCCGCCCCGGTCGCGCGCTGCGGCCGATGCCTCCGAAACGCCGAAGTAGTCGAGCGTGGCCTGCGTGCGGGAGAAGACGATACCGCCCAGCCGGGCCGTGACCATAAATCCGAAATTGAGGTTCTTCCAGCGGAAATCGTTGCGCCACGACATGTTGGCGTCGGGCAGTACGGAACCCAGCTTGATGAACTGTTTCACATCCTCGATCGATTTGGTGGGCAGATTGCCCTCCTCGTCGATATAGATGGCGTTGTTGTGGTCGTATGTCAGATCGACCAGCGAATAGAGGTCGCCCAGCGTGCCGCCCTCCATCAAGAGGAAACGGGCGTCTCCCAGACCGCCCATGTCGAGCAGGTCGAGGCTGAACTGTTCGCCGGTGGCCGGATTGATGCAGTTGTTGGCCAGCGAGGTGATTTTGTTCTTGTTGGTCGAGAACGTGTAGTTCGTGTCCCAGGTGAAATCCCTCCAGGTGTTGCTGTAACCCAATGCCAGCTCGATACCCCGGTTGCGGACGTTGCCCGACTGGATGATGATCGAGGAGTATCCCGAGCCGCCCGGAATCTGCGGGTCGAAAGTCTGGTTCTGCGTGCGCGAGTTGTAGTAGGTCACATCGAGGTTGAAATGTTTGAGAAAACGCATCGTAAGACCGACCTCGAACGACTTGGTGCGTTCGGGCTGCAAGTGGAAAGCCGGGTACTGCGTCTGGAGGTTCCAGCTCAGTCCGCTCTCATCCCACCCGTAGAGCGGATTGGAGATGTAACGCGCGAACGACACGCCCACCGAGGCGTACGATCCGCGCAGCTTGATGTAGGAGAGGTTCTCGGGCATGTTGCCGATGATCTGCGAGAGGACGACCGACGCGCCGACCGAGGGATAGAAGAACGACTTGGCGTTCGAGTGCGGACCGGCCAGCTGCGAGGGCCAGTCGTTGCGCCCGGTAAGGGTCAGGTAGTAGGCACCCTTGAAACCGATTTCGGCCGAGGCGAAAACCGACTGGGTCTGTTCGCGCCACCCCTCCTGCAACCGGGTGGTCCGGGTCGAGTTGCTCAGATTCTGGATGTTGAAGACGTTGGCCAGACCGGCTTTCTCGCCCGATTTGCCGTCGGAGATGGGACCGCGGATCTTCATGGATTCGTTTTTCATGTCCGAGAACGAAGCGCCGGCATTGACCTGAAGCGACCAGTCGTCGCCGAACGTCTTGTTGATGTTCAGAAGGGCGTCGCCGTACACCTGACGGTCCATGCTTTTGGCGATGCCGAAAAGTCCGTTCTCCGACAGTTCGGTCAGCTGCGTGTTGGTCGAGGCGTAGGCCTTTTCGGTGTAGGTGTTGTGCGAATTGTCGATGCGGATGCGACCCGAGACGTTCAGCCAGTCGAGAATATCGTACGAGAGCGCCACATTGAGCATGTAACGGTCCTTGCGGTTTTCGCGCAGGTTGCGGTAGTTGACCCAATAGGGGTTCTGCATGGTCATGCCGGCGGCGCCGATAGGCCAGTACTGCGTCGAGATCTTGTCCACGGGATCGTAGCGCTCGTACATTTTGATCTCTTCCCAATCGTTGCCGCGCGGAAAGAGGTAGGCGCCCACGATCGGGTTGTTATAGGTCCCCTGGTTGACCATGTTGCAGTCCTCTTGCAGCACGTAGTTGGCGCCCACGTCGAGCTTCATCTTGTCGCCGAGCAGCGAGGTGGTGTTGCGGAACGTGAAATTGTAGCGGTCGTAGCTGTTGTTGGGCACGATACCGCGGGAGTTGATCGCGGCGGCCGAGAAATAGGTCTGGTTGCGCTCCGTACCCGCCGAGAGCGAAATGCTCTCGCTGTTGGCGGTGCTGGTCCGGAAATAGTCCTCGCGGGGATCGTACCCCATCCGGTTGGCGCTGTTGAGCGCTTTGCCCCAGCTCAGGTGCTCGGAACCGTCGGGAATGCGCAGGTTGCCCGTTCCGTAGCGGTTCTGGAACGCGGGCAGGACGAACGGCGTCATGATCTCGATGCCGCTCGTGACGCTCACGGAAAGCTGCCCGGTCTTGCCTTTGCGGGTCGTTACGACGATAGCGCCGTTGGCCGCGTCCGAGCCGTACAGTGCGGCTGCGGCAGCGCCCGTCAGTACGGAGATGGATTCGATGTCCTCGGGATTGATGTCGGCGATGGGGTCGGTCGTACCCTGCGATCCGAACTCCGTGCTGCCCTCCTGCGCCTTGGTGAACATCGGTACGCCGTCGATCACATACAACGCATTCGAGGTCTGCGAGATGGATTTCATACCGCGCATGATGACTTTCGAGGCGCCGCCCACGCCGGCCGACGAGGCGTTGATGTTCACACCGGCGACCTTGCCGTTGAGCGAGTTGATGAAGTTGGCGTCCTTGTTGGCCGTGATGGCGTCGGCATCGACCTGCTGCACGTTGTAGGAGAGGGCTTTCTCCGAGCGCTTGATACCCAGGGCCGTCACGACGACCTGCTCGACCTCGATGGACGCGTTGGAGAGCGTAATGTCGAACGCGGTGCGCGTGCCGACGGGTATGACGCGCTTTTCATAACCGATGAAGCTGACCAGAAGCTCGGGATTGTCGACCGTAGCGGGGATCGTCAGGGTGAAATCGCCGTCGATGCCCGTGGTCGTGCCGTGGGTCGTGCCGTTGATGAGCACCGTGGCGCCGATCACGCCCGCGCCGCTCGTGTCTTTCACCACGCCCGAGATGGACGACGGTCTGGCCGCGACCGTGCGCTTCGAAAGCACGATGTTCGGCGCCGCAATCTTATAGGCGATGTCCGTGTCCCGGAACAGGCGCGTCAACACCTCGTTGAGCGGCTCCGAGTCGGCCTTGATCGACACGAGGCGCTGCGTGTCGATTTCGTCGGTGTAGAGGAAGAGATACTTGGTTTGCTTTTCGATTTCGTTCATGACGGTTTTCATCGGAACCCCGGTCATGTCGAACTTCACCGTCATTTTCTGCGTCTGGGCCGTGGCGGTCAGCGTGCAGAAAGAGGCGATGAAAATCAGCGTTATCAGGCGTTTTAGCTGCCCGATACTTAAACTTTTCATAGGTGTGAGATTAAGGATCAAAAGGTTGGCATTGGAATCACTCGATCTTTCCGCCGGTCACGTCCCGTTCTTGGAGCCGGACGGCGGAGCATACGAGTGTCTTTGACAGGGTCGGTCTCAGTTCATAGGATTATCGGTTTTAGATGATCTTTATATGGATGGTGTTCGATTCGTCGTCGAACGTATAGGTAAAGAAATTGCTCGTGGTCTGCACCAGCTTCAGCGCGTGGTCCACGCCGTTCGAGACCCGGATTTTGCCGTGATATTTCAGCCGGGGAATCGACTGCGGTTTGTCGACGGTGATCCGGATGCCGTAATAGTCTTCGAATTTGCGGATGACCTCTTCGAACGAGAGGGTGTTGAGATTCATCAGGCCCTCGATCCAGCGGAAATCATCCGAATCCGCGATCCGGTTGAGTTGGAGATGTCCGTCGATCAGATCGACCTGGTCGTCGGGTTGCAGGATGACGGATTCGTTTGTTCGGAGGTTCGAGATTTTCAGCCGTCCTTCGAGCAGCGCCGCGGAGAATCGCTGCGCGCCGGCGTCGGCACGGATGTTGAATTTCGTGCCCAGCACCTCGGCCTCGCAGGCGTACGTCTCGACGACGAACGGGCGCGCAGCGTCGTGCACCACCTCGAACAGGGCTTCGCCCGAGATGCAGACCCGCCGCTTCGAGGGGGAGAAAATCGAGGGATATTCCAATCTGGAACCGGAGTTGAGCCATACGGTGGTTCCGTCGCTCAGAACGACGGACATGCTCTGTCCGTTGGGGACGCTGATGGTCATCATCTGCCGGGCGTGGCGTTCGATGGTTTTTTCGGCCAGAAAGCGACCCGTCCATGCGCACAGGAGCAGCGCGGCTGCAATTCCGGCGCTCCACTGCGCCGCAATGCGCCAGCGCGAAGCGGTGCGTTTGCGTGCCGCGGGCTGCGTCGGAGCAGTCAGCATGTCGAGGTTGGAGATAAAATCGAGCCGGTCGAGTTCTTGTCGATTCTCCTCGGAGGCATCCAACCAGTCGAGCACTTCGATGAGTTCCTCCTGCGAGGTTTCGTTTCTCTGGTATTTAAGCAGCAATCGGGGGTCCATGTGTCGGTGTTATATGTTAATAACAAACACACGGAGGGGGTAAGTAGTAAAAACTGTAAGAATTTTCGGAAAAACTCAAAAAACCCTTGTACGGACCTATAAGGCGCTTAATACCACCGGCCCGAGAGCAGGATGGAAATGAGCGCTGCTGGGAGGTAGTCTTTCAGTTCGTTGCGCAGCAGAGCGAGCGCCCGGCGGATTTCGAAATTGACATGGCTGGACGTGATCCCCAGTTCGGAAGCGATCTGGTTGTAAGTCATATCGTGTAACCGGCTCAACAGAAAAACATTGCGGGTCATCTTGGGCATTTTGCGGACGGCCTGTTTCATGATCGCGCGAATCTCTTCGGAGAAGAGCAGGTTCGGGTCGCAGGCCGTCAGCGAGCGCACGTCGGCATGCAGCCGGCGCGTGAGCGACGAATGGATCTCCTGCTCGGCCCTGCGGTGGCGCATCTGTGCATTGAGGTAGTTGAGACAGCCGTTTCGGACAGAGGTGAGAATATAGGCGGGAATGTTGACGTCCCGGGGCAGATTTTCGTGCATCTCCCAGAAAGTCATGAAACTGTCCGAAACCAGGTCTTCGGCTATCTCCCGATCACGGACGTAACGGTATGCAAAGGTGATGAAACGGGGTTTGAATTCGAAAAATAACTTTCCGAATTCCGTGGGGGAGATGCTGTTTTTCTCGACGTCCGCCATCTGAAATCACATCTACCCGATACGCGAAACCAGGGAGGAACCCTGTTCGGAATTCCCGTGACACAAAATTCCCCCCCCCAGTAAAATTCCGGGCAAGGGGTCTTTAATAGCTTATTATATAGTGATTTAATCACTTCACACGGGTTTGCTTGACGTTCGTTTGCAACGCAAATATAGCGATAAAAGTTAAAATAGAACAATTTGCCGTGAAAGTTCTCCGATTCGGGGGCCCGCTCCCAGGCACAAAAGAACGCAGCAGCCCATAAGTGCTGCTGCGTAAGCGGATGGGCGGATAAAACTACCGGAAAGGGGAATCGGGCTCCCGGGACATGACCAGGTAGAACATCCGGTCGAGGAAAGCGGGGGCGAATTTCTTGACCAGGTGGGTGGCGCGGCCCTCGGCCTCCATCAGGCAGAGGCGCTTGCGGCGCAGAATGCCCCGGGCGATGTATTGCGCGACCTCGTTCGGGGTCATCATCTTCGACTCGTCGCGCGGGGTTTCGCCCTGCTGCGAACCGTCGGCCGTGAGGGCCGAGAACCGCACGTTCGAGGCGGTGAAACCCGGACAGGCGATCATCACGTGCAGCCCCTTTTTGAGGTTCTCGATACGCAGCGTCTCCAGAAATCCCGTCATGGCGTATTTCGAGGCCGAATAGCCCGTGCGGCCCGGCAGGCCGTGCAGCCCCGCCACCGACGAGACGCCGACGATCGAGCCCCGCGACGCCTGGAGATAAGGCAGCGCATACTTGCAGCAGTTGACCGTCCCCCAGAAATTGACATCCATCAGGCGGTGGAGCACCTCCAGGTCCACGTCGTCGAACGCGGCGCGCATCGACAATCCGGCGTTGCAGATCAGCACGTCCACGCCGCCGAATTCGCGCACGGCGGTGTCGATCAATTCCTTGCACTCCGCGGGCACGGTGACGTCCACGCCGCAATAGACGGCCTGGGCGCCCTTTGCGCGGAGGTCGCCCGCGATGAGTTGCAATTTCTGCACGTTGCGCGCGCCCAACACCACGCGGGCGCCCCGGGCGGCCATTTCGCGCGCGCAGGCCTCGCCGATACCCGACGAGGCACCCGTGACAACGACCACTTTATTCTTAAATTCTTTCATATCAATCGTTTATTTCCACTTGCAAGGTATCGTAGGCCAGATGTACGCCCGCCGGCAGTGTCGGCTCGGTGCGGGCATGGAGGCCGATCTCGTGGGACATGTGCGTGAGGTAGGCCTTGCGGGGCGCCACGCGGCGGATGAGGGCCAGGGCTTCCGCGACGTTGAAATGCGAGTAGTGCTCCGCAAAACGCAAGGCATTGACAACCAACACCTCCACGCCTCGGAGTTTCTCGATCTCCGCCTCCTCGATGGTCTTGAAGTCGGTGAGATAGGCCAGCCGTCCGATACGAAAACCCGTCACGGCGAAGCGCTCCGAGTGGTGACCCGAAACGGGCACGACCCCGACCCCCTTGACCGAAAAAGGCTTCGTGACGTCGATCTCGTGCAGTTCGATCTCGGGAACGCCGCGGTACTTGTCCTGCGCAAAGGCGTAGTCGAAATCCTTGCGCACGCATGCCAGCGTGTGCGGAGCGGCGTATATGTCTACCCGATGGATCGCTGCGGGATAGTCGACGAAATTGAAAGCCCGCACGTCGTCCAATCCGCCGATGTGGTCCTTGTGCTCGTGGGTCAGGAGGATGGCGTCGAGGTGCCGCACCCCCGTTCGGAGCATCTGGCAGCGGAAATCGGGCCCGGCGTCGATCACCATCCGAACGCCGCGCGTCTCGACCATCGCCGCCGTCCGCAGGCGGTTGTCCCGCGGGTCGGCCGAGGTGCAGACCTCGCAGCGGCAGCCGATCACGGGTACTCCCTGCGAGGTGCCGGTTCCTAAAAACGTGAGTTTCATCGGGGCAAAGATAGCAATTTTTCCGCCGATTCGTCCGCAAGCCGGCCGAACGACCGCGCGGGTCAGTGCTTGTGGCGAAAAAGCCCGGTGTGTGCGCACACACCGGGCTTTTTCGGGCTTAGCGGAGCCGAGGTTACATGCTCTGCTCGATGTTCCAGACAAAGGCGCGCGAACCCTGCATCCTGGTGGTGGCGTCCATCTCGCGGAAAGCCTCCATCAGCGGAGCGACCTTTTCGTCGTCGACGATGGCCAGCAGCGAAGCGTTCATCGAGGGCCATGCGTGGGTGCCGTAGTGGGGTTCGCCGTCCACCGAGCCGCGCCCCTCGGTCAGCGCCCAGCGCGTGAAGCCGCGGATGCCCTCGTCGTCGAGGATTTTGTTCACGCGGTCGGTCAGCGCCTGGTTATAGGATAAGAATACTGCTTTCATCTTTTTATCGTTTATGTTTATACCTCCTTTTCGGTGCTGTCGCCGCTCGTTTGCGGTCCGCAGCCAGCGGAGTGACATGAGCCGCAGGCAAAAGAACTGCTCTCCGCATCCGGGGGCTGCGGGCTGCCGCCGCCAAAAGGCGGCGCGACTTGCTCCCCTCGACTCGCTCGGGGATCGCCCCCTATTTCACCATTTTTAATTCTTAATTTTTAATTGTGAATTATGAATTCATAATTCAATGAATGCTCGCCTGGTGTTCGGCCGCAAGACGCGCCAGTTTCTCCCGCTCCTTGCGCTGCGAGCGGTTCACCAGGATCGAGTAGAGCACCGGCACGATGAAGAGCGTGAGGATGGTCGAGAACGTCAGACCCCCGATCACGGCGATACCCATCGGCTGCCAGGTTTCGGAGCCCGAACCCGTGCCCAAAGCCAGCGGAAGCATACCCAGGATGGTCGTGAACGAGGTCATCAACACCGGACGCAGACGGCTCTTGCCGCCGGCGATCACGGAGTCGAAGACGCCCGAACCGCGCTCGACCAAGAGGTTCATGTAGTCCACCATCACGATACCGTTCTTGGTGACGATACCCACCAGCATGATGGCACCGATTAGGGCGATCAGCGACAGCGGCGTGGAGGTCATCCACAGCGCCAGGAAGACGCCCGTGAAGGCGAACGGAATGGTGAACATGATGATGAACGGGAATTTCAGGGACTCGAACTGCGTGGCCATGACGATGTAAACCAGAATGACGATCAGTGCGAACAGGGTCAAGAGGTCCGAGAAAGCGTCGCCTTGGTCCTCGACCGTACCGCCCACCTCGAGGTCCACGCCGTCGGGCAGCGGGTAGTCGTCGATCATTCGCTGCACCTCGGCCACCACCTCGCCCAACGCCACGCCGGCGCCGAGCGACGATTTGACCGTGATGACGCGCTGGCGGTTCTCGCGCTGAATCTCGGGCGCCGCATACTCCTCTTCGACACGGCCCACCTCGCTGAGCTTGACCGGACGGCCCTGGGCGTTGTAGAGGGTGATGTTCTCCACGTCCTCGACGCGCGTGCGGAACGGTTCGCCGTAGCGCACGATGATGTCGTACTCATCGCCGTCCTCGCGGAATTTCGAAGCCACCAGGCCGTCGATGCGGTTCTTAACGGCCTGCGACGCCGTGGCGCTGTTCATGCCGTAGTAGGCCAGGCGGTCGCGGTCGAAGACGACGTTGTATTCGGGACGCAGGTCGTCGCGCGAGAGCTGCACGTCGCGCGTGCCGGGCAGTGCAGCCAGTTTCTCCTTGAGGTCGTTGGCGATGGCGTTCGTCACGTCCATGTCGTAGCCGAAGACCTTGACGTCGACCGTCGACGAACCGCTCATGCCGCCCGACTGGCCGCCCGGGGTGACCGTATACTGCCGCACCTCGGGGATGCGGTCCAACTCGCGGCGCAGGAGGTCGGAGATGACATAGATCGAGCGGTCGCGGGTCTCGACGTCCTCCAGACGCATGTTGTAGTTGATGATATGCGACCCCGTGGTCTGCATCGCCGCAAAGGCGTTGTCCGAGGAGTTGGCGCCTGCCGAAGCCGACACGAGCACGATCTCGGGGTAGTTGGCGTAGATGATGCTGTCGATCTGGCGGGCGATGCGCGCCGTGTATTCGACCGAGAGGTTCTGTTCGAGCTTCACGGTGGCCGAGATGCGGCTGTTGTCCGAGGGCGGGAAGAACTCCGTGGGGACCTCGCGCAGCAGCAGGAGCGACACCAGGAAGAGCCCCATCATCGAAAAGACCGTAATGCGGCGGTGGCGGACCACCCAGTCGAGCGAGCGGGCGTAGACGTTGTCCAGCCACACGAGGGCCCGGTCGATGGGTTTGTAGATCACGCCCAGCCCCTTGTAGTCGTGGGTGCCGCCTTCGAGCTTGAGCATGTAGGCCGACATCATCGGCGTGAGCGATATGGCCGCCGTGGTGGAGACGCAGACCACGATCGAGACGATCCAGCCCAACTCGCGGAACAGGATACCGGCCATGCCCGGCACCATCGTCAGCGGAAGGAAGACCGCCACGACCACCAGCGTGGTGGCGATGACCGACAACCACACCTCGTTGGTGGCGTAGATGGCTGCCTCCTTGGGGTTCGAACCCCGCTCGATGTGGGTGGTGATGTTTTCGAGCACCACGATGGCGTCGTCGACGACCATGCCGATGGCGATCGAGAGCGACGAGAGCGAGATGATGTTGAGCGTCGACCCCGTGGCGAAGAGGTAGATGAACGAACAGATCAGCGAGACGGGGATGGTCATGCAGATGATGAACGTCGCGCGCCACCGGCCGAGGAAGACCATGACCACCAGCACCACGAAGATGAAAGCGTACATGATCGTCTCCGACAGCGAACCGATGGCGTCGGTGATCTCCTGCGAACCCTCGAAGATCAGCTCCATCTTCACGTCCTGGGGCAGCGAACGCTGGATAGCCGGCAGGCGGGACTGGATTTCGTGGACAATATTGACCGTATTGGCGCCCGACTGCTTCTGGAAGATCACGCGCACGCCGCGCTGGCCGTTGACGCGCTCGTCCATCGTCGCCTTTTCGAGCGTATCGCGGATCTCGGCCACGTCGGTGAGCATCACCGTGCGCCCCCCGGCGTTCGAGACGACGACCTTTCGGAGTTCGTCCGAGAGTTTGAACTCGCCGTCGGCCTTGATGTTGAACGTATTGTTGCCCACGTCGATCGTGCCGCTGGGAATGTTGACGTTCTCGGCGGCGATGAGCTGCCCTAATTGCTCGACCGAAAGGCCGTAGGCGTCGAGTTTCTTGGGATCGACATTGACCTGCACCTCGCGCTCGGGAGCGCCGATGATCGACACGGCGCCCACGCCGTCGACGCGGTTGAGGACGTTGACCAACTTGTCGTCGAGAATCTTGTTCAGCGCCGGGTAGCTCTCCTCGGCCGTGACGGCGAGCATCATCACGGGGATCATCGAGGTCGAGAACTTGAAGATCGTCGGGTAGTCCACGTCGTCGGGGAGCATCGACTGCACGCGCGAAACCACGTCGCGGATCTCGTTGGCCCCCTCGTTCAGGTCGGAGCCGTATTCGAACTCGACGGTGATCATCGAGACGTTGTCCTGCGATTTGGAGGTGAGCTTCTTGAGGTTGTTGACCGTATTGAGGTTGTCCTCCAGGACGCGCGTGATGTTGGTCTCGATGTCGGCGGCATTGGCACCGGGGTACATGGTGATGACCGAGATTTGCGGTATCTCGATCTCGGGGTACTGGTCCACCGCGAGGTTCATCAGCGAGAAGAGGCCCATGACGATCACACCGACGAACAGGAGGATCGTCGAGATCGGTTTGCGGACCGCGCTTTCGTAAATTTTCATGGTCGGGGACGCTTATTCGTTCTTGATTTCGACCGGTGCGCCGTCGTAGAGTTTCGACAGGGCCGTAGTGGCCACCCGCTCGCCGGGCGCAACGCCCGAAAGGATGTCGACGCGATTGCCGACCTGACGGCCCACCTCGACCGAGCGGCGCTCGGCCACGCTGTCACGCACGACATAGACATAGCGTTCGGCGGTGCCGACCTGCTTCTGCACCGAGACGTCGGGAACCAGGACGCCCTCCTTGTGGCCCATGTTGAATCGCGTGCGGGCGTACATTCCCGGCCGCAGCGTGCGGCTGGCGTTGGGAACCTTGACCTCGACCTTGAACGTGCGCGTCGAGGGGTCGAGCGCCGGATAGATCAGCGAGACCGTGCCCCGGAACTCCTTGTCGGGGAAGATGTCGACCGCCAGATCGACCGGCATGCCCACCTTGACGTAGGGAAAGTACTGCTCCGAGATGTTGACCACGACTTTCAGGGGGTCGATCTGCATGATGTGCAGGATCGGCTGCTGGGCGAAGAGGTCGCCCGACTCGTAGTTGCGGGCCGTGACGACGCCCGCAATCGGGGAGCGCACTTCAATGTTTTTCTTCAGGTTGGCCACCACCTCGCGCTGCACGTCGAGCTGGGCCTTGGCCTGCTCGATCTGCTGGTCGGAGATGCCTCCGGCCTCGTGGACGGGCCGCAGGCGGTTGTAGTCGTCCTCGACGGTTTTGAGCTGCACCAACTGCTGGGTGTATTGCGTGGGGTCGAGCGAGACGACCAGCTGGCCCTTCTGCACGTTGTCGCCCACCTCGACCAGGATGCGGTCGATGTGCACGCCCGCCACGGCCGGCGTGATGTCGTTCTCGCGGTAGGGTTCGATCTCGGAGGTGAACTCCTCGGTGAGCTGCACCGTGGCCTTTTGGGCCGCCTCCACGCGCGTAAGCACCCGCTGCTCCCCGGCGGCGACCTCGACACTCTTCTTTCCCGTGCAGCCGGCAAGTGCCGCCGCCGCAACCAATAGCACTGTTACTCTTTTCATATTCGCTGTATTTTTTTCGATTCTCGATTAGTATTCGCGCCCGACGATGCGGTCGTATTCGGCCTTGGCCGAGAGGTAGTCGTAGATGGCCTGCGAGTAACTGAGCTGCGCCTGGGTCTGGGCCAGCTGCGCCGAGTTCAGCTCGAGGATGGTGCCCGCACCCGCGCGGTAGCGGGTGTCGGAGATGCTGTACGCCTTGCGCGCCTGCTCGACCGTGCGCTCCTGGGCGTACATGGTTTCGCGTGCGGTGAGCAGGTCGTTCAGCGCCGAGCGCACCTCGACATCGATCTGCTGGCGGGCGTAGTCGCGTTGCAATCCGATCTGGGTGATCTGGTTCTTCAGTTCGCGCGAGCGGTTCATCTTCGTCAGGCCGGCGAAGATCGGGATATTCAACTGCAACCCGGCCGAGATGGGGTGTTGCCACCAGAATTTCGAGCCGTCGAGCACATCGCCCGCCGAGCCGGAGCCGGAGCCCGAGCCTCCCTCGCCGCCCTCGGCGCCGCCGCCGAAAGCGCCCAGTTTGGTCATGTCCATGTCGTTACCGGTATAGGTGGCCGAGAAGAACGCCGCCACCGTAGGCCAGCGGCTTGCATTGGCCACCTTGAGCTGGCGGCGCAACAGCTCTTCTTGCAATTCGAGCGTGCGCAGGTCGGAGTTCTCGGTGATGTCGGTCGACAGGCCGTCGGTGCCCGCCAGCACCCGGTCGCGCATGGCGTCCAGCTCGCCCGCGACCTCGATTTCGACCTCCTCGGGGATCGAGAGGTACATTTTGAGCAGCAGCTTGGCCACCTTGATCGAGTTCTCGGTCTGGAGGATCGAGGGTCGCAGGTTGCTCAGCTGCACCTGGGCCGTCAGCAGGTCGTACTCCGAGGCCAGTCCGTTGCGGTACTGCAACTCCGTATCGTCGACCGTGCGCTGCACCGTGGCCTCCGATTCGCGCAGCACGGCGAGCGACTGCTCGGACAGCAGGATGTTGTAGAACGCCTTTTTGACCTCGGCGACCAGCGTGATGCGCGACCCGCGCGCCGCTTCGACGGCGGTGGCCATCTGGGTATCGTTCAGCCGCAGCGTGCGGAACACCGTCGGAGCGAACAGCGTCCACGTGGCGTCGCCCTGCGCCGTGAGCGTATTGTCGGCGCCGAACGAGAGCCCCTTGGTCATGCTCTGCTTGACGATCGAGCGGGTGTAGGTGCCGCCCACCGAGATTTGCGGTATGAGGTTGCCCCACGTCTGCCGTTTCACGTAGTCGAAGCGCTGCACCTCGAGCTCCGCCACGCGAATGGTCGGGTTTTCGCTCAGGGCGATCTCCACCGCTTCGGGGAGGGTCAGCCGCAACTGCGCCCGGGCCGGGACAAGCCCCGCCGCCGCAAGCGACAGGATCAGAATCACTCTTTTCATTATCTTCACTCTTTTTGATTATTGCCGCTCCTTGCCCGGCTCGTAACGTTTGAGGTAGTCGTCGATCAACTCCAGCCCCTTGGCCGTCGAGATGCCGCGGAAGAAATTGCTGACGATCTGCACGAAAGCCTCGCGCTCGGAGATGCCCTCGGGGAGGATCAAATCCTTGCGCGTCACCAGCGCCGAAGCCGTGTAGTAGAGCACCGTGATGGCCAGGTCGATATGGATCGAATCGACGAAAAGCCCCTGCTCGATGCCCTCGGTGAGCATCGAGCGGAACTCCTGGCGGTTCTTCTCCGTCCCCTCGCGCACGAGCTTGTCGTAGACCGCCGGGTAGAATTTCTTGAGGTTGTCCATCATCCGGCTCGTGACGTCCGAGTGGTCCATCACGTTGCCCAGGACCATGAACATGCGCTCGAGCACGTTGCGCGCACCGGCGCTCAGGGTCGCCCACTGCAACCGGTTGTGCTCGAAATAGCACACCATCGCCTGGTACAAGAGCCCCTCCTTGTCGCCGAACTGCTCGTAGAGCGTGCGTTTCGACACGCCCAACTGCTGCGCGATATCGTCCATGCGCACCGATTTGATGCCCTGCGCGACGAACATGTGCATGGCCTGCTCGATGATTCTTTCCTTTTGCGTCATGGTATATCCGGGTGTTTTCGTGTGCAAATATAGTCAAGAAAACTTATAAAACAAAAAAAGTTTTCTGTTTTTTGCAGTTTTTTACGTGGCACGCGAAAAAAGGCGTCCTCTCGGACGCCTCGAAACGGATTGCGGAGTTCGGATCAACTCCCCGTGCGAGACGTGGGAGCACAGGTCGAGCGATCGAACGGCACTTCGAAGACAAAGCGGCAGCCCGCGGTGTAGAGGGGATCGATCTCGAGCCGTCCGCCCAGTTTGCAGGCGATGATGCGGCAAACGGGGAGCCCCAGTCCGGTGCCCTGCGAAAAAGCGTCGAGTTTGACGAAGCGTTCGAAGACCTCCTCGCGCTTCTCGGGCGGAATGCCCGGACCGGTATCGGTCACCGTGAAACGCGCCAGTCCCTCCTCCATCAGACAATCATAGGAAAGGGTAATCTGGCCCTGAAGCGTGAATTTGGCGGCGTTGTGCAGCAGGTGCAGCAGCACCTGGCGAATCCGGCGGGCATTGGTGAAGAGCTGCGGATTATCGTCGGAGGGCTCGACGATCAGCGCAACGCCCTTTTTGATCGATCCGGCGATCTTGTCCGCGCATTCGCGGCAGCAGCTGTTCAGTTCGCAGAAATCCGTCGCGGGGAGCATATCGGCCTGGTCCAGAAAAGCGATGTCCAGCACGTCGTCGATCAGCCGCAACAGGTTGATGCTGCTCGTTTCGATGATCCGGGCGTACTCCTGCGTCGCGGGATCGTCGCGGTAGAGCGACGAGAGGACCTGCGAGAAACCCACGATCGAGTTGAGCGGCGTGCGTACCTCGTGCGACATGTTCTGGATGAAACCACTCTTCATGCTGCTGGCACGCTCGGCCTCCTCTTTGGCGCGCAGCAACTCCTCGCCTGCGGTTTTCAACTCCTCGTTCTGCGAGCGTACGCGCTCCTCGGAGGATTTGAGCCGCCGGTTGAGTTTCATCAGCCGCGCAAGACTCAGCCCGCCCAGAAGCAGCACGCAGGCCAGCGAGAGGATTACGAGGTAGGTATTGCGCAGGCGCTTGCGCTGCATTTCGAGCTGCAATTCGCGGGTCTCGCTTTGCAGCCGCCCGATTTCGAGCAGCCCCGAAAAGTCGTCCGTCGCGTTGCGCACCTCGGAATTGCGCACCGAATCGGACTGGCGGACATAGGCGCGGTAGTTCTCGGCCGAGCGCCGCGTATCTCCCATCCGGTAGTAAATGTCGCCCATGTCGCGCAGGACGCCGAAATCGCCGAACTCATCGAGGGCCTCCTCCGCGTAGCGCAATGCACGCGGATAGTCTCCGGCGGCCTTGTAGTATTCGCGCCGGATGAATCCCAAGCCGCGGGTGTAGACCTCCATCGAGGGGTCGTCGCGGAAGAGCCGCTCGATCTCTTCGAGCCGGAGCCTGGCCGCCGCCAGGTCTTTCCGATAAATATGGTAGAGCGCCCAGCCCTTGGCGACCGTGAACCGCTGGTAGGTGCTCATGCGGGGCTGCGTTTCCGCGCGTCTGAGAGCGACCAGCGCCGAGTCGGGCATGTCGAGCTCCAGGGCGCACTGCGCCAGCGACGCATACTGCGTGGGAATGTTGATGTCGTCGATCCCGTGCCGTTCGAGCTGCTCCAGCCCGCGGCGGAAATTGTCGTAGGCGGGGCGAAAAGCGTTCTGCGAGATGTAGATATTGCCCAGCAACCGGTAGCAGTCGGCAATGCCCTGTGCATAGTCGTCGGCCTGCGCCTCGGCGAGCATCCGGCGGCACTCGTAGACCGCCAGGCTGTATTCGTTCTGCTTGACGTAGTAAGTGATCAGGCGGCTGCCCCAGACGAAATAGTAGAAATAGCGGTAGTGCTCCTTGCCGTGCGCCACGCAGAACGCCTGCACTTGTTTCACGTGATCGAGTATCTGCGCGCGGTCGTCGGCGTAATAGTAGTGGTCCAGCTTCAGGCAGCGGGCAATGACCTCTATCCGCACGTTGCCCGAAGCGGCGGCCCGCATCCGGAGCGTATCGCACAGGGCCGGGCCCTCGGGCGTCTTGATCCGCCCCTTGCAGTAATGGTAGTAGGCCGTCAGCAGGCTGTCCGTATCCGGTGCGGCCGTCGCAGCACGGCCGTACGGCGGAAAGACGGCCAGGAACAACCCGATGATAAGAAGACGGAGACGAGACGGCATGGCTTACTGAAGCATGATTGACCGTACAAAGGTAGTAAAAAAACGCGAAAAACCATGTGGTCGCCCCCCCCCGATACCTACAGCCCGGGAGCGAAGCGCGCACGCAAACATCCGCGGGCTGGGAAGCGGCTTCATCCCCGCTGTCGGCGTCGCTCTGTGCGATAGGTTCCGGGAGAGACTCCTTTCCGTTTTCGGAACATGCGGTTGAAATGGGGTGTGTCGCCGAACCCCACGCTGAAGCAGATGCCGGAGACCGGCAGGGAGGTCGTCGCAAGCAGTTCGCACGCCGTGTCGATGCGGTAGTCGTTCAGGTAATCGAAGAACGTCGTTCCGCGGCAGCGCCTGAACCAGGAGCAGAAAGCCGAACGGTTCATGCACATTTCGGCGGCGATCTCATCGAGCGTGATCCGGCTGGCATAGTGGCGCATCACGTAGGTGCAGACCTGCTGCATGCGTTTGACGTCCCTTTCGATACGCACGGCACGGCCCGCCGAGGTGCAGTCAGCCGCGGTGAACAGCAGGGGCAGCAGGCCGAGCAAGCGGCACAGGCGTCCCGGCTCGTCCGCGCCGTTCATCTCCACGAGCGCACGACGGATCGGCCGCGCGCTTTCCGCCCCGAAACGGAGCGCCTCGCGCGGGAACGCAATGCCCGACAGCCGGTTCCGGATTTCGGGAAAGGTCTCGATGCACTGCTCCACCAGCGAGTGCCTGAAAGCAACCATCAGGTAGCGGACATGCCCCGACGGATCGGCTTGGGCGGGGTCGTACTCCCAGCGGTGCAGCATCGAGGGCGGGATAAGGACCACATCGCCCTCCGCAAAGGATTGCAGCGCATCGCCCGCCATCCGGCGTCCACGTCCGCGGGTGACGAAAGTGAGCTCCCACGCATCGTGCCGGTGCAGAGGCGCCTCCAAGGCGGGCGGAATGCGGACATCCACGAAAAAGAGAGAGTGATTCTGCTCGTCGGGCAGTTCGTAAGGGGTAATCGTTTCTTCCATCGAATGCAAATATACGACAAGAATTAGATACGATTACGCAAATATTCAACAATTACAGCGCGTAACTTTGCACCGAACCAATAAATCGAATCGATATGGAATTTTACCGGGTTTTGGAGTTAAGAAGAACCGTCCGCGATTTTTCGGACCGAAAGGTCGAGGACGACGTATTGAACAAGGTGCTGGCCGCCGCATTCCGGGCGCCCACGAACGACCACCTGCGGCAACTCGAATTCGTGGTGGTCCGCGGACGCGAAAACATCCTGCGGCTCGTCGCCCCGGTGGCCGAAAACACGCAGCGGATTCAGCAGGCGGGGCTCGAAGCCGCAAGCCAGACGATGGACCGGGACGAGTACGCCATGTTCAGCGACGCCCTGCCCAAGCAGCAGCTGATGCTCGTCGAAAGCGACTGCCTCGTGCTGCCGTTCTTCCGTCAGGTGGGCTGCCCGTTGTGCCGCCCCGCGGAGCAGAGTTCGCTCAACTACTTCGCTTCGGCCTGGGCGGCGGTGGAGAATATCCTGCTCGCGGCGACGGCCGAGGGGCTGGCGTGTGCATTCCGCATCCCGATCGGCAGCGAACCGGAACACGTCAAACAACTCGTCGGCGCGCCCGGCGACTACGAGTTCACCTGCTTTCTGGCTATCGGCTATCCGGCGCCGGATGCACACATGTGCCGGCAGAAAACCGTTCGCGTGGAGGAGCGGATTCACCGAAACGGCTGGTAGATGCAAAAAGCCCGGATCTCTTTCGAAGGAGGTCCGGGCTTCGTTTATGCGCGCGGGCGTCAGGCGGTTGCGTTTTCGAGTTTGCGCATGATCGAGAAGATGAAGAGCGCCGAGAGGAGGCACAGCACGATCAGCACGCTCCAGACCATCCACAGGGCCATGCCGCTGCCCCAGAGGTAGCCGATCAGGGAGGTGGCGTAGTTGCCTACGGCCGTGGCGGCGAACCACAGACCCATCATCATGCCCTTGTATTTCGGGGGTGCGACTTTCGAGACGAACGAGATACCCATCGGCGAGAGGAGCAGCTCGGCGAACGTGAGCACGAGGTAGGTAGAGATCAGCCAGTTCTGCGACACGAACAGGTTGCTCGCGCCGGCGGCCTTGACCTCGACGGGCGACATGAGCCCCAGCGAGCCGAGCGTGAGGATCAGAAAGCCGCCCGCGGCGATGATCATGCCCAGACCGATCTTGCGCGGGGCCGAGGGCTCCTTGCCGCGGCGCGCCAAGGCCGTGAAGATCGCCACCGAGATGGGCGTAAGGGCCACGACGTAGAACGGGTTGAACTGCTGGAACTGCTGCGGCAGGATCGACACCGGGTCGGGCGTCAGCGTCCAGCGGTACCACAGCGCCCCGACAGCAGCAAGGAACACCCCGGCGCTGATGATTTTCCCGCGGCCTTTCTCAGACTGGAAGAAGCCCACGATGCCGTAGACCCCGAAGAGCACCAGCACCAGGTTGAAGATGTCGAAGCCCATGCGGGTGATTCCCGTGGCCTCGGAGGTGGTGTAGTCGCGGGCGAAGAATGTCATCGTCGAGCCGTTCTGGTGGAAAGCCATCCAGAAGAAGATCACCACGGCGAAGACGAGCATCAGCGCCGTGATGCGCGACTTGGTCTGGGCGGGGGTCAGCTCGACCTGCGCCGTGCCCGAAGCCGTGGCGGCGGCAGCCTGCTGCCTGGCCGTTACGTCGGCCGACTTGAAAGTCTTGCGGAAGAGGACATAAATCAGGTAGGAGACAACCAGCGAGATGCACGCCACGCCGAAGCCCATGTTGTAGGCGCCCGAGAGCTTCTCGACGTAGTGGCGCGAGAACTCCCCGAGGTCGGCGGCGCTGCCTCCGACGGCGACGGCCAGCCGCTGCAACTCGGCCAGCGGCTCGGCGGGCATGGCCTCGCCCAACTTCATGTACTCGTGGGCCAGGGCGGGAATCTGGCCGTTGTAGACCAGGCCGTCCTGCGCCAGGAAATGGTTGGTGATCCACGTAGCCATCGAGGGGGCGAACATGGCGCCGATGTTGATGGCCATGTAGAAGATCGAGAACGCGTTGTCGCGCTTCGCGGCGTAGGCCGGATCGTCGTAGAGGTTGCCGACCATGACCTGGAGGTTGCCCTTGAACAGACCCGTTCCGCAGGCGATCAGCGCAAGGGCGGCGAACATGAGCGCCTGGGCGGCGAATCCCGTGCCCGAGGGGATCGACAGCAGGGCGTAGCCGCCGAACATGACGAAGATACCCAGCGTGACCATCCGTCCGAAGCCGAACTTGTCGGCCAGGATGCCGCCGAAGAAAGGCATGAAATAGACGGCAGCCAGGAAGATGCCGTATATCTGCGTGGTGACGGCTTCGGTGTAGCCGAATTTCGCTTGCAGGAACAGCGTGAAGATCGCAAGCATGGTGTAGTAGCCGAAACGTTCGCCGGTGTTGGCGAGCGAGAGGGCGTACAGACCTTTGGGTTGTCCTTTGAACATAGTGAAATTTGGTATTAGTAAATAATCGTTCGGATTCAATACGCGGACAAAGATAGAAAAATTTTCCAAATCCGAGCATCCCCGCGGCCCCGGAAGCGGAAAAATCGGACGATCTGCCGTTCCCGCATCACCGGGCGCCGGCAGTTCGGCCGCGCTTGAAAAACTTGTAGCTGAAATTGACCGTCACGTAACGGCCCGGAAGCTCCGACCATTTGTTCTGCACGTAGTCGGTCAAGAGGGCCGAGGAGAAGCGCCGGTTGCTCTGCAACAGGTCGTAGCCCGCGATGCTCGCCGAGCAGCATTTTTGTCGACCGAAATAGACGCCGAAAGCCGCATTGAGCAGGTGTACGCGCTGGTCGGCGATGGCCCGGTCGCGGTTGTGGTAGAAATCGTAGGAATAATTCGCCCGCAGAAAACAGCGCGACAGCAAGTCCCATTTCACCTCGCCGCGCACCTCCTGCCGGAAATAGTCCGAACGGTAATCCTCGCTATTGCGCACCATACCGAACGACGACCGGGTCAGCAGCGAGAGGTCGATCTTGCGCGAAAAGAGGCTTCGCAGGTGCAGCTGTACCTGCGGAACCCGCGAATTGGTATAAACCAGGCGGTCGCCCAGGTACTGCGGACTGCGGGAGGTTTCGTAGTTGATCGGCGAAAAACGCACCCGGAGGATGTTGCGCAGCGGAAAATCGAACGTCAGCCAGACGGTAGCCAGCCGACTGCCCGGGGCATTGGCCCACGTGCGGAGCACGGCGCCCTTCAGCACCCGGTAGCCGCCGTACTCGGGCAGCACGGCCGCCTCGGCGAACGACCGCTCCCGTGCCACGATGGCATCCGAGGTCAGCTGCGCCCGCACCAGCAGCAGCACCGAGAAGCCCCCGTTGGAGCGCCAGTTCCAGTCGGTTTCGAGGTGATGCGTCAAACTCTGCTTCAACGAGGGATTTCCGCCCGAAAGCAGCAGCGGATTGGCCCCGTCGACATAGGAGCGCGTCATCTCCACCGAAGGCAGCTGCACCGCGGTCGTGTAGTTGAGCATGCCCATGAGCCGGAAATCGAAAGCCCGGAACTGAAAGCCCGCTTCGGGCATCCAGTTCGTAAAACCGTTACGCGACCGATCGGCGACCGGAATGCGCTCGTCGCGGTTCTGACGGGCATGCTGGTATTTCACCGAGGCGTGGAATTCCATCGCTCCTCTGTAATCGAAACCCGCCTCTGCGGATTGGGTCAGGTAGTCGGTCGTGAAGATCGAAGTCTGCGAAGAATCGACCTGTTCCCGGTAGTTGTCCCAGGCTACCGACAGCGACCGTTCGTATTGGTAATGCACTTGGTAGCCCGCCCTCAGGTTCCACATTTCGCCCAGTTGCACCAGTTGCAACAGCCCCGCCCGCATGTCGCGCGTGCGGCCCGAACCCGTGAGGCGCAGATCGGTCTTTCGGACCGTCGTTCCGAGCGAATCCACGCGGATTCCGCCCGCCCGGCTCTCCCCCACCGTGATGTCCCAGTCCAGGTTGGTCTGGCTCCGGCCCTCCCGGGGAGAGTACATGGCCTGCCCGTCGGCCTTGAAAGACCAGCCCCGGCTGCCGCGGTCGGAAAGGGGGTCGACCGACAGCACCGCTCCCGGGCGTTCGTCGCGGGCATGTGTAAACCTTTCGGCGTCCTTTTTCTCGCGGTCGTAGGAGAAAGAACTCGTGAAACTCAGCGGCGGCGTGTCCGCAAGATCGCGTCCGTAGGTGAGGTAGACCTGTGCATGGTGGCTTCTGAGATCGTTCTCGAGGCCCGTCGTATCGCGGTAGACGCGCGCATCATCGGCACCGGACGAGGTGTAAAGGCGCTCGAGAATCGTGCGCGAGCGGTCGTAGGTCTGCTTGTAGCCGTAATTACCGAATACACGCCACTGGCCGACGTTGTACGCATACTCGGCCGAAGCGGCAAGGTTGCGGTTGTAGGCTCCGGAGATTCTGTTCTTGAGCAGGAAATCGGGACGGTTGGCGAGGCGCCCGATGTTGTCGAAGAGGAGGTTGCTCTTGAACTGGTGGGTCTCGGAGAAGAAATTGGCCTCGCCGCCCACCCCGTAGCGATCCTGGAATCTGCGGTCGATATTCTTTTCGGTGTCGGCGCCGTAGCTGGCCAGGGCGAAAGCGTTGATCTGCCAGTCCAGCTTGCTCTTGGTCTGGATGTTCATCACCGTCCGCTCGCGCTTTTTGCGCCCTAACTGCCGCTCGGTAAAGACCAGGATGCGCTGCACGTCGGCGGCCGGGAGGTTTTGCAGCGCATCGCGCGGATCGGTGCCGAAGAGCAGGCGGTTGTCGACGCGCGTCTCTTCGACCAGTTTGTTTCTGTAGGAGACATTCCCGTCGTCGAGCACCTCCAGCCCGGGGAGCTTGCGCACCAGTTCGATGGTCTCGCTGCCCTCCATCACTTTCACCGCTGCGGCGTTGTACTGCGCCGTGTCGCCCCTGAGCGTCATCACCGGGACACGGCTGCGGACCACCACCTCGTCGATAAGCGTCGAATCGGGCGCGAGTGCCAGCACGCCCATGTCGCAGTCGGGACTGGCGAGCAGCACCCGTTGCGAGGCGGACCGGTAACCCAGGAATCGCGCCGACACGGTATATCGTCCCTGCAGCCGCAAGCCGCGGAAACGGAACGCTCCCGTGCGGTCGGAGGTGACCAGCAGCGTATCGCGCCCGTCGGTGGCCGAGACGACGGCGCCCGACAACCCCGCGCCCAGCAACGAGTCGGCGACCCGGCCGCGCAGCGACGCGGTACCGTCTTGCTGGGCGAAGCCGCGGCCTCCTCCGGCAAGCAGGGCGGTCAAAAAGAGGTATCGAAAAAGGGGCATGGGCAGATTCGACGGGCTTTATTCCACTCCGCCCGCAACAGGCTCCGGGAGCCGCGCAGGCGGACGGACACAGGGTTCGGAGGGGATCGAAGCGCCCCGTCCGCTGTCGGATTCGAATTTATTTCCGGTCGTTGCGTTTCTTCCCGGAGCGGCCTTTCCCGGACTTGTCGTCCGCCTCCTGCGCCGGAGCGTTCGGGTCCTTCTTCAGCACCACGGTAGCCGTGCCGTCGCTCTTCTCGTCGAAAAAGAGATACTGGCTGATGTAGCCCGGCTTGGTGACCTCAAGCGTGTCGGCGGGTTGGAGCAGGTTAGCCAGCATCGTTGCCGTTCCACTACTGGACGACACCGAACCGACATCCATGTTCTTCACCAGAATCGATACCCCTCTCAACGGATTGTTGTCCACATCTACGAACCGGATACTGTAAATATAACTTCCGTTGGTTGCTTGCGGCGGAGTACCTGTCACCATGCCGGAAATCCCGAGTGCGATCAATAAAAAGTAGAGAGATTTCATATTCTATTCTTTTAAAGATTTCACATCTTCCTCCATAATTAATTATGGTATCAAGCAGGCGCTTACAACAATCAAAAACAGCAAAACCTTTTTCATGAGCCAAATTTTAAAAGGTTAAATAACAGAGAATTACTGAAATAGAGACGGGACAACCTGTAAACTGCAAGCAATATAGGAGATATTTTCGGAAAATACAAATTTCGGGCTGAAAAACAGCACGATTGCGGGGTTGCGATCCATAAGCGGACAATATTTCCCGGCAGGTTGTTCCGCATCCGGATTATCTTTCGTATATTTGTCTAAACGAACCGTCTATGAAAGCAACCTCCCCCAGCCTGCCGATCGTCGCACGCGACGAGTGGCTCCGGCCCGTCGAGAAAGAGATCAACAACCGCCACGAGCGCTACCTGAACGCAATGGAGCGGATCGAACGGGCCGCCGGAACGATTACCGACTACGCCAACGGATACCGCTATTTCGGCTGGCAATGGGACGACGAGCTCGACGGTTGGTGGCTGCACGAGTGGCTGCCCGGGGCCCACGACGTCTACGTCTTCGGCGATTTCAACAACTGGCAGCGGACCGAAATCCGCATGCACAAGGATGAGCACGGCGTCTGGAGCGCTTTCTTCCCCGCCGCGATGTACCGCGACCGCCTGCGCCACGGCTCGCTCTACAAGTTGCACGTTCACGGCGACAACGGCTGGCTCGACCGCATTCCGGCCTACGCCACGCGGGTGGTGCAGGACGAAGAGACCAAGAACTACACGGCGCAGTTCTGGCAGCCCGCCGAACCGTTCGACTGGCGGGGCGACGCATTCGACATCTCGACGGTGGGGTCGCTGCTGATCTACGAGGCCCACGTGGGCATGGCCCAGGAGCGCGAGGGGGTGGGCACCTACCGCGAATTCACCGAGAAGATCCTGCCCATCATCAAAAAGGACGGTTACAACACCGTGCAGCTGATGGCCATTGCCGAGCACCCCTACTATGGTTCGTTCGGCTACCACGTGTCGAATTTCTTCGCTCCCACGTCGCGCTGCGGCACGCCCGAGGAGCTGAAGGAGCTGATCCGCCGGGCGCACGAGCTGGGGCTGGGCGTGGTCATGGACCTCGTACATGCCCACTACGTCAAGAACCTCAACGAAGGGATCAACTCTCTGGACGGCACCGACCACCTTTACTCGCTGCCGGGCGAGGCGGGTTACCAGCCCTACTGGGACTCCAAGCTCTTCGACTACGGCAAGCGCGAGGTGGAGCATTTCCTCTTGTCGAACGTCAAGTATTGGCTCGATGAGTTCCATTTCGACGGCTACCGCTTCGACGGCGTGACCTCGATGATCTACCGCCACCACGGTTACGTCGATTTCGACTGCCGCGAGCGCTTCTTCGACGCGGGCGTCAACGAGGATGCCCTGACGTACCTCTCGCTGGCCAACCGCCTGGTGCACGATTTCCGTCCCGCGGCCGTCACCATCGCCGAGGACGTGAGCGGCATGCCCGGCATGTGCATCCCCCTGGCGGACGGCGGCGTGGGCTTCGACTACCGCCTGGGCATGGCCATTCCCGATTTCTGGATCAAACTGCTCAAGGAGGTGCCCGACGAGGAGTGGAACATCTGGGAGATGTGGTCCGTGATGACCAACCGCCTGCCAGAGGTGAAGACCGTGGCCTACGCCGAGTCGCACGACCAGGCGCTGGTGGGTGACAAGACCCTGGCGTTCCGACTGATGGACAAGGAGATGTACGACCACATGGACCGCGCGTCCCAGAGCGTGGTCGTGGACCGCGGCATGGCCCTGCACAAGATGATCCGTCTTCTGACCATTACGACGGGCGGCCAGGCCTACCTCAATTTCATGGGCAACGAGTTCGGCCACCCCGAGTGGATCGATTTCCCGCGCGAGGGCAACGGCTGGAGCTACGCCCATGCACGGCGGCAGTGGTCGCTCGCAAAGAATGGATTTCTGCGCTATGCGTGGCTCGGGGAGTTCGACCGGGCGATGATCCGGCTGGTCAAGAAATACAAGGTCCTCGCGGACGGCTATGCGTGGAACCTCTTGATGGACGAGCGGAACAAAACGATGGTCTATTCGCACCGCGACCTGCTGTTCGTCTTCAACTGGCACCCCGCGGCTTCGATTCCCGACTACGAGCTGCCCGTGCAGCAGCCCGGCAAGTACGTCCCCGTGCTCTCGACCGACGAGGAGCGCTTCGGCGGCCCCGGGCGGCAGTCGATGCAGACCGAGCATTTCTCCTACAACGTCCCCTCGGAGGAGGGCGAAGCGCAGCCCCGCATCCGCATCTACAACACCTCGCGCACGGCGACGGTCTACCGGCGGAAACGATGAAACACGACGACGGCCCCATGCGCGGAGAGTTTATCTATCAGGAGTTCGAAATCCCCTTGCAGGAGGTAAAGCGGCTGTTCCGCGTAACGGGGGTAATCAAACGAAATATTTTATAAAAAATTCAATCGTGAAGCGTCTTATAATCGTGGCACCGGGATGTATCGATACTCCGGAGAAGCGTGTAAACGACCTTGAGAATTCAACCGAAAACAGCTCTAATTATCGATATTTTCAGCAAGCCTCATCGGATCGCTTATAAAATGTATTCGATGATCCATCTGTCAAGGAGGGTTGGGTATCGGAAGAAAATTCAAGCGAAATCGAATAACGGTCTGCTCGCCGCCATCCGTTACAAAATCGGCGGCAAGCACTCCGAATTCGCTGCGTCGATGGGCTGGACGACACAACACCAGGCCAGGCTGCTGCGGATCAGGAATTTTCGGTACACACAGGTTGTCGCCATCGACGAAACGCCGTCCAATGCCCGCAGGCTGCACGGACATGTCATAGGACGCAAGAAGCTCGATTTCAGCTTCGAATGCTTGAATAAAAGCGGACGCTACTGGATCCGCGAACAGGAAACGAACACGAAAATCACCGGCGCAATGCGCAAATCGGATAAGGCATGCAAACCGACGAGAGCCAGCAGATAACGGCCCGTTTCTTCGAGGCACTCTACGCCCTCAAAGCGCGGGGAACGATCCGGGGCAAACAGACCTTCACCAAACGGTACGGCATCAACCGTTGGAACCTCAACGCGCTTGAAAAAAAACAATCGACCCAAACCAGCGTACAGCTTCCGTGGCTGACTCATCTTGTCCGTGACTACGAGGTCTCGGCTCACTGGCTACTGACCGGCGAGGGCGACATGTTCCGCAGCAAATAGAGCTGTTCCGCCAGGGCTGCGAAAGCATGTGCGGCATGTTAAGCAGCGAAAAGCATATGTTCCGCCGAGGCTCGAATAGCCGGCCGTCGCCTGCGTCGGCAGCAGCTATTTCCACTCGGACACATCCCCGGCTACCCCTTCATACTCCGCGCCCGCAATCGGTCCGGGCCGAAGCTTCGCCTTGCATAATCCCGCATCGTGCGCCCCTCTTGATTCCACCTCGCGAGCACCCGACTTGCTTATGATCCCGCATCGTGTAGCTCCATGCCTTGCATTGTCAGCTCCACGCCTGCGTGACCGGCTTTGATTCCCGTGTTGCGTTGTCAGCATCGTATGATCCATCCCGCCTTGCGCAGTCCAATGCCTGCTCAGCCTGTCCCTTCAACCCTCTGCACCGCCCTTGACAATCGAACATTACGGATATGGCCCTACCCCATCTCCGTGAGGTGCTTCCAGTAGCGGCGGGGCATCATGCGGCGCTGCTGCCGCAGGTTCGTGCGCTGCGGAATGGCCAGCGCTTCGAAATAGTTTTTCCACAGCAGCTGGAACTGCCGCTCGTCTTCGGCCAGCCAGCGGTCGGAGAGCTTGTCGGCGATCATGCCCCGGTCGTCCTCCAGCGTCACGCGGCGCGCCGTGCGTGTGTCGTAATAGTAGCCGTAATCGCGCCGCCGGTCGTAGATGAGCCACCGCTGGTCGGCGAAGCGGTCGGTGAAATAGTCCAGCACCAGCGGCAGGGCGTCGTGCTCGGGTGTTACGGCGGCGAAATAGGTGCCGTCGGCGGCTTTCTGCAACCGGACGAACTGCTTCATGCGTTCGCGTTCGTGGGAGACCTTCAGCGCCAGGCGGTGCAGGGCTTTCATGTCTGGGTCGGCCTGGTCGGCCACGACGGCCCCGTCTTCGTCGAAGATGCGGCGCAGGCAGCGCAGCATCAAAAGGTCGCTCCCGGCCTGTTCGCCATGCCAGGCATAGATGAGCATCGAACGGGCGCGGACGAAGAGCCGCCGCTCGATACCGCGCCACACGCGGGCGGCGTGAGCCTCGTCGGTCTCCACCTCGTGTACCCGTTCCGTGAAGAGCGGTTCCGGCTCCCCGGGACCGAGCAGCGCCTCGGGAAACGCCCTGAGAGAGTAGGCGTCGAAGAGTGCCGAGAGCAGCCCCTCGAACGACTTGTCGTAACGAAAAACCACCATCCCTTTCAGAACAGACTCAGCTGCCCCCTGTTTTTATCCTGCTTCCTGCGATCGGGCGCCGTCAGCAGGCGGCGCACCTGCTCGGGACGCAGTTCGTTCACCCCCTGCCCGGTGGTCAGCTCCCGGCAGCGGACGAAATACAGCGCCTTTTTCATCACCACGCCGATCTGCCGCAGCGACTGCTGCGTGAGCGTGCGGTAGCGGCGCGAGCAAACGATCAGCCGGGCCGACTTGACCCCGATGCCCGGCACGCGCAGCAGCGCTTCGTAGTCGGCCGTGTTGACGTCGACCGGAAAAAATTCGGGATGGCGGAGCGCCCAGGCCAGCTTGGGATCGATCTCCAGGTCGAGGCGGGGCGTCTTCTCATCGGCGATCTCCTCGGCGCGGAAGCCGTAGAAACGCATCAGCCAGTCGGCCTGGTAGAGGCGGTTCTCGCGGACCAGCGGCGCCTTGTCCAGCGCCGGAAGCCGCTTGTCGTAGGGGTTCACGGGGATGAATCCCGAGTAGTAGACCCGCTTCATCGTGGGGCGGTCGTAGAGCGATGCCGACAGGAGCAGAATATCCCGGTCGCTCTCGTCCGTAGCTCCGACGATCATCTGCGTGCTCTGCCCGGCCGGGGCGAAGCGGGGCGCATGGCGCAGGCGGCGGCGCTCCTCGGCGCTCTGGAGCACGCCCTGCTGGATATAGTTCATCGGGCGGTAGATGCTCTCGTAGTTCTTGTCCGGAGCGAGCAGCTTGAGGTTGTGTTCGGTCGGTATCTCGATATTGACGCTCAAACGGTCGGCATAGCGCCCGGCCTCGGCGACCAGCTCTGCGCTGGCGCCGGGGATGCTTTTGAGGTGGATGTAGCCGTTGAAGCGGTGGACCGTTCTGAGGTCCCGCGCCACGCGTACCATGCGCTCCATCGTGTAGTCCGGGTTGCGGACCACGCCCGACGAGAGGAAGAGCCCCTCGATGTAGTTGCGGCGGTAGAATTCGATGGTCAGCTCGGTCAGCTCGTCGGGCGTGAAAGCGGCGCGCGGGATGTCGTTGCTGCGCCGGTTGATGCAGTAAGCGCAGTCGTAGATGCAGACGTTGGTGAGCATGATCTTCAGGAGCGAGACGCAGCGCCCGTCGGCGGTGAACGTGTGGCAGATGCCCCACCCCGCCGTGCTGCCGATTCCGCCCGCCCGGTTGCGGCGCGAAACGCCGCTCGACGCGCACGAGACGTCGTATTTGGCCGATTCGGCCAGCACCTTGAGTTTTTCGAGCACGGACTCTTTCACGGCGGCAAGATAGGATTTTTTTCGGATAGAAACGCGCTTTCGGGCCGCAATATTGCACCCTTTTTCCGATCCCGCTCTGCACGAGGGGCATAGCCGAACGGCTCATCGAAACACCCCCGCATGGCCTGACCCGCTTACCGGAAACGGTCGGTCAGAACTCCACCGTCAGGCCCAGCGTCGGAATGAGCGTGCCGCTCTCTTGCCGGATGCGCTTCATCCGGTAGCGCTGCTCCGCAGCCGGGGCTTCGGGGTTCTCGACCACGCCCGTCGAAAGGAGCACGTCGGCCTGGCGGAGCTTGCTGCCCGTCACATTTTGCAGGTCGACGTAGATGCCCAGCATGCAACGGCGGAAATAGAATGTCTTGTCCACCCGCAGGTCGAGCTGCGCGAAACCGCCCAGCCGCTCGCTGTTGTAGCGCGCATAGTCGTAGTAGGGTCGTCCCGCAGCATCCCACGCCTCCCGGAGCGACGATTTCTCCTCGTCGTAGGGCGTATAAGGCACCCCGCCGATGGCGCTCAGCTTGGCCCCCACGCTCCAGGCCCGTGGCAGGTCCCACGTGCCGCTCAGGTTCAGCACATAGCGGTTGTCCCAGGCCGAGGGAAGATACGATGTGCCGGAATCGCTGCGGTATTCGCTCTTGAAAAGGGTGAACGCCCCCACCAGGTTGACCCGTCCGGGCACCTGCCAGCGCACCATCCACTCCACGCCGTAGGCCCGTCCGCGGGCCGTCGGGACCAGCTCCTCGCCGCCCACCGAACCGTAGTCGTCGCCCTTGCACGTGAGCGGCACGCCGTCGGCCACCGAGCGGGGAATCCGTCCGTAAGCCTTGTAGAAGCCCTCCATCGAGACGATCAGCCGGTCCCGCCACCGCCAGTCGATCCCCGCCGAGGTCTGCACGACCCGCAGGTAATCGAGGTCCCGGTTGACCAGCGCCCCCGTCGTGTCCTTGAACCCGAGCGCCGTGAAGGGCGGCAGCTGGTAATAGAGTCCGGCGCTGCCGCTCACCGACCAGCTCGCATCGAGGGCGTAGGAGGCCGAGACGCGGGGCGACAGCTGCCTCCAGAAACGCCGCATCCGGGCCGAGTAGTCGCAGCCGTCGGTGCGCAGACCCGCCGAGACGGTCAGCCGCTTGTCGGTCGAAGCGTAATCGGCCCCGGCGAAGAGGCCCCACCCGATGGTTCCCAACCGCGTGCGGTAATCCGTGAGGAGGGCCTCCCGGCTGTAAAGCCGCTGACGGGTCGAATTGGTGTAGTGCTGGTAGCTCAGCTCGGCTCCCGCCCGCACGGTCCAGCGCCCGAGGTAGGAGCGGTTCTCCCCGCGCAGCGTAGTTTTCTGTTCGACGGCTCTCATACGCAGGCGAAGGTTCTCTTCGGTCGAGGAGTCGTTGTCGAGGTACTTGATGTTGCGGTTGTTGAGGTAGTTGTGGCTCAGCGAGAGCGTCTGCACATGCCGCCCGGCATAGTGGCGGTAGGAGGCGCCGACGGTGAAGGTCTCCTGCTTCAGCCGGGGCAGGTAGCTCAGCAGGTATTCGGCATCCTCGCCTTTCTCGTCGGTATTGAGCCGCATGTCGTCGATCCCGGCAAGCCCCAACACGGTCAATTCATCGTGCTCCGAGAGCCGCGTTTTGATTTTGAACTGCCCGTCGTAGTAGTCGGGCAGAAAGGGCAGCCCCAGCAGTTTGAACATCAGTTGCAGGTAGGAGCGGCGGAGCGAGAAGATCCAGGTGGTCCGCTCGCCGATGTGGCCGCTGCCGCTGAGCGAGACCTCCGAGGCCCCGAGCGTCGCTTTGAACGTCTGCCGGTCGGGATTGCCGTCCCGGAGCCGGAAATCGAGCACCGAGCTCAGCGCCCCGGCCCGGTCGGCGGGGAAGGCGCCCGTGTAGAAACCGATCTCGCGGACCAGATCGGCGTTGACGAGGCTCACCGGGCCGCCCGAAGCGCCCTGCGTGGCGAAATGGTTGATGTTCGGAATCTCGATACCGTCCATGAAAAAGCGGTTCTCCGACGGGCCGCCTCCCCTGACGATCAGGTCGTTGCGGTAGCCGATCGGAGAAAACGAGACGCCCGGATAGGAGCGCACGATGCGCGAAATATCGCGGTTCGAGCCGGGGCTCTTCTCGATCTCCCTCAGCCCGATGATCTTCATGCTCACGGGGCTCTCTGCCGGACGGCGGAACGGCGAGGGCGCCACGGTCACGGCTTCGATCCGCCCGGGGTCCTCTTCGAGTTCGATCTCCACGGGCGGCGTGGCCGCCGTGAGGATGAATTCGGGCGTCAGGGCGCTCTTGTAGCCCAGCGACGAGACCGCCAGGCGGTGTATGCCCGGACGGACGTGTTCGATCACGAAGCGGCCCGCCGAATCGGTCGGCGCACCCAGGTGCTCCTGCCCCGCGATGACCACTGCGGCATAGGCCACCGGACGGCGCGTGAGGCGGTCGATCACCCGTCCGCGGACGGGATAGGTCTCCGCAGCCAACGCAAGGGGCCCGGTGCAGAGCACGAGCAGCAGGACGACGATCCGTTTAAGCATATCCGCAAAAATACACATTTTACGCCGGAAACGGAGCCCGCCGAGAAAAAAACCTCCGCACGCGGGGTGCGGAGGCGGTTTTTCAGAAACTGAATTTCTCGATCTTCAGCTCGCCCGACTGCTTCAGGCGCGGTACGAGCGTGGTGAAATGGGGCGACTGTTCGTGCGCAGCAAGGGCGGCCTCGTCCCGCCACGTCTCGCAGATCATCAGTACGTCCCGGCGCGTGGCGCTTTCATAGAGATCGTAATCGACGCAGCCTTCGTCCCGGAGCGAGGCTGCGACCAGTTCGCGGGCGGCACCGAGAAGCTCCTCGCGGCACGCTTCCGAGGTGCGGATAAATACATTCAAACGAATCATATCGATGGGATTTAAGATTTTATATTTTCGACCGCTTCCACTGCGCGGTCGTAATCGGGCTCCTGCCCGATCTCGGGCACGAGCTGCGTATAGACTACCCGCCCGTCGGGGCCGATCACTACCACCGCGCGCGCCAGCAGCCCCGCCAGCGGTCCGTCGGCCATCTCGACGCCGTAGGCGCTGCCGAACCCCGTAGCCCGGAAATCGGACGCCGGGACCACGCGGTCGATCCCCTCGACCGTGCAGAAACGGGCATGGGCGAAAGGCAGGTCTTTCGATACGGCGACTACCACCGTGTCGGGCAGCGAGGCGGCCAGCTTGTTGAACTTGCGGACCGAGGTGGCGCACACGCCCGTATCGAGGCTGGGAAAGATATTAAGCACCACGCGTTTACCCCGCAGGTCGCTCAGCCGAAGCGGCGTAAGATCGGTTTTCACCAGTTCGAAATCGGGCGCTTCGACCCCCTTGTCGATGAATTCGCCCCGGAGTTTGACGGGCGATCCCTTGAATTTTGTCTCTTTCATGGTTGTTTGCATAACGGTTATATATAAAAACGCATCCGCGTCGGAAATATTGCACAGCAAATTTGGTTCCGGTCCGTCCCGAAATCCATCGGAAAAGGCCCGGATATGACAAACCTGTGAAATTTGCTTCCACTTTGTCACCCGAATGACAGCGGTCTGCACAAAATTTGTAATTTTGCACGACCGACAAACAGACAGAACGATGAAACGACTCGCCCTTTTGCTCCTCCTCGCGGGCTGCACGGCAGCGACCGCCCAGGAGCGCTCGCTGCTGCCCAAGACCGTCTTTGCGGCCGACTCGCTCGGCGACGAGCACGAACTGTTGATGCAGCTGCGCAACATGCCCAACATCGAGGTGGGCAGGGGGATCACGTTCCGGCCCCGCAACCGCTGGCTGGAGATGACCCTGCGCTTTCGGATGCAGAACCTCGTGGCGCTCTCGTTCGACCAGGATTTCACGCTGACCAAAACCGACGCGCGGGTCAAACGCCTGCGCCTGCGGTTCGACGGCTACATCCATTCGCCCAAGCTGGTCTACTCGATCCAGTTGGGATTCACGGCCTACGACACCGAGACGCTGCCCAACGGCAATTCGAACATCGTCCGGGACGCCATCGTCTACTACGTCCCCAATGCCACCTGGAACATCGGTTTCGGCCAAACGAAGATCAAGGCCAACCGCGCGCGCATCAACTCGTCGAGCGCCTTGCAGTTCGTCGACCGCAGCATCGTCAACAGCGAATTCAACCTCGACCGCGATTTCGGGTTCTTCGGCGAATACAACACCCCCCGCAAGGAAGGGTTCAACCTCTCGTTCAAAGGCTCCATCACCCTGGGCGAAGGGCGCAACTGGGGCACGTCGTCGGGCGGCGGACTGGCCTACACGGGACGGCTGGAGTTCTATCCCCTGGGGCGCTTTTCGGCCAAGGGCGACGTGATCGAGGGCGATTTCGACCACGAAGAGCGGGTCAAGATTCTCGTGGCCGGAGCCTACTCGTTCAACCACAAGGCTACGCGCCTCGACGGGCAGCGGGGCGCGCTGATGCCCGACGACGCCACGCGCAACCTGAGCTCCTATTTCGCGGATTTCATCCTCAAATACAGAGGCTGGGCATTCTACACCGATTTCATGGGCCGCTCCTGTTCGCGTCCCCTGTTCGATCCCCGGAGCAATGCGTTCGTTTACAGCGGCTGCGGCCTGAATATCCAGACCAGCTACCTGTTCAACGAAAAATGGGAGGTGGCCCTGCGCAACTCGACCCTCTTTCCCGACAGGGAGGTGCAACCGCTGGCCGGTTACGAAAACTGGAACCAGACCACCGTCGGCGTCACGCGCTACATCATCGGCCACAGCCTCAAGTTGCAGGCCGACGCATCGTGGAACCGCCGCAGCCGCTCCGCGGACCCCGGCTACAACCGCTGGGAGATCCGGTTCCAGCTGGAGCTGGGACTTTGATGCAAAGCCCTGTCTTTCGGTCCGGCGCCCAGGTTGCGGAGCCCATGCGCTTTTTTTTGCAACGATTGTGGTACACTTTGAGATTCTGTTTGCATCGCAAACGGCTTCAGGTGCGTACCTTTGCAATAAAATCAACTGACCCGATTCCATGAAAAAACTCCTGATCGTACTCTGTACCCTGCTGCTGAGCGCCTGCGCAACCCGCGAGCCCGCCATTACGCTCATCGACAGCGAGGCTTTCCGAACCGAGGTGGACGGCAAGCCCGTCGCACTCTACACGCTCCGTGCAGGCGACATCGCCATGCAGGTCACCAACTACGGCGCCCGCGTCGTCTCGCTCTGGACCCCCGACCGCGCGGGCAGCTACCAGGACATCGTGCTCGGCTACCAGACGATCGGCCGCTATGTCGACAACACCGGCGAACGCTTCCTCGGGGCCGTCGTGGGCCCCTACGCCAACCGCATCGCGCGCGGCTCCTTCACGCTCGACGGGGCGACCTATACGCTCCCGGCCAACGACCACGGCCAGACGCTCCACGGCGGGTTCAACGGATTGGACCGCGTGGTCTGGGACGTGGTGTCGGCCTCCGACAATCGCTTGGTGCTGAATTATCTCCACGCCGACGGAGAGGAGGGCTTCCCGGGCAATTTGCGGATCGAAATGACCTACACGCTCACGCCCGAAAACGAATTCCGCATCGATTACAAGGCCGCCACCGACAAACCGACCGTGGTGAATCTTTCGCACCACGCCTTTTTCAACCTCAAGGGCGAGGGCAACGGCACGATCCTCGACCACGTGCTGACGATCCACGCCGGCCGGACCACGCCGGTCGATTCGGTGCTGATCCCAACCGGCCGGATCGCCGACGTAACGGGTACGCCGTTCGATTTCCGCACCCCGCACGCCATCGGCGAGCGCATCGGCGGCGACGACGAGCAACTGCGCAACGGCCACGGCTACGACCACAACTGGATCATCGACCGCAAGACAACGGACGGCATCGAGTCCGTTGCCACGCTCTGGGAGCCCGCATCGGGCCGCACGATCGAGGTGCTGAGCGACCAGCCGGCCCTGCAATTTTATAGCGGCAATTTCTTCGACGGGACCGTGAACGGCAAATACGGCAAGCCGCAGCGTTACCGCGAATCGCTGGCGCTCGAGACGCAGAAATACCCCGACAGCCCCAACCACGCCCATTTCCCCTCGACCGTGCTGCGTCCGGGCGAGGAGTATACGCAGGTGTGCATCTACAAATTCGGGGTGAAATAGCCACCCTTTCGAAACGCAAAATCCCGGTCCTTGCAAGGACCGGGATTTTCGTTTACAGGATTTTCAGGGCGATCCGCGCGCAGGCCTCGGCATCGGCCAGTGCGTTGTGGTGATTCAGCAGATCGAACCCGCAGGCGGCCGAGACGGTGTGCAGCTGATGGTTGGGGAGCTGCCGGCCGAATACGCGGCGCGAAGCACGGCAGGTGCAGTGGAACTCGTAGCCGGGCCAGGGCATGTCGTAAAGGTCGAACACGGCACGCAGGCACCCCTCGTCGAACGGCGAGTTGTGGGCCACCAGCGGCAGCCCCTCGATGCGCGGAGCCACCTCGCGCCACACGTCCTCGAAATCGGGGGCGTCGTCCGTATCGGCATAGGAAAGGCCGTGGATGGCCGTGGTGAAACGGCTGTAATAGTTGGGCCGGGGGCGGATGAGCCGATAGAACGTATCCACTACCTCGCCGCCGCGCACTACGACCACACCCACCGAACAGACGCTCGTGCGCCGTCCGTTGGCCGTTTCGAAATCGATGGCTGCAAAATCGGTCATTGCTGAAAATCGGTTGAGCAGGCCCCCTCGGGCCGCAGCTTTTCGCTGCAAATATACATGTTTTTGCCCTTACGGCGTATGCCCGAACGCGAAAAAAGCCCCGTCTATTGCGACGGAGCCTTTAATTCGGTTCAGGAACGCTACCACTTTTCGCCGCCGATCGCAGCCCAGTCCTCGACCCGGGCCCGTGCGGCCCACGCCTGCCAGGCCGCTGCGAGTTCCGCCACGAGTGCGGGATGCTCCGCCGCCACGTCGCGCGTCTCGGTGCGGTCCGTCTCGAGATCGTAAAGTTCCCAGGCGCCGCCCGTCGGATAGCCGCGCAGCGTGCGCCAGCTGCCGGGGTATTCCGAAACGAGCTTCCAGCGGCCCCGCCGCACGGCCCGGTTGCCCTCGTGCTCCCAGAAGAGCATTCGCACCGTATCCGTCACCTCGCGGTCGAACGAGGCGGCGAAACTGCGCCCCTCGATGGGAACGGTTTTCATGCCCCGGATCGAATCGGGGTAGCTGCCGCCGGCCACGTCGAGCAGGGTCGGCATGAAATCGGCGATGGTGAACGCCCCGTCACGCCAGCCGCCCCGGTCGGCGATACGGTCGCCCCACCGGACGATCATCGGAGCGCAGATGCCGCCCTCGTGCATCCAGCTCTTGTAGCGCCGGAAAGGCGTGCACGACAGGTGCGCCCACAGGGGACCGTAGCTGCCGTAGGTGTCGGCGGCCCCGAGCGCCCGGCCCGGAATATCGCCCGCATGGACCGTCCGCCCGTCGAGCGTCGAGTCGGGGATCATCCGGTCGCCCCAGTGCTTTCCGGTCCGCTCGACCGTATTGTGCAGGTGCCCCTCGTTCGAGGCGCCGTTGTCCGAGAGAAAGACGATCAGCGTGTTGTCGAGCTCTCCTTTCCGGCGCAGCTCCTCCACGATGCGGCCCACCCCCTCGTCCATCTGTTCCACCATAGCGGCATAGACCTCCATGCGCATCTGCTGCCACACCTTGTGGGGTTCGTCGGCCCAGTCGTAGCACTGCTCGTCCTTTTCGGGCAGCACGGCATCGGGCGGAATCACCCCCAGCGCCCGCATCCGCTCGAACCGCTCGACGCGCAGCGAGTCCCAGCCCGCTGCGTAACGGCCCCGGTATTTTTCGATATACTCGGGCCGCGCATGGAGCGGGTAGTGCGGCGCGGTGTAGGCCACGTAGAGGAAGAAAGGCTCTCCGGCGTCCGCCATTTCGTCGACGAAGCGCGTGGCTCGGTCGGTGATCGCCTCGGTGTAGTAGTAATCCCCCTGGGCCCGCACGGGCGTGTTGCCGTCATAGAGGCACTTGGGGTCCCAGAAACTCCCATGGCCGCTCAGCGTGCCGTAGAAGCGCTCGAAACCGCGCTGCACGGGCCATTGCGAAGTGTCGCCCGCGGGATCGGTGTTGTTGGTCACGTGCCACTTGCCGGACATGGCTGTTTGGTAGCCGCAGCCCCGGAGGGCCTCGGCCAGCGTCACCGTGTTGGGGGCCAGCGTCCCCCGGTAGCCCGCGTAACCGCGGTCTGCGACCATGTGGCCCACGCCGGCCAGGTGGGGCGTCAGTCCCGTCAAGAGGCTCGCCCGCGAGGGGCAGCTGCGCGCCGTGTTGTAGAACTGGCGGTAGCGCAGCCCCGCGGCGGCCAGCGAGTCGATATGGGGCGTCCGGATTTCTCCGCCGTAACATCCCAGGTCGCTGAACCCCAGGTCGTCGGCCAGAATCAGCACGATATTGGGCCGCTCGGCGGTACGGTTTTTTTCCGCTCCGCACCCCGTCATCGCCACGGCTCCGGTCGCAACGGCGCCTGTCAGGCAGAGCGCACCTAATTTGTCGGTATTCATCATTTCGTTTCTTTATAAAAACGGGAGCGGCCCCTGCGGACCGCTCCCCGATCCTATTTTGCGGGCGTGACTTTGAAATTGTCGAGCCAGAAGCGGCTGTAAGGCGCATAACCGGCCAGCTGAATCTGCGTCCGGGAGGTAGCGTTGCGGATCACGACCTCGATGTGGTGCCAGCGGGGGCGGTTGCTCTCGGGCCACGTCTTGTAGTTGCCGCAATAGTAGTTGAGCGAGGTCTTGTCGTCGTTCAATCCCGTGAACGTATCGCCCGCAACATCTGTATAGTTGCCCGCGTAGGACTCGATCACGCCGCCGTTTAGCACCGTCAGCACGCTCTTTCCGGTCTCCGAAGCGTTCTTGTATTCCAGCACGTCGTATTCGACCCGAATGTCGGCCGTACCCGCTCCGATCGCCTCGAATGCCGGCGATACCACATCCGCAGCGGCGGATGTCGTACCGCCGCACATCAGCGTGCCGTTGCGCGTCACGGGCGAATTGGTCGCCATCGTGGCCGTCCAGCCCGTCGCCTTGTAGGCGGCCGACCAGTTCTTGTACTGGGTGCCGCCCGAGCCGATGCTCGAACCGCCGCTTTCCAGATCGAATATGTCTCCGGTCGTACCGTCGCCCTTGCACCAGCTGAAATCGTCCTCGAAATAGATCACCTCGGGAATCTCGCCCGTCTGCGTAAAGACGACCGAGCGGGAAAGGTCGCCCGCCGTGAAGACCACCTCGGCCGTGCGGTCGGCGCCCGTTTGGTTGAGCGTGCGGGCCGTAACGGTTACGGCATAGGCGATACCCGTGCCGTTGTACTCGACCGTCGGCGAGATCAGCACCCAGTCGGCCTGGGTCGAAGCGCTCCAGGGCAGGTTGCTCTGCACGATGCACCACGCCTGAGCACCCGCAGCGTTTTCGACCGCTGCACCCTCTTCGCCCTCGAGCACCTTGATATAGGGTTCTTGGGTAACCTGCACCTCGCGTTCGCCGGCGGTGGCACCCTTCACGGCCCTGCCGATAAGGAGGTTGTCCACCAGCACGCGGCCCACGGACTGTTTCACGTCCTTGCCCAGCTGGATCTGCGTCGCCGAGGTCGCACCGCGGACGATGACCCAGTATTTGCGCCACCCGAAATAGTTGGTCATCTCGACCTCGGTTTCAGTAGCTTCGCCGTCGCCGATGGTTCCGGCGTTGAGGACCTTGACCATCAGCGGCTTGCCGTCGGCCTGCAAACTCTCCGAAGCATAGGTAGCTCCGTAGAACGACACCAGCAGATCGGTCGGTTCGTTGCCCACGGCTTCGAGCGCGGGTGTGATGAGCGCTCCCTGCGCCGAGGTCGTACCCAGACAGACATACCCCTCGTAGCGCGCCTGCACCGCCGTCCGCTGCTCGCTCTGCACATAGCCCTTGCGGACGAATCCGTCTTCGGGGTCCGTAGCCGTCCCTTTGAGCAGGTCGAGCGTGAAATAGTTGGCCTTGCCCGTGGGCGAAGCGGTCGTCACCGTCGGCCAGCCGCCGCCCGTATTGCTCTTATCCCAGCGGGTCGAGTTGGCGATCCAGTCGAAATCGTCCTCGAAAAAGACCTCCGTGGTCTCGTCCGAAACCACCTTTAGCGGGATCGTCAGCGAGACGAACTTGGCGCCGGCGAAATCGCCCGCCTCGTCGGCCGCATACGAACGCCACTGCTCGTCGGCAAAGGCCGTGTAGCTGAACGTCCGCTCGTCGGTGGTGGTCACGGTGAATTTCAATCCGCCCCGGACCGTGAAGCGCCCGACGGGCACCTGTACCGAAGCACCTCGGGCAATATCGAGCCCCGAACCCGTACACGTTACCTCGATACGCGGCGCACTCGCGGCGAGGGTCATCCGGCCCGTGCTGGCCACGACGCCCGCGCCCGCCAGGTAGCCATCGAACTCCGCTTCCGCAGCCGGTTCGATGACGATCCGCTCCAGCGAGGTCTCGGCGAACTCCCCGAACGAGAGGTTCAGCACCGAAAAGAGGCTCCGAAACCGCAAGGCGACGGGGCGCTCGGTGAGCGCATCCGTCACGCCCGAGCCGACAAGCACGGGCACGGCGTTGTTCACTCCCTCGGTCACCTCTTGCACGGCGGGGACCTCGAATCCGAACTGCGCGCGGTCCAGCTCCTCGAAATCGCCGTCCGACTCCTTCCAGGGCCAGATGGCGAAGAAGCTCCGCTGGCCCACAACCGCCTCGTTCCACAGGATCGGGTCGCCGGCGGCCGTGAGGTAGCCGAACGTCGTGGCCTCGGTGAACTCGTAGGGCACGTTCATCACGTAGGGTGTGCCGTCGATCAGGGCCGTGATGCCGATCCGGTCGCCCGTCTGCCAGGTGGTCACGCCGCCCGCGACCGAAGCGCGGGTCTCGGGCACGAAATCGTCCACGGCGGCCGCAAACTGCGCCTCGGTCACCGCAGGAGCTGTCCCGCCGCCTTTCGTATCGTCGTCGGAACACCCCGCAAGGAGTGCCGCCACGCAAAGAGAAAGAAGAAATGGTCTCATATTGTTCTGAAATTTTAAGGTTTTAGCATCAGTCGAAGAGCTCTTCGGGCGATACCGTGCCGAACGTGATGCGCTTGTAAAGCTCCTCCTTGCCGCCCGGGTCGCCGTTTTCATAGAGTACGCCTATGCTGCCGTCCGCGAGCCGCACCAGATCCGAATAGGCCGCCCGGCCCGGCCATATCGTCACGAAACGGCTCCACGTGCGGCCATCGTCCCGGCTCACGCCGAGCGAGAGGTTTTCGCGCCGGAGCGAGCGGGGATTCGAGAAGAGGAGCGTCCGCGAGGATCGCTCCCCGGCGGGGGCATAATTGAGGAGGCTGCCCTGGCAGCGCGGTTCGACGAGCTGCGTCTCCTCCCAGGTCTCGCTCCACGTATGGCCTCCGTCCCGGCTCACGGCGCATAGCCGGAGCGAGTCTTGGCGGTCGTAGTGGCGCATGTTGAGCATCACGCTCCCGTCGGAGAGCTCCGCCACCGAGCTCTCGTTGCCGCCCGGCTGCGAGACCGCGCCGAGGCGCCACGTTTCGCCCCGGTCGTCGGAATAGATCAGGTGCGAATGCGAGGCGACGGAGCCGTCGGGAGCGACGAACTTGTGGTTGGCCGGAACGAGGATGCGGCCCTTGTGCGGAGCACGGCTCTTCACGATGGCGTGGCAGGGACCCGTGGCGTACCACGTCCACCCGGCGCGCTTGACCTCTGAGGTGATCTCGCGGGGCTCGCTCCACGTCCGGCCGCAGTCGTCGGACGCGAGCACGAAGACCCTCCGCGTATCGGCCGTGCGGCCCCGTTCGATGTCCCGTTCGTGGTCCTCGCCCCGGTTCCAGGTCGCAAGCAGGACGATGCGGCCCGTATCGTGCAGCACCACCGGCGCGGGATTGCCGCAGGTGTTGTCCGCGTCGTCCCAGACGACGACGAGCTCGCCCCACGTGCGACCCCCGTCCGCCGAACGGCGGAGCACCAGGTCGATGTCGCCCTTGTCGGCCGTACCGTCCCGGCGTGCCTCGGCAAAGGCCAGCAGCGTGCCGTCCGCAGCCCGCACGATGGCGGGGATGCGGAAGCAGGCATAGCCGCAGTCGCCGCTCCGGTAGACGACCTGCGAAATGTCCTGCGCCCGGCCCGTCGACACGGCGAGCGTGAATCCAAAAATCAGAAGCGTCCGTAGCATGGGGCAAAAGTTTATCTTACACGATCGAAAAAGTCGATGGCTTCGAGTTCGCGCTTCAGGAGGGCGTACTCCTCATCGGTAAACGGCGCCAGGGGCAGGCGGCACGAACCGCAGTCGACCCCCATGAGGCGCATGATGGCCTTGCCGCCACGCACGCCGCCACCGTGGCGGACGATGACCTCGACGATCCTCACGGAGTATCGCTGGAGTTCGGCCGCCGCAGCGATATTTCCGGCGCGGAACTCTTCGATCAGCCGGTTGTAGACCGGGGCCGCATAATTGTAGGTGCTTCCCACGGCGGCCGTCGCCCCCAGCGACAGACCGCACAGCAGGATCTCGTCGTAACCGTGCAGCACCTCGTAGCGGCCGCCGTCGAGCATCAGACACTGGGACATTTCCATCAGGTTGTTGTGCGTGAATTTCACGCCCGCCAGCGTCGGCATGGCCTTTCCTCCCAGCGCAAGGAACTCGGCCACCGGGACCGACACACCCGACATGGAGGGCATGTTGTAGTAGTAGAACGGCAGCGGGCAGCTGTTGGCGATGGGCGTGAACCAGGCCACCAGCTCGGCGGCGCTCTGCGGCTTGAAGAAATAGGGGGCCATGGCGCCGATGGCGTCCGCACCGCACTGCCCGGCGTGCCGGGCCAGACAGATGGCGTCGGCCGCGCAGTTCGAACCCACGTGGACGATGACTTTCAGACGGCCGCGGGCGGCTGCGACCCACGCCTCGGCGACTGCCTGGCGCTCGGAGACGGTAAGGGACGCAGACTCGCCCGTCGTACCGCAGATGAAGACCCCTCTGACGCCGCTTCCGGCCAGCAGGTCCGCATAGGGTTCGACGGCGGACAGCCGCAGCGAGCCGTCCGGATTCATCGGTGTGAAAGGAGCGGCGATCAGGCCCTCCAGTTTTCGGTAGTTATTCATTTCGTATCGGATTTGTAGATTGTCAGTTTATGGGTCTTGTCCCGCGTGGTGCCGCCCGTGAGGACGCTCACCAGGTAGCCGATCACGAAGCACGCGATAAAACCCGTGGTGGAATAGAGGAGCAGGTTGACCCACTCGAACTGCGTGACGAGCGTCTGCACCGCCACGCTGCCCGCCAGGCCGCACAGGGCTCCGATGGCGTTGGCCCGTCGGGTCGTGAGGCCCAACAGGAACAGCCCGCCCAGGCCGCCCAGGAGGATACCCAGGAATTTCGAAAATTCGTCCCACAGCGACTTGATGTCCCACGAGGCCATGACCACGGCGAACAGGATGCCGACCATGCCCAGCACGAACGTGGCCCAGCGGGCAACGGCGAGCAGGTGCCGTTCGTCGTCTCCGGTGCGGACCTTGCGGTAGATGTCCGTCACGAAAGCCGTGGCCGCGGAGTTCATGCTGCTGCTCAGCGTCGACATGGCCGCAGCGAACAGGCCCGCGATGACCAGTCCCAGCACGCCGCGCGGCAGCGTGGTGCTCATGTACCACGGCAGAATGGCGTCCGAATCGGCGATCGACATGCTCAGCTCCTGGGGATGGTACTTGTAGAAGACCCACAGCGCCGTGCCGAGGAAGAAGAACAGGAGGCTGGCCGGGACGGTCAGCGCGGCGTTGGTGTAGACCCCCTTGCGGGCGGCCTTTTCGCTGTCGGTGGTCAGGTAGCGCTGCACGATGGTCTGGTCGGTGCCGTAGGTGGTGATATTGGTGAACACCGTGGCGATCAGCACGGTCCAGATCGTCGGCTGCCGCAGGTCGAAAAAGGTTTCGCCGAGGCTGAATTTGCCGGCGTCGCCCGCCGCCGTGAGGATCGTCGAAAACCCGTCGGGCAGCCGGAACGCCACCGAGCAGACGACCGCTACGGCGGCCCCGAGCAGCACCACGACCTGCACGGCTTCGGTCCACACGACGGCTTCGATACCGCCCATGAGCGTGTAGGCCAGGCTCAAAACTCCCATCAGCCCGATGCAGAGGAAGATATCGATGCCCGTGACGATGTTCAGCGCGATCGAGGGCAGGAGCAGCACCACGGCCATGCGGCCGATCTGGAAGACGATGAACGCCACCGAGCATACCACGCGGATCAGGGCGTTGAACCGCAGTTCGAGGTACTCGTAGGCCGTGGTGACATTGAGCCGCCGGAAGAACGGAATGAAGACCCCGACGATGAGCGGCACCACGAGCACGATCCCGGCGTTGAACAGCAGGTAGCTCCAGTCCGTGGCGAACGCCTTGGCGGGGATGGCCATGAACGTGATGGCCGAGAGGCTCGTGCCGAAGATGCTCAGGCCGACGACGAACCACGGTATGCGTCCGCCGCCCTTGAAATAGTCGCCCGTCGATTTTTGGTTCTTCGAAAAGTACCAGCCGATCCAGGCCAGCGAGAGGAAATAGAGCACGATGACCGCGATGTCGAGCCACCCCATGCGGTGCAGCTCCGACTGGACCCGGCCCCGCAGGATGACGGGCGTGCGCACGCCGGGCGACACCTCGCCGCTCACGATCTCGATCGTCGCACCGTCGCTGAGGGCGGTTGACGTCACGGGCAGGATGAAATCCTCCTTGTCCACCGCCACCTCGGTCATCACGCCCGTCACCGTGTGGTAGAGCCGCAGGGCATTGTCCGACGTGGCCGCATCGTGCGACTTGCCGCCGAAGAAAAGGATGTGGTTGGTCCCGAACGGGGCTGCGGTGCCGGCCATGACGGGAAAATCGCCCTCGAGCCGGGTCCACTCGCCCAGGCGGGGGTTGTAGCGGTAACCGTCGCGGTGGACGGTCCACGGCGCGTCGCCGTCGTAATCCCGGCCGCTGAAGAGGTAGAAGCAGTTGTCCATGCCGTCGCTCTGGGCCGCCGCAACCGCGTAGCCGCGCGCCGGGCCGGGCCAGGCGGGCAGACGGCGCCATCCGGCGGCGGGGTTCGACGTATCGAGCGAGAAGAAATGCGACGAGGCCCGCGCCGGGTTCATCGACTCGTTGCCGCCCGCCACGTAGATCCGCCCGCCGACCAGGCAGCCCGCGGCGTTGGCCAGCGGCACGGGAAGCGGCGGCCACGCTTCGATCTGCGGCCGTCCGTCGCGGACCGAGAGCAGGAACACCTCGTCCATGCAGCGCTCCGCATCGCAGCCGCCGATGCACACCACCCCTCGGGGCAGCGTCACCGAGACGCCGTAGGCCGCAGCCGCCGGCAGCGCATCGGGAAATACCTGCCAGCCGTTGTTCGCATCGTAGAGATAGATGTCTTGATACCAGCGTTTGACGCCGCCCTCCCAGGGCATGGCGTCGGGGAAATTGGCGCCCCCGGCCACCACCAGACGCCCGCCGGCCCGCCCGGCGAAGACGCCCGCCAATCCGCGGTGGGCCGTCGTATCGCTCGGAGCGGGCAGCCTGAGGGCGCTGTCCCACACCACGGCATCGGTTCGGGTAAGATGCGTGGCGGTCTGGCCGCAGGTTGCGGCGGGCGCAGCCGCAAGAAGCAGCCAGCAGAGGGATATGAAAAGGTGTTTGAACACGTTGGAAAGGTTATTTTCTCGGTTTGCGGTTTTTGTTCAGGTAGATGGTGTAGAGTTGCAGGTGGTCGGCGATGGCCCGGCGGTAGCCCTCCTCGTCGCCGCTGCGCACCAGTTCGAGCAGCCGCTTGTGGGTCGTCAGTTCGCCTTTCTGCGCCAGTTCGCGCTGGATGGGTTCGAAGAAGTCGCGGAAATTGTCTTTCACGAAATCCATCACCGGGTGGATCACCTCCTGGAACTCCGAGACGATGGCGTTTCCGGTGATCTCGTAGAGCTTGGCGTGGAAATGCACCTCGCTCATGGGGGTGTAGCGGTTGTCTCCGATCAACTCCTCCATCTCGACGATTTGCTCCAGCTCGCCGATGTCGTCGGCCGTGATGTTTGCGAAAATGTAGCCGCTGATCCCGATTTCGAGCGCGATGCGGAACTCCAGGAGGTCGAACACCGTCTCGCGGTTCATCAGCAGCGGGTTGACGCAGCGTTTCATTCCGCGCAGGATCGAGGGTTCCGAGAGGATCATCCCCCGCTTGGTGCGCGATTCGATCATGCCCGTCATCTTGAAGCGGCTCAGGGCTTCGCGCAACACCGTGCGCGCCACGCCCAGGGCGCTGGCCAGTTCGGCCTCGGGCGGTATGCTGCTGCCCGGACGCAGGCCCTGCTCCTTGAAATAGTCGATCAGACTCTCTTCGACCTGGTCTACCAGCGTCGTCTGCGGTTTGTTGATTTTGAGTGTTCCAAGCATCTTTCTCTGTTTTTTCAGTTTTGTCTGATAAAATTACGAATTATTCGCTTGCTACCCAAATTACTCGCGTACTTGTCCGGTATAGACCTCGCCGAAACGGTCGGTCACTTTCACCTCGACCCGCGACGAGGCGCTCGCGGTGACGGCCGAGAACATGTGCGGCGTGGGCTGCGCCTTGGCGGCCCCTTTCGACATCGAGTCGCCCGACGGCTCGTAGACCTCGGCCACGTAGCGCAGGTAGTCGGGGTCCTGACGCACCTGCCGCGTGACCGTGAGCGCCTGACCGTCCTCCAGCACCTCGACTTTCCAAGCCGCATCCCAATTCCAGACGTTGACCAGAATTTCGTTGGCGACCGTCTTGTCCCGGTACTGCACCCGGTTCATGTCCCAGGCCTTGAACTGCATGTCGGCGTCCGCGGCGACGTATTTCCAGCGGATCGTGCGGCCGTCGATTTCGTAGAGGCCGAAGCCCTGCGGCGTGCCGTCGGTCGCCGAGCCGAACGGCTGATCGTCGCCGTTGAAGCCCTTGACGTTGTACCACAGGGAGCCGCAGACCGAACCCAGGTTGTGCTCGGTGATGTGGGGCTTGCCGGGGTATTGCGCCCAGTGGTTGTTGTGCCAGTGGCCCGAGAGGATCAGCACTCTGTCGAAGCCGTCGAAGAGCGAGGCGAACGCATCGGCCCCGGCGAACGAGGCGTTGGCCGTCGGCTCCAAGAGGCGCGAGTTGGTCAGCGGCGCGTGCATCCACACCACCAGCGGCGCCGTTTTGTCCTCGACGGTCGCCAGGTCGGCCCTGAGCCAGGCCAGTTGGCGGTCGGTCAGCGCCACGCGGTAGCTGGTGTTGCCCACCACCCCGTCGGACGCCCCCGTATTGACGTAGACGATGTTGTCCAGCGCGATGTAGTGCACCGCGCCGATGTTGAGCGAATACCAGGTCGGCCCGAGCGCCTTTTTGTAGGCCGCTTCGGCCAGGCGGTCGTCGGCCGAGTAGGGGTCGTTGTCGTGGTTGCCCATGATGTGGAAGAACGGCACGCCGAACTGCCCGATCAACGCCTTGTACTCCGGAAAGGCGAAGCGGCGCGAATACCAGTATTTGTCGTAGACCATGTCGCCGAGCGAAACGCTGTATACCTTGCGTCCGGCCAGCGAGTTGAGGGTGCTGCGGTAGGCCGGGACGAACGAGGCGTTGCAGCTTGCGAGCGAACTCTGCGGCACCATCATCCGCACGTCGTTGTCGATCTGGATGTCGGCCGAGGCGAGCAGCACGTACTGCTGCTGGTCGGCGGCGAGCAGGGCGAAATCGTAGCGGTCGCGTTCCGGCTCGAAGAGCGCATAGAACTGCGGCACGGCGTCCTCGACGGGCGCTTCGTAGCCCGCGGGCAGCGAGACGAAAAGCGTGCCCTCCTTGCGGTCGGATTCCATCGCATAGACGCCCGCGGCGTCGGTGCGTACGATCTGCGAGCCGTCCGAGACGCAGACGTTCGCCAACGCCCGTTCCCCGCAGTACACGCGGCCGAAAGCGTTCGTGCCCTCGGGCAGCGAAGCCGGGTCGATGGCGGCGAACGGCGTGACGGTCAACGTCGTAGTCCCGAGCTCCTGCTCATCATCCCCCCTTTCGCAGGCGAGCGTCCACTCGCCCGAGGCGATGTCGGGGAGAGTGAAAGTTGCGGCAGCGCCGGTCGCCGCCAGATCGGTTGCGTAGTGCTTCGTGCCGCCCTGCACGAAGCAGATGCGGTCGCCCTCCAGGAAGCCATCCCCGCGCAAGGTCATGCGGTCGCCCCGGTCGAAGAGGTACTCCGCCTCCAACTCCACGTTGCGCACCAGCCGGAAGATGTCCACGTCGAGGTGCGTCGTACCGAGGTATTGGGTCTTGTCGCCCCGCCGGCAGTAGATGCTCCACGTGCCCGTCCCGATTTCGGGCGTGATCCGCAGGGTCACGGCCACGTCCGTCAGGGCTTCGATCCGGACGGGAAACTCCTCCTGTGAAGCGTCGGCCTCGGCCCGGTCGCCCGCCTTGAGGAAGAGCTGGTCCGCGTCGGTGAAATCGAGTCCGCGCAGGGTCATCGTTCCGCCGTAGTCGAGCGCATAGCGTTCGTCCACGAGCACCGTAACCAGATGGCTTTCGGGCGCAGGGGCCTCCGCGACCGCCTTGTCGTCGTCGGAGCATCCGCCCGCGAGCAGGGTGCCGCCCAGCACGAGCGCGGCGAACAACCAATAGATTTTCATGTATTTTTTCATCTTGCAGGGTCGTTTTATTTGATCTCCACGATTTCGATGCTGCCCAGGCGGTTGGTGCCCGTGGCGGCCACGTCGGCGCCGATCCGGCGGCCATTCTCGCGGGAGGCGCAGCGGAAGAGGATCACCGCGTTGCGCTTGCCCCGCAGGTCGTCGGGCAGCCGGACGCAGTAGGGCATCAGGTAGGGGGTGTAGTTGAGCACCGGGGCGTCATAGGTGGCCACGTCCTCGAATTTCACCTTTGTCAGGTCGGTCGCTTCGGTCACGGCGCACTGCACTTTCATCCATCCCGGACCGCCCAGCGAACTGGTCGTCGAGAACGAGAGCCACAACTCACCCGTGGCGTTGCGCAGCGCGTCGGTGCGCAGGATGAATCCCTCGCCCGCATCCGCCGTGTTCGAGAGCGACGAACCGGTAGCGCTCCACCAGTTCACGGCGCTGAGCGAGAGGTAGCGGTCGGGATCATCCTTCGACCATTTCTTCGAAGCGTCGTGGCGGATGGCGGCGTCGAGCCAGTACATACCGCCCGTGAGGTTATTCGTGCCGTCGGCCTTGAGCTGCGGCGACACGGCGTCGTTTTTGAGGTAGCTGTTCTTGAGCGAGAAGACGAGGCTCGTAGCATCCCCTCCGCCGACCTCGAACCCGGCGGCGGTATTGCTGTTATCGCGCCACGGACCGCCGCGCAGCAAGGTCGTCGAAAGGCGTTCGCCATCGGTTCGGACGGCATCGTCCGCCCCGTTGCGCATCTGCAAGGCCGCTTCGCCGCGGTAGCGGGTAACAATGCCCGTCAGGGCACCCTTGCCTGCGGAAACGGCTCGGGTGACGCGATCCGCAATACCGTTCGAGAACCAGAGTTTCGCCACACGGCCCGTGCGGTCGCGCAGCAGCTGCGGGTAGAGGTTGTACGCGGGATAGGCGGCTTTGTAGGCGGACGATACGTCGGTGGCCCAGAGTGCGGCCACCTTGTCCATCGACTGCGCCGCAGCCTCCCAGAAATTGGTATAGCGGCCGTAGGTGAAGACGAACTCCACGGGATCGACCCGCACGAGCGTCGCGGGATAGTCCCCCAGGCGGTCGAAGCCCGAAAGGGAGACGGCCAGGTCGCCCGCGTCCTCCTCGATCTTGCGCATCACCACCGACGAGGGGAAATCGTAGATGGCCAGATTGCCCTCGGCATCCTCGCGGAATTCGAGCCCCGAGACGTGCAGCGAGAGCTTGCTGCCGCAGTCGTACCATCCGGTCCGCTCGGCCGGCGGCGCGAGGAACTCGGCCTTGTCCTTGAGCAGCAGTTTCAATCCGCGGCCGCTGCGGTCCTGAACATAAAGCACGCTGTCGGGCAGGTTTCCGGCTTTCAGGTCGGACGTCACCCACGCCTCGACGGCGAGGTTGTCCTCGATCTCGTACGAACCCTCGGCATCGAGCCGCACGCCGGAGAGGAGGTCGGCGACAGTGACGACCGTGGCCTGCTCGTAGACGTTGTTGCCGGCCCGCTGCGTGACAGGCAGGTCGACCGAGTAGTCGCCCTCCTCCATCCGAAAGCGCAGCGTGCATTCGCGCCGGGGCTGCCCCGTGTTGTCGGCGAAGAGCAGTTCGAGCGAGTTATCGGTCCGCTCGCCGAACGTGAGCCACTCGACCCGGGTCTCGCCCTTGGCGGGGATCGCCTCGGCGCTCCAGCGGAGGTTGCTCGTGATGTTGAGCGTGATGGGCGTACCCTGGTAATCGGCCCGCACGCGGTCCGAAAGGAGGTCGAAGCGGATGTAGGGCTCGGCGCCCTGCTGCCGGACCACGATCTCGCCCACCACCCCGCGGGCGGTGGTGATCGGAAGTGTCGCCGTGCGGGCGTAGGCCGACGCGAGGGGCTGCACCGTAAGGGTGGTCTTGCCGTTGTCGTCGCCGAAGAGCGGCCACGCCTCGAGCCACCCGGCGCTCTCGTCGGGCATTTCTATCTCCCAGTGTCCGCACCGCGAGAGGAACGAGATGTTCGACTTGCCTCCCGCGGCGTCGCACACGTAGGTTCCGTCGCCGCTCTGGAACGCAACCTCGGTCGAATAGAGGCGCTCCTCGTCCGAGCACCCGGCCGCAACGGCCAGCGCCGAGCAGCAAACGAGGAATCTGAACAGGTTGTATCTTTTCATGGGATCGGTGTGTTAACGGTTACTGCTGCGCATTTTCGAGTTCCACGGCCCGGAGGCTCCACCAGACCGGGGTTTTCATGTTGTCGCCGCCCACGGCGCCCTGGCTAACCTGAGGGTAGGTCGCCCTGAGGTAGGCCACCTGCGCCTCGTAGTTGGTGCGGTTGGTCGCCACCGTGCTCTGGCAGTAGAGCAGGCGCGTGGGCAGCAGGCCCTCGTTGCCCACGTCGGGGCCGATCTCCAGCCGTGGATAACCCGTGCGGCGGTAGTCGTTCCACGACTCGAAGCCCTGCATGAAGAGCGCGAGCCATTTCTGGTCCATCAGCTGCGCGAGCGTCCCGTCGAAAGCCACCGTCGAGCCGGCGGCGTGGATGAACTTGTCGATGTCGGCGTCCGTAAGCGCGGGGTCCCACTGGCGGAGCGAGGCGGTAATGCCCTCCTCGTAGCAGCTCTCGGCCAGGGCCCGGCCGCCCGGGATGTAGCCCTGAAGGGCCGCCTCCGCGAGGATGAATTTCACCTCGGCCGCAGTCATGAACCACGCCGGAGCGTCGTACGATTTGAGCACCGCGGCGTTGAGCGTGGCGCAGCCCGAGCCGTCGGGGTTGTTGTAGCCGCTCACCACGCCCTTGGGCTCCTCGCCCGAGAACTTGGTCCACTTGCTGCGCCGGGGGTCGTAGGTGGAGTGGAGCAGGCGGACCAGCCGCTCGCTGCACTTGTGGGACGAGTTGGTGAAATTCCCGTCCGTGAGGTTGCCGAACGGCCCGCGGAAAGGCGCCGCCGTGGTAAAGGCGATCTTCGCGTCGTCGAGGTAGCTACCGAAGACCGGATAGGTCGCCGGGTCGGCAGCGATCTGCCGCAGGGTCTCCAGCCCGATGCTCTCGGGGCGGTTCGAAAGGCGCAGGCACAGGCGCAGGTTGAGCGAATTGGTAAAGCGCTTCCACGCCGCGATGTCGCCGCCGTAGAGCAGGTCTTTCGTGGGTGCCTCCATCTGTTCTGTGAGCACATAGAGGCTGTTGGCCTCCACCAGCGAGCGGATCAGCGCCTCGTAGATCGCTTTCTGGCGGTCCATCTTGGGCTGAAGCAGGTCCTCGTCGATGCGCAGAGCCTCGGTGTAGGGAATATCGCCGAACATATCGGTGAGGATGGCGAAATACATGGCCCGGAGCGTCATGCCGATCGCCCGCATGTTGGGCTGCCCGTACTTTTCGGCCAGCCGCACGATCTCCTGCGCATTGGCCGCATAGCGGTAAAACATTTTCCACAGCGTCTCGAACGACGAGGCCGGGAACGTATAGACGTGGAAGCGGGTGCTGTTGCCCACGTCGACGGTATACTGCATCAGTTCGTTGTGGCACCACCACGAACGGTACTGCAAATCCTGCGCGCTCGAACAGATCAGCTCTTCGAGCAGCGTCACGGGGGCCGTATCGCCCTTTTCGGGCGTCTGGGTGTTGGTGTTGTACTCTTCGAAATCGCCCGTGCACGACACCGCGAGGAGCAGCGCAAGGGCTGCAAAAACACTATTTTTCATCGGTCGCATCGTATTAGAAATCGAGTTTGATGTTGAAACCCCAGGTGCGGGTCATGGGATAGGAGGCCGTCTCGAAACCGCGGGTGATCGAGCCGCCGTTGAGCGTGCCGACCTCCGGGTCGTAGAACGGCCAGTCGGTCCAGCAGAAGAGGTTGGTGCCGAATGCCGCTACGGTCACCCCTTGCAGGAAGCCCGTGCGGGTCATCCAGCGCTTCGGCAGCGAATACTCCAGCCGCAGTTCGCGCAACTTGAGGTAGGAGGTCGAAAAGACGCTGTTTTCGACGTTGTTCATGCTGTACACGTATTCGTTGTAGTAGGTCACCACGTTGTCCGTGATGGTGGTGTTGGGCGCATAGACCATGTGGCCCTGCGCATCCAGTCCGCGCGCCACGACGCCCTCGTGCAGGATACCGCCGTAACGGCCGTAGAGCGTGTTGGTCAGTTTGCCCTGCCGCGAGAGCTGGGCGTGGGAGAGCGAATGGGCCTTGCCGCCCCACTGTCCGGCAAAGGTGGCGCTCAGGCGCAGCCCCTTGTAGGAGAACGAGGTCGAAAGGCCCGCTTTCCAGTCGGGCTGCACGCTGCCCATCTTCTCCATCTTCTCGGTAGCGATCAGGGGGTAGCCTTTCGAGTTGACCACGGTCTGCCCCGAGACGTCGATCCGCGAGCCGTCGCTGTTGAGGATATAGGAACCGGGCTCGGCTTTCTGGTAACCGTAGCCGTAGAGGTCGCCCAGCGTACCTCCGACGGTGGCGATGACCTGGCCGCGGGCGCCGGACGAGATGACCCACTGGTCCACGCCGGGCGCCAGTTCGAGCACCCGGTTCCAGTTCTTCGACCAGGTAAGGTTGATGTCCCAGCGGAAATTCTTGCTTCTGACGGGCTGGATGCGGGCCGCCAGCTCGACGCCCCGGTTGCGGATCTTGCCGGCGTTGATGTATTTCGACGTAGCGCCCGTGGCCGCCTCGACCGGCACGTTGAGAATCTGATCGGTCGAGATGTTGTTGTAGAACGCGCCGTCGAGGGTCAGGCGGTTGCGGAACAGTTTGGCTTCCAGGCCGAACTCCCAGCTGGCCACGTTCTCGGGTTTGAGCTCGCGCAGCGCCTTGACCATCGGCAGCGAAAAGGCGCTCGAAAAGTCCGAGGCGACGTAGTAGTCGTGGATGACGAACGCCTTGGTGTCGTTGCCCACGTTGGCCCACGAGGCGCGCAGCTTGAGAAAATCGAGCCACGGCAGCTTGTCGCGCAGGCCCCACGCGCGGATGTCGGTCAGCACGACGCTGGCGCTGACCGAGGGGTAGAAATAAGACCAGTTGCCGCGCGCCAGCGACGACGACCAGTCGTTGCGGCCCGTCAGGTCGAGGTAGAGGAAATCGTCCCACGAGAGCGAGAGCATGCCGTAGAGGCTGTTTATCATCTTGCGGCTGTATTGCGCCTTGGTGATCACGCCCGAGAGGGCGTTGGCCAGGTTATACTGCCCGTCGGTCAAAAGGCCGTCGGCCGTCGAGGTCGAGACCCGCCGCTCCTGGTACATGCTGTTGCCGCCGGCGTTCAGCGTGAGGTGGAAGCGGCCGATCCCGCGGTCGTAGGTCAAAAGGAAATCGTTATTCATCTCCAGGTTGTCGATCTTCTGCTCGCGGTAGTAGCCCTGTTTGGCCGAGAGCGACCCTTTGGGTTTCTGCCGCTTGGTAAAGTCGCGCGAGGTGTCCAGACCCGAACGGAGCATGAGTTTCAGCCCCTTGTAAATATCGAACGTCACGTTCACGTTGCCGTAGACGCGGTCGCGGTCGATCGTGTTGATCTGCTCGTAGGTTTGCAGGTAGGGGTTGTCCGACAGGGCGTTCAGGCTCAGGTCGGTGCCGTAGAGCTTGTGGCGGTACTCGTATTCGTACCACTTGATGTCGAGGTTATTGCGGCTCCACAGCAGCGTGTAGGTCGGCGAGGCGGTGCTGTAACCGATCATCGGCAGATTGTCGCTGTCCTTGCGGTAGTAGTTGACCTTGCCGCCGATCCGGAAGAACTTGAACTGCTTTTCGAACGAGACGGCGAAACTCTGCGAATCGTACCCGGTGTTGGGCACGATCCACGTGTTGCGCACGTCGGTGAACGACACGCGCATCGAGCCGCCCTGTCCGTCGCTGCCCGAGACCGAGACCGAGTTCTTGTACGTGGCGCCCGTCTCGAAGAATCCCTTGTACCAGTCGCGGGGCCGGAACTCCATCGGGGTGTACATCCCCGTCTCGCGGTCGAGCGAGGCCCACTGGTAGAACATTTGACCCTCGTAGCGGGGTCCCCACGTGAAACGGCTGTACGTGCGGCCCGAAGCCATGCCGGTGGTCGATTCGTTGGCCGCTACCTTATAAAAGGAGTAGTAGTCGCCGCCGTCCGAACCGGGTCCGTAGGTATCCTGGAAATCGGGCCAGAATCCGGCCCGCTCGAACGAGAAATTGGTGCTGTACGAGATTCCGATCCCCCGGACCTTGCGCCCCGTCTTGGTGGTGATGACGATGGCGCCGTTCGCAGCGCGCGAACCGTAGAGGGCCGTGGCGGCGGGGCCCTTGAGCACCGTGACGTTCTCGATGTCCTCGGGGTTGATGTCCGCGCCGCCGTTGCCGTAGTCCACGCTGGCGTCGGGGTTGTCGTAGGCCGAGCCGCCCATGGCGTTGATCGTGTTGGACATGGGTACGCCGTCGATGACGAACAGCGCCGTGTTGTTGTCGAGGTTGACCGACGACTCGCCGCGCAGGGTTACGCGCACCGAACCGCCCGGACCGGCCGACGCCTGGTCGAAATTCAGACCGGCGACCTTGCCCGACATGGAGTTAAGCCAGTTGTTCGACACCGAAGCCGTCAGGTCGTCGTTGTCGACCTTCGTGACGGCATAACCCAGCGCTTTCTGCTCGCGCGTCAGGCCGAGCGCCGTCACCACCACGCCCTCGATCGACTCGGCGCGGGGCGCGAGCTTCACGTCGATGCGCGTGCGCGTACCGACCGTCTCGGTCCGGTTCTCATACCCCAGGTAGGAGAAGAGCAGCACATCCCGCTCGCCGACCGCGAGGCTGTACGTCCCGTCGGCCGCAGTGGCCGTACCGCGGGGGGGGGTCGCACCCTCGACCACCACCGTCACACCCACCAGCGGCGTCTTGCCGTCGGCGTCGTAGACCGTTCCGGTCACCGTGCGCTGCTGCGCGGCGGCGAAAAGGGCCGGAAGCAGCAGCAGGCAGAGCGAAACGAATCTTTTGCGGAGTAGATTTGGATTCATACAAATTCCGTTTTAAAGTTTTTATTCAGGCTGATTCTGGTTGCTCGAAAGTCAATCTGCCGACGCTCCGATCCAATACCATGAAATGCAAAGCGATAACGAAATGAAAGTCGGCAGGATTCCATCTGTTTAATCTTATTTGTCTGACAAATATAGGCGATATTTTTCACAAACCAAAAAAAAGTACGAAAATTTAATAATAAAATTCTTTAATATCAGCCGTTTATTTCTCACGCTCGACCGAGCCGTACGGCCGTGTTCTCCGCGCAACCGAACGGTCCGACCGGAAATTCAGGCACTTTCGAAACGAAATTTAATGGTAGAAAAATTAGGGATTTTCTGCTTTATACCTATATTTGTATTTCGAATAAAAACCCGAACCCATGCTCCGAATCCATTTGCTCCTCGTCGGCCTGCTGTCAGCAGCATCCCTCGCCGCCCAGCCCGCGGTGCAGTACACCGACGCTGCGACCCTGACCCTGATCGGCAAGGTAATGCCGACCGAACTCCCCTACAACCGGGTCGACACGGCCCGCTACGCCATTCCCGAAAAAGCCGTCCGCCACTGCTACCTCTCGGCCGGCCTGGCCGTGGTGTTCCGCACCGACAGCCGCTCGATCTCGGCCCGCTGGCACACCTCGCCCGGCAACTCCAGCCCCAACATGACCGCCATCGGGCAGAAAGGGCTCGACCTCTACATCCGCCGGGGCGGCGCGTGGTGCTACGCCGGGGCGGGCATCCCGCGCATCGACGGCCGCAACGACCGCCACGAGGCCCGTCTGGTCGGCAGCATGGAGCCGGGCGAAAAGGAGTGCCTGCTCTACCTGCCGCTGTTCGACCGGGTGGAGCGGCTCGAAATCGGCACCGATTCCGGCAGCACGATCACCCCGCTGGAAAACCCGTTCCGCCACCGGATCGTCGTCCACGGATCGAGCATCACCCACGGCGCTTCGGCCAGCCGCGCGGGCATGAGCTACCCCGCTCTGCTGGCCCGCCGCACGGGGCTCGATTTCATCAATTTCGGATTCAGCGGCCAGTGTACCATGCAGCCCGAGTTCGCCGAGCTGCTGGCCGGCACCGAGGCCGACGCCTTTGTCTTCGACTGCTTCTCCAACCCGCGGGCGGAGACCATCGACGAGCGGTTCGACCCGTTCGTCGACATCATCCGCCGCAAGCACCCGCAGACCCCGCTCATCTTCCTGCAAACCGTCGTGCGCGAATCGGGCAATTTCAACCTCCACCTGCGTGAGGTCGAACGGCAGAAGCGGGCCGCCGCCGAGCGGCAGCTGCGCGAACGCATGCCGCACGACCCGCACCTCTATTTCCTCGATCCGGGCGACCTGCTGGGCGACGACCACAACGCCACCGTCGACGGCACGCACCCGACCGACCTCGGATTCGAGCGCATGCTCGAACGGCTCGAACCCGCCATTACAGCAATCCTCAACCGATACGACATCCGATAAACCATGAAAACCTTTGCCACCCTCCTAGCAGCCGCACTCCTGCTGGCCGCTCCATCGCTTCGGGCCCAGCAGAAAATGTCCTGGGACGAAGCCTACCGCCAGGCCGACGACCGGATCGCACGCCTCTCGCTCGACGAGAAAATCCGCTTCATGCGCGGCTACTCCTCGTTCTTCTTCTACGGCGTCCCCGAAAAGGGCATCCCCTACCTCTATTTGTCCGACGCCACGCAGGGCGTCCACATGCGCGACAACCTCCCCGATCCGACGATGGTGCGGCAGCTCGCCCGCTCGACGGCCTTTCCCTCGCCCATCATGCTGGCTGCGACGTTCAACCCCGATTTGGCCTATGAATACGCCCAAGCCGTCGGCGAGGAGTGCCGCGCAGGCGGAATCGAGGTGCTGCTCGGTCCGGGGCTCAACATCTACCGCAACGCCCAGTGCGGCCGCAATTTCGAATACCTGGGCGAGGACCCGCACCTGGCATCGGTCCTCTGTGCCGCCTACGTCCGGGGCATGCAGTCCACGGGAACCGCAGCCTGCCTGAAGCACTTTCTCTGCAACGAAACCGAGTTCTACCGCCGCCGCTCCAACTCGGTGGTCGATGAGCGGGCCCTGCACGAAATCTACCTGCCCCCGTTCCGGGCGGGTATCGAAGCGGGTGCAGCCTATGTGATGACCTCCTACAATCGGCTCAACGGCGAGTGGACGGGACAGGACCACCTGACGATCAGCGGGCTGCTGCGCGGTGAACTGGGCTTCCGCGGCTGCGTGATGAGCGACTGGAGTTCGGTGTACGACACCGAGAAAGTCATCAAGAGCGGCCAGAACGTCGAAATGCCGGGCCGCAAAGAGTTCTTCCAGGAAGTCCGGCGACTGCTCCGCGAGGGCCGCATCGCGGAGGCCGACATCGACCGCATGATCCGGCCCAACCTCGCCACCGCCATCGCGTTCGGGTTCTACGACCGCGAAAAGTACCGGCCCGAACTGCTCGAGCGCTTCCCCGCCCACCTCGAAACGGCGCTCCAAGTGGCCGCCGAGGGGACCGTGCTGCTGCGCAACAACGGTCTCCTGCCGCTGGCGCCCGACCGGAAAATCCTGCTCACGGGTCGTTTCACCGAGGAGATACCCCGCACGGGCGGCTGCTCGTCGGCCTCGGCCGAGGTTGTGGGCTACGACAACGTGAGCCTTGCGACGGCGCTCCGCGCGGAGTTCGGCCAGGCGGCGGTGCGCGTCGTGCAGCGCCCCACCTCCGAGGAACTGGCCGCCGCCGACGTGGTGCTCGTCTCGACGGGCACCATCGACGTCGAATCGTTCGAACGTCCTTTCGCACTGCCCCGGGCCGAAGAGGCGTTCGTCCGCATGGCCGTCGAAACCAATCCCAACACGATCGTCCTGGTCAATTCGGGTTCGGGCATCCGCATGACGGGCTGGAACGACCGGGCCGCCGCCCTCCTCTACGGCTGGTATCCGGGTCAAAACGGATTCAAAGCCCTGGCGGGCATTCTCTCGGGGCGGATCAACCCCTCGGGCAAGCTGCCTGCGACCCTCGAACGCGAGTTCCGCGACTCGCCCGCCCACGGCACCCTGCCCGCCGGTGCGGAGCTCTACCACCTCTCCCCGCGCGCCTACAACGAACGGCTGATCTCGCTCTACGACATCGATTACAAAGAGTCGGTGCTGGTCGGCTACCGCTGGTACGAGACCAAGGGCATAGCCCCGCTCTATCCGTTCGGATTCGGGCTTTCATACACCTCGTTCGAACTGTCGAAACCCCGTGCCGCAAAAGTTTTTCCGGCCGACAAGCCGCTGCGGGTAAGCGTTCGGCTGACCAATACGGGCGACCGTGCGGGAGCCGAGGTCGTGCAGCTCTACGTCTCGCAGAACAACCCGACGGTCCTGCGCCCCGAAAAGGAGCTCAAGGCGTTCCGCAAAGTCACGCTCGAAGCGGGTCAGGCGGCCACCGTGGAGTTCGAAATCGAGCGCAACGACCTCGCCCGGTGGGACGATACGGCCCACTGCTGGCAGGTCGATCCGGATGAGTACACGCTCTTACTGGGCACCTCGTCGGCGGATATTGCGGCCACGCTGCCCGTGCGCGTCGAGTGACCGCACCAGGGCCAGAATTTACGGCGGAACATTCCGATCTGCTTGCAACGAAAGCGGCCCTACCCCGAAAGGTAAGGCCGCTTTTCGATGAGACGTCCGTTACTCCCACTCGATCGTTGCGGGCGGTTTGGACGAGATGTCGTAGACGACGCGGTTGACCCCGCGCACGCGGTTGATGATCTCGTTCGAGACGTCGGCCAGAAACTCGTAGGGCAGATGCACCCAGTCGGCGGTCATGCCGTCGGTCGAGGTCACGGCCCGCAGGGCCACGCAACTCTCGTAGGTGCGTTCGTCGCCCATCACGCCCACGCTTTTGACCGGCAGCAGGATAGCGCCCGCCTGCCACACTTTATCGTAAAGACCCGCCGCACGCAGGGCGTCGATATAAATCTTGTCCACCTCCTGCAACACAGCCACCTTTTCAGGGGTGATGTCGCCCAAAATTCGGATCGCAAGGCCGGGTCCCGGGAAAGGATGACGACCGATCAGCAGCTCGGAAATGCCCAGCGAACGTCCCACGCGGCGCACCTCGTCCTTGAAGAGCAGTCTGAGCGGTTCGACGATCCCGAGGTGCATCTTCTCGGGCAGTCCGCCGACGTTGTGGTGCGACTTGATCGTGGCCGAGGGTCCGTTGACCGAGCAGGACTCGATCACGTCGGGATAGATCGTCCCCTGCGCCAGCCACCGCACATCCTGAATCCGCTGCGCCTCGTCGTTGAACACCTCGACGAAATCGCGTCCGATGATCTTGCGTTTGCGCTCGGGATCGCTGACCCCCGCCAAATCGCCCAGGAATTTCTCCCCGGCCTTTACCCCCTTGACATTGAGGCCCATGTTCCGGTAGGAATCGAGCACGTCTTCGAACTCGTTCTTGCGCAGCAGCCCCGAGTCGACGAAGATGCAGTAGAGGTTCTTGCCGATCGCCCGGTGCAGCAGCACGGCCGCCACGGTCGAATCCACGCCGCCCGAGAGGCCGAGCACCACCTTGTCATTGCCCAGTTTGCGGCGCAGCTCCTCCACGGTCGTCTCCACGAAGCTCTCGGAGGTCCACGTCTGCGAACAACCGCAGATGCCGACGACGAAATTTTCCAACAGCCGCTTCCCGTCGGTCGAGTGGTAAACCTCGGGGTGGAACTGAATACCCCACGTCCGTTCTCCCTCGATGCGGAAAGCCGCCACGCGCACATCCTCCGTGCTGGCCACCACGCGGTAGCCCGCGGGCGCCGAGGTGATCGTGTCGCCGTGCGACATCCACACCTGCGTGGTCCGCGGAAGCGCGTGCATCAGGGGGTCCGAGGCGTCCCCCACCGTGAGCATCGCGCGGCCGTATTCGCGGCTGGGCGCGGGCCGCACCTCGCCGCCGAAAGCGTGCGCGAGGTACTGCGCACCGTAGCAGACCCCCAGCAGGGGCACGCGGCCCTTGATCTGCGAAAGGTCGGGCGCCGGAGCCCCCGCATCCCGCACCGAGTAGGGACTGCCCGAGAGGATCACGCCCCGCACCGTCTCATCGAGCGACGGAATGCGGTTGAACGGGTGAATCTCGCAATAGACGTTCAGTTCGCGCACGCGCCGCGCGATGAGCTGCGTGTACTGCGAACCGAAATCGAGAATGATGATTTTTTCCATGTATGGCTGTTTGTTATTTTTTCACCGGACGGTTCATGCGCCCCGCCAATTTCATCTCGGCCGCAAATGCCTCGCTGCCCACCTCGCGGATGCGCTCGACGCACCCCCGGCGGTCGGAGCGGAACACCACTGTAAAAATTTTGGAGATGAAATTGTTGAACTTGCGGCACTCCCCGAGCTCGAGAAGCGTGCAGTCGGCGCAACTCTCCCAGCCGTGCTCGATGCAGCACGCGCGTACGGCGCACCACGTGGCCTTTTCGTATTTCCGGCAGCCGGGGCAGGAGCCCTTGAGGTATTTGGGGCAGGCGCCGCAATAAAGCCCGCAGGCGGCGATTTCGGGATTCATATTAGCGTTCACTGCTGTAATTGGGTGCTTCGCGGGTGATGGCCACGTCGTGCGGATGGCTCTCCTGCATACCCGACGAGGTGATGCGGATGAAGCGTGCGCGCTGCAAGGCCGCTATATCCCCTGCGCCGCAGTAGAACATGCCGGCCCGGATGCCGCCGATGAGTTGGTAGACCGTCTCGCTGAGCGTCCCCTTGAACGGGACGCGGGCCACGATGCCCTCGGGTACCAGCTTGCTGAAATTCGTCTCGCAGCCTTTCTGGAAATAACGGTCGGCCGAACCGGCTTTCATGGCGTCGATCGACCCCATACCGCGGTAAGACTTGAATTTGCGGCCGTTGTAGATGATCGTCTCGCCGGGAGCCTCTTCCGTACCGGCGAACATCGACCCGACCATGACGCAGTCGCCGCCCGCAGCCAGCGCCTTGACGATGTCGCCCGAGTAGCGCAGACCGCCGTCGGCGATGACCGGAATGCCGCTGCCTGCGGCCTCTGCCGCAGCGGCGTAGATGGCCGAGAGCTGCGGAACGCCCACGCCGGCGATGATGCGCGTGGTGCAGATCGAACCCGGTCCGATGCCGACTTTCACGCCGTCGGCGCCGCTGTCGATCAGAAAGCGCGCGGCCTCGGCCGTAGCGACGTTGCCGGCTACCACCTCCAGCGACGGATAGGCCGCCTTGATTTCGTGCAGCTTGCGGGCGATGGCCACGGAGTGCCCGTGCGCCGAGTCGAGCACGATGGCGTCCACATCCTCGGCCACCAGCGCCGCTACCCGCTCCAAGGCGTCGGCCGTGATGCCGACCCCGGCCGCGACGCGCAGGCGGCCCTTGGCGTCCTTGCAGGCATTGGGGTTGTCCTGGACCTTGGTGATGTCCTTGTAGGTGATGAGCCCCACCAGACGGCCCTCGCCGTCCACGACGGGGAGCTTCTCGATCTTGTTGTTCTGGAGTACCTCCGAGGCGTGTTCCAGTTCGGTCTTGTGGGTGGTGATCAGGCGGTCGGCGGGGGTCATGACCTCGGCGACGGGGCGCTGCATGTCGCGCTGGAACCGCAGGTCGCGGTTGGTGACGATGCCGACCAGGCGGCGCCCGTCGTCCACCACCGGGATGCCGCCGATGCGGTTCTCGCGCATCAGGTCGAGCGCGTCGCCGACCGTATCCTCTTTCGAAATGGTCACCGGATCGTAGATCATGCCGTTCTCGGCACGCTTCACGCGGCGCACCTGTGCGGCCTGCTCCGCGATGGACATGTTCTTGTGGATCACGCCTATGCCGCCCTCCCGCGCCAGCGCGATGGCCAGGGGCGCTTCCGTGACGGTGTCCATAGCGGCGGACACGATGGGGATGTTGAGTTCGATATTACGCGAAAAACGGGTCTTGAGGCGGACCTCGCGCGGCAACACTTCCGAATAGGCGGGCACGAGCAGCACATCGTCGAACGTAAGTCCTTCGGGCTCAACCCTTTCACTGATAAAAGACATAATGAACGTGGATTTTTGTTGCTCGCAAAAGTAATCATTTTTTTCGAAACGGCCTACATTGCGGACCGTTCCGCCCACATTTTTTTCGCAATTCGAACGAAAAAGGAGCGGCCCCGCGGGGCCGCTCCATCCTCATCAGTGTTTAAACACACCCTCCGCGAACGGTGTGCGCTCCCCGTCGGGGCCTATCGTGCCGGCCTGGAGTATTCCGCCGTTCGAGTCGAAATAGCGCAGCGAGAACTTGTGCAGCCCCCGGCGCAGCAGCGCCTGCCCGCTGCGCTCCTCGCGCGAGTGCAGCCCGTCGTTGTCCACCACGACCGTCCCGTCCACCGAGAGGACGCTGCCGTCGTCCGAATAGGTATAGAACGAGTAGGTCCCATCCGCGGGCACCTCGATGAAGCCGTCGTAGATCAGACCGATATTCCCTACCACATCTTCCGGGATGCGCACGTCGCCACAGATGAAATTGGCCTTGAGCGGCGCCTTGTCGATGTCGGCGCAGCGTTCGCCGGCGAAATCGTACCAGCGCACCAGTAGCCCCTCCGACTGGCTGGCCCCCTCCGCAACCGCATCGAGGTAGCCTGTTTGGCGGAACGCAGCCCGTGCGATCGGGCCCGGAATGCCCAGGGCGTTGTAGCAGCGCATGGTCAGCACGCAGTCGCTGTCGATCGGGAACGGAGCGTCGTAACGGAGCGAGGTCGTGTCGGGAACCGAACCGTCGAGCGTGTAGTGGAGCGCAGCATCGCGGGGCACCGTGAGCGCAACCTCCGTGCGCTCCTCGAAGACATTGCGGTCGCAGACCCCCTCGACATCCTGCATGCGGTAGTTCCATCCGCTCAGCCCCAGCCGCACGAGGTGCTCGGGCAGCGCGCGGCTGAAACGTCCGAAATCCTTGGCTCCGGGATCGACCCACGCCGTCTCGGCCACGGCCAGCAGCCGGGGAAAGAGCCTTTCGCCCAGCACGGCTTTCGAGGGGGCGTGTTCGGCCCAGAGGTTCCCCTGAATGCCCCGGATGAGCGACTGGCAGGCCGGAGGCGTCCCCGAGGCAGGCTCCCAGTCGTAGACTTTGCGGAGCGAATTGCGGTCCTGCTCCTCGGAGAGATAGAGGTACTCCGAGGGGGTGAGGATCACCTCGTGGCCCTGCTGCAAGGCGTCGTTGAGCGTGCCGGGGGCCCAGCTGCGCCACCACATGATAACGCTCCGGGGCGTCAGGCCGTCGTCGGTCACCTCGTCCCAGCCGATCACGGTCTTGCCTTTTTCGCGGCAGAAGCGCTCCATCTCGCGCGAGAACCAAGGTTGCAGGGCGGCGATACCGTCGAGCCCCTCCGTACGGACGCGCGTCCGGCATTTGGGGCACTGCTCCCAGGCCGTGCGCTCGACCTCGTCGCCGCCGATGTGGATATACTGCGAGGGGAAAAGGTCGCAGACCTCCTCGAGCACATGGCGGCAGAACGCCAGCGTGCGGTCATCGCCCAGACAGAGCGGCGTCGAGAAATTCACGCCCCAACCTCCCCCGCAGCCGTCGCACGCCAGGTGCGGATAGGCCTTCATCGCCGCGAGCGAGTGGCCCGGCAAGTCGATCTCGGGGATGATCTCGATGCCCCGCTGCGCCGCATAGGCGATCAGCTGCCGCATGGCGTCGCGGGTGTAGAATCCCCCGTACAATTCGCCGCGCATCCGGTCTTCGGGAAGCCGGAACTTGTCGTCCCGGTTCCTCGCGGCGCGCTCCAGGCAGACGCTGTCCTGGTTATTAGGCAGCCGCCAGGCCCCCTTTTCGGTCAGCAGAGGATAGCGCTCGCTCTCCAGCCGCCACCCCTGGTCGTCCGTGAGGTGGAGGTGCAGGCGGTTGAACTTGTAGAGCGCCATGCAGTCCATCAGGTCCATCACCTCTTCTTCGGTGAAGAAATGGCGGGAAACATCGAGCATCACCCCGCGCCAGGCGAAGCGGGGCTCGTCGGCGATCTCGACCGAGGGGAGACGCTCCGTGTTGTTCCAGAGGAGCTGGCGAAGCGTCGCCGTAGCGGCGATCACCCCCTCGTAGGAGCCGCCGCGCAGCACCGCGCCCGCGGGCCGCACCGAAAGTTCATAAGCCTGGGGCGCCAGTTCGGGCGCCAATTCGAGGCAGATCGGAATCGGACGGTCGGCCGCAGGGGCGACGGCGACGCCCGAGCGAACCAGCGCCTCGGTCAGGTACTCCGCAGCGGGCCGCAGCAGCGAATCCGCCGCCACGATCTCTACCCCGCCTCCGAGGTCCAACGAACCCTCCCCGTAAACCAACTGACGGGGCGCCGGGATCAGCGCGACCGCACCGTCGCGGTCCGAAGCGCCGCACGCCGCCGTCAGCAGGCCCGACAGCAGCAAAATTTGTCGCAGGAATTTCATAATTCAATACTCTTTTTCAGTTTGATTTCAGCGGACGAGGAGCCGATCTGGAATTCGTAAGTTCCCGGTTCGACGCACCACTGTCCGTCCACGCCGACCAGCGCCAACTGCTCCCGACCGACCACGAACACGACGGTGCGCGTCTCCCCGGCCGGAATCGTAACGCGCTCGAAAGCGCAGAGCTGCCTCAGGGGCCTTACCGTCGAAGCCACCGGGTCCGAGACGTAGAGTTGAACCACCTCGTCGCCCGCTCGGCGGGAGGTGTTGCGCACCGAGCAGCTGATGCGAAAACCGTCCTCGCACGGGAGCACCTCCAGACCGGTATACTCGAACGACGAGTAGCTCAGCCCGTAGCCGAACGGATAGAGCGGCGCGGCGGTCTGGTCGGTGTAGTCGTGGTTGGCGGGACGGCGGCGGTTGTAGTGTACGGGCAGCTGGCCCACGCTCCGGGGCACGGTGAGGGGCAGGCGGCCGGCGGGATTCACACGGCCGAGCAGCACGTCGGCCACGGCGTCGCCGCCCCGCTGCCCGGGATACCAGGCCGCCACGAGGGCATCGGCGTGCGCGGTGGCCCACGTCATGTCGAGCGGCCGCCCGGCGACATAGACCACCACGAGGGGCTTCCCGGTGGCTTTCAGGGCCCGGAGCAGCTCCTCCTGCGCACCCAGGAGCGAGAGCGTCGCCCGGTCATTGCCCTCGCCGCACTCCATGTCGTTCACCGGACGGCTGTCGGCCCGGGCGGCTCCGGTAGCGAGGAACTCGGTTCCGAAATCGCGGGCGCTCGACCCGCCGACCACGGCCACGACCGCATCGGAGCGGCGGGCGGCGGCCACGGCGGCCGCAATCCCCGACCGCTCCTCGTCGCGTATGCCGCAGCCGCGGACATACTCCACGCGCTCCCGGCCCAGCGCCCTTTCGAGCCCATCGCGGACGGTATTGGCCGCTGTCTGCCGGGCGGTGTAGTCGCCCAGCTGGTTGTAAATATTATCTGCATTGGGCCCAACGACGGCCACGCGGCCGAGCGACGCGGGGTCGAGCGGCAACACCCCGCGGTTTTCGAGCAGCGTGATCGACTCGCGGGCCGCATCCAGCGCCAACTGCGTGTGCTCCTCGCTCCCAACCCCGGCGGCGAGGGTCTCGTCGACATAGGGATTTTCGAACAGCCCCATCTCGAACTTGAGCGCCAGCACGCGGCAAACCGCGCGGTCGATCTCCCGCTCGGGGATCAGCCCCTCCTCGACCGCGCTGCGGAGCGTGGCGAACGCATCGCCCCTCAGGTCGACATCGACGCCGGCACGGAGGGCCTTGGCCGCCGCTTCGGACTTGTCGGCGGCCACGCCGTGCGTTTCATACAGCCCCTCGATGCTCACCAGATCGGAGATCACGAAGCCCTCGAAACCCCACTCCCCGCGCAGCAGGTCGGTCAACAGGCGTCGGTTGGCCGTGCAGGGCACGCCGTCCACCGAGTTGTAGGCCGTCATCACCGAACGGGCCCCGGCCTCCAGCGCAGCCCGGAAAGGCGGCAGGTAGGTCTCGCGCAGTTCGCGCCGGCCCAGGCTATTCGAGCCGCCGTTCTGGCCGCCCTCCGAGGCGCCGTAGGCGATGAAATGCTTGAGCGTCGAAAGGGCGTGGCCGGGGCCGCTCAGGTCCTGCGACCCCAGCCCCGTGACGAAAGCGCGGCCCATGGCGGCCGTCAGAAAGGGGTCCTCGCCGTAGCACTCCTCGGTGCGCGACCATCGGGGGTCGCGCACCACGTCGAGCACCGGACCGTAGGCGATATGCCCTCCCTGCGCGCGGATTTCCGAAGCGATTGCGGCGCCCATGCGCTCGATGAGCCGGGGATCCCAGGTTGCGGCCTGCCCCAGCGCCGTCGGGAAAACCGTGGCGCCGATGGCCATATGGCCGTGCGGCGCCTCCTCGGCCAGAAAGAGCGGAATGCCCAGCCGCGAATGCTCCACGACATAGCGCTGCATGCGGTTGGCCAGCCGGGCCCCCGTCAGGGGCGTGAGGCCCGTGCGGAGGTCCTTTTGCGTCCACGGATCGGCCCGGAAAGTGCCCCACAGCATCCCGATATGTTCCTCGCAGACGGCTTTGCGGAACGCCTCGGTCAGTTGTACCGTGTCTCCCGTGCGGCTATACATCTCCCAGCCGTAGGGTGAGCGGAGTTGCCCGAGTTTCTCGTCGAGCGTCATCTCCCGCACGAGCAGCGCGGCACGTTGCCGGGGCGCCAGCGAGGCGTCGCGCCACTTGTCGTCCCCGCCGCAGGCCGCAAGCACTCCCGCGGCCAGTAGTATAAGTAGCTGTTTCATCGTTTACCGTTTTGTCCAGTCCCGCGGCTCAGGCCCCATCTGCAAAAGCAGCGTGCGGCCGGCCGTCATCTCCGTATGGTCGATCCAATAGCTGCGCAGCGGCTCGCCGTCGAGCGCAATATACTGAATATATTTGTTAATCGGGCTGTTGTCGCGCACCTCGATGCGGAATTCTCCGCCCGGAACCTGCACGACGGCCCCATCCACCGCGGGCGAGCCGAAGACGTAGCGGCCGCCGGCCGGCTCCACCTGGTACATGCCCAGCGCCGAAAGGACATACCAGGCCGACATCTGCCCCACGTCCTCGTTGCCGCACAGCCCGGCGGGGCGGTCGTGGTAGAGCGTCGAGAGAATCTGCCGCACGCGGTCGGCCGTCTTCCACGGCCGGCCCAGCAGCGTGTAGAGATACGCGATGTGGTGGCTGGGTTCGTTGCCGTGGGCGTACTGGCCGACGAGGCCCGAAATATCGGGCGAGGCCTCGGCGCCCAGCTCTCCCTCGACGACAAAGAGCGAGTCGAGCTTTTCCAGCATTCGTTCGCGGCCCCCGAAGCACGCCGCAAGCCCCTCGACGTCGTGGGGCACGAGCCACGTATACTGCCAGGCGTTGCCCTCGGTATAGTCCTGATCCATGTGGCGCGAGTGGAACGGATCGAAAGGCGTGCGCCAGGCCCCCGAGGCCGAACGGCCGCGGATGAAGCCCGTTGCGGGGTCGAAATAGCGGCGGTAGGCCCGGCTGCGGGCGAGGAAATAGGCGTAATCCTCGCAGTGTCCCTCTTGCCGGGCGACCTGGGCCAGCGCCCAGTCGGCAATGGCGTACTCCAGGCAATACCCCACCGACTCGTTGAACTCGTACGGAATATAGCCGTACCGCTTGTAGAGGTCCAGCCCGCGTTCGTCGCCCATCGCCGTGCGCTTCATTGCCTCGTAGGCTTTGGCACGGTCGATGCCGCCGAAGCCTTTGAGCAACGCGTCCGCCACCACCGGAATGGCCGGGTTGCCGACCATGCAGTCCGTCTCGTTGCCCCACAGGTGCCAGACGGGCAGTTTGCCCTGCTCGTCCGAGATGTGCAGCATCGTGTTGATGATGTCGGGCACCCGCTCGGGGTGGATGAGCGTCATCAAGGGATGCGCCGCGCGGTAGGTGTCCCAGAGCGAAAAGGTCGTGTAGCAGGTGAAAGTCGTATCGCGCCGCACGCGGCCGTCGGCGCCCCGGTAGCTGCCGTCCGTGTCCGAGAAGACCGAGGGAGCGATCATCGTATGGTAGAGGGCCGTGTAGAAGATGCGGCGCACGGCCGGATCGGCGGTTTCGATCCGAATCTTGGCCAGCTCCCGGTTCCACCGCTCGCGCGCCGCACGCCTCACGGCTTCGAAATCCCAGCCGGGGCACTCCGCCTCCAGATTGCGGCGCGCATTCTCCGCCGAGACGGCCGAAAGGGCGACTTTCGCCAGCAGCGGCCGCACCGAAGCATCCGCAAAGTCGAAGCGTGCATAGAGCTTGCGGCCCCGGCACGCGCCGCCTTCGAGCGACACGCTGTCGCCCGAGAACGAGCAGCCCGAGAATGGACGCGAGAACTCCAGGTGGAAATAGACCCGCTGGTCGCGTGCCCACCCCGTCGAGCGGCGCCACCCCTCGACGCTGAGGCTGTCCACCGCGCGGATGCCGCAATCCACGGCTTCGTCCCACCCCTGGCCGTTTTCGAGGTCCAGCACGACAGCCCCGTCATCCGACGCAGGGAACGTGTAGCGGCTCAGCCCCACGCGCTCGGTGGCGGTCAGCTCCACATCGATGCCGTAGCGCTCCAGCCGGGTGGCGTAGTAGCCCGGTTCCGACCGTTCGCGGTCGTGGCTGAAAAAGGACCACATGCCCGAGGCCGGGTCGTCCGCCTGGCCGCGGGCCAACGTCACGTCGCCCCGGACCGGCATGAGCGAAATGTCGTTCAGGTCGCCGATGCCCGTGCCGCTCAGGTGGGTATGGCCGAAGCCGATCACGGTCGTGTCGGCGTAGTTGTAGCCCGAGCACCAGTCCCACGTCTGCGGAATGCTCGTGGGCCCGAGCTGAACCATCCCGAACGGAACGTTCGCTCCGACGAAGACGTGGCCGTGGTCCCCGCTGCCGATCAGCGGATCGACATAGGCCGCAAAGTCCTCGCCGCGGGGAGCCGCACAGGCGGTCAGAAGCAAGGTGTAAAAGAGTATCGATTGATTTTTCATCGTGCAAGGGGTTTGTCCGTTTTCGCGCCCGACACCTCGATGACCGTCGGCACGCCCTCCGCGCGAAGCACCGTGCGGATCGTGAATTTTCCCACCGGGAGCTTCCGCGGATCGAGTTCGTACTCGACGACCGTCTCCGCGTGCGGGGCGATCTCTGACGGACCCGACATGCGAAGAGACGGGCTGCCGGAGTCGTACTCGGCGCGGAGCGTCCGGTCGGTGCGGTTATAAAGTTTGATCTGCCGCGTGCGAGGGCCGTCGCCGGGGCGGAACAGCCGCATGCCGACGGCTTCGACATCGGCCCGGAACCGGGCGGAAAGCTCATAGGGAAAGAAAATCTCCTCCTCGGGAATGCGGCTGATGACATAGCCCTCGGCCTTGAGGGTGTTGAATTTCTTGTAGTCGCCGTCGGTCGAGATGACCGTCAGGCCGATCGAAAACGCGTGCAGCCGGTTCTTGGGATCGAATTCGGCCTCGACGACGCCCTGTCCGCCGGGCGGCACGGGCCGCCGCTCCCACGAGGGCCTGAGGCAGCCGCACTGGGTGTGGATGTCGAGCAGCGTGACGGGTTTGGGGGAGATGTTGGTGAATTCGTAGCGCAGCTTCACTACGCCGTCCACCTCGCGTACCGTGTCGAGCGACTGCACGGGGCGGTCGAAACGCAGCAGACGCGGCTTTTGGGCCGTGGCGAGAAGCGGGCTGCATAACGCCAGCAGGAGCAGGTTTCGCAAAAACAGCATGGGTCGGTTAAAAAGGGGTTCGGGCGGCTGCCCCTGAAGAGCGGCCGCCCGAACCGGATGAAACGAAAAGCATCAGTCTACCACGGGGCAGTGAATCTCACCCGTCCAGACGGGGGTCGTGGTGGCCTCACCGTCGTAGCCGTTGCCGGAAATGTCCTTGAAGATGCGGCCCTCGGCCTCGTCCAGCCGCCAGTAGCCGATCAGTCCCTCGGCCGTGGCGGGATCGATCTGGCACTGGTTGTTGAGCAGTTCGATGGGCGCCAGCGCGCGCTTCCAGACGCGGGCCTCGCTGACCCAGCCCCTGAAACGGCGGTAGTCGTCGGCCGAACGTCCGATACAGAACGAACTGTTGTAGTAGTAGCCCAGGTTGATCGGATCGCGTCCGACCGTGGAGACCGAAGCAACCTCCACGCCGTCGATGTAGAGCTTCAGCGCCGATCCGTTGTCCACCGCAGCCACGTGGTACCAGCGGCCCAGGCTCAGCGGATTGTCGAGCGCCGAAAGCGTCGAACCGCGGCCGGCGATGTTGAGGATGCTCTTGGGCTCCTTGACACCGCCGATGCTGACGTCGCCGATGCGGAGCATGAAATTCTCCTCGACGCCGATCAGCGACGAAATGCCGTGTTTCATGTTGCTCCAGCCGTTGGCATACATGCGAATCTCGACCGTGCAGGCGGGCAGGTTGTCCAACTCTTTCTTGCCTTTCATCGTAGTGGTCATATCGATATTCCAACTGCCTTGCAGGTCGACGCCGCGGGTCTTGATAAGCTGGTTGAAGATGATATACGAGCGCTCCGAAGCGGCAAGTATGGTCGTCCCGTCCGAGCAGCTTTTGATCCGCAGCGGCAGGCAGTAGAGCGTGCCGAATTCGATGTCGTCCATGCTTTCGAGCACCACGTTCAGCGGGCCGGAAACGCACGAACCGGCCTCGATGACCGCAGTTTGGGACGAGAGCGAGTAACTGCCTGCGGGCAGCAGCTCGTAGGCTGTGCCGTTATTGGCGTTGTAGGTAGCAAGCGCTGCCTCGTCAACTTCGATTTCTACCGAAATATCGGCCTCGGCCTTGCGCGTGGAGGTGATGCTTACGGCGATCGACGAGGGACCGTCGATGTAGACGTTGGTGAGCGGAGAGGCTTCCGTGCCCGTAAAATAGATGGCATCGTAATACTCCTGCGACTTCTGGCAGCCCGCAGCCAGTGCTGCGGTTGCCAAAAGGGTTGCTATGAATTGGGTGGTTTTCATCTTTCTGAAACTTTAAGGTTATTTCGCATAGATATTGAACTCGCCGGTACCCATGTTGCTTCTGTACGATGCGTAAATTTTGAGGTAACGCACCTGCTTCGGCCCGTAGAACGAGACGTAGGCGTTCGGCAGGGAGGCCAGGATCGTGCCGTCCGTCTGGGAGGTCGTGCCGATTACCTCGTAGGTTTCACCGTCCAGGCTGCATTCGATGTCGACCTCGGTGGGCGCAAATCTGCCAGCCCAGGTCGAGGAGCCGATTACAAAACCGGTCATGTCATACACCTGTCCCATATCGACGGTAAAGGTGATCGGACCGCCCCACGTACGGATATAGGTGTTCGGATCGCCGTCGAACAGCAGCATGTAAGCCTCGTCGATATTGGCGTTGTCGGGATATTTCTCCGTACCGCACTCCAGAATACGCCAGCCCGAACGGTCGGCTACGGGCTCGCCCAGCATGTCGCTGACAACAAAGTTCTTGCGCAACAGATCCGTACTGAATTCGGGCGTCAGCACGATGTAAACCGTACCGCGGCTCTTGCTTGCCGTCGCACCCGACGGAGCCGAGAGCTTGACGGGAATGAGGTATCCGGCAGCGTTGGTCAGCCCCGTCAGGTCGCCCGTAAGCGAAACGCCGATCTGCCCGGCCGACTTTTTGGCTCCCGCCTCGATCTGGCAGGGTACGCCTGTCAGCACAACGTTCGCAGCGGGCACTTCGGCATACGAGGTGCGGTTGGCTGCGTTGTAGGCTGCGACCAGCGAATTGTCGATCGTGGCGCCTACGTTCCAGCCGCCCTCCGATGCTTCGGTTGCCAAAACGTTGAACAGGGCGTTGAGCGATGAGGACGATCCGGCATAGATGTTATGCAACACGGTACCCGTCAGCACGTTTTCGGAATTGCACTGGGCATAGATGATCGGACCGCTGCCGTCCTGCGTGAAGATATTGAACTCGCTGATGGATTTTGAATAGCTGCTTGTAAACTCGGCCGTCAGACGCAGGTACTGCGCCTCGACGTTCTCTTCCAGGGCGATGTATTTCTGCTGCCCCGAAGTGGCGTACTCCCCTGCGACGGGCGTTCCGGCCTGCTGCCAGTTCTCGCCGTCGAGGCTGTACTCGTAGGAGATAGAGCCCGAAGCGCTGTACACCGTGAATCCGGTGACCGTATACGGCTTGCCCATGTCGATCACCACCACGTTACCGCGCTGGTTCTCGAACGAACACGAGGTCGAGGTGTTGTCGTCGAAGAGGTTTTTGAATCCCGAGCAGTCGGCCAGCCACTGCGTACGCCCCGTGGCGGGGTATCCGATCATCTCGTCCACCTTGGTGATGGGGCGGATGATGTTGTTCTCGGTCTCGACGGCCAGCCAGACCGTGCCCAGCTCTTCGCTCACGCCCAGTCCGGGCGTTGCGATGCGCAGCGGAGCCAGGTAGCGGCGGGCGGTCAGAGCGGTCAGATCGGCTTCGGCCGAGAGGGCCACTTTCATCAACTTTTCGGTCACTACGGCGTTCTCGGCAAGCGCGAGCGTCGTGTTCTCCAGCACGAGGTACTCTTTCGGAAGCACCTCATAGTCGGTAGCGTGCACGGCATTGTAACCCTCGACCAGCGAAGCGTCGTAGGAGAGCGTTACCTCCAGTGCGGCATGTACGGGGCTGTTGCAGCTCACGGCGAATTCGGTTTCGAACCCGCCGGTCGAACCCGCCGGACGGTGTACGATGCGCGTCTGGAAGAAATTGTCCGCGTTGGCCTCCACATAGACCAGTTTCGGCGTGCCGGCGACAGTCTGGGTGTGGTCCACGAACTCCTCGCAACCTGCCATCGAGAGCGTCAGCACGGCAAGGGCGGTATATTTCAGGATATTTTTCATTTTACCAAGTCGTTTTGATTATTTGACAATCGCCGGATTCTGCAACTGGATACCGCGGCGCAGGTGGCCGTAGGCGACCTGATTGTTGGAACCCGAATCGACGGTGTGGTAGTCGCGCTGCACCATGAAAGCGCCGAAACCGCCTTTGTATCCCTCCGCGGGCTGGTAGGCCGCCTGGGACTCCATGCCGCCGCCCGTGGTCCAGTAGTCGCCGATGTTCTCGGTGTAGATGCACTTTTCCCACGGGAATCCGGTCACTTTCGAGCACGATGTATTGCCGTAGTTCTGGCGCACCATGTAGTTGATGTAGGGTTCGCAGTCGGTGGGCGGCGTATGGCCGTCGATGATGAGCAGTTTCGACTTGTCCTCTCCCTTGGGTCCGATGAACTGCCCGAGGTACTTGACGAACAGGCTCATACGCTTGCCGTAGATGCCATAGTCCCGTTCGTCCTGCGACTCGGGCTCGTAGTCGAGGTCCAGGCCGTCGATGCCGTTGTCCCACATGTCCTGCAAGAGGTGGTTGCCGTAGAGAACGCACCAGTCGGGATATTCGCCTTTGGGATCGATGGTCGTCTTCTGGTTGACCATGTCCTCGTACGTGAGGCCGAAATTGGCGTAGTTCTCGTTCTCCATGATGCGGATGATCGTGGGCGCGACCAAGAGGGTGCCCTTCTTGCGGCGCATTTCCCACATCTCCTTGTATGCCAGCTTGTTCTGCACCGGATCGGGATACCCGCCCCACAGCGAACAGATGTCCACCGAGTCGGGCAGGGCCGAGAAGCGGTAGGCCGGCGAGGAGCTGTCGCCGTTGTAGTCGGCGAACCACACGAAGCAGATCGAGCGCTCGAACATGTTGGACTTGTAGTCGCGCAGGTTCTGGTAGTACTGCTCGCTGTACTTTTTGACCGGTTGCAGGTCGAGCGGTTCGTAATCGGTATCGCAGGCGACGAATCCCCCGCAGAGGGCCGCCAGCGCGATGCTTGCTACTATCTTTTTCATAATCGTCATTACGGTTTTAAGGTTATTTCTTGTCCCACCAGAGGTTCGTACCGCCCACGTCGCCCATGGGGTTCGACGACTCGCGGTTGAGCGTCATGATGGCGGCCTGCACGGCCTCGGCGTTGGTCGCGTACTGCGTCGAGGGATAATCGAGCCGGCGGATCTGTTTGGCCGTGGGGACGCGTCCCGGCTGGTTGTTCACCAGGTTGGGGAAGACGCGCGGATAGCCCGTGCGGCGGAATTCGGACCACGCCTCTTGTCCGTCGGGGAAGATGGCCAGGTATTTCTGGGTAATGATCCGTTCGAGCTTGGTCTCGAAACCGGCGGCATCGTCCCATGCCACGGCGATCTTGCCCAGCGCAACGGCGGAGTTGCTGCTCACCACCTCGTCCACGTAATCGGCCGGTACGCTCTCTTCGTCAGCAAGATATAGATCGGCGCTGCCGGCATTCTCTGTCTGGAACGAGCACGCGACGCCCTGCCGGTAGTACTCTCCGGCCTGGGTCGAGGAGCCCCAGCGCAGTTCGTACTCGGCCCGCAGGAACCACGCCTCGGCAGGCTTCATCCACACCAGGGGATCGTTCTTGGCAATTTTGATCCGCGAATAGAGGTCCGACTGTACGATCGCATCCGTGATCCGGATGCCGTTGCGCACACCGCGGTAGTCACCGTTCTTGTTGGCCACGAAATAGGAAGCCAGACGGGGGTCGTTGTAGCCGTTCATGTAGGATTCGATGGTGGCGCCCATGCGGCTGTCCCCGTCGTTCATGGTGTACTGAATGGCATAGATCGGGTTCTCCCACGAGGTGAAGGTGGCCGGTTTCTCGAATTTGGCGATGTCGGTGGCCGTCGTCATCAACCCGATGGAGTTGGCCAGAGCGGCGTCGGCCTGCTCACGGGCCAGGTTGCCGTCGGCATAGACCACCCGCATGGCCAGGCGCAGACGCAGCGTATTGGCGAACTTGACCCAGGCGCGTACGTTGCCCTTGTAGATGGGGTCGAATTTCGAAAGCACCGTAGCCGAAGGGTTCTTCTCGCAGAAATCGGTCAGCAGCTCAATGGCCGCGTCGAGTTCTTCGAAGAACCTGTTGTATACCGCCTGCTGCGGGTCGTACTGCTTCTGGATGCCGCTCTGACCGATGGTCAGGTAGGCGATCGGGCCGTAGGTATCGGTCACGCGGTGCATGACGGCCACCTTCAGCACGTCGGCAAGCGCCACGGCCACGGGGTCGGCCTCACGCAGGGCATCGAGCTGCGCCCACGGACCCATGGCGCGCTGAAAAGCGTCGTCGTGCATGTAGTCGTGCCACGTCTCGGCCTGGATGTCGTAGAGGTTGTTGGCCACGAACGGGACCTTCGTAGCACCCGTATAACCGGCGAAGATGTTGCCCGCGAGGTCCTGGATGACCTGGTAGCGCGAACTGCCGTACTCCTCGCCGCCGGACATTTGGATCGAGGTCGGAATGACGTTCTGGGCGAGCTGCGAGAAGGCCGAACCCGTGCGGAGGTCATCCCAGTCGAGCATCTCGTCGGTGGCTTCGTCGGGGTTGGTGTTCTTCTCGTAGAAATCGCCCGTGCAGGCGGAACCCAGCGTCAGCAGCGCGGCCGCAAGCGATAATTTTATGGTGTTCTTGATATTCATGACTCGTAGTTTTTAGAAGGTTACTTTTACCGAGAAGCCCAGGTTGCGCAGGCTCGGCTGCTGGAAATAGTCGATGCCCGAGGAGTAGGTTCCGGCGCCCGATACCGATTCGGGATCGAACGGCGCCTTGCAGTAGAGCATCCACAGGTTGCGGCCGATGAACGAGACGTTGAGCCCCTTGATCCACTTGCACCACTTCTGCACGGGAATGTCGTACCCGAGGGTCAGTTCGCCCAAACGCACGTTGGTCATCGAGTAAACGTAGCACGAACCCACCGCGCCGTCGCCGTTGTTGCCCACCTTGGTGTAGTAGGCGCTGATCTTGCCCACGCGCTGCCCGTTGACCAGCACGCCGTTGTTGTCGCGCGCTTCGCCCGAGGCGGCCGAGACGCCGTAGTAGTCCATCGCGGCCTGCGTCAGCGAGACACCGACACCGCCCACGCGGGCGTTGAACATGAAGCCCAGCGAGAGTCCTTTCCAGTTGAACTGGTTGCGCCACGAGAGCGTGTAGGAGGGGTTCACGTTGCCGGCATAGATGAAATTCCTGGCGTCGACCGCCACGTCGCCCGCCGGCGAGACCCAGATGTTGCCGTGGTCGTCGGTCTTGAGCGTATTGACGTAGAGGTCGCCCATCTTGCCGCCCTCGCGTACGACCATCTTCACGCCCGACGTGCCGCCCATGACCATCGAATCCTGGGTGATGATGTCGTCGCCGATCTTGTAGTCGTGGAGCATGCGGACGATCTTGTTGCGGTTGCGCGAATAGATGACGTTCGACTGCCAGTCGACCGGGCCGAGCTTCTGGTTCACCTCCAGCGAGAGTTCGACGCCGTGGTTGTCCACGCGGCCGCCGTTGACGTACATGCTGGTCTTGGTCGAGGTCGAGGAGATCTGGGGGTTGAAAATCTGGTTGAAGGTGCGCGAGCTGTAATAGGTGGCCCCGAGGATGATCTTGTTGCCCCACAGGCGGACGTCGGCGCCCACCTCCCACGATTTGGTGCGCTCGGGCTCGTAGTTGTCGGCCGTCAGGAACGTCGAGGTCTGCGGGCCCTGGGTCGACACCGTATAGGTCGGGATGGTGATGTAGCGCATCGGCGCATTACCCACCTCGGCATACGAAGCGCGCACCTTGGCGAACGAGAGCACTTTCGAATCGAGTCCGAAAATGTCGGTCAAGACGGCCGAAACGCCCACCGAGGGGTAGAACATCGAGAGGCTCCTGGTATTGGCCAGCCCCGTCACCCAGTCGTTGCGCGCGGTCACGTCCAGAAAGACCATGTTGCGGTAACCCAGCTGTACGGTGCCGAACACCGACTGCGTCTGGTCGTTGTAGGTGGTCTTCGAAAAGTTCTTGTCGGCCACCATATTGGCGAAGGTAAAGAGGTTGGGCGTAGCACCCAGGTCGCCGCCCACCAGCGTCGCGCGGTATTTCATGTCCTCGATCGAGGCGCCGAGTGCCGCCGTAAGCGAGAGGGTGTTGTCCCAGAAGGACTTGTTGATGTTGAGCATCGCGTCGCCGTAGCGCTGCATGGTCCGGTACTCGTTGTAGTAGTAGCGGCCCGTCTCGCCGGCGAAGAGTCCGTTGGTCGAGGCGTAGTTCTTCTGCTCGGCCAGCATGTCGGTGTAGTCGATGCGGGCGCGGCCCGAAACGGAGAGCCAGTCGGTGATGTCGTACGCAAGCGAAGCCCCCAGCAGGAAGCGGTTCTTCTGCGTTTGGAACAGGTTGCGGTTGATGACCCAGTAGGGATTCTGCATCGACATGCTCATGTCGCCCCAGTCCCAGTACTGGGTCTTGAACTTGCGCGTGGCGTTGTAGCGCTCGTAAACGGCGTATTTCTGCAAATCCTCGCTCGGCGAAAGCAGGTAGATCGGCACCAGCGGGTTGTAGTACTGTCCCGAGGCGAGCATGTTCTGCTCGTTGAGGTTGATGTACATGCCCAGCACGCTCAGGTGCATCCGCTCGTTGAGGAACGAGGTCGAGTGGTTGGCCGTGAAATTGTAGCGGTTGAACTCGTTGTTGGGAATGATGCCCTCGGCCGAGACGACGCTGGCCGAGACGTAGGTCGAACTGTGCTCGCCGCCGATCGACAGGCCCACCGAGTTGGTGGTGTTGTAACCCGTCTGGAAGAAATCCTCGGGCGACCACGTCGCTTTCTGCTTCATCCTGACGGTGCTCCACGAGGCGAAGCTGCCGCCCGTCGAGCCGTAGTTGCGCTGGAAATCGGGCATGACGAAAGGCGAGAGGAACGTCGTGTTGTTGCTGTACGACACCGACACGCCCTGCTTGGCCGAGCGCGTGGAGAGCATCACCACGCCGTTGGCGGCTTTCGAACCGTAGAGCGCGGCCGACGAGGGGCCGGTCAGCACCGACATGTTGCCGATGTCGTCGGGGTTGAGCGCCGCGATGCCGTCGCCCGAGGGGTTCGACGTGCGCATGATCGTATACGAAGCCGACGGCGAGGTGACCGAGAGCGACGGCAGCGGAATACCGTCCAGGACGTAGAGCGCGTTGTTGTCGCTGTTGATCGATTTCGAACCGCGCATCACCACTTTCGTCTCGCCGCCCAGACCGGCCGAACTGGAGTTGATCTCCACGCCGGCGATGCGGCCCGAGAGGTTGTTCACCAGGCTGATGTCCTTGGCCTTGAATACCTCGTCGGTGGCGATGTTCTGCACGTTGTACGACACGGCGCGCTCGGCGCGCTTGATGCCCAGGGCCGTGACGACGACCGCTTCGAGCTGCTGGTTGTCCTCGGCGAGCGTGACGGTCAGCGATGTGCGGCCCCCGACCGGGATCGACTGCGGTGCGTAACCGATGAACGAGACGTTGAGCGTGGCTTCGGCGATCTGCCGGCTCCACGGGAAACTGAACGAGCCGTCCACGTCGCTGGTGGTGCCCAGCGTCGATGAGCCCGCTACGAGGATCGTGGCGCCGACGATGGGTTGGCCGTTGCGGTCGACGATCTTGCCCTGGAGGTGCGATACCCGGGGCTCCTCTTTCGCGGCCTCGGCCCGCTTGAGGATGATGTGCCGCTCGTCGATCGACCACGTGATGCCGGTGCCGCGGAACAGTTCGCCGAGCGCGGTGCTCAGATCGCTGTCCTTGAGCGACAGTGCGACGTTGCGCGCGATGTTGATGTCTTTGTTGTTATAGAAAAAGGTGTAGCCGCTCTGCTGCTCGATCTGCTGGATGGCCGTTGCGATGGGAACGTTTTTCAGGTCGAGCGTGATTTTTTGCTGCTGGGCGAACGCAGGGTGCGCCAGGCATGCCAGCATCAGGCACAAGGCCAGCGAACGGCTCCGAAGCGTCGCGCAGAGCTTGGCAAAGGAGGGCATGACGCTATTTCTCCGCCCAAATTTTTGGGTGGTCGAATTATTTTTCATAGATTTGTAAGATTGAGTTGGAATTCTGCCTGATCGGTCTTCGATACAGGCGTGTTTCGAGTCGGCATACGGGAGGACGTTGCAGGTTCTTCCGTATGTTTTTTTGCGCTTATCGGTCTGATGTCATGGGCAATGAGGTTTTAGGTTGATGATTTCGGTCAGGTAGGTTTACAGCACTTCGAAGACCGCGCGGCCGGCCGGACCGCCGTGACCGGCCTGCGGCTCGTCGAGCTGCTTGAAGCGAATGTTCGAAGAGAGATTGAAATAGCGCAGGATCACGTCGAGACTCTGGTTGGAGAAAGTCCCGGTGAATTTGTTGCTGCGCAGGTTGTCGTTGCGGATGAGGAACTGCACGTTGTACTTGTTGCCGATCATGCGCAGCGCATCCTCCAGCGAGGTGTTGTGCAGGACGATCTTGCCCTCCTTCCAGGAGGTGTTGCACGTCACGTCGGCCTCGTTGAGGTAGAGGATGCCCGTGCGGGCGTTGTAGATGGCCTGCTGGTCGGGCAGCATCCTGACGGTCTGACGGCGGTGACTGGCGTCGTCGTATTTCATCCCCACGCGGCCCGAAACGAGCGTGGTGCGGATGTGGTCGCCGTCGTAGGCCTCCACGTTGAACTCCGTGCCGTAAACCTCGATCTCGGCCGAATGGGCCGCCACGACGAATTTGCGGCGCGCATCCTTTGCCACGTCGAAATAGCCCTCGCCGTAGAGGGTCACGCGCCGTTCGTCGCCCGTGAAGCGGGCCGGATAGCGCAGGTAGGAGTCGGAGTTGAGCCACACGCGCGTGGCGTCGGGCAGCGTGACGACGCTGACCATGCCCGTCGTGGAGCGGATCTCGACCATCGTGCTCAGCTCGCCGCCCGTGCGGGCGAGGAGCCAGGCCGAAACGACGGCCAGGGGGAGCAGCAGAATGGCCGCGGCCCGTTCGAAACGGCGCAGCGCACGACGCCACAGGCCGGTGCGGATGCGTGAACGGACCTTACCCAACGCAGCGGCGGTGTCGATCTGCTCCCTGGCTTGCAGCGCATCGACCGAGAAGCAGAGATAATAGACCTGCTCGGCCAGCCGGCGGTTCTCCGCCGAAGCGCGCATCCAGCGCTCGACCTCCGCGATCCGGCCCTGTTCGAGCTCCCCGTTGTAGTAGCGCACGAGCAACCCCTCGATCCGATTCTCTTCCATCTTTTTTCTGTTCGTTTCCTATAAGACTGTTCTCGCGGAAAAACTCCTAAACCGAAATGCAATTATTTATTATTTTTTTTCGCACCCGGCCTTTTTTGCTTTTTTTTCGTAATTTCGCATCATGCCTTCACGAAAACAGCTATCCGATACCGTACTGCTCGGCCGGCTCGTCAACGGCGACATGGCCGCCTACGAGACGCTTTTCAAGCGTTACTATTCGACGCTGTGCGCCTATTCGCGCCTGTTCGTGAGGGGGGGGGAAATCGGGGAAAATATCGTGCAGGACCTGATGCTGTGGCTCTGGGAGAACCGCATGACGCTGCACGTAGCCGACTCGCTCTCGAAATACCTTTTCTCCGCGGTGCGCAACCGCTGTCTGACCCACATCAACCACGAGATGATCGAGCGCCGCGTGCTCTCCCACATCCACGACCGGATGCACCGGCAGTTCGAATCGCCCGATTTCTACCTCGTCGAGGAGTTGCGGCAGCGCATCCGCACGGCCGTCGCCGAGCTGCCGCCGACCTACCGCCAGGCATTCGAACTGAACCGTTTCGAGCGCAAAACCTACGAGGAGATCGCCGCCTCGGCAGGCGTCTCGGTCAAGACGGTCGACTACCGCATCCAGCAAAGCCTGAAAATCCTGCGCATAAAACTCAAGGACTACCTGCCGCTGGCAGCCCTGCTGCTCCTCTGCGGCGGAAAGGGGTAAAACAAGGTGAAAGGTGAAAGGTGAAAAGTGAAAGGTGAAAAGTCATCTTGGATTCCCGAGCTCGGTCGAGGGGTCGCAAGCCCTCCTCCTCGCCTCCTCCGACACCCGTCGACAGCCCGCAACCACCTGCCACCTGCGGAAATAATTATGAATTGTGAATTTTGAATTGTGAATTTTGAATCGGTTTAGCCGGATTTTTCGAAAATCGGATCGAAAAATCCGGCTAAACCCTTGACATCGCCTCTTCGATGTTGTATCTTTGTTCCGTCCCCCGCCGGGCGGGCCGTCGGAACTTGCGCGCAAACTCTCTTTCATGAACGATGGCAGCTATGCATGGCACCACCTGGCGATCCCGGATAACTATTCCACTTACCGATCGGTCTTCGCGGCCATCGCCCATCCAGCGATCCGCGTCGTACACCGGATGCCGGCCTCGGGCCGCCTCCCTCTTCTCCCCCGACAAGCCGCGGGTTGCACACGATGAACGTAAATCGTGTGCATGGTGAAACCCTCGGTCTTGCGGCTTCGGCTCAAGAAACCGTCGCTTCGGACGGACAACCGCGCAGGAGGTTC
>NZ_DBFWLG010000007.1:0-229804 GCF_048465575.1 Alistipes sp.
CCTGCTTAATTTTGGAGCCAGGAGCTTCAACCACCTTGTGGTTGGCTTTCACTGCGTTTCTAATTCTGGTCAGAAAGTCCGCAATAGGATCAGTCATAACGAATAGAAGTTAAAATTAATGAATTAAGTTAATGTGTTGTTCCTCAGCTTTCTACCGCATCGACGACACGTATACGGCTTCGGAGCGGTTCTCTTTTTGCCCGGCCTGGGACCGATTTTTGAGTCTGCCGACGAACCCTTGCGGTTCATCCGCTCCCCTTTCAGCCCCGGGTATAAAGCGCGCAAATATACGCATTATTTCCCAAACAAACAATTTAGGGCCTGATTTTTAGCATTTCAGACACCCCTTTGGGAAAACAGACCATGTTAGCATCCGAATTGCTAACATGTATCCGCACATAATTTCCGCAGGGCGACCTGTTCTGTTCCGGCTTCGAAAGCCGCGGCGCGTCCTCTCTCCGAGACACTCGCCGCTCCTTTCTCGCCGGCCACCGGCCCGGGAAATCTGTAACCCGATGCGAACCTTTCGAGTGCGTCCCACCGCCGAGAAGTTACCGCTTGCGGCGGCACTTTCCTCGACATTGCGACGTCTCTACACGGGTTCGGCACCCGTATCGGACTCTGCTTCTCAGAGCAATTAAAAATGAAAAATTAAAATTCCTTTCCCCATTCAATCACCCGCGGGCTTGCACCCTCAAAACAGAGACCTTTCAAAAATCAAGACTGAAAAACAATTTTCAATTTTTCATTCTTAATTTTTTAATTGGTTTCAGTCCGGGGCCGAACGGCCCCGGACTGAAACTACCAACTTGCCTTCGTCACGCCCGGGATCAACCCCTTCGAAGCCATCTCGCGGAACTGGATACGGCTGATGCCGAACAGGCGGATGTACCCCTTGGGACGCCCCGTGATCTTGCAGCGGTTGTGCTGGCGGATGGGGTTCGAGTTGCGGGGCAGCTTCGAAAGCGCCTGCCAGGACTCCTCGTGGTCCATCTCACCGCTCTTCACCTTGGCAGCGATCTCCTCACGCTTGTGCGCATAACGCTTTGCGAGCTTCTCACGCTTCACCTCGCGTGCTTTCATCGATTCTTTAGCCATAGCTTAGTTGTTGTTCTTTTTAGCGTTTTTGAAAGGGAGGCCGAATTCGCGCAGCAGGGCATAAGCCTCTTCGTCGGTCTTGGCCGTGGTCACGAACGTGATCTCCATGCCGAAGATCTTGGTGATCTTGTCGATGTCGATCTCCGGGAAGATGATCTGCTCGGTGATGCCCAGGGTGTAGTTGCCCTGGCCGTCGAATTTCTCGTTGATACCCTTGAAATCGCGGATTCGGGGCAGCGCCACGGCGATCAGGCGCTCCAGGAACTCGTACATCTTCGTGTCGCGCAGCGTCACGCGCACGCCGATGGGCATGCCCTTGCGCAGCTTGAAATTCGAAATGTCCTTGCGCGAGCGTGTCTGCACGGCTTTCTGACCCGTGATCTGCGTCAGCTCGGCTTCGGCCACATCGATGAGTTTCTTGTCGGCGACCGCCTGGCCCATGCCCTGGTTGATGACGATCTTCTCCAGGCGCGGGCACTCCATGATGCTCGAATAACCGAACTCTTTCATAAGGGCAGGCTTGATCTGCTCCTTATATTGTGTCTTGAGTGTGGGTACGTATGCCATTATTTGATCTCCTCCCCTGACTTTTTAGCGTAACGAACTAATTTACCTTTTGCATCCGCCTTGCGACCGACCTTGGTGGGTTTCCCGCTCTTGGGGTCCAAGACTTGCAGATTCGAGACGTGGATCGGCGCTTCTTTCTCGACGATTCCGCCCTGGGGGTTCTGCGCGTTGGGCTTGGTAGCTTTCTTGCAGAGGTTCACGCCCTCGACGATGGCACGCTGCTTCGACACCTCGACCTTGAGGACTTTGCCCTGCTTGCCTTTGTTGTCGCCGGCCATGACCTGAACCGTATCCCCTTTCTTAATATGTAATTTCACTGACATATCCGAAATAGTTTTTTATGATTACAATACTTCGGGTGCGAGGGAGATAATCTTCATATACTGGTCGCGCAGCTCGCGTGCTACGGGGCCGAATATACGAGTACCGCGCATTTCACCCTGGTTGTTGAGCAGCACCACGGCGTTGTCGTCGAAACGAATGTACGAACCGTTGGCACGCCGGATTTCCTTGGTCGTACGTACGACGACCGCTTTCGAAACGGAACCTTTCTTGACGTCGCCCGAGGGAGTGGCGCTCTTGACCGTCACAACGATCTTGTCGCCGATCGAGGCGTAGCGACGCTTCGTACCGCCGAGCACGCGGATGCAGAGCACCTCCTTAGCACCGCTGTTGTCAGCTACTATGAGTCTACTTTCCTGTTGTATCATGATTATTTCGCTCTTTCAGTGATTTGTACTAATCTCCAACGCTTCGTCTTGCTCAGCGGACGGGTCTCCATGATGCGGACCGTATCGCCCTCCTTGCAGGTCTCGTCGAGGCACTCGGCAACGAACTTGGTGGTCTTGTTGACGAACTTGCCGTAGATGGGGTGCTTGACCTTGCGTGCTACCGCAACCACAATGGTTTTCTCCATTTTGTTGCTGACAACCACCCCAATACGCTCTTTTCTAAGATTTCTTTCCATAGCGTGTCCAGTTATTTAGCGTTTTTTTGACGCAGAATTGTCAGCATGCGAGCGATGTCTCTGCGGTTCTTCTTAATGATCGACGGGTTTTCGACGGGGGACACCGCGTGCTGCACCTTCAGTTTCGAAAGCTGCGCTTTCTCGGTCTCGATGCGCTCCTGGAGGTCCTTGATCGAAATATCCTTGATTTCTGCACTTTTCATCTTGTGGTCCCTTAAATTGAGGTTTCGACGTAGTCACGTCTTACGATAAACTTGGTGGTGATGGGCAGTTTCTGGGCACCCAGGCGCAGTGCTTCCTGCGCGATTGCCAGGGGTACACCCTCGGCCTCGAAGAGAATGCGTCCGGGCGTAACGGGCGCCACGAATCCCTCGGGATTACCCTTACCCTTACCCATACGCACCTCGGCGGGCTTCTTGGTGATGGGTTTGTCGGGGAAGATGCGGATCCAGAGCTGACCCTCGCGCTTCATGTAACGCGTGATGGCCTGACGGGCCGCCTCTATCTGACGACCCGTAATCCAGGTCGATTCAAGTGCCTTGATTGCGAACGATCCGTATGCAAGCTGGTTACCTCTCTGAGCGATACCTTTCATACGGCCTTTCTGCATTCTTCTAAACTTGGTCTTTTTCGGCTGTAACATTGTTGTTCTGCTTTAAAAAGGTCCTACTTACTACTGATTGTTGTTGCGACGCTCGCCGCCACGACGTCCGCCGCGACGGTCGCCACCGCGGCGGTCTCCGCCACGACGGTCACCGCGACGCTCGCCGCGATCCCCGCGGTCGCCCGAAGCGGACTGCGCCGAAGCGCCGGCGATTTCGAACAGGTCGCGCTTGCCGTATACCGTACCCTGGCAGATCCAGACCTTCACGCCGAGAATACCCACCTTGGTGAGCGCTTCGGTCAGGCAGTAATCCACGTCGGCGCGGAACGTATGCAGCGGAATGCGACCCTCCTTGATGGTTTCGCTGCGGGCCATCTCGGCGCCGCCCACGCGGCCCGAAACCTGGATCTTGATCCCCTCGGCGCCCATGCGCATGGTCGAAGCCACGGCCATCTTGACGGCACGGCGGAACGACACGCGGCCCTCGAGCTGACGAGCGATGTTCTGACCCACGATCACGGCGTCCACCTCGGGACGCTTCACCTCGAAGATGTTGATCTGAATCTCCTTGCCGGTGAGCTTCTTCAACTCCTCCTTGAGCTTGTCGACCTCCTGGCCGCCCTTGCCGATGATAATGCCCGGGCGGGCCGTCGAAATGGTAACCGTCACGAGTTTCAGCGTGCGCTCGATGATGATCTTCGAGATCGAAGCCTTCTGGAGACGAACGTTCAGATACTTGCGAATCTTGGCGTCCTCCACGAGTTTTTCGGAGAAATCCTTGCCTCCGAACCAGTTGGAATCCCAACCGCGGATGATACCGAGACGATTTGCTATCGGATTAACTTTCTGTCCCATCTTGCTTACTTGTTTTCTACGGTTACCATTTTGTCAACTACGATCGTCACGTGGTTCGAGCGCTTGCGAATGCGGTGGGCACGTCCCTGCGGCGCAGCCTGAATACGCTTCAGCATGCGGCCGCCGTCGACGAACACCTCCTTGACGCAGAGCGTCGCATCTTCCAGACGCTCCGTCTCGTTCTTGGCCTCCCAGTTGGCGATGGCCGATTTGAGGAGCTTCTCCATGCGGATCGAGGCCTCCTTCTTCGAGAAGCGGAGGATGCCCAGAGCCTTGTTGATCTCCACGCCGCGGATGATGTCGGCCACCAGGCGCATCTTGCGGGGAGAGGTCGGGCAATCACGCAGTACGGCGATTGCTTTCTGCTTCTTTTCAGCCTGGATTTTCTCGGCTTTTATTGCTTTTCTTGCACCCATTTTCTACCTATTTTTTCTTGTTACCTGCGTGACCGCGGAAATTGCGCGTGGGAGCAAACTCACCGAGTTTGTGTCCTACCATGTTCTCAGTTACATAGACCGGAATGAACTTGTTTCCGTTGTGGACAGCCACCGTCTGCCCGACGAAATCGGGCGAAATCATGCTGGCCCGCGACCATGTCTTGATGACCGACTTTTTGTTTCCCACGGCCTGGGCGACGACTTTCGCTTCGAGCTTGGGATCGATAAACGGTCCTTTTTTTAATGAACGGCTCATTATGTACTCTTATTAAATTATTTTTTCTTCTTGGAAATAATAAATTTCGAGGTCGTCTTCTTGGGGTTGCGCGTCTTGTAACCCTTCGCCAGCAGACCCTTGCGCGAACGGGGATGACCTCCCGAGGCACGGCCTTCGCCACCACCCATCGGGTGATCCACGGGGTTCATCACCACGCCGCGGTTGCGGGGACGGCGGCCGAGCCAACGCTCACGACCTGCCTTGCCGGACGATTCGAGGCTGTGGTCGACGTTCGACACCACACCCACCGTCGCGCGGCAAGTTACGAGTACCATACGAGTTTCGCCCGAGGGCAGCTTGATGATGGCGAATTTGCCTTCACGAGCCAGCAACTGGGCATACGAGCCTGCGGAACGCGCCATCGCGGCGCCCTGGCCCGGGTAGAGTTCGATGTTGTGGACAACCGTTCCGAGCGGAATCTCGCTCAGGAAGAGCGTGTTACCGACCTCGGGAGCAACACCTGCGCCGCTCATCACCGTCTGGCCCACTTTCAGTCCGTTGGGTGCGATGATGTAACGCTTCTCACCGTCGGCGTATGCCACGAGGGCGATGCGGGCCGTGCGATTGGGGTCGTACTCGATCGTCTTTACAGTGGCAGCGATGCCGTCTTTCGAACGCTTGAAATCGACCATGCGGTACATCTGCTTGTGACCGCCGCCGATATAGCGGACCGTCATCTTGCCGGCATGGTTACGTCCGCCCGAACTCTTTTTGGGGCTCAGCAACGACTTTTCCGGTACGTTCGTGGTGATCTCGTCGAACGTGCCGATAATCTTATGTCTTGTACCTGGGGTAACAGGCTTGAATTTTTTTACTGCCATCTTCGTTAGATATTACTGTAAAAATCGATCTTGTCTCCATCCTTCAAGGTCACGATCGCTTTCTTGAAGTTGTTGGCGCGGCCTTCGAGCAGTCCCGCCTTGGTGTAGCGGCTCTTGAGCTTGCCCATGTAGTTGATGGTATTCACGTCCGTTACGACGACGTTGTACATCTGCTCTACGGCCTTGCGTATTTGCAGCTTGTTAGCCCGCACGTCAACGATAAAACCGTAGCGATTCAACTTGTCGCCCTGAATCGTCATTTTCTCGGTCAGAACCGGCTTAATAATAATTTCCATGGTTGTTTCCTGCGTTTTTAAGCTAACATAGTGTTCAATACGTTCTCGGCGCCCTCCACCAGCACGATGGCCGAAGCATTCATCACGTCGTACGTGCAGACGTTCTGAGCCAGCACGGGCTGCACGTAGGAGAGGTTGCGGCACGAGAGCTGGAGATTGGCGTTTCCTTCGGGCAGTACCAGCAGCACTTTCTTGTCCGCTACGTTCAGTGCATCGGTCAGAGCCACGATGGTCTTGGTTTTGGGAGCGTCCATCGAGATGGGCTCCACGACGCTGATTGCGCCGGCCTGGGCCTTGTACGTAAGAGCGCTGCGGCGGGCCAGCTGCTTGAGCTTCTTGTTGAGCTTGAAACTGTAATCGCGCGGCACGGGACCGAAGATGCGGCCGCCGCCGGGGAAGAGGGGCGACTTGATGCTGCCCGCACGTGCACCGCCGGTGCCTTTCTGGCGCTTGAGTTTGCGGGTCGATCCAGCCACCTCGTTGCGCTGCTTGGATTTGTGCGTGCCCTGACGCTGATCGGCGAGGTACTGCTTCACGTCGAGATAGATCGCGTGGTCATTAGCCTCTATCGAGAAGACGGCATCCGAAAGGACTACCTTGCGACCCGTCTCTTTTCCTTGTGTGTTCAATACAGCTAATTCCATACTATTTCTCGATTGTTAAATAAGCACCCTTTGCTCCCGGAATCGAGCCTTTCACCAACAGGAGGTTGCTCTCGGGAATTACTTTCAATACACGCAGGTTCAACACTTTCACCTGCTCTCCGCCCATCTGGCCGGGAAGACGCTTGCCTTTGAAGACACGCGAGGGATAGGACGATGCGCCCAGCGAACCGGGTTTGCGCTGCCGGTTGTGCTGACCGTGGGTCTGACCGCCCACGCCGCCGAAACCGTGACGCTTCACAACGCCCTGGAAGCCTTTGCCTTTCGAAATCCCGGTCACGTCGACCCAGTCCTCTTCGGAGAAGAGCTCCACGGTCAGCGTGTCGCCGAGCGCCACTTCGGGCATGCCCTTGAATTCCGCCATCTTGCGGCGGGGGGTCGTGCCGGCTTTCTTGAAGTGTCCTAACAAACTGCTGGTGGTGTGCTTTTCACTTTTCTCGTCATAGGCAACCTGAACCGCTTCGTAGGAGTCCTTCTCCACGGTCTTGATTTGCGTAACAACGCACGGACCAGCCTCAATGACAGTGCATGGTATGTTCTTACCCTCGGCACTGTAAACGGATGTCATTCCGATTTTCTTTCCAATAAGTCCTGACATTTGTTGTCGAATTGTTTGTTATAAATAAGTGATCTTTAGTCGTTTGATTCGGCTGTGCGCCTTTCACATCACACCTTGATCTCGACCTCGACGCCCGAGGGGAGCTCGAGTTTCATCAGCGCGTCGATGGTCTTGGGAGTCGAGGAGTAAATATCCAGGATCCGCTTGAACGTGCAGAGCTGGAACTGCTCGCGGGCTTTCTTGTTGACGAACGTCGAGCGGTTGACCGTAAAAATCTGCTTGTGCGTGGGGAGGGGCACCGGGCCGCTCACGATGGCGCCCGTGCTCTTCACGGTCTTCACAATCTTCTCGGCCGACTTGTCCACGAGATTGTGATCGAATGACTTTAACTTGATTCTAATCTTCTGGTTCATATTGTTTGCTTATTCTATATCCTTACGTTTACCACTCGCTTTCTCGATGATCTCCTTGGCCAGGTTGGCGGGAACCTCCTCGAAATGCGAGAACTCCATCGACGAGGTGGCGCGGCCCGACGAGATCGTACGCAATACGGTCACGTAGCCGAACATCTCCGACAGCGGCACCTTGGCCTTGACCACGCGGGCGGTGCCCTTGGACTCCATGCCGGTGATCTGACCGCGGCGCTTGTTCAAGTCGCCGATGATGTCGCCCATGTTCTCCTCGGGGGTAACGACCTCCACGGACATGATCGGCTCCAAAATCACCGAACCGGCCTTGGGAGCGGCGGCGCGATAGCCGTTGCGGGCAGCGATCTCGAACGAGAGCTGATCCGAGTCGACGGGGTGGAACGAACCGTCCTTGAGGGTGATCTTCATCGAGTCCATCTGGTATCCGGCCAGGGCGCCGTTGGCCATGGCCGACTCGAAGCCTTTCTGAACCGAGGGAATGAACTCCTTGGGAATGTTGCCGCCCTTGACCTCGTCGACGAACGTAAGGCCCATCTTGCCCTCTTCGGCGGGACCGATCTCGAAGATGATGTCGGCGAACTTACCGCGGCCGCCGGTCTGCTTCTTGAACACCTCGCGGTGCTGCACGGTCTTGGTAAGCGACTCCTTGTAATTGACCTGGGGAGCACCCTGGTTGATCTCCACGCCGAACTCGCGGCGCAGCCGGTCGACGATGATGTCGAGGTGCAGCTCGCCCATGCCGCTGATGACGGTCTGGCCCGAATCCTCGTCGGTATGCACCGTAAAGGTGGGGTCCTCCTCGGCCAGTTTCGACAGGGCGATGCCCAGCTTGTCGAGGTCTTTCTGCGTCTTGGGCTCCACCGCCAGGCCGATCACCGGCTCGGGGAAAGTCATCTGCTCCAGAACGATGGGTGCATTCTCGGCACTGAGCGTGTCGCCCGTGCGGATCTCCTTGAAACCTACCGCGGCGCAGATGTCTCCGGCGCCGACGGTCTCCATCGGGTTCTGCTTGTTGGCGTGCATCTGGTAGATGCGGCTGATGCGCTCGCGCTTGCCGCTGCGCGTATCCAGCACGTAGGAACCTGCATCGAGCTTACCGGAGTAGACGCGCACGAATGCCAAACGGCCTACGAACGGGTCGGTAGCGATCTTGAACGCCAACCCGCAGAACGGATCGTCCTCCGAAGCGTGGCGCACCTCCTCCTTTTCGGTCTTGGGGTTCATACCCGTTACGGGGGGCAGATCGAGGGGGGAGGGCAGGAAAGCCATCACATAGTCGAGCAGCTTCTGCACGCCCTTGTTGTGGAACGACGAACCGCAGAGCATCGGCACGATCTGCATCGAGATCGTGGCCTTGCGGATGGCTGCGAGCAACTCGTCGGCGGTGATCGAATCGGGGTCCTCGAAGAACTTTTCCATCAGCGCGTCGTCGGTCGAAGCCACCTCCTCGATGAGCTTGGCGCGCCACTCGGCGGCCTCGGCTTTCATCGACTCGGGAATCTCCTTGAGCTCGAAATTGTCGCGGACGGTCTTGTCGTCGTAGTAGTAGATCGCGTTATTATATATAAGGTCTACCAGTCCCTCGAACTTGTCCTCGGCGCCGATGGGCAGCACGACCGGCAGCGCCGTAGCGCCGAAATGCTCCTTGATCTGCGCGCACACCGAGAGGAAATCGGCGCCCGTGCGGTCCATCTTGTTGACGTAACCGATGCGGGGGACGTTGTATTTGTCGGCCTGGCGCCATACGGTCTCCGACTGCGGCTCGACGCCGCCCACGGCGCAGAACGTGGCGATCGCACCGTCCAGCACGCGCAGCGAGCGCTCCACCTCGACGGTAAAGTCGACGTGTCCCGGGGTGTCGATCAGGTTGATCTGGTACTGGTTGCCCATGTAGTTCCAGAATGCGGTCGTGGCGGCCGAGGTGATCGTGATGCCGCGCTCCTGCTCCTGCACCATCCAGTCCATGACGGCAGCACCCTCGTGCGTTTCGCCGATCTTGTGGGTCTTGCCCGTGTAGAAAAGGATACGCTCCGACGTGGTGGTCTTGCCGGCATCGATGTGCGCCATGATGCCGATGTTGCGAGTATAATGTAAATCTCTGGTTGCCATCTGTGGGTATGCGTATTAGAATCTGAAATGAGCGAATGCCTTGTTCGCCTCGGCCATGCGGTGCATCTCCTCCTTGCGTTTGAAAGCGGCGCCCTGCTGGTTGTAGGCATCCATTATTTCGGCTGAGAGTCGGTCTGCCATCGTTTTGCCGGCGCGCTTGCGGGAATAGAGGACAAGGTTTTTCATGGAAATAGAAATCTTGCGCTCCGGCCTAACCTCCATGGGAACCTGGAAAGTCGCGCCTCCGATACGTTTCGATTTCACTTCGACTTGGGGCGTGATGTTCTCCAGAGCCTGTTTCCAGATTTCCAGCGGAGATTTATCAGCATCCTTCATCTTCTTGCCCACCAACTCCAGCGAGTCGTAGAAAATCGTGTAGGCAATACTCTTCTTACCATCCAGCATGAGGTTGTTCACGAAACGGGTCACGGCCACGTCTCCGAACTTGGGATCCGGAAGTAGAATTCGCTTTTTTGGCTTAGCTTTTCTCATTGCTATTGTAAAATGACTTGATTAAAATTTTCGGTTGATTACTTGCCTGCCTTGGGGCGTTTGGCACCGTATTTCGAACGACGCTGACGGCGACCGTCGACACCGGCCGAGTCCAGTGCGCCGCGCACCAGGTGGTAGCGTACACCGGGCAGGTCCTTGACACGACCGCCGCGGACGAGCACGATCGAGTGCTCCTGCAGGTTGTGGCCCTCTCCGGGGATGTAGGCGTTGACCTCCTTGCCGTTGGTCAACCTGACACGGGCGACCTTGCGCATGGCCGAGTTCGGCTTCTTGGGGGTCGTGGTGTACACACGCGTACATACGCCTCGGCGCTGGGGACACGCGGCCAGTGCGGGAGATTTCGACTTGTCCTCCATCTTCACGCGGCCGTTTCTGACTAACTGTTGAATAGTTGGCATTTCTAAAACTGTCCTTTAAGTTGTTAAAAATTCTATTTCCATTGTCCAAAATGGACTGCAAAGGTACGCATTTTTTCGGAATTACAATATATATGCGCATCTTTTTCCGCCATTTTTCAGGAATTTGCACGTTTTGAGATTCTTTCTATTTATAGTTTTCGTGATAATATAACATGGATTTATGTATAAAAATACAACCGAATGAAAATCGTACCTTTATGCCGTCAGCGGATTGCAAAAAAGCGGACGACACCGCAAGGTATCGTCCGCCCGATCCGTTCGAATTGCAACAGGATCACTCCACCGGATTCGGATCACGCTTGAGCAGCCGGTAGAGAGACACCGGAACCACCACCACGAGCCACACTAACACATAGATACCCACCTCGGTCCCCAACGGCAGCGAATGTCCGTAAAAGACGATCATCGCATAGTGGATACCGAAAGCCAGCAGCAACAGTACAGCGTGTTGCGAAATCACATAATACAAGTCTTCCCACTGCCGGATACGCCGCACGTCCGTTTCCCGCTCCTTTTTCCGATCGAGGAAGCGGCGGCCCCAGATCGCCGCCGAGAAATGGATAATCAGAAAAAGCAGCGCCACGACAAACGGCGCGCTGAATCGGATCGCTCCTCCGTTTTCGTACAGGTTCATCCCGAACAGCGCCAGCGCCAAAAACGCAAAACCGCATAAGCTAACAGCCAACTGAGAATTGTTTTTTTCCATAACGTTCCCATGTTTTCAGTTTATTTAAAAAAGCGCCTCGACCGAAGCCGCGATGCCGCCCGCCAGCGCCCCGACGCCCGCACCCGGCACGGCGCCGAGACCGCCGGCAGTACTGCCGGTAATCGCCCCGCTGACAGCGCCGCCCAATGCACCGGCAGCATCTTTCAGGGCCACATCCTTTACCTCGTCCAAGCTCTCAGCATCCTCTTTGAGCACCACCTTTACGTTTTCGTTCCTGCCGACTTTTATGAGCTCCGTCCTGTATCCGATATAGCTGATCATCAATTCGGAATCGGACGAGGTGACCTCGATTTCGAAATGCCCGTCCATATCGGTTATCGTACCGTTGGTAGTCCCTCGCTGCACGACGCTGGCCCCGATTACCGCCCAGCCCGATGTGTCCTCGACCCGGCCCTTGACCTTCCTGCCGCCGCTCCGCGTAACCGGGTCGGCTACGTATTGCGCCACCAGCCTTTTCCATCTGGCATAGTTGCTCAGCCAGTATTCGAGACTGGAGGCAGCCGTAGCGGTGCAGCAGAAAAGCGCATCCTTTTCGGATCGGGACAGCTGCCGGTCCGCCTCGATTCGGTCATTGAGCCTGCCGATCCGGTCGAATATCACGTCGACACTTGAATTTTGGAATATGCGACGCAACTCTTCAAAGTAACTTTTCACACCCTCCGACCACTCGACCTGAGGGGACTTTTCATCCTGGTCGGCTCGTGTCGAAAACAGATGGTCGCCATCCAAATCTTTGGATTTCAGAAACTCTCGGATAGCGGCACCGATTTGTTGATCCAAATCCTCTGCGTTAACAGTACGAGTCTCAGAGCCCTTCTCCAACTCCTTGTAAACACACTCGACTCCTTCGTTATGCAGTTTTCCGATTTGTTCGAAAGGATTATTTTCCGGAACTCGTTGCTGAGGTTCTACTTTCGAACAGGAATAAATAAAAAGTCCCGACAAAAAAAAGATAAAAGACAAAATACCGAACTGAAATTTGGATGGTTTTTTCATGATCGCAAATTTTAGGTTACAAGTGATTGCAAGTTACGATAAAATACCAAAAAGTCCAAAATAAATCAACCAAAACATTCCGTTCGGAGCTTTTTCAATAAGACCGGGCCATCAAATGTACATTTTTTTTACCTTTGCAGGAAATTCGTCATCAAACAAAACCGGATATGGAGTACAATTTCAAGCAGATCGAGTCCAAATGGCAGGAGCGGTGGAGAGCAGATAAAACCTATCGCGTCGAGGCAGACCCCTCGCGTCCCAAGTTCTACGTGCTGGACATGTTCCCCTACCCCTCAGGGGCGGGGCTGCACGTGGGGCATCCGCTGGGCTACATCGCCTCGGACATCTTCGCGCGCTACAAACGGCTCAAGGGCTTCAATGTGCTCCATCCGATGGGCTACGACGCGTTCGGTCTGCCGGCCGAACAGTACGCTATCCAGACGGGCCAGCATCCGGCCACGACCACCGAGCGCAACATCGCCCGCTACCGCGAGCAGCTGGACAAGATCGGCTTCTCGTTCGACTGGGACCGCGAGGTGCGCACCTGCGACCCGGCCTACTACAAATGGACCCAGTGGGCGTTTCTGAAGATGTACGACCACTACTACTGCAACGACACGCAAAAGGCACGGCCCATCTCCGAACTGGTCGAAGCATTCCCCAAATATGGAAACGAGGGACTGAACGCCGCGTGCAGCCGGGAGCTGCATTTCACGGCCGCGGAGTGGAACGCCTGGGACGAAGCCACGCGCGAGCAGGTGCTCCAGAACTACCGCCTGGCATTCCGTGCCGACACGCAGGTCAACTGGTGCCCCAAGCTGGGCACCGTCCTGGCCAACGACGAGGTGAAAGACGGACTTTCGGTCCGCGGCGGCTACCCCGTCGAGCAGAAGCGCATGAAGCAGTGGCTGCTGCGCGTAACGGCCTACGCCGAGCGGATGCTCGCCGGACTGGACCGGTTGGCCTGGAGCGAGTCGCTCAAGGAGATCCAGCGCAACTGGATCGGCCGCTCGGTGGGTGCCCAAGTATTCTTCGAGATCGCTAGCAGCGACCGCAAACTCGAAATTTTCACCACGCGTCCCGACACGATCTTCGGGGTGACATTCATGGTCATTGCCCCCGAACACGAGTGGGCCGGCGAACTGACCACCGCCGAAAACCGGGCCGCCGTCGAGGAATATGTCCGCGAAGCGGGAAAACGCTCTGAACGCGAACGCATCGCCGAAACACGGCGCGTAAGTGGCGTGGCGACCGGCTCATACGCCATCAACCCGTTCACGGGCAAGACCATTCCGATCTTCATTTCAGACTACGTGCTCGCGGGCTACGGAACGGGGGCCATCATGGCCGTTCCGGCACACGATTCGCGCGACTGGGCGTTCGCACGCCATTTCGGTTTGGAGATCGTCCCGGTAGTCTCGGGCGGCGATGTGGAGCAAGCCTCGTACGATGCCAAGGAGGGCAAAGTAATCAACTCGGATTTCCTCGACGGATTGGATGTAAAGGAGGCAATCGCCCGGATGTTCGACCAGATCGAGCAACGCGGATTGGGTCGCCGGCTGGTCAACTACCGCCTGCGCGATGCGATCTTCTCGCGCCAGCGCTACTGGGGCGAACCGTTCCCGATCTACTACAAGGACGACGTGGCCTACCCGCTCTCGGAGGATCGACTGCCGCTCGAACTCCCGCCGATCGCCGATTTCGGCCCCACAGCCGAGGGCGAACCGCCGCTGGCCCGCGTCGAAGGCTGGGCCACACCGGAGGGATACCCCTACGAACGCTCGACCATGCCCGGATTCGCCGGCTCGTCGGCCTACTACCTGCGCTACATGGACCCGCACAACGACCAGGCGCTCGTGGGGCGCGAAGCCAACGACTACTGGCGCTCGGTCGACCTTTACGTGGGCGGCATAGAGCACGCAACGGGGCACCTGATGTACTCGCGTTTCTGGAACATGTTTCTCTACGACCTGGGGTACGTCGCCGAGGCGGAGCCGTTCCGCAAGTTGGTGAATCAGGGCATGATCCAGGGGCGTTCGAATTTCGTCTACCGCATCGCGGGCACCAACCGCTTCGTGTCGCTGGGGCTGAAAGACCAGTACGAAACGCAGGAGATCCATGTCGACGTGAATATCGTGAAGAACGACGTGCTCGACCTCGATGCGTTCCGCCGCTGGATGCCCGATTTCGCCGACGCGGAGTTCATTCTCGAAGACGGCAAATATATCTGCGGCTGGGCCGTCGAGAAGATGTCCAAGTCGATGTACAACGTGGTCAACCCCGACTATATCGTCGACACCTACGGCGCCGACACGCTGCGCATGTATGAAATGTTCCTCGGTCCGCTCGAGCAGTCCAAACCGTGGGACACGAACGGTATCGACGGCGTGCACAAATTCCTGCGCCGCTTCTGGCGCCTGTTCTACAACCGCGACGGACGGCTGCTCGTCACCGACGAACAGCCCGACGAAAAGGAGCTTCGCACACTGCACAAGACGATCAAAAAGGTCACCGAGGACATCGAGCATTTCTCGTTCAACACCGCCGTAGCGGCTTTCATGATCTGCCTCAACGAATTGGGCGAGTGCCACAAACGCGCCATCCTGGAGCCGATGGTCGTGCTGCTCGCGCCGTTCGCTCCGCATATCGCCGAGGAGCTGTGGGCGGCCCTTGGACACACGACCACCGTTTGCGACGCCGCCTACCCGGTCCCGAATGAGAAATACCTCGTGCAGAACTCGTTCGAGTTTCCCGTTTCGGTCAACGGGAAACTCCGCTTCAAAAAAGAGTACGCCACTTCGCTGACGCCCGCCGAGATTCAGCAGGCCGTCGTCTGTGAGCCCGAAGCGCAGAAATGGCTCGACGGCAAGGCGCCGAAAAAGGTGATCGTCGTACCGGGAAAGATCATAAATATCGTCGTGTGATCTCTCCACCTGACCGAGGTCTGCACCGTTTTACCTCTCCGGTCGGTGTATTCTCGCCGCCTATGGCGACGTTTGCAATTCTGACCCCACCCCAAACCCCTCCCTCGGGAGGGGCTTAAAAACTTGCTGCAATGAAACGAATCTTCTTCCTTTTCACCGCCCTGTTGACGACCGCGCACGCATTCACGCAGGATTATGGCCAGTCGGCCACCCTGAAAATCTGGGACAATGCCACGGCGCCCCACTCCAACGGGATCACCACGCCCCAGACCGAGACCCGGCCCAACCGCATCGGCAATACCTCTTCGGCCGAACTCTATCTCTTCGCGGCCGATACGGCCCGCGCCACGGGCCAGGCCGTCGTGATCTGCCCGGGAGGGGGCTACGCGCGTCTTTCGATGGACAACGAGGGCTATGAAATGGCCCGCTGGTTCGCCGCGAACGGCACGACGGCCGCCGTGCTGAAATACCGCATGCCCAACGGGCACCCCGAGGTGCCGCTCGAGGACGCCGAGCAGGCCCTGCGCATCCTCATGGGGCTCGAAGCCGGAGCCACAGGTTTCACGGCCGACCGGGTCGGGATCGTGGGCTGCTCCGCAGGCGGGCACCTCGCGGCAATGGCTTCGACGATGGGTTCCACCCGGCCGGCTTTTGCCATCCTGTTCTATCCGGTTATTACCGGCGAGGAGGGACGGTGTCACAAAGGTTCGTTCGACCGCCTGCTGGGCCGCGACCGCACGGCCGAGCAAACCGCATTCTACTCCCTGGAAAACCGCGTGGACAGCCGGACGCCCCCGACGCTGCTGCTGCTCTCGGACGACGACCGGAGCGTGCCGCCCATAAGCAGCACCCGCTACTACGATGCACTCAAAGAGCACGGCATCGCCGCCTCGATGCACATCTACCCCTCGGGCGGCCACGGCTGGGGCTTCCGCGACGATTTCCCGTATAAGGCCCAGTGGCAGCGGGCCGTACTGGAGTGGCTGCAAACCCTGCCGGCAACCCAACAATAACCGGCCAAGGGCCAACCCACCCAACGACCATGCAATCCAGACCGATCCTCTGTTTCCGCGCGGCAATTCTGCTCGCCACGCTCGTGTGTTCCCTTTCGGCCACGGCCCAGCAAGAGTATTACGAGGGAAGCATCACCCACGCCGACCGCAACGGTCAGCGCATCTGGCTCCACGACGGCAAGCCGCTCGAAGGGCTCTGCAAGATCAGCTACCTGGATACCGATCTCGCAGCTCGCTACACCCTGGCCCGCTACCGCGATGGCGTGCGAAGCGACACCGTCAGCTACCACTCCGCCGCCTCGGACCAGCTTTTGCTGCGCATAATCCACCTAAGCGACAATGCTCGCCATATATACAAGTACCAGCCATACGGCTCGTTCATGACCGACTGGCTCGAGGCGGACGGCGAGCGGGAGGGAACCTGCCGGGAGTGGTACGCCGAGGGAAAGCTGCGCTGCACGAAAGAGTACCGGGCCGGAAAGCTCGAAGGGCCGAGCCGGGAGTGGGACGAGGCGGGACGGCTGGTGTGGGAGGGCTTCTACCGCAACGATGTGCTCGACGGCCAAGAGACCACGTGGCATCACGAGGCCCCGGGAACTGGTGAAATCGAGGTCGCCAGCCATCGTAGGAGCGACCGTCCCTATCTGGTCGAACGCTACGCTTTCTGGGAAGATCAGCGCGGATTGATCGAACGCAAAACCCTCGGCTCGGATGGCGAAACGATCTATTCGGAAAGCAAACCGGACTGCGACTCCACGCGCATCGACACGCTCTGCGGCCAGCGCATGATCGTCGAGTTCCGCGACTACAAGGAGGGTACGCTCCGCTCGCTGGAGCGCTTCGACACATTCACGGGCTACCTCGTTCCCCACGGCATCTTCGAACTGTACGCCCCCGACGGACGGATCGGCACGCGGATGCGCTACGAGGACGGCGAGCTGATAGCCGTCCGAAATTACGACGAGGACGAGCCGCGCGAGGACGTCCGCTTAACGCTCCTCTCCCGCCAGGAGGGCGACCGGCTGCGCAGCGCTTCGGCCGATTCGAAACACCTCGACAAAAGCGAGGAGTGCCGCCCCCTGTGCATCCGAAACCGCGCGGGCGAGGGGCTTCTCTCAGTGGACGAAGAGGACCGCCGCTACGAGTACCACGGCTACGACCCCCGCCTGCACCTGCATGTCGGCTTTTCGAGCGAGGGCTCCTGGAACGACATCTGCTGGCACGTGGTCTACGACCACGACGGGGTGACCTCCTTTCTGGATTTGCGCGAGGAACTCTTCGCCGTGCACGGCACCTCGGGGCTTATTGCCGTGGGAACGAGCCGTTTCGAGGATGAACTGGACATCCAGGTCTACCGCTTCGTCGAGGACGGGGAGGTTGGCGGCTTTTTCGAACAGGTCTTCACGTTCACGCTGCCCGAGCTTCCCGAGGCGGTCTGGGGGCTGCACTGGCTCGGCGAGAGTTCGCTCCTGTTGTGCATGGAGAAGAGCTGCATCCGCCTGGACATCGACCCCGAATCGCTGACCTGGCAGCCGGAGGAGATGTATTAGGCTCAATTCGCCGCCCGGCGGTTGTTGAACTTGTATTCGAACGAGAACGTAAAGTAATTCCCTCCCACATATTTCACCTCCGTGGAAACTCCCTCCAGCGTTTGTGCGAACCGGATGGGCGCGTAATCGTTCAACACGTCGTAGGCGTTGAAAGCGATGCGCCCGCGCTCTTTCAGCACGCGGCATCCGAGCGAGAGGTTGAGCAGGTTGGTGTCTGTGGTCGGGAGCGTCTCCGAACTGACGTTGAAGATACCCGTGTAACCGGCCCTCAGACTCAGACGCCCGAACAGATCGCATTCACCGCCGACTTTCAGCACGTCGCGGAATTCGCGGCTGGAGGTTCCAAATCGGTTCAGCAAATGCAAATCCGCGGAATTTTCCACCCGGATTCGGAATTTCGAGGAGAAATTGGTCGTTATTCGGGTATCCAGGGTGACCATGTGGCTTCGCATGCGACCCGTTTTTTCGTAGAGCTGCTCCTGCGGATTGGAAAAGTGATACCAGCCCCTCATATCGAGCATCAGCCGCAGGGGCGCGATCGGCACCTTGTACTTGGCAGAGCAATAGAATTCGAAATGGGCCGCTCCGTTTTCGGGTGTGATGAGCGTCGAGCCGGCCGGCATCCGGTAGTCGTCGTACCCCGCAAGCGGGGTCTCTTCTGCGAAGAATACGCGACGATTCTGAATCGGATCGCACACGGCCCGCACATCGACGGAGAACCCCCAGGAAGATTTCCCGCCCAAAAATTCACTGTCGAAACCGAGCCTGTACTCTTTTGTCGGCACCAGCGAGCGGTTTCCCCGCCTCACGTAGAGCGGATTCGAATCGTCGAGGCGGCTGGAGAGATCCCGGCCCAGTACCGGCGTATGGCTGTTGCTGAAAGAGACCGAAAACCTTTTTTTCGGGCCGTTGTACTGGTAGGAGAGGCTGGCGGTGGGGAAATGAAAAATCCGACGGTCCCTGCTGCCGGCCTCGTAGTCCTCGTAGACCCGGTTCTCCAGCAGGTATTTCAACTCTGCCAAAAAACTGTAATCCTCACCTTGGAGCAAATAATTCGTGCCGATATTCCAAGTAAGGGTCTTGTCGAAAGCATCCTCCGATCGTGCCGCATCCAATAATCCGGTCTGAAGATCGGTATAGCGCATCCGCTGCGTATCTCCGTCGTACTGCACACCCGATTCGAGCGAGAGGTTGCCGGCCTTGCCGAGATCGAGCCTGTACCCGGCATTAGCCGATACGCTCTGGTCGGGTCGGGGGATATAGGAACTCCATCCCAGCGGCGTCTGCACCCCCTCCGTCGTCCGTTCTTCGAGCCGCGTTCCCCGCTGCTCTCCGCCCGACAGATTGACCCGCATGGAGGCAGACACCGAGTTTCCGCTTTTGAAACGCCGGTCGGAGTATGTCTGCCAGTCGAGGGAACGGAAATTTCTGCGGCTCCTGTCGGTCGCATCGGTCGAGGACGCGAGTTCCGCGTCTCGGACCGTGCGCTGACTCCATTGCTCGGAATTTTCGCCGCCGGACAACCTCGCACGCAGCGAGGTTTGCAGCCCGAACCGCTCCCCGGTAAAATTGTAACTGCCCGACAGGGAGTGGGAGTCCGATTCGTATTCGTTGCGTTTAGCGCTCTCGATATGCTGCGAGGTGAAATACTCGGTCGCAAAATAGTCGATGCTCTCGGCTTCCCGCATCCGCGTGATCCCGCTGTCGTAGCTGTAACCCGCCTTGTACCGATGCCGCCCGTCACCCGACCTGCCCGAAACGTCGGCTTGGGCATTGGAACTGCGTCGGGTCAGGACCGGAGAGTAGCCACTTGCACCGTTTTCGTCCATGGTCAGGTTGTTGCTCTGGCCGCTGAGGGCAAATTGCAAGGCTTCGCTGTAAAAATTCACATTGCCCGATGCGAGGTAGCGCACCGGACGCTCACCCGCCGCATTCTGCGCGAAATCCGTCCCCATCTCCCCGCGGGCTTTGGCGGAGTAGGACTGGGTAAACTCTTTGAATGTAACGATATTAAGCACCTTCCGTTTGCGGGCATTCTGTCCGTGGGCCACCGCATCCGCCTCGTCCACCTCGTCGTAGGCTTCGATCGACGCGACCTCCCTGGCCTCAAGTTCGCGCAGCGCGGCCGTAGGGTCGTAGCCGAAAAGCAGTTTCTCATTCACATAGGTCCGCTCGACTGTCTGTCCCAGAATCTTGACGCTGCCGTCGTTGCCCACCTCCACACCGGGCATCTGGCGCAGAATCTCGAGCGCCGGATCGTCTTTCATCGTCTTGACCGCCTTGGGGAAAAACAGAATCGTGTCCCCTTTCATCTTGTACAGCTGCATGCGGGCCTTGACTACCACCTCGTCGATAGGCTGCGAGCTTTGCGCGAGGAGTATCTGTCCCAGATCGTCTTTCTCCCTCCCCAAACTCAGATAGACCGTCAGGGGCTTGTAGCCCAATGACGCTACCTCCATCCGGCGCTGCACGCCGACAAAAATCTGGAAACTGAAATCGCCCTTTTCATCGGTCACATAGTTGCGAATGACCTTATCACCGTAATTATTGATCGTAACCACGGAGATAACCGCCGCGGGAAGCGCTTCCCACGTCAGCGAGTCGACGATCCGACCGGAATAAATTGTATTCACAGCCCATTCAGGCCTATCTCCGTAGTACTGCTGCGCGCTGGCGTCCAGATAGAGAGCCAGTGCACAGAGGAGAAAACAGTATTTGAACCGAAAGAAAGTCACGGCAATTTTCTCGTTACATCCCCATTTGTTACATTCAAACTTGCAACAGCTACGGCTACCCCTCCTTCGTTTTCTACGCTGAATTGATAGTACCCTGAATCCTTGATTGTTGCATCCCTAATAAGTAAACCATAGCTTCCGGCATCACTATACGACTCAAATTTCAGTATATTACTATCAGGTAGCACCGCTTTGAAATTAATCGGCCTATTATCATGCGTACAATACACTGTAGGAATAGGATGCCCTGAGAAATTAAGACTAAAATATGCGCTTTCACCCACTTTTATCCTTATACTTTTTGGATTCTTAATAATCCACGGAGCTACAATCGGATCCCGCGTCACCGAATAATAGAGTTGCGGCATATTGGGAATAGCAGGTTGCGGGGCATCGCCCGAAGCGGGTGGAGGCGTTTGCCCAAGTGCGGTCGAGACACTGCAAAGCGTCGTGAGAACGGCGGTGAAAATGGCAAGCGAGGTTTTCATAAACAAAAATTTAAGGGTTAATGAAACACGAAACTGATACTTTCCCGTTCGTTGATAATGCAATATAGGAAAATAGCGATAATTATCCAAATCGACCGACGGGAAAATCGTCCAGCATGCGGGATAGACAAAACAAATAAATTTGGTTCTGCGCCCGCCTTGTAGTATCTTTGTCTTCCAAAGACACATTTTTTTATGGCAGACAACACCATTCTGAGCCGGCTGGACGGGCTGAAACTCAAATACGAGGAGACCGGGCAGAAGCTCACCGACCCCGAGGTCATCGCCGACGTCAAGCAGTTCATCCAACTCAACAAGGAGTACAAGGAGCTGGAGCCGATTATCGAGACCTCGGAGCGCTACCGCACCGCCGTGGCCAACCTCGCGGAAGCCAAGGACACCTTTTCCAACGACCGCGACGAGGAGATGCGCGAAATGGCCCGCGAGATGATCGCCGAGCTGGAGCCCCAGATCGAACGGATGGAGGAGGAGATCAAACTGCTGCTGATCCCCAAGGACCCGCAGGACTCGAAGAACGCCATCCTCGAAATCCGCGGCGGCACGGGCGGCGACGAGGCCGCGATCTTCGCCGGCGACCTGCTGCGCATGTACACCAAGTACGTCGAGTCGAAAGGGTGGCGCTACGAGATCACCTCTTTCTCGGACGGCGCCGCGGGCGGCTACAAGGAGGTGGTGCTCAAGGTAACGGGCCAGAACGTCTACGGCACGCTCAAATACGAATCGGGCGTCCACCGCGTGCAGCGCGTCCCCCAGACCGAGACGCAGGGGCGCGTCCACACCTCGGCCGCTTCGGTGGCCGTGCTGCCCGAAGCCGAGGAGTTCGACGTCGAAATCTCGATGAACGACGTGCGCAAGGACATCTTCTGCGCCTCGGGCCCCGGCGGCCAGTCGGTCAACACGACCTACTCGGCCATCCGCCTCACGCACATCCCCACGGGGATCGTCGTGCAGTGCCAGGACCAGAAATCGCAGTTGAAGAATTTCGACAAGGCGTTCGAAGAACTCCGCACGCGCGTCTTCAACCTCGAATACTCCAAGTACCTCGACGAGATCGCCTCGAAACGCAAGACGATGGTCTCGACGGGCGACCGTTCGGCCAAGATCCGCACCTACAACTACCCGCAGGGGCGCATCACCGACCACCGGATCAACTACACGATCTACAACCTCTCGGCTTTCATGGACGGTGACATCCAGGATTGCATCAACCACCTGATCGTGGCCGAGAACGCCGAGCGGCTCAAGGAGAGCGAGGGCCTTTAAAAGGCCCTTTAAAGGCGATGGCAGCACACCCTGCTTTCGACCGAAGTCCGCGCTCCCGAACCAAAAAACCGGAAAAGCAATGAAGATTCCCCCGGATTTCGACGTCTCGGTGTACGAACTGGTCGCCCAGATTCCCCGGGGCCGTGCGGTCAGCTACAAACAGTTGGCCGTGCTCATGGGCTTCCCCGACCACGCCCGGCGCGTGGGGCGCGCCCTGGCGGCAGCCCCGCAAGGGCTTCCCTGCCACCGGGTCGTGAGCAGCGCGGGGCGCACCGTCTCCGGCTGGACGGCCCAGCGGGAGCTGCTCGAATCGGAGGGAGTCGCTTTCCGTCCCGACGGCTCGGCGGACCTGCGCCGCTGCGGCTGGGAGGCGCTGCGGTGACCGCACCTGCGCCGAAAGGCAATAACTCCGGCACGGGATTCGTTCCTTTTCCAAAAACGCTACGTGATGAAAAAACACCTCATATACCTGCTTCTGCTTCTCCCGACGCTTCTGCGGGCCGCCCCCGGACAACCGTTGTACATCGTCAACGGCATCCGAACGGAGCGCATTGCTGATATTCCGCCCGAGGACATCGAGCAGTGCGAGATGCTCCCGGCCGACGAGGAGACCATCGCACGCTACGGGCAGCAGGCCTCCAACGGCGTGATGCTCATCACGCTGCGCTACGACGAACCCGCCCGGTTCCAGGCCGACAGCACCTTCAGCGGCTACATCGCAAGCCGTGTGCGCTGGGACGAGTCGGAGCCGGCCGCCCGCGTGGTCCTGCGTTACAAAGTCACTCCCGAAGGGCGCGCGGTCGTCGACAGCGAACTGGAATCGACCGACAACCGCTTGAAGCGGCGCGTGCTGAAAGCCGTCGCCGAAGCCCCCGCCTGGCGACCCGCCCGGAAGAATGGCCAGGCCGTCGAGAGCGAGGGGGTGCTGCATATCCAGCTCCCCGCGGGCAAGCCGATGCCGCGCCCCGTGGAACTGGTCTTCCGCTAACGACAACCCTGAAAAAACAAGACCCGAACGTGAAAACCAACTCCCTGTCCGCCTGGATACTGGCCGTAAGGCCTTACAGCCTCGGCGCATCGGTCATCCCCGTAGCCGCCGGCACGGCACTGGCGTGGACCGACGGCGGATTCCGCCCCGCCGTAGCGGCGCTCTGCCTTGTGTTCGCACTTTTGATGCAGTGCACGGCCAACCTCGTAAACGACCTCTGGGACTTTCTCAAAGGGGCCGACCGCCCCGACCGGCTGGGCCCCGACCGGGCTTTTGCCAAGGGGTACATCACTCCCCGTGCGATGAAAGCGGGCATCGCACTCTTTACCGTCGCGGCCTGCGCCGTAGGGTCCGCCCTGCTCTGGTTCGGCGGCTTGTGGCTGATCTGGGTGGGCCTCGCCTGCGTGGTCTTCGCCTATTTCTACACCGCCGGCCCCTGGCCGCTGGCCTACCACGGACTGGGCGACGTGGCCGTCGTGCTCTTTTTCGGAGTGGTTCCGGTCCTGTTCACCTACTACCTCCAGACGGGCTCCTGGACCTGGGAAGCACTCATCGCCGCCCTGGCCTGCGGCCTTGTGATCGACACCATGCTGATGGTCAATAATTTCCGCGACCGCGAGGAGGATGCCCGCTGCGGCAAGCGCACCATCGTGGTCTGCCTGGGCGCGGGTGTGGGCCGCTGGGGCTATCTGGCGCTGGGCACCGTCGCCGTGGCACTGTGCCTCAGTTTGCTGGCCTGGGGCCGCGTGTGGGCCGCCCTGCTGCCGCTTCTCTACTGGATCGCCTTCTTCGCCACGTGGCGCCGGATGGTCCGCATCGACCACGGCGACGCCCTGAACGTCTGCCTCGGGGAAACGGCACGCAACATGCTGCTGTTCGGTCTCTTGTTCACCGTCGGCATCCTGCTGGGTTAAAATCATGTCCGAATCGACGCATATCACGCTGCGCGAACTGCAACGCCGGGTCCGGGAGACCCTCGGCGAGCGGTTCGCCCTGCCGTTGTGGGTGAGTGCCGAAATCTCCGAAATCAAGGTCAACTACTCGGGCCACTGCTACCTGGAACTCATCGAGAAAGGGGAGCGCGACGGCGTCCCGACGGCGCAGGCCCGGGCCGTCATCTGGCGGACGAACTACCCCCGCATCGCAAGCCATTTCGAAGCCCTTACCGGACAGCGGCTCTCGGCCGGCATCCGCATATTGGCCAAAGTGCTGGTCAACTACCACGAAATCTACGGTTTCTCGCTCCAGATCACCGACATCGACCCCTCCTATACACTGGGGGACATGGAGCGGCAGCGGCAGCTGACCATCGAGCGGTTGCAGCAGGAGGGGGTCTGGGAGATGAACCGCGAAACGCAGCTGCCCCCCGTGGTGCAGCGCATCGCCGTCGTATCGAGCGCCAATGCCGCCGGGTATCAGGATTTCTGCAAGGAGCTCGGCAAAAGCCCCTACCGATTCCGCCTGACGCTCTTCGACGCCTTCATGCAGGGCGCCGCAGCCGAGGAGTCCATCATCGCGGCGCTGTGCGCCGTGGCGGACCGCATGGAGGAGTTCGACGCCGTGGTCGTGATCCGGGGCGGCGGTTCGCGCAGCGACCTGAACTGCTTCGACGCCTACCGCCTCTCGGCCCACGTGGCGCAGTTCCCGCTGCCCGTCATCACGGGTATCGGCCACGACAAGGATACCAGCGTCGCCGACCTGGTGGCCCACACCGCACTCAAGACCCCGACCGCCGTGGCCGGCTGGCTCGTCGAACGGATGGAGGAGACCGACGGCTGGCTCGACTACGCCGCCCTCCAGCTGCAAAACGGCGTGGTAGCCCTCACCCGCAGCCGCGAACTGCGGCTCCAGGAGCTTTCGGGACAACTCCGGCTCGGCGTCGTAAGCCTTGTCGAACGGCGCCGCACGGCGCTTGAAAACCTGAGCCGCCAGTTGCCGGACGCCGCCGCCGGTTTCATCCGGCAGCAGCGGCAGCGACTCGACAATTATGCCGAACTGGCGGACAGCCGTTCGCCGCGGCAGATTCTGCGCATGGGTTTCGCCGTGGTTCGCCGCGACGGAAAGGCCGTCGCTTCGGTCGGCGACGTGGCGCGCGGCCAACGGCTCACGGTCGAGGTTGCGGACGGCACGTTCCCTGTCGAAGCTAAATAACACGCAATATGGCAAAGAAAAAAGAGTTGACTTACGCCGAAGCGATGGACGCCGTCGAGCAGATCCTGTCCCGCTTCCGCAACGAAGAGATCGACGTCGACATACTCACGTCCGAGGTCCTGCGCGCCACGGAGCTGATCGCCCTGTGCAAGGCGCGGCTGCATAAGGCCGAGGAGGAGGTGGGCAAAATCCTCGAGTAGCATGAAAAAGCTGGTCAAATGGGCCCTGAACCACCTCCCGCGTCCGCTCTTGCAGCGCATTGCGGGATGGGTCGTGCCGGTTCTCGGGCTCGCGTATCGAGGGCGGGGGGGGGTCGAATGTCCCGTCTGCGGCTCGAAATACCGCAAGTTTTTGCCTTACGGCTACGTCCGTACGCGCCCCAATGCGCTCTGCCCGCACTGCCTTTCGCTCGAACGCCACCGTCTCCTGTGGCTCTACCTCGCGCGCGAAACCGACCTGCTGCAAAAGTTTCCCCGCACGCTCCATATCGCCCCCGAGGTCTGCATCCTGCGCCATCTGAAACCCCATTTCGCGGGGCATCCGGGGCAGTACATCACCGCCGATCTCGAAAGCCCGCTGGCCGACCTGCATTTCGACGTGCAGCAGATTCCCCTTGCGGACAATTCGGTCGACGTCGTCCTCTGCAACCACCTTTTGGAACACGTCGCCGACGACCGCCGGGCGCTGCGCGAACTGCACCGCATCCTGCGGCCCGGCGGCTGGGGCATCGTCCTCTCTCCCGTGGACCGCGATTACGAACACACCTACGAGGACGATACGATCACCGATCCGGACCAGCGCACGCGCATTTTCGGGCAGTACGACCACCGGCGCATCTACGGCGCCGACTACCCCGACCGCCTGCGCGAAGCGGGCTTCGAGGTGGCCGACATCGACTATGCGGCTTCGCTGACCGAGGCCGAGCGCACGCTATACGCCCTGCCGGCGGACCACATCTACATGGTCTACAAAGTCGGCTAACCGTCCGGCGTACCGCTCGTCCAAGGGATACTCCCCGATCCGGATCGCGGGCTTGGTCTTCCCGTGGAAATCGCTTCCCGCAGTCATCCACGCACCCCGACGGCTGACCGTTTCGGCGAACCAGGCCGCCTGCTCCGCCGTGTGGTAGTTGTTGAACGCCTCCAGCCCCGCGGCGCCGCGGTCGAGCAGCTCTTCGACAACCCGCTCGCGGCCTTTCAGGTTGAGCCCCGGATGCGCCACTACGGGCACGCCGCCGTTGTCGCGCACCAGTTCGACCGCCTCGCGGAACGGCATGTATTCGACCGGCACCCAGGCCGGCCGTCCCTGGGCGAAATAATCGAGGTAGAAATTGATGCAGGGCATATCGCTCCGGCTGCCGCCCGGCTTGTAGGGCGCCAGCGGGGGCGTGTCGTATTCGGGGTGCGCGAGCATCACCTCGGCGATCAGCTCCGCCGTGGGCAGCCGCTCCCCGGCAGCCGCCAGCACGGTCCCGGCGTCGACCGCAAACCCCAGCCTCAGCAGGTTTTCGACCATCCGGTCGAACGACTCCCGCACCCGCGCGGCGACCGCCTCCTCCAGCCGGGCAAAATCGGCCGATTCGCAGTCGATCCCGTAACCCAGCAGGTGCAGGTCGGTCCCGGCGTAATTGCAGTCGATCTCGATTCCCGGCAAGAAACGAATACCTTGTTCGCGGGCAAGCTGCGCAGCCTCCCCGACGCCGCGGACCGAGTTGTGGTCGGTGAGCGCGAAAGCGTGCAGCCCGCGCTCCGCGCAGGCCTCGACTAACTGAGGGACAGTCAGTTCGCCGTCGCTGCTGCAAGCCGAGTGGATATGAAAGTCATACAGTGTCATATCAGTTCAGATAAAATACGATTCCCGCAAAGTGGCAGACTACGGCCAGGTCGATCATCAGGTGCCACACCAGGTGGTGGTAGCGGAATCCCTTTTTCGCATAGACCCACGCCCCCAGCGTATAGAACACGCCGCCCAGGGCGATCAGCGCCAAGAGCTCCGTCGATGCGCTGCGGACGAACTGCGGCAGGAAAAAGACGACGGACCACCCCATCACCAGGTAGATCGCAAGGCTCAGGGCCGGAATGGAGCGCCCTGCAAGCGACTTGTAGAACACGCCGAACACCACCATCGTCCATTGCAGCACCGTGATGAGCGTCCCCTGCCAGCCGCCGATCACCAGAAGAGCGATCGGCGTATAACTGCCCGCAATGGCCACATAGATGAAGATATGGTCAAGCACGTGCAGCACGGCCTTGTGCTCCGATCCGGGCCGCATGGCGTGGTAGAGGGTCGAAACGAGAAACATCAGGAGGATCGAAGCGACGAAAACGCTCACCGCCGCCGCGGCCTCCACCGGCTGCGCATCGTGCGCATAGGCCCATATGGCCGCGAATGGCAGCGCTCCGAGAGCCGCAAACGCCATTACGCCATGCGAAACCGCATTGGCGACCTCCTCGCCCCGGGTCGGGACATAAACCTCTTTTTTTGCTTTCATGGCACCGCGCGATTGATTCCTGTGCCAAATTTATGAAATTTTTTCATATCTTTGCCATCGAGGTTAGAGGTTCGATAAAAATGGACTTTTCACGCTACGAAAAACTCCGCACGACGGTCCGTGCGAATTTCTCGTTTGAGACCGCGTCGCTGGTCGACGAGGCGCTCGTCTATGCCGACGAGCGGCTTGCAGGCGAGGTGCGCTACGACGGCACGCCGATGCTCGCCCATGCCGCGGCCGTGGCGTCGATCGTCATCGAGGAGGTGGGGCTGGGCCGCAACTCGACCCTCTCGGCCATCCTGCACGACGTCGTGCGCCTGGCCCACAAGCGCCTCCCCGCGGCGGAGTTCCTCGCCCTGACGCGCGACATCCGCTCGAAATTCGGCGAGGAGGTCGTCGGCATCACGATGGGCCTTTCGAACATCTCCGAGCTGCGACTCAAGGTGGCCAAGGAGCAGGCCGACAATTTCCGCGACCTGATCGTGAGCTACTCCGAGGACCCGCGCGTGATTCTGATCAAGCTGGCCGACCGGCTCGAGGTGATGCGTTCGCTCGAAACGTTCCCGCGCGAGAAATGGCGCAAGAAGAGCTGGGAGTCGATGAACCTCTACGCCCAGATCGCCCACAAGCTGGGACTTTACGCCATCAAGAGCGAACTGGAGGACATTGCGCTTAAATTTCTCGAACCCAAGGATTACGAGCACATCGTCCTCAAGCTCGAGGAGAGCGCCGAGGAACGCCGTGCGTTCATCGCCCGCTTTCTGATTCCCATCGAGGAGCGGCTCCAAAAACTGGGCATCCGCTACCACATCAAGAGCCGCACCAAGTCGATCTTTTCGATCTGGACCAAGATGCACAAACAGCACGTCCCGTTCGAGGGGGTCTACGACATCTTCGCCATCCGCATCATCATCGACTGCAAACCCGAGGAGGAGAAACCCCAGTGCTGGACGGCTTACTCCATCGTCTCGGATTTCTACACGCCCAACCCCAACCGCATGCGGGATTGGATTTCGATCCCCAAATCCAACGGCTACGAGTCGCTGCACACCACCGTTTCGGCCGAAGGACGCTGGGTCGAGGTGCAGATCCGCACCGAGCGCATGGACGCCGTGGCCGAGCGCGGCATCGCGGCGCACTGGCGTTACAAGGGGGTCAATCAGGGTGCGCAGACCAGCGAGCAGTGGCTGGGGCGCCTGCGCGAACTGATGGAGGACACCACCCACGCGCTGGCGCAGCGTTTCGACGCCAAGCCCGCCACGGGCGAGATCTTCGTCTTCACGCCCAACGGCGATCTGAGAAAACTGCCCGAGGGGGCCACGCTTTTGGATTTCGCTTTCGACATCCACACCTCGCTGGGCTCGACGTGCGTGGGCGGCAAGGTCAACAACCGCACGGCGGCCATCCGCGATGCACTGCACAACGGCGACATCGTCGAAATATTCACGCAGAAGAACCAGACCCCCAAAGCGGACTGGCTCTCGTTCGTGGTAACCTCCAAGGCGCGCAACAAGATCAAATCCTACCTCCGGGAGGAGCAGGCCAAGCACACCCGCATGGGACGCGAGGAGCTGGAACGCAAGCTCAAGAACTGGAAATTTCCCCTGACGATGGACGAGGCCGTCGCCTGCCTGGCCAAGTATTTCAAGCTGCGGCTGGGTACGGAGGTCTACGCCCTGATCGCCACGCAGAAACTCGATTTCGGCTCGATCAAGGAGATTCTCTCGCGCCACCTCTCGGGCGAGGCCGACGAGGAGCGACGCGCGGCGGCGGCCGAGGCCGAGCGGCAGAAAGCGGCGGCACACGCCTCGCGCGAGAGCAGCGCGTCGCAGGACGCCCTGGTGATCGACGACGACATCTCGAAGATCCAGTACAAGCTGGCCAAGTGCTGCAACCCGATCAAGGGCGACGAGGTGTTCGGTTTCGTCACGATCACCTCGGGCATCACCATCCACCGCACCGACTGCCCCAACGCCCGCCGCATGCGCGAGAACTACCCCTACCGGGTGATCGAGGCGCGCTGGCGACACACGGCCAACGGAGCGTTCCGCGTGACGATCCGCATCGTGGCGGCCGACACCACGGGCATGGCCAACCACATCACCGAGGTCATCAGCCGCGACCTGAAGCTCAACATCCGCGCGATCAATTTCGAAGCGGCCTCGGGCGGCTGCGTCGCGGGCACGGTCTCGGTCGAGGTGCCCGGCGCCAGCGTCGTCGACACGCTCATCCACCGCATCATGCGCATCAAGGGCGTGCAGCGAGCCTACCGTATCAATTAGCGGCTCCCCGAATCACGACTTTTTTCCTACACACAAACGATAAATGAATAACAACTCTATCAGCGTCCTTTTTGCCGACTCGTCGCATGCGCACTACGCAGAGCGCATCTGCCAGATGATCTACGAGTCGGCATTGCAGCGGGGTACGGGCATTGCGAAGCGTTCGCCCGAATACATCGCCGCAAAGATGACCGGCGGCAAGGCCGTCGTGGCGCTGGACGGCGAGAAACTGATCGGTTTCAGCTACATCGAGTGCTGGGGGCACGGCGATTTCGTCGCCACCTCCGGTCTGATCGTCGATCCCGAGTACCGGCACATGGGGCTCGCGGAGCGGATCAAGCGACGAACGTTCGAGCTGGCCCGACGACGATTTCCCTACGCCAAGTTATTCAGCATCACCACGTCGCTTCCGGTCATGAAGCTCAACTCGCGCCTGGGCTACGTGCCCGTGACCTTTTCCGAACTGACCGAGGACGAGGAGTTCTGGCAGGGCTGCCAGGGCTGCTGCAACTACGACATCCTCCAGCGCAACCAGCGCCGCATGTGCCTCTGTACGGGCATGTTGTACGACCCGGCCAAGAAGCGGACGCGGCAGTCGCGCATGGCGCCTTATGTGATGTTTTTCAGGAATAAATTAAAAAAACTTTTTCACCTGAAATAACGGTCTGAATTCCCATTGCCGCGCAGCGGCACATAAGCCCCCGCCGAGGCGGGGGTTTGGGGGTGGGTCAGAATTGTAAACGCGGCGGAACGCTGCGAGAACGGCCTGCCTCTACAAGAAACGGTCAAATGAAATCGAAAAAAAGATAAGGATATGGAAAAGAAGAAAATCGTTCTGGCATTCAGCGGCGGACTGGACACCTCGTTCTGTGTCAAATACCTCTCCGAGGAGCGGGGCTACGACGTTTATACGGCCGTAGCCAATACGGGCGGCTTTTCGAAAGCCGAACTGGAGCGTATCGAGAAACGGGCCATCGAGCTGGGCGCCGTCGCCCACGCCACACTCGACATCGAGCAGGAGTACTACGAAAAGAGCATCCGTTACATGGTTTTCGGCAACGTCCTGCGCAACGGTACCTACCCCATTTCGGTCAGCTCCGAGCGCATCTTCCAGGCCATTGCCATCATCGAATACGCCAAACGGATCGGCGCCGACGCCGTAGCACACGGCTCCACGGGCGCGGGCAACGACCAGGTGCGCTTCGACCTGACGTTCCAGATCCTGGCCCCCGAGATCGAGATCATCACCCCCACGCGCGACCTGACCCTCACGCGCGAACAGGAGATCGACTACCTGCGCCGCCACGGCATCACGGCCGACTACAAGCAGATGGAGTATTCGATCAACAAGGGGCTGTGGGGCACCTCGATCGGCGGCAAGGAGACTTTGCGCTCCGCAGAGACCCTCCCCGAAGAGGCCTATCCGAGCCAGATCACCGCCGAGGGCGAAGAGCGCCTCACCATCTCTTTCGCCGAGGGCGAAATCGCCGCCGTCAACGGCACCCCCTACGAGGACAAGGTCGCAGCCATCCGCGCCGTGGAGGCCATCGGCTCGCGCTACGGCATCGGCCGCGACATGCACGTGGGCGACACGATCATCGGCATCAAGGGCCGCGTGGGCTTCGAGGCAGCCGGTCCGATGCTCATCCTGGCCGCCCACAAGCTGCTCGAAAAACACACGCTGACCAAGTGGCAGCTCTACTGGAAAGAGCAGGTGGCCACGTGGTACGGCATGTTCCTTCACGAGGCGCAGTACCTCGAACCGGTCATGCGCGACATCGAAGCGATGCTTCGCTCCTCGCAGCGCAACGTCACGGGCACCGTGGAGCTGATCCTGCGGCCGCGCAACTTTACGCTGGTGGGCGTCGAGTCGCCGTTCGATCTGATGAAAACCGATTTCGGCGAGTACGGCGAGGTGAACCGGGCCTGGACGGCGGACGACGTCAAGGGCTTCACGAAGATTCTGGGCAACCAGATCAAAATCTACCACAACGTCCAGAAACGCAACGGCAAATGATCCGCGTCGGCATCCTCGGAGGCGCCGGTTACACGGCCGGCGAACTCATCCGGCTCGTGCTGAACCACCCGGCAGCCGAGCTGGCGTTCGTCCACAGCACCTCGAATGCGGACAACCGCCTTGCGGACGTCCATTCGGGGCTCGAGGGCGACACCGAACTGCGCTTCACCGCCTCCGCAGACCTCACGGCGGCCGATGTGGTGTTCCTCTGCTCGGCCCACGGTCAGAGCCGCGTATGGCTGGCCGAAAACGAGATTCCGTCCGGCGTAAAGATCATCGACCTGGCGCAGGATTTCCGCGACGAATCGCAGGGCTTCGTCTACGGCCTACCGGAGCTCAACCGCGATCGCATCCGCAGCGCCGCGCGTGTGGCCAACCCGGGCTGCTTCGCTACGGCGATCCAACTGGCGCTGCTGCCCCTGGCGGCCGCCGGACTGCTGCGCGACGAGGTGCACGTGACGGCCGTGACCGGATCGACGGGCGCCGGCGTCAAACCCTCGGCCACGACCCATTTCAGCTGGCGGGCGCAGAACCTCTCGGTCTACAAGGCTTTCACGCACCAGCACCTGACGGAGATTGCCCGCAACCTGCGTCGCCTCGACCCGATGTTCGGCTCGGCGGTGAATTTCGTCCCCCTGCGCGGCGATTTCACGCGGGGCATCCTCGCAAGCGTCTACACCTCCTGCACCGCGGACAGCGAGACGGTCCGCCGGCTTTACGAGGAGTTCTACCGCACGGCTCCTTTCACGTCGGTCGTCTCCCGCGACGTGGACCTCAAGCAGGTCGTGAACACGAACAAGGCGCTGCTGAACGTCAACCGCCACGGCGACAAACTGCATGTGGTCTCGGTGATCGACAACCTGCTGAAAGGGTCTTCGGGGCAGGCCGTCGAGAACATGAACCTGATGTTCGGGCTCGACCAGACCGCGGGGCTGCGGCTCAAAGCGTCGGCTTTTTAAAAAGGTGAAAGGTGAACTTTGCGATTGAGCGAGGGCAGAGACTGCAAGCAGTCTCTGCCGAGCGTTAGCAAAGTCAAGCCGCCGCAGGCGGGTTAAAGGAGAAAGGTGTAAAGTTTTATGCGCCGGCTCTCACCGCACAAGAAACCACCTGTTCCCGATCCCCGAGCCCTGTCGAGGGGCCGCAAGGCACAAACGCATAAAAACTGCAACATGGAACTCTTCAACGTCTATTCCCTCTATCCGGTCGAACCCGTCCTGGGCCGCGGCTGCTTCGTTTACGACGACGCCGGCACGGAGTACCTCGACCTCTACGGCGGCCATGCCGTCATCTCGATCGGCCACTCCCACCCGGCCTGGGTCGAGGCCATCCAAACGCAGGCCGCCCGGCTGGGATTCTACTCCAACTCGGTCGAAAACTCGCTCCAGCGGCGCCTGGCGGAGCTGCTGGGCCGCCTCTCGGGTTACGACGACTACCGCCTTTTCCTCTGCAACTCGGGCGCTGAGGCCAACGAGAATGCCCTGAAGCTAGCCTCGTTCCACACCGGTCGCACAAAGGTCCTGGCTTTCTCCCACGCTTTCCACGGCCGCACGGCCGGAGCTGTCGCCGCCACCGACAACCCGGCCATCCGCTCGCCGTTCAACCAGACTGCCAATGTAGAGTTCGTTCCGCTGAACGACATCGGAGCGGTCCGCGAAAAACTCTCCACGCGGGAGTTCGCCGCCGTGGTGATCGAGGGCATCCAGGGCGTGGCGGGCATCCACTGCCCGACGGACGATTTTCTCCGCGAGTTGCGCGCCGCAACCAACGAAACGGGCACCCAGCTCATCCTCGACGAAATCCAGTCGGGCTACGGCCGCACGGGCCGCTTCTTCGCCCACCAGCGGGCCGCGATCCGTCCGGACCTCATCACCGTGGCCAAAGGCATGGGCAACGGCTTCCCCATCGGCGGCGTCGTGATCGCCCCGCATTTCGAGGCGCGGCCCGGAATGCTGGGGACCACGTTCGGCGGCAGCCACCTGGCCTGCGCCGCAGCCATCGCCGTGCTGGAGACGATCGAGCGCGAGGGGCTCGTCGAAAATGCCGCCCGCGTGGGCGACTACCTCCTAAATGAGCTGCGGGGTATCGACGGTCCGCGGGAGGTTCGGGGCCGGGGGCTGATGATCGGCATCGAACTCGACGGCTCGGGGACGGAGCTGCGCCGCCGGCTTCTCTTCGACAAACATGTTTTTACGGGCGGTGCAGGACCCTCGACGGTACGTTTGCTGCCGGCGCTGTGCCTGACGCGCGAACTGGCCGACCGCTTCCTCGAAGCACTGTGCGATGCAATCAAAAATTAAGAATTAAAAATGCATAAATTCACCTGCGTACACGACATCGGCGACCTGCGGGAAGCCGTCGCCGAAGCGCGCGAGCTCAAACGCGACCGCTTCCGCCATACCGCGCTGGGCCGCAACCGGACCCTCTTGATGCTCTTCTTCAACGCGAGCCTGCGCACGCGGCTCTCGACCCAGAAGGCCGCGATGAACCTGGGCATGAACACCATGGTCCTCGACGTGAACCAGGGGGCCTGGAAGCTCGAAACCGAGCGGGGCGTGGTGATGGACGGCGACCGCGCCGAGCACCTGCTGGAAGCCATCCCCGTTATGGGCTCCTACTGCGACGTGATCGGCGTGAGGTCTTTCGCCCGCTTCGAGGACAAGCAGGAGGACTACTCGGAGCGCATCCTCGAGCAGTTCATCCGCTACTCGGGCCGCCCGGTCTTTTCGATGGAGGCTGCCACGCGGCATCCGCTCCAGAGTTTCGCCGACCTCGTTACCATCGAGGAGCACAAGACCAAGGAACGCCCCAAGGTGGTGCTGACCTGGGCTCCCCACCCCAACGCCCTGCCGCAGGCCGTGCCCAACTCGTTCGCCGAGTGGATGATCGCCGCGGGCTACGACCTCGTGATCACCCACCCCGCAGGCTACGAACTCGCCCCGGAGTTCGTGGGCCCGGCAAAAGTCGAATACGACCAGCGCAAGGCCCTCGCCGGCGCCGATTTCGTCTATGCAAAAAACTGGGCGGCCTGGGCCGATCCCAACTACGGCAAGGTCCTCTCGCGCGACCGCTCCTGGACGGTCGATGCGGAGAAAATGGCCTTGACCGACGATGCTTTCTTCATGCACTGCCTGCCCGTGCGCCGGAACATGATCGTCACGGACGAGGTGATCGAGTCTCCCCGTTCGCTGGTAATCGCCGAGGCCGCGAACCGCGAGATCGCCGCCCAGGTCGTCCTCAAACGCATGCTGGAGGGACTTTCGTGATGGAACGGATTACTGTCGTAAAGATCGGCGGCCACGTCATCGACGACCCCGCGGCCCTTGCACGTTTTCAGCGGGATTTCGCCGCGCTGCCCGGGGCCAAAATCCTCGTACACGGCGGCGGCAAGCTGGCCACGCGGCTCGCCGAGCGGCTGGAACTGAAAGTCGAGCTGGTCGAGGGACGCCGCATCACCGACAAGGGCACGCTCGACGTGGTGACGATGGTCTATGCCGGGCTGGTCAACAAGCAGCTCGTGGCCGGGCTCCAAGCCGCCGGGTGCAACGCCCTGGGACTCTCGGGGGCCGACGGAAACATCGTGCTCGCCGGCCGCCGGCCGCCGCAGCCCGTCGACTACGGCTTCGTGGGCGACATCGTCCGGGTCGATTCCGAGCTGCTCCGACGCCTGCTCGACGCGGGGCTGACACCCGTGTTTTCGGCCATTATGCACGACGGCGCGGGCACGCTGCTGAATTGCAACGCCGACAGCGTGGCTTCGGCGCTGGCCACGGCCCTGGCCCGGATCGCCCCGACGGACTTGATCTACTGCTTCGAGAAGCGCGGCGTGCTGGGCGATCCGGACGACGAGCGGTCGCTTATCCGGGAGATCACCCCGGTCGGTTATGCTGCGCTCCGTACGCAGGGTGTCATCCGCGGGGGCATGATCCCCAAGGTCGAGAATGCCCTGAAAGCCGTCGAGCAGGGCGTCCGCAGCGTCTCGATCCGGCGTGCCGACCGACTGCTTGCAGACGACGGCACGACGATACGGAATTCACAACTCTCAACTCCCGACTGATGGATGCACGGAGCGCACAGGCCCTCGATCTGCTGAAGCAACTGATCGCCACCCCGTCGCCCTCGCGCGACGAGGGGGCGACGGCCGACCTGCTGTACGCCTTTCTTGCGGAGCGGGGCGCTGCGCCCGAGCGGCTCGCAAACAACGTCTACGCCCGCGCGGCCGAATTCGATCCGGCACGGCCTGCGCTGCTGCTGAACTCCCACCACGACACCGTGCGCCCCGCCGCCTCGTGGACGCGCGATCCCTATGCCCCCGTCGTCGAAGAGGGCCGTCTCTACGGGCTGGGCAGCAACGACGCCGGAGCCTCGGTCGCGGCACTGACGGCGGTTTTTCTGGCCATGCGCAACCGGCCGCTGCCGTTCAACCTCTACTTGGCCCTCACGGCCGAGGAGGAGTGCTCGGGCGAACGGGGCATCCGGGCCCTGCTGCCGGTGTTGGGGCGGATCGATATGGCTCTGGTCGGGGAGCCGACCGGTATGCGGGCAGCCGTGGGCGAGCGGGGTTTGGTGGTCCTCGACTGCGAGGCGCACGGCGTAAGCGGCCACGCCGCCCGCGACGAGGGGGTCAATGCCCTCTACCGGGCGCTCGACGACATCGCCCGGCTCCGCACATTCCGCTTCGAGCGCGAATCCCCTCTGTTGGGTCCTATCGGTATCGCCGTGACCGGAATCGCGGCCGGTACACAGCACAACGTCGTACCGGACCGCTGCCGCTTCGTGGTCGATGTGCGGACGACGGACGCCTACACCAACGAAGAGACGGTCGAAATCCTCCGCGCCGCCATACGCTCCGAGGTGGTACCGCGTTCGACGCGCATCCGCGCCTCGGCCCTTGCCGACGACCACCCGCTCGTCGGGGCCGCCCGGGCCGCGGGGCTCGAAACATTCGTCTCGCCTACCACCTCCGACCGGACGCTCATGCCCTTTCCGGCGCTCAAAATGGGCCCGGGCGAGTCGTCGCGTTCGCATACGGCCGACGAGTACGTCCTGGTCGCAGAGGTGGAGCAGGGTATTCGCATCTACACCGAATACCTCGAAAAACTCGGCGAACTCTTCATGCAATGAAAACCGCGCCCGACGAACAAGGCATCGGGCACCGAAAACTCTTTATAGACTTATGGCAACTAAACTCTGGGACAAGGGTTTCGAACCCGACCGGCTGATCGAGGAGTACACCGTGGGCAATGACCGCGAACTGGACATGCGGCTGGCACAGTACGATGTCGAGGGGTCGCTGGCGCATATCGCCATGCTCGAAAAGATCGGCCTGCTGACCTCCGACGAACTGCAAACGCTCACGGAGGGGCTGCACGAAATAGCCGAAGAAATCCGGGCCGGACGCTTCGGGATCGAGCCCGGCACCGAGGACGTCCATTCGCAGGTCGAATTGCTGCTCACGCGGCGGCTGGGCGACGCGGGCAAGAAGATTCACGCGGGCCGTTCGCGCAACGATCAGGTGCTCGTCGATCTCAAGCTCTTCCTGCGGGACGAACTGCGGCAGATCGCCGACAGCGTACGGGCGCTCTTCGACCGCCTGCAATCGCTCAGCGAACGCTACCGCGAAGTGCTGATGCCCGGCTACACCCATTTGCAGGTCGCCATGCCCTCGTCGTTCGGACTCTGGTTCGGCGCTTATGCCGAGACACTCATCGATGACCAGCGGCTGGTGGCGGCGGCCTGGCACATCGCCAACCAGAATCCGCTGGGTTCGGCCGCCGGCTACGGCTCGTCGTTCCCGCTGGACCGCGAAATGACCACCCGGCTGCTGGGCTTCGAGACACTGCACTACAACGTCGTGGCGGCGCAGATGAGCCGCGGCAAGAGCGAACGGGCCGCCGCTGCGGCCATTGCCGCCGTGGCCGCCACCGTGGGGCGGCTGTCGATGGACGTCTGCCTGATGATGAGCCAGAATTTCGGCTTCGTCACCCTCCCCGACCGCCTCACCACCGGTTCGAGCATCATGCCGCACAAGAAGAATCCCGACGTCTTCGAGATCATGCGCGGCCGCTGCAACCGCCTCCAGGCCGTGCCCAACGAGCTGGCGCTCCTGACCGCGAACCTGCCCGTCGGGTACCACCGCGACATGCAGCTCCTGAAAGACATTCTCTTCCCCGCGACGACCGAAATCCGCCGCACGCTCTCGATGTGCGACTACATGCTCTCGAACCTCGGTGTCAACGAGCACATTTTGGACGATCCCAAATACGACTACCTCTTCACGGTCGAAGATGTGAATCGGCTGGTCCTCGGGGGCACCCCGTTCCGCGAAGCCTACCGCACGGTGGGAAAGGCGGTGCAGGAGGGCCGCTACCGCCCCACGCGCGAGGTGCACCACACCCATGCGGGCAGCATCGGAAATCTTTGCACGGACCGCATCCGACAAAAAATGGAGGCGGTAATGGCCGAATTCACAACCCGCTCCCAGCCCGAAGAACCGCATGGGCGGAGGTAGTAAAGGCGAATGCCAAATCATGAGTTTTCGATTTTAGAGGAGCAGATTTGTGCTTAAACGAAATGCGGCACGGATGGGTAGTACATAAGGTACGTCCCATTCGTGCCGCATGAGTGCAAGTGCAAAGATGCCCTATAAAATCGAAAACAAATCGAAAGCTACTTGATGCGCTCGTAGTACTCGCGCGTGCGGGTATCGACGCGGATCTTGTCGCCCGTGTTGATGAACAGGGGGACGCGGACCGTGGCACCGGTGTTGACCGTGGCGGGCTTGAGGGAGTTGGTCGAGGCGGTGTCGCCCTTGATGCCCGGCTCGGTGTAGGTGACCTCCATGTCCACGATCGGGGGCAGCTCGGCCGAAAGCACCTGCTCTTTCTCGGTGTGGAACATGACCTCGACGATCTGGCCATCGGCCATCAGGTCGTAGTTGTTGATCAGGTTCTTGTCGATATTGATCTCCTCGAACGTCTCGGTGTGCATGAAATGCATGCCCAGGTCGTCCTCGTAGGTGAACTGGTAGGGACGGCGCTCGACGCGCACGGGCTCGATCTTCACGCCAGCCGAAAAGGTGTTTTCCAGCACGCGGCCGTTTTCGAGGTTCTTGAGTTTGGTGCGCACGAAAGCGGGTCCCTTGCCGGGCTTGACGTGCTGAAAATCGACGATCTGAAAGGTCTTGCCGTCCATTTCGATGCACATTCCGATTTTGATGTCAGCGGTAGTTGCCATAGTGTATAGTATTTTAGATGTATTTCGCGGCGCAAAGGTACGCATAAAATCCGAAAAATCCTATTCCCCGGCACCGGCGCACCGGAGAGGGCGTCAAAACTCGATCGGCTTGCACCGCAGGCCCATCTGCCGGATCTTTTCGAGCGTGCGCGGCAGGGCGTAGCGCATGTTGCGGAACGCCTTTTCGCTGTCGTGGAAGACGACGATGGCCCCTGGCGCGAGGTACTTGGTGACGTTCTTCAGACAGGTGCGGGGCGACAAACGCCGGTTGTAGTCGCGCGAGAGGATGTCCCACATGACCAGCTTGTAGCGCTGGCCCAGAAAGCGCGCCTGCGCCGGGGTGATGCGGGCATAGGGCGGACGAAACAGCTCACTTTGGATCAGGTCATTGGCAAAATCCACGTCCTCCGTATAGCGCTCCAGGCTCATGCCCCATCCTTTCTGGTGGGAGTAGGTGTGGTTGCCCACCTTGTGACCCGCATCGACGATGCGGCGGAAGAGGTCGGGATACATCTCGACGTTCTTGCCCAGCACGAAAAAGGTCGCTTTGGCATCGTACTTGTCCAGTGTCGAGAGAATCCACTCGGTGATACCGGGCGTGGGGCCGTCGTCGAACGTGAGGAAAACGCCCTCCCGGTCGTCGATCTCCCAGATCAGGTCCGGCATCAGGCGCCGGATTATTTTGGGCGGTTTCAAACGCATGGCCCGGCAAAAATAGTGAAAATCCGCGCCATTTGGAAAAATATCGTTATCTTTGCTCTTAACAAATTCGACCCGAAGCCGTTGCGCTGCCGGGTCCGCAATGACCGACCGGCTATGAAAATTGTCAATCGCATGGTGCTTGCGGCGTTTCTCGTCGCCCTCATGACGGGCTGCGACGCCTTTCACACTCTGACCAAAAAGAAACTCAAGACCGCCCAGGGGCGGCCCTACGAGTTGATCGTCGTCTGCGCGCAGCGGGAGTGGACGGGCGAGGTGGGCGACACGCTGCGCGCGATCCTCACGGCTCCGGTGCCCTACCTCAACCAGACCGAACCGTTGTTCGACGTGATGCGGGTGCGCGAGCAGGACTTTTCGAACATGATCGCCGACCACCGCAACGTGCTGAAAGTAGTCGAGGTGCCGTCGCTCGACAAGACCTCGGTGGCCGTGCAGTACAACGTCACGTCCGAGCCGCAGATCGTCCTCACGTTGCAGGGTCCCGACGACAAATCCATCGTCGAATACCTCTCGAAGAACCGGCAGAGCCTCGTTCAGGCCCTCGAATCGGCCGAACGCGACCGGGCCGTGAAAAACGCCGAAGCGTTCGACAACCCCGCCGTGCAGTCCGCCGTCCAGCGCACGTTCGGGGTCGAGATGACCGTTCCGAAAGGGTATACGCTGGCCGCCGAGCAGCCCGATTTCGTCTGGGCCCGCTACGAATATCCCACCGCCAGCCAGGGATTCTTCATCTACTCCTACCCCTACGAGGGACCCCGGTCGCTCTCCGAAGCGGCGCTGCTCGAAGCCCGCAACCGGTTCGCGGCGCGCATCCCCGGCCCCTCCGAAGGCTCGTACATGACCACCTCCGAGGTCATGCCGCCCGATTACCGCATGTTCCGCCTCGAGGGACGGCTGTGGTGCGAACTGCGCGGTTTCTGGGACGTGCACGGCGATTTCATGGGCGGCCCGTTCGTAAGCTATTCGACCGTCGATACGGCCACCAACCGCGTCTTCACGCTCGACTGCTACGTCTACTCCCCGAAACTCCACAAGCGCAATTTCATGCGGGGGGTCGAGCACCTCTTGTACATGGTGCATTTCCCCGAGCAGAAATAACCCCGGTGCGGTTGGACGGACAACCGTCCGGCACGAGCCGAACACCTGCCGTGCGACCCTCCCAGCACGCGCCGAATGCTCGTCCGCTCCGCTGACCGAACACCCATACCGAAGAAACGCCATGCAGCAAGTCCTGACCTATTTATTTCTGGGAATCTACTCGCTCACCATCCTGGGTATCATCGTGGTTATCATCACCGACAACCGCAACCCGCTCAAGACGGTGCCGTGGATCGTCGTGCTGCTGCTGGCTCCGGGCGTCGGGCTGGTCTTCTATTTCTTTTTCGGTCAGAACCTCTCCAAGCAGCGCATCATCACCCACCGCACGCGCAAGCGGATCACCATGCAGCTGGACGAGAGCGAGCACCGGCAGCAACCCGGCATTCCGCCTGCACACCGCGCGCTGTCCGAGTTGCTGATGACCACGCTCCACGCCGTGCCGCTCTACGGCAGCCGCCTGAAGGCTTTCACCGACGGGGAGTCGAAGATGGAGGCCCTGCTCGAGGAGATCGGCCGGGCCCGGCACCACATCCACGTCCAGTACTACATCCTCTCGGACGACGCCACGGGGCGACGCCTGCGCGACGCCCTGGTGGCCAAGGCGCGGTGCGGGGTCGAGGTGCGCCTGCTCTACGACGACGTGGGAAGCAGCGGCGTGAAAAAGGCTTTTTTCGAGGGGATGCGCCGCGAGGGGATCGAGGTACGTGCGTTTCTGCACGTGAAATTTCCGTTCTTCACGAGCAAGGTCAACTACCGCAACCACCGCAAGATCGTCGTCATCGACGGCCGCGTAGGCTTTATCGGCGGCATGAACGTCGCCGACCGCTATGTGCACGGAACGGGCTGGGGCTCGTGGCGCGATACCCATTTCCGCATCGAGGGCAGCGGCGCCGCCGGGTTGCAGGCTTCGTTCCTGAGCGACTGGTCGGCGACCACCAAGCAGCACATTTCGGGCCCGGACTACTACCCCGAGGCCGCATCCTATACCGACGACGTGATGCAGATCGTCCCGAGCGGACCGTTCGGCAAGTGGCGCGCCCTGTTGCAGGCCGACAGCTACGCCATCGCCCGGGCACGGCGGCGGATCTGGATCGAGACCCCCTATTACCTGCCGTCCGACGTGCTGAATACGGCGTTGCAGGTTGCGGCGCTCGCGGGAATCGACGTGCGGCTGATGCTGCCCGAACGCTCCGACTCGAAAGCCATCGACCTGGCTTCGCACTCCTACCTGGACGACATGATGAAAGCCGGGGTGAAGATTCTCTTCTACACCCCGGGGTTCCTCCACTCCAAACTGCTCATCATCGACGACGATTTGACGGTGATCGGCTCGGCGAACATGGATTTCCGCAGTTTCGAACACAATTTCGAGATCAACGCCTTTGTTTACGACGCGGAATTCACAGACCGCATGGAGTCCGTTTTCGAGCGCGATGCGGCCCAGTGCCGCCACCTCACCGCGGCCGAGTGGTTCAACCGCCCCCGTTCCCGCCGCTGGGCCGAGTCGTTCCTGCGCCTCTTCTCCCCGCTGATGTGAGGCTGCGGCCGGGGCGTTATACACGATCCCCCGAGCCTGTCGATGGGTCGCAAATAGTGGAGCGATTTGCTTAAACGAGCGGCGCGCGGATGGGTAGTACATGAGCGTAAGGACCCGGAATCAGTTTTCGATCAGTGTGGTGCAGATGCCGTGCATCGTGACAATCCCCGGACGGGTAGTACTTGAGGTACATCCCGTTCGGGGATTGGAGGGATGTGCGGCAGGTGTGCCGCAATCATCGAAAACTACAATTCGACGATGCGGTGGCGTATGGCATAGACCACCAGCGAGGCGGTGTTCTTGCAGCCGGTCTTTTCGAGAATGTTGGCGCGGTGCTTGTCGACGGTGCGCTTGGAGATGAACAGCTCGTCGGCGATCTCCTGGTTCGACAGGCCCCGGCAGACGGCCACCAGAATTTCGCGCTCGCGCTCGGAGAGCGGCTCGTCGGGGGTCGCCTCGCGGGTGCGGATGCGGCCCGCGAGCGACGAGAGCAGCCGGGGACTGAAATAACTCCCGCCCGCGCGGACCGTTGCGATGGCTTCGATCACGTCGCCGATGTCGGAATCTTTCAAGAGAAAACCCCGGGCACCGGCTTCGACCATGCGCGTATAGTAGCTCTCTTCGCCGAACATGGAGAGGGTGATGATCCGCAACTCCGGACGACGGGCCAAAGCCCGTTCGGTGGTCTGGGCGCCGTCGATTCCGGGCATGGAGAAATCCATGAAAACCACGTCGGCCTCGATTCCGTCCAGCAGGGCGAGGAACTCCTCGCCGCTGGCCGCCTCGCCCGCCACGCGGCACCCGGCGCAACGCTCCAGCAGCCCGCGCAGCCCGTTGCGGAACAACGAATGGTCGTCGACCAGGAAGATGGCGCACTCGTTCATGACCTCCTTTTTCGCCGCCGTTTTTCAGGGGCCGTTTCCGTTTCGGTATTCACCCGGATCGAAGCGCGCATGCCTTTGCCTTTGGCCGAAGCGATGTCGAACGACCCGCCCAGCGAGTTGATGCGCGACGCGATGTTCGAAAGCCCCATGCCGCAGTCCATCATCGCCTGGGGATTGAACCCGCGGCCGTCGTCGGTGTAGTCGAGTGCCAGCATGGTTCCGTTCTGCGACAGCGAGAGGTTCACCGACGTGCAGGCGGCGTGTTTCAGGGAGTTGTTTATCAGTTCGCACACCACCCGGTAGAGGATCACCTCGATGTCCGTATCGTAGCGCTCCGTACGCAGGTTGGTCGTGAAACGGATCTTCACCTCGTGCATCGCGGCGCTCTTGTCGATGAAATTCTGAATCCCCCGCGCCAGCCCGAAATCGTTGAGCACGTGGGGCGAGAGGTTGTTCGATATTTCGCGCAGCGAGCGGATGGCCTCGTCGATGACGTAGGTCGTATTGGCGATGATCTCGCGCTGCTCGTCGCCCGACTGCTCGCGTGCAAGCGCCGTAAGCGACATGCGGGCCGAGGAGAGCAGCGGCCCCAGGCCGTCGTGCAGCTCTTTCGAGAAGCGCGAGCGGGCTTTCTCCTCGGTGCGCAGGACGGCCGTTAGGATGCGCTTATTGAGCAGCTGCCGCTGGCGGTTGAGGCGGTCGATGTATTTGAAGAGTTTGTGGGCGTACATGACGCCGATGGAGAGGCAGACCGAGATCACGATGCCCAGGTAGGCGAACCACCAGCGCGGCACGTACTGCCCCGAAGCCATCAGCAGCTGGATGAAGCGCTCGACCGAGAGCAGCGAGAAGCCGACGATGAAGAGAATCCACACCGAGTTGTACTTGGTCATGCGCACCAGCCTCAGGGCGTAGGCCGTGGCCATTATCTGTACGATGATGGCGATGACGAGCAGAATCTTTATCAGCATAGGCAAATATAATTAAAAATTGAGAATTAAGAATTAAAAATTACCCTATTTTTATCCTTATACCGGTCTGCGACAACGAGGAGTGTTCGAGAATAAAATAAAGTACGTTCCCCGCATCCTTATTAATTTTTAATTCTTAATTTTTAATTGTTTCATTGCGGTTGAGAAACCGCAGGTTCTCCAGCTGCCGGTAGTCCGTCAGGTCGGTCTGCACGGGCACCACCGAGACGTACCCGTGCGAAAGGGCCCATTCGTCGGTGTCCTCGGCCTCGGGTTCGCTGTTGACGAAAGCCCCTGTGAGCCAGAAATAGGCCCGCCCGCGGGGGTCTTCGTGGCGGAAAAACTCCTCGCGCCAGAAGCCCCGGTTCTGGCGGCAGAGGCGGATGCCCCGCAACTCGTCGGGCCGGCCGATCGGCACGTTGACATTCAGGCAGAGCGGCATTTCAAGCTGCGCGGCCAACACCTGATCCACGATCCGCCGGCCGTAGCGGACCGAAGCCTCGAAATCGGCGCCGGCCTCGTGGTCGTCGAGCGACAGCCCGATGGCCGGGCAGCCGTAGAAGCTCCCCTCGATGGCGGCGCCCATCGTGCCCGAGTAGAGCACGTTCACGGCGGAGTTCGAGCCATGGTTGATGCCCGAGAGGACCAGATCGACCCGCCGGTCGCGCAGCAGGTAGTCGAAAGCCATCTTCACGCAGTCGACCGGAGTGCCCGAAAAGGCATAGACCTCCAGTTTCTCCTCTTCGCGCACCTTTCTTAAATATAACGGGTTGTAAATCGTGATGGCCTGGCTCATGCCGCTCTGCATCGTCTCGGGCGCCACCACCACTACGCGGCCCAGGTCGCGCACCACCTCGATGGCGGCGGCCAGGCCGCGGGAATCGTAACCGTCGTCGTTGGTTACCAGGATCAATCGCTCTTTCATCGTGTTCGTTTTGCCTGTAAAGATACGAATAAAACGCGTTCCGAAAAGATATTTTCATGCCACACTTGCGCACAACCGAAATTTCTTCGTATATTTGCAGCCCCGAAAGGGACGTATATCAACCTCTTTCATTGGGCGACCGGGCGCATGCGGAGCGGAGTCGATCCACCGCGCGATTAGGGACAAAGGGTCCTATGGGGTCCGTCGCAGCGGGAATGTTGAATGCGAAACCATTTTAATTGTTGCAACAATGAACAAAGATGCAATCATCAGGCTCGTCAACGAGCAGATGTGGCCGAAGACGGACGCCGACGTACCGTCGTTCAAAGCCGGTGACACGATCACCGTATCGTACAAGATCGTCGAGGGTAACAAGGAGCGTATCCAGAGTTTCCGCGGCGTGGTGATCCAGATCAAGGGATCGGGCAAGACCAAGATGTTCACCATCCGCAAAGTTTCGAACGGCGTGGGTGTCGAGCGTATCTTCCCGCTCTACTCGCCTCATATCGAAAAGATCGAGGTCAACAAGATCGGCGTTGTCCGCCGTGCACGCATCTACTACCTGCGCGATCTGACCGGCAAGAAAGCCCGCATCAAGGAGAAGCGCATGACCAGCGCGGAGAAGAAATAATCCGCCGCCGGCGTTCAGAAAAACAGGACAACCGAAACGGTTGTCCTGTTTTTTTCATTTACCGGCATGGCTTATGTCTTCGTGGATCGAGAAAATTCGCTTGACGTTATGCCAGCCACCGAAGAGGCAAACACAGGTAAGCTTTTCACCTTTTAACTTTCACTTTTCACCTCACCCGAACCGCCATCCCCTAACCGAAAAACCCCGACCTCCATCGAAGAGGCCGGGGATTTTCGATCCGTTCGGAAGCGTCAATCCTCCACGGGAATATCGCGGTTGACGTTGCGCGAGCCGATAAGCGCATAGTAGAGCATGTAGGCCAGCCCGATCACGATCACCCAGTAGCTCGTCAGGTAGCTCGAGATGTCGGCCACATAGCCCTGGATGAGCGGGAGAATGCCGCCGCCGCAGACCATGACCATGAAGATGCCCGACCCCATCGAGGTGTACTTTCCGAGCCCCTCGACGGCCAGGTTGAAGATGCCGCCCCACATTACCGAGGTGCACAGACCGCAGAGCGTGAGGAACATGATGCCGATCGGCACCTGGATCATGGAGAAGCCCGTACCCGTGAACACGGGCATGGAAGCCGTCACGGTCATGGGAGCGAAGATGCCCAGCAGGACGAAGACAATGGCCAGGGAGCATACCACCGAGAGCTGCACCCGGCTCGACACCTTGCCGCCGATGGCGCCGCCGATCAGCCGTCCCACCATCATCAGGAACCAGTAGGTGCCCACCAGCGAACCCGCAGCAGCAGCAGCCATGCCCACGCCGCTGGTCGAGGCGTCGGAAGCGGCCGTGAGGAAGAGGTTCATGAAGTTGGGAATGCCCACCTCGACACCCACATAGATGAAAATGGCCACCGTGCCGAGCACGAAATGGCGGAACGAGAGGGCGCTGTGCGTATCTTTCTTCTTGGCGCCTCCCTGCTCGATGGCGTACGGTTCGGGAATGCGGACCAGGTAGAGGACCACGAAGACCAGCGCGAAGATACCCATGGCGATCCAGAGCGCGGGAGCCGCGTCGCGGATGGTGGCGTTGGCCGCGTTGCCCATCAGGTAACCTACCAGAATGGGAACGATGGTTGCGGCGATCGAGTTGAGCGAGCCGCCGAACTGGATGAGCTGGTTGCCTTTCTTGCCGCCGCCGCCCAAGGTGTTGAGCATCGGGTTGACGACCGTATTGAGCATGCACATCGAGAATCCGGAGATGAAAGCGCCCGTCAGGTAGATGGCGAAACTTCCGGCCTCGCCCGAAAGGAACTGGATGCCCACGCCGACGAATCCCACGGCCACGGCCACCAGCGCCGTCTTCTTGTAGCCGATGCGTCGGAGCATCATGCCCGCCGGAATGCCCATGAAAGCATAGGCGATGAAATTGGCCGCATTGCCCAGCTGCGACATCCAGTTGGCCACGGCAAACTGGTTCTTCACGATCACGCCAAGCGGGTTGGTGAGGCCCGTCACGAACGAGATCATCGCAAAGAGACAGAACATCATGACGATGGGCAGCGTGTAATTTTTTTTCTGTTCCATAAAGAGTATCGATTAGGTTAATAAGTTTGCAGGTTCGATATCAGCGGTCCCGCTCGACGACATACGTGCAGAGATTCACCAGCGAGGAGCGGTAGGGCGAGGGCTCGTATTCGGAGAGCATGTCCACGGCCCGCGAAACGTAGCTGTGCATCACCTCGGAGGCGAATCGCAGGCCTCCCTCGTTCTCGACCGTGCGCCGGAGATATTCCACGGCCTCTTCGTCCTCGTGGCAGCGGGCCAGCCGGGCAAGCAGGTCCTCTCGCCGCCCCTCGTCCGCCCGGTCCAGCACCGCGAGCAGCGGCAGGGTGATCTTTCCCTCCCTCAGGTCGTTGTTCGCGGGTTTTCCGGTATGCGCGTCGCGGGTGTAGTCCAGCAAGTCGTCTTGAATCTGGAACGCCATGCCCAGGGCTTCGCCGAAGCGGCGCATGAGCGACACCCGCTCGCGCGGGGCACCGACGGCCAGCGCACCGGCCGAGGCGCAGACGCCTATCAGGCTGGCGGTTTTCTTGTATATGATGTCCAGGTAGGTCTGGCGGGTCATCGTGTGCTTGTCGGCGCACTCCCCTTGCAGCACCTCGCCCTCGCACAAGGCGGCCATCGCGCCGCAAATGTGGGTCACCAGGTCGAACTGGCCGCTCTGAAGCCCGACCGCCATGTTGCGGGCCAGGATGTAGTCGCCCAGAATCACGGCCCGGTGCGACTGCCAGCGGGCATTGACCGACGGCCGGCCGCGTCGCGTATCGGATTCGTCGATCACGTCGTCGTGGATGAGCGAAGCCACGTGGATCATTTCGACCAGCATGGCCGCCAGCGAGACCCTGCGGCCACGGGAAGCGCCCTTGACGGAGGCATTCATCGCGGCCGACAGCATCACCAGCAACGGGCGGATACCCTTGCCGCGCGACGAAAGGGCGTAACGCAGCATGTTCGAAAGCAACTCCCCCTCGGCCGTAAACTGCTCGGCGACGAACTCGTCGAACGCCTCCAGCTCGGCGGTTACGGGTTTGCGAATGGTATCGAGTGTCATCATAAAAACCTTTTTTCAAAGCGGCTCCCCAAAGCCCCGCGGCCTCGTAACGCATGGCGGCAGCCCCTGTGCGGAAGAGGGAAAAAACGCCTCCCGCCCCGCGCCGAAAGATTCGCCTCCTCCGCTCTTCATGGTGCGTTCGCCAGGGGCAAAGATAATGAAATTTCACGACCGCAACTCGGGAACTGACTATTTTTTCGTACCTTTGACCCTCGGTTAAGCGACTAAAAAATGGAATCTTCGAAAGGCATCCTGCCGAGGTTGCTGCCCGCAGCGGCGGCCCTCGCTCTCTTCTTCGTGGTGAGCGCCCTCTATTTCGCCCCGCAGTTCCGCGGCGAGGCGCTGCCCCAGCACGACGTGGTGCAGTACGAGGGCATGGCCAGCGACATCACCCGGATGCGCCTCGCCACGGGCGAAGACCCCCAGTGGACGGGCGGCATGTTCGGCGGAATGCCCGCCTACCTGATCAACGTGGCCTATCCGGCACAACTGGTCAAGCGCACCGTGGGACAGGTCGTCAAGGCGATCTCCACCCCCGCCGGATTCCTCTTCTTCGCCATGACGGCCATGTGGCTCATGCTGCTCATCGTGGGGATCGATCCCTGGGTGGGGATCGTGCCGGCCCTCGCCTACGGACTTTCGACCTATTTCCTGCTCATCATCGGGGCGGGCCACCTGACCAAAATGTGGGCTTTGGTCTACGCCCCGCTGATGATGGGAGGCGCCTGGATCGCCCTGCGCGGCAACATGTGGATCGGTGCGGCCCTGACGGCGCTGGCCGCTTCGCTCGAGATCGGCGCCAACCACCCGCAGATCACCTACTACTTTCTCGTGGCGATGGCCGCGTTCTGGATCAGCGAGGGCGTCTCGGCTCTCAGGGAGAAGCGCCTGAAAGATTTTGCCCTGCGCACCCTTGTGCTGGCCGCCGCGGGGATAGTGGCCGTGGGTTCCAACTTTTCACCCCTGTGGTACACGGCCCAGCATACGCCCGAAACCATGCGCGGCGGCTCGGAGCTGACCGCACCTGCTCAGGCCTCGCAGAACGGCCTGGACCTCGACTACGCCACGGCCTGGAGCTACGGACGCACGGAGACGCTCAACCTCCTCGTTCCCGATTTCATGGGCCGCGAATCGGGCTCGGTCTTCTCGCCCGACGGGGAGGTCGCCGCCACGCTCAACGAAATGGGGTTGCGGGGCGCCGCGCAGCAGCTTCCGACCTACTGGGGCGACCAGCCCTACACCGGAGGCCCCACCTACCTGGGCGCCGCCGCCGTGTTCCTGGCCGCACTGGGTATCGCGCTGGCGCGCGGACGCAACAAGTGGTGGATCGTGGCGGCCTGCGTGGCGATGATCCTCCTGGCCTGGGGTCGCCATTTGATGGGATTCACCGAATTTGCTTTCAGATACCTGCCCGGTTACAACAAGTTCCGCACCGTGTCGATGACCCTCGTGGTCGTGCAGTGGGCCGTGCCGCTGCTGGGCGCGCTGGCGCTGATGCGGTTGTGGCGCGGCGAGATACCGCGCCGGCAGTTGCTGCGCGCACTGGCCTGGACGGCGGGCGTAACGGGTGGGCTGTGCCTCCTGCTGGCGCTGGCGGGCGGCTCGCTCTTCGATTTCGGCCGCGCGGAAAGCACCGAGATGATGACCGGGCAGTTCACCCGCATCTTCGAGGCCAACGGGATGCAGGAGTACCTCGACCGCGGCATGGATATCGAATGGGGCGAGCGCGTGGGGGCCGCGATGGCGGCCGAGCGGACGCGGATGATGCAGGCCGATGCCTGGCGGTCGCTCGTGATGATCCTCCTCGCTGCGGGGAGTGTGCTGCTGTTCGCCCTGCGAAAAATCAATAAATACGCTTTGACAGCCCTGCTGGCGGCCGTCGTACTGATCGACCTCGTGCCGGTAGACCTGCGGTTCCTTTCGCACGACGATTTCGGCTCTCCGCGCCGGCAGCAGGTCGTCCAGTCGGCCGCCGACAAAGCAATTTTGCAGGACAAAGAGCCGGGGTACCGGGTGCTGAACCTTACGGTCAGTCCGTTCAACGACGCCACGACCTCCTATTTCCACCGCTCGGTGGGCGGCTACCACGGAGCCAAACTGGCCCGCTACCAGGACCTGATCGACCGCTACCTGGCCGCGGGCGACGAGGCGGTACTCGACATGCTCAACACGCGCTACGTGATCGTCCCGGGAGCCGACGGACAGCCCGAAGCGCGACGACGGGCCGCGCCCAACGGCGCGGCGTGGTTCGTCGAACGGACGGTGTGTGCGCACACACCCGAGGATGAGATCGCCCTGCTGGGCGAGGTAAACCTCAAAACCACGGCCGTCATCGCCGAAAAGGATTGCGCCTACGCCGAAGCGTGGCAGGCGGGGATTGCCCCCGACACGGCCGCCGTGCAGCGGATCGCGCTGACGGAGTACCGCCCCAACTACCTCAAATACGAATACACCGCACCCGAAGAATCGCTGGCGGTCTTTTCGGAGATCTACTACGACAAGGGGTGGCGGGCCTGTGTGGACGGCGAAGAGAGGCCCTACATCCGCGCCGACTATGTGCTGCGGGCAATGAAGCTCCCGGCCGGAGCACATACCGTCGAGTGGCGTTTCCGCGCCCCGAAGTGGACCGCGGTAGAGACGGTGACGGGTATTTGCTCGGCACTGATTCTGCTGGGCGCGGCGGCTGCGCTGGTCTATATGATCCTGAAAAGGAGGAAAAAAGAGTGACCCAACTGCCCGCAGACCCGTTTGCTTTCCGAACGAAATTCGGGTTTCGTGAAAGAGCAGGGACCGTTACGCAGGAGGACCAGACAGGAAAAGGGCTGGTGTAAATCCCGCCCCGCAGGAAAGCCCCCGCCGAGGCAGGGTTTGGGGGTGGGTCAGAATTGGATACGCGGCCAGGGGCCGCGATTGCAACGGGCCGAAGAAACAACCGGAACAAAATTGTATGCAAGGATAGGATATGAAAGACGATAAACGACTCAAGCGGAAAGTCCGCAACTCCTATATCGTATCGACCGTAAGCATTACGCTGGTGCTTTTTCTGCTGGGGTCGGTGGGCTACCTGATGGTGGCGGCGATGAAGGTGGCCGACACGCTGCAAGAGAGCATCGCGGTCTCGGTGGAGCTCGAAAACGGCCTCACGGATGCCGACCGGGAGCGGATTGCGGGCGACCTGACCGCCGAAGCGATCGTCGCAACGATCGCCTACGTACCCAAGGAGGAGAAGCTGGAAGATGCCGAATTCCGCAAGATGTTCGAAAGCCAGTTCGAGGAGATTCTGGGAGAAAATCCGTTGCTGGACTCCTACGAACTGACCCTCACGGCCGCTTCGGAGGAGCGGGAACTGCTCGACGGCTTCATCGCCGCAGCCTCCCGCATCCGGGGCGTGGACCGCGTGTCGTACCCGGCATTGCTGGCCGAGCGGCTGCACGCCACGGTGGGCAAAATCCGGCTGGTGCTGCTCCTGTTCGGCGGGGCGCTGCTGGCAATTTCACTGATTCTGGTGAGTAACACCATCCGCCTGGCGATCTTCTCGAAACGTTACCTCATCAATACGATGAAACTCGTGGGAGCGACCAAGTGGTTCATCATGCGCCCGTTCCTGGCGAGCAGCATCACGCAGGGCATCCTCTCCGGGCTGGCGGCCGCGGGGCTCTTCGCGCTGGCGGTCTACGGACTCAACGAGACCATCCCCGAACTGACGAACATCGCCGCAGCGGAAAAGGTCGCCCTGATTCTGGGCTCGATGGTTGCGGGAGGTATCCTCCTCTCGCTGCTCTTCACGGCTTTCGCGCTCAACAAATTCATCAACATGAAATCGAACAAGATATACCTCTATTAAATGAAAAAAGCGAACAATCCCCCCCGGCGGTCCGACGTGGAGAACCCCCGCATGCCGCTTACGCGCCGCAACTACATCCTGCTGGCGATCGGTTTCGGCGTCATCCTCCTCGGATTCATCCTCATGGCAGGCGGCGGCAGCGACTCGCCCGAGGAGTTCAACTACGCCATGTTTTCGTGGCGGAGGATCACGCTGGCCCCGATCCTGGTGATCGGCGGTTTCGTGATCGAAATCTTCGCCATCCTCAAACGGTACAAGTAAAACAATTCAAAATTCATAATTCAAACGCGCCATACATGCAAGTTACGGAACATCGGATTGCTGCATTTCCAGGACCGTACAGACCCTGCGCCGTGGATTGCGAAAGAATAATTATGAATTATGAATTCTTAATTCTGAATTGCATTCGATGGATACATTGCAAGCCATTCTGCTCGGCATCGTGCAGGGTATCACCGAGTTCCTGCCCGTGTCGAGCAGCGGGCACCTCCAGATCGCCAAGGAGCTGCTGGGCGTAAGGATCGAGGACAACCTCACGTTCGACGTGATGCTGCACGCCGGAACGGTCCTCAGTACGCTCGTGGTGCTGCACCGCGAGGTGTGGCGCCTCTTGAAAGGACTCTTTTCGCGCCGGTTCAACGAGGAGCAGGCCTACGTGCTCAAGATCGTCGTCTCGATGATCCCCATCGGCATCGTCGGGCTGCTGCTGGTCGACCGGATCAACGCCCTGCTCGAAGCGCCCTATATCCTGGTCGTGGTCGGCGCCATGCTGCTCCTGACCGCAGCGCTGCTCACGTTCGCCTACTACGCCCGCCCGCGCCAGAAAGAGACGATCTCCTACCGAGACGCCTTTCTCATCGGCCTGGCGCAGGCCGCAGCCGCCATGCCGGGGCTTTCGCGCTCGGGCTCGACCATCGCCACGGGGCTGCTGCTGGGTAACAAAAAAGCCGTGGTGGCGCAGTTCTCGTTTTTGATGGTGCTCGCGCCGATCATCGGACAAACGCTTCTGGAGATGCTCGACGCCGGAGGGCTTCCGGCCGCAGGCATAGGCGCAGGGACGCTCGCCGCGGGATTCGCCGCCTCGTTCCTGACCGGATGCCTGGCCTGCAAGGGCATGATCGAGGTCGTCAAGCGGGGCAAGCTGATCTGGTTCGCCGTCTACTGCGCCCTGGCGGGCATCGTATCCATTTACAGCTACCTGGCATGACGGAACAGATACCCGACCTCAGAGGCCTCAATTTCGAGGAGGGCTACATCGCCGTCATCGACAAGCCCCTGGAGTGGACCTCGACGGACGTGGTCCGCAAGATCAAGTTCGCGCTGCGCCGGCTGGGTTACCGCAAGATCAAAGTGGGCCATGCCGGGACGCTCGATCCGCTGGCTACGGGCGTGCTGTTGGTCTGCATCGGCAGGGCTACCAAACTGGTCGATGCGCTTCAGGCCGAGGAGAAAGAGTACGTGGCCGACGTGATGCTCGGGGCCACGACGCCCAGTTTCGACCTCGAACACCCCGTGGACCGGACCTATCCGTGGGAACACATCACCCGCGAGGGGGTCGGGGAGGCGCTCCGCGCCCTGACGGGCGAGCGGTTGCAGGAGCCGCCCCGCTACTCGGCCAAGAAGATCGACGGCACGCGGGCCTACGAGTTGGCCCGTGCGGGCGAGGAGGTCACGCTGCGCAAGGCGCAGATCGCCATCTACGAGATGGAGCTGCTGGAATACGCCCTGCCGCGGATCAAAATCCGCGTCCGGTGCAGCAAGGGCACCTACATCCGCTCGCTCGCCGGCGAGATCGGTCAGTCGCTCCGCAGCGGCGCCCACCTGACGGCGCTCCGGCGCACGCGCAGCGGCGGCTTTACGGCCGAAAAAGCCTTTTCGCTGGACGTTTTTCTGCAAAAATTGCAGGAACTTGAAACAAAATAGTCTTTTTTGCGTATAATATTTAATCTGTCTTTCGTAAACGCAAACTAAAGGACAACCTATGAAATTATCGCAATACGGATACGATTTCGCGCCCGAAATGCTGGCCAAACACCCGGCCCTGAACCGCGACGAGTCGCGCCTGATGGTCATCAACCGCGCCAAAGGCACCATCGAGCACCGCATATTCAAGGAGATCATCGGCTATTTCAAGGAGAAAGACCTCTTCGTCTTCAACGACACGAAAGTCTTTCCGGCACGCCTCTACGGAAACAAGGAGAAGACGGGCGCCGAGATCGAAATCTTTTTGCTCAGGGAGTTGAACCGCGAGCTGCGGCTGTGGGACGTGCTGGTCGACCCGGCGCGCAAAATCCGCATCGGCAACAAGCTCTATTTCGGCGACGACGACCTCTTGGTGGCCGAGGTGATCGACAACACCACCTCGCGCGGCCGCACGCTGCGTTTTCTGTTCGACGGCTCCTACGAGGAGTTCAAGCAGACCCTCTTCGCGCTGGGCGAAACGCCCCTGCCCAAATGGGTGCGCGAGAAAGTCGAACCCGAGGACGCCGAACGCTACCAGACGATCTTCGCCGAGAAAGAGGGCGCCGTAGCCGCGCCGACGGCCGGCATGCACTTTTCGAAGCACCTGATGAAGCGCATGGAGATCAAAGGGATCGACCGCACGTTCATCACGCTGCACGTCGGACTGGGCAATTTCCGCACGGTGGACGTCGAGGACCTCTCGAAGCACAAGATGGACTCCGAGCAGTTCTTCGTCACCGACCAGGCCGCCCGGGCGGTGAACGAAGCCAAGTGCAGCGGGCACAAGGTCGTAGCCATCGGCACGACCGTGATGCGCACCGTCGAGACGGCCGTCTCGACCGGCGGCATGATAAAACCCATGGAGGGCTGGACCAACAAGTTCGTCTTCGCGCCCTACGAATTCACCGTGGCCGACGCGATGGTGACCAATTTCCACCTCCCCTACTCCACGCAGTTGATGATGGTGGCCGCATTCGGCGGTTACGACACGATCATGAACGCCTACAAGGTAGCCAAAGAGGAGGGGTACCGTTTCGGTACTTACGGCGACGCCATGCTCATTCTTTAAGAATTTTTTCGTACCTTTGCCCGTATAAAACCCCCGAATCATGGCAAGCAAGATTCTGTACGTATGTCAGGAGATCATGCCCTATCTCCCCGAAACGGAGAGTTCCAGGCTGTGCCGTACCCTCACGCAGGCGATGCAGGAACGCGGCAACGAGATCCGCACGTTCATGCCCCGCTACGGCTCGATCAACGAGCGCCGCCACCAGCTGCACGAGGTGATCCGCCTGTCGGGCATGAACCTGATCATCGACGACAACGACCACCAGCTCATCATCAAGGTGGCTTCGATCCCCGCGGCCCGCGTACAGATTTATTTCATCGACAACGACGACTATTTCTCGCGCAAGGCCACGCTCACGGACGACAAGGGCACCTATTTCGAGGACAACGACGAGCGGGCCATCTTCTTCGCGCGCGGGGTGCTCGAAACGGTCAAGAAACTGCGCTGGACCCCCACCATCGTCCACTGCCACGGCTGGTTCGCTGGCGTGGTGCCGGTCTACCTCAAGCGCGTCTTCGCCGACGATCCCATCTTCCGCGACGTGAAAGTGGTCGTCTCGCTCTACGGCGATTCGTTCCCCGGGGAGCTGGACAAGGGTTTCTCTTCGAAGATCGCCAACGAGGGGGTCAAGGACAAAAATCTGGAGATTCTCAGCGCGCCGTCATACGAAAATCTCTGCCGTTTCGTTATGGAGTATGCCGACGGTGTGGTCGTGGCGTCCGAGGACGTTGCGCCCGAAATCCTGGAGATCGCGCGCAACAGCTCCAAGCCGCTGCTCCCGTACCAGGCACCCGACGCAGCGGACTTTTTCGACAATTACAACCGATTCTATGACAAAATTCAATAAACTCTGCCGTTGGGGCCGCGCGCTGGCCGTACTGGCGCTGGCGGGCGCAGCGGTGCTGGCGGGCTGCACCGAGGTGGACGACACGCTGGGATCGAACCTGGTGCCGGACAACCAGCAGATGAAAGCGGGCTACATCACGCTGCCCCGCAGCAAAGAGGACCGATTGACGAAATACATCGAGACGCGCCTGTTCCAGACCGACTCGATCATCGGTTCGAACATCTCCTACGGCTACATGGGTTCGACGCTCAACGACACGACGGGGCTGCGGCAGGCGGGATTCCTCTCGCAGTACCTCTGCTACTACAAGGTGGACGAGGGCTATTTCGGCTACCGTCCGATCTTCGACTCGGCGCAGCTGCTGCTCTCGATCGACACCTACGGCGGCGACACGACCACCGTGCAGCAGTTCAGCATCTTCGAGGTCATCGACAACAAGTACCTGACCGAAAAAGAGAAGCAGGATACGACGTTCTACCTCTCGTTCGACCCCGAAAAGGAGGGCATACTCGGCGAGGAGCTCTTCACGTTCACTTTGGGCGGCGAGAAGGGTCCCGCCACCACGGCCGTAACCCTGGATCCCAAGGAGGCGGGGCGCAATTTCATCAAGCGGCTGATGCTTCAGAAAGGGTCGGGAACGGCCTACGAGGAGGACTACTCGATTTACAGCGCCGACAACCTCGACAAGTGGGTCGAGGAGTTCAAGGGGCTCTACATCCGACCCTCCGAGCCCCAGCCCGCCGGCAAGGGCGCCGTCTACGCCACCGCGCTCGATGCGTCGGGGCTGGCCGTGTACGGCCGCAACCGCGTGGAGTCGGACCCCACGCTCATCCAGGACACCATCGGCATGGTCTACTATTTCTACGACTCCTATGCCGACCACGGGAACGTGTCGCTCAACCACATCGCCCACGACTACTCCAAGGCCACCGACGCCAGCGTGCGGATCGACATCGATGCGGCCCGCGAACCCGAAAAGGATCAGCCGGACACGCGGCCGGAGAACCCGCTGGTCTACGTCGAGGGCATGGGCGGCGTGGTGACCGAACTGAGGTTCACGCAGGAGTTCTTCGACGAGCTGGAACGGGAGATCGAGCGGGAGAACGACGCCTCGAAAAAGCAGTTCACGACCTTGGCATTCAGTCAGGCCCGCATGCTGGTCTATTTCCCCGAAAGCCAGTACGACTGGACGCAGATCGCAGAGGGCAACACCGCGCGGCTCATCGAGCAGATGGACGCGGCGCAGAGCCGGCTGGGTCTCTATACCGATTACAAGAAGCTGACCCCCATCGCCGACTACGCCTACGTCTACGAGAAGAATTACAGCACGACGCTCTCCTACGGCGGCTACATCAACCGCAGCCGCGGCTGCTACATCCTCGACATCACGGGCTACATGCAGGCCCTGTGGAACAGCTACGACAAGGAGCGGAAAGCCGCCGATGCCGAGCACCGCGCAGTCGATCTGAACCGTGTAGAAAACCGGACGGTCTACCTCGGACCCGAAGCATACGGTCTCTACACCCCCGATTTCAGCCTGCTGCAAGGCGCGGCGACCGAGGCGTCGGACCCCGTGCAGAACAACGCTCCGATCCGTTTCGAGCTGGCTTACAACATGATCAAATAAACCAATGACAGGACTTTCTGCGGAACCTAAGTGCTACACTTAGGTTTTCGCATTTCTAACAAGTGACATACACGCATGCAGGAAAATTTAGTAATCGTCGAGTCCCCGGCCAAGGCCAAAACCATCGAAAAGTTCCTCGGCAAGGATTTCATCGTCAAATCGAGCTTCGGCCACATCCGCGACCTCTCGAAGAAAGACCTCGGAATCCACATCGACAGCGGATTCACCCCCGTCTACGAAATCCCGGCCGACAAGAAGAAAGTGGTGGACGAGTTGACGAAGCTGGCCAAAAAGAAAACCGTGTGGCTCGCCTCGGATGAAGACCGCGAAGGAGAGGCCATCGCATGGCACCTCACGGAAGTGTTGGGGCTCCCCGTCGAACAGACCAAGCGCATCGTCTTCCACGAAATCACCAAACGGGCGATTCTGGAGGCCATCGAGAAGCCGCGCACGGTCAACATGGACCTGGTCAACGCCCAGCAGGCGCGCCGTATTCTGGACCGGCTGGTGGGTTTCGAACTCTCGCCCGTGCTGTGGAAAAAGGTGCGCCCGTCGCTCTCGGCCGGCCGCGTGCAATCGGTGGCTGTGCGGCTGATCGTCGAGCGCGAACGCGAGATTATCGCTTTCCGCTCCACGGCCTTTTTCCGCGTCGTGGCCCAGTTTTACGCCGCCGACGACCCGGACAAGACGCTCTTCAAGGCCGAACTGCCGACCCGCTTCGAGACCGCGGCCCAGGCCGGGGAGTTCCTCCGCAGCGCGATCGGCGCCACGTTCACGGTCTCAAAATCCGAGGAAAAACCCGCCCAGCGCTACCCCGCGCCGCCGTTCACGACCTCCACCCTGCAACAGGAGGCGGGCCGCAAGCTGGGCATGTCGGTCGCGCAGACCATGTCCGTCGCACAGCACCTTTATGAGCAGGGTCTTATCACCTACATGCGTACCGACTCGGTGAATCTCTCGCAGCAGGCCCTGGCGCAGTGCAAGGAGGAGATCACCCGCCTTTTCGGCGACAACTACTCCCGCTGGTTCAACTACAAGACCAAGACCAAGGGGGCGCAGGAGGCTCACGAGGCCATCCGCCCGTCGTACATCGAGCGGCACGAGATCGAGGGCACGCCCAACGAAAAACGGTTGTACGAGCTGATCTGGAAGCGCACCGTCGCTTCGCAGATGGTCCCGGCCGAACTGGACCGCACCACCATCACCATCGACATGTCCCGATCGACGCACCAGTTCGTGGCTCAGGGCGAGGTGGTCCGCTTCGACGGATTCCTCAGGCTCTACTCCGAATCCACGGACGACGACCAGGCCGCCGAGAGCGGCGAGGGACTGCTTCCGAAACTGGCGGCGGGCGACCCGGTGCTCCCGGCCGGCATCACGGCCACCGAGCGCTTCACCTCCTCGCCGGCGCGCTACAACGAGGCGTCGCTCGTGAAGCGGCTCGAAGAGCTGGGCATCGGACGTCCCTCGACCTACGCCCCGACGATCACCACGATCATCAACCGCGGCTACGTCGTCAAGCAGAACAAGGAGGGACAAAAACGCGACTATACGCAACTGACGCTCACGGGCGACAAGCTCACGGCCAAAACCCTCACCGAAAATTACGGCAAGGAGAAGAACCGCCTCTCGCCCACCGACATCGGCATGGTCGTCAACGACTACCTCGAGGCGCAGTTCGCTTCGATCATCGACTACAATTTCACGGCCAGCGTCGAAAAGGAGTTCGACCGCATCGCCGAGGGCGACATTACCTGGGACCGGATGATCGCCGAGTTCTACGGCCCGTTCCATCGGATGGTCGACAAGGCCATCGAGACCCAGACCGACAAGCGCGGCCAGGCCCGCATCCTGGGCAACGACCCCGCGACGGGCCACGTCGTCAAAGCCCGCATCGGCCGCTACGGTCCGATGGTCGAGATCGAGGGCGCGGAGGGCGAAAAGAGCCGCTTCGCTTCGCTCAAAAAGGGGCAGTTGATCGAGTCGATCACCCTCGACGAGGCGCTCGAACTCTTCGCCCTGCCCCGCAACCTGGGGGTTCTCGACGGCGACGAGCTGGTTGTCGGCATCGGCAAATACGGCGCCTACGTGCGCTACGGCAAGTCGTTCGCGTCGCTCGCCAAGAACGACGACCCCTACACGATCACCTACGAGCGCGCCGTGGAGCTGGTCCAGGCCCACCGCAGCGCCGCAGCCGCGGCCAACACGCCGCTGCGCACGTTCCCCGAGGACGCGGATATGCTCGTCAAAAACGGCCGCTACGGTCCCTACATCGCCTACAAGGGCAAGAATTACCGCCTGCCCAAGGGCGCGAAGCCCGAAACGCTGACCCTCGAAGAGTGTCTGAAGATCGTCGCCAACTCCAAAAAATAAACCTGCGAACCCATGAAACACACATTGCTGACCCTGGCCGCCCTGCTCGTTCTCGCTACGGCAGCGGCACAAACCGCCGACACGACCGGCTACCGCTTCACTGACCTGAAAATCCTCCCCACGACCCCCGTCAAGGACCAGAGCCGCAGCGGCACCTGCTGGTGCTTTTCGACCCTTTCGATGCTCGAGAGCGAGATTCTGCGTGCAGGCGGCCCCGCAATGCACCTTTCGGAGATGTGGATCGTGCGCCATTCGTTCCGGGACAAGGCCGAGCGCTACGTCCGCATGCACGGCCAGTTGAATTTCGCCGAGGGCGGCGCCGCACACGACGTGATCGAGGGAATCAAGGCCCACGGCATCGTACCGTTCGTGGTCTACAAGGGGCTCGAGTACGGCACCGAAAAACCCGATTTCCACGAACTTTCGGTCGTGCTGAAAGCCTATCTCGACGCCGTGATCCAAACGGGCGACAAGAGCGGAAAACCCCTCTCGACGGCCTGGAAGCCCGGGTTCGACGCCCTTTTGGACACTTATTTCGGCCCCATGCCCGAGACCTTCACCTACGAGGGCCGGGAATATACGCCTCAGTCGTTCGCCGCCTCGCTGCCGATCGACATGGAGGACTACATCGACCTCTCGTCGTTCACCCACCATCCGTTCTACACGCAGTTCATTCTCGAGGTGCCGGACAACTGGATGTGGGGCGCGGTCTACAACCTGCCGCTCGACGAACTGATGGAAACCATCGACCATGCGCTCGAAAGCGGTTACACCGTCGCCTGGGGCACGGACGTAAGCGAAAAGGGCTTCAGCCGCACCAAGGCCATCGGCATCGTCCCCGAAGCCGACACCGAGGGGATGAGCGGCACCGAGGCCGAACGCTGGGGCAAACTCACCCAGCAGGAGCGGGAGGCCGCCCTCTACAAGTTCGACAAGCCGGGCCGCGAGCGCACCGTCACGCAGCAGCTGCGCCAGGAGGCATTCGACAACTACCAGACGACCGACGACCACGGCATGGTCATCATGGGTACGGCCACCGACCAGGCGGGCAATAGCTACTACAAGGTGCAGAACTCGTGGGACGTGCGTCCGCCGTATGACGGATTCTGGTATTTCTCGCGTCCGTTCGTGGCGTACAAAACCACCTCGGTCACCCTCAACAAAAACGCGGTTCCCAAGCCCATCGCCCGCAAACTCGGCCTGAAATAGGCGCCCGGGTCGCAAAACGTACGGGACTGTCCTTTATCGGACAGTCCCGTTTCTCATGCGCCGGAGGGCCGGTCTACTCCTCGATCTCGATACCCAGCATCCGGGCCAGTTCCGAGGCCTGGTAGCGGGTGACTTTCAATCCTTTCAACTCGCGCGAGGAGACCTCGCCGACCCGGATCCCGTCGATGAGGCTGTCCGCAAGGGAGATGCCCCCGAGCGGCGTGCGGTTCAACTCGGCCAGCGTCAGGTCGCAGCGCGAAAAACCGACCCGTTCGAGCGAGCAGTGGTCGAGCGAGGCGCTGCGCAGCAGGCTTCCGGTGAAGCGGACGAAGCGCATCTTCCCCTCCGAGAGATTGACCAGTTCGGCCTTGCACCGCTCGAAGAGCACATGAAAGAGGGTCCCCTCCGAGAGGTCGGCGCCCACGAGTTTGCAATCGATAAACTCCACACGGTGGAAGCCGCATCCCGAAAAACGAACGTTCGAGAGGTCGCAACCGCGGAACACAACGTCCGCAAACTGCGAAGCGCGCAGCGTGCAGCCCGGAAAGCGGCAGCGCGTGAAACACGTACCCTGCACCGAGAAATGTTCGCGCTCGAAAGCAGGAAAGACAACACCCGTGAAAGCGCAATCGGCAATCAACTCCGTATCGGAAAAAAACGCCTCCGAAGCGCATTCGCACGGAGTCGGCTCTTGCGGCAGCCGGGGCCTGAGGGGTGAGGACATGACCAATTCGGTTGCGGAACAAACCGGTCAGCAAAGGCGATTCCGGTTGTTCGATTTCTCACAAAAATACCCTTTTTTTACCGATCCGACAACCGCCCGAAGCGCAATTTTGCCCGAAGAGAAAATAATTTCTATCTTTGTCCACGCCTTTTACCCCGAATTGGATGAAAAGAAGAGTCCGGAACCTGATCGTCTGTGCGCTCGTGCTCTTGACGGCTCTGCCCGCAGCCGCCCGGCAGCCCGAGACCGGCCGGATAGTGTCCGCTCCGGCTCCGGAAGCCGCAGCGCCGCCGGCCGATTCGCACCGCACGGCGGACACGGCCCGCCTGGCCGTCGCCGCCAAACGCCCCGGTCTCATCCGCCGCATCATCGACTATTACGGCCGCTCGAACGTAGACCGCACGTTCGAGAAGAAGATCGACTGGAGCATCGCCCCGGGCCCCAACTACTCGTCGGATGTCGGCTTCGGAATCGGCTTTCTGCTGGCCGGACTCTACCGCCTCGACCGCACGGACTCGATCACCGCACCGTCGAACGTCTCGGTGTACGGCAATTTCACGACCGAGAAATTCGTGCTCGTGCGCTTCTCGGGCGACAACATTTTCAACCATAACCGCCAGCGCCTGAGCTATTCTGGGGCATTCGTCTATTTCCCGGGCGCCTTTTACGGCGTGGGTTACCGGGCCGGCGAGGAGGGCTATGCGCAGGACCTCACGACCACGATGGGCGCTTTCCGCATCTCCTACTGCACCTCGCTCGTAGGCCGTTTCTACATAGGCATGAGTGCCGGAATCGACTACTCCGGAGCCCGGTACAAGCCGAGCGGCATGGTCGAATTCATGGAGCGGGTGGAGCAGGAGGTGGCCGCCGGAAACCCCGTCCCCGGCGGCAAGATGGGCGAACTCTACCGCCTGAAGCAACAAGGACGCTACGACCCCGCATTCCAGGACCCTTTCTCGAACCACATAGCCGAAACGGGCGACAAGCCCAACGCTCTGAACACCAACATCGGTCTCTTCGCCCAGTACGACACGCGCGACGTGACGTTCAACGCCACGCGCGGCATCTTCCTGAAAGCCGAAGCCAAGTGGTATCCCCGCTGGCTGGGCAATACGGGCCGCCATTTCGCGCGCTTCACCCTCACGTTCGACTGCTACCGGCGGCTCTGGAAAGGCGCCATCCTGGCCTGCGACCTCTTCGCCGACGCCACGGCGGGCACCCCCTCGTGGCACATGTACGCCAAACTGGGCGGCATGGAGCGCATGCGCGGCTACTACGAGGGGCGCTACCGCGACAAGCGCCTCGTCGAGGCGCAGATCGAACTGAGGCAGCGCATCTACCGCCGCCACGGCATCGTGGGATGGATCGGCGGCGGCCAGGTGTGGGGCACCGAGCAGTTCCGCTGGCGCAACACGCTGTACAGCTTCGGCTGCGGCTATCGTTTCGAATTCAAGAAAGGGATGAATATCCGCCTCGATTACGGATGGGGCGTCTACGGCAACCCCAATCTGCCGTGGGACCGCAAACGCTCCTCGGCATTCCTCTTCACGGCCTCGGAGGCGTTCTGACCCGGCCTCAGCCGATAAAGACGACCAGAAATCCCGCCTCGCGGCGCATCCCGAGGCGGAGGGGTTCGCCGTTTTCGATCCGCGCACGGATCGTGCCCGCGACCAAATCCACCTCGTCGACATGCAGATCGCGCAGCAGGTCCAACCCTTTGCGGCCGGCGTATTTATAAAGGGTCTCTTTGGCGCACCACACCGCGCAGGGCAGCAGCGGATCGTCGGACAGCGCCCGCTCCGCGGGTGTCATGAAGCGGTCGGCGGCCGCGGTGAAATCGCGCGCTTCGGGTTCGATGTCCACGGCGCAGCGCTGCGGCGAGAGGCAGACGACTACGCGGCCCGGGCAGTGCGCCACCGAGATGTGAATCGCACAACCCGATACGATGGGCGCACCCGCCGCGTCGTAAGCGATCCCGAACCGGGCGGCCGCAGCGGCGGGAGTGAGGTTGCAGCCGGCGCGTCCGGCCAGCGTGCAGCGCACCAGCGCCCGCCACGTCAGCCACTCCCGCCGCCGGCGCTCAGAGCCCATTCGACGTGCCTCGTCCCGCTCTTCGGCGGTCGCCCAGGCGGCGGCTTCGGCCTCCTCCATCAGCGGCGCGACCACCAGCCGGGGTGCGTCCGGATCGGTCGGGAGTTTGGTCATGGAATATCGACGCGGATTTTATCGATGCGGTGCCCCTCCATCTCCTGCACCGTGAACCGCAGTTCGTGGGCCGTGAAAACGTCGCCCTTGCGCGGAAAATCGCGTTTCAGCTCGAGCATCATGCCCGCGAGGGTCTCGGCCTTGCCGCGGATGTCGGAGAACGTATCCTCGTCGAGCGCGAGCACCCGCTCGAAATCGCCGATGTGGGTCTTGCCGTCGAAGAGGTAGCTCTTGGCGTCGAGCCGCGTGTAGAAGCTCTCGTCGTTGTCGCTCTCGTCCGAAATTTCACCCACGATCTCCTCGATGATGTCCTCGAGCGAGACCAGCCCCAGGGTCGAGCCGTACTCGTCGACGACGATGGCCATGTGGACCTTGTTGGACTGGAAATCGCCCAACAGGTCGCTGATCTTCTTGTGCTCGGGCACGAAATAGGGCTTGCGCACGAGCTTCTGCCAGCCGAACGCATCGTCGTTGTTGATGTAGGGCAACAGGTCCTTGACGTAGAGCGTGCCGCGGATGTTGTCCACGTCCTCTTCGTAGACGGGGATGCGCGAGAAGCCCGACTCGATGATGGTCTGCTTGACCGTCCCGTACGTGTCGGTGATGTCGAGCGCCGTGATGTCCACGCGGGGTTTCATGATCTCCTGCACCTCGGTATTGACGAAATTGACGATTCCCGAGAGCATCACGTGCTCCTCGGGGCTGGTCGTCTGGGTCATGTCCACGGCATCGGCCAGTTCGTCGAGCGAGATTTCGCTCCGGTGCGCCGCCTTTTCGCTGATGCGGCTGCTCGTGCGCACGAGGATGTAGGAGAGCGGGTAGAAGAGCCGCCGGAGCACCAGGAGCGGCCGCGCCACCAGCGAGGCGAAGCGCACGAGGGCGGTTTGCGCCACGACCTTGGGCAGAATCTCGCCGAAGAGCAGCAGCAGGAACGTGACCAATACGGTCTTGACCAGGAACTCGAACCTCAGGAACGTGAAAAGCCCGTCGATGATCCGGGCCGTAAGGATGACGATGCAGATGTTGACCAGGTTGTTGACCACCAGGATCGTGGCCAGCAGCAGATCGACGTCGGCAAGGAGTTTGAGCACTGCGGCGGCGGAGGCCGTCGTGCGCTGCCGAAGCCTCGACACGTCGTTGTGCGAGAGCGAAAAGAAAGCCGTTTCGGCGCCCGAGACGAGTGCCGAAAGACACAGCAGCACGACCGTAACCGCGCACAGCACGAGCAGGTGGGCCGAAAAGCCGTTGAAAGTGATCCAGGGAAGGGAATTCTCCAAATTTCAGCGCATTGGTTAGTCGAAAAGCGAACCGCCCTGCGGCTCCTCGCGCGGCCCCTCTGCGTTCTCGTCGCGCAGGACCTCCTTGCGGCCGCCGGGCATCTGCACGACGAATTTCGAGTTGCGCGACTGGTAGGCCGGCTTCGAGAGCAGCAGCTCGATGTTGCTGTAACGGCCCGACTTGGCGCCCAGCATCACCTGCTCGGCAACGCGGGGAGAGGGCTTGGGCGGCACGGGCTTGATGGGTTCGAGCACCGGAGCGCTCGGCGTTTCGCGGACCGGTTCGACGGTCCGTGCGGGCGGAATGATCTGCTTCATCACCCCTGCCGAGGTCTCGGGAGCGAATCCCGTCGCCACGACAACCAGTTCGACGGCATTGCCCAGCTGGGGTTTCTCGCTCGTACCCCAGATGATGTTGGCGTTGTGGACCACGCCGTTGTCGTCCTGGACGCTGGCATGGGCCTGGATGTACTCCAGGATACGCACGACCTCCTCGTACATGAGCGCATCGGCATCCGCCACGGAGATGTTCAGCAGGATGTTCTTGGCGCCCGAGATGAGGTTGTGGTCCAAGAGAGGCGAGCGCAGCGACGCCTCGGCGGCCGCTTCGGCGCGGTTGTCGCCCTCGGCCGTGGCGACGGCCATGTGGGCGCGGCCGCTGTCGCTCATGACTTTCTTCACATCGGCGAAATCGACGTTCACCAGGTCGCTCTCCACGGTGATGATCTCGGCAATGCCCTTGGTCGCGGCGGCCAGGATGTCGTCGGCCTTGCCGAAAGCCTGGCGGAGCGACAAGCGGCCGTATATCTCCAGTATATTCTCGTTGTTGATGATCAACAGCGAATCGACATTCTGCCGCAGCTCCTCGATGCCGCGGAACGCCTGCTCGTAGCGAATCTTGCCCTCGACGGCCAGCGGCGAGGTGACGATCGCAACGGTCAGCAGCCCCATCTCCTTGGCCAGTTTGGCGATCACGGGCGAAGCGCCCGTGCCGGTGCCGCCGCCCATGCCGGCGGTGATGAAGACCATGCGCGTGCCGGCCTCCTCGAAGAGCTGCCGGATCTCGGGCAGCGTCTCGACCGCGGCGCGGCGGCCGTTTTCGGGGTCGTTGCCCGCCCCGAGGCCCTCGGCTCCCAGCCGGATCTTCCGCTCCACGGGGCTCTTGTCCAGCGCCTGCTGGTCGGTGTTGCACACCATGAACGTCACGCCCTGGATGCCCTGGTTCCACATGTGGTTCACGGCGTTGCCGCCGGCACCGCCGACACCCACCACCGTGATGATCGAACCGTCGGTCCGCGGGGCTTTGATCTCGGATATCAAATCGTCTGTCATAGGTTTTTCTCTTTTTGCTCTTGCTCCTCTTTACTCACTCTCTCTGCGCAGCCGAAAGCCGTTGTCGGGTCGTATTCAATGCGTCCACTCCTCTGCTCGGAGGGGTCCAAAGCAGCAACGCTGCAAGCGCGCAAGCGGGAGAGGATAACTAAATCTCCTCGTCCTCGGCGGCGGTAAAGCTCTTGTTGATCTTGTCGAACGTCTTTTGGAAGATCGAACCCCAGTCGCGCTTGCGTTTGGGCTCGATCTGCGGCGCCCCGTCATGGGGCTCCTCCTCCGGCTCCCCGCCGGACGGCAGGGCGTTTTCCGTCCCCTCCGCCGGAGCCTGCGCTTCCGGTTGCGGGAAGCGCGGCGGGACGTGCTTGAACCGGGTCGGAGGCTCGGTCTCGGGCGGCGTGAAACTCCGGCGCGGTTCGGCCGGACGTTCCGCGACCACGCAGCCGCCCTGCCCGATGCCCTTGATGAGGATGCCCACCACGGTCGAGAGGGCCGGATCGGCCACACGCTCTTTCGACTCCTCCGCGATGCCCGCTTCGGGCTGCGCCACGCGTACGTCCATGCCCGTCACGCGGCGGAACAGCTCGTCGAGGTCTTTCAGGCGGGCCGAGCCGCCCGTCAGCACGATGCCGTAGGCCAGTTTGGAGGCGTAACCCGAATCCCGTATCTCCTGCTGGACGAATTCGGCGATGTCCGTGGCGCGGGCCTCGATCACCGTGGCCAGGTTGCGCAGCAGGATGTCCTTCGCCTCGCGGGCCGTGCGGCCGTTGACGCGGATCAGCTTGTCCTCGGGAGCCAGCTCGGCGACGGCCGAGCCGTAGCGCTGCTTGAGGCTCTCGACGTGCTTCTCGGGAACGCTCATCGTACGGATGTCGCGGTTGATGGCCGAGGCGCCCATCGGAATCGAAGCCACGTAACGAACCACGTTGCGGTAGTAGACCGCCACGTCCGTCACGCCGGCACCTACGTCGACCACCGCCACGCCCTCCTCCTTTTCATCCGGGAGCAGTACGGCCTCGGGAGTGGCCAGCGCATCGGGCACAACACCCAGCATCTTGATTCCAAGCCGCTTGAGCGCCATGTCGAGCCGTTGCATTGGGGTTTTCAGGCAGAGGATGAAATTGAACGTCGAGGAGAGTTTCTTGCCGAACGAACCGACGGGATTCTTGACCTCCTGGTTGTCGTCCACGAGGTAGTTCTGCGGAACGCGCTCCATGATGGTCTCATCGTCTGGGGCCTGGACGTTGCGCATGCGATCGAACAACGCCTCGACATCTTTCTGGTTGACGCCGTTCTGGGGATCGTAGACGAAAACGTGGTCGGTGTGACGGGCGCAGCGCACGAATTCGCCCGAGATGCCGGCATAGGCCTCCGTGATGCGGATACCTAACTGCTGCTCGGTCTCCGAGACGGCCTCCCGGATGGCGCGGCTCACCAGTTCGATGTTGTCGATGCGGCCCGCATTGACCCCCTCGACGGGTTTCGAGACCACCGAAGCCACCTCGATCAGCCCCTCGGCGTTCTTTCCTCCGACGGCCACCACCACGCTCGAAGAGCCCAAATCGACGGCAACGGTATAGTTTTTTCTTTCCACGCTCATATCTGTCTATTTCTTGCAAACCACCTGGTTGCGGTATCTCAGGTCGATCGTCCGGTATTCGCTCCAGCCGATCCGGCTCAGCCCGCTGCGGTAGAAACCAAGGAGTTTTTCGAATTTCTCCTCCTCGCGTTCCAGCCGGCCGAAGCGGATCGTATGGCGCCCGCTGCGCGGCACCAGATCGACCTCCAAAGCTCCGCTGGGGGCCGTATGGGCCGCGATTTGCACGACCTCCGACCTCCAGAAATCATCGTCTTCGACGAACTTTACAAAGGTAAGGAGTTTCATGAAATCTTCGTACGTTTTCTCCAACTTTTTTTGCCGCTGCCGCTCGGTCTCCTGCCGCCCGTCGATGCGTTCGATACCCTCGCGGATCAGGCGGGCTTCGTAGCGGTAGGCCCGGCGCAGGTCGGCCTTGTGTTTGCGCAGTTTCTCGACCCGACCCGCGAACGCCTCGGCGCTCTCCAGCCGCCACCACTGCCGCTTGATGCGCATGCGTCTGAGGGCTGCGATGTTGCGGTCGTTCTGCAACTCCCGCTTGTAGAACGGGAATTTCTCACGCTCCAGCTCCTCGATACGCCGGTCGATCTTCTCCAGCTCGCGGTCGGTGTGTGCGCGCACACTGCCCGTGTAGGCGAGCGGAAACGGCGGACGGTAGCTGCCCGTGACGACCGGAACGTAGAGCGACGAAGCGCGCGGGGCGGCAAAGACAAACCCCTCTTCGGTCACGTAGGTGTCCATGCCGTCGAGCAGCAGCCGGAGGAGCGGCTTGCGCTGGCGGATGGCGATGCGCAGCGAGCCCGCATGGGAGACAGAGGCAACCACCTCGTCCACGAACCCGTTGCGGGCCACCAACCGTTCGATACCCGTGAGGTCGACGTTATCAACTGCCGTGCCGATCGTTCGGATTCCGCTCTGCAAAATCCACTCCCGCACCTGCCGTCCCGTTACCAGATGTCCCTGCGATGAACTGTCCACCACCTCGATCTCGACGCGGCGGACCGTCGCGCCGCTGCGCACACGGTGCACCGTGGCAGCGGCATAGACGATGTAGGCCGCCACGGCACCCCAGAGGAGGGTCAGTAAAGCGTATCGGAGATAGCGGGGCACGAAGAGGAATTAAGAATTAAAAATTTAGAATTAAAAATCAATATCAGGCTTTCGCCTGCAACCTCTCGGCGAGGGGTTCGCAGCAGGCGTCGATATTGCCCGCACCGAACGAAACCACCACATCCGTCTCCATGGCGGCCACCGCGTCGGCCAGTTCGTCGCGCGGCACGATGCGCCAGGGCACACGGAGCAGCCGGCCGATGATCTCCGAGGTGACGCCCTCGATCGGCTCCTCGCGCGCCGGATAGATCGGCAGCAGCACGACCTCATCGGCGAGCGACAGCGCCTCGGCGAATTCGCGGTAGAGGTCGCGCGTGCGGGTGTAGAGGTGGGGCTGGAAGAGCGCCGTGATGCGCCGCCCGGGGAACATGCCCCGTACAGACGCGAGCGCCGCCATCAGTTCGCACGGGTGGTGGGCGTAGTCGTCCATGTATACCTGCTGCGGGGTGTTCAGCCAGAATTCGAAGCGCCTTTTGACCCCCTCGAACGAGGCCAGTCCGGCACGGAGTTTTTCCGCATCGAGCGGCGTGCCGGCGGCACGGGCCGCACACCACACCGAAGCCGCGGCAGCCACGGCATTCTCGACATTGACCCGTCCCGGGATGCCGAGCGTGCAGTCGGCGATCACCCCGTCGGGTGTTGCGAGGTCGAAGCGGTAACGCCCTCCGTCCGTGAACTGCAAACTACGGGCATAAAAATCGCACGGCTCGTCGCAAGCGTAACGATAGACCGTGATTGCGGGGTTGTCCAGCGCGATCTCCACCCCCTTTTTGAGGATGAGAAACCCGCCCGGGCGGATCTGCCGCACGAACTGCGAGAACGCCTCCCGGACCGCTTCGTGCGTACCGTAGATGTCGAGGTGGTCGGGATCGGCCGAGGTAACCACCGCCACGTCGGGAAACAGACGGAGGAACGAGCGGTCGAACTCATCGGCTTCGACCGCCAGATACGGCCCGTCGCCCAGCACCAGATTGCTCCCGAAATTGCGGGAAATACCGCCCAGGAAAGCGCTGCCGCCGCCCGTCAGGGCACGGTTGAGCCACGCCACGAGCGTCGAGGTAGTGGTCTTGCCGTGGGTGCCCGCCACGGCCATGACGTATTTGCCCTCCGCGAGATGGCCGAGCATCTGCGACCGTTTTTCGATGCGGAAGCCGTGTGCTTCGAAATAGCGCAGTTCGCTGTGGTCGGCGGGCACGGCGGGCGTATAGACCACCACCGTATCGGTCGCCGAACGGAACTCCGAGGGAATCAGGTGCACGTCGTCCTCGAAATGGATCGCGGCGCCCTCCCGCTTCAACTCATCGGTCAGGTGGGAGCGGGTGCGGTCGTAACCGGCTACCCGCCGGCCCTCGTGCAGGAAATAGCGCGCCAGGGCGCTCATGCCGATCCCCCCGATCCCCAGGAAATAGATGTTTTTGAACTCCATCGTCGGATTACGCATTTTGAATTATCTTTTCGATCTCGTCGACGATCCGCTCCGCCGCATCGGGACGCGCCAGCATCTCCAGGTTGGCGCACATCCCGGCCAACGACTCCCGGTCGGCGAGCAGCTCCAGCGCCCGGGTCATCGCCTCCGAGCGGCACGCGGCATCGGGCACCACGACCGCGGCGCCGCGCGATTCCAAAGCCCGGGCGTTCTTGGTCTGATGGTCCTCGGCCACATTGGGCGAGGGGACGAACAGCACGGGTTTGGCCACCAGACACAGTTCCGAGACGGTGCCTGCGCCGCTGCGCGAAATGACCAGATCGGCGGCGGCATACGCCAGGTCCATGCGCTCGATGAACGCCCCCTGCCAAATCCCTTTCACCGGATGGGCGGCCAGAAAGGCCTGCATCTCGCGTTCGTAATACTTACCCGTCTGCCAGATCACCTGCACAGGGGCCTCGGAGCCCGCCAGGGAGACAATCCACGCTTTCATCATCTCGTTCAGCGAGCGGGTGCCCAGCGAGCCGCCGACGACCAGCAGGACGGGTTTGTCGGCGGTGAAGCCGTAGTGGTCGAGCGCCTCGCTCCGGTCGGCGCCCCCTTTCGAGAAGCGGCCCCGCAGGGGATTCCCCGTGAGGGCGATCTTCGCGGCCGGGAAGAAGCGCTCCATGCCCTCGTAGGCCGTGCAGATACGCTTCGCACCCCGGGCGAGGAGCTTGTTCGTGACGCCGGCATAGGAGTTCTGCTCCTGGATAAGGGTCGGAACGCCCATACGCTGCGCGGCCCACAGCACCGGCCCGCTGGCATAGCCGCCGAAGCCCACGACGGCATCGGCGCGAAAATCACGGATGATCCGACGCGCCTTTTGCAGCGAGCGCACGATTTTCAGCGGGACCAGCAGGTTGCGCCAGTCGAGCCGCCTTTGGAGCCCTGCGATCGGAAGCCCCGCGATGCGGTAGCCCAGGGCCGGGACTTTCTCCATCTCCATCTTGCCCTCGGCGCCGACGAAGAGCAACTCGACCTGGTCGCCGAACCGGCGCCGAAGCGCCTCGGCAACCGCCACGGCCGGGTAAATGTGGCCGCCGGTTCCGCCACCCGAGAGGATAATGCGTTTTGTCTTATTCATTTACATTCAATTTCTTTTCACTTTTCGATTTGCAACCCCTCGACCGGGCTCGGGGATCGGAATTTGTTTTTCGCCGCCTTGGGCGGCGGTAGTCCGCAGCCACCCCGGGCGGAGTACTGCATCGGTTCCCGACTTGCCCTCCGCTGGCTGCAGACCGCAAGCGGATCGGTAAAGTCTCAAGGCTTTGCCAACCGTACCTTTCACTTTTCACCTTTAACCCGCCTTTGGCGGCTTGACTTTGCTCACGCTCGGCAAAGCACGCACGCGGTCCTTGCCCCCGCTTCCTCGCAAAGTCCACTTTTCACCTTTCACCTTGTTACCTGCCCCAGGTTTCGCGGTCGAGCGAGCGGTAGTTGATCGCCTCGGAGAGGTCCTGCAAGGCGATCCCATCGCGTCCGGCCAGGTCGGCGATCGTGCGCGACACTTTGAGGATGCGGTCGTAGGCCCGCGCCGAGAGCGAGAGCCGCTGCATCGCCCGCTCCAGGAGGGCTGCACCGTCGGCATCCAGCCGGCAGTAGGCACGCAGCATCGCGGCGTTCATCATGGCGTTGGTGTGGACGCCCTCCGCCTCGCCGAACCTTTGCCGCTGCACCTCGCGCGCCCGCACGACCCGTTCGCGGATCGACTCGCTCCGTTCGCCCTGTTCGGACGAGGACAACTCGGCCGCAGGCACGGGCGTCACCTCGACGTGGAGGTCGATGCGGTCCATCAGCGGACCCGAAATGCGGCTCATGTAGCGGTGCACCGTTCCCGGCGAGCACACGCACTCTTTCGCGGGGTGGTTGTAATACCCGCACGGACAGGGGTTCATCGCCGCCACAAGCATGAAATTCGCCGGGTAGACCACACTGTACCGCGCCCGCGAAACGGTTATCCGCTTCTCTTCGAGCGGCTGCCGCAGCACCTCCAGGGCGCTGCGCCCGAATTCGGGCAGTTCGTCCAGAAACAGCACGCCGTTGTGCGAAAGCGACACCTCGCCCGGACGCGGCGACTGGCCGCCTCCGATGAGCGCCACCTGCGACGAGGTGTGGTGCGGTGCGCGGAAAGGGCGCCGGGTCATCAGTCCCGAGACGGCCGCACGGCCCGCCACGGAGTGTATCTTGGTTGTCTCCAGCGCCTCCGCGGGAGTCAGGGGCGGCAGGATGGACGGCAGGCGGCGCGCCAGCATCGTCTTGCCCGAGCCGGGCGAACCGATCATCAGGACGTTGTGGCCCCCGGCCGCCGCGATCTCCAGGGCCCGCTTGACATAGCCCTGGCCCCGCACGTCGGCGAAATCCTCGTCGTAAAGACCTGTGGCCCGTTCGAACGGCTCCGGCTCGGCGGCAGCGGCGGGTGCGATCCGTTCATCACCGTTCAGATACGCGATGACCTGTCTCAGACTCTCCACGCCGATCACCTCCAATCCCTCGACCACGGCCGCCTCGGCCGCACAGGCTGCGGGCAGCACCAGCCGCCGCAGCCCCTCGCGCTGCGCGCAGACGGCGATCGGCAGCACGCCCCGCACCGCCTTGACCGTGCCGTCGAGCGACAACTCGCCCGCGAAGAGCGTCCCCGCAACGGCCCGGGCGTCGATGCGCTCCATGGCTGCCAGGATTCCCACGGCGATCGGCAGGTCGAACGCCGCGCCCTCTTTCCGCAGGTCGGCCGGAGCCAGACTCACGACCACCTTGCGGCCCGACATGCGCTCGCCCGAGTTCTCGAAAGCCGCGCGGATGCGCTGTTCGCTCTCCTTGACGGCGTTGTCGGGCAGTCCGACCAGGTACATGCCCAGCCCGCCCCCGGCGATGTTGACCTCGACGGTCGTCACGACCGCATCGATTCCGGCAAGAGCCGCAGCATAGGTCCTAACGAACATGCTTCATGCGTTTTTAGAAAGGCGCCTCGTCGGCCAGCGACGGCGGCGTGAGGTCGAATTCGGTTCCACCGGGCACGGTTCCCAGCCCCGGCGCAGCACTGGCCGCCGCACCGTTCGAGCCGCTGGCGTAGTCGTCGTAGGCCTGCTGGGCGTCGGACGCCTGGGCGGGCGGCAGCAGCGAGTCGTCCATATCGGCGAAGCGGGCCTGCTCTTTCAAAAAGCGCAGGTTCACGTCGCATACGGCGCCGTTGCGGTGCTTGGCGATGATGATTTCGGCCATGCCGGCAGTGGGCATGCCGTTTTCGTCCTGGTTGATGCCGTAGTACTCGGGACGGTGGATGAACGCCACGATGTCGGCGTCCTGCTCGATGGCGCCCGACTCGCGCAGGTCCGAGAGCTGCGGCCGCTTCGAACCGCCGCGCATCTCCGTAGCGCGGCTCAACTGCGAAAGGGCGATTACCGGGACGTTCAGCTCCTTGGCAATGGCTTTCAGCGTGCGCGAGATGAAAGCCACCTCCTGCTCGCGGTTGCCTTTCGAGTCCTGGTTGCCGGTCATCAGCTGCAAGTAGTCGATGACGATGATCTTGATGTCGTTGTGTATCTTCAGGCGGCGGGCCTTGGAGCGGAATTCGAAGACAGAAAGGGCCGGCGTGTCGTCGATGAACAGGGGCGCCGTGCCCAGCGGCTTGGTGGCCGATTCGAGGTGGCGCCACTGCTCGGGCGTGAGGCGGCCGGACTTGACGTCGTTGCCAGCGAGCCCGGTTTCGGCGATGATCAGACGCATCATCAGCTGCACGGAGGACATTTCGAGCGAAAAGAACGCCACGCCCTGCTCGTACTCCACGGCCATGTTGCGGGCCATCGAGAGCACGAAAGCGGTCTTGCCCATCGAGGGGCGGGCGGCAATGATGATCAGGTCCGAGAGCTGCCAGCCCAGCGTCACGCGGTCGATCGACAGAAAGCCCGACGGCACCCCGCTGAAAGCGCTCGTATTTTTCGACGCCTCCTCGATCTGCATCAGCGCACGGGAGAGGATGTCCTTGGACGACTGCACCGAGCGCTTGACGTGTCCCTCGGAAACCTTGAATATTTCGCCCTCGGCGTAGCCGATCAGCTCCGTGACGTCGGTCGATTCGTCGTAGGAGCGTCGCTGAATCTCGGTGGCCGAACGGATCAGTTCGCGCTGGACGTATTTCTGGGCGATGATCTTGGCATGGAACTCGACGTTGGCGGCCGAGCCGACTTTCTGGGTGAGCTGCGCCAGATACGACGCACCGCCCACTTTCTTCAGCTCCTTTTTGACCTTGAGGCGTTCGGTGACGGTATAGAGGTCGATGGGTTTGAGCTCCATCGACAACTCGTTGATCGCTTGGAAGATCAGGCGGTGCTCCTCGGTGTAGAACGCCTCGGGCGTGACGTACTCCTGCACGGCGATGATGCTGTCCTTTTCGAGCATCAGGGCACCCAGCACGGCCTCCTCGAGCTCGACGGCCTGGGGCGGCACGTTGCCCGCACCCTCCGCAAGGGCGTCGAATGCCTCCCGGTTGCGGTAGGAGGGGTTGAACTCTTTAGCCATTTGTTTCTCTCTTTTCAAGGTTCAAAAGTACGCATTCGGAGGGACAAATCAAAGTGAAAGGTGAACTTTGCGATCGAGCGAGGGCAAAGACCGCTTGCGTGCTTTGCCGAGCGGGAGCAAAGTCAAGCAGTCGGAGGCGATTAAGGAGGGGAATGGATAGGCTGAAGATTCCTCGCAGGCGTTCGGAACGACAATATCATGACGTTCGCGGTCCGCAGCCAGCGGAGAGCGCCTGAGCCGCAGGCGAAAGGTGCAGCCCTCCGCATCCGGGGGCTGCGGGCTGCCGCCGCCAAAGGCGGCGAGTACAAAACATAAAGCGGAAGAGACATCGCTGACGCTCGGAATGACAACGATTGACTTGCGCCCCTCGACGTTGCTCGGGGTCGAGGATGAAACAGGCGATCCCTCGACGATGCCGGGGATCGAGAATCCGGAATGACAGAAAATAATTGTGAATTTTGAATTCTGAATCGTGAATTCTGAATCGCTACGCCTTGACACCCAGTTCGCGGCGGGAGACGGCCAGCGCGGCCACGCTGACGCGGCAGCCGGGTGCGGCCTGCAAAATGGCTGAAGCGCAGGCCGCGAGCGTGCTTCCGGTGGTCATCACGTCGTCCACCAGCAACACGTGCCGCCCTTCGAGCCGGTCGGGATGCCGCACGGCGAATGCATCCTCGACGTTGCGGGCCCGCTCGCGGCGCGGCTTGAGGGCTTGTGAAGCCGTATTCCGCTTGCGGCGCACGCTGCGGCGGTCGACTTCGACGCCCAACTGCGCGGCGATCCCTTCGGCGATGTACTCCGACTGGTTGTACCCGCGGCGGCACCGTTTCAACGGGTGGAGGGGAAGCGGCACGACCACGTCCACATCGTCGTACAGACCGCTCTCGGCCAGACACCGCCCGTACCACTCGCCCATCGCGCGGGCCGTGCGCCACGCGCCGCGGTACTTGAAGCCGTGGATCAGCTGCCGCCAGCCGCTGCCGTGCAGGTAGTAGAGAAAACCCGAAGCGCGGTAGACGGGCACCAGGCCCCAGAACTTGCTCGCCACGGGGTTGTCGGCCTCGCGCCAGAAGCCCGTCAGCGGCGCCGTGGCGCGGCAAAAGCTGCAGACCGCACGTTCGCCCATCAGCAGCGGCTCGCCGCAGACCGGACAGCGCGGCGGGACGAACAGCGCCGCCACGTCGGCCATAAGTTCATTGAGGATCGACATTGACAACGACTGTAACGCGTTTGAAATCGGACTGCTCCGAAAAGGCTTTCAACTCGGCCACCAGAATTTCGCGGGCCCGGGCCGAGGAGGCGCCGCTCTCGATCTTGAGCAGCAGCCCCACGAGGTATTCGCCGCGGATGCGGTCTACCGGAGGGGTCATGGGACCCAAGAGACGGCGGCCGAAGCGGGCGCGCAGCCCGACGGCCAGCTCCTGCGCGGCGCGGCGCAGCAGCGTGGGGTCGCGGTGGCGCAGCGTGAGGGCCGTGAGCCGGGCATAGGGCGGATAAAAAAAGGCCTCGCGGTCGGCCAGCTGCTGCCGGGCCATGCCCTCGAAATCGCCCGCCACGACCTGCCGGATGACGGGATGGGCGGGTTCGGAGGTCTGGATCACCACCTCGCCGCCGTCCGAGCGCCGCCCGGCGCGCCCCGCGACCTGCATCATCAGTTGGAAAGCCCGCTCGGCAGCCCGGAAATCGGGGCTGTTCAAGAGGTTGTCGGCATTGAGAATGCCCACCAATGCCACGCCCTCGAAATCGAAGCCCTTGGTAATCATCTGCGTCCCTACCAGAATATCGGTGCGGCGCTGTGCGAAATCGGAGACGATGGCGCTGAATGCCCGCTCGGAGGTCACGCTGTCGCGGTCGAGCCGGGCCACGCGCGCCGCGGGAAAGATGCGGGCCACCTCCTCTTCGATCTTCTCGGTACCGAACCCCATCGGCGCAATGTCTGCCACCTTGCACGCAGGGCACCGGGCAGGCACCGGCTCGGTATGGCCGCAGTAGTGGCAGACGAGTTTCCCGCCGCCCTTGTGGTAGGTCAGGGTCACGTTGCACTGGGGGCAGCGGGCCGTCCAGCCGCACGAGGGGCACTCGACGTAAGGGGCGAAGCCGCGGCGGTTCTGAAAGAGCAGGACCTGCTCGCCGCGGTCGAGCGTCGCGGCGATCTTGTCGAGCAGCAGCTTGTTGAAATGGGCGTGCCGCTCGCCGCGGCGTGCCGCCCGGATGGTGTCCGAGACGAAGATTTCAGGCAGCCGGGCGTCACCGTAACGTTCGGCCAAAGTGGCGTGTCCGTACTTGCCGCTTCCGGCATTGAGCCACGTTTCGAGCGAGGGGGTGGCACTGCCTAACAGCGTGCTGCCCCCTAAGAGCCGGGCCATGACCACGGCGCAGTCGCGGGCGTGGTAGCGCGGTGCGGGATCGGCCTGCTTGTAGCTGGCGTCGTGCTCCTCGTCGACGATGACAAGCTGCAACTTTTTCAGCGGGAGAAAGATCGACGAACGGACACCTACGACGAACTCGCCGCCCTCGGAGCGGTTCAGGCGCAGGTAGGTCTCCGAGCGGCGGCGGTCCGTGAGGCGCGAGTGGTAGGGGGTCACGCGGCTGCCGAAGATGCGCTCCATGCGCTCGATCAGCTGGGCCGTCAGCGCGATTTCGGGCACCAGTAAAAGCACATCGCCGCCCCGCGCCAGGACCTCGGCGATCAGATGGATGTAGATTTCGGTCTTGCCCGAGCCCGTCACGCCGTGCAAGAGGGCGGTCGTTTTGCCCGCTTCGAACTGCGTGCGCAGGGCCTCCAGAGCGGTCTGCTGCTGCGGCGTCAATTCGGGCAGCCGGAAAGCCGGACCGCCCCGCTCGTCGGTGCGCTCGTGCTCGGCCGAGAGGATGTAGCCCTTGCGTTCGAGCGTATGCAGCACCGCGCGGTCGGCGGCAAGCAGGCGGCGGGCCACCTCGCCCACCGCAGCGCCTGCGGCGTCGCCGGCCGAGATGAGTTCGAGCATCGCCGCGTACTGGCGCGGGGCGCGCCGTTCAAGTTTTTCCAGAATTTCGTCGAGGCGCTTTTCATCGCGGTATTCCGGCGCCAGCGAGAGGTAGCACTCGGTGCGGGGGCGGAACTCCTCCTCGTCGAAGCGCTCGGCGCTGTCGGCCGAGGGTTTCATCAGCGAGGGCAGCGCCACGCGCATTACCTCTCCAAGGGAGCACATGTAATATCCCGCGATCCACTCCCAGAGCCGCATTTGCGGCTGCGTGAGCAAGGGCCGGTCGTACAACTCCCGCCCCACGGGCTTGATCCGACGGAAATCGGGCCGTCGGTCGTGGACCTTCCAGACGATCCCCATGTAGAACTTGCGCGCCCCGAACTGCACCGACACGGCCTGGCCTGCGACGAGCTCCATGCCATCGGGCACGGCGAACGTGTAGGCGGGCTGCGCCAGCGGCAGCACGATGTCGGCGAAAAGTTGCATGGCAGCGTGAAGTTGGACGAAAAGAAGCCTTGCGAATCCTTATTTGGTAAATGCCTGAAAACCTTTACCATAAACCCCCATCACCGACCCTACGGTCATGAAAGCGTCGGGATCGATGGTCTTGACGAACTTGAGGATCATCGCCGTCTCGCGCTTGCGGCAGACGACCATGACGATTTTGGAGGCCTTTTTCGAGTACCACCCCTCGGAGTCGATGAGCGTCACGCCGCGGTGGACGTTCTGCGCGATGGCGTCGGCCATCTTCTCGTAGTCGTGCGTGACGATCATCACCTGGCTCGACTGCTGGTTGCCGGACATGATCATGTCGACCGTATAGCCGAAAACGGCGGTCATGACGTAGCCGTAGATCACCGTGTCGATGTGGAACCCGACGAGCATCGAGGAGCCGATGATCACGAAATCGGAGTAGATGACGATCTTGCCGTAGCTCACGGTGCGGTACTTGTTGATGATCATGGCGGCGATGTCGGTGCCGCCTGTCGAGCCGCCCTGCATGAAGCACATGGCCACGCCGATACCGGCCAGGATACCGCCCAGGATGATCGAAAGGATGCGTTCGAGGTGGAGAAAATCGCCCGCAGGGAGGACCGACTGCCAGAAATTCATGCCCAGCGAGATGACGATGACGCAGAAAACGGTCTTCACGCCGAAATTCCAGCCCACGATGAAGCCCGCGAAGAGGAGCAGGATCCCGTTGATGATGAAGACCATCGTGCCGATCTGGATCGAGACGCCCAGCCACTCCTGAATGGCGTGGCAGAGGACCAGCGACAGACCCGCCGCGCCGCCGCCGACGCCCCGCGCCGGCAGGATGCAGCCGATCCACGCGAACGAGTAGAGCAGCATGCCGACGCTCATCAGAAAATACTCCTTGACGCTCTTCAGGGCGCTCTCCGTGGTAAGGGCTTTCATAGGCTGACGGAATTTGGCTTTTCATCCGAATCGGCGCTTTCGGGTCGCGGAGCCGCTGGAGGGGTCCCGGCCGGCGAGGCGTCCGTTCGCTGCAAAGGTATAAAAATTTCGCCTTGGTAGGTGTTTCGCGCGGCCAATCTTTTTTCGAGCAGCGCCCACAGTTGTTCGTTGCGCACCAGCCCCCAGTTGGGGCCATAGTGGTAGCGCGGCGGAGCCTCCGAGGCGAAGCGCTCGACGACCAGGTCCGAACGCAGACGGCGCAGGATTTCGACCACCAGGTCGAGATATTCGTCGAGCGTGCGGAAGCGGAACCGCGCGGGGTCGGCGTCGAACTCGCGGGCCATCGGCGTGTCGCGGAAGATTTGCAGCTGGTGGAACTTGACCGTCGTCAGCGGCAGGGCGTTGATCCGGTCGACCTGCTCCAGCAACATCTGGTCCGTCTCGCCCGGAAGCCCCAGGATAAAGTGCGCCCCGACCGCCAACCCCCGTTCGGCGCTCAGCTCCACCGCGCGGCGGGCCGCGGCGAAATCGTGGCCGCGGTTGACGGCCCGGAGCGTTGCGTCGAAAGTGGACTCGATGCCGTATTCGACGGCCACGTAGCGGTCGCGCGCCAGCGAGGCCAGCAGGTCCAGTTTGGCGGGGTCCACGCAGTCGGGCCGCGTGCCGACGACCAGCCCGGCTACCTGCGGGTGCGCGAGTGCCTCGGCATAGAGGTCACGCAACCGCGCAAGCGGTGCATAGGTGTTCGAAAAGGACTGGAAATAGACCAGGTAGCGCTGGGCTGTGCGGTAGCGGTTGCGATGGAAAGCGATGCCCTCCTCGATCTGCTCGCCGATGCTACGCCCCGTCATACAGTAGGAGGGGGTGAACGCTCCGTTGTTGCAGAACGTACACCCTCCCCGTGCTATCGTGCCGTCGCGGTTGGGGCACGTGAAGCCCGCGTCGACCGAGATTTTCTGAATCCGTCCTCCCATCAGCCTCCGGAAATACCCCGCATAAGAGTTGAACCGGCGCGTGTCGCCCCAGGGATAGTTCATCGTGTGCCCGTTAGAAATTCCAATCGCTCGGCTTGTATGTATCCTTGGGCGCATTGGGCACATTGGCGAAGAACGTATGCCCGGTCAGGCGTTCGATCTCGGCGACGCTCTTGAAAACACCCTTAGATTCAAAGTCAGAGGCTTTCACCACCTCGCCCTTGCTGTAAGCCTTGTGACGCACCATGATTCCGATAGTTTGCAACTCCTCGCGTGTGCAATCGACCACCCATTTGCGGCCCGCGCTCTTTTTGGCTTTGAGCAGCACGAGGTAGTAGTGGGTGGGGATGGTCGTTCCCTCGACCACCTTGGAGGTGTTTTCCCAATAGGTGCCCACGACCTGGTAGCAGGTATCGGCCAGACCGCGCCACTGCTTGTCTACCCAGTCCTCGGCCGTGTTCCACTGTCCGCCTCCCGTGTTGAAATAGGTCTGTATCTGCGGACCGATGTTCGAATAGTAGAAGACGTCGCGGTTGACGGCCGTCGTCACGCGCCGCTCGTTTGAACCGAGCATGTGGCCGCGGGTGTAGCCGTTCCAGTGGCCGGCCTGGGTACACCGGATGTCCGGATCGGTGCGGTAATTTTTCGAACGATTCACCGAACCCGTATAGCAGTCGTGCAGCGGGGCCGCCACCCAGACCGGGCATTTGTAGCTCTTCGAGTAGCAGGTAGTGAAATTGCGCGCCTTGGTGCCGCTCCGCGGATAGTCCGGACAGAGGTGGTAGGCATAGAAATAATCGTTGTTGAGTTTCATGGCATCCTCCATAGGCAGCTCCGCCCAACCGGTATAGCGCACGCCCTCGACCGGCTTGCCCGACTCGTCGAGGGTCATGAAAGACGCGGTGCCGCTCGTGTAGGTCCGGCCGTCGATCTCGACGCACAGCCGGTAGGAGTAGCGAGTAGCGGGCGCAAGGCCCGTCAGCGAGAACGTCTTGGTGCCGGGCTCGATGCTCTGAAGCGCCGCTCGCTGCTCGGCGGCATCCGAAGCGTTATAAAGGAAATAGGCGCCGGTGACGCGCTTGTCTCCCGCATAGGTATAGGAACAGGTGATCGTCGCGCTGTTTTTGGTCAGGGCGCTGACCGAGGGCGAACCGAACTGCGGCTCAACGACCGGATCGGGATCGGGGGTCGCGCCGCCCTGGCCGCCGCAGGTGATCTCGATGGACTCGATGTAGCTGGCCCCGTCGCCGCTGCGCAGCATGAAATAGCGGTACGAGTAGCCCGTGCAGTCGAAAACATAGGTTTCGCCCGTCTTGACGGCTTGCAGTTCCGTCTGGGCCGGAACGGGCGTGTCGCCCAGCGCAAGCGTCATATCCGTATTGCCCGAGGCCCGGTATACCACCTCGACGCGACGCACGACGCCCATGTCGTCGGCATTGGCCAGATAACCGGAGGTTCTCTTGAATTGGATTCCGCTGCCGAAATCGGCCGCATTCTTGATCCGGTATCGGTGCCCGCCCAGCGAGACGGTCGTCTCCTCGGAGGGGTATTGGTCGGGCCACTGGTCATTGGCCGTGAGCGTCTGGACCACCTCGGGCTGGTCCGGCCCGGGCTGCTGCCCGGCCTGCCGGATACGCACCGTGACGGGACTCGCCCCCGTGTAGGTCAACGTGAGCGTAGCGTTGCGCTCCGAGGCTTCGGGATTGGAATCGACGTGGAACGCGATCTCGCCCGGCTCGGTGTTGTCGATCGAATTGACCCACGCGCTGTTGCTCGAAGCCTCGGCCCACTCGCCCTCGATCGGATTGTGGACCAGGTAGGTAATCGTGCAGTCATCCGCGGCAGCCGGCAGGTTCATGGGCTGCAAACTGGTGATCTCCAGCACCGGTGTCGAACCGATCCGATCGGTGCGGAACGTGACCGCTTCGCTTCGAATCTGCGTCGTACCCCACCGGACGAACGCATAAGCCCGATACTCCGCACCCGACCTCAGATCGGTCAGGCGGCAGCGCAGCGTGCCGCCGTCCACGTCGGGGTTGTCGATTACCGTGTAATCGCTCTCTTGAGCATCCAGTTCGCCGTAGGCGATGCCGTGCGGCAGGGACGAAAGCATGGCATTGTCGATCAGCGACGGAAAAGCGACGGTCGCCGTGGTGACCGATACATCGGACGCTTGGGGAGGGGTTGTAAATCGCAGGTTCGGTTCCGCCGTATCGTCGCTGTTGCAGCCGACAAGGGCCACGGCGAGGGCCCATGCAAAAAGGGTGAAAAAGTGCTTCATTGTAGATGGATTGTTAATCTTTGTGTTTCGAGTCGATCCAGATGGTAACGGGACCGTCGTTGGTGAGCGCGACCTGCATGTCGGCGCCGAACCGGCCGGTAGGGACATCGCGCCCCAGCAGCTCCGCCACGCGCGCAGCGAAGCGTTCGTAGAGCGGGCGCGAGACGGCTTCGGGCGCCGCATGGATGTAGGAGGGCCGGTTGCCCTTGCGCGTCGAAGCCATCAGGGTGAACTGGCTCACGACCAGCACCTCGCCCCCGGCCTGCGCCACGTCGCGGTTCATCACCCCTTGCGCGTCGTCGAAGATGCGCAGGCGCACCAGTTTCGAGGCCAGGTATTCCATATCCTCCGCCGTATCGTCCGTCCCGACTCCCACGAGGACGAGCAAACCCGGGCCGATCCGGGAGAGGAGTTCACCGCCGACAGAGACGGACGCGTGGCTAACGCGTTGAATCAGCATGCGCATACGGTCGTCTTACAGTTTTTCGAAATGGGCCCACAGTTTGTCCTCGCGGGGCACGGGAGCCGTGACCGAGACGGTCAGGCGACTTACGGGGTGCTCGAACTCCACCTGCCGCGAATGGAGCGAAATGCCCCCTGAGGGGAGCGAACGCCGCGCGCCGTATTTGAGATCGCCGCGGATCGGGCACCCGATCTTCGAGAGCTGGGCGCGTATCTGGTGGTGGCGGCCCGTCAGCAGTTCGACCTCGAGGAGCGCATAGCGGTCGCCGAAGCCGATCGTGCGGTAGCGCAGCCGGGCCTCTTTGGCATCGCCTTTCGGGGCGTCGAGGGCCCGCGAACGGTTGGTCCGCCCGTCGCGCAGAATATAGTGGCGCAGTTCGCCGCTTTCGGGCTCGGGCGTCTGCTCCGTAAGGGCCCAATAGGTCTTGCGGATGCGGCCCTCGCGGATCATCTCGTTCAGGCGCGCGAGAGCTTTCGAGGTCTTGGCGAAGAGCACGGCGCCGCTCACGGGGCGGTCGATGCGGTGCACCACGCCCAGAAACACGGCACCGGGCTTGGCGTCACGCTCTTTGATAAAGGCTTTGATCCGATCCTCCAGGGCGCTCGCGCCCGACGGATCGGGCTGCACCAGGTCGCCGCAGTGTTTGTCGACGATCAAAAGGTGGTTGTCTTCGTACAGGATGTCGTCCGGGTCGAACATGTCGCGTTCAGAGAATGAATGTAAAGGGCAGCAGCAGGGAGGCGGAATCGACCACCGAGGCCGTGCCGTTGCCGCTCATGATGACGCGCATGGGGCTGCCCTGACGGCGTTCGACGTCGACCATCACCTGGCGGCACTGGCCGCAGGGATAGCACTCGCGCTCCGACGGGTCGGAGGCGATGGCCAGCGTCTCGATCGGGTCGTCGGCATAGTTGGCTTCGGCGTAGAAGAGCAGCGTCCGCTCGGCACACAGCCCGGCCGGATAGACCTCGCTCTCGAAATTGCTGCCGTAGAGAATTTTTCCGCTGCGCAGCCGCGCGGCGGCGCCCACCTGGAATTTCGAATAGGGCGCATGGGCATTGGCCGTGACGCGCTGGGCTTCGGCCACCAGTTTGCGGTCCGCCTCCGGAAGCGCGGCAAGCGCCTCATAATGCGCATAGTTGAAACTGAACTGTTTTTCCATACTCCTTAGTTTTTTATGGGCAAAGTAAACAAAGATAATACAAATTGCGATGAATTCAAAATTCATAATGCATAATTCACAATTATTCGATAGACCGCAGCCGCCTTTTCAAGCCGCATTCCGACTTTCACTGCTGGCAGCAGTCGAGCGCAGGTAGTTTCAATCGGTGTGATGCAGATACCTACATCGTGAAGAACGGAGCAGTTTTTGATTTTAGAGGAGCCGGATGCCCCGGATGAGTAGTACAAAAGTACGTCCCAATTCGCGCGCGGGAGGTCAAGTGGAAAGAAGCCTAATGAATCCGAAAAAAGTTTTTGATTTTAGGCGAGATAGTTTCGTGCATCGTGAAGAACGGGGCGGATGGGTAGTATTGAGGTACGTCCCATTCGCCCCGTTCGAGGGATGTGCGGAAATATCCGCATAAAATCGAAAACTACTCCAAGATGAATTTGGCCTGGATGCTGTATTCGAGCTTGATGGTCTTGAAATCGAGCGGCTCGCTGCCGGCGGCCTCCTCGGCGAAATCGGCCTTGGCCATGGCGCGCACGGCCAGGGTGTTGTTATAGTAGTAGGGCATGACGTCGTTGTTGGAGTCGTAGATGTAGAAGCATTTGCCGATGGACTGTCCGATGGCCTGAGCCAATGTGGCGGCATTCTGCCTGGCATTCTGCATGGCGGCTATGCGCACCTCCTCCTTGTACCGGTCGATCTCGGTGTGGGAGACTTTCTGGATCGCCACGTTGGAGATGCCCAGCCCGTCGAGGGCCTGCCACACCTGGGCCACCTTGGCGGCCGAGTTGAGCAGCAGCTGGTACTTGGCCGAAGCCACCGAGGTTTTCTTCTTGAAGAATTCGCTCGAGAGGTTGGCCACCTTGAGCTGCTTCTCGACATTCACGCCCAGCCTTTTGAGCGCCGCGATCATGTCGCGCTGCTGGCTCTCGACCGAAATTTTGCCTTTCGAGTCGCGTTCGTTGATGAGGATCGAGAGGTAGAACTCGTCGGGGGTAATCTCTTTCTCGGCGCGTCCGTTGACCTGCACATAGCTCGGAAACGCCTCCTGGGTGTTCTGTGCCGCAGCCGGGAATGCCACCAGCGCCACGACGAGGATCGAAATCAGTTTTTTCATGGTTTTACGGTTTTTGGTTCGCACTGCAAAGATGATGCAAGCCCGGTGCCGGGTCGGCACTCGGAGCACCCTTTGCTTGCAATAGAAACGTCCGAAACGCGAAAATACTGCACCGAACGCGGACGAAATTACTTGCCGCGCCCGAGCCGCAGCCGCTTGATCTCCTTTTTGGTCATCTCGCGCGTGAGCAGATCCTCGTTCATCGCGGGGGTGTAGCTCCTGCCGTGATCCAGGCGCACGGCACTCTCCTCGACCGTCAGGAACGGCGGGAAGAAATGCACTTTTTCGACCTCGGGAATATCCCCCTCGCCCGGCACGCCGCGGAGGTAGTAGAACTGCACGCTGACATCGTACCGCTCCCCGTCGTAAGTGCCCGCCAGGGCCAGCGGCGTCCCGGGCAGCACCTCGTCACCCTCGGACACGAAAAGATTCTCCCCGTCGAGGCAGACATACCAGGCGAAACTGCCGTCTCTCTGTTCGATCCGCACGCTCGTACTGCGGGAGGTGAAACTCACGCGCGGAGCATCCTGGGCTCGTTTCTCGGCCACTTTGACGTCGGTGACCACGCCCCGCCGGGCGGCGTAGACCGTATCGCCCCGTTGCAGGCTGAAATGGGTGCCCAGGCGCCGCTGCTCGGAGCGGGGCTTGCGGTACTTGTCGAGCACGTAGACGCCGCCGGTCACCCGGATGGGTTTGCGGGTCGAGCAAGGCATGCGGCAGACCAGCGTAGTGTCGACGGGCGGGTCCAGACGCCCCTCGATCGTGCGCATGGAGTAGCCGTACCCGATACTGCGTGCGGCGTCGGAGGGACGCAGCGTGAAAAGCCGCTGCCCGGTGGAACGGACCTCGTAACGCGAGGTCCCCTCGGAGGCGCCGCAGTTGGTGAGCTCCCTGAGCGTCACGAAAGCAGTCAGCGTGCCGGGGTACTGTTTGTTGTCGAGGTAAAATTCGACATGCTTGTTCTCCAGGCGCTCGACCCGCATGCGGGGCTGCGCGGATGCAGGGGCCGCATAAAGCACGACCAACGCTGCGAAAAGGATTCGTTTCATATGGGGCAGGGTTATTTTCGGCGGACCAGTTTCACGACGTTTTCCACGTGGTGCGTGTGGGGGAACATGTCCACGGGCTGCACCCGTTCGACGCGGTAAGCGGCGTCCAGCAGCGCCAGGTCGCGGGCTTGGGTCGCGGGGTTGCAGCTCACGTAGACGATCCGCGCGGGCGCGGCGCGCAGAATCACCTCCAGCACCGGTTCATCGACCCCGGCCCGCGGGGGATCGAGGATAATGACGTCGGGGCGGCCGTTGCGCGAGACGAACTCGTCGTCCAGCACCGCTTTCATGTCGCCGGCGTAGAACACCGTATTTTCGATCCCGTTCAGGGTCGAATTCACGCGAGCGTCCTCGATGGCTTCGGCCACGTATTCCACGCCGACGACCCGGCGGCAGCGGGCGGCGCAGAAATTGGCGATCGTGCCCGTGCCGGTGTAGAGGTCGTAGAGCACGTCGTCGGGGCCGAGGTCGGCGAACTCCCGCGCCACCTTGTAGAGTTCGTAGGCCTGGGCCGAGTTGGTCTGGTAGAACGACTTGGGCCCCACCTTGAATTGCAGCCCCTCCATCCGCTCGACGATGTGGTCCTTGCCGCGGTATAAGACCGGTGCGAGGTCCCCCACCGAATCGTTGAATTTTTCGTTGACGATATAAAAGAGCGACGTGACGGCCGGGAACGTCTCCGCCAAATGATCCAAAAGCGCCGCGATGCGGGGCCGGTCGTCGGCGCCGAAGACGACGATCACCATCACCTCGCCCGTCGAGGAGGTTCTGACGACGAGGTTGCGCATCAGCCCGCGGTGCTCGCGTGCATTGTGGAACGTGTAGCCGTGCTCGATGCAGAAGCGCCGGGCTTCGAGACGGATGGCGTTCGAGGGGTCGGGCTGGAGCCAGCACTTGCGGATGTCGAGCACCTTGTCGAACATGCCCGGGATATGGAACCCGAGGGCCGGAGTGTCAGCGATCTCACCGCCCGCAGCCACCTCCTCGCGCGTGAGCCAGCGGCGGTCGGCAAAGGTGAATTCGAGCTTGTTGCGGTAGAAACGGGTCTCGGCCGAACCGAGGCACGGGGCGATCCCGGGCAGGGCGATCTTGCCGATGCGCGTGAGCTGGTCGCGGACCTGTTCGGTCTTGAAGCGCAGCTGCTCGTCGTAAGGCAGGTTCTGCCACTTGCAGCCGCCGCACGTGCCGAAATGTTCGCAGAACGGCTCCGCGCGCAAGGGGGATCGCTTCACGTAGCGGACCACGAAGCCCTCCATGTAGCGGCGGCGTTTGGAACGGATCTGCACGTCGACCACGTCGCCCGGCACGGTCATCGGCACGAAGACCACCACATCCCCCCAGTGTCCCATCGCCTTGCCCTCGGCTGCGAGCGTCGTAATTTCGAGCCCCTCCAGGAGGGGGTAATTCGCTTTCTTTCTTGCCATGCGGTTTTTAACTTTGAGTGCAAAGTTAAAACAATTAAAAATTAAGAGTTAAAAATTAAAAATTATTTCTTGCAGGCCCAACCCTCCAATTTTTTATTTCTTAATTTTTAATTCTCAATTTGGCTCTCTGCCTTACGCCGCCCAGCCAGAACCCGAGGGCGAACGGTCCGCCGATGAGCACGACGAGCGCAAGGACCAGATAGAACAACACCTTGCCCACCAGCCCCGGCACGGCATCGAGCGTCTCCCGGACCAGTTCGTCCGCCGAACGGCGCAGGGTGTCGACCAGCGCCTCGCGCTCGGCCGTCACGAAGCGCTGCAACTCGCTCCGCTGGCGGTCGAAATCGGCGAAAGCGCTGCCGACCGCATCGTTCACCGTCCGGATCAGCTGCCCCGCCTGCTCGTTTAGCCCCTCCAGCACGCTGTCCGAAATCTCCGGGAGGTGCTCGGCCACCACGACGAGGCGGTTGAAATTGCGTTCGAGCGAATCGAGCTGCGCCCCGACCTGCGTGCGGATGCTGTCCTGCTGCAACTGCATCTGGATCATGTCTTTCGACCAGCCGATGCTGCTGGCAAGCTGCTGGGTCTGGCCGCTGAGGCGGTCGTTCACGTCGGAGAGCACCTCGGCGATCGATCCCGTCGCGTAGGCGTACTCGACGCCGTTGTCACGCAGAAATTCGATCCACCGGAGGGTTGTGTTGGACGCTCCGGCATCGGGTTCCGCCAGGGGATGCTCGCGGACGTATTGCCCGACGAAGCGCGCCATCAGTTCGTAGCGCTCCGTCGGGAGCTCCTGCCGGGCCAGCTTCGCAATCTGCTCGTCGAGCCGGGCAGCCGCGGTGCGCGCCAGGTCGCTCCGGGCCCCGAACAGAAGCGAATCGGGAGCCGCAGCGAACCCCTCGTCCATGCGGCGGCAGAGAATCCACAAATCGGCCAGCGCCACCTCGGGAATGCCCTGCATGGCGGCCGTAACGCCTGCGCGCGTGGCGCGGATTTTCCACCTCACGGCCGCCACGCGGGTCGCCAAGTCCGGCGCCGCCGAGGCGATCGAATCGGCCGTGCGGGCGACCTCCGAGGCCAGGTCGTAATAGAACCCGCGCGTCAGTGTTCTGATCCGCACGTCCTCCTTGGGAAGCGGATCGCCCGTCGAGACGGAGACTTTGAGCAGCGAACAGCCCGTCAACGTTGCGGCCAGGAGCATCGCAAGGGCCAGCGGAGCAACGGTACGTTTATCCATAGCAATCGATTTGAGAGCGAAAGGTAGGCAAAATCCGGCAAAAAGCACTATCTTTGCTCCAACGACTCCCGAAAAAACCGTACCGATATGAAAATAGCCTCCCTTACGTTCAACCCCATCGAGGAGAACACCTACGTTGTCTGGGACGACACCCGCGAAGCCGTGGTGATCGACGCCGGAAACAGCTCGCCGCGCGAGGATGCGGCGCTGGACAATTTCATCGCCGAGCACGACCTGAAGCCCGTCCTGGCGGTCAACACCCACGGCCATTTCGACCACACGCTGGGGGTCGAACACGTCAAGCAGCGCTACGGCATTCCGTTCGCGCTCTCGTCGAAAGACCAATTCCTGCTTGATAACGCCTCGACGAGCGGCTCGGTGTTCGGCGTGAAGATCGGTGCCATGCCCCGGGCGGAGATCGACCTGGACGCGACCCCCGAAATTCGTTTCGGAACGACGACCCTCAAAGTCATTCCCACCCCGGGCCACACCCCGGGCCACGTCGCGCTCTACGATCCCGCGTCGAAAGCGCTCTTCACGGGCGACACGCTCTTCCGCGAGTCGATCGGCCGCACGGACCTGCCCGGAGGCGACTACTCGTGGATCATGCGCTCGATCCTCGACCGGCTCCTCCCGCTGGGCGAGGAGGTGCGCATCTACCCCGGCCACGGCCCCGAGTCGACCATCGGGCACGAGTTGCTCTACAATCCCTTTGTGGTCGAGGTGCTCAACCGGGAGGTCGATCCGAATTAAGAATTAAAAATTAAGAATTAAAAATTGATAAGCACGCTGATTCACAAACTGCTCTACCGGACGCTGCCGCTCGAGGGGTATTTGCGCGCCGTCAGCCGGATGTTTTTCCTCTGGCAACGGCTCGGTATCGGCCGCTGCGCTCCCGCCACGGAGTATGTCTACCACCTGCCCGCTCTGGTCAGGGCCGGCGATACGGTCGTCGACATCGGCGCCAACCTGGGCTACTACGCCCGCACGCTCTCGCGGCTCGCAGGACCCGCGGGAAAGGTCTATGCCGTGGAGCCGGTGCCGCCGATCCTCCATGTCCTGCGCCGCAACCTGCGCCGCTGCCGCAACGTCGAAATCCTCCCCTATGCCCTGGGCACGGAGAATCGGGAGATCCGCATGGCCAACAACTCGGCCCGTCAGACGGGCTATTTCGGCACGGGGCAGAATTTCGTAAACGAGGCAGGAGAGGCCGCGGGGATGGAGTTCATGGCGCAGATGCGGCGGGGCAGCGAACTGTTCGCCGGGCTGGAACGGCTCGATTTCATCAAGTGCGACATCGAGGGCTACGAGGTCGTGGTGCTCGGCGAAATGAAATCCCTCCTGGAAAAGTTCCGCCCCACGGTGCTCGTCGAGACGGGCGGCGCGAACCGGCCGCAGATCGTCGAGCTCTTCACCCGGATGGGCTACCGGGGCTACACGCTCGACCGCGGACGCGAGGTGCCGCTGACCGACCATTCGTCCAAGGACATCATCTTCCGCTTCGGTAAATCCTGAATTGTGAATTCTATTAAGCGTATGCGCATTGACATCCTAACGGTCGTTCCCGAACTGGTCGCCTCGCCCCTGAACGAGTCCATTCTTAAACGGGCGCAGGAGAAAGGGCTGGTCGAAATCGTCGTCCACAACCTCCACGACTACGCCCACGATCGGCGCAAGACCACCGACGACTATCCGTTCGGAGGCGAAGCGGGCATGGTCCTCAAGTGCGAACCGGTATTCGAACTGGTCGAGAAGCTCCAGCGGGAGCGTACCTACGACGAGGTGATCTACACTTCGCCCGACGGCATTCGCTACGACCAGCACGAGGCCAACCGCCTCTCCACGCTCGAAAATATCATCATCCTCTGCGGCCATTACAAGGGCATCGACCACCGCATCCGCGAACACCTCATAACGCGCGAAATCTCAATCGGCGACTACGTGCTGACGGGGGGTGAACTGGCGGCCTGCATCATCGCCGACTCGGTGGTGAGGATCATCCCCGGCGCCATCGGGGACGAGGCCTCGGCCCTCACCGATTCGTTCCAGGACAACCTCTTGGCGCCTCCGGCCTACACACGGCCCGCGGAGTTCCGCGGCTGGCGGGTCCCCGAGGTGCTGCTCTCGGGCAATTTCGCCCGCATCGAAGCGTGGCAGGACGAACAGGCGCTGGAGCGCACCCGCCGCCTGCGGCCAGACCTGCTGGAGAGGTGAAAGCAATAGTATTTTGGTCGCGTGCGACAAGCCCCTCCCGAGGGAGGGGTTTGGGGTGGGGTCAGCATTGTAAACGCGGCCATAGGCCGCGAGTACGGCGGCAAGTGGTGCAAAACGAAGAAATAACATAGAAATGTTCCAGTTATGAAATACTACCTCATCGCCGGCGAACCCTCGGGCGACCTGCACGGCGCCAACCTGATCCGGGGGCTGAAGAGAGCCGATCCACAGGCGGAATTCCGTTTCTGGGGCGGCGACCGCATGGCGGCCGCGGGCGGAGCGGCCAACCTTTCGAAGCACTACCGCGAAACCTCGTTTTTCGGCATCGTGCAGGTGGTGAAAAACCTCCGCACCATCCGCCGCCAGATGCGCGAGTGCCGCTCCGACGTCGAGGCGTTCGCCCCCGATGCGCTGATCCTTGTCGACTACCCGGGATTCAACATGAAGATGGCCCGGTGGGCCAGGGAACGGGGCATTCGCACCCTCTACTACATTGCGCCCAAAGTCTGGGCCTGGCGCGAATGGCGCATAAAAGCCATCCGCCGCTATGTGGACCGCCTCTACATCATCTTCCCGTTCGAGCGCGAATATTTCGCTTCGAAAGGCATCGCGCCCGTTTTCGAGGGCAACCCTTTGGTGGACGCCATCGAGGCGCGCCGGACGACACTTCCCACGGCGGAGGAGTTCCGCCGCAGGCACTCGCTGGACGACCGCCCGATCATCGCCCTTTTGGCCGGCAGCCGCCGCGGGGAGATCCGCGACAACCTGCCGCTGATGGTCCTCCTCTCGCAGCGCTTCCCCGACCGCCAGTTCGTCGTGACGGGGGTTCCGTGGCTCGACCGCGCCCTCTACGACCGGTACCTCGCGGGGAGCGACATCCGGTACGTCTCCAACGAGACCTACGAAACGCTGGCCGCAGCCGAAGCCGCCGTGGTGACCTCCGGTACGGCGACGCTCGAAACGGCCCTGCTGGGCATTCCCGAGGTGGTGGTCTACCGCACGCTGTGGTTCCAGGTCAAGTTGCAGCCCTACGTACTGAAAGTACCCTGGGTGTCGCTTGTGAACCTCAACCTCGGACGCGAAGCCGTTGCGGAGATCATCCAGTCGGACCTCTCGGTCGAGCGGGCAGAGCGGGAGCTGCGGGCCATCGTCCGGGGCGGAGAGAAGCGCGAACGGATGCTGCGCGATTTCGACCAGCTGCGCACGACGATCGGCGGTCCGGGCGCCAGCGAACGCTTCGCAGCGGAAATGTATCGTTTCCTCTGCAATGAAAAATTAAAAATGAAGAAATAAAAATTACCCTCCTTATCGATGGCAGCCTTTGCCGATACCAAACCCCACTACGAACTGCTCGACGGCCTGCGCGGCGTGGCGGCCCTCATGGTCGTCTGTTTCCACCTCTTCGAAGCTTTCGCCACCAGCCACCTCGACCAGCGCATCAACCACGGCTACCTGGCGGTCGATTTCTTCTTCATCCTCTCGGGATTCGTCATCGGGTACGCCTACGACGACCGTTGGGGCCGCCTCACGGCGTGGCAGTTCCTCAAGCGGCGTCTGATCCGCCTGCATCCGATGGTAGTAATGGGAGCGGTGATCGGAGCCGCGGTCTTCTATTTCCAAGATTGCCCGGTCTGGGACGTGTCGCGGGTGAGTGTCGGGGCGCTGCTCGCCGCCACGCTGCTCGGAGCCCTGCTGATCCCGGCCACGCCCGGCAGCGAAATACGCGGTTTGGGCGAGATGTACCCGCTCAACGGCCCCAGCTGGTCGCTCTTTTTCGAGTATATCGGCAACGTGCTCTATGCCCTTGTGATCCGCCGGCTCGGCACCGGGGCTCTGGCCGCTCTGGTCGTCGGCGCCGGATGCGCCCTGGCGGTTCATGCCGTCGCCGGCCCGCTGGGCGACGTCTGCGTGGGTTATTCGCTCACGGGGATGGAGTTCACCGGCGGATCGCTCCGGCTGCTCTTCTCGTTTTCGACCGGATTGCTGCTCTTCCGCCTCTTCCGGCCGGCTCGTATCCGGGGCGCTTTCTGGCTTTGCTCGCTGGCGGTGGTCGCCCTGCTCGCCGTGCCGCGTATCGGCGGTGCACGGCACCTCTGGATGAACGGCCTCTACGATACGCTCTGCATCGTTCTGCTCTTCCCGGCTATCGTTTACCTCGGGGCTTCGGGGCGCAGCACCGACAAATACACGACCGCCCTCTGCAAGTTCCTGGGCGAAATCTCCTATCCGCTCTACATGGTGCACTACCCGTTCATCTACCTCTATTACGGCTGGGTCAAGACCCACGGCCTCACGTTCCGCGAATCATTGCCAGGGGCCGCAGGCGTGGTCGTCGGCAGCATCGCGCTGGCCTGGATCTGCCTCAAACTCTACGACGTTCCCGTCCGCCGCTACCTTACCGCCCGTTTTCTGAAACCGAACACGGGACGGACAGCGATGCCGCAGGGGGCGAAAGGCGCCCTTTGAAATCGAAAAAGATGAAGATAATCTGCATAGACCGCAACTATACCGACACGGAGTCCGACGAACCGCTTTTCTTTCTGAGGCCCGACACGGCGCTGCTCCGAAACAACGACCCGTTCTACATTCCGGCGTTCACGCACGAGGTGGAGGCCGGATGCGAACTGGTCGTGCGGATCGATCGCGTGGGACGCGCCGTCTCGGAGCGTTTCGCGCACCGCTATTACGGCTCGGTGGGGCTGGGCATCGGTTTCACGGCCCGCGACCTGCTGCGCGAAGCCATCGACAGGGGGCTGCCGTGGGAGCGCGCCAGGGCGTTCGACCACGCGGCGGCCCTCTCGCCCGCGTTCATCCCGCTCGCCGAACTGGGAGGCGACGTGCAGCGGCTGGAGTTCGCGCTGGAGGTGAACGGAGCGCTCCGCCAGCGGGGCGACACCTCGCGGATGCGCTTCGGCATCGATAGGCTGATCGCCTGCGTCTCGCGCTACATGACCCTCCGCACGGGCGACCTCCTCTACACCGGAACCCCCGCAGGGGCCGATGCGGTCCACCCGGGCGACAACCTGCGCGCCACCCTCGGGGGCTGCAAGCTGCTCGATTTCGACATTCGGTAACGACAAACACCCCAAACCCATGATACTCAAAGACAAACTCAAGGATTACCGCCTGCTGCTGGCCTCCCGTTCACCGAGGCGGCAGCAACTCCTCGACCAATGCGGCCTGGCCTACCGGCTGATCGACAAGTACGACGTGGAGGAGCACTATCCCCCGACGCTGGCGGCCGCCAAGGTGCCCCTCTTTCTGGCGCAGCTCAAGAGCGAAGCCTACCCCGCCCCGTTGACTCCCAACGAGATACTGCTCACGGCCGATACGGTGGTGGTGCTCGACGGCGAGGTGCTCGGCAAACCCCGCGACCGGGAAGATGCCGTGCGGATGCTCGGCCGCCTGTCTGGACGCCGTCATACGGTGGTCACGGGCGTTACGCTCCGCTCGGCCGAACGGATGCATACGTTTTCGGCCGAGTCGGGCGTCTGGTTCCGCCCACTCACCGATGAAGAGATCGCCTACTACCTCGACGCATTCCGACCCTACGACAAGGCCGGGGCCTACGGTATCCAGGAGTGGATCGGCTATGCCGCCATCGAGCGCATCGACGGCTCGTTCTACAACGTGATGGGGCTGCCGATCCAGAAAGTCTATGTCGAACTCGAAAAATTCCTTGCCTGAATGAAACGAATCCTCCCGATCCTCGTGATCCTTCTCGCCGCGCTGCCCGCCCGGGCCGACGAGGGCATGTGGCTTCCGAGCCTCATCTCCGAACGCATCGAAGACATGCGCTCGAAAGGTTTTCGCCTGACGGCCGAAGACATTTACTCCATCAACCGGGCCTCGATGAAAGACGCCGTGGTCCTCTTCGACGGCGGCTGCACCGGGGAGCTGATCTCCCCGGAGGGGCTGCTCCTGACCAACCACCACTGCGGCTACGACGCCATCCAAGCGCACTCCTCAGTCGAGCACGACTACCTCACGCACGGCTTCTGGGCTCGCTCGCGGGCCGAGGAGCTACCGAACGAGAAGCTCAACGTCCGCTTTTTGAAGCGCATGGAGGAGGTGACCGACCGCATCGCCGCGGGCGAAACCCCGGCCGCGATCATACAACGGGCCGAAGCCGAAGGCACGGGCTACAAGGCGACCGTCGAGCAAATGTACTACGGCAACCAGCACTTTCTCTTCGTCTACGAGCAGTTCGACGACGTACGCCTGGTAGCCGCGCCGCCCTCGTCGATCGGCAAGTTCGGGGGCGACACCGATAACTGGATCTGGCCCCGCCATACGGGCGATTTCTCGCTCTTCCGCATCTACGCCTCGAAAGAGAACCGCCCGGCGGCCTACTCCCCCGAGAACGTGCCCTACCGACCGAAGAAGCACTTTACGATCTCGACCAAAGGGGTTCGGGAGGGCGATTTCACGATGATCTACGGTTTCCCGGGCAACACCCAGGAGTACATCCTCTCGGACGCCGTCTCCTACATCGCCGAGCGCTCCGACCCGGCCAAGATCATGATACGCACCGGACGGCTGGATATTATCTCCGCGGCGCAGGCCACGGACCCCGCCCTGCGAATCTTCTACGCCGCCCGCCACGCTTCGATTGCCAACGCCTGGAAGAAATGGCAGGGCGAGGTGCTGGGCATCGAGAAGCTGGGGACCGTCGCGGCCAAACGCGCCTACGAGGAGGCGTTCGCGGCGTGGGCCGCGGACAAACCAGCCTACCGCGACGTTGTGGAACAGCTCAAAGCGGAGTATGCCCGCATCGCGGACCCCTATTTCGCCCGCGAGATCACCCGCGAAACGCTCGAGACGCTCCCTGCCAAATACACGGCCGAGGAGCGTGCCGAGCAGGTGTTCGCCCTGCGCGGACCCACCGAACGGGAGCTCTTCCGCTACGCTTTCCGCCAGTACGCCGACCGCTGCCCGGCCCAATTCCAGATACCCTGTTTCCTCGACGGCGTAGCCCGGACCGGCTCGCCCGAAGCCTTTGCCGAGGAACTTTTCGGCTGTGTCTGGGAGGGTGCCGACACGACCGCCATGAGCAGGCTGCGAGGCCAGACCGACCGCATGCAGCAGCACATCGAGTGGCTGCTGGGCACCCGGTCGCTGCGCAACCCGACCAGCCGTCGCCTGAACGAACTCTACACTACCTATATAAAAGGGCTGCGCGAGTGGGACACCGGCCGCGCATTCTTCCCCGACGCCAACCTCACCCTGCGCGTGGCCTACGGCTCCGTGGCCGGGTATGAATACGCCGACGGCGAGTACCACAAGCCGCTCACCACCATCGACGGAATCATCGCCAAGGACAACCCCGCGATCTACGACTACGACATCCCGCAGTCGCTGCGCGACCTCCACGCCAAAAGGGACTACGGCCGATGGGCCACGGAGGTGGACGGCCGCCGGACCGTTCCGGTCTGCTTCCTGGCGACCAACCACACCACGGGCGGCAACTCCGGTTCGCCGATTCTCAACGCCCGGGGCGAACTGGTGGGCATCAATTTCGACCGCACGTGGCGTTCGACGATGAGCGACATCGCTTTCGATCCGGCCATCTGCCGCAACATCGCCGTGGACATCCGCTACGTGCTGCTGGTGATCGACCGCATCGGCGGCGCGGGGTATCTGATCGATGAGATGACGCTGAAATAGCGCCCGAAGCGTGAGAGGCAGTGCATCCGGGCGCCGCCGCTGCCCGACCCGCGTAAGCCCTTTTGCCTGAACGCGCCTTTTCGAGCCGGAAATTTCAGCTTTTTTCGGCCGAAAATTTTGCTAAAAACAAAATAGTGCCTATATTTGCACTCCCGAACTCCGGTCCGGGAGTGCGAGGCCCAGGTGGTGAAATTGGTAGACACGCTACTTTGAGGGGGTAGTGAACAATTACGTTCGTGCAAGTTCGAGTCTTGTCCTGGGCACCGAAGAAAAAAGCCTGGCTTTGAAAGCCAGGCTTTTTCTTTGCACCGGATAAACCGCTTGCCGGACAGGTGTTTTTCAGGGCGTTGCGACCGAATCGAGCAAAGCGACGATCTCTTCGCCGTAGGCTTCCACTTTTTTGAGACCGAATCCTTTGATTTCCAAAAGTTCGTCGGGAACATTGATTTGCGCTTTGACTATTCGCATCAACTCCTTGTTGTTGGCGATATAATAGGGCGGCACCTGAAGCTCCCTGGCTTTTTCATTGCGCCAGGTCCTAAGCGCTTCGTAGACGTCTTGTTCGGATTCCGAAAGCGAATCGACTGTTTCGGTTTCAATTTCCGTACTCTTGTCTGCCTGCTGTCCAGGCTCGTATACCAACAGCACAGACCAGCACCGGTCCTCCGCAAGAAATTGCTGTTCCATCCTGAGGACCTCCACGCGCCCGAAGAAGCGGTTGACCGCTTCCTGATCCTTTTTGCAGAATTCATCGTCGATCCTGACCTTGAACAGTTGAATCTTCATAGGATATTTATTTAAGGTTGATGTGTCGTTCTGCCGCCTCCTTTCAAAGTTATGTATTTTTTGGACAGGTTCCAAATCCGCCCGGTTCCGGCAGGTCACCGCACTTATTCCAGGAAGAAGAATCCAACCCGCCGAGATTATGTTTTAAAATGTAAGCACCAAATTTCAATTACAGTTTATAACTTAAATACATGTTTTAACATCATATCGATAGCAAACGGCGGTTTACAGACCGATTTTGCCGCAAAATACCCCGTTCGGGACACGCAAGTTCACCGTGCGGTCCCGTTCCGGCAAGCGCTGAATTGTAATTTTCGCTGCAAAATTCGCAGATAAGAAGCCTGAAATAAAAACAAAAAGCATCTTTTTTTCCGTTCTTAAATGCGCTTCGAAGAATCGGAAAATATTATAAAAATATTTAATATATCGATTTCCGCTCCGGGTCTGCATCTCTTTTTTCTGTGTAATCCGAAATGAACCGAGCAAACGACAACAGCGGAGTTTTCTCAAAATTGAATAAATGGTTTGTTATTGATTCAAATTTGTATAATCGATTCGAATTTGACTGAAATCGGTTGTAACAAATTGCAACATAGAATTAAAATATTGAAATAAAATAACTTACATACGCTAAAAGGCTCGTTGAAACGAAAATCATGCAGCAAAAGCCAGATTCAGGTTACAGTCTTGTTCATTTGAATATTTGGCAAATTCATTTTTAATCTTTTTCTTTGTTGCGTAAGAAAGTTTATTTCCTTATGCAAAAAACAAAAATTCTACTCAACATTCTCGTACTTTTCCTCTGTTTCCTACCGGGTGCCTCGGCAGCCCAGGGGGGGGGAAATGTTACCGTTAGCGGCGTCATCACTTCTGCCGATGACAAGCAGCCGCTGATCGGGGTCAACGTGATCTCGGGAGCCGCGAGCGGCGTGAGCTCCCTGGCTGACGGAACCTACTCGATCGCCGTCCCCGCAGGGACCCGGCTGACTTACACCTACCTCGGCTACCAAACGGCCGAGTTCACGGTTCCGGCCGGAGCGCCGAAAGTGACATTCAACCTCGAAATGCAGCCCGACGCCCAGGCGCTCGACGACGTGGTGGTCATCGCCTACGGCGTCCGCCGCAAGGGCACCATCGCCGGATCGGTCTCGACCCTCAAGGGCGAAAAGATCGAAAACACCCCCACAGCGGCCTTCGACCAGGCCATGCAGGGTCAGGTGCCGGGTCTGACGGTCCTCAACGATTCGGGCGACCCGAGCAAGGCTTCCGTCATGACCATCCGCGGCAACAACTCGATCAACTCGGGCATCGAACCGCTCTACATCCTCGACGGTATCGCCATCACCAGCAGCGATTTCAACGCCGTCCCGCCCTCCGACATCGAGAGCTATTCGGTGCTGAAAGACGCCTCGGCCACCTCGATCTACGGTGCGCGCGCGGCAAACGGCGTGATCGTCATCACCACCAAGCGCGGCCGCATGGCCGACCGTCCGACGATCAGCTACCGCATGCAGGTCGGCATCTCACAGATCGCCCGCAACAACTGGAACATCATGAACACCCCCGAGCGAATCCAGTACGAGCAGGAGATCGGTCTGACCGAGGGCAAGGACTACGATTTCCTCCGCAAAACCGACGTCAACTGGCTCGAAGAGGTCTTCAACGACGCAGCCTTGCTGCAAAACTACGAGCTCTCGGTTTCGGGCGCCAACGAAAAGACCTCTTATTACGTCTCTGGCGGCTACTACAACCAGGAGGGTACGGCCGTCGCTTCGGGCTTCAAACGCTACTCGCTGCGCGTGAACCTCGAACAGCAGGCCGCACGCTGGCTGCGCCTGGGCACCAACACGATGCTCAACTACCAGGACATCCAGCAGGCCGACGACGGCGTCCCGTCGATCGTCGCTCCGATCTCCGCCGCGCAGTTGATGATGCCCTACTGGAATCCCTACCGTCCGGACGGGACGCTGGCCTCGATCGACGACGGCAGCTGGCCCGCAGGACGTGGACAGAACCCCCTGGAGTGCATCGCCAAGAACCCCATCACCTATAAGAGATACAAGGTCATTTCGACCGTTTTCGCCGAAGCGACCCCCATCGAGGGCCTCTCGATCCGGTCGCAGTTCAACGTCAACTACTCCCACACGACCGGATTCGGCGTCTCCTATCCCGAATACGGCCCCAACCTCTCGGACGGCTCGGCCTCGCGCAACACGAACGACAACATGACCCTCTCGGTCACCAACACCATCAACTACCGTTTCATGGCAGGCGAGCGCCATTCGTTCAATTTCCTGGTCGGCCAGGAGGGTATCGACCGCCACTACGAGGATTTCAGCATCACCACGCGTGGCCAGAGCAGCGACAAGCTGACCTCGCTCTCGACGGGTACGCGCGCCACCAGCTGGAACGACACGACCGACAACGACTACGGATTCGTCTCGTTCTTCGGCCGCGGCGAGTACAACTACGCCGATCGCTACTACGCCGATTTCTCGCTGCGCGCCGACGGTTCGTCGCGTTTCGGCAGCGGCAACCGCTGGGCCGGCTTCTGGTCGGTGGGGTTCATGTGGAACCTGCGCAACGAACGGTTCATGGAGGACTCCCGCCGGTGGCTCACCACCGCCCAGCTGGCTGTTTCGACCGGTACGTCGGGTAACTCCGAGATCCCCAACTACGACCACCTGGCCCTCGTGAGCGGCGGCCCCGACTACATGGGCCAGGCCGGCGTGGCCCCCAGCCAGCAGGGCAACGAGAACCTGCGCTGGGAGAAACCCTGGACCACGAACGTGGCCCTGCACCTGGGTTTCTGGAACCGTCTGAACGTCGACGCGGAGTTCTACAACAAGAAAACCACCGACATGCTGATGCTCGTACCGCAGAACTACGCCGACAACGGCTTCGGTTCGCGCTGGGAGAACGTCGGCACGATGCTCAACCGCGGCGTCGAGCTAAGCCTCTCGGGTACCGTGGTCGCCGGCCGCGACTTTACGTGGCTGCTCAACGCCAACGTCTCCTACAACAAGAACAAGATTATCGAGTTGTTCGACGGCGCTACGGAGTATGAGATGAGCAACACGAACAAGAAACTGGTCGTGGGCCACGACTCGGGCGAGTTCTACCTCAACCGTTTCGCCGGCGTCAACCCCGCCAACGGCGATGCGCTCTGGTACACCAAGGACGGCAAGCTGACCAACGTGCTCAAGGACGAGGACAAGGTCATGACCGGCAAGAGCCAGTTTGCGCCGTGGACCGGCGGTTTCGGGACGACCCTCGACTGGAAAGGGCTTACGCTCTCGGCCCAGTTCAGTTGGATGGCCGGCCGCTACATGATCAATAACGACCGCTATTTCAGCGAGTCGAACGGCCGTTTCGCTTCGTACAACCAGTCCAAGCGCCTGCTCAACCGCTGGAAAGAGCCCGGACAGCAGACCGACATTCCGCGTCACGGCGTCTACACCGAATTCGACAGCCGCCTGTTGGAGGACGCTTCGTTCCTGCGCCTGAAAAACCTCTCGCTGAGTTACTCTTTCCCGCGCGAATGGCTGCGCAAAACGCGCTTCATCAGCGGACTGCGGATCTACGCACAGGCCCAGAATCTCTTGACTTTCACCAATTTCTCGGGTCTCGACCCCGAGAACACGAGCAACATCTACGTGGCTCAATACCCCATGGCGCGTCAATACACTTTCGGCCTCGATTTAACATTCTAATGAGCGAACCATGAAAATCACATTACACAAGATAACGATTTACCTTATGTCGCTGGCGGTGCTTCTCGGCACGGCGTCGTGTCTGGAGAAATACCCCGGACAGTCGATTCCCGAGGGAGAAGCCATGCAGACCTACAAGGATGCGGAACAGCACCTGATCGGCATCTATTCCAGCCTGAAGAACGAGGCGCTGTACAGCGGCGACCTGACGATCCTGCCGGACCTGCAATGCGATCTGGCCTATGGCGTCCAGGGCAGCAACAACGACTACGGCGATTTCTGGCTCTGGAACGTCCGCTCGACCGACGCCTACCTCGAAGCGGTCTACGGCTCGCTCTACGGCGTGATCGGCAATTGCAATTTCTACCTCGACCGGATCGACCGGGTCATCGCCGCAGAGACCGACGACGACCGGCTGGACGACCTGGAGGAGTATACGGGCCAGGTCTACGCCATCCGCGCGCTCTGCTACTCGGAGCTCATCAAGTGCTATTGCAAGGCCTACGATCCGGCTACGGCCGCCACGGACCCCGGTGTGGTGCTCCGCACCAAGTATTTCGAAAAAGAGCGCATGATCCGCGCCTCGCTCGAGGACTCCTACCGGTTCGTGCTCGACGACCTGAAGCGGGCCGAGGAGCGCCTTTCGGACGAGGACGAGGACAACGAAAGCACCTCCGACTACATCACGGCCGCAGCCGCCCAGGCCCTGCGCGCCCGCGTGGCGCTCTACATGCAGGATTGGGACACGGCCATCGAGTACGCCTCGAAACTGATCGACGACAAGAAAAACATCTTCAGCCTGGCCTCGGTCCGCGAAACGGCACCCGACGGTGCGACCTGGTTCGACTACATGTGGGCCTACGACCAGAGCCCCGAGGTGATCTGGCGCATCGGTTTCACCTCGACCTCCGCCGGCGGCGCGCTGGGCGACCAGTTTCTGGGCTTCCGCCGCGATTTCACTTACTACTACCCCAACTACGTGGCGGCCCAGTGGGTGCTGGACCTCTACGACGACAACGACGTGCGCCGGGCGAGCTATTTCGCCGATGAGGACGACGGCATCGTGATCGGCTACGAAAACGGGCTGAAATGGCCGCTGCTGGTCAAATACTGGGGCAACCGCAACCTGATCGCCATCAGCCCCACCACAATGATGCACAGGTCGATGCCCAAGCCGTTCCGCCTGGCCGAGCAGTACCTGATCCGCGCCGAGGCGTACTGCCGCCGCGCGAACCCCGACTACAACGCCGCCAGCAAGGACCTCACGGCCCTGCGCCAGAAGCGGTACGCCTCGGGCGGCACGCTCAACGTGACGGAGAAGAACTGGCTCCGGGAGATTTCCAACGAGCGCGTGCGCGAACTCTACATGGAGGGCTTCCGTCTCCAGGACCTCAAACGCTGGGGCAAGCAGTATGCCGATCTGAACAACGGGTACAGTTTCGAGCGCAAGCAGCAGACCCTGGCGCTCGAGGAGGGCAGCAAACTGAAAATCCGGTACGACAATCCGCTCTTCGTCTGGCCCATTCCCCAGAACGAACTGGAAGCCCCGGGCTCCGAGGTCACACCCAACGAAAGCAACTGACAGTAGAACGAAATAACGATAGATAATGAAACGAATTACAACGCTATTGTTTGCGACGGGCCTCCTGGCGGCATTCACTACGGGCTGCAAGGAGAAATACAAGACCTACTCCGATGCGGAATACGTCCAGTTCACCGACACCGTATCGCTCAACATGGTGCTCGAGAATCAGGACTATTTCTCCGTTCCGGTCGCCGCCACCACGGCGTGCGGCTACGACCGTACGTTCGCCGTGGAGATCGTCGAACGCCCGATGAAACCCTCCAAGGGGCAGGTCCGGGCCATCGAGGGGGTGCACTACCGGCTTCTGTCGAATACGATCACCATCCCGGCCGGCAAGCGCGCCACCGAGGTGCGGGTTCGCGGGATCTTCGAAAACTTGGAGCCGGCCGATACGGCGAACTTTTCGCTCCGGCTGATAATGCCCGAACAGGTCAAGTCGGATCTCTACGAGGACGAAACCCACGTCCGGATGCTCAAGAGCTGCACGTACAACCTCGACGATTTCACGGGCTGGTGCGTGGTGACCTCCCTGTTCCTGAACGACTATCCGGGCGTCGAGAACACCAGCATCCAGCGCCTGATCCGCACCGAGAAACACCCCGCCGAAGAGAACACGATCATCCTCAGGAACTGGCTCTTCACGGGTTACGACATCTCCATCCGCCTGGAGACCTCCGACCCGGCCGAACCCTACATCACGATGGACGAGGGGCAGGTATTGGCCGACGAAACCTCGGTCTTCGGTCAGATTCTGGGCGACGACCGCATCCTCGTCTCGCGCAGCCCCAACTACATCTCCCGTTTCAGTTCGTGCGAGCGGTTCGCCGAACTGTGGATTCACGTCTACGTCGAGAAAGTGGGCGTCACGGTCGGCACCGTCGGCCATTTCTACAACATCATGGAGTGGGTCAGCGACGAAGAGGCCGATCGACTCCAGCGCGAAGAGGGCATGTAACGAATACGCAACAACAAAAACGATACAGATATGAAAAGGCACATTTTATACCTTGCAGCGGCATGGCTCGCAGGAGCCTGTCTCGTGGCATCCTCGTGTTCCGATTCGGACGAGACCACCAAGCTCCCGGAGCCCAATTTTCCCCAGGCCGTCACACCGACGATCCCCGCCGGCGGCACCTATACCATCGAGATCGAACCCAACCAGAACTGGGAGGTACGCATTCCCACCACGGCCGATGTGGCCACGTGGTTCTGGATTCAGGACGGTTCGCAGCAGACCTACCGCTTGCAGGGCAGCGCCGGCAAGGCCCAGATCGTAATCGGCGTCTCGGATATGGAGGAGTTCGACCAGACGCGCTCGTGCGAGGTCACGATGACGATGGGCGGTCAGTCGCGCGTCATCGCCACCATCACGCGCGGCACCGTCGAGCGGACATTCGGCCTCTACACCTGCCTGCTGGATAAGAACGGCGATTTCGCCTACAATCCCAATAGCAGCGAGGAGGAGAACCCGCTGTCGTACAGCTACAACACCGACAACGCAGCTTCGATCGACCTCCTTTGGCCCGAAGGCCGCAGCGGCTTCATGCTTCCGATCCTCCTAACGGGCAATTTCGACTGGCGTCTGGCCGAGAAATCGGAGTGGATCGCCGACATGGCCGTCTCCTCGGGCGGCGCAGGCACGCAGGTCGAGATTCTGCTCAAGGGCGACGTGACCAAATACCCGCTCGACGGCGACAACGAGGGCAAGATCGTCTTCTGCGACCGCAACAATCCCGAAGCAACCTATACCTACAAAGTCACGATCCCCGCCTGCCGCAACCGGCTGGTGATCGACCGCATCTCGAAAGACACGCCGCTCGAATTCAATGGCAAGGGCCAGTTCTACAACGAGGGCAACAGCAGCTGGAACGACGGCGGCGCTTTCGGCAACATCAGCAGCATCCGGGGTTCCAAATTCTTCGTGGTCGTCAACGAGAACGGCAGCTATTACGGCTCTCCTGAAGAGACCGACTGGGTCACGATCGACGAACAGGCGTGGGACACCGCCTCCGGCGAGGTGATTCAGACCCGCAATTTCACCGTCACCGCAGCCGCCAACACGGGCGACGCCCGCTCGGCCGAACTGCTGGCGCTGCCCGCCTCGCTGGCCGCCGGGATCACCGATCCCGACACCCAGCTCTTCACGTCGTCTTACGATGCGATCAAACCCGAGTACCAGCCCTATGTTTTCGCCACGCTCAACCAGGCGGCACCGGCCGGCGTCATCGCGGCCGTCAACCCCAAAGCCATGACCGAGGTGGGTGCCGAGTTGAAGAAGCTGAGCCGGAACGATTGGCCCTGGATGGACAGTTGGGCAAGCATTCCCGCGGCCTACAAACTCACCTACACCAAAGACTGGTCGTGGGAAGAGTCTTTCCTGACATTCGAAACTCCCTACACGGATTACGCCGTCTACGGATTCGACGGTCCCTACGACAGCGAATTGGACAAGACCGACTGCTGGATCACGGTCGAAAATTCCGCACAGGGCGTAGTCATCAAAATGGACCCCGACAAGAACGCCACCCCGGGTCCCGACGGAGAAAACGAAGCTACGATCGTCTTTAAAAACGCGGAGGGAGATTTCGTACTCGTCTACTGCATCTACGACCCCAATGCACAGATCGGAGGCGGAGAAGAGGCGTTCACGGTCGATTTCGCCTATCCCGATATGGTGGAGAATGCCACCCTCGAAGCGGTTACCGCCGAAAATATCGATGTTATGGGCGCTCTCTACCCCGATTTCCAGAATGATTTCATCGAAAACCTGGGTATGGACATAGTCCCGTACGTGCTCAAATACTCCTCCGCAACGCCTACCCAGCCCGTGCTGGAGATCGCCGGCACCTACCAGCAGATCATGATCATGCCGTACAGCGGTGCAGAGTGGCTCGACTACGAACCCCAGGGCGAAACCCAGATTATAGTCACGATGCAGAAACCCGCCGCCGATCAGGCACAGACCGGCATGGTGCAGTTCCTCGGCAGCAATTGGTTACCCAAGTGCATCGTTTACTGCATTCCCAATTTTTAAGCGACACGATTACCGAACGAAAGCCCCCGCCTCGGGGCGGGGGCCCGATTCAGACGAAAACTAACAGAGAATAAAAGTGCAGGTCTTAACCATGAAACCGATAAGATACGCCGTCATCGCGGCTTTCGCCATCGTCTCATCGCTCCTCTTCGGGGGATGCTCCGAGGACGAGGGTGTGGACAACCGCGATCTGGACTACGGATACGTTCAATTCCGATTGTACAAGGAGGCCTCCTACGAGACTCCCGAGCGGACGGTCGCCCAGGCAGATACCCGGGCCCTGAAACCCCAGCTCGACTACCTCGCCGAAGCGAGCAAGGTGCGCATCACGCTCTCCTACCAGGACATGACCATCGCCCAGACCCTTACCCTTTCGGCCGCCGACAAGGAGTGGGCCGAGTTCGGTCTGCGCAGCGAGAAGCTCAAACTGCTCACGGGCGACTACGAGATCATCACGTTCACGCTCTACGACGCCAACGACCAGCCGATCTACAACGGGGCGCCGCTCACGAGCCGCCTGACGGTGGTCGCCGGCGGCCTGACGCCCCACGACCTGACGGTCAACACCACCCCGCGCGGCAAGGTAAAGTTTACGTTGGTCAAGGACGCGAAAGACGTTGACAACCATCCCAAATCACGTGCCGTGGAGCGGCAGTATACGTTCGACGAGATCGCCGCGATCAATATCACCGTCCAGAACAAAACCACCAACGAGCAGACCCGCTTCGAGCGACTGCCGATGACGTTCTCGATCCATTTCGACGACAACGACCAGACCGACGGTTACCAGACCTCGTCGAGCAAGTGCGACTCGCTGCTCTCGCTCCCGGCGGGTGAATACCGCATTCTCAACTACCAGACCTACGACAGCGACAAAACCCTGCTTGAAACCAACACCCGCCCCAAGAACTCCGATTTCGAGGTGCAGGACAACCGCACCACCGAGGTCGAAGCCAAGATCACGCTCTACGAAAGCGACGCCTACATCCAGGACTACTACGCCCTGTACGAGATTTGGAAATCGCTCGACGGCGACAACTGGTACTATTCGGGCGAGAATTTCCCCGAGGGCTCGAACTGGGATTTCAACAAGGACCCCGACCTGTGGGGTTCGCAGCCGGGCGTCGAGCTCCACTCGAACGGCCGTGTGGCGAAGATTTCGATCAGCGATTTCGGATTCCGCGGCCACCTTTCACCCCAGATCGGCAAGCTTACGCAGCTGGTCGAGCTCTACCTCGGTACGCACAACGACGGCAACCTGCTGGAGTACGACCCCTCGCTCTCGCCCGACAAAAGCATCACGGAGCGAACGCGCAACCGCATGGCGTACCACAAGCAGTTCCTGGCGCTGATCCATCCTCCCACGCAGCTATCCGAACCGTGCGCCTTTGCGCTCCGCCAGCACAACATCCACATCCCCGCCACCTCGCTCTACGACCAGGGGTACACCGAGCAGCAGCTCTTCGAAGCCGGTACGGGCCGCCAGAAAGTCGTACGCCCCTACGACACGGTGCACGGCAAGCTCTGCAACGGGCTCAAGTCGCTGCCCCTGGAGATCGGACGGCTTCAGAACCTCGAATTCCTTTCGATCGCCAACAGCGAAATCACGGCGCTGCCCGACTCTTTGGCACTGCTATCGGCCCTGACCGACGTGGAGGTCTACAACTGCCCGAACATGAAAGAGTTTCCGATGGCTCTGACCAAGCTGCCCAAACTTATCTCCCTGAACATCTCCAACAATTCGCAGTGGGACGCCACGCAGATATACAACGGAATGAACGGCCTAGCCACGGGTCCGGCCCGCGAGGAGATTCAGATTCTCTACTGCCGGGACAATAGCTTGGAGGAGCTCCCCGAATCGTTCCGCAACATGAAAAAAGTGGGGCTTCTGGACCTCACGGGCAACCGCATCAGCAAACTGCATCCGCTGGGCGAAGTCTCGCCGGTTCAGTTCTTCCTGGACAAAAACCTGATCGAGAGCTTCCCCACGGAGAACGGCTCGTTCTGCGTCATGGACGACGTGGAGTCATTCTCGGCTACTTACAACAAACTCACCGAGTTCCCCAACATCTTCACGGCCAAGACCAAATACATGATCGGCAGCGTCGATCTGTCGAACAACCGGATCGCGAGCTTCCCCTCCGATTTCAAGGGGATCCGGGTCGAGACCCTGACGCTGGCCTCGAACCCGCTCACCAAATTCCCCAAATGCCTCGGGGATACGGGCTCGCTGGTCGCCTACATCATCCTGCGCGGCTGCCACGTGGACGAGATTCCCAAGGATTCGTTCAAGGGCAAGAACTCCAGTTCGCTGGTCTCGCTCGATTTGACCTACAACCGGCTCTCGAAGCTGCCTGACGATTTCACGGCCGAGGACCTGCCCTATCTCTACGGACTGGACGTCTCGTACAACGCTTTCAGCGCATTCCCCAAACAGCCGCTCAACTGCGCGGGTCTCACGGTGCTGGCGCTTCGGGGTCAGCGCAACGACAAGGGCGAGCGCTGTCTGCGGGAGTGGCCGACGGGTATCGCCCAGCACACGGGTCTGCGCGGCCTCTACCTGGGTTCGAACGACCTGCGGAAGATCGACGACACGATCTCCTACCTGATTTTCCACCTGGAGATCAGCGACAATCCCAACATCACGTTCGACGCCTCCAACATCTGCTACTACTGGAAGAACGGAGTCTACAACCTCATTTACGACAAAACGCAGAACATCGTCAACTGCGATGAAATGCTGGAATAATATTTAGAGACATGACTATGAAAATCAGAAGCTACATAGCGGTCATCCTCTGCGCGCTGGCCTTTGCGGGGTGTTCCAACGAAGACAAGAAAGTGACTTTCTCGCTGGACAGTGAGGACATCCGGATCGGCGCCGAAGGGGGTATCCGCAACGTCAGGGTCGCCTCCGCGGAGAACTGGATCGCCACGACCAACGAACCCTGGATCACCATCTCCCCGGCCAACGGCCGCGGTACGGCCGAATGCCGGATATTGGTCGACTCGGCGCTGACCGACACCCCGCGGCGGGGCGTGGTGCGCATCCAGAATCAGAAAACAATGGACAACAAGGAGATCACCATCGACCAGGAGGGCTTCGACTACGCCATCTCGCTCGACGAAAAGGAGGTCTCCGTGGCCAACTACGCAACCCTGGACGAGCGCTCGTTCGAGGTGAAGATCCGCACCAACGTCGATTTCGATGTGCGGATTCCGGACAACGCCCCGTGGCTCAAACACGACACCTACAAGGTCGAGTTCGACCGCGGCATCCGTCCGCGCGAGGTGACCGTGCGTTTCAAGTGGAACATCAACTCGGTTCCCATGTCGCGTGTGGCCGACGTGGTCTTCGAGCCCAAAAGCGCGGTCGAACTGGCCCGTCAGGACAACCTCCAGGTTACGCAGGAGGCCGCCGAGCCGATCGACGTGGGCACCCGTGCCGGCGACTCGGTGTCTCTGTTGGGCATCGGCCGCTCGCTGGGCATGTGGAACGAGTGGGACAGTTCCGAGCGGATGGACAACTGGGACAACGTCATTCTCTGGGAAGAGGGCATGGAGGGCTACACGCCCGAGAAGAACGGCCGCGTGAAATACGCCCGCTTCTTCCTCTTCTCAACCAAGGAGGGCATTCCGTTCGAGGTGCAGTACCTCACGGCTGCCGATGAGTTGATCTTTTACAGCAATACCAACTCGTTCCAGTACAGCCTCGACACGGGCGATGCGATCACCAAACTCCCGCAACTGCGGCGCCTGACGATCTCGGGCTACGGACTGACCTCGCTGCACGAGGATTTCGTCGACCTAAAGAACCTGGAATATCTGGAGTTGGGAAGCAACAATTTCCAACGCATTCCCGAGGTCATCACCAAGGAGAATTTCCCGAAGCTGCGCGTGCTGCACATGGGCGCCAACCAGCGCAGCAACATCTACGACTTGAGCAATACCGTCAAAACCAATTTCGGCGGTCTGTTCGAAGAGGAGGGCTTCCCGCGCCGGGTGATCGAGTGGGACCTGGATACGCTCGTCCTTTCGGTGAACTACCTCCAGGGCTCGCTGCCCACGATGGAGGACTGGGAGAAATACACCGCCGAGGACATCCAGGCGGCCGACACGCTGCCGGCGGCACTGATCGGCATACCCAAGGTGATGCCCCACACCAAGCGGTTCGCCATCAACCTCAACCGCCTGACGGGCAAACTCCCCGACTGGCTGCTCTACCACCCCGCGCTGGATTGGTGGAACCCATACACGCTGACTTTCAACCAGGAGGGCAAGGACGTGACGGGTAAATCGGCGGGATTCGACAACGAGCCGGTCAACATGAACTACTATTACGAATTCTACAAGGGCTTCAAAAACCCCAACGTCGAAGAGGGTGAGGATGAAACGCCCGACGATACCAAATAAGAGAGAAGATGAAAAGAGAGATATTATCCGGGTTTTTAGCCCTTGCGATGCTCCTCGCAGGCGCCTGTTCGACCGAAACGTTCCCGACCCCCGACCCGGAAACGCCCGGGAACGGGGAACCGGTGAAGCCCGTGGCCGGCGAGCTGATGATCAAATTCGCACCCCATGTCGCCGACCTGCTCGACGAGGCCGGCATCGCCACGCGCTGCGGAGCGGCGACCCGTTCGGGCATCTTCACCGTGGACGAGGTGCTGGAGCTGGTAGGCGGATACGAGATCGAGCGCGTCTTCCCCTTGGACAAACGCACCGAGGAGCGCACGCGCGAAGCGGGGCTGCACCTCTGGTACCGGGTCGGCTTCAGCGAGGAGTACACCGTCGAGGAGGTCGCCGAGCGGCTCGCGGTCCTGGGCGAGGTGCAGTGCGTCAGCCCCAACCGCACGATCCAGCGCGCCTACAATACCCGGCAGCGGGTCAAGCCGCTGACGCGGGCGGCGCTCGACGCGATGCAGCGCAGCACGCGCTCGGCAACGGCCGGTTACCCGTTCAACGACGTTCTGCTGCCGATGCAGTGGCACCTGATCAACCGAGGCGACATGTTCCTCCAGGACGAGCCCAAGTCGATCGTCGGCGCCGACGTGCAGTGCGAGGAGGCGTGGAAGCGCTCGACGGGCGACCCGTCGATCATCGTGGCGGTTCTCGACGAGGGGGTCTTTATCGAACACCCCGACCTGCGGGACAACATGTGGACCAACGAGGGTGAGATTTACCGCTCGCGCGACGACAACGACGGCAACGGGTACGCGGGCGACCGGTACGGCTACAATTTCGTCAAGGACAAGGGCATCATCTCGTGGGACGACGTTAACGACACGGGCCACGGAACGCACGTGGCGGGCGTGATCGCCGCCCTGAACGACAATGGCGAGGGCATCGGCTCCATCGCGGGCGGTACGCCCCGGAAGCCGGGCGTGAAGATCATGTCCTGCCAGATTTTCTCGGGCAATGCGGTCAGCAATTCGCTGGCTTCGATCAAGGCCATCAAGTATGCGGCCGATAACGGCGCCGTCATCCTCCAGTGCAGCTGGGGCTACGTCTCGGGAGCCGCCAACAGCTACGATTGGGGATCCGACGGCTTCCAGACCGAGGAGGCATGGGCCAAGGCGTGCCCGCTCGAAAAGGAGGCGCTCGACTATTTCATCCACAACGCCGGCTCGCCCAACGGTCCGATCGAGGGCGGTCTGGCCATCTTCGCAGGCGGCAACGAGGGTGCCGCCATGGCCGGATACCCGGGAGCCGCCGAGATGTGCGTCTCGGTATCGGCGACGGCGGCGGACTACTCTCCGGCTGTCTACACCAACTACGGTCCCGGCATCACGATCGCGGGTCCCGGAGGCGACCAGGACTACTACTACGAATATTTCGACGACGACCACCGTCGCGGCGAGATCGGCTGCGTGCTCTCGACCGTGCCTTACCACGTCAGCGACACGGGTTACGGATACATGGAGGGCACATCGATGGCCTGCCCCCACGTTTCGGGCGTCGCAGCGCTGGGCCTCTCTTACGCCGCACAGCTCCGCCGCCATTTCACGGCCGCGGAATACAAGGCGCTGCTCTATGAAACCACGACCCCGATCGACGGCTACATGAAAGGCAAGAAACTCTACTACCGCTATGTCGCCGACGTCGGAATGAGCCAGCCCATGCAACTCACGCTTTCGACTTACAGCAAACAGATGGGCGTGGGTCAGGTCAACGCGGCCCGGCTGCTGAGCACGCTGGACGGAAAGGGCATCCCCATGACGTTCCCCAACCTCTACGTCGCGCTCGATACGGAACAGACGGCCATTCCGGCCAACTATTTCGTGGACGGCGAACAGCTGACCTATACGGTCGCCGTCGACGACACCTCCGTGGCTCAGGCCGTGGTGGAGGGGCAGCAGCTCAAGGTCAAGGGGCTGAAAGTCGGTACGACCGCCGCCTCGATCCGGGCCAGCAACGGCCAGACGCATGCGTTCAACATCACGGTCCGCAAAGCGGCCAACGGCAACGGCTGGTTGTAACAAGCGATGGGCCGAGGGTGTAAAATAGCGATTCTCTGGCTGGCTGCCCTGTGTGCGGCCGGGGCGGTGCGGGCCGAGCGTCCGGCCGGCTCGCGGGAGCGGCTGGACAGCCTGCTGCACCCCGCAACGGCCCCGGGCGGCAGCGCGATGCGGTTCGACCGTACGCGGATCGACGCCGGACGCATCGGCGAGGACGACACGCCCCCGAGCTACACCTATCGCTGGCGCAACGCCGGCGACCGGCCGCTGGTCGTGACCCGCATCCGGACCACCTGCGGCTGCGCCGCTCCGACGTGGAGCCGGGAGCCCGTGCGGCCGGGCGGCGAGGGTACGGTGACGGTCACCTACCGCCCCAAGCGGCATCCGGGTTCGTTCCAGCGGAAGATTTTCGTCTTCACGCAACTCTCGGACAAGCTGCCCACGGCCGTGCTGGAACTGACCGGTCACGTCACCCCGTCCGTCCTGCCGACGGCCGACTACCCTTACGGGATGGGGCCGCTGCTGCTCAAGCAGGTAACAATCGGCATCGGGGGCCGGCAGCTTCAGTCCGAGCGGATCGAGTGCCTCAACGCGGGCGACGAACCGCTGCGGATCACGGCCGACCGGCGGCTGCTTCCCGCCTGGCTTCGTTTCGAGACGGACCCCGCGGTGATCGAGCCGGGCAAGACGGGCGACCTGGTCATCCGCTTCGATCCCGGCCAGGCGCCCCGGCAACTGCCCGCGCAGCAGCCCGTGATCCTCGAAGGGCTCGACCTCACACCGGGCCAGCGCACGATCCGCATCCGGATCTCAGAAACAGAGTAAGAAAAACGATAAACAAAAGGATATGAAAAGATTTTTTAAATTCGCCCTGCTTTCGCTCGTTCTGACGGCCTTTGCGGCCTGCGACGACGACAAGTCCTACGTCGATCCGGGGCTGGAGGTCACACCGCACAACCTCTCGGGCACCTGGCAGCTCGCGGAGTGGAACGGCCAGCCACTGGCTCAGGACAGCTATGTCTACCTCGATCTGATCCGCAAGGACCGCAAGTACAAGATGTACCAAAACATCGACAGCTTCTCGTCGCGCCTGCTCACGGGCACCTACAACATCGACACCGACAGCCGCACCGGTTCGGTCATCTACGGCATTTACGACCACGGCATCGGCTACTGGCAGCACCGCTATTACGTCCGCGACCTCACGGCCGAGCGCATGACATGGGTGGCGGTGGACGACCCCGAGGACATCTCGGTCTATGTCCGCTGCGCCTCGATTCCGGAGGACATCACGGCCGGGTACGAGGAGGAAAAGGAGTAGCACCACCCAACCGGGCCGGCCGATCCATTCGCCGGCGGGCCGATCCGCTCATCGGGCCGCAAATCCATTCGCCCGGTCGTCCGATCCGCCACCCGGCGCACGACCGTTCCGACATCGACCCCATCGAAAAGGGAGTACCGAGGTACTCCCTTTTTTCGTGCCGGATGCGGGAGAAAGGCGTTCCGATCAGCAACTATCCAGCGGCGGTGCGAAGCAGCCGGATCGAGCCGAAACAACGCATTTGCAAAAAAATTTCCGTTTTCTTTAGTCTGTTGTACCGATCTGCGCGTCTTAGTTATAGAATTAGGACCGCTATGAACGAAAAAACTCCCGACAAAAACCCGCCTGCCGAACCCCGAACCGCGCCCGAAATCGAACGCATTTGGGAGCGGATGGCCCCTCCTGCCGGAACCCGGCAGCGGATCGAGGCGCGGACGATGGCCAAAATCGCGGCGCACGAACGCCGCCGGCTCGGCATCCGGACGTTCTTACGCTATGCCGCCGTTTTCGTCGCGGCCCTCTTTCTGGGAAGTTTCCTCTATTCGATCCAGCACCGGCTTGCCGACCGGTTTCCCGAAGCGGACCGACCCCAACTCAGTGTCCGGCTGCCGATGGGCGCCCAGTCCGAACTGACGCTTCCCGACGGCACCCGAGTCTGGCTCAATGCGGGCAGCGAATTGCGCTACCCGGCCGACTTTTCGATGAAAAACCGCGCGGTCTCCCTGACCGGCGAGGCGTTTTTCGAGGTGACCCGAAATGAAAAATCCCCGTTTCGGGTAGCAGCGCGCGATTTCGAGGTCGAGGTGCTGGGCACCCGGTTCAATGTCAAATCCTACGACGACGGGACCAATCCCCGCATCGCCTTGCTCGAAGGCTCGGTGCGGCTCCATACCGACGGAGCCTCCGCGCTATTGAAACCCAACGAACGCGCCGAACTGCTCGCCGCGGGCCAATCGCGCCGATTCGCCATCGAGCACGTACCGGACCTCGATGCGGACATCGCCTGGAGGGAGGGGCGGCTGGCGTTCGAGAGCGAACCTTTCCGGGACCTGGCCGTTCGGATGGAGCGCCGCTACGGGGTGGAGATCCGCATCGACGATCCGACGCTGGCCGCCGAGAAGCTGACGGGCGAGTTTTCGAACGAACCCGTCGAACAGGCGCTCGAATACCTTCAGACCATCCTCTCGTTCCAATACGAGATCCGGCAAAACCGGATCGTCATCCACTGAACCCCGAACCCTAAAACCGACCGCCTATGCCCGACACCGAATGCGAATAAAAAAATCGGGAAATGTTTGCCCCATTTCCCGAAAGCAGATTGGCCCAAACATCTCCTTTGCACGAATACATAGCGACTATGTATTCAGGCACTATTCGTAGCACAATCCAATTCACAAAATTATGAAAAAAATCGCAGAAAATGGAATATCTCTGTTTAAAATCCGTTTCTTCCCCCGATTATTAACTCTTTTTCTTTCATTTTGTTGCCTCTGCCACACGCCTGTCTTGCGGGCGGGCGAGCCGACCCTCACGCTGCAATTCCACAATGCCCCGCTCAAGAGCGTGCTCCAGTCGATCGCCCGGCAGAGCGGCTGCAAGTTTCTCTACAAGGACCGTTTCGTCGAGACCCGCGCACCCGTGAGCATCTCGTTCACGGGAACGGTCGAAGACGCGCTTGCCCAACTGGCCGGACAGTGCGATTTCAGGTACGAACTCTCCGACAACAAACTCATCGTCCTCGCCGCCTCGCCGCAACGCCCGCCGACCGAACAAAACCGCGTCGAGGGCCGCGTGACCGACTCCTCGGGCAAACCCGTCGCCGGATGCATGGTCCGGATCGCCGGCACCCTCCTGGGGACCACCACCGACGCCGAGGGCCGTTACGAACTGCCCGGAATCGACCGGAATGCCGTTTTGGAGTTCTCGTTTCTGGGCATGACCTCCCGTTCGGTGGCCGTGGCGGGCAAAAGCCGGATCGACGTGGTGCTCCGGGAGGCCGCCATGGACGTGGACGAGGTGGTCGTAATCGGTTACGGCGTGGTCCGAAAGAGCGATTTCACCGGTTCGGTCGCTTCGGTGCGCCCGGCCGAACTGGAGAACAACACCTCCTACAACATCGAACAGGCCCTCAAAGGGCGGGCCGCCGGCGTGCGGGTGGTGACCAATTCCAGCAGCCCAGGCAGCCGCGTGGAGATCAACATCCGGGGCGGGAACTCGATGATCGCCGGCAATACACCTCTCTACGTGGTCGACGGCTTCGCCCTGACGGGCGGCATCGATTTCCTCAACCCCGCGGACATCGAGACGATGGACATCCTCAAGGATGCTTCCGCCACGGCGATCTACGGCTCGCGCGGCGCCAACGGAGTGGTCGTCATCACCACGCGGCAGGGCGCCAGGGGAGAGGGGATGAACGTCTCGGTCAACACCATGTACGGCGTTCAGACCGATGCGAAGCGTTACCGGATGCTCGACGCCCGGCAATACGCCGTCGTGGCCAACGAGTGGCTCCGCAACGACAAGCAACTGCCCCATTTCGATCTGGACATCATCCGGGACCGCGGCACCGACTGGCAGGAACTGATCTTCCGCAATGCCCCGATTCAGGACCACACCGTCCGGCTGTCCGGATCGGGCCCGAAGACCCGCTACATGATTTCGGGTAACTACTTTGCACAAGACGGCATCCTAAAAGGCACGGGCGTCCGGCGCGGATCGGCCCGCATAAATCTTCAGAGCGACATGAAAAAGTGGCTCTCCGTCTCGTTCAACACCAACCTGTCCCGCCGGCAGAAAGAGATTCAGGACGTGGACAACGGTTCGCTCGGAAACAACGTCTTCTCGGGAGCCCTGGCCGCACCGCCCACCCTGCTCCCCTACGACGAAAAGGGGCAGATCAACCAGATTCAGACCCGCTACTCCTTCACCTCGCCCGACATCAAGAACCCCTTGCTCTTCCTGCAAAACAAGAACTCGACGGTGCGCAACGCGGTCCTGGGAAACCTCTCACTGGATTTCAAGCTGCTGCCGGGTCTGACGCTGAAGACCCTCTTCGGACTGGAGTACGAGACCTACCTCAACGAACGCTACGAACCGATCATCTACGAAAACGATTTCGGCTACGCCTCCGAACAGTCCTATTCGCGCAACTCGTTCCTCAGCGAAAACACGTTGAGCTATGCCCGCACTTTCCGCGAAAAACATGCGCTCAACCTGGTCGCGGGCTTTACCTACCAGAACAACCGGAGCCGCTCGCACACGATCAACGTCAGCAAGTTCACCAGCAACATCACCGAAAACTACAACCTGGGGAGCGCCGAGCTGGTCGATCCGCCCAGCTCGTCCTACAGCGACTGGGTGCTGGCCTCGTTCCTGGGGCGTCTGAACTACGCTTACGACGACCGCTACCTCTTCACGTTCAGTTTCCGGGCCGACGGCTCCTCGCGCTTCGGCATCAACCACAAATGGGGCTTCTTTCCGTCGGGAGCCTTTGCCTGGCGCATCTCCGAGGAGCGCTTCCTGCAAGAGCAGCGAACGGTCAGCGACCTCAAACTGCGCGTCAGCTACGGCATTACCGGCAATACGGCGCTGGCACCCTACCAGACGCTCGACCGCCTCTCCTCGGTGCGCTACATCTTCAGCGACCATAAGGAGGAGATCGGCTACGCCCCCTCGGCCATCGCCAACAAGGACCTCAAGTGGGAGTCCACGGCCCAGTTCGATGCGGGACTCGATGCGGGATTTTTCGACAATCGGCTCACCCTCACGTTCGACTACTACCGCAAGCGCACGCGCGACCTGCTGGCCTCGTCGCCCGTACCCTGGTCCACGGGATTCCGAACCACGCTCAAAAACATGGGCGAGATCGAGAACCGGGGGCTGGAGTTCAGCCTCACGGCCCAGCCGGTCCACACCCGGCAGGTCACGTGGAGCCTTTCGGGCAATATCTCCCGAAACCGGAACGAGGTCATCCGGCTCGAAAAGGGCAGCGACATCATCGGCGGCGGCATCCTCTTCTCGTCGATGAACATCGCGCGCGAGGGCGAACCGCTCGGGGCTTTCTACGGCTATATCGAGGAGGGGCTGGACCCCGCGGGGTTCATCCGCTACCAGGACGTCAACGAGGACGGGGTGCTGAACTCCTCGGACCGCGTCATCCTCGGCAGCCCCTATCCCGATTTCACCTACGGAGTGACGAGCAACCTGAAATACAAGAATTTCACACTGAACCTCTTTTTCGAGGGTTCCCATGGCAACGAGGTCTTCTGGGAGACGGCCGGATCGCACCTCAACTCGTTCCAGAAAGGCACCAACCAGTTCGCCGAACTCTACGGTCGCTACTGGACGGCCGACAACCCGGACCCCGGCGCCGCTTTCCCCAAAATCTCGAAAGATACCAATTTCAACACCTCGGACCGCTTTGTCAAGGACGGCAGCTATCTGAGGCTCAAATCCCTCACGCTGACCTACACCCTGCCGACGAAAAAACTTGGCATCCGGTGGCTCCAAAGCGCGCAGATCTACTTTCAGGCGACCAACCTCTTCACCGTGACCGACTACCCCGGGCTGGACCCAGACGTCAACACGCGGGGCAACGACAGCGACGTAATCTCCAGCCGGCTGATGATCGGCATCGACGCAAGCGCCTATCCGCTGGCCCGGACATTCAGCGGGGGCATCCGGCTGAAATTCTGATTTTGACTTACCACTCTAAACTGCTCAACGATGAAAAAAATACGCGCATACGCACTCTTTCTCGCTATCGCAACCCTCTGGTCGTGCGAAGGCTGGCTGGACGAAACGCCGAGGAACGTAGTAACCAAAGAGAATTTCTACAAGACCCTCTCCGACGCCGAGGCGGCCATCACGGGGGCATACAGCGCCATCGGCACCGACTATTTCGGCATCACCTACTACCTGCTCGAAGAGCTGCACGGCGACTACCTCACAGGACGGGGCACGCAGGCGCCCATCTCGTCGTTCGACATGCTGCTCAACCAGATGTCGATCGACCGGTGCGGCCAGTGCTGGGAGAGCTTTTACAAATGTATCAACCGCTCGAACACGGTACTGGACAACGTGACCCCGATGAATATCGACCCGGAGGCGAAAAAACGCATTCTGGCCGAAGCCTGCTTCCTTAGGGCCATGAGTTATTTCAACCTCGTCCGCGCCTGGGGCGACGTTCCCCTCCGCCTGCACGAGATCGCGGACGAGAGCTCGCTGGCCGCACCCCGCGTGCCAGTCGCACAAATCTACGAACAGATCGAAAAGGACCTCGCCGTCGCGGAGACCGATCTTCCGGACGAGGTGGGCAAAAATACGGGCCGCGCTTCGAAATGGGCGGCCAAGATGCTCTACGGTCAGGTTCTGCTCGCTCAGGAGCGGTGGAAAGAGTGCGCCGAAAAGTGCGACCAGATCATCCGGCGCGGCAAGTACGCCCTGGTCGAGGTCGCCCAGGCCGACGATTTCTACAAACTCTACAACAACGAAACCAGCAGCGAGGACATCTTCTCCATGCACCACTCGACCTCGCGCCGCGCCGAGATCACTTTCTACCTCCACGCCCCCGGCACCCCGCCCTACAATTACAGCGGTTCGGAGGGGGTCTACGCCTGGCTGCCGCTGACCTCGGGCAACTCCATCATCGGCGACCGGTGGGACGACCGCGACCTGCGCAAGTCGTTCAACCTCTACACCCGCTATCAGGACGAGAACGGAGAGTGGGTCGACAATACGGTGAACCCCGTCCTTTTCAAGAAATTCGTGACCACCCCCGAGGGCACCTCGATCAATACGGTTCCTGTATACCGCTATGCCGAAGCGTTTTTAATGTACGCCGAGGCGGCCGCGATGGATGCGGGCGCTCCCGACGCGCTGGCCCTCGAGCGGCTCAACCGGATCAGGCGCCGTGCCTGGGGCTATCCGACCGCCTCGCCCTGTCCGGTCGACTACCCCGCGGGCATGGAGCGCGATGCGTTCCGGGAGGCGGTGCTGCAAGAGCGCGCCTACGAATTTCTGCTCGAGAGACGCCGCTGGTGGGACCTCAAGCGCACCGGAAAGATCAAGGAGGCTTTCGAGGCGATCGGCAAGACCTATATCGACCAACGCTTGCTGTGGCCCATTCCGCTGGCGGAGATTCAGAACAACCCGCTGATCGGCTACGAAGATCAGAATCCCGGTTATTAACCCATGAACTGAAGAAACGATGAGAACTTTGAAAACAATATTCCTTACGATGGCGGCCCTGTCGCTCCTGACCGCCTGCAACGACAACGAGGAGGAGAACGCCCCGGGATACACGCTTCCGCAGGTCGACGACGTGCGCGTGAAAAACGGGTACCTGCGTGCCGAGATCACCGTCCGCGTCGGCGATCCGGCAACCCGGCGGGTGGCCCTCTACTGGTTCCCCTCGAATACGGACACCGTATGGCTCGACGTGCCGGAGGGCGCCCGGCCGCAGGAGCTGACCGCACGCATCGGCACCGGGACCGGGCAGCCCATCGACGAGGGCGACTACCGCCTCAAGGCGGTCGCTTTCGGTCCGGGCGCGGCCCGTTCCGACATCTTCTTCTCGCAGATGACCGTTTACGGCGAAACATACGCCGCCAAGCTCGCCAACCGTCCGGCCGAAATCACCACCGAGGGAACCTCGGCGATGACCGTCGCGTTCGGCGCCCCGGTCGACGAGCGCGAGATCGGCGTCGAGATCGCCTACGTGCAACCCGACGGGAATCCACGTACCCTGGTGCTCGGCAACGACTGCCTCGCCGAGCCGCTCCGGCTGGAAGCGGACCTGCTGCAACTGGCCACCTACCGTTCGCTCTACCTGCCCCAGGCCGGGGCGCTGGACACCCTGCGGGCCGCTCCCACGAAGATCGCCGGCTACGCCAACGTCAACGTGGCCCTGAACAAGAAAGCGACCGGCAGCGACTATTTCATGGCCTTCACGGCCGACAAGGCCGTGGACGGCACCAAACTGGTCGACACCTCGCGCTGGGTGAACAACGTGGCCGCGGGCGAACACTGGCTCGAAATCGACCTCGGAGCGGTCTATCCGATCAACTCCTACCAGGTTTTCATGGGCACCAACAGCCAGTACGTCGGCACGAAGACCCCTCGCTATGAGTTCCAGGCCGAGGTCGACGGCGCCTGGGCGACGCTCGACTCCCGGCCCGACGCCCTCGATCCGCTGCACAAATGCACGTTCGAGCGATCGGTCGCCACCCGCAAGGTGCGCCTCTACATTCCCGACGGCCCCTGGACCGACAAAATCCGCCTCTACGAGATCGAGGTCTATGCGCTTATCTGATTTGACGAACCCGAAAAAAACTGCACCGATGAAACGATACAGAACCACCCTGCTCCCTGCCCTCTTTCTCTCCTGCGCCACCCTCTGCGCCTGCGAGAAGAGCGACTCCGAAGCGATCCGCAAGGGCGATTACCTCTTCGGCACGCTGATGAGCAACCCCGACCGCGCCGAAAGCCACTCCGAGCTGGGCCTCGACTGCGCCTCGCTGACCCTCCGCTGGGAGGAGTTCGAACCCGAGGAGGGGGTCGTGAACGAAACCTATGTCGAGCGGGTCCGCGCCGACATCGAGAAATTCCGGGCGGCACGGATGCGCATCATCCTCGATTTCGGCATCCACTATCCGCCCTACTGGGTCACGCAACTGGATCACTGCCGCTACGTCAACCAGTACGGCGAAGCGTATCAGGTGACGCAGACCAGCGGGCTGAACACCCTCAACGGCGTCTTCAACCAGACCGTGCGCGACAAGATGGCCGCCTACGTCGGTCGGTTTTTCTCGCGCTTCGATCCGTCGGCGTTCTTCGCCATCCGCATCGGCTGGGGATACTATGCCGAGCTGCACTACCCGGGCAAGTCCTACAACGGCCGCGCCAACTGCTACTGGGGTTACGACCCCGTTGCGTTGGGCCGCGTGCCCGGCCTGCTCCCGCCGGGGGTCGGGGTCAACCCTGTTCCCGACTGGAAGCCCGGACAGCCGAGCCCGGACCACGCCGACGCGCGGCGGTTCATCGAATGGTACCTCGAATCGCTGACCGATTTCCAGACGTTCCAGATCCGCACCCTGCGCAAGTACTACGACGGGTACATCAATGCGCTCTATGCCGACTGGGGCGTTCGCCCCGGCCAGATCGAGGAGGCGGTCGAGGGCGATCTGGGCGGTCTGACGTTCGCCGAGAAATACGACCAGTTGCAGAAAGGGTATGACCACGCCCGCTTCATCGCGGCCATCGACGATCCGAAAGTCATCGTCTTCAATACGTGCCTGAACGCCACCTGCCCCTACCCGATGACTTCGAGCATCGTCGACGAGCAGAGCGCCGATGCGCGGTCCTGGAGCCCGATCCACTACGTCGCCTCGTGTGCCGCCAAGCACCCGCTCGGCCTGCGCGTATGGGCCGAGAACGACGGCAACGACAACTACTACGCCATGCGAATCTCGTTCAAACGGATGCAGCGTTACAAGTTGATGGGTATCATGTGGGCTTTCGAGCACAACCTCTACACCGACGACCCGGCGTATGCCCAGCTCTACGAGTATGCCAAATTCATCGAGACCTACTCCTACTGAACGGCGCTATCCGAGCTTCGCCCGCAATTTCTTCAGGGCGTAGGCGACCTCGTTCTTCACCGTCAGTTCCGACACGTTCATGATCCGGGCTATCTCGGCGTATTTCAATCCCTGCACCTTAGCCAGCAGAAAGGCCATCTTGCACTTGGCCGGCAAGGCGGCGACGGCGCGGTTGATTGCCTCCGCCCGCTCCTCGTCCAAGTCCGCATCGGGCTCCGCTTCGACGGGCTCGATGCGGAAATCGGCCAGCTCGTCGAGGCTCGAAATACGGACCCGCCGCGTGCGGCGGAGGTAGCTGATGCTCAGGTTGCGCGCCACGACGAAGAGAAAGGCGCGGATGTTTTCGACCCCGGCGCCGTCCTCTTTTCGGCGCCAGATGCGAAAGAACGTCTCGCTGACGATCTCCTCGGCGATCTCGGCGCGGTGGACGATTCCCCGGACGAAGAGAAACAGGTCGTCGGAGTAGCGGTCCATCAATGCACGCAGGTCGGAAAGCGACCGGAGGTCGATAGCGGAATTTGACATTCGGAATGCTAATGGAAAACAAATTTAACATTTTTCTTTCATAAAACCGCAAAAATGCTCCAAACAGTCCTTTTACACGCCGGCCCGAACCGGCATCCGGGCCGCAAACGCCTCCGCTCGCTGGTAGTTGCGGCCGGCTGCCTGCTGCTCGGGGGATGCGTTGCTGCCGCGCGGCCTCCGGTCCGATTCGTCGACCCGTTCATCGGCACGGCCGAAAACGGCCACACTTTCCCCAATGCCTGCGTCCCGTTCGGAATGATCCAGGCCGGGCCCCAGACAGGCAACTGCGAGTGGCGCTACACGGCCGGTTACCAATACCGCGATACCCTCACCACGGGCTTTTCGCAGACCCGGCTCAGCGGCACGGGGGTTCCCGATCTGGGCGACCTGCTGCTCTTCCCGTTCACGGGCGAAAGCACCCGGGACCGGTACGAGAGCCCGCTGGACAAATCCTCCGAAACGGCACGTCCGGGTTATTACGCCGTCCGGCTGAGTGACACCGACATCCGGTGCGAAATGACGGCCGCCGAACACGTGGCCCTCCACCGCTACCGCTACCCGCCAAACGAAGCGCAGCACCTGCTGCTCGACGTCCAGACCGGTCTGGTGACCGACCGGGAGCGCCTCCCGACCCGCGTTCTGGAGAGCAGCGTGCAGTTTCCCGACAACCGCACCGTCACGGGGTATGTCCGGTGCCGGAGCTGGCTCGAACGCCGCTACTGGTTCCGGATCGACTTCAACCGCGACATTATCCGCCGAACGGAACTCCCGAAGAGCGACCCGCGCGAGCGGGCTCCCCGCTGGGTGCTGAGTTTCGAGCCGGGCCGGGAGCCGCTGCTCGTACGGGTATCGCTCTCCCGCAGGGGTATCGAGGAGGCCGCCGCCAACCTCGAGGCCGAGGCCGCGGACCGCGATTTCGACCGCATCCGCCGCAGCGCCTCCCGTGCGTGGAACGACCTCCTGAGCCAGATCGAGGCGGACGGATCGCCCGAGCAGCTCCGGATCTTCTACACAGCGCTCTACCACCTCTGCCAGCAGCCCAACAACGTAGCCGATGCCGGCGAAACACCTTGCTACTCGACCCTCTCGCTGTGGGACACCTACCGGGCGGCCCACCCGCTCTATACGATTCTCCAGCCCACACTGGCGGCCTGCTTTGTCCGCTCGATGCTCGCGCAGTACGATCACCAGGGCTTTCTGCCCGTCTGGTCGCTCTGGGGCGGCGAGACGAACTGCATGATCGCCAACCACGCCGTGCCGGTCATTGTCGACGCCTGCCTCAAAGGGATCGAGGGGATCGACCCCACCGAAGCCTACGAGGCCGTGCGGCGCACCCTCACGCACGACCATCCCAAATCGGACTGGACCCTCTACGACCGGTACGGCTACTACCCGTGCGACCTGGTGCCGCGGGAGGCGGTCTCGCGGACGCTCGAGACGGCCTACGACGACCACTGCGCCTCTCTGCTGGCCGCGAAGACGGGCCGAAAAGAGGATGCGGCATTCTTCGCCCGCCGCGCCGGATACTACAAAAACCTCCTCTGCCCGCAGACCGGATTCATGCGGGGCCGGGATTCCGGTGGTGGCTGGCGCACGCCGTTCGACCCGATGGCAATCGGTCACCGGACAGGAACCGATGCCGGAGACTACACCGAGGGCAATGCGTGGCAGTACACCTGGCACGTGCAGCACGACATCGAGGGACTCGCGGCCGCAATGGGCGGCGAGGAGCCGTTCACCGCCCGGCTCGACTCGCTCTTCATCCTCGACGACGACCCCGAAAAACGGCACGGCTCGGTGCTCGACGTGACGGGGCACATCGGCCAGTACGCCCACGGCAACGAGCCCAGCCACCACGTCGCCTACCTCTACGCCTGGACGCGCAAACCCTGGCGCACGCAAGAGCTGGTCCGCCGGATCGTGCGCACCCGCTACCTCGACCGACCCTACGGGCTCTGCGGCAACGAGGACTGCGGGCAAATGTCGGCGTGGTACCTCTTCGCCTGCATGGGATTCTACCCCGTCGACCCCTGCGGAGGCACCTACGTCTTCGGCGCCCCGCAGCTGGAGCGCATCCGCATCCGGCTTCCCGACGGCCGGAAACTGACGATCCGCGCCGACGGTCTTTCCGAGGCGAACCGATACGTCCGCAGCATCACGCTCAACGGACGGCCGATAACCGTTCGATACATCACCCACGCACAGATCATGGACGGAGGAGAACTCGTCTTCGAGATGACCGACCGTCCGTGCGACTACCTGAAAAACGAAACCTTATGAAAACCTCGCTATCGATTTTTCTGACGCTGTGGCTTGGCTGCGGCGCCGCATGCAGCCAGGAGGCTCCGCCCGCCCGCTACCGCGCCGACGTGGTCGTCTACGGCGGCACCTCGGCCGCGGTGATCGCCGCCGTCGAGGTGGCCCGCTCGGGCAAGAGCGTCCTGATGGTCAGTCCCGACAAACACCTGGGCGGCATGACCTCCGGCGGCCTCGGATACACCGACTCGGGAAACACGGCCACCATCGGCGGCCTGGCGCGCGAATTCTACCACCGGATCTGGCTCCATTACAACCGCGACACGGCCTGGCGCTGGCAGCCCCGCAGCGCATTCGCCAACCGGGGCCAGAACACGGTGGCCATGGACTCCCTGGACCGCACGATGTGGGTCTTCGAGCCGCATGTCGCCGAGCGCATCTTCGAAGAGTTCATCACCGAGCAAGGCATCCGGGTCTTCCGCGACGAGTGGCTCGATCGCGAAAAAGGCGTGGAGAAAGCCTCCGCACGGATCGCCTCCATCCGCACGCTCTCAGGCCTGATTTTCGAGGGCAAGATCTTCATCGACGCCACCTACGAGGGCGATCTGATGGCCGCCGCAGGCGTCTCGTACCGCGTCGGCCGGGAGAGCCGCGACACCTATGGCGAGCAGTGGAACGGCGTGCAGACGGGGGTTTTCCACCACCGCCACCATTTCGATCTGCTGCCCCGTCCGATCGACCCCTACGTGGTTCCCGGCGACCCCTCGAGCGGCCTGCTCCCGCGCATCAGTCCCGACCCGCCGGGCGAGCGGTATGCGGGCGACCACCGGATTCAGGCCTATTGCTACCGTCTCTGCCTGACGGACCATCCGGACAACCGGGTTTCCTTTCCCAGGCCCGACGGGTACGATCCGACGCAGTACGAACTGCTGCTCCGTATCTTCGATGCGGGGTGGCGCGAATGGTGGCAAAACATCGACCACCTGCCCAACCGCAAGACCGACACCAACAACCACGGCCCGTTCAGCACCGACAACATCGGCATGAACTACCGCTATCCCGAAGCCTCCTACGCCGAGCGCCGCGAAATCCTCCGCGAACACGAAACCTACCAGAAAGGGCTGATCTGGTTCGTCGCGCACGATCCGCGCGTGCCGCCCGAAATCCGCGAGCGCGCGAACCGCTGGGGGCTCGCCCGCGACGAGTTCCGCGACAACAGCCATTGGCCGCACCAGATCTATGTCCGCGAAGCGCGGCGGATGGCGGGCGAATTCGTGATGACCGAGCACGAAATTCTCCGCCGCCGTCCCGCGCCCCGCCCCGTCGGCATGGGCTCCTACCCGATGGATTCGCACAACGTCCAGCGTTACGTCACGGCCGGGGGCGTCGTCCACAACGAGGGGGATGTGGGCATCGAAACCCGAAAGGGTTACGGCGTGGCCTACGGCGCGCTGACGCCCCGCCGGGAGGAGTGCACCAACCTGCTGGTTCCCGTCTGCGCCTCGTGCAGCCACATCGCCTACGGCTCGATCCGCATGGAGCCCGTCTTCATGATCCTCGGGCAGTCGGCCGCCGTGGCCGCCTGCCGGGCGATCGACGAGCGGGTCGCCGTGCAGCAGATCGATTACCAAGAACTGCTCCGGGCGCTCCGCGACAGGGGACAGCGCATCGAAGACGAACTGTTAACCGACCGATAAACACGCCGAACCATGAAAAAAACCTTTTTCCTGCTTGCACAACTCCTGCTCGGACTTTCGTTGCAGGCCCAGACGATTTGCAGCGACGACGAGCGCCTCGACGACGCCTACCGATTGGCCGTCAACACGATGGACATCAACGTCCGGCGGGGCATTCTGGCCGCCGGAGCCGATTACGGCGGGGAGTGGACGCGCGACATTGCGATCAACGCCTGGAACGCCGTCAGCCTCCTCCGCCCCGCGGTGGCCGAACGCTCCCTGTGGAGCGTGACGCTCGGCCGCGATACGGTCGGACACCAATATTGGGACAAGGCGCTGTGGATCATCGCCGCCGCCAACCACTACGCCCTCACGGGCGACCGCCGATTCCTCTGCGACGCCTACCGCTGCGGGGTCAATACGCTGACCGAACTCGAAACGATGGCATTCGACCCCGCCGACGGACTCTTCACGGGTCCCTCGGTCTTCAACGACGGCATCTCGGGCTATCCCCCGCAAGTCTACGATCCCGAGGTAGTTTCGAGTTACGTGCTCGACCACCCGAACGCCCGGCGGATCAAGACGCTGAGCACCAATTGCGTCTACTGCGGCGCCTACCGGGCACTCGGTTTTCTGGCCGAAGAGCTCGGCGAACCGCAGCACCGCATCCGGGAATTCGCGTCGAAAGGCGAAGCGCTGAAGCGCAACATCCTCCGCCGTTTCACCCTCCCCTCGGAGCCCCGGCTCGCCTATCTGATCGACCATACCGGCGCACGCGACGTCTCGCAGGAGGCGCTCGGCCTCTCTTTCGCCGTCCTGCTGGGCGTGGTCGAGGGAGACCTTGCCGCAGAGTTGATCCGCCAGGCCGTCGTCTCGCCCCACGGCATTCCGTCGATCTGGCCCGATTTCGCTAATTTTTCTCCGGCCCGGCCGGGCCGGCACAACAACCTGGTCTGGCCCATGCCGATGGGTTTCTTCGCCCGCGCCGCGATCCGCACGGGCAACTCCTCCGTCTTCCTGCACGAACTCGACGCCCTCACGGGCCTGGCGCTGGACGAGGAGAAAGGAAACTACAATTTCCGGGAGATCTACGACCCCCGAACCGGAAAGCCCGACGGAGGCTACCAGATGCTCGACCCGTCGACACCCGACATGCACTGGCGGTCGTGCTCCGCACAGGTGTGGTCGGCGACCGCCTATCTGAGCATGGTCCACTACGGCGTGCTGGGCATCCGCACCGGGCGGGCCGCGCTGCGTTTCGAACCCCTGCTGCCGCCCGGAACCGAGCGGGTGAAAGTCTCGGGACTGCACTACGGAGCCTCTGCTTTCGAGGTCGAGGTACGCGGCCCGGGCACGCGCGTGAAAACCGTGCTGCTCGACGGCCGACCCGTCGCGGGGAACGAGCTGCCCCGCTCGCTCTTCGACGGGGCGTATCGTCGCATCCGGATCGAACTGGAGCCATGAAGCACGGTTGGTTGCTGCTGGCGGCGCTCGTCGCCGCCGTCGCGGGTTTCTCGCAGGAGCTCCGCTCTCCGGACGGGCGGTTGAAACTTACCTTTGCGCTCCAGGCCGACGGCGTACCCGCTTACAGCCTCGACTACGGCGACATGCCCGTCCTGCTTGCGAGCCGGATGGGGTTCGTCCTAACCCGGCCTCAAAAAGAGTGGGCAGCGGTATCGGACCCGCCTGCGAATGCCCTCCTCCGGCTCACGCACGGCTTCACCGCAACATCCGTCTGCTACGACACGTTCGATGAGACGTGGCACCCCGTCTGGGGCGAGGAGCGCACGATCCGCAACCGGTACAACGAGATGGCCGTCTCGCTTCTGCACGACACGGGTATCGAACTGCGTATCCGGTTCCGTCTCTTCGACGACGGGCTGGGGTTCCGCTACGAATTCCCGGAACAGAAAGGCCTGACCTGTTTCGTCGTACGCGACGAACGGACCGAATTCGCGCTCACGGGCGACCACCGGGCCTACTGGATTCCGGGCGACTACGGCACGCAGGAGTTCGACTATACGGTCTCGACCCTCTCGCGGATCGAAGCGCTTTTCGATGAGGCCGTGGGGCTCAAGCGAATCCAGCAGCTTGCCTCCAAACGCGTCGTGCAGACCGCGCTGCAACTCAAAACCGACCGGGGGCTCTACATCAACCTCCACGAAGCGGCGCTCACGGACTATCCGTGCATGCTCCTCGAACTGGGAAAAACTGGTTTCACCTTCACCTCGCACCTCACGCCCGACGCCCTGGGAAACAAGGCCTACCTCCAGACCCCCTGCCACACGCCGTGGCGGACCGCAATCGTCAGCGACGATGCGCGCCGGATACTGGCCAGCCGGCTGACGCTCAACCTCAACGAGCCCTGCAAGATCGAGGACACGTCGTGGATCCGGCCCCTGAAATACATGGGTGTCTGGTGGGAGATGATTACAGGAAAGAGCAGCTGGTCCTACACCGACGAATTCCCGTCCGTCCGCCTCCGAGAGACCGACTACCGCAAGGCCCATCCCCACGGGCGCCACGGCGCTACGACGGACAAGGTCCTGCATTACCTCGATTTCGCCGCCGCACACGGATTCGACGCGCTGCTCGTAGAGGGGTGGAACGTGGGCTGGGAAGATTGGGAGGGAAACTGGAAAGAGCAGGTCTTCGATTTCGTCACCCCCTATCCCGATTTCGACCTCGAACGGGTCACGGCCTATGCCCGGAGCAAGGGGCTGAAACTAATCATGCACCACGAAACCTCCGGGTCGGTCAGCAACTACGAGCGCTTGCTCGACACGGCTTACCGCTTCCTGGTCGCCCACGGCTACCGGGCCGTCAAGAGCGGCTACGTCGGCCGCATCATCCCCCGGGGCGAATACCATTACGGTCAATGGATGGTCAACCACTACCTCCATGCCGTCGAGCGGGCCGCCTGCTACCGGATCACGGTCAACGCCCACGAAGCGGTCCGGCCGACGGGGCTGTGCCGCACGTGGCCCAACCTGTTGGCCAACGAATCGGCGCGCGGCACCGAATACCATGCACTCGGCGGCATCCGTCCTCACCACGCGGCGATCCTGCCGTTCACGCGGCTCATCGGCGGCCCGATGGATTACACGCCCGGCATCTTCGAGATGGACCTGTCGCGCTACAACCCCCGCAACCGCTCCCGCGCGCAGTGTACGATCGCCAACCAACTGGCGCTCTACGTCACGCTGCCCTCCCCGATGCAGATGGCCTGCGACCTGCCGCAGACCTACGAGCGATTTCCGGATGCGTTTGGCTTCATCGAGGAGGTCGCCCTCGACTGGGAGCGGAGCATCTACCTCGAGGCCGAGCCGGCCGAGTACGTCACGGTGGCCCGCAAGGCCAAAGGGTCGCAGACCTGGTTCGTCGGCAGCATAGCGGGAGCGCACGCGCACGACGCGCGGATCGCTTTCGGCTTTCTGGACCCAGGCGTGTGTTATACGGCCACCGTATACAGCGACGCGGCGGATACGGATTACCAGACTAATCCGCAGGCTTATCAGATTCGACGGATCGCGGTGAACAGCCGCTCCGAGCTGGTGGTCCCCTGCGTCGCGGCCGGGGGATGCGCCCTGAAGATCGAACCGGCGCATTGACCCCGGTCGAAGCTGGTTGCGGTCCCGATTTTGCAGTCGACCGATTTTGTATTATCTTGCGAAAAATCAAAACCGATGACACCGCAACCCGAGTTCATACCTTTCCGCACCCCGGCCGACCGCGGTTGGGAGGAGGCGCAGGAGATCTACCGCAATTCGTTTCCCCGCATGGAGCAGCGCCCGGCGCAGGAGCACCTGCGGGCGCTCGCCGACCCCGCTTTCGAGGCCGACGGCATCTGGCTCGGCCAGCAGCTGGCCGGAATCCTCTACCATTGGAATTACGACGACACCTGGTACGTCGAGCACCTGGCCGTCTCGCCCGCGCTGAGGGGGCAAAACATGGGTTCGAGGGCCCTCGAGGCGTTCTGCCGCGACCGGCGGGTGATTCTCGAGATCGACCCGCCCGTGGACGACATTTCGATCCGCCGGCTTCGTTTCTATCGGCGGATGGGCTTCGTCGAGAATCCACACGACTACATCCACCCCTCGTTCAGTCCTCCGTTCGAGCCGCACCGCCTGGTGCTGATGAGCTACCCCACGCCCCTCACCGACCCCGAGGCGCGCACGTTCGCCGATTTCGTCCGCGAGCGGGTCCTCCGCTATTCGGAGCGCGAAGCGCCGGCCCTGCCCCGGCTCTGACCCGGCCGATCAGAGGAGCGCGACCAGGTATTTGGTCACCCAGTAGCCGCCCGCCAGGAGCCAGACGTAGAGCAGTCCGGCCAGCACGAAAGGCTTGGCCCCGGCCTGGCGGAACTTGTCGAAACTGGTCTCGGTGCCCAGCGCCGTCATGGCCATCGTGAGCAGGAACGTGTCGACGTATTCGATGGCGCCGTTGAGCGGTATCTCCCGCACGGTCGCGGCGCCAGTGAGGTATTGCAACAGGGAGTTCAGACCGATCACGGCGATGAATCCGAACGCGAACCAGGGGATCGTGATCTTGCTCTTCCCGCCCGGGCCGCCCTCCTTTTTGCGGCGGCCCGCCAGCGCGAGGCTCATGATGACCAACACGGGTGCGAGCAGCATGACGCGGATCATCTTGGTGATGGTGGCCGTCCCGGCGATCCCCAGCGCATCGGCGGGGTCCATCGCGTTGCCCGCGCCGGCTACGTGGGCGACCTCATGCAGCGTGCTGCCCGTGTAAATGGCCACGGCCGTGTCCGAAAGGCCGTCCAGCATCCCCGTCCGGTAGAGGAGCGGATAGAGGAACATCGAGACCGTACCGAAGATCACGACCGTCGATACCGCAATGGCGGTCTTGTACCCCTCGCATTTTAAGACCGGCTCGGCGCCCAGCACCGCCGCCGCGCCGCAGATCGCACTGCCCGTCGAGGTCAGCAGCGCCGTGTCACGGTCGATACGAAGAAGCCGTCCCAGCGCCACGCCGCCCAGAATCGTCACGGTGACGATCACCAGATCGACCGCCACGGCCGGAATCCCCACGGCCGCCACCTGGGCCAGCGTGAGGCGGAAGCCGTAGAGGATGATGCCCCAGCGAAGCACCTGCTTGGTGCAGAACTTGATCCCCGGCACCCACGTCTCGGGCAGCCGGTTCCTGAGGCTGTTGGCGTAGAGCATACCGAGGACGATGCCCACGATAAGCGGACTGAACGAGAGTTTCTTCACCACGGGGAACCCCGCGATGTAAAATGCCGCGAACGAAAACAGTGCGATCAGCAGGATACCGTGCAGCGTATTGGCCCGGTTGCCTTTTTCCATCATAGTCAATCGTTTTTAATCACGCCGCAAAGATACGACACCCCTACCGTTATCCGGCCGGTGAAATGGTTATGCGCGATAACAGGAGGTTATGACAAATCAACGGGCATTGGCCCGTGCAAACTCCATGAACTGCCCGGCTAAGGCCTCGGGACGGGCTTCGGCCGTGACGAACGAAAAGTCGCGCCGGAGCGCGAGCCCCTCCAGATCGACGATCCGAAGCACCCCGCTGCGCAGTTCGTCCACCACCGAGACGACCGACACGATGGCCATGGCGTCGCTGTGGCGGACGAACGATTTGATCCCCTCGGTCGAACCCAGCCGCATCTTTACGTCGAGCATCGTCAGGCGGATGCCCGCCCCGGCCAGCGCCCGGTCGATCACCTCGAGCGTGCCGGAACCGCTTTCGCGCAGCACCAGCGGGATCGAACGCAACTCGTCGGGCGTCACCGACTCGACGCCCGCATACCGGCCCCCGGTGCGGGCCACGAGCACCAGTTCGTCCGGCGCAAAGGGGGCATAATGCAGACAGGGCCTGCGGCTCAGGCTCTCGACCGCCCCCAGATCGATCGCGTGCTCCGCGAGCGCCTGCTCCACCTGGCCGCTGTTGCCCGTAAGGAGCGAGACGCGGACCCCGGGAAAGCGGGTCGTGAAGCGGGCCAGGATGCGCGGCAGAAGGTATTGGGCGACGGTCGTGCTGGCTCCCAGACGCAGCTCGCCCTCGATCCGGCTGCCGCAGCGGCTCATCTCGTACTCCAGCCGTCGGTAGTCGTCGTCGATCCGCTCGGCCGAGGCGAGCAGCACGCGCCCCGCATCGGTCAGCTCCAGCCGGCTGCCGAGACGATCGAAAAGACGCACTTTGAAGCGGGATTCCAACTCGCCGACGTGTTTCGAGACGGCGGGCTGGGAGATGAAGAGCCGCTCGGCCGCCCGCGTGAAACTCAGCGTCCGGGCCGCCGCGATAAAGACCTTGAGGCGGAAATCATCCATCGTCTACCCGAGGAATCCCTCCTCGGCGAATTCCCGGACCGATTTGACGTAGTGGGCGATGGTCTCCTGCATCGTCAGAAAGGACTTGCCGCCCGCGGCGTTCTTGTGCCCTCCGCCGTTGAAATAGCGGCGGGCGAAGAGGTTGACATCCACGTCGCCCCGCGAGCGCAGCGAGACGCGGATGAACTTGCGGTGGGCCAGAAACATGGCCGACATCTTCATCTTCTTGATCGTCAGGGCGTAGTTGACGAAGCCCTCGCTGTCGCCCTGCTGGAACTGGAAGCGGCGCATTTCGTTCTCCATCAGCGACATGTAGGCCACCGTCCCGTTCTCGATGATCTCCATCTTGCGGTTGATGGCGTAGCCGAACAGCCGCGCGCGCCCCTCGGTGTAGGCGTTGTAGACGTTGTTGTGGATCGCGGGGATCGAGATGCCCCGCTCGACGAGCACCGCCACGGCGCGGAACAGCTCGGGCGTGAGGTGCGAAAAAGCGAAATTGCCCGTGTCGGTCATCATCCCCACGTAGAGCGCTTCGGCCATCCGGCGCGAGATCGCCTCGACGCCGAAGAGCGCTTCGACGAGCGCATAAACCAGGTAGCAGGTCGAGGAGCTCTCGGGGTGGGAGAACGAGAGGTCGAACCCCTCGTCGGGGGCGAGGTGGTGGTCGATCAAAACGCGCCGGGCCGCGGTGTTGGCGGCAATCGTGTCGCTCAGAATCTCCAGACGCGAAACCGAGTTGAAATCCAGACAGAAGATCACGTCCGCCGCGGCGATCGCCGTGGCGGCACGCCCCTCGGTGTCGTTCTTGAAGATCACCACCTCCCCGATCCCCTCCATCCAGTCGAGAAAATAGGGGTATTTGTTGGGCACGACGCACGTCACCGCGTGTCCCATGCCGCGCAGGGCCTCGGCCCAGGCCAGCGACGAGCCCACGGCGTCGCCGTCGGGATTGGTATGCGTTACGATCACGATCCGCTGCGGTCCTGCGGCGAGCAGTTCCCGCAGGCTTTCGATCCGTTCTTTGGACAAATTCATTTCCGGAATGACTTAATTCGAGAACAAAGATAGTGCAAAGCGCCTTGCAGCGCAAATTTATTTGCCGCCGGGCCTCACAACGCTTTGCGCCCGCCGCCGCAGTACTCGCACATGCCGTCCTCGGCCGATACGTTCGGGGCGCCGCACGCCGGACAGGTCCACGCCGACTTTTCGGGAACGGCGGTCTGCGGCGCGCCTTTCCGCTGCGGGTCGCAGGAGGGAGCCAGGGCCGCCAGGGCGGGATCGACCAGCCAAATTTTGTAGTTCCCGCCCCCGAGGTCGTCGTAGGCGACAATGCCGTTTTCGCGCAGGTCTTCGAGCATCGCCACAGTCTGTTCGGTCTTGTATCTGACACCGCCGAGCGTACAGTCCAGATCCCCGGGACAGAGTTCTCCCTCCCGGGCGATCTTCACGAGCATGGCCTCGACCGCTTTCACGTAAGACGAATAAGCCACACCGTACACCATCAGCCAAAAGCCCGTCAAAAGAGTGGGAACCAGCACCAGCCAGCACAGCCACCAGTCCGCCGCATCTTTGGTCTCTATCGACGCGAACGCCGCCAGAAGCAGACATCCCCAGCCGAATATCAGGCCGCCCCACAGCACCGCACCGCCGAACGGGATTTTTCCGAACAGCCGTACCTTGGCCGTATTGCGCAACTTGGTCTGGCCCCGCGCGAAGAGCCGTACCAGCGCCACGATCGACGGAAAGAGCAGCAGGGCCAGCAACACCACGTCGCCCACCCCTCTCTTTCGCTCCAATTCAACGTGTTCGATCAGCATGGTCACTCCCCTAATTTGGTTCCGCACCCGGCACAGAATGCCTGCTGCCGACTCGCTTCACGCCCGCAGGAGGGGCAGACCCGCTGCATCGGCGCCCCGCATGCGGGACAGAATTTCGCTTCCGCCGCCACCGCAGCCCCGCACCCCGGACAAGGAACCGGCATGGCTTTTCCGCAGGCCGGGCATACCGCCGCATCGGCCGCGACATCGGCGCCGCACGCCGGACAGGGGTTGTAGGAATCGCCGCAGCGGGGACAGAACCGGGCGTCTTCGGGCACCTCGCAGCCGCACTTGTCGCATTTGCGCACGGCGGTCGGCGCTGCGGCGCCGCACTGCTGCGGATGGCCGCATGAGGGGCAGAATTTGGCCCCTGCGGGCGTTGCCGTGCCGCACTGCGCACACGGGACCGCCGGCTGCGTGCCCTGCGCATTCGCCAGCACCCCCTGCATCATGTGGTTCAGCGCACCTCCGACCCCGAACCCCATGCCCAGCCCCATGCCGGCGCCCATGACGCCGCCGGCCGTGCCCTCGTTGCCGGCCGCATGCTGCAACACGTCGTATGAGCGCTCCTGCTGGTAGGTGTAACCCCGTATTTCCATGTCCGCCTTTTTGGCGAGGGCCTTGCGCAGTTCCACCACGGCCGGGTCGTCCTCCGGCACCGAAATCCGGTTGATGAAGAAGTTGACCAGCCGGATGCCGAACTGCGCGAACTGCTCCTCCAGGTCGCTCTTCAACTCCTCCGACAACTCCGTGATCCGGGCCGCAATATCCAGCACGCTGATCTTGCGGTCGGTCACCGTCCGGGCGATCACGGCCGTGGCGCGGCTCATCAGCATCCCCCGAAAGTAATCCATGAGGCGCTGCCGGTCGAAAACGGGCAGTGTCCCGACCAGCTTCACGAGGAACGTTTCGGCCCGGTCGATCGTCACGCCGAACTGCCCGAAACCCCTCACGGGGATAATCACCTTGAACTCGGGATCGCGGACCAGAAAGGGTTGCTGCGTGCCCCATTTCACGTCGAGCACCGTGACCTTGTTGACGAACCACACCTCGGCCGTAAAGGGGTTCTTGCCGCCGAACGGAATGCCGTAAAGATTCTCAAGGAGCGGAATGTTCTCAGTCGAGAGGGTGTGCTTGCCGGGTCCGAACGTGCGGAGCAGCCGGCCCTTGTCGAAGAGCACGGCCTGCTGCGACTCGTTGACGATCAGCTGGGTAAGTGTCGTAAGGTTGGTCTCGGGGAAGCGCCATGCGAATACGTCGGGCGTACCGTTCCACCGGACCACGTCGATCAATGCCATATCGGATTGGGGGTTAGGGTGTCCAAATATAACACTTTTTTACGTTCTGCGCGCTTTTGAGGGTCGAAATTCCTCCGCCGAAGCCCCGTCACCCTTGCGCCGGAGGTCGGCGGCGCGCTTGCGGCACCAGGGCGCGATCCCGCACTCGTCGCATTTGGGAGCGCGGGCCGTGCAGACGTAGCGGCCGTGCAGGATCAGCCAGTGGTGCGCCACGGGCAGCAGGTGCCGCGGGATGTGCTTTTCGAGCGTCAGCTCGGTTTGCAGCGGGGTTTTCGAGTCGGTCGTCAGGCCGATGCGGTTCGAGACGCGGAAGACGTGCGTGTCGACAGGCATCACCTCCCGCTGCCACAGCACGGCCCCCAGCACGTTGGCCGTCTTGCGGCCCACGCCCGGCAGGCGCTGCATCTCGTGGAGGTCGCTCGGCACCTCGCCCCCGAACTCGGTGCAGAGCATCCGGGCCATGCCCGCAAGGTTGCGCGCCTTGTTGTTGGGGTAGGAGATGCTCCGGATGTAGGGATAGATCTCCTCAGCCGTCGCGGCCGCCATCTCGTAGGGCGTCGGAAAACGCTCGAAGAGCGCCGGGGTGGTCATATTGACCCGCTTGTCGGTACACTGGGCCGAGAGGATCACGGCCACCAACAGTTGGTAGGGGTCCTTGTAGTGGAGTTCGCTCTCGGCCGCGGGCATGTGCTCCGAGAACCAGGCGATTACGCCTTGATAACGCGCTTTGAGGGTCATTTTCGTTGGGTTTTCTTGCGTCGAAAGAGGATTTTCTTCACCAGCAGCCCCGCCCCCTCGGGGGTGAGCAGCAGCCGCGGGCAGCCCCACACGTCGCGCCCCCAGCGGGCCAGGTATTCGCCCGCGGAGCCCTCGAACGAGAGCACCCACAGGGCCACCGAACTGCGGCGGCGCAGGATGCGGAAACGGTTGCGGCGTCCGCCGTAGCGGGCGTCGAACCAGAGGCTGATGTCCATCAGCGAGTCGCAGAATGCGATCCGCCGGCGGTAGGCCGTGCTGTGGCTCACGCTCACCGGAAGCCGCCGGTGCACGGCCGTGATCTCCGGCAGGCAGCACACCCGGCTGCGGGCCGCGAACCAGAGCCACATGGGCTGGTCGTCGGTCATCCATTCGGGATGCTCCTCGGGGCGCACCTCGTCGTAGTAGCGGGCGATCAGCTCGCGGCGCGCCAGGGTCGTGCAGTTGCAGATCGTCAGGCGGCACAGGAGGCGGTCGAAATCGGTGAAATGCTCCTCCTCGTCCGGCTCCGTCCTATCCTCCGCCTGCCAGTAGTTCATCGCACGGGTGTAACACATGCCAAGCGCCGGGTCCGCCTCCATCCGCTCGACCTGTTTTTGCAGCTTGAGGGGATCGGTCCACCAATCGTCGCCGTCGCAGTAGGCCACGTAGCGTCCGCGGCAGGCGTCGAACGTGCGGCGGTAGTTGGCCCGCCAGCCGACGTTATGCGGCCCGGTCACCAGCCTTATGCGCTCCGGGTAGCGCGCCTCGTAGTCGCGGCAGATCGCCGCGGTGCCGTCCGTCGAGCAATCGTCGCCCAGCACCAACTCCACGACAAAAGAGGTCTGCTGCGCAAGGACACCCTCGACAGCCTGCGCCAGATAGGGCGCGTGGTTGTAGGTGGTCATCAGGACCGATACGAGCGGCGCGTCCATGCTCTCAGAGTTTGGTCAGTTTGGCGAACTTGGCCAGCAGGGTCTTGACGCCCGCCGCTCCGAAATCGACCACCAGTTTCTGATCCGTGGCCAGCATTTCGATCCGCTGCACGGTACCCGCGCCGAACTTGGGGTGCTCGACAAGCTGCCCCACGGCATAATCGCCCGCCCCGGCGCCCGCGTCGCCCGCCGGCCGCGCTCCCAGCCGCCGCAGCCCCTCGGTCGAGGGACGCGGGGGCTGCACCGCCGGCTGTTGCGACTGGCTACGCGGCTGCGGGGAGCCGAAAGAGCCGCCCGAAGCGCCCTGCGCCGCCCGCGGAAAACGCCGCGCCACGCCCGATTCCCCGTCGGCCGGGCGTCGGCCGAAGCCGCCGCCCGTGCTGCCGCCCTGCCGCTCCTGATTCCCCGTGCGTCCGCCATAGCCGCCGCCCGCAAAACCCGTCCGCCCGGCATTCGCGCCGTAACCGCCCGGCCGCTCTCCGCCCTGCTTCTGCTGGAAACGGTAGTCGAAGCGGCGGCGCAGCTCGTCGATGGCCGTTCCGCCCGCCTCGTCGCGCAGCGGCCCCTCCTCGTCGATCCCTTCGTCGCGCTCGATGTAGCGGGGGTCGATCTCCCGCAGGAAGCAGCTGGGCCGCGAGAACTCCATGTTCCCCCACTTGAAGCGCATCTCGGCATAGGAGATCGTCGCCGCGACCTTGGCCCGCGTGAGGGCCACATAGAACAGCCGCCGCTCCTCCTCCATGCCGTCCGGCGACTCGGCGGCGCGCTGCGAGGGAAAGAGGTTCTCCTCCAGACCCACGATATAGACGTATTTGTATTCGAGCCCCTTGGCCGAGTGGACCGTCATGAGCGTCACCCGGTTGCGGTCCTCGGGGTCGTCCTTGTCCATGTCGGTCATGAGCATGACCTGCTGCAACCACTCGTCGATGGTGGCCTTGTCCTCCTCCGGCCGCTCGCCGCCCCGGATTTCGGCCTCGACCTGCTCGCTGAAGAGCTTCATCGAGTTGAGCAGCTCCTCGATGTTGTCCAGCGCCGAGGTCGCCTCGGGGGTGTTCTCCGTGCGGTAGGCCGCCAGAATCCCCGAGCGCGAGGCGATCTCCAGCCCGAAATCGTAGATCGACTGCTCGCTGCGGCAGAGCGACAGCGCCCGGATCATGGCCACGAAATCGGTCACCTTGCGGGCGATCGCTTTCTGCACGGCGTCCTGCACCGGCTCGGCCACCAGGGCGTCGACCGCCTCCCACATCGACACCCCGCGCCCTGCGGCCAGCTGGGCGATGCGCTCGACGGTCGTGTCGCCGATCCCCCGTGCCGGGTAGTTGACGATGCGCTTGAACGCCTCGTCGTCGCGCGGGTTGACCACCAACCGGATGTAGGCCAACAGGTCCTTGATCTCCTTGTGGTCGTAGAACGAGCTCCCCTTGTAGATGCGGTAGGGCACCCCGCGGCGGCGCAGCTCGTCCTCCAACTGCTTCGACTGGTTGTTGGTGCGGTAGAGGATCGCCGCCTCCGCCCAGGCGTCGTCCGCCGCGCGGACCCGGTCCCGGAGGTCGGTGACGACCAGTTCGGCCTCCTCGCGGTCGGTGTAGGCTTTCAGCACGCGGATTTTCTCGCCCGCGTCGCCCTCAGAGAAGCACTTTTTCTCCAGCCGCTTCGCGTTGCGTGCGATCACCGAGTTGGCCGCCTCGACGATGGTGCGCGTCGAGCGGTAGTTCTGCTCCAGCTTGAAAACCATCGCCTCGGGGAAATCCTGCTGGAACTTGAGGATGTTCTCGATCTTGGCCCCGCGGAACGAGTAGATCGACTGCGCGTCGTCTCCCACCACGCACACTTTCGAATGGTGCTGCGAGAGCCGCCGGATGATGACGTACTGGGCGTAGTTGGTGTCCTGGTACTCGTCGACCAGAATGTAGCGGAACTGCTCCTGGTAGCGTGCCAGCACCTCGGGGCAGTCCCTGAGGAGGATGTTGGTCTGCAACAGCAGGTCGTCGAAATCCATCGCCCCGTTGCGCTTGCAGCGCTGGCAATAGATATTGTATATGTTGCCGAATTCGGGTATCTGCGCCTGCCGGTCCTCGGTGGCATAAGCCGACGAGGCCAGGTAGGCGCCGGGCGTTATAAGGCAGTTTTTGGCATAGGAGATACGCGACGCGAGCATATTGGGCTTGTACTTTTCGTCCGCGAGGTTCAGCTCGCGCACGATGGTCTTCAGCAGGTTTTTCACGTCCGACGGCTCGTAGATCGTGAACGAGTCGGGAAAACCGATCTGCCGGGCGTTTTCGCGCAGGATGCGCGAAAAGACCGAATGGAACGTGCCCATGCGGATATACCGGCAGCGGTTTTCGGGGATCATCTGCGCGATCCGCTCGCGCATCTGCGCCGCAGCCTTGTTGGTGAACGTGAGCGCCAGGATGTTGTACGGCGCCACGCCCTGCTGGATCATGTAGGCGATGCGCGACGTCAAGACGCGGGTCTTGCCCGACCCGGCGCCGGCGATGATGAGCGACGCCGTGTCGTAGTTCACCACAGCCTCGCGCTGCGCGGGGTTGAGCCCTTGCAATATGGTTGATTCGTTGGATTCCATGCGTGCAAAGTTAATAAAGAATTAGGAAAGAATTTTGCCGGGAAAATAATATCTTTGCACAGCGAACGTTAAAAGGTTACGCGCGACGACAATACAAAATTCAACATATCAAAAAGCCATGAGCGAAGTCATCAACATCAAGGAACTCAACGAACGCATCGAGCGCGAATCGGTCTTCGTCGATACGCTGCGCACCGAAATGGGCAAGGTCATCGTGGGGCAGTCGCACCTGGTCGACACCCTTCTGATCGGTCTTTTGTCCAACGGCCACATCCTCCTGGAGGGCGTGCCGGGCTTGGCCAAGACGCTGGCCATCACCACGCTGGCCAAAGCGGTCGACGCCTGCTTCTCGCGCATCCAGTTCACCCCCGACCTGCTGCCCGCCGACCTGATCGGCACGCTGATCTACTCGCAGAAGAACGAGGATTTCATCGTCAAAAAGGGCCCCGTCTTCGCCAATTTCGTGCTGGCCGACGAGATCAACCGTTCGCCCGCCAAGGTGCAGTCGGCCCTCTTGGAAGCCATGCAGGAGCGCCAGGTGACCATCGGCGACGGGACCTATCCGCTGCCCGAACCGTTCCTGGTATTGGCCACGCAGAACCCTTTGGAACAGGAGGGCACCTACCCGCTGCCCGAGGCGCAGGTCGACCGTTTCATGCTCAAGGCCAAAATCTCCTACCCCAAGAAGCAGGAGGAGCGCGACATCGTGCGCATGAACCTCTCGGGCGCCGGCATGCCCTCCGTGAACAAGGTCATCTCTCCCGAGGACATCGTCAAGGCCCGCCGGGTCGTCGAGGACGTCTACATGGACGAGAAGATCGAGAAATACATCATCGACATCATCTTCGCCACGCGCGAACCGGCCGAATACAACCTCGCCAAATTGCAGAATCTGATCTCCTACGGCGGCTCCCCCCGCGCCTCGATCTCGCTCGCTAAGGCGGCCCGCGCCTACGCTTTCATCCGCCGCCGCGGCTACGTCATCCCCGAGGACGTGCGCGCCGTCTGCCACGACGTGCTGCGCCACCGCATCGGCCTGACGTACGAGGCCGAGGCCGAGAACATCTCCACCGAGGAGATCGTCACCGACATCCTCAACAACGTCATCGTACCCTAACGATGCAGCAGACCGAGAACGATATTCTGAAGCGCGTCCGCAAGATCGAGATCAAGACCCGCGGTCTTTCCAGCGAGATTTTCGCCGGCAAGTACCACACGGCTTTCCGCGGACGGGGCATGTCGTTTTCCGAGGTGAGGGAGTACCGCGCGGGCGACGACGTGCGCGACATCGACTGGAACGTCACGGCCCGCTCGTCGAAGCCCCACATCAAGGTCTACGAGGAGGAGCGCGAACTGACGATGATGCTACTGGTGGACGTCTCGGCTTCGCGCCTGTTCGGCTCGACCGGGCTGCTCAAAAAGAACGTCATCACCGAGATCGCCGCCGTCCTGGCTTTCTCCGCGTCGCAGAACAACGACAAGGTCGGGTGCATCTTCTTCTCGGACCGGATCGAGAAGTTCATCCCCCCGAAGAAAGGGCGCAGCCACATCCTGACGATCATCCGCGAGCTGGTCGGCTTCCGCCCGCAGTCGGCGGGCACGAAGCTCTCCGAGCCGGTGCGCTTCCTGACGAACGTGATGAAGAAACGCTGCACCACCTTTATCCTCTCGGATTTCCTCAACCCCGACCCCGACGCCGAAGCGCTCGAAGAGGCCCTGAAGATCGCCTCGAGCAAGCACGACCTGGTGGGCATCCGCGTCTCGGACCCCCGCGAGGCGGAACTTCCCGATGTGGGCATCGTCGAGATGCAGGACGCCGAGACGGGCCGCAAGGTGTGGGTCGACAGTTCCTCGCGCGCCGTCCGGGAGCATTACGCCGCCTCGTGGCTCGCGCGCAGCGAGCGGATCGACCGTACGCTGCGCCACAACCGCATCGACACGGCCACCGTCGCAACCGACGCGGACTATGTGGCCGAACTGATCAAACTCTTCAAACAGCGATGAAACGTCTTACCCTCCTAACGCTTCTGCTGGCCCTCTGCACAACGGTCCGGGCGCAGGACACCCCCGCCGTCCGGGCCCGCGTCGAACCCGACAGCATCGGGATCGGCGACCGGTTCGACTACGTGATCGAGGTCGACAAGGACCTGGTGCAGGTCGTGCAGTTTCCCGAGTTCACCCCCGCGCACCACGGCGAGATCGAGTTGGTCGAGAGCCTGCCGGTCGACACGCTTTCGCGCGAGGGACGCCGGCTGCGGCTCCTCAAACGCTACCGCCTGGCCGCTTTCGAAGAGGGGCGCTACAACCTCGGCGCCGCGCGCGTGCTCTATGCCGACAAGAACATCGTCGACACGCTCCGCAGCCACGATTCGGTCTATCTCGAGGTCACCACGTTCCGGATCGACTCCACCTCGCAGTCGATCTACGACCTCAAGCCGCAGAAGAACCTCCCGTTCCGCTTCCGCGAGATCAGCGGCTTCCTCTACCTCGGCGCCTGGATACTCGTTCTGCTGACCGGGATCTTCTTCGCCCTCCGATACTGGCTCGCCAGCCGCGGCAAGGGGCTGGGCGACCTGTTCAAACCCGCGCCCCCGCAGCCGCCCCACGTGGTCGCCATCCGGGCGCTCGAAGCGCTCCACCACCAGAAGCTGTGGCAGAACAACCGCCACAAACAGTACTATTCGCAACTGACGGACATCCTGCGCACCTACATCGACGGCCGCTGGGGCGTCAGCGCGATGGAGATGACCTCCGACGAGATCATCGCGGCGATGCGCACCGTGGAGCTTCAGGACAAGGCCCGCATGGACCTCACGGCCATCCTCCGCGACGCCGATCTGGTGAAATTCGCCAAGGCCACGCCCGACGGCGAGCAGAACGAGGCGGACTATCTGAAGGCCTACTATTTCGTCGAGGAGACGAAGCTCGTCAACGACGGTCCGGAGACCGTCGAGGACGAGCAAATAAAAATGAAAAATTAAAAATGAAAAATGGGATGTACCGATTACTCTATATACTCCTGCTTTTCATAGCGGCCGGGGCCCGTGCTCAGCAGCAGCCCGAGCGGTCGCAGGTGCGCAAGGGCAACCGGCAGTACCATAAGGGCGACTACGAGACGGCGATCGAACGCTACACGCGGGCGCTTACGGTCTCGCCGCAGTCGTTCGAGGCAGCCTACGACCTGGGCAACGCCCTCTACAAGGCCGAGCGCTTCGACCACGCCGAGCAGACCATGCAACGGGCGGCGGCCGACTCGCTGCGGAGCGACACCGAGCGCGCCGAGGCGTTCTACAACCTGGGCAACGCCCAGTTCAAGCAGCAAAAATACAAGGAGGCGCTCGAAAGCTACAAGCAATCCCTGCGGCTGAACCCCTCGGACATGGAGGCCAAGTACAACTACGCCTACACCAAGCGCCTGCTCGACGAAGACCAGCAGGGCGGAGGCGGCGACAACCAGCAGGACCAACAAGACCAGCAGGATCGACAACAGGACCGGCAGAACCAGCAGCAAGACCGGCAGGGCGACGGGCAGGAGAAGCCCGGCGACCAGGACCGGCAGCAGGGCGACGGACAGGACGAACAATCCGACCCGGAAGACAACCAGCAAGGTGAGCCGCAGCCCGTCGAGGCGGGTCTCTCCGAAGAGGAGCAGCAGCAGATTCTCGACGCCATCCAGGCCCGCGAGGACAAGACCCAGGAAAAACTCAAGGAGAAGCAGGGCGTGGTCGTGCGCGGCAGGAAAAACTGGTAGGCGTTCCGAATTAAAAATGAAAAATTAAGAATTAAGAATTGAAGAGCGAGAATGTCATACGAATAAAGAGTCTCGATTTTGCCGTCCGCATTGTCCAATTACAAGAATCTGATCCACACCCATAAGGAGTATATCCTCTCCAAACAGCTTCTCAAAAGCGGTACGAGTATCGGAGCCAGTGTACATGAAGCGATGGGAGCTCAATCGACGGACGATTTCATTTCGAAAATGCACATCGCCTTGAAAGAGGTGTATGAGACCGAATACTGGCTCGAGTTGCTATACCGGACGGATCTCCTGGACAAAAACGAATTTGACACGATTTTTTCGGATTGCCGGGAGTTGACGAACATCATTGCCAGCATTGTAAAAACAATGAAAGAGAAAAGATAATTTTTAATTTTTCATTTTTAATTCTTAATTAGTCGCGGACATGCAATTCGCATCACCTCACTTACTCTGGCTGCTCCTGCTCCTCGCGCCGCTTGTCGCCCACTACGTCTGGCAGACGCTTCGGGGCGGGGCGGCCATCCGCATCTCCTCGATCGAGGGGGTGGCGCACGCCCCGAAAAGCATGCGCTACTACCTGCGTCACGTGCCTTTCGTGCTGCGTACGACAGCCCTGGCGCTTCTGGTCGTGGCGCTGGCGCGTCCGCAGGATGTCGAACGACTCTCGCACACCAATACCGAGGGCATCGACATCATGCTCTCAATCGACGTCTCGGGCTCGATGCTGGCCCGCGATTTCAAGCCCGACCGCATCACGGCGGCCAAGGAGGTCGCCGGGCAGTTCGTCGCCGACCGCTACGGCGACCGCATCGGCCTGGTCGTATTTGCCGGCGAGGCGTTCACCCAGAGCCCCCTCACGACCGACCAGAGCACGTTGCAGACGCTTCTTGCGCGCATCCGCAGCGGCCTGATCGAGGACGGCACGGCCATCGGCAACGGGCTGGCCACGGCGATCAACCGCCTCAGGGAGAGCGACGCCAAATCCAAGGTCATCATCCTTTTGACCGACGGCGTGAACAACCGGGGCGAGATCGCGCCCCTGACGGCCGCCGAGATCGCCCGCGCGCAAGGCATCCGGGTCTACACGATCGGCGTCGGCACCCGCGGCACGGCTCCCTATCCGACGGTCAACATGTTCGGCGAGCTGACCTTTACGCCCCAGAAAGTCGAGATCGACGAAAAGGTGCTGCGCCAAATCGCCTCCCAGACCGGCGGCGAGTATTTCCGCGCCACGGACAAAACCAAGCTCAAGGAGATTTACGACGAGATCAATCAGCTCGAAAAGAGCAAGGTCGAGGTCTCGGAGCGCGTCGCCTACCACGAGTTGTTCCTCGTGTGGCTTCTGTGGGCGCTGGCGCTGCTCGCCGCGGAGTTCCTCATCCGCACGTTGGTTCTCAAACGTATTCCGTAAACAAGTTCGCCCATGTTCCGATTCGCAAATCCCGAATATCTCTGGCTGCTGTGCGCCCTGCCCCTCTTCGCAGCGATCTACGCTCTGGCGGCGCGGCGCCGCCGCAAACGGCTGGCGCGCTTCGGCGATCCGGCTACGCTCCGGGAACTCACGCCCGACGTCTCTACCGGACGCATCCTCTTGAAATTCATCCTCTTCTTAGCGGCTTTCGCGCTCGTTGCGCTGGCTGCGGCCCGTCCGCAGTTCGGGTCGAAACTCCGCGAGGAGAAAGCACAGGGTGTCGAAATGATGCTCGTGGTGGACGTCTCGAACTCGATGCTGGCCGAAGATTTCGAACCCAACCGGCTCGAACGCACCAAATACGCCATCAACCGCCTCTTCGACGGCCTCAGGCAGGACCGCGTGGGGCTCGTCGTCTTCGCGGGCGAACCCAAGGTCCAGCTTCCGATCACCTCCGATTACCGCATGGCCAAGGCTTTCGCCCGGCGCATCGACCCCTCGCTGGTCTCGGTGCAGGGCACGGCGGTCGGCAAGGCGCTGGAGCAGGCGCTGCTCTCGTTCTCGGGCGACACGGAGGAGGCCCCGAGCCGGGTCATCATCCTCATCACCGACGGTGAGAATCACGAGGACGACGCCCTCGCGACAGCCAAACGGGCCGCCGAACTGGGCATCCGCATCTACACCATCGGCATCGGTACGCCCGAGGGCGCTCCGATCCGCATCGGCGGCGAGTTCATCCTCGACGAGGGGGGCGACATGGTGGTCTCGAAGCTCAATGAGGAGATGCTTTCCCAAATCGCCGACCTGACGGGCGGCGCCTATGTCCGTTCGTCGAAACAGTCCATCGGGCTCGAAGAGATCGTGCAAAGCATCAACGAAATGGAGCAGTCGGAGCTGACGACCATCCGCTTCGAAGAGTTCAACGAGCAGTTCCAGTGGCTCGTGGCCGCAGCCCTCGTGCTGCTCGTGCTCGAACTGCTGCTGCTCGACCGCCGCAACCCGCTGCTGGCCCACCTCAACATCTTCCGCGAAAAGGCGTGATCCGCTGCCGGAAAGACACGAAAAAGCCCGGTGTGTGCGCACACACCGGGCATTTCATCGCTACTCGACCCGAATTTCGTCGGTGAATATCCAGCCGCCCTGCCGTCCGTTTCGGAGCGCTTTCACCCGCACGTAGCGTCCCTCCGCCTCGCCCTGCCAGGCGAATTCGCGGTAGCAGTTGCGCTTGTATTCGAACGGCACCTCGTTCTCGACCGTCGTGAGCGGCCCGAAGCGCTCGCCGTCGTCCGAGACCGCGAACTCCACGGCGCGGGGCATCCAGATATCGGCATAGAATCCCTGCATGAAATCGGCCGCGATGCGGCGCACGGGCTGCCGCTCGCCGAGGTCCACGACTAGTTCGACATCCGTATTGAGCCACCCCTGCCAGCGGCGGTCGCCGTAGTTCCAGCCGCCGCGCAGGCCGTCGGTCAGCGAGCCGTCGCCCGCAGCCGCGTAGCTGGGGCTGTATTTCGGGCGGTAAATCACCGGGCGCCCGGTAGAGAGGCAGGCCACCGTGTCGAGCGACTCGGGACGCGGCCCCACGGCGTTCTTCTGGTCGAACGGGTGGTAGCCCCGCTCCTGCAACCACCCCACGGCGTCGAGCACGCGGCCGTGGAAATCGGCGTAGTCCATCCGTTCAGGCCGGCTCCACCCCACCTCCGCGATGGCCATGAGGCGCGGCCAGATCATCCGCTCGGCGTGCTCGCCGGTGGGGATGTGCTCGCACCAGAGGTTACCCTGCACGCCCAGAATCATCTTCGTCACGTCCGCACCCAGCGAATCGGGCGCCGGATCGTGGCGATAGGCCTGCTCGAGGGTGACGAACGCCGGCGCCGCAGGCGGCTCGCTCGACGGGTCGTCCTGGCAGTAGTCGAGGTAGCAATGGCTGTTGGGGGTCATCACGGCATGGTGCCCGGCCCTCGCCGCAGCGATACCGCCCTCGGCGCCGCGCCACGACATGACCGTGGCGTTGGGCGCCAGCCCCCCTTGCAGTATCTCGTCCCAGCCCAGGAGACTGCGCCCCTTGCCATTGAGGTAGCCCTCGATGCGGTGCACGAGGTAACTTTGCAACTCGTCCACGTCCCGCAGCCCCTCGCGCCGCATCCGTTCGCGGCAGCGGGGGCAGGTTTTCCACCCCGTCTTCGAGGCCTCGTCGCCGCCGATGTGGATGTACTCGGAGGGAAAGAGCTCGATCACCTCCGCCAGCACGTTTTCCAGGAATTCGAACGTCTCCTCCCGGCCCGGGCAGAAGTCGGAATCGACGTAGGGCTTTCCGCTGCACGAGAGCGCGGGGTAGGTGGCCAGCACCTCCTCGCTGTGGCCCGGCATCTCGATCTCGGGAATGACGGTGATGTGCAGCGCCCGGGCGTACTCGATCACCTCGCGGATTTCGTCCTTGGTGTAGTAGCCCCCCTCGGCCGCCGGGTCGTCGCGGTGGCAGTAGCGCTTGCCGCCGAACTGCCACCCCTCCCAATTGGGGTAGGGGCGCCAGGCCGCAAAATCAGTCAGCTCCGGGTAGCGTTCGATCTCGATGCGCCAGCCCGCCCCGTCCGTGAGGTGCCAGTGGAAGCGGTTGAGCTTGTAGCGGGCCATCAGGTCCAACTGCCGCTCGACGAACTCTTTCGGGCGGAAATGGCGCGAGACATCGAGCATGAAACCGCGGTAGGGAAAGCGCGGTGCATCGGCGATCCGCACCGCGGGAATGCGGCGGCCGTGGTGCCCGGCCAACTGGGCGAGCGACTGGAGGCCGTAGAAGAGGCCGGCGGCATCGGGTGCCGTGATCGTGATGCGGCCGCGAGCCACATCGAGCACATAGCTCTCGGGCGTCCCTTGCGCGGCGAGCCGCAGTTCGAGCGCGGCTTCATCGGGGGATGCGGCCGGAGCGAATGCAGCCGGGAAAAAGTCGCCGGCGCGCTCCGTCCAGGCCGCAAGATCGGAGAGCTCCTGCCCCGCGAGGTCAGTCGTCCACGCAAGCGTCTCGGGCATCCGGAACGCCCCCTCGCCCCACGCAACGGAGTCGGGCGCCGGGATAATGCCCGTCGACAGCTCCCCGGACGGCGTGCCGCAGGCGGCGAACAGCGCCGCTGCGGCTGCAAAAATCGAGGTTCGTAGTTTCATCGGTGTATACTTTTGTGTAAAGATAGCCATTTTTTGAAAAAAAGGCGGACGGCATGAAGCCGCCCGCCCTGAAAAAAGGTTCATGCGATTCACCGGAGGGGTTCCGCCGCCCCGGCCGTCGCAGCATCCGCTACCACGTGGCGTCGATGAACGTCGGGTTGGCGGCCTGCCCCTTGGCGTCGAAACCGTGGCCGGTAAGGTCCACCATTTTGTTATTGAGCCTCCAGCGGGAGTTGGATTCGGTCTCGCTGATCGGCTCCGACTCGTTCATTTTCCAGTAGGTCAAGAGCCCCGGGGTCTTGGGATCGACGATCACCAGATCGCGCAGGTTGGCGATCTCCGTACCGGTCAGCGCTTTCGACCAGACGCGGGCCTCGGCGATGTAACCGTCGAGCGGGCGGTTGGAGTTGTAGTTCGAACCGGCTCCGATACCGAATCCGATGCCGCTGCCGTTCCACAACTGCACCTCGGTGATGTCTACGGTCTCACCGCGGTTGGGCGTCTCGGTGATGAAGCGTCCGTCGATGTAGATTCGCAGTGCCGAGCGCGACCAGACGGCGGCCAGGTGGTACCATTTGCCGGTAGCGCAGGGCACGGTGGTCGCTGCGGGCTGGTAGTCGCCCTTGCAGACCTGCACGACATCCTTGCCGATCTTCACGTCGCCGAAGCGCATGCAGACATTGCCCTCGAGGCCCATGATCGAGCTGATGTAGGGGTCGCTGCCCTGGAAATTATTGGCCATGACGCGGCATTCGAGCGTCAACTCGGAGAGCGCCGACAGGTCGGGCGTGCCCTCGGGAGCGCCGGCGGGAACCTTGTAGTCGTAGAATCCCGGCACGATGTACTTGTTGCTTCGACCCAGATAGACCGCCTTGCTGTGTACCGGGGCACGGAACACGAGGTAGAACGTGCTCGACGGCTCCAGCACGGGCATCGTGCCGTCGGTCCCGACGATCTTCACGGGCAGGCAGTAGAACTTGCCCAGCTCGAGGGTCTGGTTGACGACGATCTCGGCGGCGTCGGAAACGCTCTTGCCGGCCTTGATCGTCACCTCTTTCTTCTCGAAATCATACTCTTCGAGCAGTTCGCACTGGCGTCCGTAGTTGCGGTTGTAACTTTCGAGCATCTCGGGAGCGATTTCGAGCCGCACGTGCGTCTCCCGGTCGACGGCCAGCGACGCGGAGACCGAGAATTCGGCCACCTCGCCCGGACCCGAGATGGTGATGGTCTTGGCCGGTTCGATCTGCGCTTCGGTCACATAGATCGACGGGATGTACTCTTCCGCCTCCTGGCAGCCTGCAAAGGCCGCTGCACAGACAAAGGAGGCTGCGATATATTTCAGTTTCATAATCATTGTTTTTGTCGGTCTTGTTAATTGTTCGGAGCAATAGCATTCCACTCGTTGCAACCGATGAATCCGCCGGATGCACTGGCCTCCGAATTATCGTAAGTCATGCGAACATAACGGCAGGTGATAGGTCGGATAAATTTCACATACTGCCATTTGTTGCCATCGGCAGCAGCTACGTCAACAGCTTGATCCACGGGAATGGACTGATCGATCCATACGTCTCCATCCTGGCTGAACATTATGTTATAAAGTTGCTTGGTCGCATAGTTCATATTGCCGAGGACCATGCCCATGCGGAAACCTATGATGGTCTGCTGTTTGGCCATATCGATCCGCACCCAACGCTTTCCGCTAAGGCTCGAATACCACCCCATCTGGTTGTTGTCTCCGTCGAACATCTGGTTGTTATCCAATCCTCCGATAGCACCGGTGCCCTCTCCCTCGACCGAATAGATCCAGCCCGTTCGATCGGCGATCACCGTTCCGTCGATCGACGTGACGCCTGCCTCCACGTTGTTCTTTATCTTGGAGAAAACGACGTACTTGACCAGCGAACCTTCGGCTGCGGCCTTGAAATCGGTATTGTCGCCCAGATCGATCCGGAAAGCCATCATAAAGAGTCCCTCCCCGAAATTATCCGGATCGGCGAAAGCGATCTCGACAGGATCGATGGCTTTGGCTCCCTGCCGGACGATCACCTTGTCGGCTACGGTCAGCGTTTTCATATCTGCCGTCTTGTAAGAGGTACCGTTGGCCGTGTTGTAGGCGGTCACCAGCGAAGCGTCGGCAACGAGTGCGAATTCGGTATCGACCGGAGCGCCGTACGAAAGCGACGCGTTCAGCTCGTAGCTATCGATTACCTGTCCGGTCGGAGTAACCGCGATTTTCATCAACTGCCCCTCATTGTAACGAGCCATCTGCACTGCACTGACCACCAGGTCGGCGTTTACCGAGATTTTGAGGTAGAATATCTCCTGAGCAGTATTGGGCGTGAATCCTTTGACAGCGTCGCAGTTCACACGCACCGGGATCAGATAGGTCTTGCCGGCTTCGAATTTCGATGCGTCGGTAATCCTCAGTTTCACGGGAGCCTCCTCGGAGCTGACCTGTGTTCCGGCAGCGAAATGGAGCGGCCCGGAGAAATTCACCACCGAAGGATCGGCCTGAAGATACTCCGTATAGTAGTACTCGTTGTAGGAGGCCACCAGGCTGTTGTCCACCATCATCGGAATATCGGTATCGGCGCTGACGATTCCCGAAAGTTTTGCGGTCATCTCAATAACGATTGCTTCGCTGGCACCCGACGGGAATTTGGAGATCGAGACCTGCTTTTCACCCGCCTCGTTGAGCGTGACCAGGTTCTTCGTGTAGTCGCCCTGCGGCGCCGGGTTGGCCAGCTGAATGGCCTGGCGCATGTGCTTGTACTGCATCGTTGCGTTGCCGTACTCGTACTCCATGTGGTACGAGCCGAAGCCGGCCGAGGTGGAGGTTTTGGCAAAGTCGGCCATTCCCAGCAGCGAAGGACGGGTTACGCCGTCCGAGCAGGTGTAGTTCGGCCCGCCGCTCTGCCAGTTGGATTCGAAATTCTCGGTAAAGATCATCTGCTCGGGACGCCAGCCCCTGTTGCCGGCGGAGGCAGTGCGATCTTCCAGGTCGGAGGCACCATAGCAGTTGTAAGCTTGACTGACGGCATAGTCGCACAATTCGGCGATATTGGCCGGGAGCCAGCTGCTGTCGACGTTACCGTCGATCAGGAACAGGCGTCCGGTACCCGATTTGGGACCGATATACTTGCTCAACTCCTCGGCGAATTTCTTAAAATTGGCCGGATTGGTATTCATCGGACCCTGATGGTCGATGGCTGTCTCGAAGTCGATGTCCATACCGTCGTACTGGTATTTGTCCATCGAGTCCTTGCCCCATGCCTTGGCATAGGCGATGATTCCGTCCTCGGTGATCTGACCGTCGACCTTGAATACCTCGGGCATGTCCTTGGCCGAGATACAGAAGACGACCTTGGCGCCGAGAACCTGCTGCACGAACGCCTTGTCGGCGATTTGCTCGGGTGTCAGGCTGTGCCACTGGCTCCAGACGGAGATGATGTCCATCGAGTCGGGCACGCTCGACATGTGGTTCTGCTTCGAAGAGCTGATGGCCGTCCAGGAGCCGTACCAGCCGAAAGCGAGTTTGTGCGGGGTTTTCTTGTAAGCACGCAGCCGGGCATAGTAGGCGTTGTCGCGCAGGATGGGCGACTGGTCCTCGGGATACTGCACACGCACCGGCTCGGGCGTGTTCTGCTTCTCGCAGGCGAAAAACAGCCCGGTCAAAGCAAGCAGCAACGTATATACTGTTATTTTTTTCATGGTTCAACTTTCTTTTAGGTTCGTTTTATCGCTTGTCCCACCAGAGTTTCGTTCCGCCGGCATCGGGTCCGTTCAACAGTCGCGTAGCGGCCGACACGGCTCCGGCATTGTTCGAGTACTCCAGTTTGGGGAAGACCATGCGACGGATCTGCACGTTCTTGTTGATCGTGGGGTCCTGGCTGTTCGATACGATCGGGAAGATCTTGGGGAATCCCGTGCGACGGAACTCGGCCCAGGCCTCCATGCCGTTGGGAAACAGAGCGATCCATTTCTGGGTCATGATCCGCTCCAACTCCTTGCCGTCGTCGGCCCACTTGATGTTGATCGAGGTGAGGGGATTCGCATTGCCCACGGGATTCTCCGAAACGTTCCGGTAATAGACCGGTTTCTTGTCCGTATTGTCCGCATAGGTGGCCGCTTCGCTGGCCGAAAGTCCGTTCTCTATGAACGACAGCCGGATGCCCTCGTTGTAGTTCGACGCGGCGCTCGCACTGTTACCCTGCCGGAAATAGTATTCCGCCTTGAGGAACGCCACCTCCGAGGCCAGGAGCCATTTCATCGGCGTCGAGGTCTGGATGTTGGGGGCCGAGGTGCAATCGGTGTAGAACGACTGGGCCGTGGTACCCATGCCGTTGGGCACGCCGTGGTACTTGCTGTCTTTCTTGGCGGGCTGGAACAGAACGGGCATGCGCGGGTCCTCGTAGCCGTTGAGGAACGAATCCATCGAGGCGCTCATGCGGGCGTCGTCGTAGGAGTTCCAAAGCATCTCCAAGGGGTTGTTGATCGTAAAATTGCGGTAGTTCTGGAGAATCGCGTTATCCTGCGTGTCGGTAATCACCCCGTCGTCAATCGCCTCTTTGGCATAGGTGGCCGAGAGCGTAGGTTCGACGTAGCTGATACGCATCGCCAGACGCAGTTTGAGCGAGTTGGCGAACTTGATCCATTTCGAGAAATCGCCGGCATAGATGGCGTCCACTTTCTCCAGCGGACGGCCGTCGGGGGCAATGGCGACGTACTCCTTGAGCACCCCGATCGCAGCGTCGAGCGTCTCGAAGAAATGGTTGTAGAGCACCTCCTGCGAGTCGTACGGATTGCGCGACTTGCCGAAATTGAGCACCGGCAGCGGACCGTACATGTCGCTGGCACGGTGGAGCGTCAGCACCTTGAGGATGTCGGCCACGGCCTTGGTCTCCGGTGTGATGAGTTGGTTCTGGTAGGCCAGGTCGAGTTGCAGCCAGGCGGGCATAACCTGCGTGAAAGCCACCTCGAAAACGGTATTCGACCAGTTGTTGGCCGTCAGGTTGTAGACCATCGGGTTGTTGCCGCCGTCGAAATGGTTGGCGCAGGCCATGTAGCCGGCATAGTGGTCGGCCAGGAGGTTCCAGCCCGTCTGATAGCGGTTCACCGGAACGGTCGTCTCGCCCGTGGTGGGGTACATGGCATCCAGCTCCATTGAGGTGATGAGCGTGGTCTTGTCGATCTTCTGGGCTGCATTGGGGTCGGTGTTGAAGCCCTCGAAATCTCCGGTACACGAACCGGCAGCCAGGAGCAGAACCGACGCCACTGCCAGACCTATTCTTGTGTTTTTAAATATGTTTTTCATGGTCGTTTCGGTTTAGAATTGGAGCCTTACGCTGAAACCCAGGGTGCGTACGCTCGGCTGCATGAAATAGTCGAAATTCTGGTAGTAGGTGCTCGTCGACGCAGTCGATTCGGGATCGAACGGCGCCTTGTTGTAGAACATGAACAGGTTGCGCCCCACGAACGAGACCGTAGCCAGCAGCTTGTTGTTGAACCACTTGGCCGGGAGGTCGTAGCCGACGGTCAATTCACGCAGACGCACGTTCGACATGTTGTAGATATACTGCGACATCATGCCCATGCCGTCGCCGACGTTGTTGTAGAAATCCTGCACGCCCGTGATGGTCTGCGTGGCGTTGAGCTGCACCCCTTTCATGTCGCGGGCGATGGCCGAAGCCTCCGAAACGCCGTAGCGGTCCATCAGGGCCTGCGTAACCGAAACGCCGCGGCCGCCGATGCGGGCATCGATCAGTACGCCCAGCGAAACGCCCTTGTAGGAGAACGTGTTGTTCCAGCTCATGCGGTAGCGTGCTTCGGTATTGCCGCCGTAGATCCAGGTATTGTTGTCGGTCGAGACGGCGCCGCTGTTGGGATCGACGTAGATGTTTCCCTTGTCGTCGGTCTTCAGACCCGTCACGTAGAAATCGCCGATCGAGCCCCCTTTCTCCAGGTGGATCCGGTAGCCTCCGTAGTCGAAATTGACGTAGGGCAGATCGACCGGTTCGCCCGTGTCGGGATCGAGGGTACCTTTGGGAACCAGCTGTTTGATCTCGTTGCGGTTCAGCGAGAAATTGAAATTGGTCGACCAGGAGAAATCGCGCCACGTGTTCTTGTAGCCGATGACGGCCTCGATACCGTAGTTGTTGACCTTGCCAGAGTTGAGGTACTTTTGTTTGTAACCCGAGCTGGGAGGCGCGTCGTAGAGGAAGAGCTGGTTGAACGTGTTGGTGTTGTAGTAGGTCGCGTCGAGCCAGATCTTGTTGCCCAGGAACTTGGCGTTCAGACCCGCTTCGAACGACTTGGTGCGCTCGGGCCGCAGGTGGCGCGCCGGGGCGATCGTCTGGGCGGTGACGCTGCCGTTCAGCAGGCCGTAGTTGTTGCCCGTGATGTAGCGCTGGGGAGCATTGCCCACCTCGGCGTACGATCCGCGGACCTTGAGGAACGAGATGCCCGCTTTCGAGAGGTCGGCCATCGACGAGATCACGGCCGAAACGCCTACCGAGGGGTAGAAGATGTTCATGCGCGGCGTGAATGCCAGCTGCGAAGCCCACTCGTTGCGCAGCGAAGCATCGACGTAGAGCATCCCCTTGTAGCCCAGCTGCAAGGTGGCGTAGATGGCCTGCGTCTGGTCGTGGTAGTTCTCCTGCATGGGCAGGGTGTTGGGGTCGCTGGTGACGATGTTGTTGAACGTAAATTTGTTCTCGATACCGGCCAGGTTACCCTCGTAACCCGTGCGCGAGTTCTTGTCGTCCATCAGGCTGGCGCCGAAATTGAACTGGAGCGAGAACTGATCGTCGAAGAACGTCTTGTCGATCGACAACAGGGCGTCGGCATAGAGGTTGTTGTGGTTCACCTTATGATTGAGGTAGTTACCATATTCCGACGCAAACAGCGTGTTCGACGACGCCCAAATCTTGCGGGTGTAGTTCATGGTCATGTTGTCCGAGCGGACACGGCCCGTCAGGCTCAGCCAGCTGGTAACATCCCATTTCATCGTCGCGTTGAACGTGTAGCGCTGCATCGTATTCTCGAAGAGCTGGCGGTTGGTGACCCAGTAGGGGTTCTCCACGCCGTTCATGTACTCCAGAGGCCAGAACTGCTTGTTGTAGCCCGCAGCGTTGTCGTACCGCTCGTAAACCTGGTACTTGCGGATGTCGTCGCCCACCGGGAAGAGGTAGATGCCGATCAGCGGGTTGTGGTAGAGACCCTGCACCAGGGCGTTGCGCGTGTACTGCTTCATGTAGGAGGCGCCCAGGTCGAGCGTCAGCTTCTCGGGAATGAGCACCGACGAGTTGCGCAGCGAGAAATTGTAGCGGTTGTAGACGTTGTTGGGAATGATGCCGCGCGTGTTGACCGCCGAGGCCGAAGCGTACATCTGGTTGCGGTCCGTGCCGGCCGTCAGACCGATGGAGTTGGTCTCGTTGAAACCGGTCTGGAAGAAATCGGCGGGATCGTACGAACTGGGCTTGGCCAGTTTTTCGCCCCAACTCATCGAGGGAGAGTTGACGTCGGTGCCGTAGGTGTTCTGGAAGCGCGGCATGACGAACGGAGAGGAAAAAGTCGTGCTGTTCGAGTAGTTGACCCTTACGCCGCCGGCGCTGCCTTTCTTGGTGGTGATGAGCACCACGCCGTTGGCGCCCTGCGAACCGTAGAGTGCGGCCGCGGTGGCGCCCGAGAGGATCGACATCGACTCGATGTCCTCGGGGTTGATGTTGGCGATACCCTCGAAATCGCCGCCGTCGGGCGTCTCGTAGATGCCCGCGGTCTGCGCCGAACGCAGGCTGGGCATGGGAATGCCGTCGATCACGTAGAGGGCGTTGTTGTCGCCGTTGATCGATTTCACGCCGCGCAGCACCACGCGGGTCGAACCGCCTGCACCCGAAGCGCTGGCATTGATCTGCATACCGGCGATCTTGCCCGAGAGGGCATTCATGAAGTTGGCGTCCTTGACCGTGGTCACCAGGTCTCCCTCGACTTTCTGCACGTTGTAGGTCAGCGACTTTTCGGCACGCTTGATACCGAGCGCCGTCACGACCACCGCGTCGAGCACCTCGTTGTCCTCGGCCAGCACGACCGTGAGCGGTGCGCCCGTCACGGGCACCAGCTGCTTCTTGTAGCCGATCAGCGAGACCTCCAGCACGTCGCCCTTTTTGGCCTGCGGGAGCGAGAAATTGCCGTCCAGGTCGACCGCGGCACCCGTGGTCGTCCCCTGGATAAGTACCGTAGCGCCGATCAGGGGCATCCCCTTTTCGTCCTTAACGGTACCCTCGACACCGCTCTGAGCGGTCTGGGGGGGGGAATTTTTGGCTTTCTTCGAGAGCACGACGTGTTTGTCGCGCAGCGTGTAGGCGATGTCCGTACCGGCAAACAGCCGGTCGAGCACGGCGGTCAGCGGTTCGTTGCGCGCCACCATCGACACGTTGCGCTGGGTATCGATGTCGGAGGTGTTGTAGACGAACGAGTAACCGGTTTGTTGCTGGATGGTTTGGAAAACCTGAACGATTGCGACGTTCCGGGCATCGACCGTCACGCGCGAAGCGGCCTCATGCGGCTGTGCGGCAGCATGTGCGCCATAACATCCCAATAGCAGCATCGGGACAACGGCAAGACAACGGAAACATGCTGCCACAGCATGCGCCCCCTTGCCTGCCGCAAGGTAAATTTTTTTCATGGATCGGAAATTAGGTTAGATAAAATGTGTCGGTAGTGGAACCGCCGCTTCCGCGGAAGCGGTCGGCGAAGACTTTGCAGATCAGCTTCTCATAGGCATGTGGTAGGTTTTTCAGGTTCGTATTTGAGTTATCTGTTGGTGGTAGCGTAGATTTCGATGTCGTTTCCGACCACGCGGTAGGTGAATTTGTAGGTGAGTTGCAGCACGGACATGATGTGGTAGATGCCGTCGCCGACGCGGAATTCGCCCGAGAAGCGCTCACCGCTGAGCGACGGGTCCATGAAGCGCACCTCGACGTTGTAGTAGCGCTTGAGTTCGGCGACGATCTCCGAGAGGGTGTTGCGGTCGAACGACAGGCGGCCGTCGATCCAGTTGATCGACCGCTCGGCCGAGGGGTCGTCCATGAGCCGCATGGCCTTGGTGTGGGTGTCGAACAAGAGTTGCTGGGAGGGACGCAGACGCACCGACGACGACTGGTCGCCCGTGGCGTAGGCCATCACCGAACCCTCGAGCAGCACGGTCGACACCGTGTGTTCGTTGTCGAGGTTGCGGATGTTGAACCGGGTGCCCAGAACTTTGATGTCCAGCCCCTCGGTCGTTACGACAAAGGGTGCGCGGGGGTCGTGCTCGACCTCGAAATAGGCCTCGCCGTCCATCTTCACGCGCCTCTCGCGCGAAAAGAGCGGGGCGGCATACTCCACGCGGCTCGACGAATTGAGCCACACTTTCGTGCCGTCGGGCAGCACCACCTGCGAGCGTTCGCCCAGCTGGGTGAAGACCACCACGGGCCGCATCAGCCGCTTGGCCACCGACGAGGTCGCCAAACCCGCGGTCAGCAGCACGGCGATGACGGCGGCAGCGGCCGCGATGCGCCACGCCAGGCGGCGCATGCCGCGGCGGCGTCCGGCGTGCATCCGGTTCTTCATGCGGCGCAGCGAAGCCTCGACGTCGATGTGTTCCGAGTCGTGGATCCGGTCGCAAACATATAATAGGTAGTATACCTCGCCGAGCCGCTTGCGGTTCTCCTCCGAGGCGTCGTACCAAGCCTCCACCTCGGCGCTTCCGGCCGCATCCAGCTCGCCCTTGAGGTAGGCGATCATCTTCTCTTCGTTCATCTTTCTGTTTGCGTATCTACATAGCAATACAATCCGCGCGGGCGAAATACTAAATGGAAAAACATTTTTTTTCGGAAATTTTACGAAAAATCGGTCCAGAGGAGCAGCGCAACCAGCGGCCAATACTCTTTGAGCTCGCGGCGCAAGAGGCGCACGGTCTGCCCGATGCGGTAGTTGACCGTCTGTGGCGAGACGCCGAGCGCAGCGGCAATCTCCTTGTGGGTCATGCCCTCGAGGCGGTGCATGCGGAAAGTCTCCCGAAACTCGGGCGGCATCTTCTCCAGCGCCTCGGTCAGCCGCTGGATGAGTTCGTTCTCGAAATAGAAATCCGGATCGTCGAACTCTTTCTCGTAGCGCTCGGCCAGCTGCCGGATCACGCGGCTACGGAACGAGGCGGTCGAGACGCTGTTGAGCGATTTGTTCTTGACGATGGTAAAGAGCAGCGACTTGAGCGACATTTCGGGCAGCAGCGCCGTGCGGTTCTCCCACACCCACATGAGCGTATCCTGCACCACCTCTTCGGCCCGGGCCCGGGTCACCAGGCGTGCAGCATAGGTGCAGAGCGGCTTGTAGTAGCGGCGGAAGAGCGCATCGAAGCACTGCTCATCGCCCGCACGGAGCAGTCCGACCACGATCCGGTTGTCCTGTATGTTGATAGTTTGGGTCCTTTCTGCCATTGCTCTCTTCCGCCCCGTCAGCGCACCGGGACTTAACAAAAGTACAATTTTATCTCATATTTGCAAAAAAGAGATGCATTCTTTCGGGCCCGTTACCCTCCCCACAGTAATTTTTAATTCTTAATTTTCAATTCTTAATTCATAATCGTATCTTTGCCCCGCAGGTCCGCTCTGTCGCTGCCGGCCGCGCGCCGGGAGAGGAAAGTCCGGGCAACACAGAGCGCCGCGCAAGCTAACGACTTGATACCCGTGAGGGTATGGCAGCGTAACAGAAAAGAACCGCCCGCAGGGGACGCTTCGTGCATTCCGGCGGGTAAGGGTGAAAAGGCGGGGTAAGAGCCCACCGCGGAGGCAGCGATGCCGCCCGGCAGTACGCACCCGCGGGTTGCAAGACCGTGTATACCGGCAAACAAGGGTTGCTCGCCCGATGCCGGGGGGTAGGTTGCTTCAGACGGCAGGAGACTGCCGCCGTAGATAAATGACAGAGGCCCGGGCCCCGGCCCGGGTACAGAACCCGGCTTACAGGACCTGCACGTACGGGACGCCGCTCCGAAAGGTGCGGCGTTTCTTTGTTTTTTACGTGTCGGCACGGGAGTTCTTTTCGGCACGCCGCATGGCACTTTTTTTGCCGTCCACTCCTCCGATGGCAACTCTTCGGGAAAACATACGCGGCTCGAACGGCTACAAGTGGTGGATACTGGGCCTCATCATGCTCGGCACGTTCATGGCGGTGCTCGACGTGACGGTGGTCAACGTCGGCCTGCCGGCGATCATGTCGTCGTTCCGGATCGGCATTTCGACCGCCGAGTGGGTCGTCACGGCCTACATGATTACCATGACCATTATGCTCCCCTCGGCGGGCTGGTTCGCCGACCGCTTGGGCAACAAACGCATCTACATCCTCGGTCTGGCGCTCTTCACGCTCGGCTCGTGGTTGTGCGGCCGCGCCACGAGCGACCTGTTCCTGATCGCCTCGCGCGCCGTGCAGGGTTTCGGCAGCGGCATCATCCAGGCCCTCGGCCTGGCCATCGTCACCCGCGAATTCCGCCCCGAACAGCGGGGTCTCGCACTGGGACTCTGGGGCATGGCGGCCGCCGCGTCGATCTCGTTCGGCCCCTTGCTGGGCGGCTATCTGGTCGACGCATACAGCTGGCACAAAATCTTCGACGTCAACGTTCCGGTGGGCCTCGTGGCCATTCTGCTCTCGGTCTTCATCCAGAAAGAGTGGAAGACCGCCGTCAAGCACCCTTTCGACTGGAAAGGCTTTGCGGCCATCGTCCTCTTCATGCCTCTCTTGATCTACGCTCTGGCGCGCGGCAACTCCCCGATGAACCACCTCGGATGGCGCGCGCCCGAGGTGATCGTGTGCTTCGTCGTCGGCATTGCGGCCCTCGCGTTCTTCGTCTTCACGGAGCTGCGCAACCCGGCGCCGCTCTTGCAGCTGCGGCTGTTAGGCGAGCGCAACTTCGGCATTTCGATGGCCATTCTGACCCTCTTTTCGATCGGCATGCTGGGAGGCACCTACCTGCTGCCGCTCTACATGCAGCGCGGGCTGGGCTACACGGCGCTGATGGCCGGCAGCGTCTTCCTGCCCGTGGGCCTGATCCAGGGCGTGCTCTCGGCATTCTCGGGTTTCCTGACCCGCTATGTCAAGCCGCTGATCCCCGTGGCGGCTGGCGTGCTGCTGCTGGCATGGAGTTTCTGGATGGCCAGCCGCTTCACGCTCCACACCACGCACCACCATATTCTCTTCGTGCTCTATGTGCGCGGCTTGGGCATGGGACTGGCATTCGCGCCGCTGAGTTACTTCTCGCTGCGCAACCTCACGCAGGGGGAGATGGCCGCAGCGGCCGGCATCTCGAACAGCATCCGCCAGCTGGCCGGCAGCGTCGGCATCGCCGTCCTTACGGCCGTCCTTTCGGCCCGCACGGCGTTCCACGCGGCGCACGAGACGGCCCTTTCGCCCCAAACCTATGTCGAGGGGATCACCGACGCCTTGGGCGTGGTAGTCTGGATCACCCTGGCGGCCCTGCTGCCGTTCCTCTGGCTGCTGCACCGGGCGCGCCGCACACCGCAAAAATAACGCTTCACCGACACGAAAAACGGCAGTGTGTGCGCACACACTGCCGTTTTTTTACTCCAACCCCATCCGCCGACGGGCGAAAGGCATCACCCACGCGGGCGGCTGCCGGCGCGCGAGCAGGTCGCGCATGTGGTCCATGCAGGGTTCGACGTGGTGGAAATAGTGCTTGAGCCCCTCGCAAAGCGTATTCTTGGGTCCTCCGTCCGACCCGCGGTCGAAGCGGTGCTTGGGGCACTCGCCCCGGCAGGCGAAATAGTACTTGCATCCGAGGCACTCGCGGGGCAGCGTATTACGCTTGTCGAGCCCGAACTGCCGCCGCCGGGCCGAGCGGTAGATCTCCGCGAGCGGGGTTTCGCGGATATTGCCCAGTTTGTACTCCGGATAGACGAAATGGTCGCACGAATAGACGTCGCCGTTGTGCTCGACCACCAGTGCGTCGCCGCACGTCTCGCCCATCGAGCAGACCCCCGGTTCGACGCCGCACCACTGCGCCAGCGTGGCGTCGAAGAGCTGTACGAACGTGCGGCCCACATCGGCGACGACCCACTCGTCGAACACGTCGCACAGGAAGCGCCCGTACCCTGCGGCCGTGACGGACCATTCGGCCCGTTGCGCTCCCGGCGTCTCGGGCGAGACGATCAGCGGACGGCGGAACCCCGGCTTCTCGACCACGTGCTCCACGGCGGGCAGGAACTGCATGTAACGGCTGCGGACCTCGTCGCGGAAAAAGCGGTAGACCGCGGCCCCGCGCCCCTCCGAAAGGCGGCTGACCACGCTCAGAGTGTTGAATTCGACCCCGCACTCCCGGAAAAGCTCCACGCTTCGCATCACGCGGCCGAACGTCCTTTCACCCCCTTTCGACAAGCGAAACGCATCGTGCAGCTCCTCCGGGCCGTCGAGCGAGAGGCCGACCAGAAAGTTGTTCGCGGCGAAAAGCTCGCACCACGCCTCGTCCACCAGCGTGCCGTTGGTCTGGAGCGTATTCTCGATCCGTTTGCCGGCGGCGTATTTCCGTTGGAGGTCCATCGCCCGCCGGTAAAACTCCACCCCGAGCAGCAGCGGCTCGCCGCCGTGCCAGCAGAACTGCACGACCGGGACCTCATTGGCTTCGATGTATTGCTTGATATAGAGTTCCAGCAGCTGGTCGCTCATCACCGCCTGGCGGCCGCCGTACTGCACGGCCTTGTCCAGGTAGTAGCAGTAGCGGCAATCGAGGTTGCACGACGAGCCGGCGGGTTTGAGCATGGTCGAGAAAGCGGCCGGACCCGCCTGTTTCTCCGCATCGCGGAAAGTGAATATATCTTTTTTCTTCATTTCGGTCTGCTATGGTTGCAACCGGGAACGTTCCCGGCGAATATTCGTGCAAATATAACGAAATTTAGCGCCGAAACGTCTATCTTTAGCCATCCGAACCGACGCATGAGAGCCAAACGACCCATCACGACGCTGGCGGCCCTGACCGTCTTCTGGGCGGCCGCTGCACAGACCGGGGTCGCCCGGTTCCGCATCGCCGACCGCACGAGCCGCGAAGGCGTGGTGGGGGCCGTGGTCCGCATCGAACGGGACACCTCGCACCCAACGCAGCCGCTTCTGGCCGCCACCGGCCCCGGCGGAGCGTTCGCAACGCCCCGCCTGCCCTACGGCCGCTACCGGCTTCTGGTCACCTCGCTCGGGTACGACTCCCTGGCGCATGGCTTCCGCATCGCCTCCCCCGCGACGGGCCCCGACACGCTGCTGCTCGCACCCCGCGCCGAGGCCATCGACCGGGTGGTGGTCGCCGCCCGGGCCCTGCGCTCCTCGGTGCAGGGCGACACGCTCAGCTACCGCGCCGCGGCCTACAAGGTGGCGTTCGGGTCGGATGCCGCCTCGCTCCTGGAGAAGATGCCGGGCATGGAGGTCACCGAGGGCGGCGTCGAGGCGCAGGGCCGCACCGTGCAGCGCATCTACGTGGACGGACGCGAGTTCTTCGGCAACGACGTCCTGTCGGCCATCCGCAACATCCCCTCGGATATGATCGAAAGCATCGACATCTACCAGGCGCAGAGCGACGAGTCGGAGTTCACGGGCGTGGACAACGGCGAGGGCCTCACCTCGCTCAACATCCGGACGCTGCCCGACAAGCGGCGCGGCGCTTTCGGACGCCTCTACGCCGCATGGGGCGTCGCGGACAAATACATCGGCGGCGGCAACGTCAATCTTTTCAACGAGGAGCGCCGCATCACGGTCGTGGGCCTGGCGAACAATGTCAGCCGTCAGAATTTCTCGTTCGAGGACATCCTCGGAACCGCCGAAAGCCCCGGCGGAAAACCCAGGAACGACCGCTTTGCGGTCCGCCCCCTGCCCGGCATCTCCTCCGTCGAGGCCGTGGGACTGAATTACAGCGACGACTGGGGCGACAAAGCCAAAGCCACGGCCAGCTATTTCTTCAACCGCACCGACAACCGCAACCTGTCGCTCTCCGACAAGCAGACTTTCACCGCAACCGAGCGGATGGTCCTCACCTCCGACCGGAACCGCACCGCGACCCGCAACCTCAACCACCGCTTCTCGTCGCGCATCGACTACCGGATCGACAACCGCCACTCGCTGCTGCTGCGCACGGCGCTGAGCGTGCAGGACAACACGCTGCGGGGCGAGAATTTCAGCCGCACCGACAACCGCCACGCCGACGACGACGTGCGATTCGTCAACCGCCGTCGCATTTTCACCCGCAACGACAACGCCGGCTACACCCTCTCGGGCAGCCTCATCTACCGCTACCGCCTCGGAAGCAAACGGGCGCAGACCCTTACGTTCGGCTTCGGGGGCGGGGTCCGCCGAAACGACCAGCAGAGCCGTCCCCGGCACTACACTTTCCGCAACGAGCACGAGAACCCGACCGGCGACACGACCTCGTACGACAGCCGCAGCCTCTCGCGCTCCGACCGCGACCAGCCGGGATACGACACCTACGGCAGTATGAATTACAGCCTGTCGCTGAGCAAGCGCTCGCGCCTGAGCATCGAATACCGCTGTTCCTATGCCCATACGCTTCTCGAACGCAGCACCTATCTCTTCGACGACGCGGCCGGAGCTTTCCCCGACCAGCGCGACCAGAGGCAGTCGACCGCATACGACTACGCCTACCTCACCCACCGCGCAGGATCGACCTACCAGTTCCGGCTGCGCAAAACCCGGATCGCGGCATCGCTCTACTACCAGCACGCGACTTTCGGCAGCGACTACGCGTTCCCCTACCGGCAGCACACCGGCGCCGCATTCGACAACCTCACCTACAACGTTGTGGCCAACATCGCCGTCGACCGGAACAACACCCTGAAATTCACGGCCAACGCCCGCACGGCCAACCCCCGCGCCACCGACCTGCAATCCATCGTCAACACCACCAACCGCCAGCACGTCTTCGCGGGCAACCCGTCGCTCGACCCCGTTTACACCCATCGCATCTCGGGACAGTACATCCGCGCAGTCCCCTCGAAAGGGAGGACTTTCACCCTCTGGGCCGAAATTTCCCTCAGCCCCAACACCATCACCGACTCGCTGGTGATCGATTCGCCCGACTTTCCGATCGACGACCGGGGCACCCCGCTCGGTGCGGGCAACCAGTTTACCAAACCGGTCAACCTCGGAGGGCTGCGCATCCTGAAAGCCACCGTCAGCTACGGGCTTCCGGTGCGGTGGCTCGCCTCGAACCTCAACCTGAGGGCCGATTTCTCGTCGGGACGCATTCCGAGCATCATCAACGGAGTGCGGAGCAACCTCCGAAACGACGCTTTCGGCGGCAGCCTGACGCTCGGAAGCAACCTCTCGGAAAACGTCGATTTCCGCCTCGCCTACACGGGCCGCTACAACCGGAGCACGAGCGCCTCGCGGCAGCGGACCCTCGACAACTCCTTTTTCAGCCAGCAGGTCCGCTTCGACGCAACCGTCTCGCTGTGGCGCCGGATCGTCCTGCGCGCCCATGCCGGCTACAACTCCTACCGGGGCATCACCGACCCTTTCCGCGAAGAGCGGTTGATCTGCAACGCACTGGCCGGCGTCAAGCTCTTCCGCAACCGCCTGGCGGAGCTGAGCGTCGGCGTTAACGACATCCTGGACCGGAACCGCACCACATTCCGCCGCACGGTAACGGGTACCACGCTGCGGAACACGACCGACAGCGCCGTCGGCCGCTACGTGCAGGTACAGTTTACCTACAACCTGCGCCACTACCGCCGCCAGCGCAACGCCTCGATCGAGCGGCTCGGGAATACCGAATCGCCGTAAAATCTCCGGTGTGTGCGCACACACTGCCGATTCGGGCCTCCGTAGACACCCGTCCGAAAGCCCCGCGCTCCTGCACAAGGTTACAATCCGTAACCGGCACAGCGGAAAAAAAGTGTAAGTATATAATACTTACACAGGCTGCGGAAAGTGAAAAAAATGTGCAGAAAAGTCGCTCTCGATGCACAAATTAATAAAATAAATAACTACCTTGCCCCCGTTTAACCCGAACTGCCATGTCGCTCACGGAGATCGAAAAGCTTTTCAACGATCATTTCCACTGCGCCGTCTACACGGCTCAGACGGTCGTGTCGTCGAAAGAGGTCGCGGAGGACATCGTGCAGAACGTCTTTATCAAACTGCTCGACATCGATACCGGAGAGGTCAAATTTCCCGTCAGTTTCCTCTACACCTGTGTCCGCAACGCCGCCCTGGACTACTCGCGCACCCACGCCTATTCGCTGCGCGCGATGAGCAATTTCAAGTTCACCCGCGAACTGAGCCGGCGCGAGGACGAGAGTTTCGACTACCTCCCGGCCGAGGAGGCCGAACAGCTGGTGCGCGTCAGGCAGCTCTTCCACGCCGTCGAGCAGCTCCCGCCCCGCACCCGCGAGGTGGTCAAGCAGGTCTATTTCCACGACCGCTCCTACCAGGAGACCGCCGACATGCTGGGAGTCTCGCTCTCGACCGTCAAGTCGCACATGTACCAGTCGTTCCGGCTGCTTCGGGAGCGCCTGGCGGGGCTCTACGCCGGCCGGAAGCGAAAAAAAGCGGCCCGCTTCTGATTTTTTTCCATTTTTCACTAAGGATTTTCCTCAACCCGTCCGTCTATATTCCGTAAACGGAATCGATCGGTGCATCCCGACGGCCCGTCCGTCGGGGCGATCCGTCCGCAAGCACCACTTGTTTTTCAAGAAAAATGTTGGACGACAACGAACTCTACTCTCTGTTATCGGCTTGCAGGCAAGGCACGCTCGATCCGTCGGGCCGGCTCAAGTTGGAGCTCTGGGCGGACCAGGCGCCCGAGAACCGCGTGCTGCTGGACCTCGTCACGGGGGATTCGGAGGCGGCCGGGCAGTTGAAAACACTCTACTCCTACGACGAGCGCCGTGTCTGGCAGAACGTCCGCCGCGAGGCGGCCCGCCGCCGTCGCAGGCGTGTTTTCCGGGCAGTGATCCGCACGGGCGCAGCCGCCGCGCTGCTGCTGGGCATGGTCTGGAGCGCCGACCGCATCTACGAGCGTTACCAGCAGCGCGACGCATTGGTTTCGGTGATCGAACCGGGCCATACGAAAGCCGTGCTGGAGCTCTCTTCGGGCATGAAAGTCGCCCTGACGGATCGCGCCGAGCAGCGCATCACCGAGGCCGACAAGACCCAGATCGTCGTCAACCCCCAATCCGCAACATTCACGCAGACCGCAGAGCCGGAAAAAGCCGCGGAACCGCTCATCAACCGGATCATCGTGCCCAAGGGCGGCGAATACCACCTGGAGCTCTCGGACGGCACGAAAGTGTGGCTCAACTCCGAATCCGAGATCGCATTCCCCACGCAGTTTACCGGCGGCACGCGCACGGTGGAGTTGCAGGGCGAAGCCTATTTCGAGGTCGAAGCCGATGCCGCGCATCCGTTCGTGGTCCGGACCGACCTGCTCTCGGTACACGTCGTCGGGACCTCGTTCAACCTGATGACCTACCGCGACGATCCGGCCGTCGAAACCACCCTGATAACCGGTTCGCTCAAGGTCGTCCGCGACCAGGCCGAGACCCTGCTCGAACCGGGCATGCAGGCGCGGCTGGACAAGGCCACCAATACGCTCACCACGCGGGAGGTCTACGCCGAGAGCTATGCCGCCTGGGCCCGGCAGATGTTCGTATTCTTCAACGAACCCATCTCGTCGATCTGCCGCAAGCTGGCCCGCTGGTACGACGTCGAAATCGACGCCTCGGCGCCCGAACTGGACCGGATGCTCTACTCGGGCATGATCCGGCGCGCCGAAGCGTTCAACAAGATCGCCGAGCTCCTCTCGGCCACCGACGAGCTGATCTTCCGCGAGCGGGACGGACGGATCGTCGTAGAGAAGAAAAAACAGTAAGGTCTGGTAATATACGTTTAATTTAAAGTTAGTTGGTTATGGGTAAATTTCTACAATCGCTGCGTCCGCCATTCGGCAAGGGACTACGGACCGCTGCCGTGGCGCTGACGCTCTCCCTTTTTGCATCCGCGCCGGGGGCCTTTGCATCCCCACACCCCGAAACACAACAGACCCGGGGGGGGGAATCGGAATCTCCGAAAATCTCGATCTCGGTGAAAAACGCCACCCTGGAGGAGGTGCTGATGCTGCTCAAACAGAAATCGGGTTACTACTTTCTGTACAACAGCAACGCCGTCAGAAAGATTTCGGGCATCACGCTCCGCACGTCGAACGCCAGTGTGGAGTCGATCCTGAACACCTGTCTTCAGCCCACCCCGTTCGAATACACCATCAAGGACGGCACCATCGTCATCAAGGCCAAGGCGGGGCAGGAGAAATTCGTCGAACAGGCCGATGAGGAGGCCTCGCGCAAACGGCTCCTCCTGGGGCAGGTCCTCTCCAAGCAGACCAAGCAGCCGCTGGCAGGCGTAACGGTCTACGTCAAGGGCGGCCGCCACGGCAACGTGACCGACTCGGAGGGCAAGTACATTCTGGAGTTCGAGCCGCTGCCCGCACCCCAGAAGACCACCATCGTCTTCAGCTTCGTGGGCATGGAACCCCAGGAAGTCGCCTATACGGGACAGACCCGCATCAACGTTTCGCTCAACGAATCGGCCAACGAGGTGGAAAACGTCGTGGTGACCGGCTACGCCAACATCCGCAAGGAGAGCTTCACCGGAAACACCGTCTCGATCTCCAAGGAGGAGTTGCAGAAGGTCTCGAAGACCAATGTGATGAAGGCCATCCAGACGTTCGACCCCTCGTTCCGCATCAAGGAGAACAACAACTGGGGTTCGGACCCCAACGCCCTGCCCGAGGTCTACATCCGCGGCGAATCGGGTATCGGAACCAAGGAGATGGACCGCGACCAGTTCAGCAAGGCCAACCTCAAGGACAACCCCAACCTGCCGATCTTTATCCTGGACGGGTTCCAGATCACGGCCCAGAAGCTCTACGACATGGACCCCAACCGGATCGAGAACGTCACGATCCTCAAGGATGCCGCCGCCACGGCGCTCTACGGTTCGCGCGCGGCCAACGGCGTGGTGGTCATCACGTCGGTGGCTCCGAAGCCGGGGAGATTCAACATCTCGTACAGCATGGTCGGCGACGTGGTAACGCCCGACTTGAGCGACTACAACCTCACCAACGCAGCCGAGAAACTCGAGGTGGAGCGGCTGGCGGGGTTCTACGACCCTGCGAAGGCCGGACAATATCAGACCTCCGACCGAGACGAAATGGAACTGCTCCAGGAGTACAATGCCAAGCTGGCCAATGTCAAGCGGGGCGTGGACACTTACTGGCTGAGCAAACCGCTGCGCACGGCTTTCAACCACAAACACAGTATCTATATCGACGGCGGCAGCGACGCCCTGCGTTTCGGCGTGGATTTCCAGTATGCCAATCAGGACGGCGTGATGAAAGGTTCGAAGCGCGACCGGATCGGAGCGGGATTTTACCTGCAATACACCTACAAGAATGTCTCGATCAAGAACTACGCGTCGTTCCAGCAGACAGATTCCGAAGAATCTCCCTACGGTTCCTTTTCCGACTACACGAAGGCTCTGCCCTACAACGAATTCCGCGACGGAGAAGGTAAATACCTCGAAACCCTGGAAGGTTGGCGCTTGTCCCGAAATCCGGCAAATCCACTTTACGAAGCCGGACTGAGCAATTTCGACAAATCCCGTTCACAGGAATTTATCGACAACCTGTCGGTTAACTGGAATATCACGCCCTACCTGCTGGTCAAGGCGCAGTTGAGTCTGACGAAGATTTTTGACGACTCGGATGTATTTTACGATCCGCTATCGAAAAAAAATGAGGCAATCCTGAACGCCTCCAATGCATCGTCGGGAACGCTCCGCACCGGTCGCGGAAACAGCCTGAGATACGATATGAATGCCTACATCTCCTACAACCGCAGTTTCGACAAGCACAACCTCAACATCCAGGGAGGCGTGAACATACTCGACAACTCGTCGAAGACGACAAACGCCACCTATTTGGGCTTCCCGTCGGGATCGCTCAGTTCGATCAACTACGCGCAACGGCTCGACGGCAAGCCGACCGTGAGCGAGAGCACCACACGCTCGATCGGCTTCCTGGCTGCAGCCAATTACAGCTACCGGGACATCTACCTCTTCGACGTATCGTGCCGCTTGGACGGCAACTCGGCTTTCGGCAAGGACAAACGGTTCGCTCCTTTCTGGTCTGGTGGCGTGGGTTTGAATATCCACAACTATGAATTCATGAAAGACTCGTTCGTCAACTACCTAAAACTGCGGGCTACGTACGGCCAGACCGGTAAGATCAATTTCCCGGCCTACGCAGCCCGCACGACCTATCAGGTACTTGCCGACGAGTGGTACAAGACCGGTTTCGGCGCATCGCTGATCGCTCTGGGCAACCCGAATCTGAAATGGGAAACCACCAATACCCTGGACGTCGGTTTCGAGCTGGGCTTCTGGGATAACCGCGTCTTTACCAAATTCTCCTATTACAACAAGTTGACCAAAGACCTGATCAACGACGTGACGATCCCCAGTTCGACGGGTTTTACGACCTATCGCGACAATATCGGTGAGATCACCAACCGCGGCGTCGAGGTCGACCTTCGCGTATTGGCCGTCCACAGCAAGGACTGGTTCCTTTCGATCAATGCCAACCTGGCGCACAACAAAAACCAGTTGACCAAAATCGCCCATAGTCTGCAGGAGTACAATCGCCGCGTGCAAAATACCCAACAAGCGTTCAAGCCCAACAGCATCAATGATCTCGAATCCTCCAAACCGTTTACGCAGTATGTCGAGGGACAATCCATCAATACCATCTGGGGTATGAAATCGCTGGGCATCGATCCCGCTACGGGCGAAGAGGTCTATCTTACTCGCGACGGCAGAATCACCAACACCTGGACGGCATCCGAACAACAGGCGCTGGGCGTTAAAGACCCGAAAATCCAAGGCTCGTTCGGATTCAATCTCGTCTGGAAGCAATTCAGTCTTTACACTTCGTTCCTTTATGAAGCCGGCGGACAGCGTTACAACCAGACCCTGGCCGATAAGGTTGAGGGCATCAATATTTACTCTTCGAACGTGGACAAGCGCGTGCTGACAGACCGATGGAGCGAACCCGGACAGCATGCCAAGTTCAAAAAACTGGTTCCCAACTCTCTGGCCGCCACGAAAACCCGTCCGACATCTCGATTCGTACAGGATTACAATATGTTGCAGATGAGTGCTCTGACCCTCGGATATGATTTCAAGAAGAGCACCATCGCCCCCCTGAGATTGAGCATGCTGCGACTGGAGCTCGGAGCCACGGACCTCTTCCACCTTTCGTCCGTCGAGCAGGAGCGCGGTTTGAGCTACCCCTATGCCCGCACGTTCACCTTCTCGATCAAGGCTGCATTCTAATTAAATCCTGACAAACATGAAAAAAATCAATATCTTTCTGATCGCCGTCCTCTCGCTGGGCCTCTCTTCCTGTGAGAACTGGCTCGACATACAACCTGCCGACACGACCGTTGAAGAGGACCTGTTCAAAGTCGGAACCGGCTACCGGATCGCTCTGAACGGTGTCTATCGACAGCTCTCATCTACGGCTCTTTATGGTCAGGAACTCACCTGGGGCATGGCCGACGTGTTGGGACAGGTCTACAATACATCCCGACTTTCCAGCCATGCTTATACTGCACTGGGCAATTTCAACTATTCCGACACGCAGAAAGCCAAGGATCTCATTTCTGCTGTTTGGAGTACGGCCTACAACGTCATCGCCAACTGCAACAACATTATCGGCCGCATCGAATCGGAACCGGCTGTCAAGTTCGTCGGCGGCCAGCTCGAACGCGACATGATTCTGGGCGAAGCATTGGCCGTGCGGGCACTGATGCATTTCGAAATGCTCTGCTATTTCGCACCAGCACCCGCAGCCGAACATGCCGGTTACTGGATTCCCTATTACGAAAATTTCCCCTCGACCTCGGCCGATTACCAATCTGTAGAAAAGATTTTGGAACTGGTCATTCGTGACCTCAAACGGGGACAGGAACTGACGCTGGCTTTCGACACGCATCAATACGGCGACGAGCCGAACGTCAAGGACCATACCCTTTGGCTGACGCATCTGCGAAGATTCCGTTCCGAGGCCGACAACAGTTCATATCCGGAAGACATTTTCTACGCCTTTCGCGGATATCGTATGAACTCCCAAGCGATTACAGCCATCCTTGCACGCGTATACGGTTATGCTGGAGAGCACACGTTGGCTGCCGCAGAAGCACAGAAAGTCATCGATATCTCCTCGGTAGGCTACCCCATATTCGACTTTACTCCCAAGACCGATGTCGTTTCCGATTACAAGATGACGGGAGACCTGATTTTTACGCTAAGCAATCCGACTCTTCTGGACGACTATAAAAGCTTCGTCGCTTCGAAAGATATCGGCGATACGAAATGGACGATGTCGAGTAAATATTACAGTCCCGGTATCTTCGACAGCGAGGGAGACTGCCGTAAAACCACTCTGCTCCGCCAGAGCGGTAGAACATTCTTTCCCAAGCGTTATACGAAGCCCGATCAGCAAGGACAATTCACGGAAATTGGGGCCGATATGCTTCCTGTCATCCGTCTTGCAGAAATGTATTACTTGCAAGCCGAGGATTTTGCCGCCAAAAACGATTTCGTCAATGCCATCGACAAACTGGAGGATGTCCGCATGGTGCGCGGTTGCGATCCGGGCAAATTGACAACCATCATCGACAAGGGGAGCTTCGTCAAGGAACTGCTGCTCGAAGTGCAGCGTGAGTTTGCCGAGGAGGGGCGGACTTTCTTCTACCACAAGAAATACAACAGCAAATTCTCCGCGTCCATGAAAGACGAAGCATTCTATCTCCCGCTGCCCGACAACGAGACCATTCATTAACCCGAAAAAAACGAACAACTGCATGGAAAATAATATTATACAACGTTTCTTCCGGTCATCCGTCGTATTATTTGCAGCGGCCGTTCTGATCGGCGGTTGCAACAAATCGGAAGTCGAAACCTTCGAGTCGCAGAACCGAATTTGGTTTACACAAAAAATTTCGATCAAAAACGAATGGATCTATTTAAACGAACAAGAGCATTCTTTCGCGCTCTATCCTGGTAAGAACTCGATCAAAGTGCCTTTTCAGGTAAACCTGATGGGCGACTTGGCCGACTATGACCGGGAATTCAAAGTGGTAGCGGTAGATTCGCTGACCACGGCCGTCGATAGCGAATACGAAGTCAGTTCGTCCGTCCTGCGTGCCGATCAAACGATCGACACGCTCTGGGTCAGGCTGATCAAAAGCGCCCGTCTGGATAACGAGGAGGTAAAATTAACACTCTACATGGCCGAGAATGAAAATTTCGCGCCCGGCTATTCGAATAGTTTGCAGGTAACTGTTTCATTCAGCAACAAGCCCGTACAGCCGGAATGGTGGACCGATGAAATGTCGCAAATCTTTCTGGGACCTTATTCCGAAAAGAAATTCGTCGCATTATTCACTTTCGCAACCACCGAATACGGAATGGAAGATCTGAACGACATCAGCGAAATGGCGCCTTCGGCGTTGCGCAAACTACTTCTCCGGTTCAAGGACTATATTGCAAAGCACGACCTGACAGAAGCCGACGGATCGCCAATCGAAATTCCCATCATGTAAAACGACAAAGACTCACCATGAAAAGAATTCACAAGATGATTGCCCTGCTAACAGCCGCAACGCTGGTTGCCGGTTGCTATGAGGATAAGGGCAACTACGATTATCAAAATATCGGAGAAGTTATCATTACATTCGATAAAGAAGAAGAAAAGGCCGCTTCAAATCTCTATGTCGGCGACCTCCTCGAAATTCATCCGATCATCACTTTTGCAGACGATGCCGGCAGTTCGGAACATCTGACCTATCAATGGGTCATGGTGGATCTAAATACAGGGGAGATGGAAAAGCCCGCGGATTGGCATACCCGGGATCTGAAATGGACGGCCTCCAAACTTATAGAATCAAGTTATCTCTGGCTGATCGTAACCGATACGCAAAGAAATATCGAATACCGGAACAAGTTGTCCTGTAGTGTCTTGAGTCCCTTTGCAGAAGACGGCGTCCTCGTGCTCGGGGAAAAAGACGGAAAAAGTCAATTTTCGTTTATCAAAGCCACCGATTTCGAATATTCCGATTTCGAAGAATATCAGGGTATCTATGCCCAAGAAAATGGCGAAACGCTACCCGACGGACCTTTGTTTATCCATGAACATTTCTGCAACGATTACTCAACCAACGGACAACTGTTTTTGTTCACCCGCAACGGAGCAGTAGACATCGACGGCATGGATTTCAAACGCGACATAACGGCCGAAGAGATTTTCGACGGCGGCAGTTATCCGGTAGACGTGGAATATATGTCCGACGCCATGTTCATGTCGAAAATCGATCTGATAGCCGACCAGGACGGACATGTGTACAGCCGGATGAAAGCGACTGCCAACCTCTTCCATTCGGGTTATTTTCTGAACGACAAACTCTCGCTTGACGGAGAGTCGCTCGCAGGATGCCGCTTTATCATGGCTCCTTTCAACAGTTTTTGCGCTTGCCTGGTACACGACACCGCAAAAAAACGACTCTTCCTGATTACCGATTCCGGCGCCGGTAACGGCCAATGGGACGATCCGGGACTGGCCAACGCCGGACAGCCCATGGCTCTGACCTACACAGCTACACAACTGGAAGAATTGCCGGAGGGATTCGTGCGTGTCGACGATCTGAGTAGCGTCAATGTGCTATGTATTGGATATAACAGGGATTACAGCGGAAGTTCAGAACGCGCATATACAATTATATTCGAACGGGGAGGTGAACTTTTCTGCCAGGAATTCGCCATCGAAAGAACCCATTATTACGCCTCGTTCGCCCTGAAAAATCCAAAAATTCAGAAGATTCAGGGTCTACCCGCTTCGAATCCTTCCTGCATATACGTTCAACCGTACCGAACGAATAACTCTTTTATCTATTTCGCATTCGGCAATAAACTCTGGATTTATGACGCACAATCCAACCTCTCCTATCCGTGGGTGAAACCCTACCGCGCAAATATCGTCGATATGGATGCGGAGAATTACAGAAGCCGGAAATTGGCGCTGGCACTGGATGACGGCAGCGTAATTATTCAGAACGCCGTAACCTGCCATTATGAGAAGAACCAGACCTACCTCTATGATTCGAAACGCGAATTACTGCCACCTCCTCCCGGCGAAGACGAGGAGCCGGGGAAATGGATCGATCGCGATCCGATCGCTCTGGGAACGATCAAGGATATCTGTTTCAAACGTAATACCGGGAACGGTTGGGATGTTAACACCAGATAAAGCGAATCCCGGGCGGCGGAAGAACGCTCTTTGAACACAAAATTTTCGTAACCTGAACTTATCATATGGACAATGTTGTAGTATCGGTGAGGAACCTGTGGCACAAGTACAACGTGCAGTGGGCGATCAAGGATATCAGTTTCGATATCGCCGGTAAGGGTGTCGTGGGGTTGCTCGGCTCGAACGGAGCCGGCAAATCCACCACCATGAACATCATCTGCGGCGTGCTGAACCAGACGCGCGGCGAGGTGGTGATCGGGGGGATCGACCTCCGGGAAAACCCCGTCGAGGCCAAGCGGTTCATCGGATTTCTGCCGCAGAAGCCGCCCCTGTACACCGACCTCACGGTACGCGAGTACCTCACGCACTGCGCCCACCTCAGACTGATGGACCCCGCGCGCATACCTGCCGCCGTCGACCTGGCGCTGGAGAAGTGCGCCATCACCGAGTATGCGAAGCGGCTGATCAAGAACCTCTCGGGCGGCTACCAGCAGCGCGTGGGAATCGCCCAGGCCATCGTACACAACCCCACGTTCGTGGTGATGGACGAACCGACGAACGGCCTGGATCCCAACCAGATCGTCGAAATCCGCAACCTTATCCGCGAGATCGCCGAGTACCATTCGGTGCTGCTTTCGACCCACATCCTCTCGGAGGTGCAGGCCATCTGCCACCAGATCAAGATGATCGAACACGGCGAGCTGGTCTTCTCGGGGACGATGGACGAGTTCGACAACTACATCGAGCCGACCAGTTTCATCGTGGAGTTCGGCACGGCGCCCGACACGGAGACCCTGCGCGGGATCGCCCCCGTGAAGAGCGTCGAACGGCTCGACGACCACCGCGTGCGCATCCGCTTCGGCAAGGACCTCGGCGTTACGCGCGAATACATCCGCCAGAGCGTGCTCCGCGAGTGGGACCTGCGCGAAATTTCGGTCGAGCGCAGCACGCTGGACGAGGTGTTCGCCCAGCTCTCGGGCAAGCGGACCGGCAGTCAAACTCAAATTTAGCCAAACGACACGACATGAATTCCAACAATTCCCTGCGGTCCACGCTCCGCATCGCCCGCATCGAGCTCAACACGCTGTTCTACTCGCCGGTGGCCTGGCTCGTGCTGGTGATCTTCGCTTTCCAGGTCGGCATGACTTTCTCCAACGTCATGGACCAGTACATCCACAACAAGATCATGGATTACGGCATGTACGGCGTGACGGGCGGCCTTTTCACCGGCATGCGCGGCCTCTTTCCCAAGGTTACGAACTACCTCTACCTCTACATCCCGCTGATCTCGATGGGGCTGATGAGCCGCGAATACGCCAGCGGTTCGATCAAGCTGCTCTTCTCGTCGCCCGTCTCGAACCGCGCGATCATCCTGGGCAAGTACCTGGCGATCCTCGTCTACGGGCTGGCCCTGATGGCCGTGTTGGCCCTCTACGTGTTCTACGCCTGGCTGACGGTCGAGCATTTCGACGCCCCGATGGTCTGGACCGGGATGCTGGGCATCTTCCTCTTGCTGTGTACCTATTCGGCCATCGGTCTGTTCATGTCGACCATCACCTCCTACCAGGTGGTGGCCGGCGTGGGGACGCTGGCCGTGCTGGCGGCGCTCAACTACGTGGGCGAGATCGGCCAGGGAACGGCTTTCGTGCGCGACATCACCTACTGGCTCTCGATCTCGGGCCGCGTCTACGAGTTCATCGCAGGCATGATCCCCTCCGAGGCGCTGATCTATTTCGTGGCGCTGATCGTCTTCTTCCTCACGCTGTCCGTCTTCAAGCTCGACACCGACCGCGCCGAGCGCAACCCCCGGCGCACGTGGCTCCGCTACGGCGGGGCCGTCGCGTGCCTCGTCGCCGTGGCGTTCGTCTCGTCGCGCCCCGCCTGCAAGTTCTACCTCGACACCACTTACACGCAGAGCAACACGCTCGCCGACGAGAGCATCGAGGTGATGGAGCGCCTGACGGGTCCGATGACCATCACCACCTACGTGAACCTGCTCGACAAAAACGCTTTCAACGCCATGCCGCGGAGTCTGAAGCGCGATTTCGAGCGGTTCGAGAAATACACCCGCTTCAAGCCCGAAATCCGGATGAAATACGTCTACTACTGGGCCGACTGCGGCAACAACGAGCTGCGCAGCCGCTACCCGAACCGCACGGACGAGGAGCTGGCCGAGCTTGTGTGCAACGCCAACTACATGGATTTCAAGGGGGTGATGAACAAGGAGCAGATCGACCGGATCATCGACCTACGGCCCGAGGGCTACCGCTTCCTGCGCGTGGTCGAGTACGGAGAGGGGCAGCGGGCCGTGCTGCGCATGTTCGAGGACATGAACCGCCACCCGGACGAAGCCGAGATTTCGGCCGCTTTCAAGCGCTTCATCGAGCCCTCGCCGCGCGTGGCGATCGTCTCGGGACACGGCGACCGCACGATGGACAACCCCGGCAGCCGCGGCTACAACCTCTTCAGCCACAACCTCACGTTCCGCAATTCGCTCATCAACCAGGGCTTCACGCCCGAGGAGTTCGACCTCGGTGAGGGGGAGATCCCCTCCGACATCGACATCCTCGTGCTGGCCGACCTGAAAACCCCGCTCTCGGCGGCCGAGCGCGACAGGCTGGACGCCTACCTCGCCCGCGGCGGCAACATGTACCTCTTGTGCGACGTGACGCGCGCCGGGACCATGAACCCCGTCGTCCGGCAGCTGGGCATCGAATTCGGCGACGAGATCCTGGTGGCTCCGGCCAAGGACCAGGACCCGACGCTGCTGCCGGCCGTCATCACCGAGGAGGCTGCACAAATCTACCCGCGTTTCGACAAGCTGCGCAACTACGGCGTCCGCATGGGCCTCACCGGCGCCGTCGAGATCCGCCTCCGGGGCGCCGACTCCCTCTTCCGGGTACTCCCGCTCCTGAAGAGCGACGAGGAAGGGGTGTGGAACGAACGCGAGACGACCGATTTCATCGAGGACAGCGCGGTCTACAACCCCGCGGCGGGCGAGCGGCAGCGCGAATACCTCCTCGGTGCCGCCCTCTCGCGCCGCGTGGGCGACAAGGAGCAGCGCATCGTCGTCCTGGGCGACGCCGACTGCATCAGCAACGACGGCCTCGCCGCCCAATACTGGTTCGGAGCCAGCAACTACACGCTCATCGACGGCGCTTTCCGCTGGATGTCCTACAACCAGTTCCCCATCGACACCACCCACCCGGACTACGTGGACAACGACATATCGCTCGGCAAGCCGGCCCGCAAGTGGAACAAGTGGGGCGCGACCGCCCTCTTTCCGGGCCTGCTGCTGCTTGCCGGAATTCTTCTGATCGTCAAACGTCAACGCGGTTAAGGAGCCGCCCCGAACTATGGAAAACAAACCCAAAATCATCGAGGTAAAACACCTCTCGCACCGTTACAGCGTCGACTGGGCGATCCGGGACATCGATTTCGAGATCGACAGCAAGGGTGTGGTGGGGCTGCTCGGTTCGAACGGAGCCGGCAAATCGACCACCATGAACATCATTTGCGGCGTGCTGAACCAGACCGAGGGCGAGGTGCTGCTGAGCGGCATCAACACGCGCGAGAACCCTATCGAAGCCAAGAAACTCCTCGGCTTCCTCCCGCAGCGGGCCCCGCTGCACCCCGACCTGACGGTGGACGAATACCTCTACCACTGCGCCGACATCCGCCGCATCCCCAAGTCGGAGATCGCAGCGGCCATGCGGCGCGCCAAGGAAAAATGCGGCATCATGGAGTATTCCAAGCGGCTGATCAAGAACCTCTCGGGCGGCTATCAGCAGCGCGTGGGCATCGCGCAGTCGATCATCCACAATCCGCCGTTCGTGGTGTTGGACGAACCGACCAACGGACTGGACCCCAACCAGATCGTGCAGGTCCGCGGGTTGATCCGCGAAATCGCCGAGGAGCGCGCCGTGCTCATCTCGACCCACATTCTTCCGGAGGTGCAGGCCACGTGCGACCAGATCAAGATGATCGAGCACGGCCGCATGGTCTTTTCGGGTTCGCTCGCCCAGTTCAACAACTACGCGGCCCCCTCGACCCTGGTGGCCATCCTCGATGCGGCGCCCCCGACCGGGGAGCTGCTGGCGATCCCCTCCGTGCGCCGGGTCGAGCGCATCACCGACAAGCGCATGCGCATCCATTTCGAGGGCCCGGACACGATCCTGCGCGAGATCATGCGCCGAAGCGTCGAAAAGGGGTGGCAGCTGAGCGAAATCTTCCTCGAGAAGGAGTCGCTCGACACGGTCTTCGCCAAGCTCTCCGGGAAATAACCGTATCATCCGCAAATTACGCACTTTACGCAAATGAGATCAATCGTTAGAATCATGAAAACGGAACTCCGGGTTCTGTTTTACTCGCCCATCGCGTGGCTGATCCTGATCGTCTTCGCGCTCCAGTCGGGCATCGAGTTCTGCGGCGGCCTGGCCGAGGTGTTCCGCACCGTCGCGCTCGGCTATTCGCCCTATGCGACCACGTCGAGCGTCTTCGCCGGCCACTCGGGCGTGATCGCCAAGATGCTCGACAACCTCTATCTCTACATCCCGCTGCTGACGATGGGGCTGATGAGCCGCGAGCTGAGCTCGGGCTCGATCAAGCTGCTCTACTCTTCGCCCGTGTCGAACATCCAGATCATCGCGGGCAAGTACCTCGCCACGCTGATCTACGGGCTGGGCTTCGTGGCGATCCTGGGGCTTCAGATCGCCCTGGGGTGGATCGTCATCAAGGATTTCGACATCACGATGGTGCTCGTGGCACTGCTGGGCCTCTATCTTACGGTGTGCGCCTACGCCGCCATCGGGCTCTTCATGTCGACCATCACGCAGTATCAGGTCGTGGCGGCCATCGGCACGCTGGCCGTGCTGGCCGTGCTGAATTTCATCGGCAGCGTGGGCCAGGAGATCGATTTCGTGCGCGACATCACCTACTGGCTCTCGATCGCGGGCCGTTCGGAGACTTTCATGGAGGGCATGATCAACAGCGCCGACCTCCTCTATTTCCTGCTGGTCGTGCTGCTCTTTCTGACCCTCTCGGTCATCAAGCTCCACAGCGAGCGGTCGAAGCCCTCGCCGGCGGTCAGCGCCCTGAAATACGGCACGGTGATCGTCGTGGTCCTCGCCCTGGGGTACGTCTCGTCGCTGCCGACCCTGACCCACTACTACGACGGCACGCAGACCAAGCGCAACACCCTGACGCAGGCCAGTCAGGATGTCATGGCCAAACTCGACGGGGGGCTGACGCTGACCACCTACGTCAACATCCTCGAACAGAACTACGACAACGGCATGCCCTCGTGGCGCAACTGGGACATGGACCGCTTCGAGAAATACGTGCGCTTCAAGCCCGAAATGAAGATGCGTTACGTCTACTACTACCACCGGGCCTATTTCCCCTATCTGGACCAGAAATACCCCGACCTGACGGACGAGGAGCGCCTCGAGAAACTCTGCCAGAGCAACGACTGGGACAAGGAGCGGTTCCTGCCCTACTCCGAGATCGCCAAGACGGTCGACCTTTCGGGCGAAAACTACCGCTTCGTGCGCCTCTTCGAGCGCGAGAACGGCCAGCGGATCTTCCTGAGAATTTACGAGGACAACCAGCGCCATCCGGGCGAGACCGAGATTTCGACGGCCCTCAAAACCCTCGTGACCGAGACCCCCCTGGTGGGATTCGTCACCGGCCACGGCGAGCGCAGCATCGACAACATGGGCGTGCGCGGCTACGGCCTTTTCGCCCGCGAGACCACGTTCCGCTACTCGCTGCTCAACGAGGGATTCCGCGTCGAGAACCTCTCGCTCGCAGAGCCGGTCGATCCGGCGATCAGCGTGCTGGTCATCTCCGACATGCGCGAACCTTTCACCCCCACCGAGATGCGACACTACCTCGATTTCGTGGCCCGCGGAGGCAACCTCGTCATCTTGGGCGAGCCGCGCCGCCAGGCCGACATGAACCCCGTCGTGGCTCCGCTGGGCCTGCGCTTCACGGACGATCTGCTGGTACGCCCCACCCGGGAGTTCCTGGCCGACCTGATGATGGGCGAGGTCACGCAACAGATGAGCGAGCTGTCCCGCGAATTCCGAACGATCCGCCGCTACGGCGAGAACCTTGTCACGGTGACCGCCTGCGGCGTGGAGCAGACGGCCGACGCCGGGTTCGAGGTCACGGACGGTATCGTGACCGACTCGACGGGCGTGTGGAACGAGCGGCAGACGCGCAATTTCGTCGACGAGACCCCGACGCTCGATCCCCGCAGCGGCGAGGTCGAACGATCGTACAGCCTGATGAAATACCTGCGGCGCGAGGTCGAGGGCCGCGAGCAGCGCATCTTCGTTCTGGGCGATGCCGACTGCTTCGCGGGCAGCGAGCTGTCCGCCTCGCGCAGCGGCATCCGTGCCGCGAATTTCTCGCTCATACAGGCGATGTTCAAAATGCTCAGCTACGACGAATTTCCGGTCGACACCAGCCGCGTGAGGCCGCCCGACGACGCGATCAGCCTCACGCAGAAAGCGAGCCCCTGGCTCAAACTCCTCTACGAGTGGGGCATCCCGGGGCTGCTCCTGCTGGGCAGCATCCTCGTGTGGACGCGCCGCCGCAACCGGTAAAAACAGCACGCGAGGCAATAACCCGTACTCGCAGGCGTTAGATAATATTAAGCAAACTTTTAAAAACATACCATGAAACGATCGATTACCGTTCTATTCGCCCTGTTCGCAGCGCTGACGGTCACGGCACAACCGAGCCAGCAGGAGCTGCAACGGCTCATGGGCCCGATCCCGGCCGATCAGGAGGTCCGCACCGGCCGCCTGGACAACGGGCTGACCTACTACGTGCGCCACAACGAGAAACCCAAGGGACAGGCCGAATTCTACATCCTGCACAACGTGGGCGCTATTCAGGAGAGCGACGACCAGCAGGGTCTGGCCCACTTTCTCGAGCACATGGCTTTCAACGGCACGAAGAACCTGCCGGGCAAAATGCTCACGGAGTACCTCGAAAAGGTGGGCGTCAAGTTCGGGGCCAACCTCAATGCGGCCACCAGTTGGGACCATACCGTCTACAATATCTCGTCGGTGCCCACCACCCGCGAGGGGATCATCGACTCGGCGCTGCTGATCCTGCACGACTGGTCGCATTTCATCACCCTCGACCCCAAGGAGATCGACTCCGAGCGGGGCGTCATCATGGAGGAATTGCGCACGCGCGACGGCGCCGGGTGGCGTTCGTCGATCGAGATGCTCAAGTCGCTGGGAAAGGGCACGCGCTACGAACACCGCAACCTGATCGGCTACCTCGATTTCCTGAAGAGCTTCGAGCACCGGGCCCTGGCGGATTTCTACCACCAGTGGTACCGCCCCGACTACCAGGCCATCGTCGTGGTGGGCGACCTGGATGCCGAGGCCGTCGAGGCCAAGATCAAGCGCCTGATGAGCGACATTCCCGCCCCGGCCCCCGATGCCTCGCAGAAAGAGACCATCGTAGTCCCCGACAACGAGGAGCCCATCGTCAGCATCTTCACCGACAAGGAGATGCAGAGTTCGGTGGCCAAACTCTTCATCAAGCACCGCGCCCTGCCCGATGAGATGAACGACACGGGCACGGCCCAGATGCTCAACGTGCTCAAAACGTTCCTGACCGTGATGGAGAACAACCGCCTGGGCGAGATCGCCATGAAGAGCGACGCCCCGTTCCTCGGCGCCAGCATGGGTATCGGAGGCATCGGCCTGATTCCCACGCTCGAATGCGTCACATTCGCCGTGCAGACCCAGGACGGCAAGTTGTTGGAGGGCTTCGAGGCGCTGTTGACCGAAATGGAGAAAATACGCCGTCACGGGTTCACCCAGAGCGAGTTCGACCGCGTGAAGCAGGATCTCATGCGCGGCACCGAGCGCGCCTACACCACGCGCAAGGACCGCCGCAACGGCAGCTTCGTCCAGACCTACCTCTCCAACTACCGCAACAACACGGCCATGCCCGATGCCGAGACCAGCTGGAAAGTGGACAGCACGCTTATCAACATGGCCCGGGTCGAGCTGGTCAACCAGCTCGCCGCCACGATCATCACCCCCGAAAACCGCGTGCTGACCGTCACTGCACCCGAAAAGGAGGGGCTTACGACCCCCACTGCCGAAGAGTTCATCGCCGTGATGGACAAGGTGGCTGCGGCCGAGGTCGAGCAGCACGAGGACACGCTGGTGATCGAGCCGCTGATCGCGGAGGGCACCGTTCTGAAAGGATCGCCCGTGAAGAAGACCTCCCGCAACGAGCGCTACGGCTATACGGAGTGGACGCTGAAAAACGGCGCCCGCATCCTCGTCAAGCCGACCACGTTCAAGACCGACGAAATCCGCATGAGCGCCCTGATGGACGGCGGCACTTCGGTCTTGACCGACGACGAGTACTACACGGGCAAGGTGCTCGAATCGGTCATCTCGTTCTCGGGAATCGGTCGCTTCCCGGCCGTGGAGTTGCAGAAGCAGCTCACGGGCAAGGTCGCCTCGGCGTCGCTCTCGATCAACGAATTTTCGAACGGCATCGGCGCCGCCTGCTCGCCCCAGGACCTCGAAACGATGATGCAGCTGGTCTACCTCAACCTGACCGAGCCCCGCTTCGACCGCGACGACTACGACCGCATGATGACCCTCCTGCGCGCGCAGATCGAGAACGCCAGGGCCAATCCCGACTACGAGATGCAGGAGCGCTTCCTCAAACTCGTTTACAGCGACCATTTCCGCCGCCAGATGATCACTCCCGAGATTCTCGACCGGATGGATTACGACCAGCTGCCGGCTATCTACCGCAAGCTCTATCCGGGCGTGCGGGGCATGACGTTCATCTTCGTGGGCAATATCGACCCCGACACGCTGCGTCCGCTGGTCGAGAAATACATCGGCTCGGTGGCGGACCAGAAAAAGCCGCTGAACTACGTGGATGACAAGGTGCGCCCGATCGAGGGGATGCACACCGAGGATTTCCGCACCCCGATGCAGCAGCCCAAAGTCTCGGTGAGCTACCATTTCTCGGGCGATATGGAGTACTCGCTCCGCAACCGCCTCGTGATGACGCTGCTCACGCAGGCCCTCGACTCGCGCTACCAGGAGTCGATCCGCGAGGAGAAGGGCGGCACGTACGGCGTCAGCGTCTCGGGTTCGACCTCGCGCATTCCGTTCCAGGGCTACACCATGCAGATCGGCTTCGACACCAACGAGGAGATGGCCGACGAACTGCGCGAAATCGTGATGAAAGAGCTCGAGGAGATGGCCCAGAACGGCCCCCGCACCGAGGACATCGAAAAGACGCGCGAATACCTCCAGAAGAACTGGAAGACGGGGCTGGAACAGAACGGCAGCTGGATGGCCTACATCCAGAACTACGTCCGCTACAACACCGACTACCTGGCCGACTACGAGCGGCTGCTACGCGAACTGACCAACGACGACGTGCGGCAGCTGATGCGCAAGATTCTCGACGACGGCAACCGCATCGAGGTGATCATGCGCCCCGAGGCCCGCGAGGCCGAACCCGACGCGCAGCCGGCCCCGGCCAAGCCGGCCGAGTAGGCGCAGGCACCCGGCTTACGAGAGCCCACGCCACGCAACCCGCCGGGGCCCCGACCCCGGCCACACCCGCCGCTTAGATGCAGGCACCTTACTTTACGAAGCCCCGGCAGTCTGTTCTGCCGGGGCTTTTTTCAGGGATGGCTCGCGGCATCGTATGCACTCCGCGGGCTCCCGGCAAGGGTAGAACGCCCGGGGCCTGCTTCGACGCGTCCTGCATCCGGAATTCGTGGAATGTCCTGAAAAGGAATATTCCGAAAAGGCTTGAATTGTGGTATTTAGGACTTTTAGCGGCCCGAAATTTGTGGGGGGGGGAATTTCGCTATCTTTGCGGCACGAATACGAACAGGACGATTTTTCGCCCTCGATGGCGCAACATTCGCACGGAGAAACCCCGACCCGCAAAGGTCGGGGTTTCGAGGTACTCGACGTATCGCTGCCCCCCCTTGCAGGCACGACCTCCGGCCGGGCTGCGCGATCGGGATCGCCACATGCTGCACCCTCCTTTTCGACTGCCCCTCCCCGGCAAGAAACCCCAAATTCAGCACCGCAAGCTGAAAATCGGATCGGAAAATCCGATTTCATCGCTATCTTTGCCATACGGATAAAAATATCAGCCTCATGGTACGATCCATCTCGCTCACCCTGCTCGCCCTGCTGTCCGTCGTCGTCGCCTCGGCACAGACGGTCCGCGGCACCGTCGTCGATCCGTCGCGTCGCCCCGTCGCGGGCGTGGCCGTGGTGCTGCTCGGCACCGATTCGCTCTACCTCGGGGGCGTGACCACCGACACGCTGGGCCGTTTTCGCATCGCTTCGGCCGTACGGCCCTACCGCCTCCTCTTCCAGCATCTCGCCTACCGACCACACACCCTCGACGACAACCGCGACGAGGTGGGCGAGGTCGTCCTGCAAGAGAACGACAACGTGCTCGGCGCCGTGGAGATCGCAGCCGAAAGGCCGCTGGTCAAAATCGAGCCGGGCGGTCTCTCGTACGACCTGGAAGCGCTCTCCAAGGGCCGGGCGGTGAACAACGCCTATGAGGCCCTCGCGCGCCTGCCGGGCGTCAGCGAGCGGGACGGGCAGCTCGAACTGGCCGGCATGGGCGCAGTGCGGGTCATCCTCGACGGCAAGCCCTCGACCATGACGGCGGAGCAGCTGGCGACGCTGCTCCGCGCCACGCCCGTCGAGCGCATCGAGAAAGCCGAGGTGCTGTACAGCGCGCCTCCGCACTACCACGTGCGCGGCGCGGCGATCAACCTCGTCCTGCGCCGCAGCCGCGAGCACACCCTTTCGGGCGAGGTCCACGGCGGCTATACGGCCCGCTATTACAACAACTGGGAGGCCGGGGGCAACCTGGTCTATACCTCGCCCCGCTGGTCGGCCGATGCGACCTACTCCACGGGGTACTCCAAGGATATTCGTCGGATCGACCTCCGCTCGCTCCACACCCTCGCGGACGAGGTCCACGACATTTCGCAGCTGCAACGCATCACCGGCGACGCCACGGTCCACAACCTGCGGACCGCCGTGGAGTACGCACCGCGGAGCGGAGGCCGCCTGAGCGCAGCCTACACCGCGGGCTTCACCCCCTCGGGGAGAAGCCTTGCGCAGGCCGACGGTTCGTGGGTCGCGTCGTGGAGCGATGCCCGCGGCGACCACGCGATGCACAACCTCGCGCTGCGCTACACCGCTCCGTTCGGACTCGACCTGAGCCCGACTACACCAGTTACCGCACCGCCTCCCGCACCGAAATGGAGAACGCCTACACCGACGGCACCCGCACCGCATTCGACACCGAGTCGGGCCAAACCGTCGACCGCCTCTCGCTCGATCTGGACCAGTCGCACACGCTGGGCAAGGGGTGGCAGCTCACCTACGGCGCCGGGTTCGACCTGGCCCGGGACCACGACTGGCAGCACTACACCGTGCGCGAGGGCGACCCCGCGAGCGAAGATACCGATTCAAGCCTCAGAGAGTATACCGCCAACCTCTATGCGGGAATAGGGCGGCAGTTCGCACGGGTCGGCTTCTCCCTTTCGCTTTCGGGCGAGTACTACCGGCTGGGCGATTACGACGACTGGGCGCTCTATCCGCAGGCGTCTTTCACCTGGATGCCCTCGTCCGACCACACGCTCCAACTGGCGCTCTCTTCCGACAAGAGCTACCCCTCCTACTGGGAAATGCAGCGATCGGTCTCCTACATCGACGGCTACTCCGAGGCGCACGGCACGCCGGGGCTGCGGCCGGCGCACAATTACAGCGCCCAGCTCACCTACGTGCTGCGGCAGAAATACGTCTTCATGCTCTACTGGAGCGAGACGAGCGACTATTTCCAGCAGACCGCCTACCAGTCCCCGGACCGTCCGGCGCTCATCTACCAATCGCACAACTGGAACCTCAACCGCTTCGTAGGGATGAACGCCATCGTCCCGTTCCGGATCGGCCAGTGGCTCGATTCGCGCGTGACGCTCAGCGGAATGCGGATGCACCAGCGGTGCGACCGTTTCCACGAGATCAGTTTCGACCGCTCGAAATGGCTCGGCATCGCGCGGATGGAGAACACCGTGCGGCTTGCGAAAAAGCCCGATCTTACGCTCGACATCTCGGGCTATTACCAGTCGCCGGCCATCCAGGGCACCTACGACGCCGACCCCAGCTGGGGCGTGGACGCAGGGGCCAAGTGGACCTTTTCGCGCGGGCGGGCGACGCTCTCGGTCCGCTGCACCGACCTCTTCGAAACGACCCTGCCCTTTGCCTGGGTCCGTTACAAGGGGCAGCACCTCGACATGGATTCGGGCGCCTACACGCGGGCGTTCACGGTGCGGCTGGCGTGGCGGTTCGGGGTCTACAAGGAGCGGAAAACGGACCGCGTGGACACCTCGCGCTTCGGACACTGAGCCGAAAAGGGCCGCCTCATAGATATGAGACGGCCCTTTTTCAGGCAGGACGACCGGGCTATTTCATAAAGGCCTTGACCACCATGATCTCCCGGCCCGAAGTGTTGACGATCCGGTAGGAGTCCGCTGCGGCCGGAATCACCAGCGTCTCGGCATAGCTCAGCCGGAACTGTCCGCCTCCGGCGGTTAGGACCTCGGCCTCTTCGCCCTCGACCAGATTCAGTACATGGCACTTGCCCTCGGTCGCAACCCCGACCTCGGAACCGATCCGGTAGCGGTGGACATCGTAGGAGTGGTCGGGGTGCGTAGCGAGGTGCCACAGTTCCCAGTCCGTCCCTTTTTCGAGCAGCGCGGGGCGGGAGACCAACTCCCGCTTCACGGCCTCGCCCTGGCGGTCGAAGACCAGGTTCTCCATCGCCCGGCGGATATTGAGCGGACGCGGCTTGCCATCCAGATCGAGCGCCAGCCAGTCGTACATCTTGAATGTGAAGATGTAGGGCGTGGTGCTGATCTCGAGCACGAGGTTGTTGCGGCCCGAGCTGTGAAGCGTGCCGGGAGGCATCAGGAAGAGGTCGTGCTTCGAGGCTTTTTCCGCATTCACATAGCGCGGCACGTCGAGCGGCGTGCCCTCGCTGAAACTCTCCGTCAGGGCCCGTTCGAACTCCTCGGGCACGATCCCCTCCCGGAATCCGAGGTAGACCTCTGCGCCGGGCTTGCAGTCGAGGATGTAGTAGGTCTCCTCCTGCGTCATCACCTCGCCGAAATGCTTTCGGATGTACTCCCGCTGCGGGTGGCACTGGATCGAAAGGTTGCCGCCGTCGAAATTGTCGAGGTAGTCCATGCGGATCGGGAACTCGTCGCCGTAACGGGCGTAGCACTCCCGGCCGACAACATCCTGTCCCGCTTCGAACATGAGCGTGTCGAACGAGACCTCGAGCATCCGGCGGTCGCTGCTGAAGAGCAGGCCGTTTTCGGGAACGATCAACTCGAACGACCAGGCGTAGTTGGGCACCTCTTTGGGCAGCCCCGCGATGTGCTCCTTGATCCACTGGCCTCCCCACGCACCCGGTTCGAACCAAGGCCGCACGCGAAAGCCGCTGCGGGCGATCCGGCGCAGCCCGCGGCGCAGGTCGTCGCCCGTCGTCCAGGTGATCGCGCGCTCGCGCTGGCCGTCCACGAGGTAGTCGATGCGCGGCAGCAACGCCTTTTTGTGGCGGTTGAGCACCGGCCAGTCGACGAAATAGAAGCGCTTGTACATCTTCTTGGGCGCCTCGGGACGGGCGGCGCCGAGGTTGCGGATGCTTCCGGCCCGCGCGCGGAACTGAATCTCGTTCTTGGGAATATCGACATAGACCAGCGGAGCATCCCAGCCGGCCAGCGCGGCGCCGACGCCGTAAAGGATATTCATTTCGGCAGCCGGGTCCGGAGCGAGGGCTTTCAGCTTCTCCGTATCGAAGAATTCCCTAAGCATCAGCGGCGTGCGGAATCCGAAGAGCGGATCGTCGCCGCCCAGCCAGGGCGCCACGAGGGCCTCGATCTCCTCCGGCGACTTGAATGCCGCCTCCGCCGACCACCACACCGGGCGGATGCCCAGCGCGGCGAACGCCTCGTTCATCCCGTCCCGGAAGCGGTCGAACGAGACGCCGACATAGCCGTCGACGACCACCTGCTTCGCGCCGGCGAGCCGCCGAGCCAGCGAGAGGCAGTCGTCGAAAATCCGGCCCTCGCCCAGTTCGTGCACCGGATAAAGGTCGTATCCCCTCTCTTGCTCCCGCTTTTCGACGGGAAGCACATACTGCGTAGTTTTTCTTAGTTCAGACATAGTTGCATTGAATGGATATAAAATTCTTCGGCATTTCCCACTGCCGGGCGCCGTTGTCGCCGCCTGCGGCGTCGTTTACCGACCCCTCCCCGATCGGGCGCCGTTGCGTCATTCGCTCAGAAAGAGCGAAGCCGCACCGACCAAGGCCGCCCGGTCGAGCAGCTGCGAGGTGCGCACCCCGGCCGGCGAACCGTCGGCCGCCAGGCGCCGCTCCAGAGCCGGACCGAAAAGGGGCCAGGCCCGCGCGATATTGCCGCCCAGTAGCAACACACGGCTTCGGAAACGCGCCAGCAGCGGTCCGGCGAAGCGGGCCAGCCGTTCGCCGTACTCGTCGAAGAGGCGTCTGGCGGCCGGATCGGTGTCGTACCGCGCGGCGACCTCCCGGGCACCTGCGACCTCCCGGCCCGTCAATTCGCGGTAGCGACGGCAGATCCAGCGCGTCGAGAAAGCGTCGTCGGCGATCCCGCCGTCGAACGGCAGCGAGTAGACCCAGCCGTGGGCCGGAACCTCGTCGCCCGTGTCGACCAGGCGGCGACCTGCGACGAACCCCGAGCCGACGCCCGTGCCGAGGGTCAGCGCCACCGCGCGCTCCGCATCCTGCGCCGCGCCGCCCAGGCACTCGCCCAGGGCGAAAGCCGAAGCGTCGTTCAGAAAACGGAACTCGCAGATTCCGCTCCCGGCCAGGCGCACCCCGAGCGAAGCAGCGACATCGAGGCCATATATGCGGTCGAATTTGCGGACCCCGCGGATGAGCGAAACGCCCCGCGCATAGTCGAACGGTCCCGGAAAGGCCATGCCGGCCCGCGTCACGGGCACGCCCGAAGCCGAGGCCGCCTGCCGCAGGTTTCCGGCCCAGGCGTCGAGAATCTCCACGGCGCCGGCCGAGCTGTCCACCGGAGTCGGGACCGGCTCGGAGCAGAGTCCCCCGCTAAGGAGGTCGACCACCGCCGAGCAGATGTGGCTGCCCCCGATGTCCGAGCCCAAAGCGTAACGGTTGGTTTGTGTCATGGTCGTGTGTGCTTTCGCCCGGCGCAGACCGGACGGCGGATTCAACCGCCATCCGGCCGCAGCGGGCCGCTTTTTACCGCTCTTTGGTAGTAATGGATTTGACGGTGGTGTAGTTGTAGCGTTTGGCGCCGTTTATCATCCGGTCGGTGCAGACACCCATGCGCAGGTAGTAGCGCCGCGAATATTCGGGGAACGGCGTGCACGCTCCGCCCGGGTTGAACCCGCCGGGCTGACCGGTCGTTATCTCGTACTCCTGGCCGAACTGCACGGCCTGAATGGCCGCCCCGGCGATCTTGGTCGAGAAATTGGGGTTGAAATAGCCCTCGCTGACGTATTTGGTTTCGTTGACGAAGAGCCACGCCTCGGAGAGTGCATTTTGGTAGGCCGGGTTGTCGGTGCCGCGCGTCACCTTGATCCGCACCGTCACGGTGCCGTCGGCGTTCAGGACCGGATTGCCGATCCACTCCACGCGCAGCATGGGCTCGACCTCCCAGGTCTTTTCCACCGTGCCGCGGATGGTCATGCGCTCCTCCTCCACGTCGACGAACGCACCGGAGGGGGTTACGCCGTACTCGCCGGCGAAGACCTTGGTGTTCTGGAACGTGCCGTCCATCATGGCGTAGAAATCGTAGGGCTGCGGGTTGTCGCTCCAGCTGTACTCCATCATGCGGATGCGGACGCCCTCGCCGCCGGGAGCGGCCTGGAACGGCTCGCCGGTGGCCTTGTCGATGATCCGGCCGCGGAAAGTCTCCTGCGGCTCGTCGTAGTTGTCCTTGCTGCACGACGCGGCCAGCACGCCGAGGGACAATACGGTCAAAAATATGCGTTTTTTCATGTCGTTTTCAGTGTTAGAAAGTCGCTTAGAAACCGGGGTTGTTTTTGAGGTTGGGGTTCTTCGTCAACTCGCCCGACGGAATGGGCTGGTAGTAGTAGCGCGAATCGAACGTGAAGATGTAGTTGTGCCCGGCGCGCGGCTCGGTATAGCGCACGTCGAAGAAATACTTGTTCACGTCGGTGGCGAAGAAAGGCATGAGGATGCGGTAGCGCGTGTTGCTCTGCTCGCGGTCGAGCTGGCGCCAGCGCTTGAGGTCCCAGTAGGTGTGGTTCTCGAATGCCAGCTCCTTGCGGCGCTCGCGGCGCACGGCGTCGACGGTCACCTCGCTGCCCGAGGCCATCAAATCGGCGCCCGCGCGGTCGCGCACGAGGTTCACGGCACGGAACGCCTCGTCGCGGTAATTGTCGCCCTCCTTGGAGTTCGTCTTTCCGAGGAGCAGGAGTTCGGCGGCCGCTTCGGCGCGGTTCAAGAGCACCTCGGCATAGCGCAGCTCGATCCAGTGCTGCGTGGATTTGCCGCCCGAGGTGTCCTCCTGGTCGGGATTGAGGTACTTGCGCAGGTAGGTGCCCCCGATGTTGCCGAAATTCCACGCATTCGTCGGACCGTTGGGACCCGTGACGTTGATCTTGTCGATCGGCGCAGCGCCCGGATAGGGCGTGTAGGGCGATTTGAGCGTATACGACGGACCGTTGAAAGCGTCGCTGAGCAGTAGTTTACCGGCCTGGATGAGTTGCTGGACCTCGGGAACATTGGCGTAATTTTGGGTCTCGCCCTCGCGGATGATCCGTTCGATGCCCTCGCCGACCTCACCGGTGTAGAGTCCGCGGCGGATCTCGATCCGCTGCTTCTTGAACTCCGACATGGGCAGGATCACCGTACCCAGCAGCCGCGGCTCGGCCTGGGCGAAAGCCTCCATCGGGTTGTTGTAAAAGATGTAGTGTCCCTTGTCGTCGAGGAATCGGAACCGGCCCGCTGCGTCGAGCGCCACGCCGTCGAAGAGCTCGATGAAATCGACCGTCGGGCTCGCCTCCGAGTCGTTGTTGCCCGTAGCCGTCTGGCGGGGTTGCAGCGAGAGGTCGTAGTCGTGCGTCGAGAGCTTCTCCTTGTAGTAGCGCGCGAAGATGGTCTCGGGGTTGGAGGCGTCCTCGTCGAGAAACAGCGCGGCGAAATTGTCGGCCTGAGCCTGGCGGTCGCCCGCTTTCCAGAGCTTCTTGTAGAGGTCGTAAGGTCCCTCTTCGACGATCTTCGAGGCCTCGTAAGCCGCTTCGAAATAGTCGACGACACGCGCGGACGGGATGCCGCAGATCTGCTTTTCCAGGTGCGTATCCACAATAGTGTTGTATTTGGCGATCGACCCCGCATAGAGCATCGCCCGCGACTTGAGCGCGGCGGCGGCATAGCGGGAAGCACGGCCCGCATCGGCCTTGTCGGGCAGGTTGGCGATGGCGAAATCGAGGTCCCGGCCAATAAAGTCCCAGCACTCCTCCTCAGAGCTGCGCGGGGTCCAGGTCTCTTCGAGCGTGGCGTTGGCCGGGTAATCGATCACGTAGTCGAGCAGGGGGACGCCGCCGAAGCGCTTGACCAGAGCAAAGTAGAAATAGGCCCTGATGAAATGCGCTTCGCCCAGGTAGGCGTTGTAAGCGGTCTCCGTATGCGCGCTCCGGTACTTGGGCAGCGTCTCGAGGAATGTATTGATCTCGCGGATCCCCTTGTAGGCGTTGTCCCACATGTTGGCGCCGCCCTCGGCATGGGCCGCCTGCGTATCGCGCCCGACGGCTTCGCCCGTGGCGCAGCACATCTGGCGGTATTTGGCCCCGTTGTAGTTGAAGCCGTGCTGGAAACTGTACCGGAAATCCTCCATCGGCACGATGCTGTACATGCGCGACACGTAGCTCATCGCGCCCTCGGTGTTGCCGAAGATGTCCTGTTCGGTAAAGATGTTCTTGGGCGGAATGTCCAGATCGGTGCAGCCGGCCAGGGCGCCCGCGCAAAGAACCAGCAGATAATATTTCAGTCGTTTCATCTTCTCGTAGTTTTTAGAATTTGACATTCACGCCGACCGTGTAGCTCTTGTTGATCGGATAGAAATAGCCGAGGTTGCTCACGCCGCCCTCCGAAGGATGGATGTAGAACTCCGGATCGAGGTACTTGAGCGAGGTAAAGGTCAACAGGTTGTAGGCGCTGAAATAGATGCGTGCGCTCTGGATGTTGATCTTCGACAACCACTTGCGGGGCAGCGTATAACCGATCTCGAGGTTCTTCAGACGCAGGTAACGGGCATTCTGGAGCGCATGCTCCGAACTGTCGTTGGGGGTGGTTCCCGTGAAGCCGTACTCGCCCGACACCCACTGCGTCGCGGGGTCGTAGGGATTGGCCGCCGGATCGGCCGGATGCCAGCGGTCGAGGTGCTCTCGTACGGCGTTGGTCTCGGACCAGAGCGGCTCCTTGAGGAACTCGCGCATGATGATGTTGCGGTTGCCGGCGCCCTGCCAGAGCATCGAAAGGTCGAGCCCCTTCCACTGTGCGCTCAGCGTAATGCCGTAGTTGAGCATCGGCATCACGTCGTTGTTGCCGATGGGATGCACGTCCAGGTCGCTGATGATGCCGTCGCCGTTCCAGTCCTCGTAGCGGTAGTCGCCCAGCAGGGTACCGCGCCCGATACATACGGGGCTTTCCCAGATCTGTTCCCAGCTCGTAAAGCGGCCGGCTTCGCCGTAACCCCACCAGATGTTGTTGAAGCGGTCGTTGTTGTTCTGCCGCCAGTTGAGGTAGGAGTTGCCGGAGCGGGCTCGCTCGTAGTGGAGCGTGCGGCGGCGCGTGTAGGAGATGTTACCCTTGACCTCGTAGGAAAATTCGCCCACGCGGTTGCGGTGGCTCAGTTCGATCTCGAAGCCCTGGTCGCGGTCGCTGTTCAGGTTCTCCTTCGGCAGGTTGGCGCCCACGCTGCCCGGCAGGCTCAATACGCGTGTGGCGAACAACCCTTCGCGCTTGCGGTTGAAGTAGTCGAACGTCACGCCGAGTTTGCCGTTCCAGGCGCTGAAATCGAGTCCGATGTCGAACGTCTTGAGCGTGTGCCACGTAATGAGGCGGTTGGCGGGACCCTTGGGCGACGAGGCGTCGATGAACTGGTCGCCGATCACCGATCCGCCCGGCAGGGCGTCGATCGTACCGCCCACGGGATAGTTGAACCCGGTCAGGAACTCGTAGTTGAGCGACGAGTCGTCGCCGGTCTTGCCGTACGAGGCGCGGAGCTTGAGGTTCTCGATGAACGCGAGCGAGGAGTTTTTCCAGAAGCGCTCTTCGGAAATCCGCCATCCCACCGATACCGAGGGGAAGAAGCCCCAGCGCAGCCCCTCGTCTGCCGGGAAGCGCGACGAGCCGTCGTAGCGGAAGACGAACTCTGCCAGGTACTTGCCGCCGAAATCGTAGTTGAAGCGCCCGGCAAGCGACTGGTAGGCGTAGTCGTAGAGCGCCTTGTTGTCGCTGGACTGGTTGAACTGCTGCGATTCGCCCGAGCCGACGAAGACCTCGTCCTTGTCGAGCAGGATTTCGCGGCTGCCGTAGAAGTTGTCGCCCACCTTGTGCTGATCCTCGAAGAGGAGCATGCCCCCGACGGTGTGGCGGCCGAACGTGCGGTTGTAGCCCAGCTGCACGTTCCACTGGCGGTGGTTCTTGCCGTAGTAGTTGCGCTGGACCTGGTAGTTGGCGTTGGGGTCCTGGATACCCATGCGGTTGGCGCGCGCCGAGCCGTCGGCGGCATAGGTGTCGTAGGCTTTCTTGTAGAACTTGTTGTCGTTCATGATGTAGTCGTAGCTGAAGAACCCGGAGGCATACAGCCCCTTGACGAACGGCATGTCGTAGCGCAGTGTGAAATTGGACTGGAACCAGCGGCTGACGAGGCTCTGGTAGCCGTTGGCGTCCTTGTCGAGCATGGCGATCGGGTTGACCACGCCGGCATTGGTCTCCTTGATGCGATACTTGGTCGGATCATCGTCCAAGTAGAACGGATCGAGCGGCGAGAAGAGCCACGTGCTGCGCACGATGTCCGACGTGCCGTAGTTGCTCAGCTTGCGCTCGTCCATCTGCCCGGCGAGGTTGACGTCGAGCTTGAGGTTTTTGGCCACCTGGGCCGAGATGTTGCTGCGCAGGGTGTACTTGTCGTAGGTGATCGGCGTATGCTGGAGGAAGCTCTCCTGATACTGGTAGCCGAAGCTGGTATAGAAAGTCACCTTGTCCGATCCGCCGCTGGCGCTCAGGGTGTGCTGCGTCTGGGGTGCCGATTCGCGGAACACGGCGCTCTTCCAGTCGTAGGAGCGCTTCTCGCCGCTGCGGTAGGCCGCGATCTCCTCCTGGCTGTACCGGGGTGTGGGGTTGATGGTGTTGACATTGTGGTATTGGAATTTCTCGTTGTAAAGCGTCATCCAGTCGGCGGCGTCTACCAGGTCGGGGAAATTCGAGGGTTTCTGCCACGACACGTTGCCCGAGTAGTTGATGTCGACCTGGCCCTTGCGGCCCTTTTTGGTGGTGATGAGCACCACGCCGTTACCGCCCTGCACACCGTAGATGGCCGCCGAGGCGTCTTTCAGGACCGAGATTTGGTCGATGTCTTCGGGATCGAGACGCGCCATGTTGTCGCGCGGCACGCCGTCGATGACGATCAGCGGAGCGCCGAAGCCGCGGATGTCCATCGAGGTGTTGAACGTGCCCGGCTCCGAAGAGTTCTGCCTCACGCGCAGACCGGCCACCTTTCCGGTGAGCATGTTCTGCAAGTTTTCGTTCTTGGTGGTGATGATCTCGTCGTTGGAGATGGCCGAGACGGCCCCGGTGAGCGTGGCTTTCTTCTGCGAGCCGTAGCCCACCACGACCAGCTCTTCGATGGCAAGGCCCTCGTCGGAGAGCACCACCTCGTAGCGGATCTTGCTCTGCACGACCCGGACCTCCTCGTCAGCATAGCCGATGAACGTGACTTTGAGTACGGCCCCGGGGGCGGCTTCGAGGGCGAAGCGGCCCGAAGCATCGGTCGCCGTACCGTTGCGGGTCGCGGTGTCCACGACCGTGGCGCCGACCACCGGCGCACCCGACGTGTCGCGTACCGTGCCGTACACCTTGACTGCGCCCTCTTGCGCACGAAGCTCGGCCGGTGCGAGGGCGAGCAGCGCGCACACGCAAACCATCATCCGGTTTCGTAGGTTGGTAAAGACTTTCATGCTGTTGGTTTTAAATTGGTTGTTGGGTTATCTCCGGCCCGCGGGCCGGATTGGCTGGTCCTGTCGCAAAACAGGGGTTTCATCGAGTCAGTTCCGTGGCGGGCTCCGCTCCGAGCCTCAGGCGCAGGCGTCCTCCGCGCACCACCTCCCGAAATGGCAGCTGCACGCTTCGGAGTGGCTTGCCATCGAGCTCCATCGAGCGGATGTAGCAGTTCCCGGGCGTATTGTCCTCAGTCTCGATCACGAACTTGCTCCCGGCATAGTAGTCGGGATTCAGGCGGATCGTAATGCGGTCGAACAACGGGCTTCCGACCTGGAACGCCGGGTCGGGGGCCGTGAGCCCCTTGGCGTCGAAGAGCCCGATCGAGGCCAGCACGTACCACGCGCCCAACTGGCCCTGGTCCTCGTCCTGGCCATAGCCGTAGCCGTGGATGCCCTCGGTGCCGTAGAACTCGTTGCAGATCGTGCGCATCCATTTCTGCGACAACCAGGGCTTGCCCGAGAAATTGAAAAGGGCCGAGATGTGCAGGTTGGGCTGGTTGCCGTGGTTGTAGTAGCTGCGCAGCCCGGCAAAGGCGTCGATGTGGCGGCCGCCGCCGAAGATGTGCTCGCGCGAGATCAGAAAGATGCTGTCGAGGCGGTTGTTGAACTCCTCGCGGCCGACAGTTTCGACCAGGCGCTCGATGTGGTGGGGCACGTAGTAGGTGTACTGGATGGCGTTGCCCTCCTGGAATCCCACCCACGGGGCATAGGGGTCGAAATCGGCGATGAACGCCCCCTTTTCGTCGCGCGGACGCATCAGACGGGTCTCGGGGTCGAACAAAAGCTGCCACCCCTCTGAGAGCTTCGTCAGTTTTTCGTAGTCGGCCGTGCGGCCCATTTGGCGGGCCATCTGGGCCACGGCGTAGGAGCTGAAGCAGTATTCGAGGGTGTGGGAAGCCGAGAAATCCGACCCGTCGGGCGTCGTCTGCATTCCCGGATAGGCGATGTAGGGCGAATAGCCGCGCGCAACGAACTGGCCTACGTCGAGCTTGCCGGCTCCCGCCGGGCGGTTCTCGCTGCCGATCTCGTTCTTCAGAGCCGCTTCGAAGCCCAGTTCGGTGTCGAAATTGCGGATGCCGACGTTGTAGGCGGCGGCGATGGCCAGCCCCGTGAAATTGGTTCCCACGCCCGAGACGTACTTGCTGCACGCAATGCCGTCGCCCAGCCACCCGGCGTCCTTGTAGACCAGCAGCTGGCTCGAAATCCAGTCGGCATAGTACTCCGGCCAGGCCAGGCTCCACAGCTGCGTGAGGTTCCAGAAGCCGCCCCAGATGGCGTCGGTGTTATAATGGTTGTGGAGGGGTTTGCCGTCCTCGCCGAGCGCGATCCGCCCCACCGAGCCGTCATTGCGCGGATAGGCTCCGTTCACATCGCTGGCCAATCCGCGGCCCAACAGGGCATGGAACAGCCCGGTGTAGAATTTCACGCGGTCCTCCCTCCGTCCGCCCTCGACGCGGATGCGGCCCAGGTTTTCCTCCCAGACCCGCTCGGCAGCGCCCCGGGCTGCGTCGAAATCCATCCCCGCGGCTTCGGCCGCCAAGTTGGCGCGGGCATTCTCGACCGAGGTGTACGACAGGCCGATCTTCAGCCCCACCTCCCGCTGCTTGCGGGTGTCGAAGCGCAGGTAGAGCCCGGCGCCGACGCCCTCGCGCGTCCGCTCGCCCGCAAAGGTCTCGTCCCCTCGGAAAGTTCCGAACGCGGAGGGCTCGGCGTCGGGCTCGGCGCTGAAATACATCGTCACCGAAGCGCCTTTCTGGTAGATGTCGACATAGACCGGTTCGGTGGTGACCCACCCCTCGATGCGCCCCTCGTCGGTCAGCGTCACCCGGGCGTCGCGCACCGGACCGCTCTCGCCCATGCGGGCGCCGATGTTGAAGACGAGGTTGGCCTCGTCGGTGGCGGGGAACGTGTAGCGGTGGAACGCCACGCGCGCGGTGGCCGTCAGTTCGGCCCGCACGCCGTAGTCTTTCAGCAGCACCGCATAGTAGCCCGGCCGGGCCGTCTCGTCGGCCTTGTCGAAGCGCGAGCGGTAGCCGCTCTCGGGGTCGTCCAGCGCACCCGGCACGGTCTGCAACGCTCCGACGGTCGGGGCGACGACCACGCCGCCCACCTGGAATTCGTGGAAATTGGCGAAGCCCTCGATCGAGGTGTGGCGGGCGTCGTACCCCACGGCCTGCCAGCCGCCCGGGTTGCCCAGGTGGCCGTCGGTCGTGGGGGCCGGCTTGGCCATGCCGAACGGCACGGCGGCGGGGGTGAAGAAGAACCAGCGCGAATGGGCCGTTCCGATGCGCGGATCGACCAGATCGGTCAGGGACTCGCGTGCGGCGCAGGCGCTCAGCGACGCCGCGGCCAGCAGGGTGAAAAGGAGTTTCTTCATGGTTCTCAGGTTATTCGGTAACGATTTTGAGTTGGAGGTATTGATAGGGCTTCATCCAGAATGCAGCGGGATCGAGCCTTTCGAGCGGCTCCTCGCGCCAGTCGCAGACGCTCACCTCGCGCCCCTGAAAGCGGCCCCATTCGAAAGCCGTTCGGACCGGTTCGCGGCCCGTGTTGTGCAGCCGGACGATGTAACCGCGGCCGTCTCGCGCGGGGGTGATGCCCGAGACGGCGATGCGGTGGCGGCCCCGGAGGCGGAAGAGTTGTGCGACGGGTTCCGTGCGGTCGCTGCACACGGCCACCAAGGGGTGTTCGCGCTCCAGGCCCCGTTGCTTGAGCTTCAAATCGAACGGATCGCCGATCTGGAGCGAATAGCGGAACACGGCGATGCCCTCCTGCGAGGCCTTGTAGTTGGTGCGCCACGTGTTGGTCATGACCCACGAATAGATGACCGGCGAGATTTGCGCCGAGGGCCACCAGCCGTAGCCGTGGAGGGGGTTGAGGCGGTAGTCCTCGCCCGAGGGCGAGCCCATCTCGACGAACGGAGCGTCGACCGTCGTCAGGCACACCCCGTGCTCCAGGTCGCCGACCGAGAGGCCGTTCTGCACCGGGTAGTAGTGCTTGTTGACCCCCGCGAGCTGCTCCCGCTCGGGGTGCATCGTGCTCATGGCCAGGTCCATCGTGATTTCGGGGTGGGCGAAATTGAACGGAAAGACGAAGCGCACGTTCTCCCACGTGAGGATGTCCTCCTTGTCCACCGTGTTCCGGATCTCCACGCGGTCGATGCCGCGGTAAAGCGTCACGTCGCGCGTGAGCGTCCGGGAGCCTGGCGCCTCCGACTCGACGCGCAGCGTCGCCGCCACGGGACCGTCGTCCACGACCTCGATCCGGCGGATGCGTTCGATCCCACGGGGGTCGGCGCCGATCCGTCCGGTGTAGAGGTAGTCGTTCAGCCCCCCGCCTGCCGCGTACTCGTAGTCGTCGCCCGCGGCGCGGAGCGAGCGGATCGTCCCCCGGTCGGGGTCGATCTCCACCCGCACCAGCGAGTTGTCGAGCGTGTTGCCGGCGATCATCGACGCCTCCGGGGCCGCATTGGATTTGCGGGCAGGCACGATCCGGTAGACGGCCGACGCCATTGCCGGCACGTCGCGGGCCACGAAGACCCAGCTCCCGTCGTGCAGCCGTTGCACGGGGACCTCTCCGCCCGCGGCGTCCAGAAGCCGCTTGCCGCTCAAGTCGATCCCGCGATCGAGCACCACGGCGTCGGTGCGGTTCCAGAGGTTGGTGTTGAGCACCTGAATCGTGCTGCCGTCGCCCGCAAGGGGCTTCAGCGCTTCGGCGGCCAGCCGCCGGGACTGGAGGTCGGCGCTGTCGGCATACATTTTTTTGCCGGCCCACAGGTCGCGCGTGAACTGCGAATGAGGTTCGGGACCGCTGCCCGCGGCTCCCCAGGTGTGTTCGGAGAAGAGCGCCACGTTCTTCCACGCCTCGTCGAACCGCTCATGCGGGAACTCCCCGTCCGAGCGGAGCATGCTCCACACGACGCCCGTTCGGGCCAGGCGGGCCGAACTTTCGCGGTTCATGGCCGTCTCGCGGGCCGTCGAAGCCGCGCCGTCCTCCCACGTGGGAGTCATGTCGCCGCCAACGACGGGCAGCTGCCCGCCGTACTGCCGCTCGAACTCTTCGAAAAACTCCCGCGAGGTCGAGATGCGGAACTGCGGCGAGGCGTAGCGTTCGTTCCAGGCGCGGATCACCTCGGGCATCAACTGGTCGGGCGGTCCGTTGTCGCCGTGTACGGTGTAGCGCAGGTAACAGGTATTGTAGGGAAATTCATCGGTTTCCAGCTCTTCGAGGTAGCGCCAGATCGGCTCTACGCCGCAGACCGAGAGGCGTCCGGCGAGCCAGCCGTGGAACCACGAGTAGCCGCGCCCGGCCTGCCATACCAGCACGCGGTCGGCTCCCGACTGCGACTGCCAGTAAAAGGGACGGTCGCCCCACTCGATATGCAGCGCCGCCGCGCGGTCGTTGCCGATCTTGCCGTAGAAAGGCACGTAGTTGGGACCCGGCGAGTAGTATTTCACGCCGTTCTGTGCCAGCGCCGTCACGAACCCCCATACCTGGCCCGGCACGTCGCTCATCATGGCCGTCGTGCAGGGCACGCCCGTCAGGCGGGCGATGCGATGGGCGTCGTCGCAGAGGTGCATCAGCTCCTCCTGGCGGCAGATGCCCGTCAGGATGCTGCCCACGGGGGCGTCTACGTGGATGATCCCGTCGCGGATGGCCCGGATGAGCCGCTCGGCTTTCGCGGTCCCGGCGTACTCCTCCAGATAGCCCATGACGGACCACGTGGCCTCGGTGTTCCAGCGGTAGCGGGCGCCGTCGGGATAGTCCGCCGTGCGTTCGGCCAGGTCCATCGCGCGTTCGAGGTTGCGCCACTGGAGCCGCATGACGTCGGCCTGGCGGTGGGTGTAGCCGATGTCCTGGTGCGAATGGGGGAAGAACGCCACCGTCCACTTTCGGGCGGCCGGCACCTCGAACGTGCGTTCGACCGCGCCCTGACGGCTCGTCAAACGCACTCCGAGCGAGGTCGTCTCCTCCATCCATCCGGCCGGGAATACCCCGTCGTAACGGTTGACGCCCTCGGCCGAGGGGGCGATCCGCTCGCGCCACGTGCGGTCGCCGAGCCGAAACTCCAGCTCCGCCCCGGCATGGAGCGGACGGTCGAACGCGAGCGTGAATTCGCGCCGAGGACCCTCGGGGCGCTTCAGGTAGCCCTGCGACGGGGTGAACGCCACGTCCGTCAGGCGGTCGAGCTGCGCGGCGGGCACCTCTTCGCGGCGGTAGAAACGCACCTCTGCCAACCCGTAGTAGTCGGGATTCTGGTGCATGTCGCGCGCCTCGAGCATGACCGTCTCGTCGGTGCGGTCGTAGTGGTTGCCCTCGCCGCCGGCAGCGGCCGTAAAACAGATGTAACGGGCTTCGAGGCCCGGTGTGTCGAAGATGTAGTCGGCCGGTTCGGGGTTGCGGCCGGCCGACTCGGGAATCCGGTGGAAATCGTTATCGCCGTCGGGCAACAGGTGCCACTCCCGGCCGTCGGTCGAATACTCGATCCAGACCTTGTTCAGCCCGCGGCGGGTGTGTTCGTTCTGATTATGGTTCCAGATGCGGATTTGATCCACCCCGAGGGGGGGGGGAATTTAGGTCTCCCAGTTCGCAGAGGAACCAAACGGCCCCCTCGTGGGTTCCGGCATGACACCTCACTTTTTCCTTGGACACGCGCGAAACCCACATGCCCTCGCCGAGGTTGTTCGCCGCGTGCGCTTCGCCCCGCATGCCGCTTCCGTCGACGGCCTGCCGGGCAGGCGAACTCTTGATCGAACTGCTGGCCACAGCGGTTATCTTATCCGAGGGAATCGGCCGGTAGACAGCAATTCGCTGGCCGTAACCGGCTGCAAGGGAGACGGATGCCAGAAGCAGAGCGAGCAGTTTTTTCATACGGTCGGTTTTAGGGTCGGGTTATGTTCGGCTGTTTTCATGTATGTTCATACATTATGACTTTGCAAATGTAGAAATATTTTTCATATTCCCCTACAATTTCGACTAAATTTTTTATCCGAATCGCTCCTGAATTATGCCTCTTAGCTCATTACAAATGCCATCTAATTGATTTAAAGCATATTAAATTAATTGGCTCGGCCGATTTTCCCCCGGCATGCTTTCGCAATTTGTATAAACAATCAAGCACGCTTGCGTAATCGGAAACCGGAATTAGTCCGACGTTCCGTGGGCACACGCATTTTCTCCCCCGAGCGTAATCGAGGGGCGGTCCAAGGTGAAAGGTGAAAGGTGAAAGGTCCAAGGTGAAAGGTCCAAGGTGAAAGGTGAAAGGTGAAAAGTATAATACAGTCATCCGATTCGTCCTAGATCCCCGAGCAACGTCGAGGGGTCGCAACTAAGGTGAAATGTGAAAAGTGAAAGTGAAAAGTATAACACAGTCTCCGATTCTTTCTCGATCCCCGAGCAACGTCGAGGGGTCGTAGCTGGTGGTTGGAATAACACCTATATTATATAAAATCCGAAAATATGTACTAACAAAAACAATTCATATCAACCCCTCATTTGCGATTTTTCGCATGAAAATCTACCTTGTTTTGTATTTTCTGCAAAATTTTGTTTATTTTGCGCCCATATTGTATGAACATGACGAACCCAAACAGATTCCCAACCATGAGAAAAAAACTGCTTACGCTCTTCGCCCTCTGCCTTTCGCTGCACGTTGCGGCGGCAGACGACTCTCCCCGCGAGGTCTGGAGCATCGGCCATGCAGACGGCTCGGCCCGGGAGTTCGCGCTGGCGCCCGATGGCTTCCGCGACTTTCTGGCCCGCGATTTCGGCTACGAAGACAAGTTCTTCCTGGTCGGCTACTCCGACCCGGCCACCGATTTTCCCTACGTCCTGCCCGGTCCGACCGACACCTGGGGCGGCACCTGGCCTACCTCGGGCTGGCGCACCCACCAGGTAAACATCCTCTTCGGGCTCGATTCGTCGCCTCGCGGGACGGGTTACGCGCTTGAGCTGGACCTGGCGGACTACGCCAAGGAGTTTCTGCCGCTTGTGAAAATAAGCGTCAACGGGCAGGACCTCAAGTTCCAGCTCGGCGCCCCCGGGCGCGACCTGAAAAAGCAGCGCAAGCCCCGTCAGAACGAGCCCGTCGTCGACACGCTCTCGATCACGGGACACCTCGAAAAAGCGACGCCCCGCCGCCTGACGGTTCCCCTCGGCGAAGAGGTCCTGCGCGCGGGCGGGAACTCGGTAACGATCACCGTGTTGGAGGGCTCCTGGATTCTCTTCGACCGTGTGGCGCTGACCGGCCCCGAGGGAGCAAAGACCATACAGCCCGATGCGGCTTTCGTCCGCGAGGTTCGGGCCGCCGATTACGAGCTCGAAACGGGCCAGCCGCTGCTGGTCGACGTGGAGCGGATCGCGGGCGAACCCGTCGTGAGCGTCGAGATCGACGGCCGGGAAACTTTCCGCCAGCGGATCGAGCGGGGCCGCTACCAGCTCGAAACCCCGATGCCGGCCGTGAAGAAGCTGCGAAAGAGCCGCTACCGCGTGCTGTGCGACGGCCGCGAGATCGCCCGCGGCACCGTCACTCGCGCCCCGCAGCCCTTGCAGACGCCAGCCGGATACGTCGACACGCGCATCGGCACGGCCCACTCGCGCTGGATGATCGCGCCGGGTCCGTGGATGCCGTTCAGCATGGTCAAGTTGAGCCCGGACAACCAGAACGACGGCTGGCAGGCGGGGTACGAACCGGCGTTCGAAAACATCGGCTGCTTCAGCCACATCCACGAGTGGACCCTGGGCGGACTGGGGATCATGGCCGCCAACGGCGAGCTGAAAGTGCGCGTCGGAGACGAGCAGCGGCCCGACGAGGGCTACCGCTCGCGCATCGACAAGCGCACCGAACAGGCCGCAATCGGCTACTACGCCGCCGACCTGACGGACTACGGCATTCAGGCCGAGATCACAGCCACCACGCGCTGCGGGCTCGAACGTTTCACGTTCCCCGCCGACCGCGGCACGGGACGCATCCTTATCGAGCTGCACCCCCAGACCGAGTACGGGTTCCAGCTTCGGAGCGTCCGCGTGAAGCGCGTCGGCGACCGCCGCATCGAGGGCTCGTGCCGCCAGTATTCGCCCGGGGTGTGGAGCCACGACGCCGATCAGGATTACACGGTGCATTTCGTCGTCGAGTTCGACCAACCGATCCGCAGCGTGGGCAGTTGGTGCGACGAGCGGATCGAGCACGGCGTCGTCGGACTGGAGAGCGGCCCCTGCAAGGAGGCCGGGCTCTTCGTGGAGTTCGACCCGGTCGTGAGCCCCGTCGTGCAGGTGCGCTCGGCGATCTCGCCCGTGAGCGTCGAGAATGCCGCCGAGAACCTTGCCACCGAGCTTGCAACGCCGTTCGGCTGGGATTTCGAGGCCGTCCGGCAGAACCAGGTCGACACCTGGAACGAGCTGTTCGGCCGGCTGAAAATCCAAACCACGGACCGCCTCGAAAAGGTCCGCTTCTATAATAATATGTACCGCTCGCTGTGCAGCCGCAACACGTGGAGCGACGTGAACGGCGAGTGGGTCTCGACCGACGGCCGCGTACAGCGCGTCGCCGACCCCCGCAGTGACGTGATGCTCGGCTGCGACGCCTTCTGGAACACGTTCTGGAACCTCAACCAGTTCTGGAACCTCGTCACGCCCGAGTGGAGCGGCCGCTGGGCGCGCTCGCAGCTGGCCCTGTACGACGCGAACGGCTGGCTGGCCAAGGGTCCCGCCGGGCTGAACTACGTTCCGGTGATGGTCGGCGAGCACGAGATTCCACAGATCGTCAGCGCCTGGCAGATGGGAATCCGCGATTTCGACGGGCAGAAAGCGCTCGAAGCGGCCGTGAAGATGCAGACCACCCCCGCGCAAAAGGTGCACAAGGGCTTTGCCGGCAACCGCGACCTGGAGGCTTACCTGCAACACAAGTACGTCCCCTACGACAAGGGCCGCTTCTCGAACACGATGGAGTACTCCTACGACGACTGGACCGTGGGCCAGCTGGCCCGGACGCTGGGCGACGAGGCGACCTACCGCACCTTCGACGAACGCGGCTACTGGTGGCGCAATGTCATCAGCCCGGAGGGCTACTGCCACATGCGCGACAGCAAGGGGGCGTGGATGGACGGTTTCGATCCGTTCCGCAGCGGCGCCAACCAGCACTACGTCGAGGGCAACGCCTGGCAGCTGACGTTCTTCGTGCCGCAGGACGTGCCGGCGCTCGTCGAAAAGATCGGGCGCGAACGCTTCACCGACCGACTGCTGTGGGGTTTCAACCGGGACGAAGCGTGGCGCTACAACGCCCCCAACGACCAATATTGGGACCACCCCGTCGTGCAGGGCAACCAGCAGTCGATGCACTTTGCATTCCTCTTCAACTTTGCCGGGCAGCCGTGGCAGACCCAGCGGTGGAGCCGCTCGATCCTCGACCGCTACTACGGCACGGGCGTGGCCAACGCCTACCTCGGCGACGAGGACCAGGGGCAGATGAGCGCCTGGGCCGTCATGGCTTCGCTCGGGCTCTTCCAGACCGACGGCGGCTGCTCGGCGGAGCCGATGTACGAGATCGCCAGCCCGGCATTCGAAGAGGTCGTGATCGACCTGGGCGGGCGCTACGGCCGCGGGCGGACCTTTACGATCAAGGCCCCGAACGCTTCGCGCAAGAACATTTACGTCCAAAGCGTCTCGCTCAACGGCAAGCCCTTCCGCTCGTTCCGCTTCCCCGCTTCGGAGTTGCTCCGCGGCGGCGAGATGGTCGTGGAGATGGGACCCGAGCCCAACCGGAATTGGGGCGTGGAGTAAGCCGGCCACCGCGGTAAAACGAAGCGGGGCGGAACCTGTCGACAGGTTCCGCCCCGTTTTTCGTTTGTCGGCCGCCTACTTGGTCGCGCGCCCCAGCCAGAGGGCGCAGAAAACCAGGTAGACCATGCAGCCCGCGATGACCAGCAGCGAGCCGAGCTGCCGCTGCATCGCATCGGCCATGACGCCCATCAGCGGCGGAATGACGGCGCCGCCGAAGACGCCCATGATCATCAGTCCCGAGACCTCGTTGGCCTTTTCGGGGCGGCTCTTGAGGGCCGCGGAGTAGATCACCGAGAAGATGCTCGCGCAGAAGAAGCCCACCAGGCCGATCATCGCCAGCATCGCCACCGTGCCCTGGACGAAACAGAGGACCACAAGGGCCGCCAGCGCCGCGAGGATGTTGATGCGGAAATAGCGCACATCGCTGATCCTCACCAGCAGGATCGAACCGATCAGCGCACCCGCCGTGCGGCAGACGAAATAGACGCTCGAACCGTATCCGGCCTGCTCGACGAGCATCCCGGCGCGTTCGATCAGGAGCTTGGGCGCCACGGTGTTGATGCCTACGTCGACGCCCACCACGAAGAAGATACCCAGAAACAGCAGCAGGATCGTCCGGTCGGTAAGCAGCGCAAAAGCCGCCCCCATCGACGAGGTGCCCGCATCGGACGACTCCTCGCGGATCGGCGTGGCCAGGAGCCACAGGGCCGACAGGAGCGTGATGCCCGCGAAGATCGGAAAGAGGTATTGCCAATTGCCGAGCGTGCTGGCGGCGAAAGCGGCGATGAACGGTCCGCAGAACGACGAGACGGCCTTGACGACCTGCCCGACGGTGAGCGAACTGGTCAGCGCTTCGCCCTTGACCACATTGGTCAGGAGCGGGTTGAGCGCCACCTGGAGGATGGTGTTGCCGATACCCAGCAGCACGAACGCCACCATGCAGGTGGCGAGGTTGTAGTCGACGAACGGGATCAGCATGCCCACGATCGTGACGAGGTTGCTGACCTGCACCATGTTTTTGCGTCCGATGCGGTTCATCACGATCGCCGCGGGGATCGAGAGCAGGAGGAACCAGATGAAGACCATCGAGGGGATGAAGCCCGCGACGGTCTCGTTCAGGCCGAAATCTTTTTGCACGTAGCTGGTCGAGATGCCTACCACGTCGCAGAAGCCCATGACGAAGAAACCGAAGAGCACGGGCAGGAGTTTGGAAATGGATTTGTTCATTGGATTGGGGTTAGCGGATTGGGATTTTATCAATCGTTGGTGAATTCGATCGAGTAGGTGAAGCTGTCGGCGCGGTAGTAGCCGATGTTGTACTCCACGGGGCGGTCGTCGACGTCGAGCACGAAGCGCTTGCGGATCAGAATCGGATCGCCCTCCGAAATATCGAGTTTCGCGGCCATGTCGGCATTGGCGGCGCGGGCGTAGATCCGCTCGCGGGAGGTCTTGACCACGATGCCGTAGTTGCGCTGGAGGTTCTCGTAGAGCGGCATGGACATGTCCTCCTCGCCCGTCATGGGGATGGCCGGATTGAAATAGGAGATGAAATAGACGAACGGCAGTCCGGGACGGCCCCTGAGGCGCTCCAGACAGAGCAGCCGCTCCCCATCGGTCGCCCCGAGGAATTCGGCCGCCTCGCGCGGCGCGGCCTTGCGGCTGATGTGCAACTCGAAATTCTGGACCACCATGCCCTGGGCGTGCATCTCCTGCGAGAAGCTCATCCAGTTGCGGGCGTTGGACATGACGTTCTGCGGCGCAACGGTGGTCCCGTAGCCTTTCTTGCGGACCAGCAATCCCTCGAAGACCAGGCGGTTGATGGCCTGCCGGAGGGTGTTGCGCGAGATACTCAGTTCGCGCGAGAGCTCCACCTCGTTGGGGAGCAGCTTGCCTTTGCGGTATTCCTCCTGCTGGATCATCTCGCGGAGCAGGTCCTCGGCCTGCTGGTGGAGGGGTTTGGAAGAGGATGGGTCGAGTTTGAGTTTCATGGCGCCGAATTTACTTTTACGCAAAGATAGGATTTTTCGTTTGCATATACATACCTGAACAAAGATTTATTTTTGCATGGCGGCTTTTCGAATGGAACAGGGAGCGATCTGTAAGTAAGTTCCTTGCATGGTACTGGCTCGGAACAAATGTCCGTACATTACTCGGCACCGATCCGCTCCCGCTCTTGCGCGAGCAGCCGCGCGAGCCGCTCGCGGATGCGGCGGTAGCGTTTGTCGCCGTAGACGTTGCGCACCTCGTGGGGGTCGCGTTCGAGGTCGAACAACTCCCACGAATCGATTGCGGGGTCCCCGTTCGCGCCGGGGCCGAGCCAGTGGATCAGTTTGTAGCGATGGGTGCGGATGCCGTAGTGGCAGCGGACGCTGCCCACGGCCGGATAGTCGTAATACTGGTAATAGAGCGCGCGGCGCCAGCCCCGCGTGCGGCCGTTGCGGAAGAGGGGCCGCAGCGACCGCCCGTCCATTTCGGCGGGCACGCCGATCCCGGCGGCATCGAGCAGCGTGGGCGCCCAGTCGATGTTCTGCACCAACTCCCGGCACTCCGTTCCGGGGCGGATGCGGCCGGGCCAGGCCGCAAGCAGGGGCGTGCGGAACGCCTCCTCGTACATGAAGCGCTTGTCGTAAAGCCCGTGCTCGCCGAGAAAAAACCCTTGGTCGGAGCAATAGACCACCAGCGTGTTTTCAGTCAGCCCGTGCGCTTCGAGGTAGTCCAGCACGCGCCCCACCTGGTCGTCGACCGAGCGGATCGTGCGGCAGTAGTCGCGGATGTAGCGCTGGTATTTCCAGCGCAAGAGCTCGCGCCCCGCAGGACGGCGGGCCAGAAATTCGCGGTTCTTGCGGGCGTAGGATGCGTCCCACGCGCGGCGCTGCTCGGGCGTGAGGGTGCGCATGGCGATGTCCCAGCTGGCATGGATGTAGGGATGCGTGGGTTCGTCCCGGAGCTCCTCGACCTTGAAATCGAATGCGTAGCCCATGTCGCGGTCGATCGTCAGCTGCTGCTGTTGCATCTGCTCGCAGCGCGTGGAGTAGTCGTCGAAGAGGGTCGCCGGCTCGGGAAATTCGACCTCCTCGTAGAGATCGAGGTATTTTTCCTCGGGCATCCAGTTGCGGTGGGGCGCCTTGTGGTGGATCATCAGGCAGAAAGGGCGCCCGTCGTCCCGTAGGGAGTCGAGCCACGCGAGGGCGTGGTCGGTGATGATCCCGGTGGCATACCCCGCCTGCGTTTGGTAGCGACCGCCGGTCGCGGGCGTGCGCATCGCGGGGTTGTAGTACTCGCCCTGATCGTTCAGCAGTTCGTACCAGTCGAAGCCGCGCGGCTCGATACCGAGGTGCCACTTGCCGAAGAGGGCCGTGCGGTACCCCGCTTGGCGGAGCAGTTCGGGAAAATGGACGCGCGTGGTGTCCATGATGCCGTACTGAAGCGTTCGCTGGCCGTGGCGGTGGCTGTACATGCCCGTCAGCAGCGTGGCGCGCGAGGGCGCCGAGATCGAATTCTCGACGAACGACTCCCGGAAGAGGATGCCGCTGCGGGCCAGGCGGTCGAGGTTGGGCGTCGGAGCCAGCCGCCCGATGGGGTGCCCGTAGGCCCCGAGGGCCTGAAAGGCGTGGTCGTCGGTCATGATCCAGACGATGTTGGGCCGGCCCTCCGACCGGACGGCCTTGCGCTGCTGCGCCGTGCAAAGCCCCGGGGCAAGGGGAAGCAGGCCGAGAAGAACCGTTTTGCGCATGATTTGTACCAGTTTGGATTGATATGTATGAACAAATATAGGGGTTCTTTTCGGATTCTGCAACTTTTTCCGGGCAGAACGGTTGAATCGCAGTCGGCCGGTGGTTCGACCTCTCGCTCCGGCACGCCGTTTGCCGCACGATGTTGTTTCCGCACCGCAGCGGGGTTTAAAACAGATACGCAATGAAAGCAATGATACTCAAAGAGTTCGGCGGAACGGAGAATTTTTCGATGCAGGACGTTCCCACTCCCGAAGCCGGGCCGGGCGAGGTGGTGATCGCCATCAAGGCCATCGGGCTGGACCAAATCGATATCAAGACACGCAAGGGCGAGGGTATGGCCTCCTACCTCGAAAAGGAAAACCCCATGATTCTGGGGTGGGATGCGGCCGGGGTGGTCACCAAGGTCGGCGAGGGCGTGACCGCGCACCAGCAAGGCGACGCCGTGTTCGGAACCATTCGCTTTCCGGGTCCGGGAAGCACCTATGCCGAATACGCCGCAGCACCGGCCGACCAGCTGGCGCGCAAACCCGAGAACAGCTCGTTCGAGGAGGCCGCAGCCGCCACGCAGTCGCCGCTGACGGCTTGGCAGGCGCTCGTGGACAATGGAAACGTGCAGAAAGGACAGCGCGTGCTCATCCACGGCGGAGCGGGCGGCGTGGGCAGCTTCGCCGTGCAGATCGCCCACAACCGCGGGTGCTACGTCGTGGCCACGGCCGCCGCCGAGGACCTCGATTACGTCCTCTCGCTGGGCGCCGACCAGGTGATCGACTACAAGAACGACCGTTTCGAAGAGAAAGTGTCGAACCTCGATTTCATTCTCGACACCGTGGGCGGCGAGACCTTTGCCCGCTCGCTCGACGTGCTCGCACCCCAGGGGATGATCGTCCTGCTCCCCTCCGACAAGAAAGAGGAGGCCGAAAAGGCCGCACAACAAAAAGGGATAACCAACTGGCGCCACATCCTGATGCACTCGAGCGGCGAGGACCTGCATGAGATCGCCGGGATGCTGGCGCAGGGAACGCTCTCGGTCCACCTGGCGAAAATCTTTACTTTCGAGCAGATTCCCCAGGCGCACGAGGCGCTCGAAAATGGAAAAATACAGGGCAAAATAGCCATCGCCCTGAGAAGCTGAGATGGATACGCTGAAAGGAAAAACCGCCATCGTGACCGGGTCCAGTTCGGGAATCGGACGGGCTATCGCCCTCTTGTTCGCCCGCGAGGGGGCCCGCGTGGCCGTCACCTACCACGCGGGCGAGGAGCGTGCCCGCGAGGTCATCGAAACGATCCGCAGCGCGGGCGGCACGGCCCGCGCCTACCGCGTCGACGTGGCCGACGAAGAGGAGGTCGGAGAGCTCTTCCGGCAGGTCGACGGCGACTGGGGCGACGTGGATATCCTGGTCAACAACGCGGGTATCAACGGCAGCAACACGCCCGTCGAGCAGATGACCACCGCGCAGTGGGACCGCGTGATCCGCACCGACCTCTACGGGCCGTTCTTCTGCTGCCGCGCGTTCCTCGGCCTGAAGCGGCGCTACGGCACCTGGAAGGGGAGCCGCATCATCAACGTCTCGTCGATCCACCAGTGGGTCAACGTCCCCCGCAACGCCGACTACAACGCCGCCAAGGCCGCGCTGCGCAACCTGGCCTACACGCTTGCGCTCGAGGTTGCGGACCGCGAAATGACGGTCAACAACATCGCCCCCGGCATGATCCTCACGCCCATCAACGAGCGGGTCATCAGCGATCCCGAGCTGTTGAAACGGGCCGAAAACATCATCCCTTTCCACCGGGGCGGAACGGCCGAGGAGGTGGCTGCCGTGGCGCTCTTCCTCGCATCGGAGGCGAGTTCCTACGTCACCGGAAGCACCTGCAAGGTGGACGGGGCGCTCTCAATCCTCGGCCCCGATGCCTGAATAGCATGGAGTGGACCGAGTGGCTGGTGGCGCTGGTGCCGATGCTTTCGTTCGGGCTGATCCCGGTCATCGGAACCCTGATCGGGGGCAAACCCGTCGAGCAGTCGATGGGGATCGCCCTGGGCGGACTGCTCTTCTCGCTGGCCGTGGTTCTCGTCGCACGCCCCGAAATCACGCCCCGCATCTTTGTGGTCGGATTTATCTCCGGAGCCTGCTGGGCCGTGGGCTCCATCGGGCAGTTCGCGGGCATTCGCCGCCTGGGCGTTGCGCGCGCCACACCGATGCTCAACGGCGGTCAGATCATCGGCACCGCACTGGTGGGAATGGCGCTGGGCGACTGGGCCTCACAGGCCGCCCGGGAGTACGGGCTTTCGGCCCTCGGACTCATCATCGCGGGTATTCTCTGCACCTCCTACACGCAGCGGAGCAACTCCCAAAAGCCGCAGTGGGCAAAGGGAATCGCCATCAACCTGGTGGCCGCCGCGGGATTCACGGCCTACGTGGGCATCCTGAAATATTACCACATCGCAAGCCGCAGTGCGGTTCTGCCGCAATCCCTCGGGCAGATCGCAGCCATCTTCCTCTACGGCACGTTTCTGATGAAAACCCGCACATTCAGCGGCAAAACGCTCCGCAACGGCACGATCGGCATCATCTGGGGCGTGGGCAACCTGGCGCTGCTCGTCTCCGGAGCCCGGCTGGGGCTGGCCGTGGCCTACCCCGTCAGCCAGGCCGCCGCCCTGGTGTCGGTCGTGGGCGGCGTGATTATCAACCGCGAAACCAAAACGCGGCGCGAATGGGTGGTCACAGCTCTCGGATTCGCCGCGATCCTCGGCGGCCTCTACCTGCTCTACCTGTCGGAAATCCACTGACCGCGAGGGACGGCGCGGCCCGAAATTCACTACCTTTGTATATAGATAACGCCTCCCATGATTATCAGCGCCAGCCGCCGCACGGACATTCCCGCCTGCTATTCGGAGTGGTTCTTCAACCGCCTCCGCGAGAGGTATGTGCTCGTGCCAAATCCTTTCAAAGCCAAACAGATCAGTCGGGTCAGCCTCGACCCGGCCGTGGTCGACTGCCTCGTTTTGTGGACCAAAAATCCCGCGCCGATGCTCGGCCGGCTGGATGAACTGGAGGCATGGAATTACTACTTCCAATTCACGCTCAACGCCTACGGACGCGAGATCGAGAGCCGCCTGCCGCCGCTCGACGAGCGGATCGGGACCCTCCGGCGCCTCGCGGAGCGGATCGGGCCCGAGCGGGTGATCTGGCGTTACGACCCCGTTTTCGTCAACGAACGCTACCCCGTCGCGTTCCACGAGGAGGCGTTCGAGCGGATCGCTTCGGCGCTCCGGGGCTGCACGACACGTTGCATGCTCGGATTCCTCGACCCCTACGCCCACCTGCGGCGGCCCATGCAGGCGCTTCACCTCGCCTCGCCGGATCCGGCGGAAATCGAGCAAGTGGCCGGCTCGTGCAAGCTCGCGGCCGACCGATACGCCATCCGGCTGGAGACCTGCACCTCCAAGACGGACCTCCGCCGCCTGGGCATACCGCCCGGCCGATGTATCGACCGCGAACTTGTCGAACGCCTCACCGGGTGCCCGCTCGCAGCCCGCAAAGACCCGGGCCAGCGCACCGTATGCAACTGCATCGAGAGCATCGACATCGGCACCTATTCGACCTGCCTGAATGGCTGCGCCTATTGTTATGCCAACCGCGTCGACCACCGCACGGCGCTCACGAACCGCCGCAGGCACGACCCCCGCTCGCCGCTCCTGATCGGGACACTCTCCGACCTGCCGGCCGACGCGGTGATCCGCGACCGCAGAATGCGGAGCCTCAAAGACCCGCAGCGAGGGTTGCTGTGAGGAAGAAAAACCGCTTTTCGACACCATGTACACGATCTAATTAATTATTCTCGAAGCCCAAGGGAGTTCGTTCGAAATGATTTTGTATTTTTGTTGCGACAACGGCAGCAGATGCTTGGTCACATGAAGAGAGGAGAAGAGATGAGAACCTACATGAGTTTATTCAGCAGCGCCGGGGTCGGGTGTTATGGATTCCGGGGATTGTTCGAGTGTATCGCTACGAATGAACTGATCGAAGAACGGATGAATATTCAGCGTGCCAATCACAAATGCAAATACGAAAGTGGCTACGTGTGCGGAGACATCACGCACTCCGACGTCCAACAGCGACTCTTCGATCAGATTGCATTGTGGGAACAAAATGAGGGGCTGCAACAGGTCGACATCGTGATCGCCACGCCGCCATGTCAAGGTATGTCAACGGCCAATTACAAAAAGAAGGACAGCGAGCAGACGCGCAATTCGCTTGTGGTGGAAGCCGTGCGCATCATCGACCGCATCCGGCCGAAAATCTTTATTATCGAGAACGTGCGGGCTTTCATGAAAACTGCCTGTACGGATATTTCCGGCAAAGACATGCCCATCGGTGAGAGCATCCGCAACAACCTCGGCGCCAATTACCATATCCACCACAAGGTCATCAATTTCAAAAACTACGGCGTACCCTCCAGCCGTCCGCGAACGCTTGTCATAGGCACGCTCAAAACCCTGCACAACCTCTCTCCGCTGAACCTGTTTCCGATAAGGAAGCCGGAGATCACCCTGAAAGAAGCCATCGGCAGTCATGCTTCGCTTGGATACGGACAGAAAGACGAAACCGATTTCCTCCATTTTGCCAGAAAATTCCCTGAATACCAGCTGGAGTGGATACGGGACCTGAAAGAGGGCGAAAGTGCGTTCCTGAATCCACCAGCCACCCGTCCCTATAAACTCGACAAGGCAGGCAAACGCGTGGAGCTTAAAGGTGCCTTCATGGGGAATAAATACCGCCGACTGAGATGGGACCGCCCCTGTGCGTGCATCGCCACGCGCAACGACCAACTGGCCAGCCAGGATACGATCCACCCTACGGACCATCGGGTGCTGAGCGTCCGCGAGCTGATGGCACTTATGACTATCCCCTCCTCGTTCCGCTGGACGACCCGTGACGATGAAATTTTACCCTCCGATTCCGAAGATTATCTGCGCGAAAACGAGCTGAACATCCGCCGGTGCATCGGCGAGGCGCTTCCGACCGAAATCGTGCGGGACATCGCCCTGCGCGCCCAGACAATGCTCCGTTTCGAGGAGTTTGTCCAGGCGTTCGATCCAGAACGCATGAAGGAGTATCTTTCAAATAAAGAATTGTGCTCGAATTTCTACATCGACACCTTTCTCAAAGAGCAGCAAATCCGGAACGCCAAGCGAAAAGGTGCTTTCTATACACCCCAATGCGTTGTTTACGATCTCCTAAAAACCGTTCGGATCGAGAAAGACGAAATTCGCATACTCGAACCGGCAGTAGGTCTGGGCGCCTTCATTCCCCAATTAGGCGCTCTGTTTTCTCAGGCGAAAGCCGTCCGGATCGATGCCGTGGAGATCGACCGCAAGACGATTGCGTCGCTCCGGGAGTCGCTAAAAAAAATCGAGATCGGATCGAACATCCGCATTCGTTTCATTTGCGCCGACTTTCTCAAACTCGACACCCGGGAGCACTACGACCTGGTGGTGACCAACCCGCCCTATACGGCGGCAAAAAAAACGGATTACGCCCCATTGTGCAGCGACGTACACAAAACGAAAAATTTATTCGCTCTGTTTTTGATAAAATTGTATGGCATGGCCGATCAGATCGCGTGCGTCATCCCGAAGAATTTCATCATGGCCGATGAGTTCGAGTCGATCCGAAAAATGTACGAGTCCCTGCCGATCGTGAGCATTTGCGATTTCGGGGTCAAATTCTTCAAAAAAGTATTCATCGAGATCATCACGATTCACTTTTCGAAGAGTTACAGCGCAGATACGACGGTCGTCGATTACGTAGACGGTCGCACCTGGACGCAGCGGCAGGGATACCTTTTCCACGACCGGCTGTGGCTGCTGTACCGCGACGCATTCTTCGACCAGTACGTCGCCCGTCTGCGGCTCGACTACTTTTCCGCATTCCGAGACCGGCAGATAACCAACGGAAAGGTTTCCCTGCAAGGCAAAGTGTGGGTGCTCCGCTCGAAAAACATCCTGGACGATGGGCGGATTGTCCACAAAGCAGGTTACGACCGCTATGTCGACTCGGTGGCGGAATTTGCGGTGGGTCGGTTTCTCGACAGCCGCGCGATCCTGATGCCCAATTTCACCTACAACACGCGGGCGACCCTTCTTCCCAACGGCGCTGTACCCAACGGCAGCATCGCCATTCTGATCCCGCCCGAGGGCGAGAACGTCCCCGATCTGCCACTCTATGCAACGGATGAATTTCGGCGCTATTATGCCACGGTAAAAAGTCACTCCCGGTTCACGCTCAATATCGATAAATGTGCATTATACTATATCGGCGTGCCGAAAAAACTGCTGACCCATGAATAAAGAGATTACAACAATGCTCGAAAGCCGCCTCGGCGGGTTGACGCTTTCGACCGATCACGGAAAATTTTTGGCGGACAAGTCCTACGGCTTCGACACCATGTTCTTCGTCTGCCGCTTCATCCAGCGGTTCCGTAATGGCGACATCTACCGCAAACACGACCTGAATGCGAAATCCAACGCCTACATCCGCGACCTTTTCTGTTTGAGGGAAGCCTCGCAGGTAGGCAACTATTTTACCGAGGGAATTGCCCTTTTGGTTTTCTGCGGCATCCTCGAACAGAAGAGCCGCGGAGTTTACCGTATCCTTGATAACGATTTGCTCGAATTCATCGGCTCGAGCTTCGAGAACGCCTATGTCTTCATGTACATGTTATGTTACTGCGTATTCCGTCACGACGAGCTGTGGGAGGAGTACAGGAAATTCTGCCGGGCACGGACGCTCGCGCAGAAGCAGACCATCTACATGCGTATCCGGGAGATTTTCATCCGCAAGGACCGGCGGATCCTCGATCCGAAGAAGGAGTGGGCCAATTTCGTCCCCAAGTATCCGATGGTCGTGCTCAATTTCGCCAACCGTCAAAACATGGTTTCCCGAACCACCCGCGTCCGGGACGAGCCGGTGACAGTCCGCGACATCTCGCTCAACACCAAGGGGACACGGGCGAACAGCGACCTGCCGAAGAAAAACGCCTACCTGGATGATCTCTCCTTCTCCTACATTACCGAGACCCTCCGCCCCTATCTGATATCCCGGCCTCCGAAAACCGATACGATCTCGGGACCGGACGGATTTTCGGTCGACGTGGCCGACACCAAACTCGATATGCTGGATACGGAGGGCCTTACTGCGGAAATGCGCCGAAAAATGCAGCAAGGAAAATACAGATTGTCCTCGCGGGGTACCCAAACCCGGACCGTGCAGGGGGTTTTCAAGTCGGCCCTGCTCCAGAAGACGCCGCACCGGTGTCCGATCTGCGGCTTCGATTTCGGGAATTTGCTGATCGCCAGCCACATCGTTCCCTATGCAAAATGCGAGGACACCTACGACGCCATGAACCCGTACAACGGATTGCTGCTGTGCCCCACCTGCGACCGGCTCTTCGAGTCCGGGAACTACATCACCATAGACTGTCGTAGCGGAGAGGTGATCTACGCCCCCGAGCTGGAACGCTTCGAGACGCTGGGATACCTACACGAAAGACGGATCGACCCGAACTACATCCTGTGCGAACGGAAACACTACCTGGCGCGGCACAATGCCATTTACCGGGAAAAGCATGAAAATCGGATGCCGGAGTAGTCACAATAGACACGCTCGCGCACACGGATTCACGAAACCCCTTGTTGCATCATGCTGCAACAAGGGGTTTCGTGAGGTCTGAAGCGATACAAAGCATTGAAATACAGTAATATATGTAATTTTATTGATGCGCTGCATAATTCCTCTATAACTGCAATGTATGTCAAAGAGATGTGGCATCGGATTCGGTTGCAGGCGGTTGCAAAGGGTTTCACGCGGTTCTAAAATGCTGACGATTTGCTGACAAGATATGGGGACATTTGTCTTCTTTATTTGGAATGCATTTTTTATGTTCGTCGTGCATAAATAATTGATATTCAATGGAAAAAATTAACCGCACGCTCTCTTCCCGCGAGGATCGCGCAACTGGAAAATCCGAGGTTATGATTCGTTTCATAGCGGCTCACCAACTGACCCTCCGCGCCCGAACGGGGCTCTTTGTTCCGCCCGAACGATGGAGCGAGAAAACAGGCGATGTCCGGATCTCAATGGGCAAAGTTCTACGAATAACCACTCATCGTTATCGCCGTCATGTTGTAAATTTGCAGTCATTTTTGCTTATATTACTAAAACTCACTATGTTTGTAGCATTACCGAAATAAAATAAACCAGTGACCTATTTGGAATTTCGGGAAAAACTATTCGATCTGGCTTGTTTCAGCATCCACCAAGTGTATGCATGGCAGCCCGATTTCGATCGCAACAACCTCACCCGATGGGTCAAGAAAGGTTTACTCATCCGTTTGAGCAGGAGTATTTCGCATTCCCCGAATACCTGCATAAGCCGGATTACGCACAGTATATCGCCAATCGGATTTACCGTCCATCCTACATCAGCCTGCACACAGTCCTCTCCTTCTATGGTTTGATTCCAGAAGCGATAGTGCAGATTACAAGCGTCAGCTCGCTCAAGACGGCGACCTTTAGAAATAGGTTCGGGGAATATTCCTACAAAAATATTAAAAGTGAATTGATGTTCGGATACTAACCCCGGCCGATGGCCGATGGCAAAACACTTTTGTTCGCCACGCCGGAAAAGGCGCTGCTCGATCTGCTTTATCTTTATCCGTTTTACAACGACGCATCGGAGTTGGAGCAACTTCGCCTCGATGAAGACTACATGCAGGAGGAGCTGAATCGGGAGCGGCTCGACGAATATCTCCGACGGTTCGGCAGCAAGGCGCTCGGTCGACGTGCAACCGCATTACTGAAAATTTACGACCTATGATCGATATGAACCTCGGCGGGGATATTTCCCGCAATCGATGCGCGACAACGCGCTATTAAACAAGCATATGCTCAAAGAGTATATCCAGTTGATGATTCTGGATTACCTCTCCTCCACACCATACATGCGGAAGATGGCTTTTATCGGCGGCACAAACTTGCGACTTTTCAAGGGTATCGACCGCTTTTCCGAGGATCTGGATTCGATTGCAAGGGTATGTCCGAAGAAGAGTTCATCCGGATGACGGACGAGGTCCTTACCTTTTTGCGGCGCAACGGACTGACTGTGGTAACGAAAGATCGTGCGAATCCGAAATTGACCGCTTTTCGGCAGAACATTCATTTTCCTCAACTCTTATTCGACCTCCGACTGTCCGGTCATCGTGACGAGCGTTTTTAATAAAGATCGAAGCGCAGGATCAAGGAGTTGAATATACGTCGATGATCGTAAATGTAAAAGGTTGCGGATTTTTCTTTCCCTTACCCGTACCGCCGGACGAAGTGCTCTGCGCAATGAAACTGTCGGCTTTGCTGGCTCGAGGGAAGGGGCGCGACTTTTACGATGCGATGTTTCTGCTTGCACAGACTCGACCCGATTATGAATTTCTGAAGGCGCGGTGCGGCATCGGCTGGCCAGAAGAACTTAAAACGGCCATCGGCGTATTTCTCGCAACGACCGACCTCAACGTCAAGAAGCGGGACTTCGAGCACCTGCTTTTCAACAAACAGAATGCGGATAAGATTTTACGATTCGGAGCATTTGTAGATAGTATCTAACATAGAAAACATAAAAAACACGGCGATGGACAGACATCTTACAGAGCATCAATATAAAACGCGGTGGACGGATATAAAAAAACAAATTAAAGAACGTCCGCTTTTAGCATATCAAGTCGGGATTCCTTTGGATAAATGGGATCATTATATGCATTCCATACCCTCCAAAGACGAAATCAACAGGGTCTATCTTGCCATCCAAGACGATAGAAGACTTAAAACACAACGGATCAAAGAGGCTCTATCCCTAATCGTAGGCTATCGCGAGGTTAAATTATTTAGCAAAAAAAGCGGTGTTTCCGATTGTTCTATTAAAGATATTATAGAAGGGAAAAGGACATGGCCGGATACGATGTTATAAACCGGTTGGAACTTTTTTTGTCGAGAATTATGCCGGATTTTGAACTGTCCATTGAAAACACACTTACAATAAAGAATTTCACAAGCGACTATATAGGAGACATCACTAACCAAATCGATATTATTGCAGATAGATTGAAACGATATTGTTTCACGTTGACACAACAAGCTCGAAAAAAGGAACCGGAAACTGACTTTAAGGGTAATCCCGTATCACCGACTCAACGTTTAGAGAACAATATTAATGAATTGATAGAGCTAAAAGAGCAAATCGATAGGTTTTGGGCGGTATACATCGATGGGGATATCCGTAAATAGGCTATCACCTCGGTTATTCATCGAAAATGCATTCTTACCATCTCCGGAGGTTCTGGAAGAACTCCAAAATATTTCCGGGCAGAGTGGGAAACATAGTATCACCTGTTACTTTCGCCTCGTCGAATGCCTCGATCCGCAGACTTACGGCGAGTGGCGGTACGAACTTCGCCCAAGCTATCCCTACCATCCGCAGGCGGCCATGCAGTTCGTGGCATTCGGCAAAACGTCCGATCCTTCGCGCCGGAGTTCCCGCTACGAAACGCGTACCTACCTGCGCTTCCTCACGGGCATGGACGACTGGACGATCCGCACGGAGAACATTGCGGCACAGTTCGGCGATCTGTCCAACCTCGCGGCGCACGGCTTGGACATGAAGGGCTACTCGGCCTATCTGAAGAATATCTACCTCACGGGCTTTCTCTCGGATAAAGCGGGCGACTCGTGGTTCGACTCGGCAACGGGCGATATGCAGCTCTTCAACCGTTCGACAGGCTGCGGGGTCAGCTTTCGCAACGGCGTGCTGCGCTTCGGGCGCATCGACCCCGCGAAGCCCGATGCCGGAACGGATTTCGACTCGCTGATGCAGACGATCTCCTCGACGCTGGAGACCCTCGGCCGCATCAACTCCGACGAGTATGTCTCGCCGGTCGAGAAATCCTTTCTGCGCGAGCGTTTGCAGGACATAAAGGCCGAGTATGCACAATTCCATACCAATGCGCTCGTGCATATCAGCACGGTACGCTACCGGTGTCGGGAGGCAAACTACTCAGGGTGCAGGGAAAGAAACGCATCGTTCGAATGATGAACGCCTAGTGGAGCCCTTACGAAGAAGCCTACCTCTCGGCCATCGCCGCCATCCGAAAGTATACACAGCCGGAACCGGAGTTCATCCCAATCGAAGCGGATTTCACTGCGATCGAAACCTATTACGCCGAGCGTCGCAAGATCGGCGAAGCAATGGACAAGGCCGCAAGCGAGAGCAGCGATTTGGGCTACCTGCACGACAACTTCCAGGATATCTCGACGGAGATCGATGCCGGCAGTGGCGTGGTACTGTCGGCATTCGTAGGCGTGAAGGACGAGAGCGACCGGAAGGTCGTGGCGGGCATGGCCGGCTGTTCGCTTATGGGCGTCGACGAAGCAGCGCACGGCAAGCTGATGTTCTTCGCCGGAGCGGACGGAATCGCCGATGCCGGAAATGCCACCACCCGCATCTACGAGGACGGGCATGTGGAGATGGGGAGCGGTATCTTCAGCGGTTATTCCAGAGTACAATTCAAAAGGCTTACCGACGAGGGAACAGATTATAACAGCACGACGAACGAATACACGCTCGACCGCAATTTCAATCTCATCATCGATGGTGCACGTTTCGGAGAGTACATCATCCGCCTGAATCTGCCCTCCTCGGCGGAGTACACCGGCAGCGTGGTCAATATCTACGACAGTCCGATCCGCACGCGCTCCTCGCCGAGCCTGTTGCTGGCGGCCGATGACCCTGAATCGGGAATCATCTCGACGCTCCGCAAGGACAACTACGGATTGGGATACTTACCCGTTGCCCGCATCGTCACGTTCGGCGGCGTATTGCAACTCCTATCCGTCCCGTCTCCGTACTCCAATCAAAAATGCATGTGGCACGTAACCTATCAAATGATGTCCGATTTCAGAATCTACGAATAATATTGAAAAGAATATGGATTCTATTGTAACCGACAAGGAGATCATCGCGCCCCTATTGCCGGCAACGAGCGAAGTGACCATTTCGCAATTGCCGAAGGTCAATACGATGGCCCCGACGGATCTGCTGGAAATCGACCGCAACGGCACGGGAGCCACTGACGAAACTCCTCGCGCGTAGGCTCCAGCCCCAACTGTCCCGACAAGCCGTCCGGCCACGCGATGTCGCCGATGCCGTAGTCGCGCATCTGCCAGTACGGTGGCGAGGTGACGATGCAGTTCTCCGACGCATCGGGAAGCAGCCACAGACCGGAGAGGGCATCGGTATTATGGATTATGTTCAGTTGCATCGCGGGCGGCGTCAGTAGTTCGTCGTGATCCACTCCTCCTGCCGGCGGCGGGAGACTTTCGAGGTGGTGATCGTGCGGTCGAGCCGGTGGATCGTCCAGCCGTGCGCGGCAGCAGCCTTTTCGATGGACGGATGCGGGAACATCGTCAGCATGAACTTGCCCTCGACCGTCGAGAGCGTCTCCAACAGCCTCGAAAAGTCCTCTTCGTCGAACGTCCCGTTGTAGTGTCCGCAGTCGGAGTCTACATACGGAGGATCGACGAAATGGAACGCCCCCTCTCAGTCGTAACGCCGGATGAGGTTCGTGCTGTCCTCGCACTCGACGGTGACGCTGCCCAGGCGTCGGCACAGCTCCTCGGTGAAGGACTCCTCTGCGTGCGGAGCTTCTGCGTCGTTGTACCGCTGCTGTCGTAGCCGAACGTCCCGTCGATCATCGACGCAATGCCCAACTTCGTGCAGACCCACACGGCCCACGCCCGTTCGACGGGCGTGAAGAACGCCGGATGGTCGTAGATATGCCGGGCGCAGGCGTGTATCTCGCGGCTGTGGAGCGTCGCATCGATCTGTGCCTTGAGTGCCGGATACTGCGTTTGCGCTACGCGGTAGAAGTTGATCAGTTCGGCATTGGTATCGTTGATGATTTCGCTCTTTACGTGTTGCTTGGCGAAGAGTACGGCGCAGCCGCCGCAGAAGGCTTCGGTGAAGAGCATATGCACGGGGATCAGCGGCAGGATGTGCTTCAAGAGCATCTGCTTGCCGCCATAGTAGGAAATCAGGGTTCTGAGTCGGGACATGGAGTAGATCGGTTAACGTAATTTGAGGAATAGGATAATCAGGAGCACGAGGCCGGCCAGCGCCGCAGCCCACCGCAGCCATGCGACGCCGGACGAGGGTTTCTCCTCCGTGACGATCCGGGTATCGTTGCGGGCGGCCGTGTTGATCCGGCTATGCGAGATGCTGTCTGTTTGCGTCGATTTGTCATTCTGCACCGACGCCTCGGTGTAAGTTATCCGCCGGACGGGTTGCCGGACAGGGTGCACCACGTGATGTCGCCCGGAGCCTTCTCCTTGCCGTTCGTGTCTTTGGTGCGCAGCTCCTTGAGTTCGAGGTCGACCTTCAGTGTGTGTGTCGTAGCGTGGAACGTTGTCTTGTCGTCAACCAGGAGAATGATGTCTTCGCCTTGGATGACCCGTTTCGATCTCATAATTCAGCCATTTAAATTTTCATTTTAATTTTTTATAGTATATTTGTAGCACTTGGTCATTATGGTAGTAAACCTGCGATAGAATGGCTGAGTGGCTTAAAGCGCCTGATTGAAACTCTGGTGTACGTCCTTATCGTACCGAGGGTTCGAATCCCTCTTCCTCCACAAAAAACATTTCGATGTTGATCCCCCGCACCATCAATCGCGGGGGTTTTGGATTATATAATCCGAAAATTTAGTGTCACGCCGTGCAGGTCGTAGTCGGGATAGAACTCCGTCGAGGAAGATTTGTAGCGGCTGCGCTTGTCGCCCAACTCCGCACCCTCCAATGCGGCAATCACGGCGTGTTTGAGCTGCTCCGCCCCGGCGAACTTCGCGTCGTAGACCGCGACCTCGAAGGTCGTCACATAGCCGGCGATGCCGTGGAGCGTTCGGACGGGCGTCTCCTCCGGGACGGTGAAGGCCGCAAAGGGCGGCTGCGTCCCGGCGTCGACCGCCCCTGCCTAAATCTTGTCCCGTAGGTCGGGAACCTCCTGTTCAAGCAGCGCGATCAGCGTCTTTTTGAAATCGTCCATCATCAGATGATCGGTTTAAAGTTCTTCGCCACGAATTTCTCGACCGCCGCAGCCAGCTCGTCGCCGAACAGTGCCACCGTGCGCTCGGAGTTCTCCGAGTATGCCTGTTCCAGATAGGGCGTCGGGCGGATGCCCTTCACGCTGCAGACGAAGATCTTTTTACCCTGTGCATCGACGAAGACCAGTAGTTTCCCTTTTTTCGAGGTGCGCGGATCCTTCGTCCCCTCATGGATGAACTTGCCGTAGTATTCGTTGACCGCGCCTTTCTTCTTCGTACGTTCGAAGACGGGCTTCACGGCGATGTCGACCTCCGACTTGGGAGCATTCCGGTCTTTAATCCGCACGATGCGCAGTTGCTTCTTCAACCGACTGCTACGCACGGGCACTTTGCCTTTCGCCGACCGGAGCATCGGTTTGGCCGAGCCTCGGAGCGCCGCCGCGAGCATCCGCTTCTGCATGGTGTTCGGGAGCTGATCCAATATGCGTTTGGCCTCGGCATAGCCTTCAACCTTAAGCGTCAGCATCGGCAGACGGAATTTTGGACAAGGGTGACATCTTGCTCGGAAGAGTCGTCGGCATCCGATTTGGTGCATTTGAGGTGCAGCCGCCAGCAGCGGCCCTCCTCGTGGATCGACACGATCTTGCGCAGCCAGCCGTCATCCCTGACGATCATATCCGGGCGGAGATTCGGCTGATAGCGGATCGTATAGACCACCTCGTTCTCGTGGACGATGCGGCCGGCATAGAGATTTTCCCGACCGCCGTTCTCGGTGCGTTGCGCATAGCAGACCGCGACGCGCCGGAGCGATTTGGTAAGGTCGTTGTATCCGTCCCGCTCCTCCATGAATTCGAGGAGTTCGATTCGCGTATCAAACATCGCCGTAAGGGGTTACCCGCCACGGAAACAGGAGTTTTTCGGCCGTAAGCGACAGTTCCGACACGGTACGGCCGACCAGATTGTCCGACTCATTGTCGTAGAGCGTGCCCAAGATCAGCAGGATTGCCGCCTTGATTGCGGGAGGGATGTTGTCCTTATTGTAACCGACGATGGCCGTAACGCTGATGCGCTGACCTGCATACTGCGGCTCGGTGATCAGCATAGGGTCGTAGTCGTCCTCCAAAAGCGTGTAGTCGCTTTCGCGCTGGTATTGCTCACCGTCGGCATGATCAGATCGCCGCCCTTCGAAGTGGTGAGGATCGACCCGGCCTCGAACATACCCCCATAGGCTCTCAGTGCAATCTCGATGCTTTCGGCCAGCGTCGCAGGGACGATCACGCCGGCCGAAAGGCCCGTGATGCCGGCACGCTGTTCGAACAGCACCTAGTGCTCCGACGTGATGCCCGTCGCGCCGCGCAGCAGGTAGCTCTGGAAGCCGAGCGATACTCGTCCAATTGCTCGGAATCCGGCTGCGACGCGGTCGTGCGCTGTTCGAACTGCTGCTCGGTTTGCCGCCGTTCGATCTCCTCGAAGCGCTCCTCCGTCTTCGACGGCCTTGTCCGCCTTGTCGTAGTCCGAAAGCAGGTCGTTCCAACGCTGTTGCTCCTCGGCAGTCATCTCACGGCCGTCGGCCGCCGTTCGCAGCTCGTCGATCTGCGTAAACACCGAAGCACGCGCTTCGCGTAAGGATTTCAGTTTGCTCATAAATTTTCGTTTTGATTTGTCTGGCAGCAAACATAATCCGTGGTCGGCGCTCATGAGGGAAACATTGTCGCTGTTGGATCGTAAAGATTTTCGATCTTCAGCAAAGATAAAAATAAAAAATGAGAGATTGCGCAGATGAGCGCAGGAAGGTTGTAAATAAGGGGTTTAGAGGAAAACGGACTGCAAGGACGAAGCCAAGCGAAACCGCCAAAAAGCCAACTGAAACCGGAGTTGCGTTACTATCCCGTTACTCTTTTCAAGACGGCGGCGGAGATTTTGAGAGGCTCCCAACACGCTGAACTACAAGCCCGATTCGGAGGATTCAGACAGCAAATGTAGCAGAATTTTCGGATTATGGGCTGCACACCGCGAAAAAAGTCGGTTTTCGGGTGCGATTGCGCTGATTCGCTGCATTTTGCGTATCGACGAACGGCTCTACAAGAAATAATTTTGTTCACTAAAAAATTGTAGAGTTATGAGATCGACTTTCAAAGTTTTATTCTATCTGAAACGCAACGCCCCGAAGAAGAACGGGCTTGTTCCGGTGATGTGCCGGATTACGGTAAATGGCAAAATCGCACAGTTCAGTTGCAAGCTGGACGTGGAGGAAAAATCGTGGAACGTGGAGTTAGGCCGTGTGTCCGGTCGCAGCGTGGTGGCGCAGGAGGCCAACCGGATGCTGGATAAAATCCGCGTGGGTATCAACCAAGCCTATCAGAAGATCGCCGACCGGGATAACTATGTAACCGCCGAGAAAGTGCGCAACGCCTATCTGGGTTTGGGTATGAACCATGAAACGCTGCTGGCGGTATTCCGGCAGCATAACGAAGACTACGAAAAGCAGGTAGGCAAGCTCAAAAGCCTGCGCAGCTATTGGAAATACTGCACCGTATATAACCACCTCTCGGAGTTTATCGAAAAGCGGTACAAGGTCAGCGACATCGCCCTAAAGGAGCTTGCTCCGGCGTTCATTACCGATTTCGAGCTGTTTCTCAAAACCGAGAAGAACCATTGCAACAATACGGTCTGGTCATACATGATGCCGTTCCGTAAGATTATCTACATGGCCGTCAATAACGGACTGTTGCAGCGCGATCCGTTCTTCGCGTACAGCATCACCAAAGAGGAAACGAAGCGGGGTTTTCTGACCAAAGAAGAAATCAAGCTGCTGATTAATGGAACATTCAAAAAGAAGAGTTACGAGGTCATCCGCGACCTGTTCATCTTCTGTACCTTTACGGGGTTGAGCTGGACGGACATGGCGAACCTGACCAAAGCGAACCTGCAAACCTCGTTCGACGGCCATCTGTGGATTATCACCAATCGCCAAAAGACGGGTACGGAATCGAATATACGCTTGCTGGAGGTTGCCAAGCATATCATCGAAAAGTACGACGGCATGGCCGAGGGGGATAAGCTGCTGCCCGTTCCGTGCTATGCCAACTGCAAGAACAGCATCAAGGTAATTGCGAGAAAGTGCGGTATTGAGAAAAACGTCACGTGGCACATGAGCCGCCATACCTACGCGACGACGGTGTGCCTATCGAACGACGTGCCCATCGAAACACTCTCGAAGATGCTCGGACACCGCAGCATCCGCACGACGCAGATTTACGCCAAAATCACGGCGGAAAAGGTGAGCCGCGATATGGAAAAACTGTCGCAACGTATCGAGCAAATGGAGAATTTTATTTGTCAAACCATCTAAAAACGAATGTACGATGAAAAGGGATAGAATCACAATCGGCGATAACGGCGTAACCCTGACGGGGAGCGAGGTATGGATGACGGCAATGGAGCTGGCCGAGCTGTTCGGTACGACTGCCGGAGCGGTAAACGCAGGTATCAAGGCAATCATTAAAAGCGATACGCTGCACGATTATGAGGTCTGCAAGTACGTCCGTCTGGAGAATGGGAATGGTGCGGACGTGTATAACATGGAGGTAGTGGCCTCCCTCGCATTCCGGCTCAATACACGGGGTGCGTCGGTACTACGCAAATGGCTGATCCGACGAGCTACCACCCCGGCGCGGGCGGCGGCTCCGATTATCATTCAGTATAAGGAGGGATTTATCTGTTAAGAACGGCGGGCAGGCTTCAACACCTGCCCGTCGGCGTTTTAAGGGATAGCCTTGCGGTAGTTTTCCGCGAGGAGCTTTTCGATGTCGGATTCCCGGTAGAGGACTTTGCCGCCGAAAAGGATAAAGGGAATTTTGCGTGCGGCGCGGTATTCCTGTAAGGTGCGGCGGCTTACTTTCAAGAGGTCGATCACCTCCTTATCCGTGAGGTAACGTTCGCCTCCGAGGGGCGGTTGATAGTTCTCCGTAAATTTCGCCGCATCTTTCGCGCTTTTCTTCAAAGCCCGCAGCAAGGCCGCAATGCGTTCGTCGTCCGAGGTAATTACATGATTTTCGTTCATATTCTTGTGGATTTAGTGGTTTCGTTCGCTTTTCAGGGGCTATCCTGCGGTGTGCGGTATCGGTCGATACCGGGTAGTAGCCGTTCGACTTCTTCGGGTTTGTAGTAAAACTTGCGCCCTATCTGCGTGCAGCCGATGATGCGGTTGTCGCGCAAGGTCTGCAAGGTGCGCGGACTGATGCGCAGCAGGCGGCATACCTGTTCGCCATCGAGCCATTTACTCACGCGCTTGTCGCTGCAATGGCGGCACAAGGCATCGACTTTTCCGGTTAGCGTTTCCACGCCGCAGAGCAATGCCTCAAAGGTTTTCTTTTCGATAATAACTATTTCCATTCGACAGATTTTTAGAGTTTGGGGACAAATGTAGCCAATCCCGTCCCTCGCGC
>NZ_DBFWLG010000008.1:0-1837 GCF_048465575.1 Alistipes sp.
ATATCCCGTACAAATGCCACGCTCGGATGCTCTATCGGGGTAGTCATAACCTTTTGTATTTCTTCACAAGACAACCATTTGCGGGATGTCTTAGGTTGGTCGGGTACATAACCAAAAAATGGATTACGTGATATAATACCTTTGTTCATGGCTCGTTTAACTAACTTCTTGAGAAAGACAATATGTTGCATCACACTACCTGTTGCCATCTTATGGTCTATTTTCAGATACATATCGTAATTCTCAATAAAGGAGTATTCCAAAGATGAAAACGGCATATCACTTTTACCGTACTTATCACGGATAAAACGGGACAGGTTCAAATGAGCGTTTACATACGCCCGATAGGTTGCAACTGTGTGGTTTATGCCTATACTTTTTCGTATTTCTTCGGTTGCTTCTTCCAGTTCCTTTAGTAACGTGGTTGGTTCTTGGGCTATATTCATAACCGCATTTTTAACACGTTCGGCTGTTACATAACCGTCTTTTTCTACAATGTAGGCATAATGCTTTTCTATGGAAGCCGAAAAGTTTTTAAGTCCTTTGTTTACGCCTGTTTCGTGTGCCGTTCTTCCGGTTGAACGCCCAGTTTTAGCATCCCATAAATCGGGATTTGTTTCCAGTCCTGTACTGAATTGGACGATTTCCCCGTCCAATGTGATACGCCCCATTATGGGACAAAGCCCGTTCTTCTTTACTTTGTTCCTGTTGATATAAAACAGGTATTTGAATGTGCTACGCATGATGTTATTATTGGTTTTTAGATTTGACAAAAGAGAACTTTCCCGCCATCCGTTCGGATAATTGCTTCATGTCGGCACTTATCTTTTGAGTGGAAACGGTCGCATAAATCTGTGTGGTGTGTATATCCTTGTGCCCCAACATCCGGCTAACTGTTTCGATAGGTACGCCTTGCGAGAGGCACAATTCCGAAGCGAAAGTATGACGGCTCATGTGATATGTCAGATTCTTTCTAATTCCGCATATTTCGGCAATGCGTTTGAGGTTTATATCAACGGTTGAATATCCGGGAACAGAGAACAGTTTCTCACAAAATCTGCCCTCTTTGTACTTTTCAATAATTTGCAAGGGAATATCTAATAGCCGTATACGGGAAACCGTACCTGTCTTTTTCCTTGCAATCACAATCCACCGTCTCTCGTCTTCGGTTGTAACAAGTTCCTTTTCAGTTAATCTTCGTATGTCGGCAAATGCCAATCCGGTGAAAGCGGAGAAAACGAATAAATCACGGATAAATGTACGGTTGGGAGAATCAAATGTAGCGTTCATTATCTTTTGTAGTTCCTCGCCTGTCAGGGTACGGTGTTCGCTCCGTCCCCGTTCCGGTTTGTACTCCGTAAATGGGTCACGGGCAATAAATCCTTTGTTGAGAGCAATGCGAACTATTTTTCTGAACGGGATAATGTAACCTAATACAGTATTCGGTTTCATCTTCAAATTCACCCGTAAATGAAAATCGTAGGCTTCGATAAAAGAGAATGTTAGTTGATTAAATGACATATCCCGCACATGGTATTTCTTTTGCAGGAAGTCAGCCAAATGACTGTAAGCATTACAATAGGTTTTATAGGTTCTTTTCTCCCTGTCTATCCCGACACGTTTACGGTAAACTTCGTTGTGTTCCGCAAATACTTTCAACAGAGTTTCCTGTGTGGAAGCGATACCCTGAAATGCGTTTTTCAATTCTTCTGCTGTTACGCTTCCCCGATTGGTTAGATACTCTTTGTAACGAGCGTGAATACTTAGATTGATTTTATCAATCTGACGGTTTACCTGTAAGGCAAGGTTACTCTTTCCTGTCATTCGTCCCGCTTTG
>NZ_DBFWLG010000009.1:0-370587 GCF_048465575.1 Alistipes sp.
CGGTCGTATTTCTTATTGTCCATAATCAATTGCCGACCGTTTTATAGATCATCCAATCGGTACACAAAGATAAAGACCCGATGATCCTTGCACAAGATGCATTAGAACGGATATTTACGCTATATCTCGGTGGGCATAGGTACCACCATAACGCCCGGCTCTGGCTTTGAGGCCGAGGGCATTGGTTTTTTCTACGTATTCCTTGACGCTAATTCGAAATCTATTCAACCCGGATTGGTTTCTAATTAGGGCGAATTCGTCCCAATTAAAATTGGAATTATAGACTTTTTCCCATATACCGAGAAATTCCAGCGTGTTCCGGTTTCGCAACCAATCTTTAACGAAAAAATCGCCGTCTTTGGCTTTGAGCATATCTGTAATGCAGATATAGTCGGTATCGTCGATCTGCAAAATTGTTATTTCGGTACCCTCAACCGAAATAGTTTTTGTAGTTTTAGTAGACATATAGGTAATTATCTTATATGCAAATATAGTCGAAAAAAAAGATAACTCTTTTGGTTTGAAGATTAGATTTTATAAGTAAAATGAAATAAACAGCCCGACTTACTTATGACGCATCCATGTACCGCTTCAGCATTTCCATCGCTTTGGGGTCGGCGTGCTGCCGGGCGGATCGGTGGAGCTCGGCGAGTTGATCGGGGTTCACCTGCCCGGTGGCGGCCTGTTCGGTAAAGGTCTTTATCTCGGCTTGCAGAATTTTTCAGCGAAATAAACGAGTTGCGGCCAAAATTCATATATTTGCAACAATCGAACACCCATAAGACGATGCGAAGATTCCTTTGCTTAATAATATATATGGTATGCTGCACGATGGTGCGGCCCGCTGTGGCGCAAAATGCCGCAACGCCGCCAGCCGCGCGTCCGCTCGCCGAGGTGCTCCGCGAGGTGGAGGAGCGGTTCGGCGTGCATATCGCGTGCAAGCGCTTTGCGGCCGATACGGTGATGCTTGCCTGGGCCGATTTCCGCCTCCGGCCCTATTCGCTGCGGGAGACGCTCGACAACGTGCTGCTTCCGCTCGACCTGAGGTGGAGCGGCGAACGGAAGATCACCGTCCAGCCCTATGAACATTACCGCCGCACGGTGGCCGACGGCCAGAAGCTCCTCGCGTGGCTCGGTGCGAAATATGCGGACCTTGCGCAATGGGAGACCCGGCGGCGGGAACTGTTGCGCGATGCCCACGAAAAGCTGGGGCTGGAACCTTTTCTTAAAGGGTTGGTCGCCCGACCCGCCGTCCATCTGGGCGACAAGGTGCGGCACGACGGGTACACGACGCAGAACTATGCGCTCGAAACGCTGCCCGGATTGTATGTCAGCGGCACGATCTACGCACCGCACACACCGGGACGCCATCCGCTGATCGTCTCGCCGGCCGGTCACTGGCCGGGCGGGCGGTACCGCTCCGACCAGCAGTTGCGCATGGCAACGTTCGCCCGCATGGGCGCCGTAGCGGTCGACATGGACATCTTCGGCTGGGGCGACTCGGAGCGGCAGGTGGGGCGCGAAGCCCATACCGCGCCTTATGCCATGCAGATCCAGGTCCTCTGGTCGAAAGCCGTAACCGACTGGATCGTAAACTCCCGCCAAGACATCGACACGACCCGCATGGCCGCTACGGGCGGTTCGGGCGGAGCGACGCACGCCATGCTGCTGGCCCTCGTGGACGACCGTTTTGCGGCGCTGGCGTCCGTAGTGCACCTGGTCTCGCATTTCGACGGGGGATGTCCCTGCGAGAGCGGGCGTCCGGTCACGCTGGCCGCAGGCGGCAGCTGCATGCCCGAACTGCTCGCCGCCGTGATGGCTCCGCGCCCGGTGCTCGCGGTGAGCGACGGCGGCGACTGGACGGCGTCGTACCCGACGCTCGAATACCCGTTTCTGAAGCGTATCTGGGGTTTTTACGGAGCGGAGGATGCGGTCTGCAACGCCCATTTTGCCGATGAAAAGCACGATTACGGCCCCAACAAGCGCCGGGCGGTCTATGCGTTTTTCGCCCGCACGCTCCATCTCGACGCCTCGCGCGCCGACGAATCGCGTGCGGACGTGCAACCCGAGCCCGCGTTGCGGAGTTTCGGCGACGGGGAGCTTCCGGCAGGCGCTCTGCGCTGCCGTGCCGAACTGGAACGAATCATTGACCAACTCGAACAATAGATGAAACGAATTTTACCCCTTTTGTTGCTGTTCAACACCGCCTGCGCACTGGGTGAGCAGAGCGAGAAATGCGTCTACCGCGTATCGACCGACGGTTTGCGGCCGGAGTGTCCGGTGGTGATTACCGATTTGCCGCCGTGGGCCGAAAGCGCCGTGGTCACGGGCGGAGGCCACGAAATTCCCTCGCAGCTCGACAAGGCGCTGGGCGAGCTGGTCTTCGTGGCGGGCGTTCCGGGAACGCAGGATTTCGAGGTCCGTTACTCCTCCGAGCCCGCTGGCAAGAGTTATCCATCGCGCGTCCATGCCCAAATGTGGTTCAAAAACCCCGACAAGTCGTTGCAGGCAGCCGACACGCTCTCCTCCGAAAAAGACGACATGTACCGCAAACTGCACCACCACGGTCCGGCTTTCGAGTCGGAGCTGGCCGCCTACCGCATCTATTTCGACAAGAAGCAGACCATCGACACCTACGGCAAGAAGCAGCAGCGCCTCGAATTGGCCCGGACCATGTGGTACCCCACGGACGAGCAGCTCGAGGCGGGCTACGGACACGACAACCTGCGCGTCTTCGGCTCGGTGGGCGTCGGTGCGCTCAAGGGCTGGGACGCCGAGCAGCAGCGCATGACCCATATCGACCGGTTCCGTCGCCGTGAAGCCTGCATCCTGGCCAAAGGTCCGGTGCGCACGGTGGTCGAAATGCGGGTCGAAGGGTGGCAGTACGGCGGCCGCGAGATCGACATGACCTCGCGCTACATCCTCTATGCGGGGCACGCCGACGTGCGGGTCGAGAACCGCATCGAGGGCGACTACGCCGACCTGGTCTTTACGACCGGGGTGATGAAAATGGCCGAAAACCGCATGATCCGCGACGAGGAGGTGACGGCCGCTTTCGGCAGCGACTTTCCCGAAAACGACACTCTCAAGTGGGAGCGCGAGCACGTGGGGCTGGCCATTGCCGTACCCCGACAGCAGATCGTCTCGCAAATCGACGACAAGGCCAGCTACCTCTATCAGCTGCGGCCCGACCGGCGGGGGCGGATCGACTACGTGTTCGAGATGGCATGGCGCAAGAGCGAGTGGCTCGCCGGCCGCACCGTCGACGAAATCCTCGTGGGGCTGATCGGCTCCGTGCGCAAGGCCAGTGCGCCGGTGCTGGTTTCGCGTATCCGCTGAAATTTGAAAAAAAGTACATCGTTTCAGTCAAAAAATCCCAATGCGATAGGCAGGATAGCCGTACATTTGTATACCTGAAACTCACGCAGATTTTAGTGATACAATAAAACTACCTGTCTTATGAACCTCAAAAAACTGACGATGTTCCTCACGGCGGCGGCTCTGCTGTCCGCCTGCAACTGCCGGGCACACGCTCCGGGCGACGCCTCGCCGTCCGATCTTCCGTTCGAAATGCCGGACGTTCCCCGGCCCCATATTCCCGCGCGCTCGGTGAGCATCGCCGATTTCGGCGGCGTGGGCGACGGTCATACGCTTTCGACCGAGGCGTTCGCCTCGGCGATCGCTTCGCTTGCGGCCCAGGGCGGCGGCCGGGTCGTGGTGCCTGCGGGCGTCTGGTACACGGGCCCCATCGTCTTGGAAGACAATATCGAACTGCACCTCGATAAGAACGCCCTTATCGTCTTCAGCGACGACAAGGCGCTCTATCCGCTGATGAAAGTCACATTCGAGGGGCTCGACACCTGGCGGTGCCAGTCGCCTGTCTCGGCTTTCGGGGCGAAGAACGTAGCCATCACCGGCGAGGGCGTCATCGACGGCAACGGCGATGCGTGGCGGGCCGTGAAATCGGACAAGCTGACCGCCCGCCAGTGGCAGAACAAGGTCCGCAGCGGCGGTGTCCTCTCGGACGACGGCAAAACGTGGTATCCGTCCGAGAGCTACAAGTTCGGAGCGACCACCGGCTCGGACCAGAACGTCTCGACCTGGGCCAGGACGCGCGAGGATTTCGAGAAGATGCGCGATTTCCTGCGTCCGGTGCTGGTGGCCATCCACAACTGCGAGAACGTGCTGCTCGAGGGCGTCACGTTCCAGAACTCCCCCTGCTGGAACATCCATCCGGCGCTCTGCACCAACCTCACGGTCCACGACATCACGGTCCGTTGTCCGGACTATGCCCAGAACGGCGACGGCATCGACATCGAGTCGTGCCGGAACGTCATTCTGACCGATTCGAGTTTCGACGTGGGCGACGACGGCATCTGCATCAAGAGCGGCAAGGACGAGGCGGGCCGCCGCAGGGGCATTCCGTGCGAGAACATCCTGGTCGACAATTGCATCGTCTTCCACGGCCACGGCGGTTTCGTCGTGGGCAGCGAAATGTCGGGCGGCGTGAAGAACGTCAAGGTCTCCAACTGCGTCTTTTCGGGCACCGACGTGGGGCTGCGCTTCAAGTCCACGCGCGGCCGGGGCGGAGTGGTCGAAAACATCTTCATCGAGAACATCGCCATGAACAACATCTTGCAGGAGGCGCTGCTTTTCGATCTCTTCTACGGCGGCAAATCGGCCTCCGAGGCGCGCGCCGAGGGCGGCGATACCGAGCCGACGGACCTGGCGCTCAAACCCGTGGACGAAACCACGCCCGCTTTCCGGGATATACATATCAAGAACGTTTGGTGCCGCAACGCCCGCCGGGCCATGTATTTCAACGGCCTGCCCGAGATGAACGTCGAGCGCGTGACGGTCGAGAACACCCGCATCCACGCCCGGACGGGCGCCCGGATCAACGAGTCGAGCGACGTGGTGCTGCGCGATGTGCAGATCGTCCCCGAAACGGGCCCCGCGCTGATGCTCAACAACGTCCGGGATTTCCGGGCCGAGGGCTTCCGCTGCCCCGCCGGCATGGCGTGCGCGCTGACGGTCTCGGGCAGCCGCAACCGGAACGTCGCCATCGGCTCGGAGCAGATCGCGGAGGCCAACTCGCAGCTGACCAAGGCTGCTGCGAAAGCCGTTCGGATCGGAAAATAATCGAATACGAAATACCTGAAATCACCTATGAAAAATCGAATTTTTACCCTGTTTGCGCTGCTTTGCGCCACGCTGGTTCTCGCCTGCTCGGATGATGAGACGGATGCGGCCACCCTCTCCACGCCGACCGACGTGCGGCTGCTGAACCGCTCCGAGACCTCCCTGATCTTCACCTGGGACGCCATGCCCTCGGCCACGCACTACACCTATCAGCTCATCGATGCCGAGGACGTGACCCTGCGCGTGATCGAGGTCGCCGAGAACACGGCCACCGTCGCCGATCTGACGGAGGGCGAAACCTACCGCTTCCGCGTGCTCGCGTCGGCGCAGAACTACATGCGTTCGGCCTATTCGGAGTACGTGGCAGCCGTTCCGGGCGAGGCCATGCCCGCGCTGGCGGCTCCCGATGCGACGCTCAAAGCCGTGACCCAGACCACGATCGAGGTCGAGTGGACGGCCGTCGAAAAAGCCGTGGGGTATGAATACCAATTGGTAACGGCTATCGACGGGGCGGAGGTCGCTGCGGGCAAAACGACGGAGACGAAATACACTTTCACCGATCTGGTCCGCAACACCGATTATATCTTCCGCGTTAAAGCCATCGCCGACACGGCTTCGGGCGAGAACTCCGATTCGGCTTTCAGCGCCGACCTGCTGGCCGGCACCGAGTCGGGCATCGCCGACGACGGGCTGTTCAAGTTCCCCAACGAGGAGAAGACGGACGGTATCACCCGCGCATTCCCCGGCGCCGAGGGTGCCGGCATGTACACCACGGGCGGCCGGGCGGCCGACGGGACGACGACCGTTTACCGGGTAACCAACCTCAACGATTCGGGCGCGGGTTCGCTGCGCGCGGCGGTCGAGGCCTCGGGCTACCGCACGGTGGTCTTCGACGTGGCGGGCGTGATCGAACTCGAGAAATCGCTCGACATCAAGAACGGCAACATCACCATCGCGGGCCAGACGGCACCCGGAGCAGGTATCTGCCTGAAGAACTGGGGCGTCTCGATCAAGGCAGACAACGTTATCGTCCGCTACCTGCGTATCCGTCCGGGCGATGGGAACGGCAACGACGGACTGGATGCTATCGGCGCCCGCTACATGCAGAACATCATCCTCGACCACTGCTCCATGTCGTGGAGCACCGACGAGTGCGCCTCGTTCTACGTCAACAAGAACATGACCATGCAGTGGTGCCTGATGTACGAGTCGCTGCGCAACGGCAAGCACAAAAAAGGCTCGCACGGCTACGGCGGCATCTGGGGCGGCGCTCCGGCCTCGTTCCACCACAACGTGCTGGCGCACCACGATTCGCGCAACCCGCGGTTCGACGGCCCCGAGCAGTACGCCGATCAGGAGCAGGGCGACGATGCAGCCAAGGCCAAGGGGATCAACTCGACGGACCGCCTGCTGGATTTCCGCAACAACGTGGTCTACAATTTCTGCAATTACGGCGGTTACGGCGGCGTGGGAATCAAGATGAACTACATCGGCAACTACTACAAGTGGGGCCCCGCTTCGGTCAAGGGCTGCGGCCCGAGCTACAAGTTGCAGGGGGGAGAACTGGTCAAGTCTGCGAACAAAGCCGTCAAGCGGGACATCCTCTTCATGGCCGACATCTACTACGACGGCAACGGGCTGAAAGTCCCCGTGCAGGGCAACCCGAGCGTCTATATCGGCGACAACGCCAACAACAAGTTCGACACCTCGGTGCCGGGCGGGAATGCCTCGGTGGGCGAAGCCGTCACGCGCGACAACAAGACGGGCATGAAAATCAACGCGAACAGCAATGCGACCATCACCCCCGCCTGGAACTGGTCCGCTGCGCAGTACGCCGTGCTTGCCGGCGGCAAGGCGTGCGATGTGACGACCCATGCGGCCGATGCGGCATTCAACCTGGCGGTCAAGTATTGCGGTGCGTCGCTGCGGATGGATACGGCCGATGCGCGCGTGCTTCAGGACGTGAAGAACGGCACCGGCACCTCGGGCGAGGCGGGCGGCACGACCGTCGTCGGGCTGGACCGCAGCTGGTACGGCATCATCGACTCGCAGACCGACGTGGGCGGCTGGCCCGCCTACACGGCCACCGAGGAGGAGCTCTCGCGTACGAAAGACACCGACGGCGACGGCATTCCGGACTACTACGAAGATTTGTTCGGCCTGAACAAGGAGGACAAGAACGACGCGCTGAAATACAATTTCGACGACCGCTACACCAACCTCGAAATGTACCTCCACTACCTGGTGCAGGACATCACGGTCGGTCAGGTGGCGGGCGGCGTAGCGACCAAACTGAATTGATCCGAAAAAGTTGAATGACGGGTGAGAGGCCGCAGGGCCCCTCACTTGTCGTATGAAAGAAACCGACTATGAAACGTCTCGTGTTATCGCTCGTTCTGCTCTGCACCGGCCTCAGCGCCGCTGCCGGCAACGACCCGATCCGGGTCTACCTCATCGGCGACTCCACGTGCGCCACCAAGGACCTCAAGAACGAAAACCCCGAGCGAGGCTGGGGGCATCTCTTCCAGCCGCTCTTCGACCAGGGGGTGGTGGTCGAAAACCACGCCGCCAACGGCCGCTCGACCAAGTCGTTCCGCACCGAGGGGCGCTGGAACAAGGTCTGTGAAAAGCTGAAGCCGGGCGACTACGTATTCATCCAGTTCGGCCACAACGACCAGAAGATCAAGGATACGACCCGCTATTCGGCGCTGGAGGGCTATGCCGCAAACCTGCGCCGCTATGTGCGCGAGACGCGGGATAAGGGAGCCGTTCCGGTGCTCCTGACGCCTGTCGTCAGGCGCCATTTCGTCGGGGGCGTTTTGACCGATACCCACGGGGGCTATCCCGAAGCGGTCCGGCGCGTGGCCCGCGAAGAGGAGGTCGTGCTGCTCGATCTGGAGCCGTTGACGCGCGAATGGGTTGCGTCGCTGGGCGACGAGGCTTCGAGGGGCTATTTCATGTGGGTCGCACCGGGCACCTCGCCGCTCTGCCCCAAGGGGCGGCAGGACGACACGCATTTCAACGTACGGGGCGCGCATGTCGTAGCCCGGATGGTCGCTGCGCAGCTGCGCGATCGGATTCCCGCACTGGCCGGGCACCTCGATATTCCCGATCTGGTAGTGGCCAGGGACGGTTCGGGAGATTTCTTCACCCTCTCGCAAGCCGTGGCCGCCGTGCCCGATTTCTGCCGCCGCACCACGCGGATCGTGGTGATGGAGGGCGTCTACCGCGAGAAAATTTCGATTCCGGCCTCGAAGCGCAACGTGGAACTCACGGGCCGGGGCGACGTGCGCCTGACATGGGACGACTACGCTTCGAAAATCGGTCCTACGGGGGTCGAGACCGGCACCTCGGGATCGGCGACGATCTATTTCGGCGGCGAGGGGTGGACCGTGCGCAACATGACTTTCGAAAATGCGGCGGGACGTGTCGGCCAGGCCGTGGCCGTGCAGTGCCTGGCCACGAACCTGCGCTTCGTAAACTGCCGCTTTCTGGGCAACCAGGACACGCTCTACCTCTACGGCTCGGGCAACCGGGACGGCGAAACCGTTACCGGGAACGCCCGCATCCGCTTCGAGGATTGCTACGTCGAGGGGACCACGGATTTCATCTTCGGTGCGGCTTCGGCGCTCTTCCGCCGCTGCGAAATCCGCTCCAAGGCCGACTCCTACATCACGGCCGCCTCGACCTGCCGGGGCCAGCAAGTGGGACTGGTCTTCGATGAATGCCGCCTGACGGCCGACGAGGGGGTTGCGAAATGCTACCTGGGCCGCCCGTGGCGGGAGTATGCCCAAACGGTCTTTATCGGTTGCGAAATGGGCGAACATATCCGTCCCGAGGGGTGGCACGACTGGGGCAAGCCCCGGGCGCACAAGACGGCTTTCTATGCCGAGTACAACTCCTCGGGACCGGGCGCCGCACCCGAAAAACGGGTGCGGTGGGCACGCCGGATTTCGGCCGAAAAGGCCCGCGAGCTGCTCGCCGCCTTTGAAAAATAGGTTTGTTTTCCGGAATTTTGTTATCTTTGTTTAGACCGGAATTTCACTCGAAACCATGAAACGACTGCTGCTGATTCTCTTATTGTGCTCGGCTGGTGCTCTGCGCCCGGCCGGGGCCGAGCCCCCGCAGTGCATTTTCCAGAACTACTCCACGCTCGACGGGCTCACGCACGACCGGATCGCCGATATTTTCACCGATTCGCGCGGTTTCGTGTGGGTCTGTACCTGGTACGGGGTCAGCCGTTTCGACGGGTATGCCTTCAAGAATTTCAGCCCCACGCCGGGCGACTATTCGCCCCTGTCGCACCACCGCTTCATCTCGGTGAGCGAGGATTCGAACGGCCACCTGTGGTTCACGACCTACAACCTGCACGTCTACCGTCTGAACCGGTTTACGGAGCAGTTCGAGGACGTGGCGAAGCTGGTCGAGGGGTTGGATTCGAAACACTACCGCACCAGCCACTGCCTGCACGACACCGCGGGCGGTACGTGGGTGGCCATTGCGGGGCTGGGCGTGGTGCGTTTCGCGGACCGGGCCGATGAAACGCCCGTGCGCGTCGACCGTGTCCTGGACGCTCCGGTGCTGGGCGGCGACGTGACGGCCATGTTCGTCGACGGCGGCAATGCGTGGATCGCAGCCTCCGACGGGCAGTTGAACTACGTGCCGGCGGACGGAGAGCCCGTGCGCACGCTCTCGGAAACCCCGACGCCCGTCTTCGCATTCACGGCCGACAGCGGACATGTCTACGGCCTCTCCCGCACCCTGGTCGTGCGGAGCGGAAAAGACGGAACCGACGTGCGGCAGATTCCCTCCGGCAGCGACGAACTGACAGCTATCGCTGCCGATTCGGTGCGGCGGACGGTCTATGCGGGCAGCCGCACGGGCGGACTGTACCGCATTGCGGACAACCGCCTGGCGCGAATCACCCCCAAGGGAGTGCGTCCGGGGCGTATCCGCGACCTGGCGGCCGACTCCCACGGCATTCTCTGGATCACCACGCCCCGCACGGGCATCACGCGCTACAACCCCTCTACCGGCGACTGCAAGCATTTCGAGCAGAAGCCCTACACCGTCTCGTACAACATCGACACGATCACCAAGATCGCCGAGGGCGGCGGCCGCCTGTGGATCAAGATGAACAACTGGGGGTTCGGTTACTACGACCGGGAGAAAGACGCCGTCGAACCGTTCTACAACGATCCACGGCTCCCCAACTGCCAGATGACCAATGCCGTGGTGCGCTTCGACGTGCGCGATGAGGTGCTCTGGCTCTCGACCTACTACGAGCGCGGGCTGCGCAAGGCCGTCCTGCTCCGGCAGCCGGCCGACGTCTTCACGCTCGACTCGCAGTCGCCGACCGGCCTCTCGGGCGAGGTGCGCGCGCTGATGAACGACAGCCGCGGGCGCATGTGGGTCGGCACGCGCGACGGCGAGTTGATCTGTTACGAAGCGGGTTACAAGCCCGTCTACCGCATGCCGTCGAATCCGGGTATGATCTACGCCCTCGAAGAGGACACCGCCGGCAACATCTGGGTCGGGACCAAGGGCGAGGGCCTCTACCGCCTGCGGCCCGAGGGGCGCGGCTATGCTGTCCGGCACTATGCCCACTCCCCGTCGGACGACTACTCGCTCAACAACGACCAGATCTACTCCGTCGAGCAGGACCACCTGGGTCGTATCTGGGTGGCGACCTACGGCGGAGGCATCAATATCCTCGAAGACCCCGAAGCGGGGCGCTTCATCCATGCGGGGAATCAACTGACGCACTATCCGCTCGAAGAGACCGACCGCGTGCGCTGGCTGCTCTTCGACCGGCCCGACCGCATGTTCGCCGCTACGGTCGACGGGCTGCTGGTCTTCGACCCGAGTGCCGGTTTCAAGCAGATGCGCTTCCGCCTGATGCAGAAAGTCCCGGGGGACGCCCGGTCGCTGGGCAACAACGACATCATCCACATGTGCAAGGATTCGAAAGGGCGCATCTGGCTGGCGACCTACGGCGGCGGACTGAATCTGGTCTCGGGTTCCGACTCTTCGGGGGCTCCGCGTTTCCGCTGCTACGACAAGACGTGCGGTCTTTCGAGCAACATCTGCATGGCCGTCACCGAGGATGCCCGGGGCGATCTGTGGGTCTCGACCCACAATGCCGTATCGCGTTTCGACCCCGAGCGCGAAACGTTTTCCAACTACAACCTTTACGACAACATGCGCAACGCCATCTTCAGCGAAGCCACGGCGCTCACGGCCGCCGGTGGCGACGTGCTCTTCGGCGGAGGCCGGCAAATCTACCGCTTCGATCCGGAGAAAGCCCGCTCGTCGAAGATCGACTACCGCCTGCGCTTCACGGGACTGAGCGTGCGCAACGTGCCGGTGGCGGCGGGGCCCCGTTCGCCGCTCGCGCAGTCGGTTACCGAGGCCCGCGAGATCGTGCTTCCGTACAATTTCTCGAATCTGCGCATGGAGTTCGCCTCGCTCAATTTCGCCATCCAGCACACGGTGGGATACATGTACCGGCTCGAGGGCTACGACCAGGACTGGAACATCGCGGGATCGACCAACCGCGCGGCCTACTCGAACGTGCCGATCGGGGAGTACGAACTCCACGTCAAGGCGTTCGTCGGCAATCCCGGCGCCGCCGACGAGGGCATCAGCGTCGGGGTCCGGGTGCTCCCCCCCCCTTGGCTGACGTGGTGGGCTAAAAGCCTCTACGCGCTGCTCGCGCTGACGATTCTGGCCGTGGTCTACCGCACGGTCAGCTCCGTGGCGCGCATCCGCCGCGAAGCGAGCGTCGAGCAGGACATGACCGACATGAAGCTCCGCTTCTTCACCAACATCTCCCACGAACTGCGCACGCCCCTCACGCTCATTCTGGGCGGCATCGAGGACGTGCGCAAGAACGACAAGCTCTCCTCGCGTGCGGACATCAGCCTCACGCTCGCGCATCGCAACGCCAAGCGGATGCTCACGCTCATCAATCAGCTGCTCGATTTCCGCAAGATCGTCAAGAACAAGATGGAGCTCAAAATTTCGCGCGTCGATCTGGTGCCGGTGGTCGAGGATGCGCTCGACGATTTCCGCGAACTGGCTTCGGAGCGCCGGATCGAACTCCTCTTCACCGTCTCGCGCCGCTCGATCCTGGTTTGGGTGGACATCGAACGCATCGAGAGCGTGGTCTACAACCTGCTCTCCAACGCCCTCAAATTCACCCCCAACGGCGGCAGGGTCGAGGTCATCCTCTCGCTGCGCGAGGACGAGGAGTGCGTGCTGCTGACGGTTCGGGACACGGGTATCGGCATTCCGCGCGACAAGCAGGGGGTGATCTTCGAACGCTTCGCGCAGGCTTCGCGCGCCGTGGACAGCAACATGAAAGGTTCGGGCATCGGACTCTCGCTGTGTCGGGACATCGTGGCGCTGCACCACGGCGAGATCGGGGTGGAGAGCCGTCCGAACGAGGGCTCGGCCTTCACGGTGAAACTCCGCCTGGGGAATGCCCATTTCGGCATGGAACAGATCGACTTTACGGGGGAGCACGGTGCCGAGCGCAGGAGCGACTACATGGTCAGCGACTACACGGCTGCCGACAGCCAGCGCCGCACCGACGTGCTCCCGCCGAAAGATGCACAGAAGATTCTGCTGGTCGAGGACAACCGCGAGCTGCGCATCTTCATGTACAACAGCCTGATCGACACCTACCACGTGATCGAGGCCGACGACGGGGTCGAGGCGCTCCAGAAGATACGGACCGAAATGCCCGACATCGTCGTAACGGACCTGATGATGCCCCGCATGGACGGTATCGAACTGATCGACAAGGTGCGCCACGACTTTACGATGAGCCACATCCCCATCGTCATGCTCACCGCCAAACATTCGCCCGACGACCGGGTGAAAGCGATGGAGTTCGGCGCCGACGGCTACATCACCAAGCCGTTCAGCATCGAGCTGCTGCTGGCGCGCATCGACAACCTCCTGACGCAGCGGCGCAAATTGTTCGAAAAATTCTCGGCCCAGACGGCCCGCAACAAGGTCGTCGAGCTGGTTGTCGAGGACGTGGTGGTGACCGACCGCGACGAGGAGTTCATGAAAGAGGTGATGGCGTGGCTGGGCGAGAACATCGAGAACTCGGAGCTCACGATCGACCAGCTGGCCTCGCACCTGGGATTGGGCCGCACGACCATGTACAACAAATTGAAGAGCCTTACGGGCAAGTCCCCCGTGGAGTTGATCAAGGAGTTTCGCATCACCAAATCGAAGCTGCTGCTGCGCACAGGGCAGTTTTCGGTCTCGGAGGTGGCTTACAAGGTGGGCTTCTCCGACCCGGGCTATTTCAGCCGCTGTTTCCGCGAGCAGTTCCGCATGTCGCCCGCCGAATACCTCAAAACCCATAATCTGAAACAAAACCAAGACACCAAAACCGCATGAAACGAATTCTGATCGCCGTCTGCGCCCTTACGGCCGCTGCGGCCTGCACCTCGCAGCGCTCGCTGCTCGATTCCGAGACCCCGCTGGCCGTGAGGATGGTCCAAAGCGAAATCGCCCGCAACCCCTCTCCCGCGACTCTCGACGGCATTCCCGCCGGCAAGGTCAAGTGGAACTACACCACCGGGCTGGAGCTGCTGGCCATGATGGACGCGGGCGAAGCCTACGACCGCCCCGAGTTCTACGAATACGCGCTGAGATACTACGACACCATCGTCCGCCCCGACGCTTCGGTGCTGACATACCGAAAGGAGAAACACAACATCGACCACATCTGTCCGGGACGTCCGCTCTTCGCAATCTGCGAGCGCACGGGCGACGAACGCTACCGCCGGGTGCTCGATACGCTCTATGCACAACTGCTGTCGCAGCCGCGCAACGACGACGGCGGCTTCTGGCACAAGCAGGTCTACCCGGGCCAGATGTGGCTCGACGGCCTCTACATGGGCGAGCCTTTCTACGCCGAATACGCCGTGCGCAACTTGCAAGGGGAGGAGTTCGACCGGGCTGCGGACGACATCGTCAACCAGTTCGTCCTTGCGGCCGGCCATACGTTCGACCCCGCAACGGGTCTCTACCGTCATGCCTGCGACGTCACGCGCCAAATGTTCTGGTGCGACTCGGTCACCGGACAGTCCGCCCACGCCTGGGGCCGGGCGATGGGGTGGTACGCCATGGGTATCGTCGAGACGCTGCAATACCTGGGTGCGAACGAGCGCACGCAGCCGATGGTCGACATCCTCAACCACATCTACGAGGTGCTGCCACGCTACGCCGACCCCGCTACGGGGATGTGGTACCAGGTGCTGGACCAGCCGGGCCGCGAGGGCAACTACCTCGAAGCCACCGGGTCGGTCATGTTCGTCTACGCCATGCTCAAGGGCGTGCGGTTGGGCTACCTGCCTGCGGAACTGGGCCCCGAGGCGCAGCGGCTCTACGAGCGTTTCGTCGAACGCTTCGTAAGGGAGAATCCCGATGGCACGCTCTCCATTACCGACTGCTGCGCCGTAGCCGGTTTGGGCGGCAAAACGCGCCGCAGCGGCACGTTCGACTACTACATCTCGGAGCCCGTGATCGAGAACGACTGCAAGGGCGTGGGGCCTTTCATCTGGGCCTCGATGGAGTACGACCGGGCCCGCGGAGTCCTCTGACGCGGACTTTCCGACCGAAAACAGCGTAGGAAAATCCCCTTTATGGAGGGGATTTTCGTGTCTCTGAGCCGCTCCGGGGCCGATGGGGCGACTTTCCGCCGGGGGCGTCAATTATTCCATGATAAGTGATAAAATTTACCAATCATCTCGGGAGCGTATTCCTATTTTTGTTTTGCGAAAGATGCGCAATTAACCTAATTATAAAACCTTAAACTATGACAGAGAACATTTACTCGTTCACCAGGACGGTGCTGCAACGCGTGGCGCTCGTCGTGGCATTTGTCGCTTTGGCGCAAGGGAGCGCGGCCCAGACGAGGGCTGTCTCCGGCACCGTCAAGGATTCGCAGGGTCCGGTGCTCGCGGCTACGGTGGTGGTCGTCGGGACGACCATCGGAGTCTCCACCGGTATCGACGGAGACTTTACGATCAACGTGCCCGCGGATGCCCGGCAACTCAAAATCTCCTACATCGGTTACGAGGACAAGTTCGTGGACATCGTGCCGTCGAAGACGGTCTACGACATCACCCTGAACGAAGCCTCGAACGTGATGGACGAAGTGGTCGTCGTGGGCTACGGCGTGCAGAAGCGCTCCGACCTGACCGGTTCGGTGGCTTCGGTCAACTCCAAGGTGCTCGAAGCCATGCCCGTATCGTCGGCCGCCGAGGCCATCACGGGCCGCATGGCCGGCGTGCAGGTGACCACCACCGAGGGCGGTCCCGACGCCGAGATCAAGGTCCGCGTGCGCGGCGGCGGCTCGATCACGCAGGACAACTCGCCGCTGTTCATCGTCGACGGCTTCCCCGTCTCGTCGATCAACGACATCGCCCCGGGCGACATCCAGTCGATCGACGTGCTGAAGGACGCCTCGGCCACGGCCATTTACGGCGCCCGCGGTGCCAACGGCGTGGTGATTGTGACGACCAAGTCGGGCAAGGAGGGCAAGACCTCCGTCTCGCTGAACGCCTATTTCGGCTGGAAGAGCCTGGCCGAAGAGCTCGACGTGCTGAACTCCTACGACTACGTCATGTCGCAGTACGAGCTGGCCAACAGCAAGGCTACCGAGTGGAACAACGACTCGTCGTTCCTCAAGTACTACGGCGCTTTCGGCGACCTGGAGCTCTACAAGAACCTCAAAACGACAAACTGGCAGCAGGAGATCTTCGGCCGCACGGCTTTCACCCAGAACTACAACGCCTCGATCACGGGCGGCTCGGAGAAAGTCAAGTACAACATCGGCCTCACGCACATGGACGACGAGTCGATCATGATCGGTGCGGGCTTCATGCGCAACAACATCAACGCCAAGCTCAACGCCCAGATCGCCAAGGGGCTTTCGTTCGATTTCACGGCCCGCTACTCCTATACGACCGTTACAGGCGCCGGCTCCTCGACCGAGGGCGGTTCGTCGGTTCCGCGTCTGAAGCACGCCATCCGCTACATGCCCACGGCCGGTCTCTCGGAGATGCTGCCCGAGGGCGACGACTACCTCGAGGAGATGCTGGCTTCGAACTCCGCGGAGTTCCTCAACCCGGTCGACATGACCAACGACGAGTACAAGAAGCGCATCCGCCAGCGTCAGACCTACAACGCTGCCCTGAACTGGATCATCGTCAAGGGGCTCACGTTCCGCTCGGAGTGGGGCGCCGACCTGGGCGACGAGCGCAACGACACGTTCTACGGCCTTTCGACCTCCAACGCTCGCAAGAACAACCTCGCTCCCGTGGCGATCAAGGAGAAGAAAGACTCGTACAGCTGGCGCATCGCCAACACGCTGACCTATACCAATACGTTCGCCGACAAGCACGACCTGACGATCCTCGTGGGTCAGGAGGTCAACTCGAGCGTGTCGAACTCCCTGAAAGTCGAAGCGCGCTATTTCCCCAAGAACACCACGCGCGAGGTCGCGCTGGCCAACATGGACCTCGGCACGCCCCGTCCGATCAGCACCGGCGTGGGTACGCCCAACAACCTGGCTTCGTTCTTCGGACGTCTGAACTACTCCTACGACAGCCGCTACATCCTCACCGCCTCGCTGCGTGCCGACGGTTCGTCGAAATTCGCGCCGGGCAACCAGTGGGGCTATTTCCCCTCGGCTGCCGTCGCCTGGCGCATCTCCGAGGAGAAATTCATGACCTCGGCACAGGACTGGCTCTCGAACCTCAAGCTGCGCCTCTCGTACGGCGCCTCGGGTAACAACCGCATTTCGAACGACCTCTACCGCTACGTCTACTCGGTGTCGTCGCCCTCGAAAATGTACGGTATCAACGGCGTTGAGCAGAGCATCATGACGCCTTCGTCGAAACTGCCCAACCCCGGACTGAAATGGGAGACTACCGTCACGCGCAACCTGGGTATCGATTTCGGCTTTTTCAACAACCGCCTGACGGGTTCGGTCGACGTTTACTGGAACACCACCAAGGACCTGCTGATCAGCGCCTCGATTCCCTCCTCGTCGGGCTTCAGCGCCCAGTTCCAGAACATCGGCGAGACCTCGAACAAGGGTGTCGAGGTCGTGCTGGACGCCGTGCTGGTCGATAAGAAGAATTTCCGGCTCAATTTCAACGCCAACCTCTCCTATAACAAGAACCGCGTCGAGGAACTGGGCTACACCAAGCAGATGCTTGTCGGCTCGGGCTGGGAAGCGACGATCTCGGGCGTGGGCGACTACCTGGTCGAGGTGGGCAAGCCCATCGGCCAGGTGTACGGCTACCGCTCGGACGGATTCTACACGATCGACGATTTCGACTATGTTTACGATCCCGTCTCCGGCACGGCTACCTGGACGCCCAGGGACGGCGTCGAGTCGCTGCCCTATGGCGGCACGCCCATGCCGGGTGCCATGAAGCTCAAGGACCTCGACGGCAGCGGCAAGATCGACTCCTCGGACCGCGAGGTGCTGGGCTGCACGCAGCCCACGATCACCGGCGGTTTCAACCTCTCGGCCCAGTTCTTCGGCTTCGACCTGGCCGCCTATTTCAATTACAGCGTCGGCAACAAGGTCTACAACGCCAACAAGATCGAGTTCACCTCGACTTTCAACACGCGCAAGTACGGCAACCTGCTGGGCATCATGAAAAACCGTTTCACCTACATCGATCCCGTGACCGGCACCACGCTGCTGAACGACATCGACGCCCTGCGCGCCGCCAACGAGAACGCCACGATGTGGACGCCGATCAACATCACGCGCGGCGTGATGACCGACTGGGCGCTCGAAGACGCTTCGTTCCTGCGCCTTTCGAACCTCACGCTGGGTTACACGCTCCCCTCGAAATGGACCAAGAAGATCGGCATGTCGCGCTTTCGCGTCTATGTGACCGGTACCAACCTCTTTTGCTGGACCAACTACTCCGGATACGACCCCGAGGTCGACACGCGCCGCTCGACGCCGCTGACGCCCAACGTCGATTACTCGGCTTTCCCCCGGGCTCGCCAGTGGGTCGTAGGTGCAAATATCACGTTCTAACCAATGAGCCGTATGAAAATGAAAAGATTATATATGTATGCGATGATCGCGGCGGCCTCTTTCGGCCTCGGTTCGTGTTCGTCGTTCCTGGAGCAGAGCTCTCCCTCGGTATTTACCCCCGATGTCGTCTACGAGGACATCGACATGACCTACAAGGTGCTCATGGGCGTCTACTCGAAATTCAACGAGGATGCGACCTACTCGCAGTACCTGGGCATCATCCTCAACTGCCAAAGCGATTCGGAAATCAGGTCGTTCACCTACAACAACCCCACCAGCGACGACGGCCGTGCCACGACCAACTACAAGCCGCAGATCACCAGCTCGATGGTCACCAAGGCCGTCTCGGCCCTGTACGAAGCCATCGAACGGGCCAACGTGCTGATCGAGGGCATCGAGGGTTCGTCGCTCTACGCCTCGGGCAACGGGGACGTGGTGAAGATGCACGGCGAGGCCATCACGCTGCGTGCGCAGTGCTACCGCGACCTGATCCGCATGCTGGGCAACGTGCCGTTCAAGATCGAGGCCACCAAGACCGACCTTTCGAACGTCTACCTCCCGAAGACCGACCGTTTCGAGATCATGGAGACGCTCATCGGACAGCTCGAACAGTTCGCCGGCGAACTGCCCTGGCGGCAGGACACGCCCGAACGCGTGACGCAGGGATACGCCCGCGGTCTGTGTGCCCAGCTGGCGCTGATGCGTGCCGGCTGGAACTACTCGACCGACGGAAAGTGGATCGAACCCGACGCCGCCGACGCCAAACCGTTCTACCAGATCGCCATGGAGCAGACCAAAAAGGTGATTGACGAGGGCGGCTACTCGCTCGTGCAGTCGTCGAGCGCCTACTCGGGCTTCGAGAACCTCTGGCGCACGATCTGCCAGCGTCAGTACGCCGACAACGAGGTGCTCTTCGAGATCGGCTTCGTGCTCTCGCGCTCCTCGGAGTTCGGCTACACGATCGGTCCGCGTCTGCGCACCACGACCCCGGCCTACGGCTACGCCACCCAGGGCCAAATCTTTACGCCCATCGAGTTCTTCTACTCCTACCATCCCGACGACACGCGCCGTCCGGTTTCGGTCTACTGCACCGAGTTCCGCGACATCTCCGACACGGGCGAATACGCCAACGGCGTGACCTCGAAGACGGGTATCAGCGAGAACATCATCAGCAACCCGCAGGAGTTCCGCGTAGGCAAGTGGAACGCCATGTGGATGCCGTCGGATTTCGCTTCGGCCTCGTTCGCCGCAAACACCAAGACCGGCACGGGCGTCAATTTCCCGATGATGCGCTACTCGGACATCCTCCTGATGTACGCCGAGGCCGCCTACAACTACACCGGCTCCGCATCGGCACTTGCACGGGATGCACTCAAGACGGTGCGTCAGCGGGCGATTCCGACGATGAGCGACGGCGAGTTCGAAGAGTACCTCTCGACCAAGACGTTCATGAAAGCCATCAAGGACGAGCGCCGCTGGGAGTTCGTGGGCGAGGGTATCCGCAAGTGGGACCTCATTCGCTGGGGCGAACTGCACACGGCCATCGCCACCACCAAGACGCTCTGCAAGGGGATCTACGGCGAGAGCGGCACGCGCAGCTACAACTTCGAGTTCAAGACCCGCAGGGTCAACGGCGAGACCGTCGAGCGCACCATCCCGCAAACCGTCTACTACCGCTACGACGACAACAACGAGATGATCCTCGACGCCAATTACGACTACGACCGCGCCAAGGCTCCCTCGGCCGACTATTTCAGCTCGAACAACGGCGGATGCTGGTTCTGGGACGCCGAGGGCAAGGCCAAATCGACGACCGCCAAGCAGTACGACCAGTACATCGACAACCTGGCCATCGGTCTCTTCGAGGACGATGCTACGGGCTACGGGTACCTCTACTGTCCGTTCTATCCCATCCCCTCGGACATGATCCGCGACTACAACGGCGTGCTGAAGCAGGATTACGGTTTCCCGAATCAATAGTGTACGAACCCTAAAGCAGAATCAACGATGAAATATATCAAAAACATAGCGATGCTGTTGGCGGCGTTCTTCGCCGTGGTTACGGTGTCGTGTACGGACGACGAAACCGCCGACTCGGGCGTCGCCGACCGCCTGTTCCGCCCGGTGTCCGTGACGCTTACCCCCAAGGGAACGTCGCTGACCGCCTCGTGGACCGGCATCAAGGGCGCCGCCGGTTACTGGGTCGAACTCTACACCATGTCCAAGGTTGCGGGTCCCGATGAGACAGAACTGAACGATTACCACCTGGTAGCCAGCAACGAAATGACCACGGCCACCACCTGGGTGGTCGACGGACTGGAGTACAACACCACCTACTATTTCCGTGTCAAGGCCATCGACCCCGACATGGCGCGCAACTCCTATTTCTCGGATTTCTATTCCGTCAAGGTTCCTGCCATGACCGAGGTGCTGAGCTGCGAGTTGCTCGAACCGGTTTCGGCGCTGGTGCGCTTCTCCTGGATGGAGGGCTACGGCATCGAATTCGTGAAGATCACCGCTCCCGACGGCGGCGTGCGCACGGTCTATGTCGACGATGCCGACGGCTCGTTCGAAATGGACGGCTTCGCTTCGGGAACCTACACGGCTGTCGCAGGCAATTCGTCGCAGACCTATAACACGGTCGAGTTCATCGTACCGGTGCTTTACGACGTGGAGGCTTCGGACATTACGTTCGACAACATCCGCTTCACGTGGAGGGTCGATGCCGACATCCGTGCCATCATCTGCACCAACGCCGCCGATCCGACGAATGTCGTGACGTTCGACCTGGGGTCCGAAGCGATCAACTCGGGCACCTACGACTACGCCGTCGCCGAGGGCCGGCTCAAATACGATGCGACCTATACGGCCATGCTCCGTTATGCAGACGAGACGCTTTCCAACGTAGTCACTTTCACCACCATGAAAGAGAAACCCGCCGGTGCGGTCTTCGTTTCGACCATCGATGAACTGCTGGCAGCCGTTTCGGGCGGCGAGCAGATCGTGGCACTCCAGCCGGGCGAATACCTCGCCGAGGAGAACATCGTGCTGACGCGCGCCATCACGTTCATGGCTGCGACGCGCCAGATGCCCAAGGTGATCGTCAACCAGTTCACCGTCTCTCCGACGGCCTATCTGGACGGGGTGATCCGCTTCGAGGCCATCGAGTTCGAATGCAAGAACTTGAACAATACGACCAGCTGCTTCATCGACAACACCAACATGAAAGCCAACATCCGTCGTATCGAGGTCGAGGATTGCTACATCCACGACTACGGCTCCTCGTTCATGCGCTTCAACCGTACCAACGACATCACGGTCGAGGAGATTCTGGTCAACAACAACCGCCTCTTGCGCATGTATGGCCAGAACAGCTTCCTCCAGTTGTCGAAAGGCACGCTGCGCGAGATCACGTTCACCAACAACACGATGACGGGTCTCGACACGCAGAACGCCGGCGTGCGCTTCATCTCCTACAACGCCGGAGACCAGACCCGCGCCGTGTTCAACAACAACACGTTCACCGACTACCACAACAAGGGCCGCCTCTTCTTCCACATCAACAGCAAGGAGGACGGCGCCGAGTCGGCCGGCTCCGTGGAGATCAAAAACAACATCTTCTACACCGAGGAGGCCGAGTACTGCAACGTCTCGAATTTCGACAAGTACGTGCTGACCGTGACCATCGAGAACAACGTGGTGACCAAGCCCTGGGGCAACGGCGGCGACTCCGCAGCTCCCGCTTCCGAGCCGCTCACGTCGTGGGGCGAGAAGTATTCCGAACTCGATCCGGTGTTCAAGAACGCCGCCAAGTACGACTTTACGGTGACCAACGACGAGGTAGTGAAATTAGGTGTGGGTGACCCCCGCTGGCTCAAATAAACTTTAACCTGTTGCTCGGGGACGGGGGAGCGGCCCTCTCCCGTCCCGAAGAGCGAAAATGAATCACGAAAAAATTAAAACAACATAAACTGTTATGAAAAGAAATCCGTTCATTTCGCGCCTTGCAACAAGCGTTGCAGCGGTTGCACTGGCTATCGGTTCGACTTTCACTTTCTCGGCCTGCTCGGACGACGACGAGGTCGACAACGGGGGTTCGAAACCCGTAACCCGTTTGGAGGTTCCCGTCGTGGCGGCGGTCGGCGACGAGGACATCGCCGAAAACTCGCTCAAATTCGCGTGGGCCGCCGTCGAGGAGGCCACCTCCTATTCCGCGCAGATCCGCCTGTCGCAGACGGGCGACATCTTCCGCGAAACCATCACCGAGACCACCTCGGCTGCGTTCGAGGGGCTCAGCGACGGCACCGAGTACTATTTCCGCGTGCGTGCCAACAACAAGTACAACGAGAGCCGCAACTCGGCCTACTCGGAGTGGACCGTCGTCGAGACCCTCGCGGCCGACCCGACCCGCCCGACGCTTCCCACGCCGGCCAACCCCATGTGCGACATGTCGAAGACTACCGTCTCGTCGCTCACTTTCTCGTGGGAATCGGTCGAGGGCGCTGCGGCCTACAACGTCGTGCTGACCTCGATCGGCAAGGACGACGTCACGGCCACCACCACCGACACGTTCTACACGTTCAACGGGCTGGAAAAGGGCGTCAAGTACTATTTCACGGTGCAGGCCGCCGAAATCCAGGGTTACAACGCGTCGAAATTCTCGGGTGTGGTCTATGCCATCACCACCTCCCAGCTCGCAACGCCCGCGGGTCTTTCGTGCACGCTCAAAATGTCCGAGGCCGCCCGCTTCGAGTGGGAAGCCGTGGAGAATGCCGGCGATTACCAGTATGAACTGGCCCAGATCGTCAGCGGTTCCGAAACCATCGTCATGGAGGGACTCGTCAGCGAGATCGACCCCTCGGAGATCGTCCCGGGCAAGACCGTTTCCGCCTCGCAGAGCGGCACGAGCGTCTCGTTCCGCGGTCTGAGCAAGGACACCTACTACTCGTTCCGCGTCAAGGCCGTTCCGTCGGGCGACGCCTACATCGAATCCGCGTTCACGGACTACTGCATCATCAAGACCCTCGTGACCGACGCCACGCCGCTGGCAGCTCCCGCTCCCGCAGTCAAGGAGGCGCAGCAGCTCAAGGTCATCTTCGAGTGGACCGCCGTGGCCAACGCTTTCGGTTACGACTACCAGTTCGCCACGCAGGAATTGATCGACGCGGGCGACGAGAGCGCCTACACGTTCGAACTGCGCGCGGTGAGCGCCGAGGAGAGCGAATCGGGCGAGGCGGTTCCCCTGCCCACGACAGTCACGGTCTCGAAACTCGGCAAGGGCGACGCAGCCGTGGCCCTGACGCCCAACACCACCTACAAGATGCGCATGAAGACCATCGCCGATCCCGCGAAGCCGACCGACGGCGATTCGCAGTGGAGCGAGTGGATGGAGGTCAAGACGGCCGAGTTGACGTCCGAGCTGACCATCACCGCCGATGAGGAGCTGGCCGAGTCGATCGCCCGCATGGCCGACGGCGGTACGCTCTACCTCGCATCGGGCGACTATGCCGTCTCCGACGGAATCGAATTCAACCGAGCCATCACCATTGCGGCGGCTCCCGCAGCGACGACCATGCCTGCTGTCAGCATGGGCGTGAATCCGACGATTGCAGGTACCGTATCCCGGATCGTCTTCTCGGGTCTGGACATCGCGGTCGGCAAGCAGTACATCTTCAACACCAACTCTTCGGCGGCCTATACGCTCGATCTGTTCAAGGTGACCGGCTGCCGCATCACCAACCTCAAACGTGCCTTGCTGCGTACGCAGGACGGCGGCACGACCAACGTCAAGGCCGTGGTCATGGAGAACACGACGGTGATCTGCACGGGCGACGATACCTATGGCGTCTTCGTCTTCAAGTCGAATGCTCCCGCAACCTATACGTTCACCGACTGCACGTTCGACAAGGTGCAGAAGCTGGTCGACCATAGCGCCAACAAGGAGTCCGTCGTCACCGCAACCAACTGCTCGTTCCATCAGTTGCAGAACAAGTCGGGCCGCAGCGACGCCGTCTTCAGCATGAAGGGCGACAGCGGCGTGGTAAATGTCTCGAACTGCGTCTTCGCCTCGACGCTTCCGGTGAACAAGATCTATGTCGGTACGCTGGCCACCGACAGCGGCAATTTCTTCGCAAGCGATCTGGTCGTTACGACCCAGGCCAATACGCTGCCCGCAGCCACGCAGCTTGCCGTCACGCAGGCCGAGCTCTTCCCGAACGTCGCTTCGGGCAACTACGGACTGGCCTCGGGCAATGCCGCCTACGACGCCAAGGCTGGCGACAGCCGTTGGTACAAGTAACAAGGGTTTTTGATTGGGGAAGGGGTGCGGAATTTCGCACCCCTTTTTTTGTCGTTTCGGTCTTGTGGAACCAGATTTGCGGGACAGGCTGTTGAAATTTAGAAACGAATTTGTACCTTTGTACGATATTTTGCTGCAAAATATGGCTGAGAACGAAAAGGACATCATCGAAAATATAACCGGGCAGGAGTACAAGTACGGCTTCACCACCGACATCGAGACCGAAACCATCCCGAAAGGACTTTCGGAGGAGGTCGTGCGCCTGATCTCCGCCAAAAAGGGCGAACCCGCCTGGCTGACCGAGCAGCGGCTGAGGGCCTATCGCCACTTTCTGACGCTCGAACCGCCCACGTGGGCGCACCTGACGATCCCTGAGATCGATTTCCAGGACATCATCTACTACGCCGCACCCCGTCCGCAGAAGAAACTCGCCTCGATGGACGAGGTCGATCCCGAGCTCAAACGCACGTTCGAGAAACTGGGCATTCCGCTCGAGGAGCAGATGGCGCTGGCCGGCGTGGCCGTCGATGCCGTCATGGACTCCGTCTCGGTCAAGACGACGTTCAAGGAGGTGCTCTCGGAAAAGGGTATCATTTTCTGCTCCATGTCCGAGGCCGTAAGGGACTATCCCGATCTGGTGCGCAAATACCTCGGGAGCGTGGTTCCCTATACCGATAATTTCTATGCGGCGCTCAACGCGGCGGTCTTCTCCGACGGCTCGTTCTGCTACATCCCCCGGGGCGTACGCTGCCCGATGGAACTGTCGACCTATTTCCGCATCAATGCCGCCGGCACGGGGCAGTTCGAACGCACGCTGATCGTGGCGGACGAGGGGGCCTACGTCAGCTATCTGGAGGGGTGCACGGCACCCCGGCGCGACGAGAACCAGCTGCACGCCGCCGTGGTGGAGATCGTGGTGGAAAAGGACGCCGAGGTCAAGTATTCGACCGTCCAGAACTGGTACCCGGGCGACCGCGAGGGCCGGGGCGGCATCTACAATTTCGTCACCAAGCGGGGCATCTGCCGCCAGAATGCGCGGCTGTCGTGGACGCAGGTCGAGACCGGCTCGGCCATAACGTGGAAATACCCGAGCTGCATCCTCGCGGGCGACAACTCGGTCGGCGAGTTCTACTCGGTGGCCATGACCAACCATTTCCAGCAGGCCGACACCGGCACGAAGATGATCCACATGGGGCGCAACACGCGCAGCCGCATCGTCTCGAAAGGCATCTCGGCCGGGCGCAGCGAAAACTCCTACCGCGGCCGGGTCCGCGTGGCCAAGGGGGCCGAGAATGCCCGCAACTTTTCGCAGTGCGACTCGCTCCTGATCGGCGACCGCTGCGGGGCGCATACGTTCCCCGAGATCGACGTCCGCAACCGCACGGCGGTGGTGGAGCACGAGGCCACGACCTCGAAAATTTCCGACGACCAGCTCTTCTACTGCAACCAGCGCGGTCTTTCGACCGAGGACGCTGTGGGACTGATCGTCAACGGCTACGCCCGCGAGGTGCTCTCGAAGCTGCCGATGGAGTTCGCCGTCGAGGCGCAGAAACTGCTGGCCCTGCAACTCGAGGGGAGCGTAGGGTAGAACGCGATGAAAGTCGTTGTGCTCAATGGCAGCCCCCGCCGCGAGGGCGTCGTATCGCAGATGGTGGGCCATGTGGTTCGCAACCTCCCTGCGGAGTGCCGTGTCGAAGCGTTCTTCGTCCACGGACTCCACGTGAAACCCTGTACGGGGTGTATGCGCTGCCGCACGCTGGGGCGCTGCGTACTCCCCGAGGACGACGGGCACCGCGTGGCTGCGCAGCTGCGCGAGGCCGATGCGTTCGTGGTGGGCTCGCCCTGCTACTGGGGCGGCATGAGCGGAGAGCTGAAAGTACTGTTCGACCGGTGCGTCTATGCGATGATGGGCGAGCGGGAGAACGGAATGCCCGTTCCGCTGCACAAAGGCAAGCGCGCCGTGCTCGTGGCGTCGTGCAACACCATCTGGCCGTTCAACGTGTTGTTCCGCCAGACGGGCGGCGTGTTCCGTGCGCTGCGCGAGATATTGAAATGGAGCGGCTGCAAAGTGGTCGGAAAGCTGGCCAAGGGCGGGTGCCGCAAGTGCGGCGAACTGTCCGTAAAAGAGATGAGAAAATGCAGAAAATTAGCTAAAAAAATATGTTAAGCGTAAAAAATCTACACGCCTCGGTCGATGGCAAGGAGATTCTGCGGGGCATCGACCTCGAGGTCCGTGCCGGCGAGGTGCACGCCATCATGGGGCCCAACGGCTCGGGCAAGTCGACGCTGGCGGCCGTATTGGCCGGCAACGAAAAATACACGGTCACCGAGGGCTCGGCCGAGTTTCTGGGCCGCGATCTGCTGGACCTGTCGATCGAGGACCGGGCGCGCCTGGGGCTTTTCCTGGGCTTCCAGTATCCGGTGGAGATTCCCGGCGTCACGATGGCCAATTTCATGAAACTCGCGGTCAACGAGCAGCGCCGCTTCCGCGGCGAGGAGCCTCTGTCGGCCTCCGAGTTCCTGCGCCTGATGCGCGAGAAGAGCGCCGTGGTTGAACTCGATTCCAAACTCACGTCGCGGGCCGTCAACGAGGGCTTCTCGGGCGGCGAAAAGAAGAAGAACGAGATTTTCCAGATGGCGATGCTCGATCCGCGGCTGGCCATCCTCGACGAGACCGACTCGGGGCTGGACATCGATGCGCTGCGGATCGTGGCCACGGGCGTCAACAAACTCCATACGCCCCACAACGCCACGGTGGTCATCACCCACTACCAGCGGCTGCTGGACTACATCGTGCCCGACGTGGTGCATGTGCTTTACCGCGGCCGGATCATCCGTACGGGCGACCGCACGCTGGCCCTGCGGCTCGAAAAGGAGGGGTACGACTGGCTCATCAACGAACAGCGGTAATAATGGAACGCATCGAGGAGATACTGCATGCGTTTTACCCCGTCCGGGGCGAAGCGCTCTGCGTAACCGGAGCGGACGAGCGGATTTATGCCGCCGTCGATCCGCGCAAACTGCTGGTCGAGCTGGAGGCGGGCGCTTCGGCGCGGCTCGTCGTCGTGCACAGGTCGCCCGACATGTCGTCGCTGCGCCTGGTGGTGGGCGAGGGGGCTCGGCTGGAGGTGACCGAACTCTTTACGGCCGAAGCATTTGCCGAGATCAGCGCCGAGCAGGCGGCCCGGAGCAGTTGTTCCCTCACCGCCGTGCAGCTTACGAGCGCCAACGCCTCCTATACGGTCGATCTGAACGGCGCCGATGCCGAGAACCGGCTGGGCGTGGTCTTTCTCGCCGCCGGGGAGGAGCACTGCGTCGTGAAATTGCGTACGAACCACCAGGTTGCGGATTGTCGCAGCGACTCTTTCGTCAAGGGCATTGCGGGCGGCTGTGCGGTGGGCGAATTCTGCGGACTGGTCTACGTGGCCGAGGATGCGCAGCATACCGATGCCCGGCAGCAGAGCCGCAACCTGCTGCTGAGCGAGACGGCCCACATCACGACCCGTCCGCAGCTGGAGATCTACGCCGACGACGTGAAATGTTCGCACGGCGCCACGGTGGGGCAGATGGACGCCGAGGCCGTGCTCTACATGCGCCAGCGCGGGCTGAGTCTTTCGCAGGCCCGCCGGTTGCAGATCGAGGGCTTCGCGGGCGACATCGTGCGCCGCTGCGGCATCGAACCGCTTTGCGAGGCGGTGATGGAGGCCGTTTCGGCGAAAATGGAAAAGCTGTAACGATGCTGGACATCGAAAAGATACGCGGGGAGTTCCCCATTCTGAGCCGCAAGGTCTACGGCCGTCCGCTGGTCTACCTCGACAGCGGTGCCACGGCCCAGAAGCCGCAGCAGGTGATCGAGGCGACCGACCGCCTCTACCGCGAGCTGAACGCCAACATCCACCGGGGCGTGCACTACCTCTCGGAGCAGGCCACCGAACTCTACGAATCGGCCCGCAGCCGCATCGCCGGGTTCATCGGCGCCACGTCGCCCGAGGAGGTGATCTTCACCTCGGGGGCCACGGCATCGCTCAACACGGTGGCCTATGCCTGGGGCGACATGGCGGTCCGCGCCGGCGACAACATCGTCGTCAGCGAACTGGAGCACCACTCGAACATCGTTCCCTGGCAGATGCTCGCCGAGCGCAAAGGGGCCGAAATCCGCGTGCTGCCGTTCGACGAGGCCGGGGCGCTGCGCCTCGATCTGCTGCCCTCGCTTCTGGACGAGCGGACGCGCGCCGTGGCCGTCACGCAGGCGTCCAATACGCTCGGCACGCGGCCCGATCTGCGGGCGGTGATCGCCGCCGCCCACGCGGCCGGGGCCATCGTCGTGGTCGACGGCTGCCAGGGTGCGGTCCACGGCGGGGTGAACGTTGCGGAGCTGGATTGCGATTTTTACGCTTTCTCGGGTCATAAACTTTATGGGCCCACGGGGATCGGCGTGCTGTGGGGCCGCCGGGAGCTGCTCGAAGCCATGCCGCCGTTCCTCGGGGGCGGGGACATGGTCGACCGGGTGACGTTCCGCAAGACGACCTATGCGCCCGTTCCGTTGAAATTCGAAGCCGGCACGGCCAATTTCGTCGGTGCGATCGGTCTTGCCGAAGCCGTGCGATTCCTCCAGCGGTTCGATCCGGCCGGGATCGAGGCGCACGAAGAGGCGCTGCTCCGCAGGGCTGCCGAACGGCTGGAGCGGATCGAGGGCCTGCGCATCTACGGCACGACCCCCGGCAAGTGCGCCATCCTCTCGTTCAACGTCGCGGGGGTGCACGCCTACGACCTGGGCATGATCCTCGACAAACTGGGCATCGCCGTCCGCACGGGGCAGCACTGCGCCGAACCGGTCATGGACCACTACGGTGTGCAGAGCATGTGCCGGGCCTCGTTCGCCCTCTACAACACCCTCTCCGAGGCCGACGCCTTGGCCGACGGCGTGGAGCGCGCGGTGAAGATGTTGCGTAGCTAATTAGAATTAAATCGATTTTTAATTCTTAATTTTTAATTCTCAACTACTACTGACGCCTATGTTCATTGTACTCGAAGGCCTCGACGGAGCGGGCAAATCGACCCAGGTGCGCAACCTCCGCCGCCTGCTCGCCGACCGGGGCATGCAGAGCGAATACATCCATTTCCCGCGCTTCGACTCGCCGGTCTACGGCGAACTGATCGCCCGTTTTCTAAGGGGCGAGTTCGGCGGTGCCGACAAGGTGGACCCTTACCTGGTGGCGCTGCTCTTCGCCGGCGACCGGGCCGATGCGGCTCCGCAGCTAAGGCAGTGGCTCGCCGAGGGCAGGGTGGTGGTGCTCGACCGCTATGTCTACTCCAATGTCGGCTTCCAGTGCGCCAAGCTGCCCGCGGGCGATGAGCGCAAACGCCTGATGCGGTGGATTCTCGACCTGGAGTTCGGCTACAACGCCCTCCCGCGCCCCGACCTCTCGCTCTTCCTCGACGTGCCTTTCTCGTTCACCGAGCGCAAACTCACCGGGACGCGCAAGGGCGACGACCGGAGCTATTTGCAGGGCGCCGAGGACATCCACGAAGCCTCGCTCGCACTGCAACGGCGCGTGCGCGAGGTCTACCTCGAAGCCGCCGCCGGGGACCCCGCGCTGCATGTGGTCGATTGCAGCGACGCCGTGGGCGAGATGAACACCCCCGAGGGCACTTTCGCCGCCATTCGCACCGTCGTGGACCCCATACTCGAAACCCATGTCCAGAAACCGATCCTTTAAACTGCTGGCCAACGTCTGCCGGCTCATCCTGGCCGCCACGTTCATCCTCTCGGGCTTCACGAAAGTGATCGACCCCTGGGGCACGGCCATCAAGGTCAACGAATACCTCTCGATCTACGGGGTGGAGTTCCTGTGCCCCGCCAGCATGGCCTTTTCCATCTGGCTGTGCGGCGCCGAGCTGATGATGGGCTGCATGCTGCTCTTCAAGGTGCGCATCCGGCTGATCTCGATCTTCGCGCTGGTCTCGATGCTCTTTTTCACGCTTCTTACGCTGCTCAGCGCCACGATCATCCCGGTCGAGGACTGCGGATGCTTCGGCGAAGCGCTGAAGCTCACCCCGTGGCAGACTTTCTTCAAGAACCTGGCGCTGCTGCCGATGGCCGTCGTGGTCTGGTGGCGTTACCGGCGTGACCGCATTTTCGCATTCAACGCCTTGGAGATCGTCCTTACGTGTACGTTCTTCTTTCTCTCCATGTACCTGGGTTACTACTGCTACCGCCACCTGCCGCTCATCGATTTTTTGCCCTACAAGGTCGGGGTCAACATGTGGGAGGCGATGCAGGCCCCCGTGGTCGAACCGGGAGAATCCCAGACCGTGCTCGTCTACCGCAACCGGAAGACGGGCAAGCTGCGCGAATTCTCGCTCGAAGAGACGGCGTGGCAGGATGCCGAAACCTGGGAGTGGGTGGATACGCGCACCACGACCGAAGCGCCGGCCGTACGGCCGCTGATCAGCGAGTTCGCCGTGCGGGACGCCGAGGGCGACGCCACCGAGCAGCTGCTGACCGCCCCGGGCCGGTTATACATGCTCTGCGTCACCTCCTTCGAACGACTTTCGCGCGGGTGCACCCGACGCATGGCCCGTCTGGCCGAACGGGCTGCGGCGGAGGGCGCCCGGGTGGTCTGCCTGACGCCCCAGCCGCTCGACGGGGTAACGTACCGCGCTTTCGGCGAAGAGCGGGTACGCTGCTACAACATCGACGCCTCGACCATGAAGACCATGCTCCGCGCCCGCAACGGCGTGGTCGAGCTAGTCGACGGAACGATCACTGCTAAAAGGAATTGTCGTGATATTCGTCCGTAGGGACACCCTGCTGCGAATGGTATGAAAGTTGACCCGGGAGAGCCCGAGTCAACTTTTTTCGTATGCGAAGAGTCTTCCTATTTGCGACCGTCCTCGTGGCGTGCGGTTGCGGGCGGCGTGGGGCCGTGCCCGATACAACGGTGCGGCCCGTCAAGGTCACCACGGCCTTGGGGGCGGGCATGATCGACAAGGATTTCGCCGGCCTGGCGACACCCGACGACGTGGTCAACCTCGCGTTCAAACTCCCCGGACAGGTGCTCGACATTCCGGTCAAACAGGGCGAGGAGGTCCCAAAAGGGGCCCTGCTGGCCGAACTGGACCCGCGCGACATCCGGTTGCAGGTCGACGCCGACCGCTCGGCCTACGCCGAGGCCCGTTCGCAGATGCAGCGCATGCAGCGCCTCCTGGCCCACGAAGCCGTTTCGCGCCAGGAGGCCGAAGCGGCCGAAACGCGCTATGCGCAGGCCCGGTCGAAATACGAGAATTCGCTCGACATGCTCCAGCAGACACGCCTCAAGGCCCCCTTTGCGGGGGTGATCGAGGACAAGTACGTCGATAATTTCGAGCGTGTGCAGGCCGGCCAGTCGATCCTCCGCCTGGTCGGTCCCCGAACCACGACCGTCAAGTTCACGCTGCCCGAGAGCAGCCTTGCGATGCTCCGCGATACGGCGGTCCGCTTCCGCGTGGAGTTCGACAACTACCGCGGCGTGCAGTTCCCGGCCGTGCTGAAAGAGTGGGCCAAAACCTCCTCCGACGCCTCGGGCTTTCCCGTTTCGCTGACCCTTACGGGGGTCGACACCGCCCGTTACGACATCTCGCCGGGCATGTCGTGTACGATCACCATGCAGACGGCCGATCCCGTTCCGGATGCCGTCTCGCTGCCCGTCTCGGCCATCTATGCCCCGGCCGGGGGCGGCACTTTCGTCTGGGTGGTCGGAAGCGACGACCGGGTCGAGCGGCGCACGGTGACGCTGGGCGAGTTGTACGGCCGCAACCGGGTGGTGGTCGACAGCGGGGTCGAACCGGGCGAGCGGATCGTTACGGCGGGCGTCTACCAGTTGCAGCCGGGCGAACGGGTCCGAATTCTAAACTGAACCGACCATGAGCCTACCCGAATATTCGCTGCGCAACTCCAAGGTCATCTGGTTTTTCCTCTTCGTGCTGCTGGCAGGCGGCCTCCTGGGCTTCTCGACGCTGGGCAAAAAGGAGGATTCGGTCTTCGTCATCAAGAGCGCCTCGCTCGTCTGCTCCTATCCGGGCGCCACGCCGCTCGAGGTCGAGCAGCTCATCAGCGAACCCATCGAACGCGAGGTGCAGTCGATGCGGCTGGTGCACAAGATCACCTCCGAATCCTACTACGGACTCTCGAAAATCCAGGTCGAACTCGACCCCGCCACCCGTGCCTCGGAGATTCCCCAACTCTGGGACGAACTGCGCCGCAAGGTGCTCAACGTCCAGCCGCAGCTGCCGGCCGGGGCTTCGCCCGTCACCGTGGCGGACGATTTCGGCGATGTGTACGGCATCTATTACGGCCTTTCGGTCGACGCGGGCTACACGTGGTCCGAGCTGCGCGACTGGGCCCAGCGGCTCAAGACGGCGCTCGTCACGGTCGAGGGCGTGCAGAAAGTGACGCTCTTCGGCGAGCAGACCCCCGTGGTGAACGTTTATGTCAGCCTGGCTGCGCTGGCCAATTTCTCGATCCGCCCCGAGACCATCGTCCAGACCATCGGCCAGCAGAACACCATCGTCAACAGCGGCGAAAAACAGGCCGGGAAGCTCCAGGTGCAGATTCTGGAGGACGGGACCTACAAGGAGCTGGACGACATTTCAGACCAGCTCCTGATCTCCTCCTCGGGCAAGCAGTACCGCCTGGGCGACATCGCCCGCGTCGAGCGGGGCTATGCCGAGCCGCCCCGCACGCTCATGCGCATCGACGGACGCCGTGCCGTGGGGATCGGCATTTCGACCGAGGCGCGTGTCGACGTGGTCAAGACGGGCGCTAAAATCACCCGCATGCTCGACGCTCTCGTGCGCCAGATGCCCGTTGGCATGGACCTCACGGTGCTCTACCCCGAGGACCGCATCGCCCGCGAGGCCAATGCCACTTTCGTGCTGAACCTGGCCGAGTCGGTCGGTATCGTCATCCTCATCATCATGCTGGTCATGGGCTTCCGTGCGGGGGTGCTGATCGGCAGTTCGCTCCTCTTCTCGATCGGCGGCACGCTGCTTTTGATGCAGTTTCTGGGCGAGGGGCTCAACCGCACGTCGCTCGCGGGCTTCATCATCGCCATGGGCATGCTCGTCGACAACGCCATCGTCGTCACGGACAACGCCCAGCAGGCGATGCTGCGGGGCGTCGAACGGCGCCGGGCGGTGGTCGAGGGGGCCAACGGCCCGCGCTGGAGCCTGCTGGGGGCCACGCTGATCGCCATCTTCTCGTTCCTGCCGCTCTACCTCGCCCCCTCGGCCGTGGCCGAGATCGTCAAACCGCTCTTCGTCGTGCTGGCTCTCTCGCTGCTGCTGAGCTGGGTGCTGGCACTGACGCAGACGCCCCTGTTCGGCAATTTCATGCTCAAAGTCAAAGCCACGGGCCGCGATCCCTACGACACGCGCTTCTACCGCGCTTTCGACCGGCTGCTGGCCGGGCTTCTGCGCTGGCGTTGGGTCGTGGTGGCGGTGGTTGCAGGACTTTTCGTGCTCTCGCTGGTGGTGATGGGGATGATGCCCCAGAATTTCTTTCCGTCGCTCGACAAACCCTATTTCCGCGCCGACGTGCTGCTGCCCGACGGCTACAACATCCGCGAAACGGAGGCCAACATGCGCCTCATGGAGGAGTGGCTCGCCGCACAGCCCGAGGTGAAAACCGTCTCGGTGACGATGGGTTCGACGCCTCCGCGCTACTACCTGGCCAGCAGCAGTACCTCGCTCAGGCCCAATTTCGGCAATATCCTGGTCGAACTCGACGACAAGCGGCAGACGGTCGGGGTCGAGGAGCGGTTCAACGCGTTCGTTGCCGCAAATTGCCCCGACGTATGGCTGCGCTCGTCGCTCTTCAAACTCTCGCCCGTGCCCGATGCGGCCATCGAGTTCGGATTCATCGGTGAGAATATCGATACGCTGCGCAGCCTGACTGCCCGGGCCGAGGCGATCATGTGGCGCACGCCCGGAGCGGTGAACATCCGCAACGGCTGGGGAAATCGCGTGCCGACGTGGATGCCCGTCTATTCGCAGATGAAAGGGCAGCGGATCGGCATCACCCGTTCACAAATGGCCCGCGGGATCACCGTGGCCACGCAGGGCTACCGCCTGGGCGAGTACCGCGAGGGCGACCAGTTCATGCCCATCCTTTTGAAAGACGAGAATATCGACGCCTACAACCTGACCAACTTGCAGGCGCTGCCGATCTTCACCCCGGGCGGGCGCGTCTTCTCCATCGAGCAGGCCACCGACGGCTTCCGTTTCGATTTCCGCAACGGGGTCGTGCGCCGCTACAACCGCCAGCGGGTGATGAAGGCGCAGTGCGACCCGGCCCGCGGGGTCAACACCATGCAGCTCTTCGCCGCCCTGCGCGACTCCATCGGGCGCGAAATCGTACTGCCGGAGGGCTACTCGCTCAAGGTCTTCGGCGAGCAGGAGAGCCAGCAGGAGTCCAACGAGGCGCTGGCCGCGAACATGCCTCTGACGATGGTGCTGATCCTCGTCGTCCTGCTCCTGCTGTTCCGCAACTACCGCGATCCGGTCGTGATCCTGCTGATGATCCCGCTGATCTTCATCGGCGTGGTGCTCGGTCTGGCGGTGACGGGCAAGGTCTTCAATTTCTTCTCGCTCCTGGGATTGCTCGGGCTGGTGGGCATGAATATCAAGAACGCCGTGGTGCTGGTCGAACAGATCGGTTCGCTGCGTTCGTCGGGACTGGGAGCCTACGAAGCGCTCACGGCGGCCACGCGCAGCCGCCTGGTTCCCGTGGCGATGGCTTCGGGCACCACGATCCTCGGGATGCTGCCCCTGTTGTTCGACTCCATGTTCGGGGCCATGGCCGCCACGATCATGGGCGGACTGCTCGTGGCGACGCTCCTGACGGTCTGCGTCCTCCCGGTGGTCTATGCGATCTTCTACAACATCCGAAAACCATGAAACGACTGCTGACTTTTCTTCTGGGCGCGCTCTGGGTGCCGGTGTGTGCGCAAACATCGCTTGCGGAGTACCGCCGTGCCGTCACCGATTACAGCTGGCAGCTCAAGATCGCCGTCTCGCGCAGCGAAGAGGCGGCTCAGACGATGGAGCAGGCGCGTACGGGCTTCCTGCCGCGCCTCTCGTTGGCGGGGAGCTTCACGGCCAACGCGCGCCACTACGACGGGGTGGAGCACTGGACGTTCGGCGTGTTGCCCCAGCTGGTGCAGACCGTCTATGGCGGCGGAGCCGTAAAGGCCCTCTACGAGCAGGCCTCGCTGGGCTACGGCATCGCCCTGTGCGACGAGGAATTTTCGCGTCTCGACGTGCGCTATGCCGCAGACTACGCCTACTGGAACCTCTCGGCCATGGGGCTCCATGCCGAATCCATGCGGCAGTACGTGGCCATTATCCGCTCGCTCAAAGAGATCGTCGACCGCCGTTTCGACGAGGGGTACATCGCCAAGGGCGACGTGCTGATGATCGACGCCCGGCTGAGCGAAGCGGAGTACGAACTGGTCACCGCCGAGCAGAACTACTCGGTGGCCGTGCACAATTTCAACATCCTGCGCGGGACCGATCCCGCTCTGGACGTGCACCTTGCACAGAGCATCCGCGATACGCTGGCCCTGCCCCGGCGGGTGGCGACCGATCTGGCGTTGCAGCGCCGCCCCGACTATGCCGCAGCCCGGCTCCGCTCGGAGCAGGCCGAGGTCGGCATCCGCACCGCGCGGGCGCCGTACAACCCGCAGGTATCGGTCGGCATCGGCGGCTCGTGGCAGCCCTACGTGCCCAACCGGACCGGCGCCACGACGGTCGACGGCTCGGCTTTCGTGCAGCTTTCGGTGCCCATCTTCCACTGGGGCGAACGGCGCCGGGCCGTGGGTGCCGCACGCGCCGTGCAGTTGCAGACCGAATGGGCGCAGGCACAGCTGCACGATGCGATCGTGCAGGAGGAGATGAACGGCTGGACGGCCATCGTCGACAGCCGGGCGCAGGTCGACGCCTCGGAGCGGAGCCTTCGGATCGCCGCCGAGAACCTCGAACTGAGCACCTACTCCTACGGCGAGGGGCTTTCGACTGTTCTCGACGTGTTGCAAGCCCAGCTGAGCTGGATTCAACTCTACACCAACGCCATCCGCGCGCACTACAACTACGCCCGCTCCATTTCGGACTACGAGCGCATCACGGCGGAGTAATTGAGAATTGAGAATTAAAAATTAAGAATTGAGAATTACAAGTCGACTATTCGCGTCATATCACTTCCCCTTTTTAATTTTTAATTTTTAATTTTTAATTCTTATATTGCGGAGTCTTACGCCTCCACCGCGTCGGTGCTCACCACGGCGATCTCGCGCGAGACAGGGGCGATGCGGCGCAGCATCTGCAACATGCCGCAATAGGTGTCGTGCGTCAGTTCTACCGCGCGGCTCACCCTGGCCTGGTCTTCCTCGGTGCCGCATTCGACGTTGTAGACCACGTGGAACGAACGGAAAGTGCTGTCGGACTGTAACTTTTCGGTGGAAAGATCGCCCGAGAAACCGATCTCGAAACGTTTGGGCGCGATGCGCTCTTTCTGCATGATGTGTATGGCCGTCTGTCCGGCGCACTGGGCGGCGGCATAGAGCAGCAGCTCCTTGGGGTTCATCTCTTCGCAGCAGGTGCCTGCCTCGGGCGCGAAACGGCCCTCCTGGTTCAGTTGAACGGTTACTTTCTCGATCATGGATTCCGGATTTTAGATTTAACTCCCTGCATGGGGCAAATTCCGTTCCCCAAGAGTTCTCGGACCGGTAAAATTTGTTATCTTTGTCCGGTAATTCCTGCCCGGACCCAAGGCACCGGCTTCGCGTCCCGGCTTTCTACACAGATGATGCTTATGCGAACACTCCGGTTTCTGTTGCTCCTGCCCGCCCTTGCGGCGAGCCTTTTCGTCGTGCGGGCCGCCACGCCCGAGACCCGCGCCGCCCTCGAGCGCGGACGCGAACTCTTCGACCTGGGCCGCTGGAGCGATGCCCGCCGCGAATTGCAGTGTGTGCGCACACACCTGGCCCCGACGGACCTTGCCGAGATGCAGCAGGTCGATTTCCTGCTCGCCGCCACGGCCGTCGAACTGGGAAGCCCCGATGCGGCGGGTGCGCTGCGCGATTTCGAAAAACGCTACCCGGGTTCGGTCTACGCCAACGACGTGCGTTTCTCGCTGGGCTCGTTCTACTGCTCGGCGGGCGACATGCGGCGTGCCCGCGAGGCGTTCGACAAGACCGATCGCCGGGCGCTCGACGCCCGGCGCCGCGAGCAGTACGACATCCGGATGGGGTACGTCGAGTTCAACGACGGCGACTACCGCGCGGCCTACGCCGCGTTCGACCGCATTCCCGACCGCAGCGAATACGCCGACCACGCGCGCTACTACAAATCCTATATCGATTACGCCGAGAACAAACTGGGGCGCGCCCGGCAGGGTTTTGCGGCCTTGCAGCGCAGCGACGCCTACCGCGATGTGGTGCCCTATTACCTTTTGCAGATCGAATTCCGCGAGGGAAACTACCGCTATGTGGTCGACAATGGCGACGCGCTGGCCCGCCGTGCCGTGCCCGAGCGCCGTGCCGAAATCGAGCGCGTGGTCGCCGAATCGTGGTTCCGGCTCGAAGATTACAACAAGACGCTCGACCACCTTGCGGCCTTTGCGGCTGCGGGCGGAGAACCGGACCGCGACGCCAGTTACCTCAAGGGCTTCTCGCTCTACCGCACGGCCCGCTACGACGAGGCTGAAGAGTGGTTGCGCAAGGTGTGCGGGCCGCGGGATACGCTGACGCAGAACGCCTCCTACCACCTGGCGGATTGTTATCTGCGGGCCGGGGATAAAAAAGCCGCCATGCAGGCTTTCGCACTGTCCGCGGACGAGACGCTCGACGGGACCGTGGCCGAGGATGCGCTGTTCAACTATGCCAAACTGCAATACGAGCTGGGCGGCGGCGCTTTCAACGGTGCGATCAACCTCCTGACACGCTATGTCGAGCAGTACCCCTCCTCGCCCCGCGCCGGGGAGGCGCGCACGCTGCTGATAGCCGCTTACTACAACTCCCGCGACTACGATGCGGCCTACCGTGCCATCAAGACCATGCCAACGTCCGATGCAGACATTCGCGCGGCGTTGCAGAAGATCGCCTATTTCCGCGGCCTGGAGGCGTACGCAGCGGGCGACCTGCGCGCGGCGCAGCGTTACCTCGCGGAGTCAGCGGCCGTGAATGTCAGTCCCAAATACGAGGCGCTCAATCAGTTCTGGCAGGGCGAAATCGCCTTTGCACAGGGCGACTACACCGTAGCCGCAGCCAAATACAACGCCTACCTCAAACGCGCTCCTCGCTCCGCGCCCGAGTATGCCCTTGCGTGGTACAACCTCGGCTACTGCGCCTTTTCGCGCGGCGACATGCCGCAGGCCTCGGCGGCTTTCGACAAATTCCTCGCGGCGCATCCGGCCCGCGACCGCTACCGCGCCGATGCGTTCAACCGCCTGGGCGACATTCGATACGCCGAGCGCCGGTTCGAGGCGGCGGTAGGGGAGTACGACAAGGCGGTCGCTGCGGGCGGCCCCGAAAAGCACTACGCCGAGTACAAGCGCGCCGTCACGCTGGGCATCCTGGGCCGCACGTCCGAAAAGGAGCAGGCGCTCCGGCGGATCGTCTCCGAGGGCCGGGGCGACTTTGTGGACGAAGCCTCCTACGAATTGGGCCGCACATTTATCTCGCAGGAAAAATACGCCGAGGGCGCGAAGCAGCTCGAACGGTTCGTCGCCGACTATCCCTCCTCGCCCCGCCGCGCGCAGGCGCTCTCCGATCTGGGGCTGGCCTGGCTCAACCTGGGCGACCGGGAGAAATCGCTCGAATACTACGACAGAGTGGTCACGTCGGCGCCCCGTTCGGCCGAGGCCCGCGAGGCGATGCAGGGCATCCGCGAAATCTATGTCTCGGAGGGCAACGTGGACGCCTATTTCGACTACGCCTCCAAGGCGGGCATCGAGAGCGACCTGACGGCCCTTTCGCGCGACTCGCTCTCGTTCGCCGCAGCGCAGAAGCTCTACCTTTCCGACCGGCGCGAGGCGGCTGCAAAGTCGCTGCGCAGCTACCTTGCGAGCTATCCCAACGGCAACTACCGGATCGATGCGCTCTACTTTCTGAGCGACTGCTACCTGCGCTCCGAAGCGCGTTCGGAGGCGATCGAGACGCTCTCGGAACTGGCCGCCGCGGGCAACAACCGCTATACGGTGACGGTGCTCGAAAAACTCGCTGAAATGACCTGGGAGGACAAACGCTACGACGAGGCGGCCGCAGCCTACCGCCGGCTCTACGACGTGGCGACGACCGCCGGCGGCCGCGAGCAGGCCATGACGGGCTACGTCCGCGCGACGCTGGCCGGAGGCGATGCGGCCCGGATCGAGGCGATGGCGGCCGATGTGTGCGCACACACCGACGCCGGAGCCACGGCGCTGCGCGAAGCGCGCTTCGCCCGCGCCGAGCAGCTGCGCGCGGCGGGCCGCATGGCGGAAGCCGTCATGTTGTACGGGCAACTCGACGCCGAGGTCCGCACCCGCGAGGGATCGGCGGCGGCCTACTATGTGATCGAGAACCTCTACCAAAGCGGCGACATGGACGGCACGGAAAAAGCAGTCTTCGCCTATTCCGAGCGCGAACCGCAGGCCTACTGGCTGGCCCGGGCGTTCGTCCTGCTGGGCGATGTCTATGTGAACAAGGGGGACGATTTCCAGGCCCGTGCCACCTGGCAGAGCGTGGTCGACGGCTATTCGCCCGCCGACGACGGAATTGTCGAAATGGCCCGCGAGCGGATACAAAAACTCAACTGACGATGAAAAAATTGCTGATTGCAGCTCTCTTCGCGGCGCTCCTGCCCCCGGTCGCGCAGGCGCAGGTGGAAAAACAGGTCGAGGTGACCAAGGCCTATGTCCCCAGCCTGGAGAGCGCCGAGAAACTCTCCATCGCACCCGACATGACCGACACGGTGCGCATGCGGCCCGAGATAGACTATACCATCACGCCCCTCTCGCTTCGGACGACGCTCACCACGCGCCCCATCCGGCCCGCGACGGTTACCTATTGGGAGTTCAACCGCCCGCTGCCGTTCTACCTCAAGGTCGGGGCGGGCTATCCGCTCAACTCGGTGCTGGATTTCTACGCTTCGTCGCAAAACCCCGGCACGGGCTACGTGGTGGGGTATGTCAACCACGAGGGGCGCTACGCCGAGATCGCCAACGAGTTCGGGGTGAAAAACAACTCGGTGCGCATGCAGAACCGCGTGGGCGCCGCTGCGGGCAAGTATTTCGGTCGGCATATGCTGGAGGGCGAGGTGAGTTATGAAAACCGCCTCTACCACCGTTACGGGGCTTTCGACGCCGCCGAAGCGGTGGAGCCCGACCTCGCCGCCGAACGGTTCCGTCCCGGCTCGGCAGTAGATTACGGCGACGCAAGGGTGGCCGTGCGCTTCGGCGATGCGTTCCAGGACCTGAGCCGCACCAATTTCGAGGTGGCCTTGGGCGGAGGGCTCTTTTTCGATCACTCCGACGCACCGCACTACAACGACCGGGCGCGCCAGAGCGCTTTCGACGTCAGTGCCCGCCTCGCCCGCGCTTTCGGACGGCACACCCTTTCGGCCGAAGCGGGCTACGAGCGGCAGGCCGGACAAAAAGCGCTGGCCGACTACAACCGGCAGCAGATCCATGCCGCCCTGCGTTACGGTCTGAGCGGCGGGGTAGTGCGCCTGGAGGTCGGTGCCGACTACTACCATGACAAGATCGAGGGCTCCGAATCGGGGAACTACGTCATCCCATTCGCGCGGCTCGATTTCAACCTCGGCACCGCCGGGCTGCGGCCTTTCGTCGAGGTCGACGGCAGCGTTCGGGACAACGGCTTCCGCTCGCTTACGCGGCAGAATCCCTATGTGGTCAACGCGACGTGGCTCGGCAAGAGTTCGGTGGATTACAACGGCCGCTTCGGGATCGGCGGCAGCCTTTGGCGCAACCGCTTCGCCTACCGCCTTTATGCCGCTTTCTCGATCCGCGACAACCACCTCTACTGGGTGGGCTCCGACGTGGGATGGAACGCAGCCGCAGATCCCGGACCGGTCTACTGGCCGGGGGCTTTTCGGCCCGTCATGGCGCGCCAGACAGCCACCTCGTTCAACGGCGAGATCGAATACAGGCCCCTGAGTCGGCTGCGGCTCGATCTGGGCCTGCACGGCACGGTCTACAACGACGATGTGCCGCTTGAGAACGGCAGCCCCAAGTTCGAGGGCAACGTGGGCATTCGCTACGAGGGGCCCCGGATCGCGTTCGGCGTCTCGGCCCATCTGCAAAGCGAGCGCGCCTGGTCGCTCTTCGAAGCCGATCCGACCGAGCTGCCAGCGGGGGCTCCCGAAACCTTTACGGCCCCGCTCGCCATCGATCTGCGCCTCGATTTCGAGTGGAAGATCACGGGCCGCATCGCGCTCTTCGCCCAGGGGCGCAACCTGGCCGACCGGCGGCTCTACCGCTTTGCGTGTTATCCCGAATACGGGGCGAATTTCACAGTAGGCGTGAAGATGAATTTTTAGTATTCGACGGCGAAAAAAACGTATATCGATTCCAACAGAGTCAACCTCCAATTAAGATATGGCCCAATTCAAAAACCTGCCCAAAATGTGCCCGTCGTGCGGTAAACGGCTGAGTGTTCATTCGATGCACTGCAACGGGTGCGATACGCACATCGAGGGAAACTACTCGCTGCCGGTCATGATGCAGCTATCGGCTGCCGATCAGCAGTTCGTGCTGGATTTCATCAAAAGCAGCGGCTCCCTGAAAGAGATGGCCCAGAAACTGGGCCTGAGCTATCCGACGGTGCGCAACCGGCTGGACGACATCATATCGCAACTCACAAAATTCGAAAACGATGAGCAGGATTCTTAACCCGTTCGAGTATCTCTCCGTCGGCAAGGCCCTGGGATGGGGCCTTGCGGGGACCGTTCTTTGCGTGGTCTTGGTGTGCATCGCCCGTTGGCCGGTCGAATGGTCGTTTACGGAGGTCATGTCGATTCTCTCGACCAACCTGGTGCTGTGGCTGCTGATGGCGTCGCTGCTCTATGTTTCGGCGCTGGTCTTTTCGCCCTCGCGCATCCGCGCCCTCGATATTTTCGCCACCAACCTTTTCGCCCTGTTGCCCGTGATCGTCGTCTACGGTATTTCGAGCGTCTTGTTCGGCTGGATCAGGGGGTTCAACCCCGAACCCAAGAGCATCGCCTGGCTCGCCGTTTCGGGCTTCTACTACCTCATGCTGCTCGTCTCGTCCATCTCGCTGGTCTGGTCGATGGTGTGGGGGTGCATGGCTTTCCGCGTCTCGGCCAATATCAAGAACGGCAGCGGCGTAGCCATCTTTCTGGTGTGCTTCGTGATCGTCAATTTGGCGATCCAGTTGGTAATAAGCTATTTCAGTCTTTGAATACGTTTTTGCGCATCGCAAAAGGGAGCGGTTTTTGCCGCTCCCTTTGCGGTTGCAGGACGTCTCGACCGGAAACGAAACGTGCTGCGACCTTTCGGGCCGCAGCACATGTTAAAAAATGGGTGAGCTCCTTATATCGCACCGCTACGACCGCATACCCTTGCTCGATTCCTCGCCTGGGGGATTCTGCGGGAGCTGGTCGTATAAGACTCACCCGGGCACAAAAGTAGGAAAATTTTATATCTTTGCAAAAAAATTAGCGGAATGCGTAAAAAAACTTTGCTCGGCATCGTGCTCGGAGTGTTGGTGCTCCTTGTAGTCGCGGGGGTGGTCGTGCAGCGGCAGTTCTACGGAAACGCCGTAGGGGAAGAGTACGAACTTTTCGTCAGCCGCCGTGCGGATTACGGCGAGCTGACCGATTCGCTGATGCCCCGGCTGCGGCACCGTTGGGCGTTCGGGGTCTATGCCCGCCGGATCGACCTGGAGCAGACTTTCAAGCCGGGCCACTACGAGCTGAAACCCGGCATGAGCGTCATCGAGGTGGCGCGCATGCTCAAGCTGGGGCTGCAAACTCCCGTGCGCGTGACGATCAACAACGTGCGTACGCCGGCGCAGCTGGCTGAGAAACTCGCGCGGCAGATCGACGCCGATTCCACGCTTCTGACCGAGGTGCTGACCTCCTCCGAGGTGGCCCGGAGCGTGGGTTTCGACAGCGTGACGCTCTTTTCGATGTTTCTTCCCGATACCTACGAGTTCTACTGGACGGTGACGCCGCGCGAACTGATCGCGCGCATGAAGCGCGAATACGACCGTTTCTGGACGCCCGAACGCGACGCTCGCCGCGAGCGCAGCGGCCTGAGCCGGCTGGAGGTGATGACCCTGGCCTCGATCGTCTACGAGGAGACCCGCAAGACGGATGAAATGCCCCGCATCGCCGGGGTGTACATCAACCGCCTGCGCCGCGGTATTCCCTTGCAGGCCGATCCGACGATCAAATACGCCATGCAGGATTTCGGCCTGCGCCGCATCCTCTACCGCCATTTGAAATACCCGTCGCCCTACAATACCTATATTAACAAAGGGTTGCCGCCCTCACCCATCTGCATGCCGGGTCGCGCGGCCATCGAGGCCGTGCTCGATTTCGAGCAGCACGACTACATTTTCTTCTGCGCGCGGCCCACGTTCGACGGCTACCACAATTTCGCGCGCACGCTCCGCGAGCACAATGCCAACGCCCGGGCGTACAGCGCCGAGCTGAACCGGCGGAAGATTCGATAATTTTTCGTACATTTGTCGTCATGTTGACGAAGATCTACGGGGAGAACCCCTCGGAAAGGGAGTTGCAGCGGGTGGTTGCGGCGTTGGAAAACGACGGGATCGTCATCTATCCCACCGACAGCGTCTACGCTTTCGGCTGCTCGCTGCGGTCGCCGCGGGCCATCGAACGCCTGCGCCGCATCCGGGGCAAGGGTGTGTCCGAACTTGCCGTGGTCTTCGAGAACCTGTCCCAGGTGGCGGAGTATTGCCGTGTGGACAATGCGGCGTTCCGCATCCTCAGGCGCAACCTGCCCGGCCCGTTCACTTTTCTGCTCCCGGCTTCGGGACGCATGCCGGACAAGGCGCTCGAAAAACGCCGCACTATCGGCGTGCGGATTCCCGCCAACGCCATCCCCCGTGCCGTGGTTGCGGCGCTGGGGTGTCCGCTCCTGACCACCTCGGTCCGCGAGGATGACCAGGCCGAGGAGTATACGACCGATCCCGAGCTGATTCACGAGCGCTACGGGCGCGAGGTGGCGCTGGTCGTCGACGGCGGCCCGGGCGACCGGGTGCCTACGACCGTGGTGGACCTCACGGACGAGGAGCCCGAAATCGTGCGCGAGGGAAAAGCCCGACTGCAATGACGTAAAGAAACAGCATAATGGAACCAAAGAATTACTGGAAAGAAACGGCCCGCTGCGGCGCCCTGGTCGGCCTCCTGCTGGCCGTATCGTTCTTGCTCGAAACACGGATGATGCTCGCCGGCAGTTTCGGCGTGTATGTTCTCGAATGGATCGTGGCCGTGGGGTTGCACTACTACCTGCTGCAACGCTTCTCGCGCAGCTATTCGCTCGGCTTCGATGCCGAAGAGGGCTTTTCGTTCGGCCGGGGGTACGGCTTCGTGCTCTCGGTATCGGCCGTGGCCGGCGTTGTGCTCGGGGTGGTGCAATACCTCTATCTGAACCTCTTTCTGGGCTATGCGAACTATACCGAGCGGGTGGCGGCCGTCTTCACCGACATGCTTGCCCGCGACGGCGGCGTCCCCGCTTCGATGCAGGCTTTCGTTGCACAGGCGATCGGGATGATCGAGACGGCACCGGCGCCCTCGTTTCTGGGGACGATCTGGAGCGGCGTGTTTTCGAGTCTGCTGTTCGGCCTCTTTTTCGGCCTGATCGTTGCCGGTATCGTGGCGCGCGCTCCGCGGCCTTTCGGGGAGGAGACAAACGAGGAGTAACCGATGGAAAAACTCGACATATCGGTCGTCGTGCCCCTCTACAACGAGGCGGAGTCGCTTCCCGAACTGGTTGCGTGGATCGACCGCGTGGCTCGTGGCGGGAATCTTTCGTACGAGGTCATTCTGGTGGACGACGGCTCTACGGACGGCTCGTGGCAGGTCGTCGAGCGGCTCAAAGAAAAATATGCTGCCGTTCGGGGAATTTCGTTCGCCCGCAACTACGGCAAGTCGGCCGCCCTCTACTGCGGATTCGCAGCGGCGAAAGGGGAGGTGGTCTTCACGCTGGACGCCGATTTGCAGGACTCGCCCGACGAGATTCCGGCCATGCGCCGCATGATCCTCGACGAGGGGTACGACCTGGTTTCGGGGTGGAAAAAACGCCGCCACGACCCTGCGGGCAAGCGCTGGCCCAGCAAATTCTTCAACTGGACGGCCCGCTCGGTCTCGGGCATCCGCCTGCACGATTTCAACTGCGGGCTCAAGGCGTACCGCCGCCAGGTCGTCAAGGCGATCGAGGTCTACGGCGAGATGCACCGCTTCATCCCGATCCTGGCCCGCCAGGCCGGATTCCGCCGCATCGGCGAAAAGGTCGTCGAGCACCGCGCCCGCAAGTACGGCTGTTCGAAATTCGGCCTCGAACGCATGGTGAAAGGGTATCTGGACCTCATTACGGTGCTGTTCATGTCCCATTTCGGGCGTTCTCCGATGTATTTCTTCGGCAGCCTCGGGACTTTGATGTTCCTCGTGGGCGGCGGCACGACGGTGTGGATCATTGCGGCCAAGATCTGGAAGCAGCTGCACGGGATCCCTTTGCGCGCCGTGACGGACCAGCCGCTGTTCTACCTGGCCATGCTGGCCGTCATCCTCGGCGTGCAGCTGTTCCTGGCCGGATTCCTGGGCGAATTGATAAACCGCGGATCGAGCGAGCGGAACAAATACCTGATCGACAAAACTTTGTAAACGATGATACAACGCATTCAGACCCTTTATCTGCTTGTGCTGACGGCATTGATGGCCGTCACGCTTTTCGCGCCCCTGGCCTGGTTCGCAGGCGAGGCGGGCGAATTCACGCTCCATGCTTTCGCACTGCGGACCGCCGACGGTGAGTCCGTGCAGCCGACCGCCTACATGGGCGTGGTGCTGGCGCTTGCCACGGCGGTGCCGCTGGTCACGATCTTCCTTTACAAGCGCCGGCTGTTGCAGATCCGCCTCTGCGTGGCCGAGATGGTGCTTCTGCTGGGGGCTGCGGTGATGGAGGGAATCTACTATTTTCTCAGTTGGCGCGTTTTCTCCGACCAGACTTTCCACATGCAGGGTTTCAAACCGTCGATCGCGCTGCCGCTCGTGGGGCTCGTTTTTGCCTACCTGGCGGTCCGCGCGATCTTCCGTGACGAGATGCTCGTACGCGCTGCCGACAGAATTCGCTGACAAACTAACGGTTATGGCCCGGGATGTGCATGGGAAATGCACGTCCCGGTTTTTTATCGCCGGCTGCAATACGTTGCGAAAATTGTTGCAGGAGATAAATTAACCCGTTTGTAACAGAAAAAAGGCGGCCTTGGCTTTGTCAGTCCGGAAAATAATTTTAAATTTGAGCCACAATATTGCTATTATGTAATTAATTGTAAGAATTTTAAGATATATATTAACGATTTTTAATTACTTAATCAAATCTTCTATGAAAAAGATGAACTTATGGAAGTTGTTGTTCGGCGCGATGCTGGTGTTTGCCGCCACGGCTTTCACCTCGTGCGTGGACGATAACGAGGACAACGGTATGCCTTTTCTCGATGTGACACCCGACGTGCTGTCGTTTACGGCGGACGGCGAGGCGCTGGACGGCGTTTCGGTGTTCAAGGTGAAGAGCAACCGTCCCTGGGAACTTTCCATCGAAGCCGGCGGGGAGTGGGTTACCGCATCTCCGGTCAAGGGCAACAGCAATGCGACGGTCGAAATCCTCGTGCCTGCAAGCAACGAGGGCCGGATCGCCACGCTGAATTTCCAGCTTAAAAACACGTACGGTGCCTACCTGACCAAGACGGTGACCGTGCAGCAGGGCGACGCACCCAAGGCCGGCCCAGTCAGCAAGCTGAATGAGTATATTCGCACGGCACTCGGCAGTACGCAAAGCGGATCGACCGTCGATCTGAATTACAGCGAGACTACCGTCGAGGGTGTCATCCTGGCCAATAACGAGGGCGGAAACAATTTCGGCAAACTCTACGTGGGTGACAATATTTCGCTGCCCAATTCGGCCGTTATTCTTTACGATACCAAGCTGTTCACCAAGGCCAATAGCGTGAACTATCCGGTGGGTAAGAAAGTTACGCTCAATCTTTCTTCGGCCCAATACGCTCCGTTCGGAAACCTTCGGGAGGTGAAAGGTGTTGCGATTACGGTCTCGGAAGAGGATCCTGTCGAAGTTGTGGTACCGTCGCTGACCGCAGCCCAGCTCAATGCGGGCAACTACCAGGGCCAGTATGTTAAGGTGCTCGATCTGACGCCGCAGGAGACCTATGTCGGCGAAGCCTGGGCGACCGGCTCGAAACGCAAAGTCGTACTCGATGCCGCCGACAAAGAGACCGTGCAGTCCTTTATGTCGGACAATACGGAGACGAACGCTTCCGATTTCGCTTCGCTGATTATCGTAGCCAACACGGGTGCCATGCTGGGTACCGCAGAGCAGAACTACGACAATATCCAGCTTATCCCGACCAAACCGTCGGATGTTGCCGCATTCGTTTCGAACGCTCCGATGCTCAACACGACCCCCTCGGACAAGATCACGCTGGGCGCCGCTGCCGGTGTCTCTTCGACCATTTCGGTCGTCTCGAACCTCGCATGGACCGTCTCCACGAACGGCAGCGGCTTTACGGTCGATCCTGCGTCGGGCGAAAACGCCGGTACGGTTACCGTCACGACGACGGCTGCGAACGAGGACCAGGCCGAGAAAGAGCTGGGTTCCGTGACGTTCACCGCCGAGGGCGTCGAGCCGGTGATTATCAAGGTGCTCCAGTCGGGCAAGGTCGATGCGCTCTTCGTCGAGAGCTTCGGCGACCTGGAAGAAAAGTTGGATTCGTGGCCCTATTTGGATACAGAGGCAGCCCAGCAGTACCTGGTTCGCGGCGGCTACGGCTACCAGAGCGGCAGTTCGTACAGCAGCAGCAACGCTTCGGTCCGGTGGACGGCTACGACCTCTCCCGAGGCTGCTACGGCAGGATTTACGGGCAAGGGACATATGTGGCTGGCCGGCCGCACCAAGGAGGGCGACGCCTATTTCGCTGTCAACCAGCTGACGCTGACCAATGAAACGGGCATCGATTTCTCGTTCGGTATTCTGGCGGGAACGAATCCGTTGGATTTGGCTACGGATAAACCAACCGTATCTGTTTCGTTCGACGGAAACAACTGGACAAAAGTTGAATACGCTGTTTCAGAACAGCTTAACGGAACCAAATGGAAGAAAGTGACGGGCTCGTACGATTTCCCGCAGGCCGCTTCGCAGCTCTGGTTCAAGATCGCTTACGAATATACCGGCACGACCAATAAGACGGGTCTGCGTATCGAGGACGTGCTGCTGACGGCCCGCACGGGCGGTGTCGTTCCGGCCAGCGTCTCTACGACGGCTGCTTCGGCGATCACCGAGACGACGGCTACGGTCGGCGGATCGCTCGCCGGCGCCAACATCGCCGACTACACGGCCGTTGGCGTGCAGTATGCCGTCAAGACGGCTGCGGCTGCGGATTGGAATGCCGCCACCAAGGTTGCTGCAACGAGCAAAACCTCTCCCTGGACGGTGAACCTCACGGGGCTGGCTGCCGGCACCACCTATGTATATCGCGCCTACGCTACGCCCGCGAGCGGCGCGGAGCTGGCCGGCTCGGAGTTGACTTTCACCACCGAAGCCTCCGCTACGAGCGATGCCGACGTTTGGATCGACTTTACCAAGGACGCGGCCGTTTTCCCTGCCGATTTCCCGACCAAGAAAGGTACCTATGGTCCCGCGACCTACCAGTTCGGCACCGGAAAGGATTTTACCTTGGTCGGCACCATGAATGGAACAGACGAGCAGGGATATTATAAAGGTTATGTTTATGTCGATAATAAAAAGACGGATAAGACCTATCTGATGCTGGGGTCGAAAGACGCTTATATCGAGCTGCCCGCCGTGGCCGGCAAGTCGCTCTCGAAAGTCGTCTGCACCTCTACGAACGCCGTTGCTGCCGTTGAGGTAGCCATTACGGATGCAGCCGGAGCCGTCGTTTCCGGCGGTGCGGCGCAGACCTGGACCGCACAGACGCAAGCGTCCTATACCTACGAACTGAGCGGCACGGCCGAGAATACTCGATACCGGATTCTGGTCGCAAACGCAAAGAACGCCCAGTTTACCCGGCTGGAACTCTGGTACGCCGACGGCGGCTCCACGCCGACGCCGTCGCTGACGCCCGCCACGGCTTCGATGGAGTTTGCCGCCGAGGCGGATGCTACGGGCAAGACGCAGGTGTATACGGTTGCCAATGCCGACGGACTGTCGCTCTTCGCCACGGTGGCCGATGCGACCAATTTCAAGGCCGAGGCGACCGACAAAACCGTCAAGGTGACGACGCTGACCGACAACGAGAGCGCCGAGGCCCGCACGACGACCGTAACGGTCTTTCTGGCCGAGAACGCAACCGCCGAGAAGAAAGCCACCGCGACGATCAACGTGACGCAGGCCGGCAAGGCGGCAGCAACTCCCAAGACGGTGGCGGAGTTCGTGACCTACATCAAATCCCTCAATGTCGCCAATAAGGCTACCGCATCCCTTTCCGAATGGGCCGGGCAGACCGTCGAGGGGTATATTGCCGCGAACAATTCGGGTAACAACCTCTACAAGTTGCTCGCCGTGGTCGACAATACCGGCAACCCCGGTTCGGGTATCATCCTTTCCGACAACCAGTATACGGATTTGACAGCCTATCCGGTGGGTGCCAAGATTTCGATTCCGATCACGGCTACCTCGGAGGTGTACAACGGCGGTTATTTCAAGATCAACAAGGTGGAGCCCGTGGTCGACAAGAATACGACCGTCACGATAACTCCGGCCGAAATCACGGTAGCGCAGTTCAACACCAACGACTACCAGGGGATGCTCGTCAAGATCGGCGGACTGCACTATACGGGCAGCGAGACGACCTGGATCACCACTAATGACAACTACCAGTACCGTCTTTTCAACGACGGGACCACGGAGCTCTCCGTTGCCAACTACAAGACGGTGACGTGGAAAGACGAGATGATCTCCCAGACCAAGACGAACGGTTATCTGATCGGTGTGGGCGAGTATTACGACAACAAGGCCCAGCTCTACCCGCAAACTCCGGCCGACGTAGCCGATTTCAAGAGCACGACGCCGACCATTACGGGCGTTACGCCCTCGTCGCTCTCGTGGAATTTCGATCAGACCGATAGCAGGGATGTGAACGTCTCAATTGCCGGCACCAGCGCCGCGCTGAGCCTGCATGGCGACATCGCTCCTTTCACGGCTGTGACCAACGGCGATAGGATCACCGTTACCCCCCCCCAGGCGGCCAATGAAACCGATGCGGACATCGTAAAGACAATGACCGTATCGATCGCCGGCGGCAACAGCATGAATGTCACGCTGACGCAGAAAAAGAAGCCGGCGGCAGGGCAGGTCGCTACTTTCTGGAAAGACGATTTCAGCCAGTTCGATACGCTGAATGAAGACGGAACCAGCGATATTGCTTCATCGCTTACCGGATCGGTTGACGATTATAAAGACAAGTATTCCTCGGGTGCTAAAGTTTACGCAGGAGCGAATGGAACACTGAAATTCGGTTCGAGTTCTGCAATCGGTACTTTGACTACTCCTGCCATGAAAAATGTTCCCGGCGCATCGGCTTCCGCTGAGTTGAATTTGGATTTGAAAACCTTTGGTTCCGACAAAACGCAAGTGGTGATTACGGTCAACGGCGGTGGTACGATTCAAGGGGCCGAATCGGTTACGACGGACCAGTTGACGGCCGATATGCAGACGTTGACTTACACGTTGGAAGGCATTACTCCCGAGACTACGGTTACCGTTGCTGCCCGAATCAAGTCGAAAAATCGTTTCTACCTCGACAACCTGACGATAGTAGAAAGGAAATAACCGGCTTTCGAAATAAGTTATCCCTCCCCGGCAGGAATTTCCCTGCCGGGGGCGGGTTTTCCGAAACAAAGCCTACTTTTGTATACAGAATAAGATCGAATGACTTTGAAACACAACTATAACATAATGGCTCTGGTCAAGGGCGTCGTGATGATGACCCTGACGGCGTTCCTGACGACCGCTTGCGGCGACGACAAGAACGAGGGAGGAGCCGGCGGCGCGAACTCCGTGGAGTGGGATATGGAAAAGACCATCAAGCCCGACTCCGAGGGGGCCGCCGTATTGGAGGTGACCGGACGCGAGGGCACCGGCTGGACGGCTGAGATCACCTCGGGCGAGGAGTGGGTGTCGTTCAACCGATCGGCGCCCGGCGGTCAGACCGTGAAGACCGGCGAGGTCGGCACGAGCCTGGCGGCCCGGACGCAATACGTCTATTACTGGCCGAACAACACCCGCAACGACCGCACGGCGACGATCCGTTTTACGTTCGCGGGCCAGGAGCCCGTCGAACTGGAGATGGTGCAGTTCAGCACCAATTCGGGGCAGAACGTCTACACGGCCGGATGGAACCGGGCATGGCCCGAGATTCCCGCCGAGGGTAACAAGTCGCTCGATGCGGGTAATTTCATCTATGTGACCCATTTCGGTCCGGTCTACAACGAGGCGGCAGGCAAGAATTTCACGGGCCGCAATTTTACGTTGTGTTTCGACAAGACCAAGCGCGGTTCGTGGTGGGTGGCCTATCCGATGCACAAGACCTACCTGGGCTCGGGCCGTCCCTCCAAGGACCCCTGGGCATTCGATCCCAAGATCGCTTCGTCGTTCCAGGCCGATCTGGCGCGCGGCGGTTACAACCGTTCGCCGGCATTCAGCTACTCGTTCGACCGCGGGCACCAGATTCCCAACGCCGACCGCAACGCCAACACCACGATGCAGTACCAGACGTTCTACAATTCGAACGCCACGCCGCAGGCCTCGTCGCTCAATCAGGGTCCGTGGGTGCAACTCGAGGGCAAGATCCGGGACTGGAAATGCTCCGACACGCTCTACGTCGTGACGGGCGCCTACTGGCGTCCCGGCAGCACTGCCTCGACCACCGACAAGGCCGGCCAGAACTGTCCGCTGCCCACCTCCTATTTCAAGGTGGTGGTCCGCACGAAGAGCGGTGCGACCGGAAAGAGGCTTCAGGATTGCGCGCCCTCCGAGTTGAAATCGCTGGGATTCTGGGTTCCGGAGAATGCGCCCAACCAGGGCCAGCCCCGCAGTTGGGCTACGAGCGTCAAGGAGATCGAGGACAAAACGGGCTTCACGTTCTTCCCCGACGTTCCGGCCGAGGTCAAGACCATGACCGAGACCGCTTCCTGGGGATTGTAAAACTTAAATTTCAGACCGATGAAAAAACGACTGACATGCACCTTGCTCCTGGCGCTTCTGATCGCTGCCACGTTCGCGCAGAAGCCCTACAAGGTGATGTTCTATAACCTGGAGAATTTCTTCGACACGATCAACGATCCCGAGGTGCGCGACGACGAGTTCACACCCGAGGGGCCCAAGGCGTGGAATTCGGCCAAGTACTACAAGAAGCTGGGCAACATGGAGCGCGTGTTGTTCGACATCGCGGCTTTCGACCGGAACTATCCGGCCGTCATCGGCGTCTCGGAGGTCGAGAACCGCTCGGTGCTCGAGGACATCGTGGCTACGCCCCGCCTCGCCCCTGCCAACTACCGGATCGTGCATTACGATTCGCCCGAGGCGCGCGGCGTCGATGTGGCGTTCATGTACCGTCCCGACGTCTTCAAGCTCGAGGGGAGCTATCCGGTCAAAACCGTCGTTCCTACGCTTCCCAATTTCAAGACCCGCGACATTCTGACGATGTGGGGCACGATCGAGAACGAGCCGTTCTATTTCATGGTCGCCCACTGGCCCTCGCGTCTGGGCGGCAAGGAGGCTTCGGAGTTCAAGCGGATCGCCGTCGGGGAGCAGATGCGCCGCCTGGCCGATTCGGTGCTCCGGATCAACCCGGCGACCAAGATCGTGGCGATGGGCGATTTCAACGACGACCCCACGGACCCGAGCATCGCCCGGGGCCTGGGCGCCAAGGGCAAAATCAACGAGTTGCAGCCGGGCGACATGTACGCCCCTTTCACCGACATGCTCAAGGCCGGTCTGGGCACGCTGGCCTACGGCGATGCGTGGAATATCTTCGATAACATCGTGGTCTCGGAGAACCTGGCGACGGGTTCCGAGGGCGCGCTCAAGTTGCAGAGGGCTCCCAAATCGAAATACTACGGCAACATCTTCAAGCAGCACTACATGGTGCAGAAAGAGGGGCAATACCGCGGCTATCCGCTCAGAACCTATGTGGGCAACAATTTCCAGGGCGGATACAGCGACCATTTCCCGGTGTATATCTATTTTGCCAAATAAATTACTTACAGGATATGAAAATCAAGAGTCTACTAATTTTAATGATGTCTTTGCTGTCGCTCGGCGCCTATGCGCAGGACGGAGGCATCAAAGGCAAGGTCGTGTCGCGTGCGGGCCGTATCGCATTGGGGAACGTGCGGATTACGATGACGCCCGGCGATGTGACCACGACTACGGACGCACAGGGTAATTTCGAGATCGAGAACGTGCCGGGCGGGGAGTACTCGCTGCTGTTCGAGGCCGCCGAATTCGAGCCCCTGACCCTTGCGGTCCGGGTGGAGCGGATGATGCGCGACATCCACACCGTCATTCTCGTGCCGGCCCTGCCGCAGCAGACGCTCGACGACGCGGTGTTCGCGGAGTTCGACACCGAGACGATGGACGATGCGCAGGCGCTGCCCACGTCGCTCTCGGCCTCGAAAGACATCTTCAACAACATCGCCTCCTACAAGTTCAGCGAGATGCGCTTCAACGTCCGCGGTTACGATTCGCAGTACCAGGACGTCTACATGAACGGCATCCAGCTCAACGACGCCCTGACGGGCTACACCCCGTGGTCGCTGTGGAGCGGTCTGAACGACGCCACGCGCAACCAGGAGGTTTCGACCGGACTGATCGCTTCGGACGTGGGACTGGGCGGTATCGGCGGCACGACAAATATCAACACATCGCCCTCGCAGATGCGCAAGGGCTTGCGTGCCAGCCTGGTGAACGGCAACTCGATGTACCGTTTCCGGGCCATGGTCACCTACGCTTCGGGTTATCAGGACAACGGTTGGTCGTATGCTTTTTCGCTCTCGACCCGCCAGGGCGGCAACTCCTATGTGGACGGGGTCTACTACAACGCCTACGGCTATTTCGCCGCTGTCGAAAAGCAGTTCGGAACCCGTCACCGCTTGGCCCTCTCGCTGCTGGGTGCACCGACCGAGCGCGGTGCGCAGCAGGCTTCGACCCAGGAGGCTTACGACCTGGTGGGCAACAATTACTACAATCCCAACTGGGGCTGGCAGGACGGCAAGAAGCGCAACGCCCGCGTGAGGAACAACCACGAACCGCTCCTGATGCTCAACTACACGTTCGACATTACGGACCGCTCGAAGCTCAACCTGGCCACCTCGCTGCGCTTCGGTAAGAACGGCTATTCGGCCCTCACGTGGCAGAACGGTCCCGACCCGCGTCCCGATTACTACCGCTACCTGCCGAGCTACTACAAACTTGACGGAAACAGCATGGGCGCTGCCATGCAGATGGTTTACTGGCAGGCCAACTACATGGATATTCGCCACCTGCGCTGGGATCATATGTACCAGACCAACTACATCCAGGGCGATCAGCTCAATGAAACCTATCCGGGCCGTCGTTCGAACTACATGGTCGAGGAGCGCCACACCGACCAGCTGGACTGGAACCTGGCGGCCAATTTCTCGCACATCTTCCGCAACAGTTCGAAGATCAACGGCGGTGTTTCGCTGCGCATGAACCGCACGGAGTACTACTCCCAGGTCAAGGACCTGCTGGGCGGCGAGTACTGGCTCGACATCGACAAGTTCGCCGAGCGCGATTTCGGTTCGGATGCGATCGCCTATCAGAACAACCTCGACTACTACTGGAGCCATGGCAACAAGGCGCATGCGGCCAAGGTGGGCGACAAGTACAGCTACGATTACAACGCGCATGTCATCCGGGCGCGCGCATGGGCCTCGTACAATTTCAACCTGGGCGGCCTGGGCGTTACGGTCGGCGGCGAGGTAGGCCATACGTCGCTCTGGCGCGAGGGTCTGTGGCGCAAGGGTCTGTTCATCGACAACTCGAAAGGTGATTCCAAGACGCAAAATTACCTTACATACAAGGCAAAGGGCAATTTCAACTATCGTTTCTCGGCTGCGCACTCCGTGGAGGCCAACGTGATCTTCATGCAGGAGGCCCCCGAGTTCCAGGCGGCGTTCGTATCGCCCCGTACGCGCAACACCGCTACGCCGGGTATCGAAGCCGAACGGGTGCTGGGTATCGACGCATCGTACAACCTGCGCGTGGGTGATCTGAAGGCACGTGTTTCGGGTTACTACACCCGCATCTACGACCAGTCGAAGGTCATCTCCTACTACGATGACGTGGCTGCGACGTTTACCAATTTCGCCATGAGCGGCATCGACAAGCTGCATTTCGGTCTGGAAGCGGCCGTTTCGATTCCGCTCTACCGCGGTTTGGCGCTGAACGGCGCCGTCAGCTGGGGTCAGTACACCTACGACTCGAATCCCTTCTACGTGCAGACGCAGGACAACAGCGGCGGCATCGTCTCGTCGGGCAAGGTCTACTGGAAGGATTTCCGCGTGGAGAGCACTCCGCAGACGGCCGTCAACGTCGGGCTTTCGTACCGTACGTCGAACAACATCTTCCTGGCGGCCGATTTCAACTACTACGACAACATGTACCTGTCGATGAGCCCGATCTATCGTACCGACGCCGTCATCACGGGCGGTATGACGGCCGACGACGTTGCCAACATGCGCCGTCAGGAGAAATTCGACTCGGCCTATACGCTCAACGCCAGCATCGGCAAGAACTGGTACATTCACCGGCTCTATACGCTGGGCTTCAGCCTGGAGGTCAAGAATATCCTGAACAACCAGAAGATCAAGACCGGCGGTTACGAGCAGACGCGTCTGTCGAAGAACACCGAAACGACCGTCACCTCCTACCAGCCGTTCGACTCCAAGTATTTCTACATGTTCGGTACGACCTATTACCTCAATATCTATTTCCGTTTCTGACGTCCGAACGACTAAAGCATGAAAAGTATGAACAGATTATTTAAAATTTCACTGATCGCTGCGGCCGGATTGTTCTTCGTCGGTTGTTACAACGATTTCAGCAATCCGAAGCCCGCCAAGATCTACACACAGAAGGAACTGGAGAATGAGGGAGCGGAGTATGTCTCCATCCGGGACCTCAAGGAGCAGTTCAAGCAGCGTAATCCGGGTATGATCGAGGGTTCGGTGGCATCGTGGACCGTGGAGGGAAATATCTTCACGGGCGGTAAGGTCATATCGAGCGACCGTTACGGCAGCATCTACAAGTCGATCTATATCTACGACGAAGAGTCCGGATCGGCCATCGAGGTCAAGCTCAATACCGGCAACTACCTCTTCTATCCGGTCGGCCGCCAGGTATTCATCAAGCTCAAGGGGCTGGTGCTGGGCAACTACCGCGGTATGGTGAGCATCGGTACCCGTTCGGCCAATACCTCCTACTCCAACGACAACATCGAGAATTTCATCATGATCGAGGAGCATGTCAAGGTCGGCGAACAGATCGGCATGACCAAGGCAGATACGCTGGTGGTCACCAGGGAGAACTACCTGACGACGCTTTCCGACGACGATCTGGGTCGCCTGGTGCGCTTCGAGGGCGTACAGAGCAAGTTCGGTACGGCCGGATGGGGCTACAAAAATACGTTCCCGAACTATTTTGCCAATTCGACCTATAATTTCGATACCTCCGATCCGGGATGGGAGAACGTGGACACGTGGGCTACCAAGCGCAAGATGCCCAATCTCAATACCGGCGGCGAGGGCGAGATCGACTATTTCTTCTACGGTTCGGCGTGGTTCACCTACGGCGATGTGAACGCTACTCCCGGCAACTACGTGGTCCGTACGAGCGGCTATGCGCAGTTCCGCGAGAAGAAGATTCCGGCCGACGGCAAACTGGTCGATCTGACGGCAATCTACACCAAGTACACGGGGCCTAATGGACAGAACCCGGCCTACCAGTTGATTCTCATCAGCGATGCGGACGTGAAGGTGCTTCCGTAACGCTCGGTCTATCCATGAAAAGCCCGGCTCCACTTAAGGAGCCGGGCTTTTGATTTTGTCTTCGGGCAGTTTCCGTTTTTTCGGGGTGGATAGACTGTTCCGAAAGCGGTTTGTTCGCGGGATGGTATGTGTTCGGGTTGAGAAATGCGGTCCCGAAGGCATCGACAGTCCGCAGTCACGCGGGCAGTGGTTCATCTTCTGCTCGGCATCAGGCATCCTCGCTGGCCGGGGGAGGACGGTGCGGAAGGCAAACCCGGACCTGCCAACTTAAACGTCTCGTTCAACGCCAGTGGAAAGCCGCCACATGCCTTTCGTCTCGGCAATACCAAAAACAGGTCAGCGCTTGTTCCACGCCGCGGAGCTCTGGTAGTAGTAGATAGCCCGGTCGAGATGCGCCGAATCTGTCTCAAGTGCCGGTTCGATGTGGTAGGGATTCTCCGCCGTGGGGTTCAGCCTGTACTGCTCGAAGCGGCGGACCGGAGAGAGAATGGTGAAGGTGTCGTTTTCGAGGTATCCGAGGTCTTGATAGGTGGCGATGAATGCCCGGTTGACATACGTCTGGTCCAGTACGCTGCGACCGAAGAAATGCGAATCGTAACGCATGCCGAGCAGCGACAGCAGGGTAGGTATCAGGTCGATCTGAGACACAACCCCTTCGACGTACTGCGGCGCCACGAATCCGGGGGCGAAGATCAGGGCCGGAATGTGGTATTTGCCCAGTGGAATCTCCGTGCGTCCGGCGCTCGAAGCGCAATGGTCGGCCGTGATGAGGAAGATCGTATTCTCGAACCACGGCTGCCGCGCGGCTTCGGCCAGAAACTGCCCCAGCGCATAATCGGTATAGAGCACGCCGCCCTCGCGCGATTTCGAATCGTGCGGTATTCGGATCTTGCCGGCAGGGTAGGTGAACGGACGGTGGTTGCTGACGGTCATCACATGGGCGAAGAACGGTTTGCCCTCAGCAGCCTGGGAGTCGAGCGTGCGGATGACCTTGCGGTAGGCATCCTCGTCGCATACGCCCCAGATATTTGCGAACGAAATCTCTTCGGGCGCATACTGCCGCTGATCCACAATGTTGTAGCCGTTACCCGAAAAGAAGGTCTCCATGTTGTCGAAATAGCTGTTGCCGCCGTAGAAATAGGTGACGTTATACCCCTTGTCGCGCAACAGGGCACCGACGGAGTGCATGCCGCCATTGTTCGGCCGCTTGATGATGCTCTGCCCGGGGCAGGGCGGCAGCGAGAGAGTAACGGCTTCCAGGCCGCGTACGGTGCGGTTGCCCGTGGCATAAACCCGGTCGAAAGCCATACTCAGCCGGTAGAGCGAATCCAGCACGGGTGTCAACTGCCGCGTGTTGCCAAAACGCTCCATGAACGAAGCGCTCATGCTCTCGATGGTGATGAGCACGATATTGCGATGCACCTCGGGCTCGTCGCTGACAATAGCGTGCCGATTGTCCGCCGTGCTGTCGTAGACATCGTGCACGAACGCCACGGCTTCGGCTTCGGGCCGCGTGAGGTAGAAGCGGTTGAAATCCAGTTCGTTTTTGACGAAAGCGTCGTAAAATTTGTAGAGTCCGTTGGCCTGCAACTCGTTGACGTAAACGTTCGGACTGTTCTGGAAGCGGGTGTTGAATCCGAGCAGCCACACGGCGATCAGCAGGGCCGCGATGTACGCCGGACCGATGACGGCTTTCCACCGCCAGCCATAGAGCATGGGGGCGCGCGCCAGATCACGCCGGAAGAGATACCAGGTCAGCAGAAGCGTCACGACGATGATGCCCAGCAGCATCGGGACAACGGGGTAGGACTCCATGATGTTGCCCACGACCTCGTTGGTGTAGACCAGGTAGTCGACGGCGATGAAATTGTAGCGCACGCCGAACTCGTTCCAGAAGAAATATTCGCTCAAGCCGTTGAATACGATGGCACCCACGTAGAACGTGATGAAGAGGGCGAACCATACCGTGGTCCAATAGGGGCGGAATCCCTTGAAAAAGAGCCTGATGGCAAATGTTACCACCCAGTAACCCAGGACGATCGAGGCGATGCGCGGGGCGACGCTGCCGTACTCGTCGAAGATGGTGTTGCAGAACGCGACGTAGCAGAATGCGGCAGTGAGAATACCCAGAATGAGATAACCCCACGGTTTGCGGTATTTGGTCCGGGAGACGCTCAGCATGAAGAGCCACAGAAACACGAATCCGACGGTAGCGGCTGCGAAATCGTTGACGGCGCCCGCGAGGAAGATCCGGCACCACTCACCGAACGAGAATCCGAGGTCGGAGGTCTGTTCGTTGAAAAGCAGCACGATGCGCAGAATGAAGCCGACGGCAAGGGTAAGTATTGCAAGTTTGAGATAGATGCCCGTGACAAGGCGGATACTTTTTCGCATGTTTGTGTTTATTTTGGGCACAAAGTTAATCTTTTTCCGCCATCGGCAAAACAAAAGGCAGCCGTAAATGGCTGCCTTTTGGAAAGTTCGGTCTATTTTTACTCGGCTTTGGCTGCTTCGGGCCGCATGACTACCTGCACCAGGTTGTCGTCGTCGAGCATCTTGCGGGCCAGGGCCTGCACGTCGGCATTGGTCAGCGACCGCAGCGCCTGCTCGTAGTCGGCGACGTAATCGAGTCCCGAGCCGTATTTTGCCTGGAGGTAGTTCATCCATCCGCCGTTCTGCTCCAGGCTGTTTTTCCAGCTTTTGAGCAAAAATTCGCGGGTCTTCTCGATGTCCTCGGTCTTAGGACCGTTCTGGGCGATCTGTTCGATCTCCTGCATCACGATCTCGCGCAGCTCGTCGGCCATCTCCTCGTTGGTGTCGAATTGAATGTCCATTTTGTAGGTTTCACCGGGGATATACGCTGTCGAGCCGGAGACGTGGACACCGTACGTGCCGCCCTTCTCTTCGCGGATCGAAACCAGATAACGCGAGTTGAGCGCCTGTGTGAGGAACGTCAGCGCAATCTTGTTCGGCAGCGTGTAGGGCATGTCACCCGAGAAGAGGTAGTGTACCGAAACCTTGGGCTGCTGCATCGCGGTGCGGAAATCTTCCGTCACGGCACCTTTGACCGGTGCTGCCTTGTCGTCCACGAACGTCATCGGCGTCTTCGATGCGGGGATCGAACCGATGTATTTCTCGACCAGCGGCTTGAGCGTATCGAGGTCCACATTGCCCACGATCATGAACGTGAAGCTGTTGGCATCGGGGTAGAGTTTCGAGTAAATACCCGGCAACTGCTCGAACGAAAACTTGTCGATCTGCTCGAGGGAGATCATCTGGCGGCGCGGGTTGTTGTTGTAAGCCACGTCCATGAATTTCTCCTCCATCAGGTAATCGGGGTTGTTCTTGGCGTTTTCGAGTTGCGACCGCAGCATCGTCACCAGCCTGTTGTAGTCGTCGGCGTTGAAGCGGGGCTGCGTGAAATTGAGGTAGACGAGCTGCATCATGGTTTCGAGGTCCTTGGGCGAGCAGACACCGCTCATAGCGCTGGCATAATTCTCGACGGAGGGCTGCACCGAGGCCGATTTGCCCGAAAGCTGTTTCTTGAGGTCCGTGGCGCTGAACTTGCCTACACCCGACACGGAGTTGAATGCAGGCATTATTTCGCCCATGTAGAACTCCTCGTCCGTCAGAACCGACAGACCGCCTTTGGCCACAGCGCTCAGACGTACCTCGTCGGCCTTGTACTTGGTGGGTTTGACCACGACCTTCACGCCGTTGGCGAGGGTCCACTCCGTCGTTCCGAACGCGGCATCCTCGGTCGTTTTCGCCACGGGAGAGCCTTTCAACACGATATCCTCGGCAATGAGCGGCTCCTTGACGGTGTTGTCCTCGTAGGCTGCGATCTCAGCCGCGGCCACCTTGTCGCGGATCGAGAGGAGCTGCTCCTCGGTGGGGTTGACGATGCCCTCCTTGGCCGGAGCCGTCACGACGATCACCTGGTTGGTCGGGGTGATGAGTTTCTGTGCGATGTTGTTGACGACATCCACGTTCACGGACTTGATGAGCATGCTGTCGAGCTGCCACTCGGTCCGGGCATCGGGCATGGGCGAATTCTTCCGGAAATTATCCAGATAACGCTCCACGAACTCCTCGTTGCGGCGGTCGTTGCGGTTGGTGTAGGAGCGCTCGGCCGAACGCATCAGGTTGTCCTGTGCGCGTTCGAACTCGCTCTGCGTGAAGCCATAACGGCGCATCTTCTCCATCTCGGTCAAAAGGGCCTCATAGCCTTCGAGCAGCTTGCCGTCCTGAGTCTGTGCCAGGAAGATCGTATAGTCGAGCGAGGGAATGACACCGAAAACGTCGCCCGAAGCCATGCCGGCACCGAGGAAAGGCGCATCGGGTTGCATGGCCAGCTCTTGCAGGCGGGCGTTCTCCATCGAGGTCATGTAGGCCTGGATCACGTCGAGCATCTCGGTATAGATCAAATTGCCGTACTCCTTGGGCATGGCCGGGCGCTTGATGAAGAGCTGGACTTTCGAACCCTGCATTTCGGGATCGGTGTAGATGCTGACGATCGGCTCCTCGTTGTCGGGCACGGTGACCACCTCTTTTTTGGAAGCGTCGGCTGCCGGAGCGGGAATATCGCTCATGAGCTTCTTGATTTTGGCTTCGACAGCCTCGGCATCTACGTCACCGACCACGATAACGGCCTGGTAGTCGGGGCGGTACCACTGGTGGTAGAAATCCGCCAGGGCCTGGTGCTCGAAACTCTTCAGGTCGTCGAGGTAGCCGATCAGGTTGCGCTGCTCGTATTTCGAGCCCTTGCCGACGGCTTGCAGCATCTTCATCATCGAACGCCACTGAGCGCCGTCGCGCGTGCGCAGTTCCTCCATAATGACGCCCCGCTCGGAGTCGATCTCCTTGGGCTCCAGCGCGATGAAATGCGACCAGTCGTGCAGGATCAACAGGGCCGAGTCGACGATGCCCTCGCGCGTGGTCGGGACGTCCGAAATGTTGTAGACGGTGTAGTCCCAGCTGGTGGCCGCGTTGAGGTTGGCGCCGAACTTGACACCCACCTTTTCGAGGTACTCCGTGAGCATCTTGTCGGGCAGGTTCCTGGTGCCGTTGAAAGCCATGTGCTCCAGGAAGTGGGCAAGCCCCTGCTGGTTGTCGTTCTCCTGGATGGCGCCCACGTCGTGCAGGATGTAGAAATCGGCCTGCCCCTTGGGTTTGTCGTTGTGGCGAATGTAGTAGGTCATGCCATTCTCCAGTTTGCCCGTGCGGACCTCCTTGTCGGCCGGAATCGGCGACATCGGGTCCATCTGCTGGGCCATCAGGCTGCTCGCGGCGAATGCCGTTACGATCAGCAACATCAATTTTTTCATAGGCGATTTATTTTTTAGTGGTTGTTCGGTCGGTTATTGCCCGGGCTGTTCGGGGCGGTATTCGATCACATCGCCCGGCTGGCAGTCGAGTTCGCGGCAGATCGCCTCGAGCGTCGAGAAGCGGATCGCCTTGGCTTTGCCGTTTTTGAGAATCGAGAGGTTGGCGGGCGTAATGTCCACCCGTTCGGCCAGTTCGCCGAGCGACATTTTGCGTCGGGCCATCATGACGTCGATATTGATGATTATAGCCATACACCTCACGAATTAGATGGTCAATTTCTGCTCTTCGCTCAGGTTCTGGCCGATGGCGAACACCTCGGCTGCGAAGAGGACGAGAATACCCATGATGACGGTCGAGTAGGAGATCCGGAATCCGGTCTCGACCGCATAGCCGCTGCCTGCGAGCACCTCGGCCGCGCGTTGGGCCATGCGCCAGTTGACTATGTCGTGGAATAGTTCGGTCAGGATCGTCAGCAGGCCGATCGTGCGCAGCATCCACACGTTGCGTTTGTCGAGCGTGTGCTCTTCGCGGATCGAGCGCCGCAGCGAGTGGATGATGAGGATCATCAACACGATGATCGCAGCGAATGCCAGTACATTCAGTACGGTCAGCAGGTAGAGCCACGGGCTGCCGCCGATCGAACCGAATGCGATACCCATGACTGAAGCGCCCGGCGCATCCTCCTCCACGGTCAGGCAAAGGGTGCCGATGCGTGCTTCGACCGAGCGGTCTGCTGCCGCGACGCTGTCCAGTGCGATCTCGCTGCGCGGAGAGTTGGCGATCGCAATGTTGGAGAGCATATAGACCCGCCGGGGCGTGCCGGACATCCAGCTTTTGACGATGTCGTTTCCCATTTGGCTGCCTTCAGAGTAGCCTTTGGAGAAATCGGGCAGGAATCCGTGGGCGATGCTTGCCACCAGCACGATGAAAAACGTTATGTAAATTACCAGCAGTCGCTGCAACAGCGATTTTTTGTTCTGCATTGTGTTCCTGTTTAAAGTTAACCGCTGCAAATATACGACAAATTTTCGAAAAACAAATAATATTTATCGTTTTTCGATAAAATTAGCACCCAATAGAAAAGAGGACAGCACGCATGCTGTCCTCTTTGCCGGAAATGGCGGGAAGAATTATTCCACGTTGTCCTTGAGCTGCTTCCAAATCGAAGCGTTGATGGCCATACCCACGGAGAAGATCACCACGATGACGGCGAACATCACCACGAACGTGATGAAACCCACGTTGATCGCACCGCAGATCGCGCTGAACACGCCGGCCACGATCATGGCGGCCACGGCGAAGAGCAGAATGACGGCGAACATGGTCCACTTGCTGCCGTAGGTGGCGTCGTTCGAAGCCTTGATGGCCTGGATCGGATTCTTGCCTTTCTCAATCAGGAAATAGAATGCCAGCGCCCACGAGAGCGACAGCACGATGCCCGGGATGTAGAGGAACAGGAACGCGATCAACAGCGGGAAGATCATCAGGCCCCACGTAATGAGGAATTCGCCCATGTAGCGGCGGTACTTGCTGTCGAAGATGCTCAGCGGATTGATCACCTCGCCCTTGGCCAGCTGCGTGGGCAGCAGGGTGATGGCGATGTAGGTACCTATATTGATATAGGGAATCCAGATGGTTACCAGGAACAGCGCGACGGCTACGACGATCGAGGGGGCGTTCTTCACGCCGATGGAGATCGCGTCCTGGAGGGTCAGCGAAAAGTCGAGTTTCTTCATTTCCATAACGAACTGGTTTAAGGGGTTAACAGTAAAACAAATATAGTAAATTTTTCCTATCTTTGTATCTCTGAAAACAGTAAAATAGAAAGAATATGGCGGAAAAATCGCTTTATGATTTCCGGGTCGAACCCCAGGATGTGGATTTTACCCTGCGGGCCACGATTCCCTCGCTGGGGGCCGCTGTGCTCAACACGGCCGGAATCGACGCCCACGGCAAAGGCTTCGGGGTCGACGCACTCAATGCCGACAACCACTCGTGGGTGCTTTCGCGCATGGCCCTCGAACTGGACTCCAGGCCCGGACAATATACGGATTACACCATCGCTACGTGGATCAGCGATTACGGCCGCGTGCTTTCGACGCGTAATTTCACGCTCACCGACGCGGCCGGTACGGAGTTCGGTCGCGCCGTGACGCAGTGGGCGATGATCGACCTGGCGACCCGCTCGGCGGTCGACCTGTCGTGGGTGGGACGCGAGCACGCCGAAGCCATCGTCGACGTCCCCTCGCCGACGGACAGACCCCGCAAGGTCCGCGAGGTCGTGCCGACAGCGACCGCGGAGCACCGCGTGGCATACAGCGACATCGATTTCAACCGCCACGTCAACACGATGCGCTACATCGAGATGATGTTCGACATGCTGCCGCTCGAACTGCTGACCGGCGAGGCTCCGGTGCGGCTGGATATTCATTTCCTGCACGAATGCCGCTACGGACAGACCCTTTCGGTGGGCTGCGAACTGCGCGAACGCGCTGCCCTTTATGAGATTCGGGCCGACGACTCGACCATCGCCCTGCGCGCCTCTATCGAGTGGAAATAGAGCCGCCGGGAACGTACCGCCGGGGATGAGTGGAACGGGTTTTGCAGCTCAGGGCTGCAAAACCTTTTCATTATGGAAGCTACCGAAGTCAAGAACAAGCACCAGGTGAGCATCGACCTTTTGAACGATGCCGTGGGCAAGGAGATCGCCACCTCGCTCCAGTACATGTATTTTCACACCCATTTCGAGGACTCACGCTACCAGCATCTGTCGAAGATCATGCGTGAAATCTCGATCGCCGAGATGCGCCATATCGAGGATTTCTCCGATAGGATCATGTTCCTCCAGGGCGACGTGGACATGAACGCCTCGTTCCGCACGCGGCAGGTTACGGACGTCAAGGAGATGCTGCGCCTGGCCATGCAGCTCGAACAGAATACCATCGATACCTACAACGAGGCTTCGCGTGTGGCTTCCGAAAACCGCGATGCCGTGACGCACAAGATGTTCCAGGACATACTGGTCGAGGAGGAGGAACACCTCGACACGTTCCGCACCGAGTTGCAGAACCTCATGGACTACGGTGAGGAGTACCTGGCGCTTCAGTCCGTTGCAGGCAGCAAGCACACGGCCCGCAGCTTCAAGCAGAAAGACGAGGGCGAGTAGCCCCTGACTGCGGAAAAATTCGGGATTCCGGCTGCGGGGTCCCGAATTTTCGTATATTTGTCCTATGAAAATCACCATTCTGGGACCGGCGCATCCCTACCGCGGCGGACTGGCTTCGATCATGGAGATCATGGCCCGCACGTTCCAGGCGCGGGGCAATGAGGTCCGGATCGAGACGTTCACGCTGCAATATCCCTCGCTGCTCTTTCCGGGAAAGAGCCAGACGGTCTCTACGCCGCCGCCCGCGGACCTTGCGATCCGCCGCTCGGTCAACACGGTCGATCCCTTGAACTGGCTCCGCGTCGGCCGCCGTATCCGCCGCGAACGGCCCGATTTCGTGCTGCTCAAGTACTGGACTCCTTTCATGGCCCCCGCATTCGGAACCATCGCGCGATTGGCTCGCGGCAACGGCCACACTCGGGTGCTATGCCAGATCGATAATGTCGAGCCGCACGAGCACCATCTGACCGACAAACCTTTCAACCGCTATTTCCTCCACGCCGTAGACGGCTTCGTCTATATGTCCGAGCAAGTGCACCGCGAACTCGAAGCCTACACCGATGTGCCGGCCCTCTTCTCGCCCCATCCGCTGTTCGAGAATTTCGGCCAGGGGGTCGCCCGCGAGGAGGCCTGCCGCCGCCTGGGGCTCGATCCCGCCCTGCATTATGCGCTCTTTTTCGGACTGGTGCGCGACTACAAAGGGCTGGACCTGCTGCTCGACGCCTGGGCGGCTCTTCGTCGCGCCGGAAAGACGGCGGGGCGCAGGCTGATCGTGGCCGGCGAATTTTACACCCCGAAAGAACCTTATCTGCGGCAGATCGCCGATCAGGGGCTGGGGGAAGAAGTGATTCTTCACGACCGCTTCATTCCCGACGAGGAGGTGCGTTACTACTTTTCGGCGGCCGATTTCGTCGTGCAGCCCTATAAGAGCGCCACGCAGAGCGGCGTGACGCAGATCGCCTACCAGTTCTGCACGCCGATGGTCGTGACCGACGTGGGCGGACTGCCCGAGATCGTGCCTGACGGCCTCGTGGGGTACGTGGCTCCACCCACGACTGAGGGCATAGCCGCCGCCATCGCCCGCATGTACGAAGCGGGTACTCTGGAGCGGTTCCGCGCCAACTGCGTCGACGAACGGCGGCGCTTTTCGTGGGACGAAATGTGCGACCGGATCACGGAGTTGTACCGGATGGTGGAGTAGGGCGCTGCCCGTAAATTCGAGGGGCTGTGACGCAACGCATCACAGCCCCTCTCTTCATTTATTTACGCAGCCGGGCTACTTCTTGATATTGGGAAGCTCCAGACCGTACCCTTTCCTGCGGTCCACGGCCTTGAGCCACAGACCCAGGAACATGGCTGCCACGCCGCATGAGGCGAAGATCACCATCGGGAGCGTATAGTTGTAAGCCGTGCCTTCGACATGACCGGGGTTGCTGAATTTCAGTGCATAACCGATGATGGCCGGGAAAAGGCAGAGGCCGATGTTCTGAATCCAGAAGATCAGCGAGTAGGCCGAACCCAGGTAGCGGGTCTCCATGATCTTCGGCACCGAGGGCCAGAGGGCCGCTGGAACCAGCGAAAAGGAGATGCCCAGCAGGACGATGGCGCCGTAGGCCAGCACGATGCTCGGGAATGCCGGCAGGACAAATGCGAAAGTGAGGTGGCAGACGATCATCAGCAGCGCGCCGAAGATCAGCATCGTGGCGCCCTTGCCCTTGTGGTCGAGGTAGCTGCCCAACAGGGGCGTGATGGCTGCGGCGCCCATCGGGAACCAGCGGAAGATGCTGGCCGCCGTCTTGGCAGAGATGCCGAGGTTGCTTTCGAGCATATTGGTGGCGAAGCGCTGGAACGGGAAGATCGCCGAATAGTAGAGCACGCACAGCAGGGCGACGATCCAGAAGACCTTGCTTCCGAAGATCTTGCCCAGATCGCTGACGCGGAACTCCTCCTCGGAGGAACCCTCGCCTTTGGCCTTGATACCTAACTGCCTGTCGAGTTTGCGGTCCATAAACGTGAAGATCGTGAAAGTCATCAGGCCGATCAGCAGCAGCACCGTGCAGAATGCCACGGGCCGCACAACCGATGCGGGAGCCATGCCGGCCAGCCACGGAGAGAGCGAGAAGACGGCGAAGACGCCCACGCGGGCGATGGCCATTTCGAGCCCCATGGCAAGAGCCATCTCCTTGCCCTCGAACCACTTGGCGATGGCTTTCGAGACGGTGATGCCGGCCATTTCACAGCCGCAGCCGAAGATCATGAAGCCCAGCGAAGCGACCTTGGCCGACGCGGGGAACGAGACCCACCACGAATTAAACCACTGCTCGACGCCCGAGCCGATGAATGCCTCGCTGATGGCGTAGTACTTGATGCAGGCGCCGATGAACATCAGCGAAGCGGACAGTTCGCCCGTGAAGCGAATGCCCGTCTTGTCGAGGATGATGCCCGCGAGGATCAAAAAGCCGAAGACATTGAGGATGAACTCCGAGCTTCCATACATGCCGAAGACATCGGAGGTCCAGCCCCGCTGCACCTCGATCATGCTTTGCAGCGGCGACATCATGTCGACGAACATGTAGCCGAAGAACATCGTCAGCGCGATCAGGATCAGTGCCGTCCACCGGGCGAGCCGCGAGTCGTTGAGTTTGCGTTGGATAGTTTCTACCATGGATTTATCGGGTTTAGAGTTAGTTTTCGGTCTGCGAGTAGCGCTTGAGCACCTCGTACGCCTCCGTAATGCCCAGCTCGCCGGCTTTCGAGAGGTCGAGACACCCCTTGCGCGTGTCTTTCATGAAGATCTGGATGATCCCGCGGTTGTAGTACGCCTCGGCGAACCAGGGATTCAGTTCGATGGCTCGGGTGTAGTCCTCGAACGCTTCGGGCAGGCTGCCCGAGAGGGCGCGGAGGTTGGCGCGGTTGTAGTAGGCGTAGGCGAAATCGGGGAAGAGCTTGAGCGCCTTGTTCAGATCGGCCACCGCCTCGTCGTAGCTGTACGTGCGTTTTGAGTTGTTATTCAGCCGGTTGGCCGGGTCCGAGTCGATGGTGATCCGCTGGTAGGAGTTGTCGATCGACGAGATGAAATCGATCATCTCGGCCCGCGTGGTCGAACGGTTGAGGTAGAGGAACGGATTGGACGGATTGAGTTCGATGGCCGTCGAATAGGTATTCACCGAGTTGGTGTACTGCTTGATGAGCGACTGCGTAATGCCGCGCTCGAACAGGACGGTCCACGCGGGGTCCTGTGCTTTCATCTCCTGCACATATTGCTTGTCGAGCATCAGGAGCGTGTCGGCCGCCATGTTGCTCTCTCGCCACGAGAGGGCCAGGAACTCGTTGTCGATCCGCTTGCGGAAATCCTCGACCCGTTGCAGGTGGTAGCGCTCGACGACGGGCACCGAGTCGGGCCGCATGAGCGTGAACTTGAACAGGGGCAGCAGGCGCATCTCCTCGCGGCCGCCGTTGTGACCCGTGATGCGGTCGAAGCTGCCGCCCGAGAACTTGCTGTCGAACGAGAGCAGGCGGTCGAAGCGCTGCGTGGTGTCGGCATAGATCGAGTAGGTGCTGTCGCTGAGGCGCGAGCGGTATTCGGCGATCTTCCGTTGGGCCGCATCACGGTCCTTTTTCGCTCCCTGGGGATCGCGCAGCAACTCTCTCAGCCGGCTGCGGTAGATGTAGGCGTTGGCAAAATCGGGGTAAAGTTCGATGGCCGAAGAGTAGTCCGCCACGGCCTTTTCGATCTCGCCCAACTGGGCGTGGACGCCCGCCCGATTGTAGTAAACCAAGACGTTGTTGGGCGAATAGAGCGCCACCTTGTCGTAATCTTCGAGTGCCCGGTTGTAGTCGCCGATCTGCGTGCGGAGCATGGCCCGGTTGAAATAGGTCAGCGAATTGGTCGAGTCGAGCTGGATCACCTTGTCGAAATCCGCGAGCGCCAGCATCGGGCGGTTGGTGTCCGAGTAGACCAGCGCGCGGTTGAAATAGGACAAAAGGTAGGTCGAGTCGCACGAGATGGCCTTGTTGAAATCGGCTTCGGCCTCGCGGAAGCGTTTTTGCTCCATGTAGAGACCGCCCCGGCGGTTGTAGCCGTTGGGATTCTCGCGGTTGGTGCGGATCGCGGTGTTGAAATTGTCGTAGGCGCGTGTAGTATCCTTGAGGTGGAGGTAACTCAGACCCCGGCAGATATAGGCGTCGGCGACCTTGTTCTCCTGACGGATGAACTTGTCGAAATCGTCGATGGCTTCGTGGAACTGCTGGTTCAAGAGGCGCGTCACGCCCCGGCTGTAATAGGGACCGGGCAGGTCGGGCCTCAGGTCGATCGCCTCGCGGAAATCCTGCAACGCATCGTCGTAGTTGCCCAGCCGTGAGCGCGTGATGGCGCGGTAGGTGTAGGCCTGCGTGTAGACCGGATTGAGGCGGATGGCCGTCGAAAAGTCGGCCTCGGCGCCCAGCAGGTCGTCGAGGTTGTATTTGGCGATGCCGCGCAGGAAATAACCCTCGAAAGCATCCTCGTCGAAGCGCAGCAGCGTGTTGAGCGTGCGGATGGCCTCCTGGTAATCGTTGTTCATCATGCACGAACGTCCCACCCAGAAGAAATACTCCCGGTTGTACTGCGCATGCGCTTTCGAGCCGCACACGAGGGCTGCGCCCAGAACGATTGCAAGGATGAATTTTCGCATTTCTACCCGAATGACTGCCTTTCTAACGTACCGCCGCTGCATTTTATTATTCCTGTTCGTAACCGAACCGGCGCAGCTGGCGGGGGTTGTTGCGCCAGTCGTCGCTGACTTTGACGAAGAGTTCGAGAAAGACCTTTTTGCCCAGAAACTCCTCCATGTCTTCGCGCGCGGCCTTTCCCACCCGTTTCAGTTTCTCACCCTTGTGACCGATCAGAATGCCTTTCTGCGAGTCGCGCGCGACGTAGATCGTGGCGGCGATGCGATCGATCGCGGGCTCCTCTTTGTAGCTTTCGATCACGATCTCGGTGCAATAGGGTATCTCCTTGTCGTAGAATTTGAGTATCTTCTCGCGGATGATTTCCGAGGCGAAGAAACGCAGCGTCTTGTCCGTGAGCGTCTCCTTGGGGTAGAACGCCGGACCCTCGGGCAGCAGGTCGAGCACGGTGCGGAAAAGCCCCTCGATGTTGAAATGCTCCTTGGCCGACGCGGGGACGATCCGCGCCTGGGGCAGCTCCTGCTGCCATTTTTCGACCAGCGTGTCGAGCGCTTCGGGTGTCGTGAGGTCGATCTTGTTGATGACAACGATCGTAGGAATGCCGCTGCAACGAATCTGCTCGACGACCTCCGACGAGCGGTCGCCCTGCTCCACCGTGTCGGTCACGTAGAGGATGATGTCGGCATCGGTCAGGGCGCCCGTGACGAATTTCATCATCGACTCCTGCAACTTGTAGGCGGGTTTGAGTATGCCCGGCGTGTCGGAGTAGACGATCTGGAACTCCTTGCCCGAGACGATGCCCATGATGCGGTGGCGCGTGGTCTGCGCCTTGGAGGTGATGATGGAGAGTTTTTCGCCGACCAGGGCGTTCATCAGCGTCGATTTGCCGACGTTGGGGTTGCCGATGATGTTAACAAAGCCCGATTTATGCATGGTTCAAAAGTGATCTATCCGGACAAAGGTAGCGATAAAAAGCGCCGCGTGCAACCCTCGGGACGATAAATTTGCCTGCAAGCGATCTCTTTGCGAGGACGTTTTCAGGAATTTTGCCTATATTTGTCCGAACCGAAAAAAGATGTGGTTATGAAAACAGGGAAATTGTTGGCGGGTGCGCTGGCGGCTCTTCTCGTCGTCTCGTGCGCCCAGAATCGCACCGTGGATAGCGGAGAGGCTGTGCTGAATGCGATCGCTTCGCGCACGAGCATCCGCTCTTTCGAGCAGCGTGCGGTCAGCGCCGACACGGTCGAACTGCTCCTGCGGGCCGCGATGGCGGCTCCCTCGGCCCGCAACCGACAGCCGTGGGCATTCGTTGTGGTCGACGATCCGAAACTGCTCGCGCAGCTGGCCGATTCGCTGCCTTATGCCAAAATGGCGGCCCGGGCTCCGCTGGCCGTGGTGGTGTGCGGGGTGCTGACCGAATCGGGCGGGGCGTCGAATCACGGCTGGTGGGTGCAGGATGCCGCAGCCGCTACCGAGAATCTGCTGCTGGCCGCCCATGCCATCGGGCTGGGCGCCGTCTGGACCGGGGTCTACTCCTATGAGGACCGGGTACGGGCCCTGCGCAATGTCCTCGGTTTGCCCCGGAGCGTTGTGCCGCTCAATGTCATTCCGTTAGGCTACCCGGCCGAAACCCCGGCACCGAAAGAGAAATGGGACCCTGCGAAAGTCCGCCGCAACGGCTGGACGGAGTAAATGATCGCTGTTATGAAAAGAATCGTAATTCTGCTTGCAGGCTTTTTGTTTGCGCACGTATCTTTCGCGCAACAAGATAGTGAGGACAACGATATTTATTGGCCGGTGATGGTCGAAGGGCTCCGGTTCCAAGGCTCTCTGAATTGCACGACCCGGTTTTCGGAGTGGGTGGAAGACAACATACGTTTGAACGACAGCCGGAATCGACTCAAGTTTTTGTTCAGTTCGTTGTGGAAAAAGACGGCTCCCTGTCCAATTTCAAATGTGTACGTTCCCCCGACAATTCATTGACCGAAGAGGTTTATCGTGTCATGAGATCAGCTCCCAAGTGGACGCCGGGAAGATCGAAAAACAGCACGGTAAGAACTCAAACCATGATATCGGTCGATTTTATCGAACGCTCTCAGTTGCTGGCAAAAAGAAAGGAGAAAAGACTGGAATACCGAACTATAAGTGTGGCTAATCTGCGTGCGCTGCTTCCCATCGTAGACAAGCCGGTAGTCGTGTTGATCCTGTCCGATTTTGGTTGCGTTCCCTCCCGATCTTTGTTCAATGCCTGGCATACGCTGTTGAAAGCCTACGAGGGACGATACGAGCGCTATGTCGTGATGCGTGACGAGGATACCGGTTCTTATGAAAATTGCTACGGTTTTCGGGATGAGTATGGTGCACAAGAGGTCCCTACGATCCTTTTTTTCTATAACAGAAAGGGCGATTATGTAAGCCGCACCGGCTACGATCGGAAGCAGAGCGGGGAACTCGTCAAATGGATGGAAGAAGCCTTTGCCAAATCGGAATTCTAAAGGACGGAAATTCCCGGTCAGACAGGAATCGGAAGCGCCCGAATTTCCGGGTTGAATTTTTCGTCCCCGACAGCGATACGCTGCCGGGGACGAGTCTTTTTCTAAAAATCCCGATCCTGCAAGTCGCAAATTCAGCTACCGCCGCATCCCCGGCATCTTGGGCATTTTCATGCCGCCGCCGGCCACGGCTTTCATCATCTTGCGCGTGTCCTCGAACTGCTTCATCAGCCGGTTCACGTCGGCCATCGTCGTGCCCGAACCCTTGGCGATGCGTTCGCGGCGGCGGGCGTTGATGATCTCGGGCCGTTCGCGTTCGGCGGGGGTCATCGACGAGATGATGGCCTCGGTCTGCTTGAACACGTCGTCCGGAATGTCGACGTTCTTGAGCATCTTGCCCATGCCGGGAAGCATTCCGGCCAGGTCCTTGAGATTGCCCATCTTCTTGATCTGCTGAATCTGCGAGATGAAATCGTTGAAATTGAACTGGTTTTTGACCAGCTTTTTCTTGATCCGGCGCGCCTCCTCCTCGTCGAACTGCTCCTGGGCGCGCTCCACGAGCGACACGACGTCGCCCATGCCCAGAATACGGTCGGCCATGCGCTCGGGATGGAAGACCTGCAAGGCGTCCATCTTTTCGCCGCTGGAGATGAACTTGAGTGGTTTGTCGACCACCGAACGGATCGAAATGGCGGCGCCGCCGCGCGTGTCGCCGTCGAGTTTAGTCAGCACCACGCCGTCGAAATCGAGCCGGTCGTTGAACTCCCGGGCGGTATTCACGGCGTCCTGACCCGTCATGGCATCCACGACGAAGAGGGTTTCGGAGGGCTTCACGGCGGCCTTGATGGCGGTGATCTCCTGCATCATCGCCTCGTCCACGGCCAGACGGCCCGCGGTATCGACGATCACGACGTTGTACGATTTCTGGCGGGCGTACCGGATGGCGTTTTCGGCGATCTCGACCGGATTACGGTTTCCCTCTTCGGTGTAGACCTCGACGCCGATCTGGCCGCCGAGCACCTTGAGCTGATCGATGGCCGCGGGGCGGTAGACGTCGCCCGCGACGAGCAGCACCTGACGGCCTTTCTTCGTTTTCAGCAGCGAGGCCAGCTTGCCCGAGAAAGTCGTCTTACCCGAACCTTGCAGACCCGCGATCAGGATGACGGCCGGCGTTCCCTCCAACCGGATCTCCGCGGCCGTGCCGCCCATCAGTTCGGCCAGTGAGTCGCGGACGATCTTGGTCATCATCTGTCCCGGCTTCACGGCCGTGAGTACGTTCTGGCCCAGCGCTTTCTGCTTCACCTCGTCAGTGAACGACTTGGCGACCTTGTAGTTGACGTCGGCGTCTATCAGGGCGCGGCGAATCTCCTTGAGCGTCTCGGCGATATTGATCTCCGTGATGCGGCCCTCGCCCTTGAGTATTTTGAACGACCGTTCGAGTTTGTCGGTTAAGTTTTCAAACATGACCTGAGAAATTTTGCCCACAAAGATAGCGAATAATTTAGAAAGCACAATTCGCTGACGGCATTTTGTCGTTTCGGAAATTTGTCTTATGTTTATCCCCCGAACCCAACCTTTTTTGCAATGAAGAGACTCCTTGCCTCAGTGTTGCTTACCGTCTTGTACGGGGCCTCCGCCGCGCAAACGCTTGTTCCGATAGACGAACCGCGTGAAATGCCCCGCCGCCGATCGTTCGACAACCAGTTGGGCCTGCGCTACGGGGCGCAGCTCTACGTGGGCGACGGGCGCGGTCCCGAGTTGCAGGCCTTTTCAATCGACTATGCCCGCTACAACTTTTACAATATCGGGTTCCGTACGGGACTGAACGTCTTTGTCGACGAGGATGTGCGCGACTATTTCTCCGTGCCGCTGCAATTCTCGTGGCGCACGGGACGCATCGCCTCGGCCTGGCGCCGCGAAAGCCAACAGAGCAGTGTCAGCAATAACTATTACAACGGCAGATACGCCCCCGATTTGTACAGCGGTTCGACGGCCGATGCGGGCAGCACTTTCTTCAACGTGCTGCTCTCGATCCTGCCCTCGGCGTTCGAATTCCACGCGGGCGTCACGCCGGGCATGATGTTCGGGCCGTTCTCCGCAAATGCGTCGTATGGCCCGGCAGACGCGTCCTACGTGGTGCGGCAGCGCTTTTCCTGCACGTTCGACGCCGGCGTCAGGTTGATAATCCCCATCTGGCGCTTCGACCTGTTCGGCGATTTCACTTACCACTGTTACCTCACGGACAATTTCCGGGAGGGCGATTTCCGTCCCTCGCGCTCCTACATGGGTCTGGGCGTCGGGCTGGCGTTCAATTTCTAAAGCAGCCCGGCCTCGTAATAGATCACGATCTGCTCGATCATCCGGTCCTCTTTCTCCTTGTCGTACTCCGATTTGAGGTTCTGACCGAAGATGCGCGACACGCCCTGCCAGAAGCCGGCCACGAAACCGCCGCGGAACTCGCGCAGCACCTCGTAGGCCGTGTATTCCGTTTCACGGTCGATCAGCTTGAGCAGCACGCGGCCCTGCGTGCGGGTCATGTGCTTCAGCACGGGGGTGTATTCCTCTTTGATCTGGTGGTACACCTCCCGGATGTAGGCTTTCTGCGCCTTTTTGGTCGGCAGGCGGCACAACTCCTCCTCCATCTCGGCCATCCGGGCCTTGGCGATCTTGGCGATGGGGTAGACCCGTTTGACGGCCTCCACCAGCCGGCGGTAACGACGCAGATCGACCGGGCGGCTGAAGACATAGACCGGCAGCGAGTGGATCAGCGGAATCGAGTCTCCCCGCTCTACCGTCCACTCCTGGTGCCAGAATCCATGACCGCCCTGCGCCTGCGCCCCGGGGAGCGCGGCGGCGAGAGCGAACAGAAGCAAGAGCCATTTTTTCATTGTCAGGGAGAAAATTCGTACCTTTGACGGCAAAGATAACTCGATTTATCGTAAAAACGGAATCCGTAAAGCAGATAGTATGTTGGAGAAAGGATTGTCGGCTCAGAGCCGCACGACGGTCGCCGGGGAGAACACGGCAGAGAGGATGGGATCGGGCGACATGCCCGTATTCGCCACGCCGGCGATGGTGGCGCTGATGGAGAACGCCGCGATGACGGCCGTGGCCGCTGCGCTGCCCGCGGGCTCCACGACCGTCGGTGCGGAGATGAACTGCACGCATATCAAGCCCTCGGGCATCGGGGCCGAAATCACGGCCACGGCCGTACTCACCGAGGTCGAGGGGCGCAAACTGACGTTCAACGTCGGTGCGCGCGACGCCGAGGGAATGATCGGCGAGGGGGTGCATATCCGCTACGTCGTGGACCGCGAAAAGTTCCTCTCGAAAGTGAAATAGCCGTGGAAGCGCCCGGACCTCGTCCGCTGCACCGTTCGCGGCTGCGTCTGTGGTGCGGCCGCTTGTGGTACACGCTTCAGCGCTATGCGCTGTGGTATTTCGGAGGTATCCGCTTCGCACGCAGAGCCTCCGCGCCCGCCACGCCCTACCTGCATTTCAGCCACCGTACTCCCTTGCTGCGCAAACTCAGGGACGTGGACATGCAGTACCAGCACAATAAGATCGTCAACCTCAAACTGGCCGCTAGGCGGCTGGACGGGGTGACGCTCCGCCCGGGCGAGACGTTCAGCTACTGGCGGCTGATCGGACGTCCGACCGCTCGCAAAGGGTATCTGGAGGGGATCGTGCTCTTCTGCGGGACATTCCGTCCCGGCACGGGCGGCGGGTTGTGCCAGCTGTCGAATCTCGTCTACTGGATGACGCTGCACACGCCCCTGACCGTCGTGGAGCGTTACCGCCACTCTTACGACGTTTTTCCCGACTGCGGCCGCACGCAGCCGTTCGGCAGCGGCGCCACGTGCGTCTATCCCTACCGCGATCTGATGATCCGCAATGACACTGAGACCACATTCCGCCTGCATGTCCGCGTCGGCACGGAGTACCTCGAGGGGGAGTGGCGTGCCGACCGGCGACCCGAATACACTTACCGCGTGGTCGAACGCAACCACCGCATGACGCCCGAATACTGGGGCGGTTACAGCCGCCGCAACGAACTTTACCGCGAGGTGTACGACGACCGGGGTCGGTGCGTCGACGTGCAGTTCGTCACGCGCAACGACGCCCTGATGATGTACGCTCCGTTTCTGGAAGAGAATGCGCGGCGGTAGCCTGAATCAGAATCCGATGAGGTGTTCGAGCCAGATCACCCCGATACCCGCCAGGTAACCTGCGAAAGCCAGCAGGGAGATCTTCTTGAAATACCAGGTGAAATTGATCTTTTCCAGCCCCATCGCCACCACGCCCGCCGCCGAGCCGATAATCAGCAGGCTGCCGCCCACGCCGGCGCAGTAGGTCAACAGGTGCCAGAACAGGCCGTCGGCGACGAACGACCGCATGAATGCCGGGTCGCTGCTCGCCGCAATCGAGGCGGCATCCGCAATGGGGTACATGCCCATCGAGGCGGCCACCAGCGGTACGTTGTCCACCACCGACGAAAGCAGCCCGATCACGCCCGTGATGGCGAACACCTCGTGGACCTGCTTATCGAGCCACTGCGCCATGTCGGTCAGTACGCCTGCGGACTGAAGCGCCGCCACGGCCATCAGGATTCCCAGAAAGAAGAGGATCGTCGGCATGTCGATCCGTTTGAGCACCTTGGGTACACGCGGCTGGTTGGTCCGGGCCATGTTTTGCTTGCGGTCGTAGATGATCTCGGTGAGCAGCCACATGGCCCCCAGCGAAATGATCATGCCCATGTAGGGCGGCAGCCCGGTCAGCTCCTTGAAGAGGGGCACGAACAGCAGGCTCGCAACGCCCGTGATGAGGATCAGGCGGCTCAGCCGCGGTCCGATTCCTGCCGGAAGCTCCTCTGCCGGCGGTTCGGTCGCAACGGCTACCGTGTCGGTGTTCGAAATGTAACGGCAGGCGAGGAACGCGGGGATGACCACCGACACCACGCAGGGCAGAAACAGGTTGTAGATGAGCGCTCCGGCCGAGACGTTGCCGCGCATCCAGAGCATGATCGTCGTCACGTCGCCGATGGGCGACCAGGCGCCGCCGCTGTTTGCGGCGATCACGATCAGGCCGGCGAATACCCAGCGCTCCTGCTGGTCGGCGATGATGCGGCGCAGCAGCATCACCATGATGATGGTGGTGGTCATGTTGTCCAGCACGGCCGACATGAAGAAAGTGATGAGTGCCAGCAGCCACAGGAGCTTGTGCTTGTTGCGCGTGGTGATGTGGTCGGTGATGATATTGAACCCGCCGTGCGAGTCGATCAGATCGACGATGGTCATGGCTCCGATCAGGTAGACCAGTATCTCGCAGGTGTTCCCCAACTGATCGACCAGCTCGGTGCCGATCCGCTGGTCGTGCCCCGCGAGACTGAAGACGGTCCAGATAGCGCCGCACATCAGCAGCGCAACGGCCGATTTGTTGATTCGGATTTTGTGCTCCAGGGCGATGAAGAGGTAGCCCACCACGAAGAGCACGATCATTGTCGGGATCATATTTTCCTTGTTTATATGCGGTTCCGGTGTTTCGCTCGACAAGGCAATTTCCGGGCCGGGCCGCAACCCGAATCGCTGAAACGAAACCGGTTGCCCGTCATTTTTCGGCCCCGGGGTTGGAGTTTGCGAATTTTTGCTTATCTTTGCGTCGCTTCCGAGCAGTTGTTTGAGCTGTGGTGTAATGGTAACACAGCAGATTTTGGTTCTGTCGTTCCAGGTTCGAGTCCTGGCAGCTCAACGCAAAAAGAGAGGTCTCAGGACCTCTCTTTTCTGTTATCGGCAGTCGTTTTCTTCTGCGGACCGTTCGTTTTCCGTCGGACATTTGCGGGGCGTCTCCCGGCGGCGGGCTTCACCTGCTTCGGTTCCGGTTCCGGCTGCTCGGCGCACGGAGTCGAGCGGTCGATCTTCTCCGAAAAGAGCTCCAGGGTTTCCCGATTCTCCTCTTCGGCCTGTTCCCGCACGGTATCATCCACGTCGCGCATCGGGCGGTGCGCCACCGCCGCCGCGAACCAGAGCAGTACGCCGGCGCCGACGATGGCCAGTACCACGCTGGCGAGCGAGCCCGGCGCGACGAATCCGAACAGCGAGAGCAGCCACCCTCCCAGCACGGCCCCGACCACGCCGACGATCAGATAGATGAAGAGCGTGCGACGGTCGCCCCGAACCAGAAATCGGGCGATCATTCCGGCAGCCAGGCCGATCAGAACATACCACAGGAAATACATGACTATACGGTTTTATACCGCTATACCGTGCAAAATCCCTGCCCGAGTTGCGCGCAGGGGCGGTCCGATTGGCTTTTCGGCCTGCCGATCACCTCTTTGCTTCGAGCGCCTGCCCGAGCGCACGGGCCAGCTGGTCGGGACACGAGGTGCCCTTGCCGCGGCAGTCGATGCCTGCCAGCCTCTCGATGGCTTCGGCAGCCGTCATGCCGCGCACCAGCGCGGCGATGCCCTGCTGGTTGCCGTGGCAGCCGCCCGTAAACGCGACGCTGCGGATTATCTCCTCTTCGAGTTCGATGTCGATCTGCCGCGAGCAGGTGCCCTCACAGGGGTAAACTATTTTTGCGGTCATTGGTTTGTGTGTTGTTTGCGGGTGCAAAGATATGAAGATCCGCAAAGAACGCTTATTTTTTGCAGAATCTTTGGCCCCAAGATGACCCTTTTTTGCTCAGCGCGCCTCAGCCCTCTCGATCTGGCGGGAAGACAATAATCCGGTGATACCGCAGCGGTCAGAAGGCCATGACGGGCCAGGTACAATTGGTTACAGCGTCGTCTTTACTCAGAGCCATCCCCAGCCCGTTTTCTAAATGAACTGTCGCTACATTGATATTCGTCCAATCTGTTGAAGTCCAGGCAAACTTATACTCAGGAAAGGGATTTTCTATCCCGAGCTCTTTCAATACCGGGGTCAGAATTTCCCGGTTCTGTTCACTACATACCGCTCTCATTTCGTTCAGTGCCGGCAGATACCAAACTCCGGTGGACTGGGCTCCGTAGGTTGTTCCCTGCCGATTCAGACCGTCCACCCACTTCATTGCCGGATACTTTTCGAATTTGCCGTCCCGCTTGCGGAAGCCTTCCATATTCACGCGCCCGTTATCGTCATCGCTTATATTGGTAAAGACGAGTTCCGTCGACCATACAAGAACCCCTTCCATCCGCCTCAGGCCGACGATCTTGCCCGACTTGCCGCCGTTGCTCACCTCGAAGACTACACCTTTTTTGCCGCTGAAACCCACGTAGGGATAGATGTCGCCGACCTTGTATACATGGTTTGGGTCGACGGTCAGGTTGACGTCGATGGTCAGGTCGAGCGGCTTCACCTCGCTCCGGATCAGGTTGAAACTGCGGGACGGGCGGTGCGAGAGGGTCGTGAGGTAGGTCCATTCGAACGTGAGGAGTACGCTGCCCTGCGGGACGTTCTGCTGGGGGACGAGGGCGTACCAGCACTTTTCGGCGGAGTTGTAGTGCATCCGGATGTCGGTGGCTGCGCCGGAGGTGGCGACGTCGCCCGTCGCCAGGTTGAGCGTGGCGGACGGTTGCCTCCCTTTGAGCGTCACGACGTCCGCCGGGCGGGGCGCCTTGTCCTTGTCGGCGGGGCCGTCGGCGAGCTTCACCCGCACCAGCGCCAGCTTGTGACGGAACGTGAGAGACACGGGGTCGGCCGTCTTGTCCACGTTCGGAGTGCTTGCCGTCAGGAGGTAGCTTGCCGAAAGTCCCGTAGTGCTTTGGTCCGTCTGGACGGTAAAAGGCATTGCCAGCGGGTCTACACCCTCCGGGCGGTAGGGATAATAAGCGTAGAAACTAAGTGGCTTGCCGTCTTTTGGGTAAACGTCCTTGCCAGCGGGCAGGTCGCAGGTCCACGTGGTGCCGTCGAAAGTCATCGGGGCGTTGTCAACCCAGTTGCCCGCCGATTGCAGGGCGCCATCGCCCTTGACGATGAAGAGGCCCACGCGGTCGCCGGCGGTGAAAGAGGAGGTGAAATCCGTGTTCGTCGCCACGCGGGTGGATGCGCCGCAGGGCGTGGCAGCGGCTGTGGCTATGGCGATTTCGAAGCGTATCTCCTGCGGTGCGCCGCCGGCCGGGGGGGGGACGGCGAACTCCTCCTTGCCGCAGGCCGCGGCGAGCAGCAGGGCGCAGAGGGTGCAGGCTGTTTTGCAGGTGGTCATTGGTTTCATGATGCACGTTTTCGAGGTTATTCCGCCGTCCCGGTTCCGGTCGAGCCGCCGGTCCACGCATGGATGCTTCCCGAGGCGGAGAGGGTTCGTTTGGTGACGTTGATGGTATAGACATACATTTTGCCCGCCTCGAGAACCGGAATCTGGTTGTGGATCGACCACGTATAGGCCTCGTTCTGGTCGGTGTGGAAAGTCACGCTGTGGGCCTCGCCGAGCGCGGCGGGCAGCAGAATCGCTTCGAACCTCGTGCCGGGGAAAGAGGGCGCCGCATAAGCCGTGATCTCTTTCGGCCCGCCCGGCCCGGTAAGTCCGTCCACGCCTTTCAGGTCGAACGTGGCGGTGGTATTCATGCCGTTAATCTTGACCGTCGTGACCTTTCCGGGAACCGAGGCGTCTTTCGAGACTTTTATCACCAGCTTCACCAACCGGTGTGTGAAAGCGAGTTTCACCTCCCCGCCCTCGCGTCCGTCCTGCTTGTCGTACCCGACGCCGTCGTTGTCGGCACGGGCGGTCATGAGGTCGATGGCGCTCTGGGGTTTCTGTTGCGTAAGGTCGATGGGGTACGAGAAATCCGTCAATGCCGCGTTGTGGGGATGGTAGGCGATGAAATCTACCTTGGCCCCATTGGCGAGCGGGTAGTAGATTTTGTTCGCGGAAGCCGTGAACGTCGTTTGTGCCCCTCCCCTGTCCACCAAATATAAGATGTTGGCGGCCTGGCCCGCTATTTCGCCCGTGCCGTGGCCGACCATGTAGATGCCGATGGGATCGGCGGCATTCCAGCGGGCGTTGCCCTGGTCGTCGACCGTGACGCGGGACTGGGGCGGGAGGGCGTCGATTCCGGAGCTGAACCGGACCGCTCCGTCGTCGTTGCGCGGGAGCGTGTCGTTCTTGTCGCACGAACAGAGAGCCAGCGTGGCGATAAGGGTTGCAAAAAGAGGAGATGCTTTCATGATTTTCTCGAATTGGTTATGTGAATAGATTTGATTTTGTCAGTCGGCCGCCCCGCTGCCGGTAACGGGCGTCCAGTTGTCGATCGTCCCCGCGAATCCGGCTTCCGACGGGGTTTCGACCACGCGGCCGTCCAGGGTGAGGGGCGTACGCTTGTCGTCGTTGAATCCCGCCAGGGCGGACGTCAGATCGCTCGTGACGGTCATGGGCCCGGGATTGTCGTCCCGGAACCGGATAGCGAGGTCCAGTTCGATTTTCTCGCCCGGTACCACGCCCAGCAGCCGCAGGGTCGCAGCCCATTTTCCGGCTTCGGCTCCCCCGGCGATCTTCGAAAAAGAGCATGCCACCGCACCGGGCAGGGAGTGGGTCCCGTTTTCCAGATCCACCTTGCAAGCGACTCCCCGCAGCGTTCCGCCGACCGATACGATCCGTGCGACGGCATCGCCCGTGGGTGCGACCGCCAGCGTCAGCTCGCGCACCTGCTGCCGCATCACGGCTGTGCAGGCGTGGTCGGTATCGGGTGAGATCGTCACCTCCGCCGCGCACGAGAAGAGCCAGCCGGGGTTGTACGTGCCGTCGAGGCCGGCTTGCGCCACGTTGCCCTCGATGCGGATATTGGTGGGGATGTTGCAGACCAGCATCCGGCAGGTGCCCGGTTCGAACAGGCGGTCGAGCGTGTTGGTCGCGCCGACGAGCGTGGCAGTGTAGTCGCCCACGCGCACCGTATAGCTTTCGGGCACCGCAAGTCCCTGACCGATCCCGCTCCAGTCGGTGGTGAGCGTGAGCGTTCCCTTGTCGGGATGCGCCGTGTTGTAGATCGGGTCGTTCACGTCGCAGGCCGCCAGGAGCAAGCATGCTCCCGCCGCCGCTATTTTCATATAAGTTTTCATAATTTGCTGTTTTAGCCCGTTCGCAACGGCGCGGCTACCTTTTCACTACGGCGATTCCGGTGACAAAGAAATTCTCCGCATCCGTGCCTTTCGGCAGGTCGGTCCGCCTGCCATTGACCCAGTAGCATGCGCAGGTCTTGTTTGTCCGGTCCTGATACTGGCCCGCGACAAAGACCTTTCCGCCGGCCACCGCAATGCCCGGAACCTTGGCGTTGTATGCACCCGCGGGCAGCGGCAGTTCGGTATGCTTTCCGTTCGTCCAGCATAAGACCGCATCCCGCTGGCTGTTCATGCAGGTTCCCGCGGCGTAAACCGTTCCGTTCACGACCGCTATCGACTGAACCGAGCAGTCATCCATCCCCTGCGGCACGTCGGTCAGCGGCGTACACGCTTCGCCGACCCAATAGCAGGGGTACCTCACACCCTCCGATGAGTAACAGCCGCCGATATAGACCGAGCCGCCCGAACAGGCCATACACATGGCGTCGGATTCATTCGTGGTGACGGGTGCGGTGAGGGATTTCGCATTGCCGTCTTTCCAATAGGTAGCGATATTGGCTGAGTAACCCAAAGCCGAGATGTAGAGTTGTCCGGCGATATGGACCTCGCCGTCTTTCCAGTAGCATCCCGTACCGCCCATGTTGCCCGACAGATAAATCGAACCGCCCGAAGCGGCGATCGACGTGCAATGGCTGTCGACCGTTCCCGAGGGAACGGGGAGGGCCTTTTGCACGCCGTTCTTCCAATAGCAGGCGAACGTATTGTAATCCGCGGTCTGGTACGAGCCCGAAACATACACGTCGCATTCGGCTGCGGCCTCCTGCGTCGCGTTGATCGTCACCGGGGCCGCCTTGCCGGCCGTGACGGTGATCGTCGCGGGAGGAGGCGCCGCCGTCTTGTCGTTGGGCAGGGCCGTGACGGTAAAGGTTCCCTCCGAGGGATTCATCTCCACCTTGCACCACGACTGGTCGGTGATCGGCAGCCAGACGGGCTGGTTGGTAGAGACTTTGTAGGTGTAACTTTCGGCGGCCTCGGCGCTGAAAGCGATGGCAGCCGTTGCCGGAGAGATCGTCACGTAGGGGTCGCCGCCGGAATCGTCGTTGCCGCAGGCTGTTGACAGCAGCGCGGCGGCGGTCAGTACGCCGGTTGCAATTCGTTTCGCGCGCGCCGTGAACGGGCTGCCGCCCGCGCCGGGGCAGTCCAGAGTTTGCTTCGTTGTCGTCGTTTTCATATTCATTATCTGAGAAATTGTTATCGTTTTCCGCCTATTGTCCACACGAGCGATATGCCTGCCTGCGTCGGCCCCCAGCAATTCCGGCTTCGGTCTCGCTCCTTGTATACCCGCACGCGGTTGGTGATGCCGAACGTGTCGTATTCGAAGCGGGTATAGCCCAGTCCGAGGTTGAAATCGACCGCCCAGCGGCGCGAAAGCGGCAGCTGGTAGCCCACTGTCAACCCCGCGCCCCACAGCGAACCCTGATAGCCCGTCTGTTTGGACACGATGCCGCCGAGGGCGTACCGGTAAAGATTGAACCGGCCGAAATTGGCCGACACGCCCGCGTAAAAGCGCTTGTCACGGAGCAGATACCACCGCACCTCGGGGCTGAGGAGCCAGATTTTCTGCACCTTGCCATGCCGGTCGCCCCACCATGAGCGGCTGCCGTCGAGTTTGATCCCCGCATCGCGGGTCAGGCGCCACTCCACCCCAAGCGTCGGCAGCAGCAGCGCGTCGTAGAGCACGTTCGTCCGCACGGCCACGCAGTAGGGTTTGGCAGGTGCGGCGGCTGGTTCGGACGTTGCCGCAAGCGCGGGCGCGGGCTCGGCCGCAGGCTCCGGTTTGGCCGCAGGATGCGGAGGGGAGACGACCTCGGCGGGCTCCTCCTTGCGGGGCTCCTCCGGCACGACCGCCTGCGGTTCCCCGGCCGGAATGCGCAGCGTAACGACCACCACATCCCGCCTGCCGTCGCAGGGTACGGCATGGTTGGCGGTAATGAAATGGGCCTCTTCGAGCCCTTTCACCGTAATCAGTTCCGATTTGACGCGGTTGGCGCGGACACGGGCCGTGCGGAGATTTTCCCGCACGGTCGGCAGCGAGGCGCAGTAGCCGTCCACATACAAGGGTATCGAACCTGCGGCTATTTCCGCCCGACAGCTGTCCACCAAAACGTACAGCCGCTCCAGCTCCGCGCCGTTTCCCGCCCAGGGAACGTAGAACGCATCGCTGGCGGGCAAGAACCGGAACGTGACCGTTTTCGCATCGTTCGGCTCCTGTCCGAAGACGTTTGCAACCGCAAGGAGCAGCCCGAGTGTCAAAATTTTTCTCATGGTTTCGAGGTATTTGATTGTGCTTTGAGTTGCGACGGGGAGAGGCCCGTGATCCGTTTGCAGACGCGCATGAAATTCTTGCGGTCGGAGAACCCGGCCAAAAGGGCGATCCGCCTGATTTTCAGTTCTCCTCCACCTGGCGAGCGCATCAGCCGCAGGGCTTCGGCGATCCGCAGTTCATTGACCAGACGGCAGAAACTTGTCCCCAGCAATCCGTTCGCCGCACGGGAGAGGTCGTAGCGCGATACGCCCAGACGCGACGCCGCATCGTCAAGCGAAAACCGCGGATCGAGATAGAGCTTGTGCTCGGTCAGCTCGTCGCGGAGTCTTGCGGCCAGGTCGCGGTAAAAACGGATGCGGTGATCTTTCGTGTCCATCGTCGGGAGTCCGGTTTGCTGGGGACACTCCAAAAGTAGGACACACGGAACACAAACAGGACGCAATTGTTGAATTGCGTCCTGTTCGGAAAAGTACCGCCGCCCTTTCAGGAGGCGATATTGCGGCGGAACTGGGTCGGCGAGAGCCCCGTGACCTTTTTGAATACGCGGTAGAAATTCTTGCGGTCATTGAAACCCGCGTCGAACGCGATGGCATCGACCGTCAGGGTTGCATTGGCCGGGTCGGACATCAGGCGCACGGCCTCCTTGATCCGCAATTCGTTGACATAAGCGTTGAAATTCACGCCAGTGCAGCGGTTCAACGCCCCCGAGAGGTAGTAACGGCTGTATCCGGTTGCGGCCGCCAGCATGTCGAGCGTCAGATCGGCCTGCCGGTACATCTTCCCGTCGATGACGGCCCTCTCGACCGCGTGCATGATCGTGCGGTCGAACGCTTCGGGTTCGGCCTGCGCTTTCTGCGGCTCGGTCCGGCAAGAGGAACTGCTTTCGGCTGTGTCATCAACCCTCTCCAGCGGCTCGCAGTCTCCCGAAACAGCGGCCCCGCGTTCCGCTTCCACCCCGGCCCACCGCTGGCTTTTGCGCACCAGTTCCCGGTAGGCGGTCCGCGTACGGCGGTAGTAGACGCAAACCAGAACCAGCAGCAGCAGGATCACGCCCAGTGCGACAGAGACGAGCAGGGCTGTCCGGCGGTACATTCTGCTGCGGATCTTTTCCGTGCCGAGTTCCTGTTCGTGCACCTTGCGGTCGGCGGCGCGCAACTGTTGTTCCAGGCGCCGCAGCACCAGCCCGCTGAACGCCTCCTGCTCGCGCTCTTTGGCGCGGAGTGCAGCATCGAGGCAGGCGTCGGCTTTGCGCCGGTCGCCGCGCAGCGTTTGGTAGCGGGTCTCCACCTCCAGCAGGCGACTGTCCTTTTGCGGCAGGCGCGTGCGGCGGTGGAAATCGAGCGCCCTGTGCAGGAAGTTCCCGCCATTGGTCAGATCACCGCGCTGCAAGTAAATGTCTGCGATTTTTGCAGCCAGGCTTGCGGCGAACGGGTCGTCGTTGGGGCGCTTCATCTTCGCCAGCGCAGGCTCCATCCAGGCGAGTGCCCGGTCGTTATCGCCCCGCAGGTAGAAATTGTAGCCGACATTTCCGCCCGCGATACCCTCCCAGACATACCGGTCCTCCCCGATGGGCGCCGAGAGCTCCAGTATGCGAAGAAAACAGGAGTCGGACCTTTCGAAATCGGCTTCGCTGCGGTAGCACAACCCCAGTCCGTTGAGTGCCGGATAGAGCCGGTGATTGTCCGCAATCATCTCCTCGTCTTCGGCGATCAGGCGGTAGAAACGCGCGGCCTCGGCGTATTCCCTGAACGAGTAATAGAAATCGGCTATTTCGAGATAGAGGTAGAATTTCCACGGGAACTCACCCAGCGGTACATTCGCTGCCCGGGCGGCCGCCTCCAGATAAAGGGAGAATGCACGCTGGTAGTCGCACGCGAAAATGCGGTACACGGAGGCGGCATTGAACAGCGCCCGCAGCCGGAGGGCCTCCAACCCGCTCTTTTCGGCCGTGCGGGCAATGGCCAGCAAGTCTTCCGCAAAGCGCTCGGCGGTATAGTCCGCCGAAGGGGTATAACCTCCTTTCCGGCTCTCGTAAAAGCGCACATGGCCTGCAATCCGCTGTCGGTCGAGCTCCCAGACACCGGTCGGATCGGCTTGGGCGGCTTCGGTGAAGAGTTGCACGAGCCGGACGCGCGCAAGCGAATCGCCCGAGAACAGGCTGTCGCAGAGCGATTCGTATCGGTCGAAATAGTGGTGGCATTCCTTGCCGACCATTTCGAGCAAGGGGTTCGTGTCCCGTGCTGCGAGGGGGGGGGAGGACGGCAGCACGAGCGCAAGGAAAAACAGATATATAAGTCGGCACTTCATCCGGTTGTACATCGTATTGTCGTGCAAAAATAGACAATTATAAAGAACCTGAAGACTTTTTCGGGATATATTATTGAGGCAGGAACACCCCGGGCAATCTCATTTTCGGTGCGATTTCCCCGGGATAGGAGGAAGCAGTCATTTTTTATTCTTTCATACGTTTGTAGTGAATTTATTGTTTCTCGACTACAAAAGATACGAAAAAGCACCGCCGAAAAGGGGGTAATTTTAAGAGGCGCTTAAAAATTCCCCCCCCCTCGGCAGTGCCGTTTTCGTGCGCCCGTAGACGCTGTTTATCCGACTACTGGCGTTGCAGGTCGCTGTTGTCCGCCACGACCATGTTCTTGTCGATACGCAGCGTTACGTTGCCGTCCACCTCGATCAGGAGCGTGGTCTCCTTGATCTCCTTGACCACGCCGTAGATGCCGCCGGCGGTGATGACCTTGTCGCCCTTTTTCAGCCCCTCGCGGAAAGCCTGCATGGCCTTGCGGCGCTTGGCTTCGGGACGCCACATGAAGAGCCAAAGGACCAGCACCATCAGGCCGATCATGATGATGAAACTGTACTGCTGCATGAATCCCGGCTGGGGTTCGATGGGAGCCGCCTGAAGAAAATTAATCATATTCTTTCGTTTTTTGAATGTTTGCCGAGCGGTTAACGCTGCAAAGATAGGAATTATTGGCGGAAATGCAAGACTTTACTCGATTTCCGCTTCGACAAACAACCGCAGGGGACGCGGAGCGCCCGAAAGGGTCAAATCGACGGTCTTCAATTGCCAGCCGTGCTGGCCGCGCGAGTCAAAGAGGAGCGTCAGCTGCCGCGCCTGGCCCGGCGCAATCGGCTCGGAATCAAATTCCAAAGTCGTGCATCCGCAGTTGCGGGCATATGTGACGACGGCCACGGGCCGCGAGGCGGTGTTCGAGAGCCGGAAGCCGAGCGAAGCGATTTCGCCCGAACCGAGGCGTCCGAAACGGATGGTGTCCGTGCCGCCCGCGGTGAGAATCGAGTCCGTGAGCGTGATAATCCGGCCTTTGTATTCCCTCGGCGCGGGCCGCTGGCGGCAGGCGGCGCAGAGCAGTACAAGCACTGCGAGCGAAAGCGCACGCATGACGTCAGATCAGACCGCGGCCTGATTTCTCGATGCGTCCCTCCTCGGTGAGCGACTCGACGATCTTGTCCAGTACGCCGTTGATGAAAGTGCTGCTGCCGGGCGTGGAGTAGTATTTCGAGATTTCGATCCACTCGTCGAGGGTCACCTTGACGGGAATCGAGGGGAACGACGTGAGCTCAGCCATGGCCGTGCCGATGATGAGGTTGTCCATGAAGACGATGCGCTCCACATCCCAGTTCGCAGTGAATTTTTCGATATATTCCTGATAAGCGGCATAGTTGACGAGCGACTTTTCGAAGAGCGTGCGGACGAACTCGGGGTCCTCGTCGCTCTTGAACTTGCTGCTCACCCGCAGTTCGGTGTGCGACGGTCGCAGGTTGGAGAGCGTTCTGAGGATCATCATGACGATATAGGGCAGGTCGTCGCTCCACAGGATCGACATCTCCTCGAGCACCTCGTCCAGCGGCTCGCAGTTCTGCAACTCCTTGAAGAACGTTTCGAGCAGTTTGCGGTCGTCGTCCAGCGAACGTTCCTCGCGCTGCATGTAGTCGCGGAAATAGTCGCTCTCGGCAAGTTGCGCATAGAGGGTGCGGATCAGCTCTGGATAGCGGGCCCAGCCCAGTTTTTTGGCGGCGACGCAGTCGTTCACCGAATCGCTGTTGGCGATGATCCGGATCACGGCGTTGTCTACGAATTTGCGGTTGGGGTTGAGGTCCTCGAATGTGGGCAGCTTCTTCTGGCGGGCCATCTCCTGACGCTGCTCGGCATAGCGGGCCAGTTCGACGGGGAGGATCAGTATCTGGAAATAGAGGTCGTAGGCTTTGTCCACGGACGCCATGAGCGTCTTTTCGGAGGTGATCAAGTTGTCGGCGCCCGATTTGAGGTGGGCGAACAGCGCCTTGACGACCTTGATACGAAGTAATCTTCTGCTTAACATATTTTCGAGAACGTTTTAACGGGCGCAAAGGTAAGGATATAAATTAAAAATGAAAAATTAAAAATGAAAAATGGTCTGTATGGCAAATCGTTTCCGGTACTTGGCTGCCGTTTTGAAATTTTTAATTCTTAATTTTTTAATTCTTCATTTTAATTCTTCCTATCTTTGCACCCGTATGGAACAGATCGAGGAAAAACAGCCTTTCGACGTGATCGTCGTCGGTGCGGGTGCCGCAGGCATGATGGCTGCCGGCACGGCGGCGCAGGCGGGTAAGCGGGTGCTGCTGCTGGAAAAGATGGACAAATCGGGCCGCAAGGTCCGCATCACGGGCAAGGGGCGCTGCAACGTGACGAACGCGCGCCCGGCCGAGGAGTTCGCATCGCAGGTCCGCACCAACGCCGTGTTTTTCGCCCCCGCGTTCGCCGAGTTCAACAATCGCTCCACGATCCGCTTCTTCGAACGGGCCGGCGTGAAGCTCGATATCGAGCGCGGCGACCGCGTCTTTCCCAAGAGCGGCAAGGCCTGGGACATCGCCAATGCCCTCCTGGCCTACTGCTTCGAGAACGGGGTCAAGATTCTCTACGACACGCGCGTAACGCAGATCATGACCTTGGGCGACAAGGTGTTCGGTGTCCGGTATGTCAACAAACGGGGCTTCGAGCGCAAAGAGGAGTGTGCGCAGGTGATCCTCACCACGGGCGGCGTCTCCTATCCCGCTACGGGTTCGACGGGCGACGGATACGCCTTTGCCGCCGACCTGGGACATACCATCGAACCGCTCCGTCCCTCGCTGACGCCGCTCGTCTCGTCGCATCCCCGGATCGGAAACCTCGACGGACTGCTGCTGCGCAACGTCAAGGCCGTGCTTCTGATCGACAACGAACCGGTGCGTGAAGAGTTCGGCGAGATCGGCTTTTCGGAGCGCGGGATCGAGGGGGCCGTGGCGCTCCGGATGAGCCGCGATGCCGTGGATGCGCTTATCGACGAACGGGATGTGAAACTCACGCTCGACCTCAAGCCGGCCCTTACCGCGGAGATACTGCGCGAGCGCATTGCCCGCGAGATCGCCGAAATGGCTCCTACGGAGTTCTTCGGGGAGTTGCTGCGCAAACTGGTTCCCAAACCGCTGGTCATGCTGCTGGCCAATGAGCTGGAGATTCCGCCGAGAAACTACGTTTCGAAACTTACCGAAGACCGGATCGAACGCCTGATCGCTGCGCTCAAGTGCCTGACGTTCCCCATCACCGACTATGCCCCGTTCGAATATGCCGTCACCACGGCAGGCGGCGTGCGCTGCGACGAGGTGAACCCCTGCACGATGGAGTCGCTCAAGGTCAAGGGGCTCTATTTCGCCGGCGAGGTGCTCGATCTGGACGCCAATACGGGGGGCTACAACCTCCAGATCGCCTTTTCGACGGGCCGGCTGGCCGGAATGCTTAAAAAATGAAGCTCGGCGGACACATCCTCCGGGTCCGGCTCGCGGGCCGTGTGGCGGAACTCCGCAACCGCTTGTCGCGTGCCCGGCATTTCCGCGGCCACGGCGTCCACTCTCCCTTTGTTTACGACATTGTGCGCCATGTTTTGATGCGCAGCGATTTACTGCCCGGGGATCGGTCACTCTACCGTGCGTTGCTGGAGCGGGGCGTGGCTCCGCGCCGTGCCGTGCAGTTGCAGAATCTGGCGATTTACTGCGGCCTGCACACGTTTGGCCTGGATCGTGCAGGGGCCGATCTTTGCATATTGACGCGCGAACTGCCGCGCAGGGAGACGCTGGCCGCAGTACGGGCCGCTGCCCGATCGGGCAGCACCGTGGCGATTCTGGCGCCCTGCGAGGGGATCGTCCGTCAGGCTTTGTGCCGGCAGATCGTGGCATCCCACCGCTCCACCACGGTGGATAACCGGGGTTATCTGCTGCTTTTCAACAACCACTTGCCGAAACAACATTTCAAGTTATGAAAGTATATACCAAGACCGGAGACCAGGGCATGACGTCGCTCGTCGGCGGCGAGCGGGTCTTCAAGACCGACGAGCGGGTCGAAGCGTACGGCTCGGTGGACGAATTGTCGGCTTTCGTGGCTCTCTTGGCCGACAACCTGCGGACCGATCCCTCCCTGAAAGCGTATGCGGACGACCTGAGCCGCATCCTCTCGCGGCTGATGACCGTCGAAGCCCTGCTGGCCTGCGGGTCGTCGGGCTGCGAGCATGTTCCGTCGTTGTCGCCCGCATGCGTCGCCTGGCTCGAAAGCCGCATCGACGCGATGCAGGCTGCGCTGCAACCGCTCGACCGCTTCACGATTCCGGGCGGCCATGCATCCGTTTCGTTGTGCCACGTCTGCCGCACGGTTTGCCGTCGGGCGGAACGCGCCGCGCTGCGTGCCGACCATCGATACGGAGTCGATGCGACTGCGCTGGTTTGGCTCAACCGCCTTTCGGACTATTTCTATCTTCTGGGGCGCACGCTTACGGCGCACTATGGAGTGGAGGAAGTGTTGTGGATAGCCGAATGAATAGACGCTCAGCCAGTTGTGTGAAACAGGCGTATGTTTTCCCTTTTTTTCTTTGGATTTCTCGTTTTTTTTATACTTTTGCAAATCGGTCGCAGCGGGATTCTGCCTGTGAAAGGCATGTAAACTGCTGAAATAATGGACATAAAAAATTAGGCATATGTATTGGACACTTGAATTGGCGTCGAAGCTCGAAGATGCACCCTGGCCCGCAACGAAAGAGGAGCTGATCGATTATGCGGTGCGTTCGGGAGCACCTCTCGAAGTGCTCGAAAACTTGCAGGAGATCGAGGACGAAGGAGAGATTTACGAATCGATCGAAGATATTTGGCCCGACTACCCCTCCAAAGACGATTTCTTTTTCAACGAGGAAGAATACTAACGGTATCAGTTACAGCAAAGCGGCTCGGTTGGAAAACCGAGCTGCTTCTGTATGAGGGCTGTACCTGTCACCTGCCATCCGTTGCAGTCGCCTGTTGCAGTTTGCTCTTTTCGGGTGCGATCAGGTTGTCGTTGCTGTCCTCGATGCTGGAGCGCATGGGCTGCCGACGCCGCTGCGCCTGACCGAAGCGGTAGGTTACGCGGAATCCGACGTAGCGAATATGCTCCCGCAGGTTCACCAGGTTGCTCGAGTAGCCGATGCCCTCCGTGAATGTTTTGATCTTCAGTCTCTTGTGTAAAGGGTTGTTGTAAGTTACGACGATGTTGAGTTTTTTCTTGAAGAGATTCTGATGCAGGCTGATCGAGCTGTCGAAATAGCCTTTCGTCTCACTTTGCAGTGTCAACTTGTTCTCGTTGTAGCCCACCTGAGCGTAAACGTAGCTCTGTTTCCAAAGTTCGACCATTGCTGAAATTGTCCCGCCATAAGAGAACCCGCTTCGGGCAGGCATCCCGTTGCGCGGGTCGATGTCGATATACGAACTGTTGAGTTCGAGACCGATGTTGCTGATCTGCGAGAAATAGTATCCGGTCCAAAGCATGAGCCTGCTGTCGCGGTAGCGGCCGATGTTTTGGTAGGTAGTTTCGTATTTTCCGGCGCTGTTCAGAGCGGTAAAGGTCTGCATGTCGTTATTGCTCCAGTTGTGCCGTCCCATAAGCAAGAAGCGGTATTTTGGGCGTGCAATGTTGAAATTCATAAAGATAGAGTGTGTGACTACGCTCTTCAGATCGGGATTGCCGTAGCTGACCCGGTCGGGATCGCTGTCGTCGACGAACGGATCGAGGACGCTCGAACTGGGCCGCTCGATCGTTTGCGAATACCAGACCGAAAAGCGTATCCCTTTTTTTGAATAGCCGACGTTGATATGGGGAACGGCATTGAAAAAGTCGTGCTTGTTGTCGGTGCGGCGGGTGTCGACCCGGTTTTTCATCCGGTCGGACATGGCATCGAACTGACCGCCAGCCCCTGCATAAAAATTTTTTAACGTGATCATGTAGCGTGCGTATCCGAACAGAATCTGCTGCGTGTAATCCGTCTGTCCGTCGATCCGGGTGGGTGTGTCGGGATCGGTCCAAGAAGCGCTCAGATTGTCGTCCATGCTGTTGCGGTAGGTGTATCGCAGTCCGGCCTGAATCTGGTGCTTCTTGCTGATCGTATTGTCGTAGTCGACCGAAGCGCTGTGCTGGCGGGTGGTGCCGCTGCGGTCGAGGCGGTAGTCGCGGTCCGCGTAATCCAGCATGCCACGGTAGGCGGAGGACTGATCGCTGCGGTTCTCGGAATCGGCGTATTTGTACTCCACCGACAGGATATGGTCCGGGCGGGAGAAGAGGTGCTGGTAGAGAAGCCCGCCCGAGTAGGAGTACTCTTTCGAATTCAAAAAGTCCGAGCCGGCATATTTTCGTGTCTCGGTCAGAGCGGCATCGAAATCCGTCCGCAGGTTGTCCACCTCGCTGCCGGAGCGGTGGGTGTCGTACGAAAGGGTCAGATTGAGAAGGTTGCACGTGTCGATTTCGTAGACCATATCGAGCGATACGGGAAGAGTCCGATCCCGTTTCGCATCGTGCAGCGTCATCTCGGTCAGGCGCCGCGTACCGCTTTCCGTGTTCAGAAACTCTTCGGTGCTGCGGAACGGATTGACCACGTTGTCGGCATAGCTGACCAGAGCCGATGCGGTGAATTTACCCGCCGTACCCATCAGGAAAAGATTAGGACTGTAATTGCCCCGGGTGTTGGCCGTCATGCCGACCGAACCGGTGAAGAGACGCGAAAAACTGCGGTCGAACACGATATTGATCGTACCGGCATTGCCGGGCGAGTTGCTGTACCGGGTCGAGGGACCGGTCGAAACTTCGATCTGCTTGATGACCGCGGCGGGGAGCGAGTTCAGAATATTTTTCAGGTTGCGGGCATAGAATTCCGATTTGCGGCCGTTGACAAGCAGGGTAAATTTTTCATCTCCCGCCAGCGTGACCTCTCCTTCGCCGTCCACCGCAAGCAGCGGCACCCGGCGCATAACGTCTACCAGCTGGCTGCCCGCGGCAATGGGGTCGGACTGGACGTTGTAGATGATTTTGTCCCGCTCCATCTCGACCAGCGGGCGGGCGCCCACTACCGAAACGCCGTCGATGGCATACGCCTGCGGCTGCAGGCGGAGCACGCCCAACTCTTCGGCTTCGGCCGCGAGGACGAGAGTCTGGTAGCCCACGAAACTGACGGTCACCTTTTCGACCGCCGTTCCGCTCTTCATCGACAATCGGAATTTCCCCTCCGTATCCGTTACCCCTGCCCGAATCACCGTGCTGTCACGCCCCAGCAAGACGACGGTTGCATAGGGGATGGGTGCCCCCGTGGAAGAGTCCAGCACGGTCCCGGTAAATTTCTCGGGTGTTTCCAAAGGGATTTGGGCTGTTGCGGTCCGGGCTGCAAGCAGCAACAAGAGGCAAAAGCGGGTAAAAATTTTCAGCATGATGGGGTTGCGTTTTATTCGGTATGCCGTAAAAATAGAAATAAAATGCCTGTTCCATCCATAAAAAGCTGAAAATTAAGCGCTAATGCAATTGTTGATTGCGCTTATTGTGTTTTTATTGCAATACCTCTACCGTGTAAAAATCATTTTGTAATGCCGCACCACCATCGTGTCGCGCGGTCCCATCCGGTGGACTTTCGCAAGATCGATGCTGTTTGAGTATTGATTTATCATTTCCGTATCGGTCATGCTGGCAAATCGCGTGCGGAGCTGCATCCACTCCATTTCGAAGCGGTGTTCCGAGGTGAAGCGACCCCACAGGCACTTGTGTATCATCCCAATCTGAGGATGAAAAACGTCGATGTCCCCCTCCCGCCAGCGCAGCATCCGGAACACCGGCTCTTCCATGTATTCGGGGGCTTCCGGATGGACCATCACCAGCAGGCCGTCGTGGCGAAGGATGTCAAATCCGTCCTCGCCTCCCTGTGCCCACAGCATCCGGAAATGGTCCCTGTCCGGAAAGTCGATGCGGTCGAACTGCGAGCCGTCGGGCTCGGCCCAGTAGAACAGCTCCGTGCCACCGCCCGCGGGGTATACCCGGATCGGCGTGTCGCGGAACCGTTGCATCCGGGCCGGATCGTCGACTCTTTTCCCTCCTATGTAAAACTGATAATCGGAGGCGGGTTCGATCCGGCTGAAACGCATTGTCACCGGGTAATGCAGCGGCTCGTCTTTTTCACAGGCCGTAAGAGCACTCAGGCAGAGTGCCAGGAAAGTAACGCAGCGTGTTCTCATTCCGGGATAAATGTTATGGCCTGCCCGCCGCGTGCGGCCATCTCGATCGCCAGCGTATCGGCGGAGGTTACCCGGCGCTCGGAGATCCGGTAGGCTTCGGGATCGTCCGATGTCGGATCGTCGGCATAGATCGTGGCGCGGTAGGAAACTCCCTCGCGGAGGAATCCGAGCGGCTGCCGGAGCGTCCGGGCCGAAGCGTCGGTGCCGGCTCCGAGGAAGAAACGGTCGCCCGCGCGGCGAGCCACGACGATGTAGTCGCCGATCTGTCCGTCGAGCGCCCGGGACCAGTCTGAGTCGGCGTCGAAATTGCGGAAGAACTGAAACGCCGGATGCCCCTCGTAGTTTTCCACCAGGTCGGCGGCCATTTGGAGCGGAGAGTAGATCAGCACCCAGTTGGCGATCTGGCGGGCAAGGGTGGTCTTGATCGAGCAGTGCTCGTTGTCGCCGTTCCACTTGAGCCGGCCCTTGTCGGCCTTGGCGCGCGAATAATCGATGTCGAAAATCCCCGGCGTGTAGTCCATCGGGCCCGAGAGCAGGCGCACGAATGGCAAAGTGCAGAGGTATTCCGCCGAGTTACCCTCCGACCAGGCGTTCCACTCCATGCCCCGGGCTCCCTCGCGGGTCATCATGTTGGGCCATGTGCGGCGAATGCCGGTCTCCTTGATGGGTTCGTGCGCATCGAGCATCAGCTGGTATTTCGCAGCCGTTTCGACTACCCGCTGGTAGTGGCGCACGCCGTACTGCGAATGGTGCTTGTAGCCGCCCTTGAATCCGCCTGCATAACCCGTCTTGAGCGTATGGACGCCCAGTTCGGCATAGCGCTTCATGGCGCGTTCCATTGCGGCTTCGTATTCAGGGATGTTGCCGCCCGTCTCGTTGTGCATCCATAGTTCGACGTCTTTTTCGCGGGCGTAGTGGGCGATGCGTTCGAGGTCGAAATCGGCATAGGGTTCGATGTAATCGAAATGCTGGTTGCCGCCCCAGTTCTCCCAGCCGACGTTCCACCCCTCGAACAGTACCCCCTGGATTCGATTGGCTGCCGCAAAATCGATATGACGCAGGGCGTTTTCTGTGGTCGCTCCGTGGCGCGGACCCATCGTCCAGGTCTGGGTGCCCAGGTGCATGCCCCACCAGACACCCACGTATTTCTGCGGTTTGATCCACGACGTGTCGGCGATCTTTGAGGGTTCGTTTAGGTTGAGAATCAGGGCCGAATTGATGAGGTCGACCGGCTTGCGGCCTATCTGCACGGTCCGCCAGGGCGAAATGAACTCCCCGCCTTTGCGGACTCGCACGCCATCGGGCCACGGAGCCAGCTCGGCCTTGAGCTCTTCGCCGCTGCGACGGAGGGTCATCTCAGCGAAATCGTACAGCGCGGCTTCGTGGATGCTGCCGTAGAGCCCGCCCGGCGTGCGGAACGTAAAGGGCGTGTTGGCGTCGGCTATTTCCGCTACGGGCAGTTCGCGGTATGGCAGTTCGTAGGTCTCGAAATTTCCGGGTATCGACCACGACATGCCATCGCCGGCGAGCCGGAACCCGGTACGCTCGTCCAGGATGTGCAGCGAATCGCACGGCGTGCGGTATTCGTAGCGGAATCCGACGCCGTCGTCGAACACCCGGAAGCGGAGCGTCAGTGCCACGCCCTCGGCGTTCTCCAGTTCGACGGCCATTTCGTTGTGGCGGTCGCGGTTGACCTTGTTCTCGCCCCAGGGCTGGCTCCACGTCTCATCGCGCGCGGTGCGGCGGACGCGTTTTATGCGGAATCCGTCCGCAAGGTTCGTTTCACGGGCTGCGAAACCCATTGCCGAAAGAGGCACGACCGCCTCTTCGAAAGCTGTAATCGAATATTGGACAGCGCCCAGGCTGTCGAGTCGGACTTTCACGGCGATGTTTCCGTCGGGCGAAACCGCCTCGGGGGCAGAGGGGGTGCAGCCTGCAATGAAGAGTGCGGACAGCAGGGCGCCCGTGAGGATAAGTTTGCTTGCGGTTTTCATGGTTCGGTAGGGTCTGGATCGTTTTTAACCGCAAATATAGCTTTTTGCATCCGGAAACCAAAAATCCTCGGAAGAAAAAAGCGAGCAAGAGCCGCAGGGCGTATGGCATATTTTTTGGCCTCAAAGGGAAAACACAGAAAAGATGGTCGGTAAAAAAGTCGATATGGATACGATGCCCCTCCGCTGGGGCCATTTTCGGGTGCTGATCGTCGCTTCGCTGGGGCAGGTGCTGGGCGCCGGACTGGCCACGCTGGTGGGAATCATCCTGCCGATGATCCAGTTGCTGCGCCACGCCGAACTGTCGTCGCTGGCACAGGGCGCTGTCGCGTGTACGAGTCTTGTCGGTATTATGGTCGGTTCGGTAATTTTCGGTGAGTGGAGCGACCGAAAGGGCTACCTCCTTTTTTTCCGGCTCTGTCCGCTCGTTGTGCTGGCTGCGTCGCTGCTTGCGTTCTTAGCGGACAACCTGGCGGGGCTGGTCGTCGGGCTCTTCCTGATGGGGCTGGGGATCGGCGGCGAATACAGTCTCGATTCGGACTACATTTCGGAGATCATGCCCCGGCGCTGGCGGCTGATGATGGTCGGCGTGGCCAAAGCCTCCTCGTCGGTGGGTAATATCGTGGTGGCGGGCATCTCTTTCTTTCTGCTGAGCAGTTGGGACGATCCCCGGCTGTGGAACCGCCTGCTGCTGCTCGTTTCGGTTTTCTCCCTGGCCATGTTTCTCAGCCGCATCCGCTTCGAACAGAGTCCCGGCTGGCTCTTCGCACGCGACCGGGACGGCGAAGCGGAGCGCGCCGTGCAGTACTTTCTGGGTAAGGATGTCGAGATCAACGAGCTGCGAAATCGCCCGCGGCGCAAGGACACGCCGAAAGTGGGGTGGAGCGATCTGTTTCGCCGCGGAAATATCAAAAAAGTGCTGTTCAGCGGCATTCCCTGGGCCTGCGAGGGGGTAGGGGTCTACGGGATCGGCGTGTTCCTGCCCGTGCTGATTCTGGCGCTCGGGCTGGAGAGCGTCTCAGAAGCGCCGTTTGCCCGGATCATACACTCGGTGCAACTGACCACCTATATCAATCTCTTCATCCTGCCCGGTTTCGTGCTGGGGCTCGTGCTCGTCAACCGCTGGTACCATGTGCGCACCCAAACCTGGGGTTTTCTGCTCTGCGCCGCGGGAATGGCGCTGCTGCTGGCGGCTTACGAGCTCCATTGGCCCGTCTGGATCGCCGTGGCGGGATTCATGCTTTTCGAACTGTTCCTCAACGCGGGGCCGCACCTGATGACTTTCATCATTCCGCCGCAAATCTACTCCGTGGCCGAACGCGGCGCGGGGGCGGGGCTGGCCGCAGCGTTCGGTAAACTGGGCGCCGTTGTCGGCGTGCTGTTCATCCCGATGCTGCTCGAATGGGGCGGTGCCGGGCTGGCGCTGCTCGTCACGATCGCCACGCAGCTGTTAGGCGCTCTGATAACGGCCGTTGTCGGACACAAGGTGCTGCCGAACCGCGGCAGCGGTTATCGTCCCGAACTGCGGCACGACCGCTGACCCGGCTGCTCCATCCTGCAGGGGCGCTCCAGTCCGCATGCTTCGAGCAGTTCCGTATCGTTGAAAACGGAGCGTGTCGTACCATCCGCGACGATTCGTCCGCCCTGCATCGCCAGTGTGCGCGGACACAACTCCCAGACCAGCTCCATGTCGTGCGTGGCCACGAGCATCGTATGGCTGAAGCGGCCCAAGAGTTCGATCGTCTGCCGCCGCGCCCGCGGGTCGAGATTGGCCGTAGGTTCGTCGAGCACCAGGATCGAGGGGCCCATCGACAGCACGGTCGCTATCGAGACGCTCTTTTTCTGCCCGCCCGAGAGGTGGTAGGGCGACTGCTTGCGCAAGCCCAGGGCGCCGACCGCTTCGAGCGCTTCCACGACGCGGCTCTCGATCTCCCCGGCCGTCAGTCCCATATTCGAGGGGCCGAACGCCACGTCCTCCTCGACCGTCGGCATGAAGAGTTGGTTGTCCGGGTCCTGAAACACCAGTCCGACCGACTGGCGAACCAGGTTCACGGTCTTTCGCGTCAGGGTGATACCCCCTACGACGACCTCGCCCGACGAGGGCATCAGCAATCCGTTGGTATGCAGCAGGAGGGTCGATTTCCCGGCGCCGTTGGCGCCTACCAGTGCGACTTTCTCTCCGTGGGTGATGCACAGCGATACGCCCCCGAGGGCTTCGAAGCCGTTGGGGTAGCGGTAATGCACGTCGTTGAACCGGAGGTAGTGGTGGCTCATGCGGTTTCAGTTTAGGAGTGCGGAAAGGGTCTCTACGGGTCGGAACACCCGCATGGCGAACAGTACGGCGCTCCATGCCGCGAGGAACAGTGTATCGCGTCTATTCCAGGCCGGCAGGTCGTAGATTCCTGCCGGGATGCAGCCCCTGAAACCGCGCGCGAGCATGGCGCATCCGATCCGTTCGGAGCGCTCGAACGAACGGATCAGCAGTTGTCCGATCATCGTACCCCACACTTTCAGCGGATAGGAACCCCGGCCGAAACTGCGGGCGTCGCGGGCCCGCTGCATGGCCAGCGCCTCTTCGATCAGCACGTACAGATAGCGGTAGACGAACAGCAGTTGCGTGGTAAACAACGCCGGCACGCCGAGCCGCTGCATGCCCCGGCACATGTTGTAATAGCCCGTGCTCTGGATCAGCAAGAGCAGCGCCTGCACCGACAGGAGACCGCGCAGGATGATCGAGAGAAAAGAGATCCACCCGCTTGTTACGACGACGGAGCCGACCATGAACGCCGGCTGGCGGTCGTAGAAAAGGTTGAAGAAGCCGACGAATGCCACGAACGGCAGCACCGCCAGCGAGCGCCGGAACACCTTCCGGTAATCCAGTCCGCCCATCGCCGCCGTGAGGATCGGAAAAGTGAAATAGAGCAGCAGCTCCGACAGCCGGGTGAGCGGTACGGAGAGCATCGTGACGAGAAAGACCACCGTGACGAGGAGTTTGGCGCGCACGTCAAGACAGTGGAGCGGACTTTGCCTCAGCGCGGTCCGCTCCATTGCATCCAATTCCGACAGGACGTATTGCAGCCGGTTTTTCATGGTTGTTTCTGCCCGGCACGCATCAAATAGGACGCGCCAAAAACGGCGGCGAGAATCGCGCCGCTGCCGATGATCCCCGCCAGCGAGGTGTCGTAGTCGGGCATGAGGGCCGTTGTCTGCTGAATGCGGGCGCTCGTGCCGTGCAATCCCTCTTCGGCGGCTTCGAGGTCGGTACCTCCGGTCACCTTTTCGATCGACCACTCCAGCCCGTCCGGCTTCGACGAGGCGAGCCACGAGAACGATCCGCCGATCAAAAGCGCGGCCAGTGCGATCACGGCAAGGGCTTTTCCCAGTTTGCGCCTGCCCGGGGCCGGTTGCGTGGCGGCTTCGGCGAGCAGCTCGGGTTTGTATCGCTGCACCACGCCGATCACGGCCGCGGTGGCCAGACCCTCTCCGATTCCGATCACCAGGTGGATCGGGAGCATGAAGAGCAGAAACCGTCCCGTCGGCAGGGCCGTGATGTCCGAAAGTTCGGTCTCGAGCGTGACGGCCGCTGCGCCCAGCTCCAGCGAGACGACGCTTGCCAGGAGCGAGGCGGTCAGAATCCGTGCCGCCGAAGCGTTGGGCTTCATCAGCGGTCGGAAGACCAGCGGGTAGGCCACCAGACACGAAAGCACCGCCATGTTCAGGATATTGCATCCCAGGGCCATGAAACCGCCGTCGGCAAAGAGAAGACACTGGATCACCAGCACCGACGCAAGCGTAAGCAGCCCTGCCCAGGGCCCCAGGATCGCTGCGAGCAGAATGCCTCCTACCAGATGGCCGCTGGAACCGGTGCCCGGAATGGAGAAATTGATCATCTGGGCCGCGAAAATGAAAGCGCCCATGACCCCCATCAGGGGCAAAAGATGCTCCCGTTCGCGTCCGTTTGCCGGGCGGTCGTTCCGCTCGCGTTTTACTTTCCAGACTGCCGTTCCCAGCAGTGCCAGCGAAACGGCTCCCGTGAGGATGAATACCGGCGGGGAGACCAGTGCGTCGGACATGTGCATCGTCGGTTACCTTTTCGGGGATTCTTTACGTCGGTTTTCGCTCGAATCGTCGCTCTTCCGTCCGGGGGTTTCATCTTTTACCTCGGCACCCGGAACGATCGCCAGCGAGGTGTCCGCGGTTTGCTCTGCGGGCATCTTGATGAGCGGCTGCTGATCCCTCAGGTGCTTCTTGTTCTCGGGATACCAGTTCGAATGGTCGGGTTTCTCCTGTTCGTCCAGCTGGATATGCGGCAGGAGGAACAGCCACGTGGCGATGCAGAACGGTCCGGTCAAGGTCGCAAGACCGACCGGTTCGAGCAGCACGTTCATGCCCGCCTGGATGAAGAGCGTTACCAGAATACCCAGTATGGCCCAGAGCGCCGAGCGCCGATTGGGCTTGTAGAAGACTGTGGCCAGCGCGATGGCCGTCAGCACGGCGCTGAAGCCGTACAGCCCGTGTGCGATCTCGAATCCCGAAGCCTTGAAGATCAGGGCGACGAAGAGCGCCAGCGCCGATCCGATCGCGGCCCACAACGCAGCCCAACGGCTGCAAAGGGCCAACCCGATGAGGAAGAGAAGCCCCGTGACCCACGAATCGATCAGAAAGACCTGGGCGACGCCTTTGAGCCAGTAGACGATCAGCGATCCGAAGCGGATGTTTTCCACCGACGAGAACACCTCGGGCAGAGCCGGAACGGCCATGTGGGTGGGAGGCATTCCGTTCATGGCCCGTGCGGCCAGCAGGAACATCCAGGTTGTGAAGACGAACGGGAATGTGAACGAATTGACCCTCCAGGGCGCCATGACGTTGTTGAAGCCCGTGCGTACCCAGGTTGTCAGGGCCGCGCAGAGAATCAGCGCCAGCCACATCCAGATGGTGTTACCCAGGAACGTGGGGAAAGCACACCCGACGAGCACGCCGTTGAAGCCCCACAATCCCTGCTCGCCGTCCCTGGCCGGGAATCCGATCAGGTAGCCCGTGATCGTGGAGACGATGACGCCGACCAGCGCGCCCCAGGCCACGACGCCCAGCCCCTCGGCATAGGCGCCCCAGAAGATGCCGATGATGAACAGCAGGCCGGTCCATGCGCTGTTCTGGAACATCACCTGGCCCGTGCCGCGCAGCAGAATTTTCAGAAAATCGAACGACAGGAGGTTCATCCCGTTCGACATTGTAATCGTGTTTGCCATATTCAAAAGTTTTTATTGTTGTTGAACTCCTACCGCCACGGGAACTCTTCGGGCAGGATTTTACCCTTGACTTGCTGCCGTACCGAGGAGCAGAATTCACGGATGAGTTTCTTCACCGGAGCGGTCTCTTCGCCCAGCACCTTGTAGAGCAGCCCGCAGTCGTTCGGAAGCCGCGTAATGCCGGCGGCCAGACGACGGTTGCGGTCGATGAACGCTTCGGTGCGCGCGTAGATGCTTTCGGCGTGCTCGGGGGGCGTCAGGACGATCACGTTGGCGAATACGTCGTAGCCGTTCATGGCTCCGAGCGTCTCCGGTGAGTGCGTTTCGGGCCGGATGATGAATTTCTCGCGGAAAAGCTGCCTCCCGTCGGGCCGCTCGGCATGGGTGCAGACCGAGAGAATATCGTACTGGAACGTCTCGCCGCGGTCGAAATACTTGCGGCCGCTCATGTAGATTTCCGAGTAGAAGAGCGTGGCCGTGGGGTCGATGCGGATCTGCGTATCGGAGATGAAGCGCGTGTGCCGGCAGGGGATCGTCGGCTCGGGCAGGTACTCCAGGTAGGCGTTCTCTTCCAGGCAGAAATGCTGCGTGAGCCCCGAGTAGTTATACCGCATCTCGGCCAACTTTGTCGCCGCTCCGGTCGAAATGTGGGCGTAGGCGTTGGGGCGGACGACGAAATGCTGCTCGTAACGGTCTCCGTCCACGTTCGGACCGCCCGACGAAAGGACATAGACGCACGGCATTTCGGGCATTCCCTCGTCGAAATAGAGCTCCTGCTGCACGATCAGCGGCGCATGCCGCTCCAGATCGCGCATGATGGATTTGCCCTGATCGTCCAGTTCGAATCCCAGGTACAGATAGCCCATTTTCCCCGGCGTGCCGACAGGCATGGCCTTGGGCTCTTCGAGGTAGGGGCTCATCTCTTTGGCTGCTGCGAAATTCATTGTACGGCGGTTAACGGTTCGTCGATCTCTTGCCGGTCGAGGTCTATGTCGAAGAGCGCCATCCGGCGGATGAGCGCCACCAGCTCGTCGATCCCCTCGCCGGTCATGCAGTTGGTGAAGACGAACGGTTTTCCGGGGCGCATCTGTTCCGAATCGCGGCGCATCACCTCCAGATCGGCATGCACGTAGGGTGCCAGATCGGTCTTGTTGATGACCAGAATGTCCGACTGCGAGATGCCCGGGCCGTCCTTGCGCGGTATCTTGTCGCCGGCGGCCACGTCGATCACGTAGATGAAGAAATCCACGAGCGCGGGGCTGAACGTGAGCGTCAGGTTGTCGCCGCCCGATTCGATCAGCACGATGTCGCCGTCCGGGAAGCGGGCCTCCATCTCCTCGACGGCCGCAATATTCATCGACGGGTCCTCCCTCACGGCCGTATGGGGGCAGGCGCCCGTCTCCACGCCGATGATGCGCTCCTCGACCAGCACGCCCTTGAGCATCTTGCGCACGTGCTTGGCGTCTTCGGTGGTCACCACGTCGTTGGTGATGACCAGCACCTTGTAACCCATCTCCAGCAGACGGGGCGTGATCGCCTCGATCAGCGCGGTTTTTCCGGAGCCAACGGGGCCCCCGATTCCGATTCTACATGTTGTACCCATCTTTATCTTGTGTTTTTTTATCCTCTTTAATCTCCTCCCTCGGGAGGTTCTTATCAGCCGTTTCGCCGCTAATTCTTAATTTTTAATTTTTAATTCTTAATTCATGAACATCCGTTGGGTGCCTTTTTCGTGGAGCGAGGCCAGAATGTCGATCTGCGGCACGAACGTGTACATGTCTTCGAACTCCATGCCGCGAACCTGCTCGTAGAGCGCATCCATCTGGTCGCCCATGCGGAAGAGAATGCGCTGCGTGTCGTAGTGCGACACCCTTACGCAGCGCAGGGCCGCGCTGAGAACCATGTTCGCCACACCGTACTGGTGCGAGCAGAAAAGTCCTTTCTCCGAAATGCCCGTGGCGGCGAATACGATGCCCTGGGCCACGGGATAGGTGCCCGGCGTATGCCCGGCCGCGATCTCTTCGAGCCACAGCGCAACGGTTTCGTCCGGGAAGATGTGTTTCGACAACTCGGCCAGCTTCTTGCCCATGCGGCAGGTCATCTGGCGTGCTTCGGCGTTCATCTTGCAGAGGATCGCCTGCTCGTCGGCCCGGTGGATGCCCTCGTAGTTATCCCGATGGTAGTTGCGCCAGGCGTGCAGCGCCGCGATGCCGTCGGTAAAGGCGGCCTGCCGGGCTATGTCCTGCGTGTAGCGTTCGAGTGTCGCAGCGTCGTGAACCAGCCCCATCTCGGCAGCTGTCTCCAGCCCGTTCGAGAATGAGAAAGTCCCTACCGGAAATGCCGAATCGGTGAATTCCAGAAGCCGCATGACGGTGGTTGCGTTGTCGGTAACGGCTGACGTTTTAATGTATGTGCGCATACTCATGTCCGTGGGGGTGTTCCGTTTCTTGGTTGTGTCCCGTAGCGTGTTCGTGGGCATGCGGCGGATGCGCGTCTGCGTGGTGATGGTGTACGTCGCTGTCGGGACCCGTGCCGCCGAACAGCCGGCGGATTTCGTGGGGTGCCAGGTAGGGGATGACCTGCTCCCCGGGCTGGAACGAGTAGGTTATCTCTTCGATGTGGTGCGTGCGCATGACGCTGTCCATGACTTTCTTGTCCACGGTGAGCGGTACGTAGACCCGGGTTCCCTTGACCACGGCCGGCCAGTGCTGGTTGCCGATGGCGTGTCCCAGTTCCACCGCGATGTGGATGATCGTTTCGGGTTTCTCCCGGGCAAGTGTCGAGAGGTCCGCCACCAGCACCTCGTTGAGCTGAATGCGGATGGCGACGACTTTGTTCTGTTCGGGCAGGAATTCCAGTACGTCGCCGTCGAGCAGTTGCGAATGGCGCTTGAGCGCCACGGCGTATTCGTTGTCCAGCCGGCTTCGGCCGACGAAGCGGCTCTTCTGAGCCGTCCACTGGTCCAAATCGATGAGTTCGATTTCAGCGTTTCGGGTCTTCTCTTTCCACTGGGGAGCGTTGAGGTTTCCGATGATTTCCGTGTAGATTTTCATTCGTGGGAGGTTTTTGAGTTTATTTTCAATTTCCGGGAGCACACCCTGCGGCATGCTCCCGGAAATTGAAAAAAGATAGAGTTTAGCTGAACCACAGTAACTGGCTCAGGGGGAACTTGTCGGCCGGCTTGACGTAGGCGCGTATGTTGTTGACCAGTACGTCGAACGTTTCGGGGTTCACGTCGATCGCGGGCGTGCCGCCGTTGCGCACCATGTCGAACTTGGTGAGCTGCCGCGTGCGCCGCACGGGTTGAACCATGCGTTTGAGGCGCAGCCGCTCCTTGATGCCGCTTTCGTAGGCGGCGTTCGAAACGAACGAGAGGCAGGTCTCGGGCAGCGCCCGGCCGAACGCACCGTACATCGGACGGTAGTAGCACGGCTGCGGCGTGGGGAGCGAAGCGTTCGGATCGCCCATGTTGGCCCAGTTGATCAGGCCTCCCTTGATGACCAGTTTCGGCTTGGCGCCGAAGAACTGCGGCTCCCAGAGCACCAGGTCGGCGACCTTGCCTTTCTCGACCGATCCGAGGTAGTCCGAAACGCCGAACGTGATGGCCGGGTTGATGGTGATCTTGGCCAGGTAGCGCAGCACGCGGAAGTTGTCGTTGCGGTCCGAATCTTCGCAGAGCCGCCCACAGGCATTCTTCATGAACGAGGCCATCTGGAACGTCCGCATGAACGATTCGCCGATGCGGCCCATGGCCTGCGAGTCGGACGAGACCATCGAAAGCACGCCCAGGTCGTGCAGTACGTTCTCGGCCGCCTGCGTCTCGGGCCGCACGCGGCTCTCGGCGAACGCCACGTCCGACGGAATCTTCGGATTGAGGTTGTGGCAGACCATAATCATGTCGAAGAGCTCTGCCTGCGAGTTGATGCCGAACGGCAGGGTGGGGTTGGTCGAAGAGGGGAGCACGTAGGGCATGGACGCCACTTTCAGCAGGTCGGGAGCGTGGCCGCCGCCGGCACCCTCGGTGTGGTAGGTGTGGATCGTGCGTCCGTCCATGGCGGCGATGGTGTCCTCGACGTATCCGCTCTCGTTGAGCGTGTCGGTGTGGATGGCTACCTGCACGTCGAAACGGTCCGCCACGCCCAGCGCGGCGCGGATGGCTGCGGGCGTCGAGCCCCAGTCCTCGTGGATCTTCAGACCGCAGGCGCCGGCCTCGATCTGCTCTTCGAGGGGTTGGTTCATCGAGCAGTTGCCCTTGCCCAGCAGACCCACGTTGATCGGCAGCCCCTCGACGGATTCGAGCATGTGTTCGATGTTCCAGCGGCCCGATGTGATGGTCGTGCCGTTGCTGCCGTCCGTCGGGCCGATACCTCCGCCGAAGACGGTCGTGATGCCGTTGCTCAGACACGCGTAAGCCTGTTGCGGAGAGATCATGTGGACGTGGCCGTCGATTCCGGCCGCCGTCAGGATGAGGTGCTCGCCCGAAATGGCGTCAGTCGCGGTGCTGGTCACCAGATCGGGATGCACGCCGTGCATGATGTTGGGGTTGCCGGCCTTGCCGATCCCCGCGATCATGCCGTCCTTGACGCCCACGTCGGCCTTGACCACGCCCAGAATCGGGTCGATGACCGTCACGTTGGTGATAACCAGGTCGAGCGATCCCTCTTTCGAGGTCATCGTGTTCGCCAGTCCCATGCCGTCGCGGATGGTTTTGCCGCCACCGTAGACCACCTCGTCGCCGTATTCGCGCAGGTCTTTCTCCACCTCGACATAGAGGTCGGTGTCGCCCAGGCGGATCTTGTCGCCTACGGTCGGACCGAACAGGTTGTTGTATTCTTGTCTTGAGATCGTTGCCATGTCTTACTGTTTTTTAGGATTGTTATTGGGTTGACCGGAGGCGTGCGCATCGCTTCCCGTCGTGCTTTTGAAACCACGGCGGCGGGCTCTTTCGACGGCCTTGACGCGAGCCGGGAAATAGGTGGGCGCATCCTCGTCGCCCGTGTAGCCCATGACCAGCCCGTTGAAACCGATCACGCGGCGCTTACCGGAGTAGGCCACGACCTCGACCTCTTTCTGGTCGCCCGGTTCGAAGCGGATGGCGGTGGTCGAGGGGATGTTCAGGTGGCAGCCGAAAGCGGCGTTGCGGTCGAACTCCAGGTAGCGGTTGACCTCGAAAAAGTGGAAATGCGAGCCGACCTGAATGGGCCGGTCGCCCGTATTGCGGACCGTCAGTTTGGCGGTATGGCGTCCGAGGTTGAACTCGATCGGTTCGCTCGAAAGGATCTCGCCGCCCACGTTGACCGTCTGCTGAGGCTGGAAGCCCGGCTGGTTCGGATAGAGTCCGGAAACGGACTGTTGTCCTTGCTGATTTTTTTGTCCTTGCTGTCCTTGTTGTCCCTGCGATTGTTGCTGCGTATGCGGTTGGGACTGCGATTGCGTTTGTGCCTGCTCCTGCTTGTCGTTTGCAGGGCCGGAATTCGGTGTACTCATGATTTGCTTGTTTGATAATTACTTAATCGGATGGTGGATGCTCACCAGACGCGAGCCGTCGGTGAACACGGCTTCGACCTGAAGCAGGTCGATCATGTCGGCGACGCCTTCCATTACGTCGCTTTTCTTGAGCACGTTGGCGGCCCCTTTCATGACCTCCTCGACGGTTTTACCCTCGCGGGCTCCTTCCAAAGCGGTAGAGGTGATATAGGCTACGGCTTCGGGATAATTGAGTTTCAAGCCTTTCTGCTTGCGCCGTTCGGCGATTGCGCCCAGTGAAAGCAACATCAACTTGTCGATCTCTTTCGGTGATAAGTGCATAATACGATTTTTTTATGGTTAAGAACCGGAGGTCGGTACCGGTGGCGGATAAACACGACCGGAGGTTCGGTTGCTATTTATTAGGACAAAGAGTATGCCACATCGATCCTACGTGAGGTCGTAACTGCGTCTTACTCGTGGCATTATATTTGGGAAATGAGGGGAATCAACCAAATTCTTGCTCTTATGTTCAAAGCGATGATTATTGCAGGCTTAGGAGGCTTCATCGGTACCTGCCTGCGTTTTTTGACCGGAAAATTGGCCCATGTCATCACACTTTCGGCCTTTCCCTGGGGAACTTTTGCCGTAAACATCATCGGCAGCTTCGTGATCGGCATCTTCTTCGGCCTGGCCGAAAAGACGCACATGATTTCGCCCTCGATGAATGTCTTTCTCATCACGGGTTTTTGCGGCGGCTTCACCACGTTTTCGTCTTTCGCCGACGACATGTACCTCCTTTTGCAACAGAAGCACTGGCTCTATTTCGGACTCTATGTCGGTTTGAGTTTCATCCTCGGCCTGCTGCTCGTCTGGCTGGGCCGTTCGCTGATAAAGGCGGCCTGAGCGTCGAATGCAAAAAAAAGAAGCGATCCTCCACAAATGGAGGATCGCTTTTCGGTTGCAGGAATTCCGTGTTATTTCTCGGCGATGAAGAACAGGTCGAAACTTTCATTCGTCACCTGTCCGAGCGCGTAGTCGTCCATGCGGATCGAGGTAGTCAGTTCGGTGTTGGCCCGAAGCAGGCGGCGGCGGTTGAGCCGGTTCATCAGATCGTAGGGGAGTGCGAGCAGCCGGCGCGGCAGGCGGTGCTGCAAATCGAGCGGATCGAACCGCAGGATGCGTTCGACGCTGCGGCGGTTCCGCTCGTAATAGGCCATGACCTTTTCGTTGCCCGAGACCCCGAGCGCCTCGATGCGTGAAAATTCGCCGCCGAGCAACGCCCGCAATTCGTCGGCGGTATATTCGCGCACATGCCACGGATTGCGCGTCAGCGACATGGGAGCATTGGGCGTGGTCAGAATGAACCGTCCGCCCGGGCGCAGCACGCGGCTGACTTCGCGCACGAACCCCCGGTCGCGTTGGATATGTTCGATGACCTGAAACGAGATCACGCAGTCGAACATCCCGTCCTCGAACGGCAGGGGCGGCACGGTGGCCCGGCGGAACTCGACGTTGGGGAGTGCGAGCAGTTCGGGTGCCGGCTCGTGCTTGTCGATGGTGATGAAACGTGCGGCGCGGGGAGCCACGACCTCGATGCCGTACCCGGCTCCGGTGCCGATCTCGAGCACCTCGCCCCGGATGCGCTCCGCAGCTTCGTGGTAGGCCAGCAGCGAACGCTGGAAGACGAAATTGTCGGATGCTTCCCGCGAGACCCGTTCTGCGGTATTGATCTTGCTCATAGTCAGTTGCGTAACTTGATTCCCTGTTCGACGATCTCTGCCTGGCCGCGTTTGAGCAGCATGCCCAGCGCGCGTTTGAACACCTTTTTGCTCATCTGCGTGAGGCGTGTCACCTCTTCGGGCGCGCTGTCGTCGTTCAGGGGCAGGAAACCACCGTTCTTTTCGAGCAGGTCGAGCAGCGTCTGCGCCGAATCTTTCACCTGGGCGAATCCCTGCTGCTGCAGGCTCAGGTCGATCCGGTTGTCCTCGGTGATGCGTCTGACATAGCCTTTCGTGCGTTCGCCGACCGAGACGGGACGAAAGAGCTGGTTGGCGTAGAGCATGCCCCAGTGGCGGTTGTTGACGATCACGCGGTAACCAAGGGGACTTTCCGAAGCCACGAGCAGGTCCACCTCTTCGCGCGGACGGACCGTGATGAGGTCGTTGCTGATGAACCCCTTGAGCTTCATGGTGGCCACGCAGCGGCCCGTGACGCTGTCCTCGTAGAGGTAGACGACATAGCGATGGCCGGCCAGCACGCCGCCCTGCTGGTTGCGATTGGGGAGGAAAAGGTCCTTGCCGTACAGGCCCCACTCCAGAAAAGCACCGTGAACGCTCTTGTCCACCACTTTCAGGAACCCCGCCTCGCCGACCCGCAGCAACGGTATCTCGGTCGTGGCCACCAGCCGGTCCTCGGAGTCGTGGTAGAGAAAGACCTCTTTCTGGTCTCCGACCTTGTCCGCAAGGGAGACATAGCGGTTCGGGAGCAGCACTTCGTTCTGTTCGTCGTCCGTGAGATAGAGACCGTATTCCGACAGACGGCTTACGGTGAGTTGCTGGGTGCGTCCTGCTCTGAGCATATCGTTCGTTGTTGTGTGCTGCAAAAGTACGCTTTATTTCGCAGGCTTGCAACTTTTCGTCAGCCGGTGCCCAATCCTTTTGCCGTTCGGGAAAAAATGCGTACCTTTATAAAATGTTTCGCAAGCGCGAAAGCTGTGGTGCGGCTTCTATTTCTTAACGCTTTAATTCTATTGCTATGAAAATCGATGTGGCCATCTGCCAGGTGGACATGGAATGGGAGAACACCTCCCGCAATCTGGAGCGACTCGAGGGGATCGTGGCTGCGGCTGCGGCCGACGTGGCGGTGCTGCCCGAGATGTTCGCCACGGGCTTCAAGCTGCGGCCGGCGCGCGTGGCCGAGCCGCACGACGGACTGGTGGTCACGACCATGCGCCGCTGGGCAACTCAATACGGCAAAGCCGTAGCCGGCAGCGTGGTCATTGCCGAGGGGGAGCAGTTCCGCAACCGCATGTTCTTCATCGAACCCTCGGGTAAGACCTCGTGGTACGACAAGCGCCACCTCTTCCGTCCCGGCGGCGAAGCGCGCGACTATACCCCCGGCGACCGCCGCGTGGTGGTCGAGTACCGGGGCTGGCGCTTTCTGCTGCTCGTTTGCTACGACCTGCGATTCCCGGTCTGGAGCCGCAACCGGGGCGACTACGACGCCATCCTGTGCAGCGCCTCGTGGGCCGACGACCGCCGCGAGGCGTGGCGCACCCTGATCCGCGCCCGGGCCATCGAGAACCAGTGCTACATGGCCGCCGTAAACCGCGTGGGTGTCGATCCCGACGCTTCCTATGCGGGCGATTCGGCGATCATCGGTTTCCGCGGCGAGACGCTTGCCGATGCGGGCAGCGGGGAATGTACCTGCGTTGCGACCTTCGACAGCGAGGCGCAGGCAGCCTGCCGCGAGCAGTTCCCCGCCTGGATGGATGCGGATCGATTCACAATCCTTGATTCATAATTATCCGGCGGCAGGAGGCTTATTTGCCGTGGGGGAGAGTCCGATTGACGAATTATCCTTATCTTTGCACGAATTTCCCCGCGCGAAAATAAACCGGGGACTACATACGTTTAAAGTGCGATGAAAGAGGATTCGATCAAAATACTCGGCGCCCGGGTGCATAACCTGAAGAACGTCGATCTGGAAATTCCGCGCCGCAAACTGGTGGTCATCACCGGTCTGAGCGGCTCGGGCAAGTCGTCGCTCGCGTTCGACACGATCTATGCCGAGGGCCAGCGCCGTTACATGGAGACGCTTTCGACCTATGCACGGCAGTTCGTAGGCACGATGGAGCGTCCCGATGTGGACAAGATCACGGGCCTGAGTCCCGTGGTGGCCATCGAGCAGAAAACGACCAACAAGAACCCCCGTTCGACGGTGGGCACCGTCACGGAGATCAACGATTTTCTCCGCCTGCTCTATGCCCGTGCCTCGCGGGCCTATTCCCCCGTGACAGGCGAGGAGATGGTCCACTATTCCGACGAACAGATCGCCCAGCTCATCATGGAGGGCTTCGCAGGCCGCCGGATCGCCCTGATGGCCCCCATCGTCAAGGGCCGCAAGGGTCACTACCGCGAATTGTTCGAATCGCTGGTCAAGAAAGGTTATATCTATGCGCGCATCGACGGTGAAATCCGTGAAATTTCATCGGGCATGCGACTGGACCGCTACAAGATACACACCATCGATCTGGTCGTCGACCGGCTGGTCGTAGGCGGGGAGGCCCGCGAGCGGGTGATGACCTCGCTCAAGGAGGCCATGCGGCAGGGCAAGGGCACGATGGCCGTCTACGACTACGGGACCGAACAGCAGCGGTTCTACTCGCGTCACCTCATGTGCCCCTCGACGGGCGTGGCGTTCGAGGACCCGGCTCCGCACACCTTTTCGTTCAACTCGCCCAAAGGCGCCTGTCCCCACTGCAACGGGCTGGGCGAGGAGGCCGTGTTCGACATCGAAAAGATCATTCCCGACGCCAAACTCTCGCTCAGGCAGGGAGCCGTGGAACCGCTGGGCAAGCACCGCAACAACCTGCTCTTCGCCATCCTCGAGATGCTCGGGCGACGCTACGACTTTACGTTGGACGATCCCGTCGAGACCCTCTCCCAAGAGGGGCTGAATGCCGTCTTGTACGGCGATTCCGAGCCCTTGACGGTCGATTTGCGGGAGTTCACCTCCTCGGGCGGGCGACAGTTCTTGCAATGGGAGGGCGTGGCCGAGTATATCGGCCGTACCGAGGACGACGACTCGAAACGAGGCCAGAAATGGCGCGAGCAGTTCCTCGTCCACCGCAAATGTTCGGTCTGCGGGGGTTCGCGTCTGAAAGCCGAAGCCCTCCAGTTCCGTATCGGCGGCAAGAGCATCGCCGACGTCTCGGCCCTGTCGATCGCCGAGTTTTCGGAGTGGGTGGCCCGTATCGAGGATCACATGTCCGACAAGGAGTGGAAGATCGCGCAGGAGGTCGTCAAGGAGATCCGCGAACGGCTCCATTTCCTGATGGACGTGGGGCTGGGTTACCTCTCTCTGGCGCGTTCGTCCCGGTCGCTTTCGGGCGGCGAGAGCCAGCGCATCCGGCTGGCCACGCAGATCGGATCGAAACTGGTCAACGTGCTCTATATTCTCGACGAACCCTCCATCGGTCTGCACCAGCGCGACAACCAGCGCCTGATCCGCAGTCTGGAAGAGCTGCGTGACGCGGGCAACTCGGTGATCGTCGTCGAGCACGACGAGGACATGATGCGCGCCGCCGATTACATCGTGGACGTGGGGCCCAAAGCGGGGCGGCGGGGCGGTCATATCGTCGCTGCGGGTACGTTCGATGATATTCTGCGCTCCAACACCATCACGGCCGACTACCTCACGGGCCGCCGCCGCATTGAAATGCCCGAGACCCTGCGCAAGGGGACGGGTGAAAAGATCACGATCCGCGGCGCCAGGGGCAACAACCTCAAAAACATCACGGCCGAATTCCCGTTGGGAAAATTTATCTGCATCACGGGCGTGAGCGGCTCGGGCAAGTCGTCGCTGGTGAACGAGACTCTGCGGCCGATCCTCTCCCGGGTGCTCTACCGCTCCTACGGCCAGCCTTTGGAATACGATTCGGTCGAGGGCATCGAACACATCGACAAACTGGTGGTCGTGGACCAGTCGCCCATCGGCCGCACGCCGCGCTCGAATCCCGCGACCTACTCCAATGTCTTCCAGGACATCCGCAAGCTGTTCGAAATGACCCCCGACGCCCAAATTCGCGGTTTCAAGGCTGGACGCTTCTCGTTCAACGTCAAGGGGGGCCGCTGCGAGGAGTGCCGCGGAGCGGGCGTGCAGACCATCGAGATGAATTTCCTGCCCGACGTCTACGTGCGCTGCAAGGCGTGCGGCGGCCACCGCTACAACCGCGAGACGCTCGAGGTCAAGTACAAGGGCAAGTCGATCGACGACGTGCTGAACATGACGGTCAACATGGCTGTGGAGTTTTTCGAGAACATTCCCAACATCTATCAGAAACTCCGGGCCATTCAGGAGGTAGGTCTGGGTTATCTCACCCTCGGCCAGCCTTGCACGACCCTCTCGGGCGGCGAGAGCCAGCGCATCAAACTCTCGGCCGAACTCTCCAAGCGCGACACCGGCCGCACGCTCTACATCCTCGACGAACCGACCACGGGGCTTCATTTCGAGGACATCCGCCTGCTTCTGGAGGTGCTCAACAAACTGGCCGATCGTGGCAATACGGTCATCGTCATCGAACACAACCTCGACGTAATCAAGGTCGCCGACCACCTGATCGACATCGGACCCGAGGGCGGTCGTGCGGGCGGCGAGATCGTCGCTACCGGTACGCCCCGCGAGGTGGCCCGCTGCGAACGCAGCTATACGGGGCAGTTTCTCGCAAAATCAGCCGATTTTTAAAACTACACCCCTTAAATCGCAACATGCAGCCGGGAGCGGGATCGCTTTCGATCGCCCCTGAATCCGGCTCTTAGTCAGGAACAGAGAACCGGTTTAGGAGCAGAATTGCGTTCGCCCCTCTCCTGAACCCCGCTCTTATCCGGGAGCGGGGGAGTGTTTGAGGAGCGGGGAACCGGATGAGGAGCGGAATTGCGTTCGACGGCCCCAAACCTGGCTCTTAGCCGGCCGGGCGGCATGGTTCTTGCTTTTCGTAGCCGTAACAAACCTTATGTGCTATGAAAAAAACAGTTATCATTCTTGCGGGGCTGCTCGTGTGTGCCGCCGCCGTTACCGTGATCGGTCAGAAAAAGGTCTTGTCTCCCAAGGAGGAGCGGCGCGAGGTGCGTGAAAAGCGGCGTGCCGAGCGGATCGCCAACTACGAGAAATTCATGGATTCGCTGGTCCTCTCGCGCAATTTCCAGTTCAACCCCCAGACCATGCAGCGTCAGCCGGCAGGTCCCATGCGTCAGATCATGAACCCTGCTTTCAACGTCGGCATCTGGGACGGTACGGCCGACATCACGCTGCCTTATATCAAGGGCTACGTGCCGCCTTACTACGTCACGATCATCAACTATACGGTCTCCGACCTGCAAGGCTATACCACCGAGCAGACGCACGAGGGCTGGATGGTCACTTTCTCCACGTCGCTCTTCTCGGCCTCGACCTACACGTTCACGTTCGAAATTTTCTCCCGCACGGGCGGCGCCAACCTCACGATCACCAATCCGTGGTACAACCCCGTGGAGTATACCGGTTCCATCTCGCAATTATATTAATGATTCAGGATATGAATTCCCACGCTTTCCGGGACCGCACCCCGCGGCACGACGCCGAACCCGCGGCCCAAGTCCTCAATAAAACCCCCGCTTCGGCGGGGGCTTTTGTCCGTCAGCGTGCGGCCGCGCGGATCGCCGCCGCCTGCTGTGCCCTCTTGGTCGCCTGCGCTGCCGTGGCCCAATCTCCGCAGCCGTCCGAGCAGTACGTTCTGGGAACCTCCGGTGCCGACAGCGTGCCGCAGACCACGGTGGTTCCCGTGCAGCAGCAGCCTGTCCAGGTGGTAGAGCACACAACCGTCTACGAGGACCCGACGCGCGGCATGGACCGCCGTGAACGGCGCGCCTACAAGGCTCGCCTCTACGCTGCCAAAATCGACTCGCTGGTGCAGTCGCGCGATTATATGTTCTTCCCCAACTCGATGCAGGAACTGCCCGGCGGGCTGATCCGTTCGATCTATGCCGACTATTTCTTCTTCGGCATGTTCGTGGATCACGTCGAGGTGCACCTGCCCACGGAGCGAGGCGTCACGCAATACGTCGAAATCCTGAATTTCGACTCCATGTCGATCCACGACTACCGCCTTTCGCGCATGCAGTGGGGGTGGTGCGTATCGCTCGACATTGCGGACGGCGACACCTCCTACCACGCCGAACTGGCCGTCTCGACCTCCACGGGCGAGACCGTCCTTACGCTCATCACCCCCAAGCTGACCATGCGCTACGTCGGCTGGCTGTGGAACAAGCGGGTGAACGACCCGCGGTACCACAGAATGAATTAAAAATTAAGAATTAAAAATTAGAATTAGGGCGGAGATGCTGGTTTGCAGACAAATTCTGCATATTGTACTGCCCGTGTGGCAGAATGGTATCGTGTTTGTATCTTGTAGATAGAATTTTTAATTCTTAATTATTCATTTTAATTATTCCCGCCCTCGGGCCGGAAAATCAACGCCACCGCGGAGACCGAAACCCCCTCTTCGCGCCCCTCGAAACCAAGATGCTCTGTGGTCGTAGCTTTGACCGATACCCGGTCATCGCCTACACCCATTGCATCGGCCATCGCCCGGCGCATGGCGTCGATATAAGGTCTTAGCTTGGGCCGCTGCATCCGGATGGTGCAGTCCACATTCCCGATTTCATACCCCCGTTTGCGCACCAACTCCGCCACGCGGCGAAGCAGCCGCCGCGAGTCGACGCCCCGGAACTCGTCCGCCGTGTCGGGAAAATGCAGTCCGATGTCGCCTGCCGCCGCGGCACCTAACAGGGCGTCGCACACGGCGTGGATCGCCACATCGCCGTCCGAGTGGGCCACGAAACCGTGTGTATGAGGTATCTCCACCCCGCCCAATACCAGGGGCAGGCCCTCGGCCAGAGCATGTACGTCGTATCCGTGTCCTATTCTGAAATCCATGATTTGGGGTTGTTTATCTTGCCAAAGTTAGGAAAAAAACGTAACTTTGCAAAAATGCAATAGCCTATGTCAGAGATTACCTCCCTCGAACCCCGCATCGTCTGGGAACAGTTCGATGCCATCACGCGCGTGCCGCGCCCCTCGAAAAAGGAGGGCCGGATCATCGACTTTCTGGTCGAGTTCGCAAAAAAGCACAATATAGAGTACAAGAAAGACGCCATCGGCAACGTGGTGATGCGCAAGCCCGCGACGCCCGGCTTCGAGCAGCGGCCCGCGGTCATCCTCCAATCGCACATGGACATGGTCTGCGAGAAGAACTCCGACGTGGAGTTCGATTTCGACAACGACCCTGTCCGCACGCGCATCGACGGCGAGTGGGTGCGTGCCGAGGGCACCACGCTGGGCGCCGACTGCGGCATCGGCATGGCGGCTGCGCTGGCCGTGCTGATCGACCCGGCGGTGGAGCACGGACCTCTCGAGGCGCTCTTCACGGTCGACGAGGAGACGGGACTGACGGGCGCGTTCGAACTGGGCGAGGGGATGCTCCGGGGCAAATACCTCGTCAACCTTGATTCGGAGGACGAGGGCGAGATCTTCATCGGCTGCGCCGGCGGCATCGACACCATCGCCACGTTCCACTATACGATGGAACCCGCGCCGCGAAACTACTCGTTTTTCCGCGTCGACGTCTCCGACCTCCTGGGCGGTCACTCGGGCGACGACATCGACAAGGGCCGCGTCAATTCGAACAAGACCGTCGCCCGCCTGATCTGGGACGGGATGCAGTCCTTCGAGATGAAGCTGAGCTATTTCTCGGGCGGCAACCTGCGCAACGCCATACCGCGCGAGGCCTACGTCATTTTCGGCGTGCCGACCCGCTTCAAGGAAGAGTTCCTGAAGCGTTACCGCCTTTTCGCCGCCGATCTCGAGGCCGAGTTCCGCTTCCGCGAGCCCAATTTCAAGATCACGCTCAACGAAATGCCCGAGGTGGACGAGGTGCTCGACGTGAAAACGCAGTTCGCGCTGATCTATTCGCTCGTGGGCGTTCCCAACGGGGTGATCGCCATGTCGTTCGCCATGCCGGGGCTGGTCGAGACCTCGACCAACCTGGCGTCGGTCAAATTCGAGGAGGGCAACCGCATCGTCGTCACCTCGTCGCAGCGCTCCTCGGTCGAGAGCGCCAAGACCTACGTGATGCAGATGGTCGAATCGGTCTTCGCCCTGGCCGGGGCCGACGTGGCCCACTCCGACGGCTACCCGGGCTGGGCGCCCGACCCGGCGTCGAAACTGTTGGAAACCACGGTCGAGAGCTACAAGCGGCTGTTCGGCATGGAACCCAAAGTGCGGGCCATCCATGCCGGACTGGAGTGCGGCCTTTTCCTGGAGAAATACCCCGATCTGGAGATGGTCTCGTTCGGACCGACGCTGCGCGGCGTGCATTCGCCCGACGAGCGGCTCGAAATCGCCACGGTGCCCAAGTTCTGGGACCTGCTGCTGGAGTTGCTCAAAACGATCTGATATACCGAAAAGGCCCGCTCTCGATGAGCGGGCCTTATTCAGGGTTGCTGCTGCCCGCCGTTCTGCTTGTCTCCGCCCGCTATGTCGTCGTTTTCGATGGAGCGGGCAGTCTCCTTGACGCGCACGTTCTGTCTGCCGAACCGCCACACGATCCGAAAACCCAGACTGCGGGATGCGTACCTCGAACTGCTCCAACCCTGGTAGGTGGGGGTATCGAAAAGGCTTTTGTGTTCCTGGTATTTGTTCAGCGGATTGCTTACGGAGATGCTCGCGTCCAGTTTCTTGTTGCAGAACTGCTGTTTGAGCCCCATGTAATAGTAATAGTAGTACTGTGTACGGCTTCCGAGCGCACTGCGGCCCGTGCCGTAACTCTCGCCCAGGAGCACGTGGCCCCCGCGCCATACCTGGATGTCGAGATTCAGACTTTCGCTGAACGAAAAGTCGCTGTTGTGGATGCGCATGGCGTCGAAATCGTACCGGGCGTAGTCGCCGCTGCAACTCAGCGAGAGGTTGAACTTTTCGCTCGGACGCCAGGATACGGAGCCGCTGAAGCCGTACGAGCGCGTGCGGACGTCGTTGCTGAAAGTAGTGTTCAGCACGCCCTCCGCATCCGAAAAGCTGTATGCCGACATGTTGTTGTTCGAGAAAAACGATTTCAGCGCCAGCGTCATGCTCCATTTGGCGGCGTAATGACCGTATTGGAGGGAGAGGGTGTGGTAGACGGCCGCCTCCAGGTCGGGATTGCCGTAGGATTTCTTCAGCGGCGAGGTGATGTTCTCGGCGGGAGAGAGCATGCTGAGTCCGGGCCGTTGGAGCCGCTGCGTGTAGGCGAGCGAGAGGTTGTGCGACGGGGCCGGAACGAGGGTCAGGCTGACGTAGGGCACCAGGTTGAACTGGCGGTTGGCGAAAGCGTAGCTGCCGTGCTCCGTGTCGTTCACCTCGGCGTCGTTCCACGTGCGCTCCATGCGTGCGCCCAGGCGTCCCGACCACTTGCCGAATGTGAATCCGTAGCCTGCATAGATGCCCAAGATATGTTGGCGGTAATCCATCCTGGTGAATTCCGCTTCCTCTTCCGCAGAGGGGTGTTGTTCGTTGGTGTCGAGCGACGTACGGTTGTTGCGGTAGATGTGTTTGAGTCCCGCCTCGATATTGTGGTGTTCGTTCAAGGGGTCGACATAATCGATTTGAACGGTGTTGCTCACCACGCGGTTGTCCTCGATCTGCCGGCTGGCGTAGGCGTAATCCTGCTCGTAGACGTGGTTGGTGCGGCCGCGGTCGGGGTCGATCTCCACCTCGTCCGAGAGGGTCAGCGTGTGTCCCTCCTTGCCGAACGTGTGCTCGTAGTTCAGGGCCACGCTCCCGCCGGTGTAGAGCCAGCGCTCCCGGCCGCGGTCGCCGAACCGGAGGACGGGCCGATGATCGGCGTCTTCGACGCTGCTCGTCGACAGCGATTTGAAGGAGCTGCGGCCCGACCACAACCATCCGCTCAGCGTCACCAGGTCGAGCGTGTCGGGCTGGTAGCTCATGTCCACGTTCACTCCGGCATTCCAGCCATCGAACGACTGCGTGCCCGTCGAGCGGTTGTAGCGGTTCTCCGAATCGTAATTCTCCTGCCACGATTCCTGTTCGGAGGGGGTGCGGCCGCGGTCGTACCGGTTGCCGTAGCCCATGACCTGCGCCGCGAATTTCCCGGCCTCGACCGAGATCGTGGCGTTGCCGTAGTAGCCGGTATTTTCCAGGACCTCCACGCCTGCCGATAGGTTTCCGCTGTACCCGTGCCGGTCGCGTTTGCGCTGGGTGATGAAATTGATGATGCCGCCCACGCCCTCGGCTTCGTATTTGGTCGATGGGTTGGTGATGACCTCGATCCGGCTGAACTGCGAAGCCGGCATGCTGCGGACGATCTCCTTGAAATTGCTCGTCAGCGTCGAGGCGCTGCGGCCGTTGACCAGAATTTTGAAATCGCTCTGGCCGTTGAGCCTCAGGTTGCCGTCGCTGTCGAGCGTGAGCTGCGGGACCTTGCGGATGATCTCCTCGAGGGTCGAGGTCGCGGCCTGCGGATCGTCCTCGACCGAGTAGGTCTGCTTCTCGGCGTCGCTTATTACGAGCGGTTTCTGTACCGCCACCACCACGTCCTCGACCTCCACGCCCGGCAGGAGCCGGATCGTGTCCAGTTCCTTTCCGGCGGCCGGAATCTCCACGGTTTCTGCGTGGCGTGCGTAGCCTACCATCGAGACCGATAAGGTATATCGGCCCGCTTGGGCGACCTTCAGTTCGAAGCGGCCGCCGGCGTCGGTCGCTGCGGCATGTACCGCCGTCGAATCCCGCAGGAGAGCCACGGTGGCATAGCCGACCGGAGCGCCCGAAGCGGCGTCCGCGACGCTGCCCGTGAGGAACCCCGGACGTTGGGCCCGGAGGGGTTGTGCGTATAACGTCAATGCCGTCAGCAGCACCGTAAAGGTGAATCGGATCATGGCTCCGGGTTTTATCTTACAAAGTTGTCTTTTATTTCCCGTTTTTCCAAATGCGGAGGCATCGCTCCAAGGAGCGGCTCCGTCAAAACACGAATGATTTTAACCGCCGGGGTATGTGTAAATAACAAAAACAGTTATATTTGTATTCCGAAAAGTTTTCGAACGAATGCGCAAATTCCTCTCCTGTCTGCTGCTTTGGCTGTTTGTCCCGGGCTGTGCCGCAGCGCAGGAACTCGACGAATACTATCCCTATGCCGAACCGGAGGAGCAACTGCCGGTGCTGACTACCGATTCCGCACTCTTCTATCGGGCCGTGCAGCATGCTCCGGACCTCTATTCCGTCCAGACCGCTTTCAACCTGCCGCAAGTTCCCGTCCGCCGCCGCGGGCAGCACTTCCGCGACGAGACGGCCCTGCTGTGGGGCCTGGAGGTGCCGTACCGCACTTTCGCAGCCCTGCGTGGACTGGGCGCCGGGGAACGGCTTTACGCTGGGCCGGTCACGGAGTCGGTCTCTGTGCAAAGACGGGGCGGCATGAGGGAGTTTCGTTTCACGGACGACGTGCCGCTCCAGCCTTACCGGGCTTCGGTGCGTTTCGCGGACCGCAACTACCTCGCCGGCGCTCGATTCTCGGCCGACCTCGAAACCCGCGGCGGATGGCGGCTTGCAGCGACTGCCGATGTCCGCACGGGCCGCGATCTGCATGTCGAGGGCGTCTTCACCAACTCCCTGACCGCGGCGTTCCGCGCGGCCCGACGCTTCGGCGGCAAAAACCGCCTGGCGCTTGTCGCCGTGCTTCCGTTCTCGGTCCGTGGTACGCGCCTCTCCTCGACCGGCGAGGCGTTCACGCTGACAGGCGACCGGCTTTACAACCCCGCCTGGGGTTATCAGAACGGCAAGGTCCGCAACTCGCGGGTGCGGCGTGAAAACACCCCCTTTCTCGCAGCGGCCTATGAACGGAAGCTCTCTTCCGCCACTACCTTTACGGCGGCGCTGGGCGCCGAAACCGGAGTCAGGCGATACAGCGCGCTGGGGTGGTACGATGCCCGGACGCCCATGCCCGACAACTACCGTTACCTGCCGTCGTTTGCGGATGATCCCGAGACGGAACTGGCCTGGCGCACCGACGACACCCGCTTCACCCAGATCGACTGGGACGAGCTGATCGCCCAGAACCGCATGGCGGGCGGCCGGGCTGTCTACGCCCTCGAAGAGCGCTCGGAGCGCCTTTTCGACCTCGGATTCGATGCGTCGTTCACGACGCGGCTTGGCCCGTACCTGACACTCGGCTACGGGTTTTTCTGCCGCCGTGAGGATTCGCGCTGCTACAAGCGGATGCGCGACCTGCTGGGAGCCGATCATACGGTGGACATCGACCAGTACCTGGTGGACGACGACACCTATGGCACCTTGTTGCAGAACGACCTGCGCCATCCCGACCGGATCATTCGCCGTGGCGATCGTTTCGGATACGACTATTCGCTCGTGCGCCGTCAAGCGGGCGTGCGGCTGGATGCGCTCTGGCAGGCCGACCGGCTGCGGGCCGGGGTCGGAATTTCGCTGCGCGATGCAGTCGTGTTCCGCCGCGGGCACTACGAAAAAGAGCTGTTTCCCGGAGCGCAGTCCTATGGCCGCTCGCGGCGCCTGCGATTCCGCCCCTACACCGTCGCGGCCCATGCCGGCTGGGCTTTCTCGCCGCGCTCCTACCTCCAGATTGCGGCGATGGTCGGAGCTGCCGTGCCCGAAGCTGAAAATCTCTTCTTTCAGCCTCTCTACAACAACCGCACGGTGGACGATCCCGCTTGCGAACGCTTCCTCTCGGCCGAAGCGGGCTACCGCCGCACCGGAGCCGTCCTCGATTTGGAGGTGACGGCATTCGTTACGACAACTTTCGACAATGTGGAGACGCGCCGCTATTTCGACGATATGGCAAGTGTCTATTGCGACATGGCCGTAGCGGGTATCGGACGCATTGCATACGGTATCGAGGCGGCTGCCGACCTGCGGCTCGCATACCGGTGGCGTCTGTCGCTGGCCGTCTCGGCGGGTCGTTACAAATACATCCGCAATCCGCGCGTGACGGTGCTTTCCGACGTGGACAACACGGTCGTCGACTTGCGCGCCGAGAGCCACATGGGCGGCTGCACGACGGGTGGAGCTCCGCAGTTGACCTGTTGCGCCGGGGTGAATTATTATGGTCCGAAAGGGTGGGGCTGCCGCATGTCGGCAGGGTATGCCGGTTCACGCTATGTCGAACCGATGCCTCTGCGCCGCACCGCCCGCATCGCGGGGCAGGGCGGCGTGACGCCCGAAGCGTTCGCCGCTTTCACCCGGCAGGAGCGGCTGGAGGATGCCGCCACGCTCGACGCTTCGCTCTTCAAGACGTTCTATTTCGAGCGCTCGCGGCTCACCCTGTCGCTCATGCTTCGGAACCTGACGGGCGGCGATCCGGTATACAGCGGCTACGAAGCGTTGCGCGTTCGCCGGGTGCAGAGCGGCGACCGGACGTTCCGCGAACCGCACGCAACGCGCTATACCTATGCCTATCCGCGGTCGTTCTTCCTTACGGTTTCGTACCGTTTTTGACTTGTTTTGTGAAAATCGTCCGATTTTTTTGGATTTCGGAGTAAAATTCGTAATTTGTTGGGGCAAATGGACCTTTAAAACTCAAAATTCATGATTATCGGTATTCCAAAAGAGATCAAGAACAACGAGAACCGCGTTGCTCTCACCCCTGCGGGCGCTCAAGAGCTCATCAAACGGGGACACCAGGTGTACGTGCAGGCCACGGCCGGCGTGAACAGCGGCTTTGCCGACGACGCCTATACGGCCGTCGGCGCCGAGATGCTGCCCACCATCGAGGAGGTCTATGCCCGATCGGAGATGATCGTCAAGGTCAAGGAACCGATCGCCCCCGAGTACGGCCTCATCCGCCGCGACCAGCTGGTTTTCACCTATTTCCATTTTGCCAGCAGCGAACCCCTCACGCGGGCGATGATCGACAGCGGGGCGGTATGCTGCGCCTACGAGACGGTCGAGCGCGCCGACCGTTCGCTGCCGCTGCTGACCCCCATGTCCGAGGTCGCGGGCCGCATGGCCACGCAAGAGGGACGCTTTTTTCTCGAAAAGCCCCGCGGCGGCAAGGGCAAACTGCTGGGCGGCGTGCCGGGCGTGAAGCCCGCCCGGGTCTTCGTCATCGGCGCCGGCGTGGTCGGCACGGCGGCGGCCCGCACGGCGGCCGGTACGGGCGCCGACGTGACGATCTGCGACATTTCGCTGCAACGGCTGACCTACCTGGCGGACGTAATGCCCAAGAACGTCAAGACATTGATGTCCTCGGAATACAACATCCGTCAGGAGCTCAAGACGGCCGACCTGGTGATCGGCTCGGTGCTGATCCCGGGCGCCAAGGCTCCCAAGCTCGTCACGCGCGACATGCTCCGCGAGATGGAACCCGGTTCGGTGATGGTCGATGTGGCCATCGACCAGGGCGGCTGCTTCGAAACCTCGCGTCCCACAACGCACGAAGACCCGGTCTATTACGTGGACGGCATCCTGCACTACTGCGTGGCCAACATTCCGGGTGCGGTGCCCTACTCCTCGACGCTCGCGCTCACCAACGCCACGCTGCCCTACGTCGTGCAACTGGCCGACAAGGGATGGCGCCGCGCCTGCCGCGAGAACCGCGAACTGGAGACGGGTCTCAACATCGTCCAGGGCAGGGTAGTCTACCGCCCCGTAGCCGAAGCCTGGGGGCTGGAGTACGAGCCGCTGACCCTTTGACCGGCAAACGTGCCGGAAAGAGGCGGAAAAACGATCCGTTTTCCGCCTCTTTTGCCTATCTTTGTCCCATGTTGCACAAGTTGATGCTCATCCTCCGATTTTACTACTCGACCATGTTCTTTTTCTGCACGGTCGTGAGCATCGGATTCGCCTGGGTGGTTCGAAACAACGGACCGGCGGCAGTCGGTTGGTGCATGCTGGGTAAGATGGCGATCTATCCGTTGTACCTCTTTGTCTGGATCGTCCAGTGTTACGGCGACGAATTCTTCTACTACCGCAACCTCGGCGTCCGCCGCCGCGAACTGCTGAGCCTGAGTTGTGCGGCGGATATGATTATCTGTTATGTGCTGTTGAAACTGTCGGCAGCATTTCTCTATGAACCCCTCTGAAAAACATCTTCTGGAGATCGATTCCGTCGAGTTGTCTTTCGGCGAGCGGCGCATTCTTTCCGGCGTCTACCTCGCGGTCGAAACGGGCGGCGTAACAGCCGTATTGGGGCGCAACGGCTGCGGCAAAAGCTGTCTGATGAAGATACTTTGCGGTTCGCTGCGCGCCGATTTTCGGTCGATGCGCATCGACGGCCTGTGGCATGAACGTTTCCGGGCGGACGAGGTGCGCTATCTGGCGCAGCAGGGTTTTACGCCCGGTTGGCTGAGCGTCGACCGGGTATTGCGCGATTTCGGTCTTATGTGGGATGACCTGCTGGCGTGGTTTCCGCTCTTCGACCGCCTGCGCGACACGAAGATCCGCGAAATGTCGGGCGGCGAACGGCGCTTGCTCGAATGCTACCTGATTCTCCGCAGCCGGACGCAGTTCGTCCTGCTCGACGAGCCCTTTTCACAAGTTGCACCGCTGCACGTCGAAACCCTCAAGGAGCTGATCCGCAGGGAAAAATCCTCGAAAGGAATCCTGCTGACCGACCACATGCACCGGCACGTTACCGACATCGCCGACCGTCTCTACGTGATGGCCAACGGCCAGACCTACCTCGCGCACGGTGACGAGGATTTGATCCGGTACGGTTACCTGGCGCACCTCTGAGCGGCTGTTTCGCCGTTTGCCGTTTTTGTACTATCTTTGCCCGCGGATAATCCTCCGCTTGGATAGGCGGTACCTCGGCAGAGGCAAGAAAATTTGCCTCTGCGTTGGTCATGCACTATCTTTGCAACCTAAATATAGACGATATGGCTGGTTCCAATTTCGTAGATTACGTCAAGATATTCGCACGCTCGGGTCACGGCGGCGGCGGTTCGGCCCATTTCCGGCGCGAGAAATTCGTGGCTTTCGGCGGTCCGGACGGCGGCGACGGCGGCAAGGGCGGCAGCATCGTCCTCGTGGGCGACAGCCAGTACTGGACGCTGATCCACCTCAAATACCAGCGCCACCAGTTCGCCGGGGACGGGCAGAACGGCTCCGGCGCCCGCTCCACGGGCCGCGATGCCAAAGACATCGTGATCCCCGTGCCGCTGGGCACGGTGGCCAAGCGCCTGGTTGAGTGCGAGGACGGCACCACGACCGAAAGGGTAGTGGGCGAGGTTACGGCGGACGGCGAGCGGCTGGTGCTGCTCAAGGGCGGCCGCGGCGGATTGGGCAACTGGCATTTCAAGAGCGCTACCAACCAGACGCCGCGCTATGCCCAGCCGGGAGAGGAGGGCGAGGAGGGTACGTTCATCCTCGAACTGAAAGTCCTGGCCGACGTGGGGCTGGTGGGTTTCCCCAATGCGGGCAAATCGACGCTCCTTTCGGCCGTCTCGGCGGCCCGGCCCAAGATCGCCGACTATGCTTTCACCACGCTCGAACCCAACCTCGGAATTGTCGAGGTGCGCGACCACCGCTCGTTCGTCATGGCCGATATTCCGGGGATCATCGAGGGGGCGCACGAGGGCCGCGGGCTGGGCACCCGGTTCCTGCGCCATATCGAGCGCAACTCGGTTCTGCTGTTCCTGATCCCGGCCGACAGCGACGACATCCGACGCGATTACGAGGTGCTGCTGGGCGAATTGACGCAGTACAATCCCGAACTGCTGGACAAGAAGCGGCTGCTGGCCATCTCCAAATGCGACATGCTCGACGAGGAGTTGATCCGCGAAATGCGGACTCAGCTGCCCGAGGGTATTCCGTCGCTCTTCATCTCGTCGGTTTCGGGGTTGAATATCCCGCAGCTCAAGGACATGCTTTGGGAGGCGTTGCAGTAGGAGCGAACACCACCTCGCGGTTGACCACGCGCAGCGAGTAGCGTCCGTTGAAACAGTCGACAATTCCGCTCAAAGAGCCCGTGCCGCTCGGTACGGGCTCTTTTGCATAGATGCACGACCCGAGCGTCCGCACGCGGAACGCGTTTTTTGCGCCATCCTCAACTGTTCTTTCGGTGGTAATGGTTCGGTGGGTCAGCGGGTCGGTATCGCACCAGGCAGCCAGCTCGGTAAACCGTACTCCCTCCAGTCGCACGTAGGTATCTACCTGGGACTGGCCGATCTGCGGAATCGTCGTCACGACCGGAATCGGGTCGGCGATCCGTCCCGTGCGGCGCAGGTAGCGTTCCAGCTCCGTGCGCGGAATGCGCCCCGCACCCGAGTCGTCGACCGGTGCGGTTCCGAGTTGCACCTTGCCGCCGTATTCGCAAAGCACCAGCCCGTTGCACCGGATCGTGAGTTCGTCTCCGACCGAATAGTCGAGGAAAAGTTCCGGATGGTCCGCCGCGATGGCAATGCCGCCACTTGGGTCCTGAATCACGAGCGTCTTGTAAAATTCGCCGAAGCAGTCGTTGGCCGTCACGAAGCCGCGCAGGGTGATGTCCTGTGTGACGGTTACGCAGTCGCCCTCGCACAGCGATTTGAGATGGGCAATGGTGCGAATCTCGTCCGGGTTACCTCCTAACAGCAGTTCGGACGAGCGATCGCAGGCTGTCAGTCCGGCCAGAGCGAGGAAGAGCAATTCAATGCAGGCAATCGCTCTCATCGCGCAGTTTGAGGATATAGCGACCGTTGCTTGCCGGGTCGTATTGCAGGATTCCCGTGAGTGAGCAGGTTCCGACCGGCACCTCTTTCGCAGCAAAGCCGGCGTACGTGCGCACATAGGTGTAGATGGCCTCACCGCCTGCGTCGGTGAACCGCTTGTACCCGGCCCATGTGCCGTTCGTGAGGTCTTCGGGCGTGTAGCGCAGGGCGTCGATGCGTACGAGGGTGCCGCACAATTCGGACCTCAGCCCCCGGATGGTACGCAGGGCCGGCTCCACTGACTGCAAGGGGGCATCGCTGCGCACGATAACCCCGGCCAGCGCGGGCCGCTGCCCGATGTAGTCCGTGGCGAAACCGCTTCCCGCGGCGGGCATGCGCCCCAGTTGCAGCACGCCGCGGCTCTCTCCCAGCGCGAATCCCCTGAGCCGTACGCTCAGAAGCGCACCCTCGGGATAGTCGTTGTGCAGGTGGTCCGTCCCGGCCATGATCTCCATTCCGGCGCCGTCCTGCTCGATGCAGAACGAGCGGTAGAAATTTCCTCCCTCGTCCGTGGCCGTGACACGGCCCGAAACCACGATGTCGCCCGTTACGGGAAAGGTCTGCCCGGCATAGCGTGCCCTGAGCTCCCGGATGCTGCTCGTCTCAAGAGGCACAGGTCCGTTGGTCCGGGTGCCGAACGATGAATCGTAGCACCCTGCAAGCAGCAGTGCGGCCAGACAAGGGAGCAAGGGCAACCGCATCATCTACTGTTCTATTCGGGAATCTTTCAGTCCCAGGAAATAGAGAATACCGTCCAGCCCGATGGTCGAAATCGACTGCCGGGCCGTGGCCTTCACCTTGGGCTTGGCGTGGAACGCGATGCCCAGGCCCGCCAGGTTGAGCATCGGCAGGTCGTTGGCGCCGTCGCCCACGGCGACCGACTGGGCAATGTTGATCTCCTCGAACTGGCACAGGAGGCGCAGCAACTCGGCCTTGCGGCGTCCGTCCACCACTTCGCCGACGTAGCGGCCCGTCAGGCGGCCGTTTTCGATCTCCAGTTCGTTGGCATATACGTAATCGAATCCGTATTTCTGGCGCAGGTAGTTGCCGAAATAGGTAAATCCGCCCGAGAGAATGGCCGTCTTGTACCCTACGCGCTTGAGAATGGTCATCATGCGCTCCAGCCCCTCGGTGATCGGGAGCGAGCGGGCGATCTCCTCCATGACCGAGATGTCGAGCCCCTTGAGCAGTGCAACCCGCTGCGTGAAACTTTCGCGGAAGTCGATCTCGCCGCGCATGGCGCTTGCGGTGATCTCGCGCACTTGCTCGCCGACGCCCGCGCGCTCGGCCAGTTCGTCGATCACTTCGGTTTCGATGAGCGTCGAATCCATGTCGAAGCAGATCAGGCGGCGGCTGCGGCGGTAGATATCGTCCTTCTGGAACGAGACGTCGAGCCCGATTTCCGAGAGGTTCATGAAACTCTCCTGCATGGTGCAGCGCTCCTCGTCCGTAAGCGATCCGCGCACCGAGAGTTCGATGCACGCCTTGGCGGCCCGGTCCTCCTTGCACAGGGGCATGCGACCCGTGAGGCGCTTGATTGCGTCGATGTTGAGCCCGTGTTCCGCGACGGCCTTGGTGACCTCGGCGATGTGGCGCGCGGTCACGGTGCGTCCCAGTAGCGTGATGATGTAGCGGTTCTTGCCCTGCCGGGCCACCCAGGCGTTGTATTTCTCCTCGGCGATGGGAGTGAAGCGGATCATCACGCCCAGTTCCGAGGCTTTGAACAGCAACTCTTTCATGATGCTGCCCGACTTGTCGGCCGTGGTCTTGATCAGCATGCCCAGCGTGAGCGACTGGTGGATATTGGCCTGGCCGATGTCGAGGATGAAAGCGTCGTAGCGGGCGAGTATCTCCGTCAGAGAGGAGGTCATGCCGGGCTTGTCCTCGCCCGAAATGTTTATCTGGATGATTTCGACGTCGTTTATCATGGTTGCTTCCGGTTTGCTTTTCGGTAAATTCGTAGACAAAGTTAATAAAGTTCTCCTTTTTTTGGTTAATTTTGTCGCCATAATACAAAAAATAGCATTATGGGAATGTTTTTTGCCCAGGCGGATGCGGCTCCGCTGATGCTGCCGGACAGCATCCAGAAAGCCCATTTCGCGCAAACGGTCGAGAAGATCGTCAACATGGATTTCAGCGAGGTGTTTTCGAGCCTGCTCTCCGAGTCGGTCTGGATACTCATCAAGATCGCCATCGCGCTGGCCATCTATTTCATCGGCCGCTGGATCGTGCGGCGTATCCTGCGTTTGCTCGACGCCGCTTTCGAACGCCGCAAGGTGGACGTTTCGCTGCGCTCGTTCATGCACAACACCATCAGCGTGGTCTTCTCGCTGATCCTCATCATGATCGTCGTGCAGACCCTCGGGGTCAACGTCACCTCCTTGATCGCCGTCTTCTCGGCCGCCACCCTGGCCATCGGTATGGCCTTGAGCGGTACGGCCCAGAACTTTGCCGGCGGCGTGATGATCCTGCTGATGAAGCCTTACCGCGTGGGCGACTACATCTCGGCCCAGGGCCAGTCTGGCACGGTGCGCGAGATCAAGCTCTTCTCGACGGTCATCTGCACGGTCGACAACCAGACAATTTACATTCCGAACAATGCCATCGCCACCGCCATTATCGACAATTATTCCACGGCCGACGATCGCCGCGTAGACTGGACCGTCAGCATCGCATACGGCGACGATGTGGATGTGGCGCGCAAGGCGATTCTTTCGATCCTTGCCGAAGACACCCGCGTGTACCGGGAACCAGCCCCCGTGGTTTGGGTCTCGGCGCTCGCCGACAGTTCGGTGAATCTGGTCGTGCGTGTCTGGACCAAAAACAGCGACTACTGGGACGTCTTTTTCGAAAACAACGAGAAATTCTACAAGCAGCTGCCCCTGCACGGGATCAATTTCCCGTTCCCGCAGATGGACGTACATGTAAAAAAGGAGTAGACGGATGGGCAAAATGTTTCTGAGCCTGCTCGTTGCGATGATGCTCGGCGCCTGCGGCACGGATAAACACGATCCGGTTCCCATGCCGCCCGAGTTCTCCGAGGTAACATGCTCTCCGGCCGAACCTGCTGCGGGGGAGGAGGTGACGGTCCGGGTCGCGGTCGGATGCCCGGACGGCCTGGAGCGGGTCTCTCTCCACTATTTCACACGGTACAAGGAGATGCTTTCCGGCTCGATTGCGGGAGAGCGCCTTTTCACCGAGGCACCCGCAACGTACGATTTTGAAGCCCATATTCCGGGTCAGCAGGCCGGCACGACCGTCTATTTCTACGTTGCGGCCCGGTCGGTAAACGGCCTCGAACGGACGACCCGCACGATGCAATATGCCCTGCCCGGCGGAGGTTCCGACCCAGGTCTGGGACCGGAATATACGACCCGTCCGGAGTTCGGCCCCCTGACGTTCACACCGGACGAACCCGGTGATCGTGAGATCGTGACTGTTCGGGTGCCCGTATCGTGCGAATACGGGCTGGAACGGATTTACATCCACTATTTCCACGACGGGGCACAGGAGGGTACGATCGTGGGGGAGCGTCGCTTTGCCGACGATCGTCCCACCTCTTACGACTACGAGGGGAAGATTCCCGGAGCCCGTGCCGGTTCGGTTATCCGATTCGTGGTCTTTGCCCGCAGCGGTTACGGGGTGGGCAATGCGACCGAAATGATGGAATACGGCGTGCGGAACGAATGATCTTCGAACCGCCCGCGAAAATACGCTTGTGATGAAAAAACTGATTTCGATAATTTTTGCTGCGGCGTCGCTCGCCGCCTGCAACGACAAAACGGAGCTCGGTCCCGAACACAGGGCCGAGGTAAAAATCGACAAGATCGCATACTCCGCCCCCATTCCGGACACGGATGTGGAGGTCACCTGCGACTTGAGCTGTGAGTACGGAATTTACAGTGCCTGGATCGACTACCAGATCGACGACGACCCCGAGGTGCAACAAACGGGAGCCAAGTTGTACGACGGAAGCGACAAGAGGAACGTTACCTGGCACTATTCGGCTACCATCCCCGGGCAGCCTGCCGGGACGAAGATTTCGTTCCGTATTTTCTCCTATACGCCCTACGGCAAACTGACGATCGGCTCGATCGTCGTTTATACGGTGTCGGAAACCGAACCGGCTGAAATATCCTTACCTAATAAATAATACGGAAATATGGAACTGAAAGAGATTCTGGCCATCTCGGGCCAACCCGGACTTTATAAATACGTGGCGCAGTCGGCCCGCGGCGTGATCGTCGAATCGCTCGCGGACGGCAAGCGCATGAACGCCGCTGCTTCGGCCAAGGTGAGTGCGCTGACCGAAATTTCAATGTTCACCGAGGGCGACGACATTCCGCTTGCCGAGGTCTTCACGAAGATTTACGCCCAAACGGGCGGCAAGGAGGCAATCAGCCCCAAGGAGACGCCCGAGAAACTGAAAGCCGCTTTCGCCGAGGCGCTTCCCGAATACGACCGCGAGCGGGTCCACGTTTCGGACATCAAGAAATGCTTCGCCTGGTATAATGCCCTGGTACGGGCGGGCTTTACGGAGTTCAACCTCCCGTCCGAAGAGGAGTAAAGCAGTGTCCCGGCTTTAGGTCGGGACATTTTCTTTATGTTACGTTTGGATTAAATTTCTAAATTATTTTAAAAATATCCCTCTCTTTGTATTATCTTTACACCCGGACGAAAAATATAGAAAGGATGCTTATGAACAAGATGACGAAGATGCTGGCGCTGGTCGCGCACGACAACATGAAGCACGACCTGGCCGAGTGGGTAGACTGGAATAGCCGGAAGCTGAGCTGCCACCACCTGATCTGCACGGGCACGACGGGTAAGATGGTCGAAAAGACGCTGCGCGACCACAAGGAGGAGAACGAGGAGGACGAACCCAAACCCGAACTGCGGATTACGCTTCTCAAGTCGGGTCCGCTGGGCGGTGACCAGCAGTTGGGATCGCTGATCGCCGATGGCCGGATCAGTGCGCTGATCTTTTTCTGGGACCCCATGTCCGCCCAGCCGCACGACGTGGACGTCAAGGCGCTGCTGCGTCTGGCCACCCTGTACAACGTGCCGACGGCGATCAACCGTTCGACGGCCGATTTTCTGATCTCTTCGCCCTTGTACGAGGACGACGACTACGAACCCGTGGTCAAGGATTACCGGGCATACGTCGAGCGGGTGCTGAAATAGAGAAAAGAGCTGCGAAAACAGCTCTTTTTTCTTGTGTCAGATGTCGTGCGAGAGCGGCGCCGGCACCGCGCCGCTCAGGTCGTAGCCGCCCCAGCGGTCGGCAATTTCGTCGAGCGTTTGCAGCAGGCACTCCACGTCGAGCGTCGTAACCAGCCGCAGCCGCGTAGCCTTGAAATCGGGCAGCCCCTTGAAATAGTTGGTCAGGTGGCGGCGCATCTCCAGTATGCCCACAAGACCGCCCTTTATTTCCAGCGATTTGAGGAGATGCTCCCGGGCGATCGCTACCCGCTCTGCAACCGACGGCTGGGGCAGCACCTCGCCCGTTGCGAGAAAATGCTTCACCTCGCGGAATATCCACGGCCGGCCGTAGGTCGCGCGGCCGATCATCACGCCGTCCACCCCGTAGCGGTCGAACATCTCGGCCGCCTTGGGCCCCGAATCCACATCGCCGTTGCCGATGATCGGAATGCGTATCTGCGGATTGTTCTTCACCCGTCCGATCAGCGTCCAGTCCGCCTCGCCGCGGTACATCTGCGCCCGCGTGCGGCCGTGGATCGTGAGAGCCGCGATCCCCGCGTCCTGCAACCGCAGGGCGATCTCCTCGATATTCTTCGACTCCTCGTCCCAGCCCAGACGGGTCTTGACCGTGACGGGCAGGTTCACCGCATCGACGATCCGCCGCGTCATCTCGACCATCAGCGGCACGTCGCGCATCATGCCCGACCCGGCTCCGCGGCCCGCGATCTTCTTCACGGGGCAGCCGAAATTGATGTCGATCACGTTGGGCCCCGCGGCCTCGGCCATGCGTGCCGCCTCGACCATCGGTTCGACGAGGTGCCCGTAGAGTTGGATGCCCACCGGCCTTTCGGCCTCGTCGATTTCGAGTTTTTTGAGCGATTTGGCCGCATCGCGGATCAGTCCGTCCGAAGAGATGAACTCGGTGTACACCATGTCGGCCCCGAACCGTTTGCACATGTAGCGGAACGACGGGTCGGTCACGTCCTCCATCGGAGCCAGCAGCAGGGGCTTCTGGCCAAGGTCTATCTCTGCGATTTTCATTTTGTTTGTGTTGTCACCAGTATTTTGTCGATCCGGGCGCCGTCCATGTCCACGATCTCGATCCGCAAGCCGTTCCAGACGAGCTCTTCGCCCGTGGCTGGGATGTGTTCAAGCCGATCGAGAATCAGCCCGCTGATGGTGTTGTAGGCGGTATGGTCGTGGAGCTCCTCCACACCGAAATGGATCAGAAAGTCGTAGAACGGGCACTGCCCGTCCACAAGGCAGCTGCCGTCCGCGCGCTGCACGATATGGGGTTCTTCGTGCTCGCCGGGAATTTCGCCAACAAGGGCCTCGAAAATATCCCGCAGGGTGAAGATGCCCCGCGTAACGCCGAACTCGTCGCAGACGATGCCGTAGCCCAGTTGTTCGTTGCGCAGCTGCTCCAGCGCTCCGTACACCTCGAATCCCTCGTGGAAGAATTTGGCCGGCGCAAGGTGGCTGCGCAGATCGAATCCGGGTTCGTCCAAGTGGCGGAACAACTCCTTGAGGTAGACCACGCCGATCAGCCGGTCGAGGCTGCCATCGCCCACGGGGTAGCGGTTGTGCGGCTCGCGGTCGACCAGTTCGCGGATCTGCTCCGCGCTCATCGAAATGTCGATCCAGGCCAGTTCGCTGCGGTAGGTCATCACCGACTCCACCGTCCGGTCCCCGAGCGAAAAGACGCGGCCGACGATCCGCTGCTCCACTTGCTGCACCTCGCCGTCCTCCATGCCCTCGCGGACAATGGCCCGTATCTCCTCCTCTGTCACCTTGCTTTCGCCCTTTTCGAGTCCCAGCAGACGCGTTATAGCCGAGGTGCTGCGTGAAAGCAGCCAGACGAACGGCGATGCCGCAAGCGTCAAGAGCCGCATGGGCCGGGCCACGAGCATGGCGGTCTTCTCTGCAGCCTGCATGCCGATCCGCTTGGGTACCAGCTCGCCGAAAATCAGGGTCAGATAGGTCACCGCAATGACGATCACCGCCTGCGCCGTCACGGTCGCCGTGCCGAGCGGAATGCCCAATCGGGCCAGTTCACCGCCGAACCGGGTTGCGAGCGCATCGCCCGAGTAAATACCCGTCAAGATGCCGATCAGGGTGATGCCGATCTGTATGGCCGACAGGAATTTATCGGGCTGTTCGATGATTTTCTGTGCCTGACGAGCCCCTGCATGGCCCTGACGGGCTTTCAATTCGAGGTTCGAACGGCGTGCCGAGATCAGTGCGATCTCCGACATGGCGAAAAGTCCGTTCAGCAGGATGAGCACGAGGATGATGACTATCTCCATAAATCCGTTGCGGGTTTTCGGAGCAAAGATAAGCCAATGTTTTCGGAATATCGTAACACGGAATTGATTTATTCGCCGAAAAACAGTAAATTTGCAGGCTAATCAGTTTATGGAGATGAATATCGAAAACTTTGTTTCGGATGCGGTCCTCCGTTCGGTGGAGGCGCTTTACGGGCCGTTGGACGGCGAGCAGCTGCAAATTCAGAAGACCCGCAGGGAGTTCGAGGGCGACTATACCCTCGTGACGTTCCCGCTGCTCCGACGTAGCCGCAAGTCCCCCGAGGCCACCGCGACCGAGATCGGAGAATATATGACGGCTCACATACCGGAAATCAAGGCGTTCAACGTTATCAAGGGCTTTCTCAACCTCTCGCTCGACAGCGCTTTCTGGTCGGACCGCTTCGCCGAAATAGTCGCCGACGTACAGTTCGGCCAGGCGTCGCCTACGGGGCGCACGGTAATGATCGAATACTCGTCTCCCAACACCAACAAGCCCCTGCATTTGGGGCACGTCCGCAACAACCTCCTGGGCTACTCCGTGGCGCAAATACTCAAAGCCAACGGCCATACGGTCATCAAGGCCAACCTGGTGAACGACCGCGGTATCCACATCTGCAAGTCCATGCTGGCGTGGCAGCTCTACGGCAATGGCGAGACCCCCGCTTCGTCGGGCATGAAAGGCGATCACCTCGTCGGCAAATACTACGTCGAGTTCGACAAGCACTACAAGGCGCAGATCAAGGAGTTGACGGCGGCAGGGCAGTCGGAGGAGGACGCCAAAAAGAACGCCCCGATCCTGCTTCAGGCGCAGGAGATGCTGCGCCGCTGGGAGGCCAAAGACCCCGAGGTCTACGGACTGTGGGAGAAGATGAACGGCTGGGTGTATGAGGGTTTCGACGTAACATATAAAGCCCTTGGCGTCGATTTCGACAAGGTTTACTACGAATCCCAAACCTACCTCTTGGGCAAATCGCTCGTCGAAGAGGGGCTGAAAAAGGGCGTCTTTTACCGGCGCGAGGACAACTCGGTGTGGATCGATCTCAGGGAGGACGGACTGGATGAAAAGCTGCTGCTGCGCGGCGACGGCACGTCGGTCTACATGACGCAGGACCTCGGCACGGCCTACCGTCGTTTCGAGGAGAACCGCCTCGACGACATGATCTACGTGGTCGGGAACGAGCAGAACTACCATTTCCAGGTGTTGAAGCTGGTGCTGAAAAAACTGGGCTATGCCGACTGGAGCGACCACATTACCCACCTTTCGTACGGCATGGTGGAGCTACCCGAGGGCAAGATGAAATCGCGCGAGGGGACGGTGGTCGACGCCGACGACCTGATCGCGGGCATGGTTACGACGGCCCGCGAAATGTCGGACGAACTGGGCAAGCTGGACGGCTGCTCGGAGGAGGAAGCCGCCGCCGTTTCGACGATGGTCGGGCTGGGCGCGCTCAAATATTTCATCCTCAAGGTGGACCCCCGCAAGACCATGCTTTTCGATCCGCGCGAGTCGATCGATTTCAACGGCAATACCGGACCGTTCATTCAGTACACCCATGCGCGCATCCGTTCCGTGCTGCGCAAGGCCGCCGAGGCGGGCATCGACTTTGCCGGCCCGGCACAGGCCGACTATTTGCCCGAGGAGATCGACCTGGTCAAGTCGCTGACCGAATACCCCTCGGTGGTGGCTGCCGCGGGCGAGAGTTTCGCCCCCTCGCTGATCGCAGCCTACGTCTACGAACTGGCCAAGCAGTTCAACGGCTACTACCACGACCATTCGATTCTCAAGGAGGAGTGTGGCGAAACGCGCCGGATGCGTCTCCAATTGACCGCTCAGGTGGCTCGCGTCATCCGCAGCGGCATGTCGCTGTTGGGCATCGAGGTTCCGGAACGCATGTAACCCCAGCGATAAAATGCAAAAGGGCTGCCCCGGTTCCGGGGCAGCCCTTTTGCTGTTGTTTACTCTTATTCGCTATCCAAGGCTTTGAGAATCCGTCCGTCTTTGGTTTTCCATTCGGACAAACCGTTTGCGCAACGACCCATGATGATGCTTGCCGCCGTGGAGGGGCTGGAAAAGAGAAAGTCTTTGGTAAATCGAAGCCCTTGCTCGCTTGGGACCACAATCTTATCCGTGAGCAATTTATCCCGCAAAAGCTGGTATTTTTCGGTGAAAGAGCGGATTACGGAGGACGCCATGATGGAGTTTTTCAATACGATAAAACCATCCGCACTTTTGACTCCCTGGCCGTCTGCACCTCGCACTGCCTGTATGTAAAATGTTTCCCTTTGCTGTGGATTTTTCTTAGAAATAAGCGGTTCGAAAATTTTGTATCCTAATGTTCCGATCAGCAATTTGATCTGTGCAATGAACTCCTCCATCTCCGCCGTATCCGGTTCGGAAATGGTCGGTCGGGTAGGGGTGTTCGAGTTTTCCAGTTGATAGCGTCCTATTTCTCTTGCCGCTTCATAAAGGCTGTTTTCTATATATTTTATATGGGCTTTGTTCAGGTTCGAATCTTTGCTGATGAACACGATCGCATCGTTCCAGAAATCCTTTTGCTCCACGTGTTGCAGCAGCCGTTTGCGGATGCCGTCCGCTTCGCCGATATAAGCCAGCCCCTCATTGTCTACGGTATCCGATCGGCCGAATAAAATATATACGCCCGGATTGTCCAATTCGGGTCTGTCCGAACACTCCCGAATGCTGGATTTCGGAAGACGGTATGCTTTTCCGTTCCAGTTCGAGAGTTCGCAACTGATGCGTCCCTCCGGGCTTCCGTCCATCAGGAACAAGGTTATTTTCTTGGCAAAGGGCATGCTTGTAAATATTATCTTTTAAAGATATATATTTTTTATTTAATATCAGCATTCGGGCATTCAAAAAATCGTCCTGTCACACCGTGGTACGAACTTTGCGAGAGGGAAATGCAGCAATAACTAACACTATTTAAGCGTGAAAACAATCTTTACAACATTCGCTCTTTCTCTTGCGTTGTGTGCCGCTGCCGGAGCGACGGCCCAGACCAGGAGCACGGTGCAGGTACCTGCGGCCGATACCGTGATACTGTCGGAGACGACCGACGGCGACTACATCGTGCGCAGGGTTCTGGTCAAGCGTCAGGGCGATAGCGATTATTCGATCCGCTACCTTATCAACCTGGCCACGCTCAACGCCACGCTCAACGGCAACCAGAAAGAGTTGGGCGATCTGAACAATTTTGTCGAGAACATGATGCGCGATACGACGACCAAAGTTTCGTCCGTCTCCATCACGGGTTACTCTTCGCCCGACGGTCCCCGGCAGTTCAACGAGACGCTGGCCCGCAACCGAGCCCGCAATTTCAAGAATTACGTCGATCGGAAATACAACTTTTCGAAAAAATACGACGTCAAGGTGTCGTCCGTAGCCGAAGATTGGGAAATGTGCCGCACGCTGGTGGCCCAGTCGTCCATGCCCGAACGCGATGCCGTGCTGCGGATTATCGACGACAGCCAGTCTTCGGAAGCCAAGGAGCAGGCGTTGAAGAAGATGCCTTCGGCCTGGGAGTATATGGCCCGGAACATTCTGCCGCCGCTGCGCCGCGTCGAGCTGGTGATCGATTACGGTCAGGGGCAGGTCGTCGAGCAAAGGGTGATGATTCCCCGGCCCGAGCCGGTCGTCGAGGTGATCGAGGAGCAGGTGACTGTTTGCGAACCGTGCTGTGAGGTCGTAGACGATTCGATCAACGGGATCCTCGTTGAAATGCCCGAACCGGGCGTCGATTTCGGCGACGGAGTCAGCCCCGAACCCATGTCCATGCGTCAGGACGTCCGCGATGCCGACCGGATCGCACGCCGCGAGGCCCGCGAAGCCGACCGGATTGCCCGTACGCAGCTGAGGGCTGAGAAGAAGATCGCCCGCAAAGAGTACAAGGCTGCCCGCAAGGCCGAAAAGGCAGCGGCCAAATCGGCACGGGATTTACAGAGAATGTAACATTCGCTCCCGATACGCAAGGGCCCCGGATTGTTCCGGGGCCTTTTGCATGCCGAGAGGGTAGGGCGGGAAATTGTTTGATAATCCGAAACGTTTTATTACCTTTGTCGGAGCTAATTCCAAAAACAGATAATATGGCAAATTTAAGAGACCTGAAAAAAGAGATCGACTACCGTCTCGAAGAGGTAGTTTTCGATTGTGATATGGCCATGTGCTTCCAGCCTAAGAAAGAGGAGGAGATATTCGCCATCATGCAGGAGGCTGTCGGCGTACGCAACGACCTGTTCGCAAAGGCGATGAATCCCGCCGAGCCGCACAACCGGTCGCTCGTTCGCAAGCATTACGCCGCTTTGCGGAGCGAAATGGTCGCCGCTTTCGATGCGCTGTTCGAGAAGCTGAGTGCACTGAACGGCTCCAAGTAATTGGATGGTTGCGGACCACTTACCGCACCTCGATCCGATCCCCGAATGGGACGTACGATAAGTACAACCCATTCGGGGATTTAGATGCAGGGCGTTGTGCCTGATGCGGGTCAGTCGTGGTCGCAGCAGCAGTCGCCCGGATGGTGCTCCAGCACCGTGTGGGGAACATGACCGTGCGAGAGGAGTTGAATAGGGCAGTCGTAGTTGCGTAATTGCTCCTGGGTCAGAATGTTGGAATGATGGCGGTGGACGCGGCGATTGACGCAGACGATCTCTTTCACCACGCTGGTGATGGTGCCGATGTCGTGCGATACCATCACAATAGCCATGCGTTCGTTCAGTTCGCGCAGCGTGCGGTAGAGCTCCTTTTCAAACTGGTTGTCCACGAAATTCGCCGGCTCGTCGAGAATCAACAGTTTGGGTTCCGAAATAACGGCCCGAGCGAGCAGCGCCCGCTGCATTTGGCCGCCCGAGACCTCTCCGATGGGGTTGCGTGCCGTTTCCCCGATGCCAGCCATGCCGAGCAGCCCGAGCGCTTTTTGCCGGTCTTCGGCGGTGTAGCGCGTACGGAATCCGCGATGCCCCTGCAACCCCGATAGCACGACCTCCAGCACCGAAATGGGGAATGCGCGATCGAAATCGGTGATTTGGGGCATGTAACCGATCAGCCGTTCCCGACCGCGAAACAACTCCGGAGCCAACCTGATTTCGCCCGTATGGGGCACGGTGCCCAAAATCGCCTTTACGAGCGTTGTTTTACCGCCGCCGTTGGGCCCGATTACCCCCAGAAAATCGTCCTGAGCAATTTCCAGATCGACATGCTGCAACGCCTCGTAACCGTTGTACGAAACGCCGACGTTGCGTAAACTGACCAGGTTCATTGAGCTGTAATTAAATCGGTTATCGTGTCGATACCGGCAATCGCATCCTCCGGCAGCGGGTCGAACTCGACGCTCGCAGCATCGATGTCACGGGCGATGATCTCTACTGTTGACGCGGGAAACTGACTCTGGTAGAGAATCGTGCGCACGCCGTCCTCACGGGCCTGGCGGATGAGGGCGCTCAACTGACGAGCCGATGGCTCTTTGCCGTCGGTCTCTATTGCCACCTGCCTCAAACCGTAGTCGCGTGCATAATAGGTGAGAGCGGGGTGGTAGACGATGAAAGACTCCACTCCGCTGCGTGCGATTTTTTCTGCTGTCCGCGTATCCAACTCTAGCAGCTGTCCGAGGAGCCGTTCGTAGTTGGCCTCGTATTCCACCGAGTCGGGATAGGCATTTCGAATGGCCTCGTAAGCATTCGCAGCCATTTGTTGCAGCGCTTTCGGCGAGGTCCAGACATGCGGATCGACGCCGTGCGAGTGATCTTGGTCGTGGTGCTTGTGCGAACAACTGCCCGCGATCAAAGGTATGTTTCTGCTCAGAACGACGACTTTCGTTCGGTCCTCCATCTTGTCGAGAAGCGCGGTTTCGAAATCGATAAGTCCGACGTTGAAGATCAGCCGCGCATTGTTCAGCCCGACGAACTGCCGTGCCGTCGGCTCGAATGTCTCGGGACTCGCTCCCGGCGGTACGAGGACCCGAATCTCGAAATCATCCCCGACAATTCCCTGCACGATGCTTTTCAGCGGCAGTATGGAAACATACAATGTGGTCTCGACCGGCTGTTTTTGCGCAGAACAACCCGCGAAAATTGCCGGTAAGATCGCCCAAAGAAATATTTTGTACATGCTATCGATGCGTTTTTACCGCACAAAGGTACGAAAAAATGTATCATTATATGCCGGTTGAAATGGAGCAAACTATTTCGCAACATCTATTATTTAACATAATAGCAATATTACACCAATCTTACTCTATATATATTAACGCATCATTTTAATATAGGTGTAGCCGTTTTGTTTCCGATAAACCTTGCAACTCTTGTTCCTAATGATTAATACTGCAACAATATCTTGCGCACCCGACTTTATAGAGGAATGAGAGCAATTCCGCATAGTCGAAAGAGACTCAAAAGAATGTTCATTCTTCTTTCTCTGAAAATTCGAGCTAAGGCGGAGGGCAATAAAAAAACACGCTGGAGAGCGTGTTTTCTTTCATACGAATTATTTCCTGGGAAATCGCCAGAAATTACCCGTCCGAGAATTCAATATTTTCGTGTGATAAAATCGGAAAAGGATTTAGCGCACAGTCGGCGTGAAACTCTCGAATGTCTGGTCGTCGTACAAAACGATGATGCGTTTGATATTCGATGCACCGGTCAGATTGGGTGGAAGAGATGACACTCCGAAACTTTCGGTTTGCGGAGTTGCATTTTTCGGAATCGAATTTTCATCCGCAGAGTCCGGGAGCACAGATCCGAAGAGATCCTTGCCAGCGGAAGAGTTCTGACCGGCAGCAGGTGCAATCGAATTGGTGTCGATTTGATTGCGATACATTTTATCGGAGTCGAGCAGCAGCCAGTCCGGATTGACCTGCGGAAACCTGCGAAGAATTTTCTGAAGCAGATCGAACCCCGGTTTATTGCGTCCGGCGAGTATATGTGAGATTCCCGCAGGATTGACCTCGAGCATTTCTGCGAACTGTGTTGGACGCAATCCTTCGCATTTCATCAAATCAAGCAATTTTTCCCTCATCGACGTAATTTTTTACAAATATAAATACTTTTCATTTGTAAAACAAGAGAAATCTACATTTGTAAAATGTTAATTGTTGTTGATAAAATTTACAAGTGTAAACAATAGAATATGGTTAAAAAGCGGCCTGTTCATTCATATCAACTTATCTTAAATATAAAGTAATGTAATCTTATGATAAACATAGTATAATACCTTTAATCATAGATTCGGAAGGCTCTACTATATTTCGAAGCATTAACTGACGATAAACTATTTCGCATGAATGTTATATAAATGATCTATTTTGTTGGTTTTTAATTTATTATGTTTGTATGTTTAACGCTTTAACTTATGCAAGAATCAAAAGATTTACGATATTTCCATCGAACCATTGCACTTTACAAATGTATAAATTTGTCTGTATTGGTCGCCTTGCGGTGATTACAAATGTGACTATATATTCAGCTTTACATTTGTGTGTGGTTTTACAAATGTAATAAATCTACCCTTTCACGACCTATGTGAGTCGATTTTCAGCTATTCCCAATCACTAATGAATGAATTTTTTAGCGGCAATTTATCTTCCATTCATTATGTTAAATGGAAAAGCGGATAGTGTTGACAATCCACTATCCGCTTCTATAACAGTTAATTATATTTGTGCAAAAGCTCTTATTCGGACAACTTGGCTGCAATGATTTCAAACTCTTCCGGGGATAATTTGAGCTTTTCCCGGTGAAAATCGACGTCTTTTTCGCTTTTGATGGGGATCAGATGGATGTGTGCATGGGGAATTTCCAGCCCTAATACGACGACTGCTACCCTTGCACAGTCTATTTCGCGTTTGATTTTCGCAGCTACCTGCTTGGCGAAAACCATCATCCCTGCCAGTGTGGAGTTGTCGAGGTCGAAAATGTAGTCCACTTCTTTTTTCGGTACGACCAGCGTGTGGCCTTTGGTCAGCGGATTGATGTCGAGAAATGCGTAGTAGTCCTCGTTTTCGGCTACTTTGTACGATGGGATCTCCCCTGCGATGATGCGTGAAAAAACAGTTGCCATATATTTTGGGTTTAAAATATTCGAATGTTTCGCGTCTGCCACCCCCTGCTACAAACCTCCTCTTACGATCGTGTTCCTTGAAGAGATTGACTGCTCGGGAGACACTGACATGCCGACTCCCCCATCCGATACCTCCATTCGAGCAGGAGGCGTTGCATTTCGAGGTTGCGGCGGATCATAGGCACTTGCCCGCCGGCGTGAACCATCGGTTGCTTATGACCGCAGTATCAACGATCTTCCTCGAACTTGGGTTTCAGGATTTCCGAGTAGATAATTGCTTGCCGCAGGTTGAACTCCTCGGACAAGGCCGTTGCTGCCGATTCGTGCGCATCGTTCGTCAGGGAGTTAGCGGCAATTTCATCCGTTTCGACCATCTGTGTGAACCGGTTGGCAGCCTGAGGCCTCGAATGCTTCGAGGCGGCGGTTTTCGGCTCCGTAAACTCGGGTGTATATTCCTGGGCGGGAATCTCCTCCAGAGTCACGTATTCGCCCGGGAAATCAGGTGTAACGGGCTGGTATTCGGAACGCATCGCATGTCCGGGAGCGGATTCGGGTGTCTGGAACGTGGATGAGGGCCAGGCCTCCTCCCGTTCGGGATGGCCCGACGGATGTTTGGCTGCTTTTCCGGCCCGTTTGCGGGCTTTGGTGACGCCGCTGTACACCATGGATGCCACGATGAGCAGTACCCATGTGATGGGAGCATAATCTTCCATAAGGTCAGTTCAGTGTTCGTTTGACGCTTTCGATACCTTTTATCTTGCGCAGCTTGTCCATCACGGCATGCAGGCTCTCGGCGTCCTTGACGTAGAGACTCAGGGTGCCTTCGAAGATACCGTCGTGGCTGTGGATGCTGATTTCGCGGATGTTGATGCTGAAATCGCCGCTGATGACCCGTGCCAGGTCCAGCAGAATGCCCATGCGGTCGATCCCTCGCAATTCGGCCGTTACCAGATAGGACATGGCCTTGTGTTGCGACCACTTGATCTCCTCCTTGACGATGTTGCGTCCGTATTGGGCTGCCAGGCGGTTCAGCTCGTCGCACGTGGCTTTGTGGACGATGATGTTGTGTGAGACGGGATCGCGGTAGCCGACCACTTTGTCGCCCGGAATGGGCTTGCAACACTCCGCGATTTCGAACTGCGGTTCGGCGGGCGGTGTCCCATCCCCTGCCGGTGCAATATCCCCCGCGGCCGCCTCGTCGCCCTCCTCGTCCTCCTTGTGCGGGATGAAAAGGGTCCAGAACTTGAGAATTTTGCTTTTCGAATTGACTTTGAGCACCTTTTCCAAATCGTCGAGCGAGACGATTCCCGCGCCGATCTTGCTGTACAGCTCCTCCTTGTTGGTGCTCTCGTAAACGGGCATGATCTTGCGCAATACGCGGCCGCTGAGCTTGATATTGAGCTGCTTCATCTTCTCGTCGAGCAGCTGCATTCCGCGCTCGATGTTGTTCTGACGCTCGCGTTTGAGGAAACTCTTGATCGACTGCTTGGCCTTTCCCGTGGTCACGACCTCGAGCCACTCGGGTTTGGGCCGCGCGTTGTCGGCCGTGATGATCTCGACCTGGTCGCCGCTGTTGATCTGCGTGGTGATCGGTTCGAGCTTGTGGTTGATCTTGGCGCTGATGGCGCTGTTGCCGATCTTGGAGTGGATGTCGTAGGCGAAATCGAGTGCGGTGGCTCCGTAGGGCAGTTTGCGGGGCTCGCCCTTGGGTGTAAACACTACGATTTCAGATGTGTACAGCGATAACTTAAAGTTGTCCAGAAAGTCCACCGCATTCTCCGTCGGGCTGTTCAACGCCGCTCGGATCTGCTTGAGCCAGCGGTCGAACTCGTCCTCGTCCTGCGAGATGGTGGCGTGTTTGTATTTCCAGTGCGCCGCGAATCCCCGCTCGGCGATGTCCTCCATGCGCTGCGTGCGGATCTGCACCTCCACCCATACCCCGTCGGGCCCCATCACGGTCGAGTGCAGCGCCTCGTACCCGTTGGCCTTGGGCATCGAAATCCAGTCCCGCAACCGGTCGGGTTTGGGGGTATAGATGTCGGTGATGGTGGAGTAAATCTGCCAGCATTGGGTCTTTTCCGAGGGAAACGGCAGGGGTTTGAAGACGATCCGGATGGCGAACAGGTCGTATATCTCCTCGAACGAAATCTGTTTGCGCTGCATCTTGCTCCAGATCGAGTAGACGCTCTTGACGCGGCCCGAAATCTCGTAGTTGAAATTGTCGCGGTTGAGCGCCGCGATGATCGGGGCGTTGAACTTGTCGATGAACTCCCGGCGCGAGGCTTCGCTCTCCTGGAGTTTCTGCGTGATCTCGGCGTACTGCTGCGGGAAGCGGTATTTCATGCAGAGGTCCTCCAACTCGCTCTTGATCGAGTAGAGCCCCAGCCGGTAAGCCAGCGGCGCGAAGAGGTAGATCGTCTCGCCCGTGATCTTGATTTGCTTGTTCATCGGCATGGCCCCCAACGTGCGCATGTTGTGAAGGCGGTCGGCGATCTTGATGAGTATCACCCGCACGTCGTCCGAGAGCGTGAGCAGCACCTTGCGGAAATATTCGGCCTGCTCCGAGGTATCGGCGTTGAACACGCCCGACATTTTCGTCAGTCCGTCCACCATCGAAGCGATCTTCTGCCCGAAGATGCGCTCCATGTCCTCGACGGTGTACTCAGTGTCCTCCACCACGTCGTGCAGCAGCGCTGCCACGACCGATTTCACGCCCAGACCGATCTCCTCGATGACGATCTTGGCTACTGCAATAGGATGCAGGAGGTATGGCTCGCCGGAGCGGCGCCGTACCCCCTGATGGGCCTCTTTGGCCAGGAAAAATGCCCGTTTGATGAAATTCCAGTCCTCGTCGTTCTTGCAAATCTTGGTACACGACAGCAGGAGATCATCCCATTTTTCCTTAATGATTACCTCATCCTCGGCAGTATAATCCATACCTTACTGTTTAGGGTTCTTCATGGCCTCGCGGACCTTGGCCTCGATCTCGGCGGCCAGCGCTTCGTCCTTTTTCAGCAGTTCCTTGACCGCGTCGCGGCCCTGGCCGATCTTGCGGTCGCCGTACGAGAACCACGATCCGGCTTTTTTGAGCACGCCGTAATCCACACCCAGGTCAATAATCTCGCCGATCTTCGAAATTCCCTCGCCGAACATGATGTCGAACTCCGCACGCTTGAACGGCGGCGCCACCTTGTTCTTCACCACCTTGACCTTGGTCCGGGTGCCCAGCTGGTCCTCGCCGTCCTTGATGACCGACATGCGGCGGATGTCGATGCGCACCGAAGCGTAGAATTTCAGCGCGTTGCCGCCCGTGGTGGTCTCGGGGTTGCCGTATACCACGCCGATCTTGTCGCGCAGCTGGTTGATGAAGATGCAGACGGTCTTGGTTTTCGAGATGCTCGACGTGAGTTTGCGCAGCGCCTGCGACATGAGCCGCGCCTGCAACCCCATCTTCGATTCGCCCATGTCGCCCTCGATCTCGGCCTTGGGTGTGAGGGCCGCTACCGAGTCGATGACGATGATGTCGATGGCGCTCGACCGGATCAGCGAGTCGGCGATTTCGAGCGCCTGCTCGCCGTTGTCGGGCTGCGAGATCAGCAGATTGTCCACGTCCACGCCCAGCTTCTGGGCGTAGAAACTGTCGAATGCGTGCTCGGCGTCGATGAACGCCGCGATGCCGCCGGCCTTCTGCGCTTCGGCGATGGCGTGAATCGCCAGCGTGGTTTTACCCGACGATTCGGGGCCGTAAATCTCGACCACGCGCCCTTTGGGGTAGCCGCCCACGCCGAGGGCCATGTCCAGGGTGATCGACCCCGTCGGAATCACCGGCACGTCGTTGACCTCCGTGCTGTTCATCCGCATGATCGACCCCTTGCCGAAATCCTTTTCTATCTTTTCCATCACCGCGTTCAAGACCTTGAGCTTGTCCGGGTTTGCCTGTGCTTTTTCTGCCATTTTTTTATGTGCTTGTTTATTATCTCTATTTTTCGTTCATTTTCCGCCCCGCATTTTGTCCAGGGCCTTTTGCTGTTCGGTCCGCTTGTCCGCCCGCATGTCGCGCGGCAGCGGAAAACGGATGATCCTCGCGTCCAGTTCCCGATCCGGATACGGGCTCCTGTTTCCCGGCGGGGTATTGCCGATTTGCAGGCGCCACAACCCGTCGTTCCGGTCGGCCTCCGCCTGGCTGCGTGCCGCGGGGTACTCCCCGACCGACTGCCGGGCCCGCTGCTCCATCAGACTGCGGATCTGCCTCCGTTCCCGCTGGATCGGATCGAGCCACTCCTTGAGCCAACCCGTCGGGAAGCGGGCGGGCGGCCCGACGAGCAGCTCCCACGCCGCCGAATCCGCCTTGGCGCGCAACCTCCTGTCCTCCTGTGCCTGGAGCGGGATGGTTGCCAGCGAGCAGAGTGCGAGCAGTATGAGTTGCGTGCGGCGCATCGGTTACTCTTTTTTGTATGCCTCCACGATCTGCTGGTAGTGGTTCTTCGTGTCCACCTTGTCGAATATCTTTTCGATGCGTCCCTCGGCGTCCAGCACGAACGTTGTGCGTACGATACCCATGTATTTGCGGCCGTACATCGATTTTTCGGCCCATACCCCGAACGCCTCCGCTACCGAGTGGTCGGTGTCCGCAAGGAGCGTGAAATTCAACTCGTGCTTCGAGCAGAAATTGTGGTGCGACCGCTCGCTGTCGGGGCTGACGCCCACGATCCGGAACCCCATCCGCGCCAGTTCGGCCTTGCCGTCCCTGAGGCTCTTGGCTTCGAGCGTGCAGCCCGAGGTGTTGTCCTTGGGGTAGAAATAGAGGATCGTGCGCTGTCCCCTGAGGTCGGCGAGCGTCAGCGGTTCGCCCTCCTGGGTCGTGGATCGGAAATCGGGGGCCTCATCCCCGGGCTGTAACTTGGTCATGTCGTTCGAAAAGGTGTATTTGTCTTTCAAAGTTATAAAAATTCCGCGTAAATCCATGCGTTCGTGCCCGATTTTTTTGGGCTTCAGTCCCACACGTAGGTCACCTCGACCTGCTCGTTGAACTCCTGCTGCGTGGCGTTGAGTCTCTTTCGGCACGCCGGGCAGCGGATGGCCGTCTCGGTTTCGACGTATTCGCCGCACCCCACGCATAGCGGCATGACGCCGTAACCGGGCTGCATGTAGTGTTCGAACTGCGCTCCGCAGTGCTTGCACCGGATTTTGTAAGCTGTTCCCATGATCGTATCTTTTAGGTTTATGGTACAAAGGAACGGCACTTTTGTGTCAACTTATGACACAGGATAGAAAATTATGCGAATTTTTGCAGGTATTGCGTCAGATGGGTTTTCAATTCGGGTGCATCGACGATGCGAATGTCGTCCAGCAGCCCGACCACGAAGCGCCCCACGCCGGCCATTCCGGCCACCTCGGTATCCAGCAGCCAGCGGCCGTCGCCGAGCGCTGCGAGGTCGCGTTCGGCCAGCGGGTACTCTTCGCACAGCAGGTTGTAGGCCAGCATGCCGAGCTGCAGCTGCACGCGGAAACGCCGCTCGCCGTGCATGCGGAAGGCGTCGATAAACCCCTCGCGGTGTTCCGCCGCGTACTGCCACTCCTCCTCGGCAAGCGTTACCGACGCGATGCGCGAGGTCTTGAAGAGTTTGCACACCCCGTCCCCGGGGTCGTAGCACCACACCTGCACGTAGTTGGTCGTGAAGGCGAATGGCTCTACCCTGCGGTCGCGGACCTTGGCGCCGTGGGCCGACTGGTATCCGTGAAGGATGGCCTGGCGGTGCTGTTCGATGGCCTCGATCAGCGTGCGGATATTGGGTGCATTTTTGCCCCGGACCACCGTGTCGGCCAGTGTCTTGCTGTCGTACACGGAGTAGAGTTTGCGTTTGAGGTTCTGCTTCAAGAGGTTCGTGTCGTCGATATTTTCGATGGCGCTCTTGAGGATCACGGCCTCCTCCTCGGTGAAATGGACCAGCTGCGTGATGTCGCGGAAATGGGGCGACTCCTTGTCCAGGCGGATGCAGTCGCCCGTTTTCTTGATGACGAACCCCGCTTCACGGAACGTGTCGATGTAGCGGTAGACCGTGCGGCGCGACATGTCGAGCCGCTCGGCCAACTGGTCGATGCTGTATGTGGTGTTGGCCGTCAAGAGCTTCATCAGCCTGAGAAGCCGTTCCAGTTTGGGTTGATCCATGCGTTATAGTCTGCCTTCCGTCTCCGACGCCGGCGATCCGTATTTCTCAAGGTACGCGACCAGGGTTGTTACCAGTTCGTCGGGGTCGCAGCGAAGTGAATTAGTACTGATGCTGTATGGCGAACCGTCATACAGGGTATTGAGTTTCATTACGCTGCGCCACAGCGGGTTGTGCTCGCGTGCGATGCGCGGCGCGGGCGTGCGCAACTGCGGGATGACGAAATGCTGCCCTTTGATGTATCGCTCTGTGAAACCGACTATTTCGGTCCATTGAATCTGTGTCTGCTCCTCTCTTCCGGGGTGACGGAGGGTCATCGCTTCCGGCGTGAGAATCAGCGCCGTGCTGTCGCGCACCATGCGCGGTAGGTTGACGAGTCCCAAGAGAAACGTCCCTCCGAAGAAGAGGATGCACGGCACCGAAACGAGCCATATCGTCACGCTGTCGGGGCGTAGCACGAGGAGCCGTATGCCGACGGCCACGAAAGCCGGAGCGGCCACCAACAGCAGCAGCGCCAGCCTCACGACCCGGTAATGGTAGACCTTTCGCATGGCGCAAAGATACGAAAAAGCCGCGACAATCGTGTCGCGGCCGCCTGTTTGTCGTGCGGTATGCGGCCCTTGCGGGCAAACGCTTGTTTTTTCCCTGGCCTTATGGCTCTGTTGCTCCGCCTTTTTCTCTTCCGCGGTCCCTGCCCCGCCCGTGGCTTCGGCCTTTGGGGTCTTCTTGCTCCCTCACTATTGAGCGAGCACTTTCTTCTCGATCTCCTCGACCTGACGGCGGAACGCCTTGTCGGTTTCCATCAGGTTCGACACGGCCTTGCACGAATGGAGCACCGTGGCGTGGTTGCGGCCGCCGATGGCCGCGCCGATGGTCGTGAGCGGCGCCTTGGTGTGCTGCTTTGCCAGATACATGGCGATCTGCCGCGCCTGGGCGATTTCGCGCGTGCGCTCGGTGGAGTTGAAGCGTGCGAAATCCAGATTGAGGTATTCGCAAACCACCTCGATGATGTGGTCCAGGGTGATCTCTTTCTGGTAGAGCTTCACATAGACCTTGAGAATCTCCTTGGCCAGCGACGTGGTGATCTTGCGACCGAGGAACGACGCGTTGGCCACCAGCGACGAGATGGCGCCCTCTATTTCGCGCACGTTGGCCGAGATGTTGTCCGCCAGGTAAGCCACCACCTCGTCCGAGATCTGCGCACCGAGCTTCTGCGCTTTGGCGCGGATGATCTTGACTTTCGTTTCGTAGTCCGGCTGGTTGATCTGCGCAGACAAACCCCACTTGAAACGGGTCAGCAGCCGCTGCTCGATGTCCTTGAGCTCCACGGGCGGCTTGTCCGAGGTGAGGATCAACTGCTTCCCGGCCAGTTGCAGGTGGTTGAAGATGTTGAAAAATGCGTTCTGCGTACCGGTCTTTCCCGTCAGTTCCTGAATATCGTCGATAATCAGTACGTCGATCATCTGGTAGAAATGGATGAAATCGGGAATTTCGCCGTTCTTGTAAGCCGTCTGGAACTGCGCCTGAAATTTGTTCATCGAGACGTAGAGCACCTGCAACTCGGGATGCCGCTGGCGCACCTCGTGGCCCACCGACTGCACGATGTGCGTCTTGCCCAACCCCGAGTCACCATATATATATAGGGGGTTGAACGGGTTGTTTCCCGGATTCACTGCCACGGACATGCCCGCCGAGCGCGCCAGCCGGTTGCATTCGCCCTCGATGAAAGTGGCGAACGTGAGGCCCGGATTGAGCTGCGGGTCGATAATTATCTTCTTGAGTCCCGGAATGACAAAGGGATTCTTTATATTTGCGGTGTTGGTCTGCGTGTTGAACCGCGAGATGGCCGTCGTATCGGCGTCCGCCGCCACGGGGACCGGGGCTGCGGAGCGGGGTACGGCATAGTGCAGACGGGTCTGCTGTCCGTAGAGTTGCGAAATGATGGGTCTCAGGAACGGAATGTAATTCTTCTCGATCTGGCGGACATAACTCTCGTTGGGAACCCGCAGGCGCAGCGTCGTGCCGTCGAATTCAAGCGGTACGATGGGCTGGAACCATTTCTCGAACTCCTCGGCGGAGGTCTCGGCCTTGATGCGGTCAAGGCAGTTCTGCCACATATCGCTATATGTCTGCGCGTTGTTCAACATGACGGGGGTTGCACTGTTTTTGATGAGACAAAGTTGTGAATAATTTCGCAAAAAGATTCTCGGAAATCTGTTGCAATTATCCTTTTTTTATATATAGAAAAACAACGGTTTCCAGAGGCTCATTTTTAACTCCCTGATATTGAATTATCGAATTTTATTTCTTATATTTGCATATAAAATTTTTGGGATACTCTAAAATCATACTATAAATAAAACCAATAAAACTTATGGCAAACGAATTGGAACAAATGGTTCTCGCCAAGGCGCAAACCTGGCTCGACGGCCACTACGACGAACAGACCAAACAGCAGGTCAAGTATCTGATGCAGAACGACATGAAAGAGCTGGTCGAGAGTTTCTACAAGGACCTCGAATTCGGTACGGGCGGCCTGCGGGGCATTATGGGCGCGGGCTCGAACCGCATGAATGTCTACACCGTGGGGGCCGCCACGCAGGGCCTTGCCAACTACCTGAAGAAGAATTTCGAGGGGGAGCAAATCCGCGTTGCGATCGGCCACGACAGCCGCAACAATTCGCGCATGTTCGCCGAGCGCGTGGCCGACATTTTCGCCTCCAACGGCTTCACCGTTTTCCTCTTCGATGCGCTGCGTCCCACCCCCGAGTTGAGTTTCGCCATCCGCGAGTTGAAATGCCACTCGGGCGTCGTGGTCACCGCTTCGCACAACCCCAAGGAGTACAACGGTTACAAGGCCTACTGGACCGACGGCGCGCAGGTCACCGAGCCGCACGACAAGAACATCATCGCCGAGGTGGCCAAGATCACCGACGTCGACATGATCCTCACGGGCCGCAATGCGGAGAACATCACCATCCTCGACGAGCGGTTCGACGAGATCTATCTGAACAGGGTGCACGAACTGTCGCTCTCGCCCGAGTGTGTGCGCAAACACCGCGACATGAAGATCGTCTATACGCCCATCCACGGCTCGGGCGTACGGCTGGTTCCGGAGTCGCTCCGAAAATTCGGCTTCACCAACGTGATGCTCGTTCCCGAGCAGGCCGTTGTCGACGGCAATTTCCCCACCGTCGAATCGCCCAACCCCGAGGAGCGCAAAACCATGTCGATGGCGATCGACCTGGCGGCCCGCGAGGGCGCCGACCTGGTGCTGGCCACCGACCCCGACGCCGACCGCATCGGCGTGGCCCTGCGCAACAAGAAAGGCGAATACGTGCTTTTGAACGGTAACCAGACCCTGGTGCTGCTGATGAGCTACCAGCTCACGCGCTGGGCTGAACTCGGGAAATTGGACGGCAAGGAGTACGTCGTCAAGACCATCGTCACCTCGCAGATGGCCAATGCCGTGGCGGACCATTTCAAGGTCAAGTGTTACGACTGCCTAACGGGCTTCAAGTACATCGCCAAGATCATCCGCGAAAACGAGGGAAAGACCAAGTATATCGGCGGCGGCGAAGAGTCGTTCGGCTACCTGGCGGGTGACTACGTGCGCGACAAGGACGCCGTCTCGGCCTGCTCGCTGGCGGCCGAAGCCGCCGCGTGGGCCATGGACACGATGGGGCTGACGCTCTTCGAGTGGTTGCAGGAGCTCTACGTGAAATACGGTTTCTACCGCGAGGGGCTCGTCTCGGTGGTCCGCAAGGGCAAGGAGGGCGCCGAGCTGATCCAGAAGATGATGGTCGATTTCCGCGCCAATCCGCCCAAGACGATTCTCGGATCGCCCGTGGTGAAGATCAACGACTACCTGACGCTCGAAACTACCTGTGTCGCAACGGGCGCCAAAACGCCGATCGAGCAGGACAAGAGCAACGTGTTGCAGTGGTTCACCGAGGACGGCACGCTGGTTTCGGTCCGTCCGTCGGGTACCGAACCCAAGATCAAGTTCTATTTCGGGGTCAAGGCTCCGCTGGCTTCGGTGGCCGACTACGACCGCGTGCTCGCCGAACTGGACGCCAAGATCGAAGGCATCAAGAAAGACCTCAAACTCGAGTAGGGACTACCCTTTTCCGCAAAACGGGCGGTGTGTGCGCACACACCGCCCGTTTTGCATAATTTGATTGCGCCGCCCTTACCTCAGTTTGCTGTTGTTGCGGTGGCGATCCCGGTCGCGGGCGGTTTTCTTGGCGAAATTGGCTTCGAGAGCCGCCGTAAGGTCCACTCCGGTCTGGTTTGCCAGACAAACGAGCACCCACATGACATCGGCCATTTCGTCTGCCAGGTCCTGCAATTCGCACTTTTCGCCCTCCTTGAACGACTGGTCGCCATATCTCCGCGCCATGATGCGGGCCAACTCCCCCACCTCCTCGGTCAGGCAGGCCATGTTCGTCAGTTCCGAAAAATAGCGCACGCCGTACTCCCGGACCCAGGCGTCTACCTTTTGCTGCAACTCTTTTATTTCCATCTATTTAATGTAAATCAGATTCAATCCGTCCCTGAGCGGCACAAGGACGTTTACGACTCGCTCGTCTTCGACCACCATGCGGTTAAACTCCACGAGTGCCTGCGTGTGCCGGTCGTTGTGCGCGACGGGTTCCGCGACTTTTCCCGACCAGAGCACATTGTCTGCAATGAGTACGGAACCGTTCTTAACCAATGCTTTGCCTCCGTCGTCACCCATCAGCATCCGGTAATAGGCGGGATATTCGCGCTTGTCGCCGTCGATGAAGACCAGGTCGTACACCGCGCCCAGCGTCGGCGCCACCGCGAGTGCCGAGCCGATATGCAGGCGGATTTTGCACCCGTGGGGGCTGCGGTCGAAGAACGACTGCGCCGTCTCCTCCAGTTCGTCGTCCACCTCGATGGTGTCGAGCACGGCGTCCTCCGCGAGCCCGGCGGCCATCGAGAGCGCCGAATAACCGGTGAACGTGCCGATTTCGAGCACGCGCCGCGGCCGCTGCATCCGCACGAGCATCTCCAGCAGCCGGCCCTGGAGGTGGCCCGAAAGCATGCGCGGCGCCACGGTCCGCTGGTGGGTCAGGCGGTCGAGTTCGCCCAGAAGCGCCTCCTCGGGCGAGGTGTGTGCGTGTATGTATCGTTCGAGCGGGTCCATGAACTACTCCTTGCAGAAACCCTGTTTGTTGAAAGCGTACGAAGCGGCGACGGCCTCCGGGGTGTCGGCTTCGAGGGCGAGGAGGCACTCGCGGGTGAATTCGAGGTAACCCGTGCCGTTGGCCGTCACCCAAAGGCCGTCGCGCACGGCCTGCCGCTCCTCGTAGAGCCGTTCGCCGGTGTATGCCGCACCGCCCCATGCCCGGAGCATGTCGAGTGTATTGCCCGTGTGGCGGCGGTCGTTGAGATACCCGTGTGCCGCCAGAAACGACACGGCGTTGCAGATGGCACCCACGAGGATGCTGCGTCGGAGCGCCTCTTCGACGAGCGGCACGACGGCGGCGGCCTGGGGTGTCTGCCAGCTCATCCCGCCCACGAGGATCAGCCCCGCGCAGTCGGCGGGCAGCTGCTCGAGGCCGCAGTCGGGCTGCACCCGAAGGCCGCCGATCGAACGGACCGGGCGGCCGTCGGGAGCGGCGAACGTCACACGGTATTTTCCGGGGTGGCCCGGCATGACGCCCTCGCGCAGGGCCGGAGCCAGAAAGGCGGCTTCCCAGTCGGCGAAGCGGTCGAGCAGAACGAATTGTACGGTTTTCATAGGTTATTTGTAGATTAGACGGGAAAGGTCCGAAAAGGTTTCGGCGGCCACCTCCATCAGGTCCGAGGCCGTGAGCGAACGGACCTTGGCGTAGACCTCCTGCATGGTGTCCATGCCGTCGTGGGTCACGAGGCTCTTGCCTGCGCCGAGCATGTAGCTCTCGTTGCTTTCGCCCGAAATGGCCAGTTGGGCGATAAACTGTTTTTTGGCCATCGAGAGCCGCCGGGCCGAGAGCGGTGCGGTGCGCAGCCGATCCAACTGGGCTTCGATCAGTGAGATGCACTCTTCGGCATGGCCGTGGTCGGAACTGAAATAGATCGTCACGATGCCCGTTTCGGCGTAGGGCGTGTAGCTGGCTTCGATGTTGTACGTCAGGCCGTGCTTCTCGCGCACCTCGACGTTGAGCAGCGAATTGGCGCACGGACCGCCCAGGATGTTCGTCACCAGCGCCAGCGGCAGGCGGCGCTCGTCCTGAATACCGCAGGCGCGCCCGCCGAGGATGCAGTGCGTCTGGTGGGTATGGCGCGATACCGTCTTGTCGAAACGGGCGCCCGGGCCCGGCGCTACCCTTTCGTAGCCCCGCGCGGAGGCCGGATGATCGGCGAAACAGCGCATGGCCACCGCCTCGGCTGTCCGGGCCGAGAAATTGCCGATCGACGAGAAGACCATCTGGTCGGTAGTGTGCGTGCGCGAAATGAACGACCGGATGGCCCGGCCGTCGTAGCGCATCAGTGCGGCCTTGCGTCCCAGGATGTTGTGGCCCAGTTCGGAACCCGCGAACAGCAGGTCCTCGAACGTGTCGTAGATCATCTCGGAGGGCGAATCCTTGTAGGTGTTGATCTCGTCGACGATGACCTCCTTTTCGCGCTCCAGCTCCCGCTCGGGAAAGGTCGAGCGGAAAGCGATGTCGGCGATCAGCTCGGCGGCCTTGCGAAAGTCGCCTCGCAGCGTGGTGGCATGGATGGTGGTGTCCTCCTTGGTGGTAAAGGCGTTCAGCTCGCCGCCCAGGTTCTCCAGCCGGCAGTTGACCTGCCAGGCGCGCCGCCGCGCGGTGCCCTTGAAAAAGGCGTGCTCGGTAAAGTGAGCCAGCCCGTATTCGTCGGGGTGTTCGTCCCGGCTGCCCGCGCCGATCACCAGCGCGCAGTGGGCCACGGAGCCTTTTACCTGGCGGTGGACGCCGCGGATGCCGTTGGGCAGGACATATGTGGAAAATTCAGAATTCATATTCACAATTCATAATTTGTAGTTTCGAATAATCCATATCTGTTATATAATCGTGAATTTTGAATTATGAATTTTGAATTATTTTGGAGCGCTGCTTCAAAAACCGCCCCGTGTAGCTCTCCGGACATTTCTCCAGTTCGCGGGGCGTCCCCTCGAAGACGACTCTTCCTCCTCCGGTGCCCGCCTCGGGACCGAGGTCCACGACCCAGTCGGCGCACTTGATGACGTCCATGTTGTGCTCGACGATGACGATGGTGTGGCCCCGCTCGATCAGGGCGTCGAATGCCGCCAGGAGTTTCGAAATATCGTGGAAATGGAGCCCCGTCGTGGGTTCGTCGAAGATGAACAGCACGCCGCCGTCGGCGCTGTCCTTGGTCAGGAACGAGGCCAGTTTCACGCGCTGGCTCTCGCCGCCCGAGAGCGTCGAGGAGGATTGCCCCAACTTGACGTAGCCCAGTCCCACGTCCTGCAACGGTTTGAGCCGTTCGACGATACGGCGGCAGGTCGTGTTCTTTTTGTCCTCGCCGAAGAATGCCACGGCGTCGTCCACGGTCATCTCCAGCACGTCGAAGATCGACTTGTCGCGGTATTTGACCTCCAGCACCTCGTCGCGGAAACGCTTGCCTCCGCACGCTTCGCAGACCAGTTCGACGTCTGCCATGAACTGCATCGAGACCTTGATGACCCCCTCGCCCTGGCACTCTTCGCAGCGGCCGCCGGCGATGTTGAACGAGAACGACGAAGCCCCCAGACCCGTGTGCTTTGCGTAGGGCTGGTCGGCGTAAAGACGCCTGATCTCGTCGTAGGCCTTGATATAGGTCACGGGGTTCGAGCGCGAGGACTTGCCGATGGGGTTCTGATCGACCATCTCGACCGAGCGGAGCAGCTTCACGTCGCCCTCGATGCCGTCGAAATCGCCCGGCTTGGCGCCCGTGTCGAAAAGCATGCGCCTCAGCGCCGGATAGAGGATGCCCTTGGCAAGCGATGACTTGCCCGAGCCGCTCACGCCCGTGATGCAGGTCATCACGCCGAGCGGAATCCGCACGTCGATATTCCGGAGGTTGTTTTCGCGGGCGCCCCGGATCGTGATCGCATGGGACCAGCCCCGCTCCGACGGGGGCGGCGCGATGGTCCGCCGCCCGGTGAGGTAGTCGGCCGTGAGGCTCTTTTTGCATTTCAGCAGCGCGGGGATCGTGCCGCTGAAAACCACCTCGCCGCCGTGGTAACCCGCCTTGGGACCGATGTCGACGATCCAGTCGGCGGCGCGGATCACCTCCTCCTCGTGTTCGACGACGATGACCGTATTGCCCAAGTCGCGCAGCTGGTCGAGCACCTTGATAAGGCGGTTCGTGTCGCGCGGATGAAGCCCGATCGAGGGTTCGTCGAGGATGTAGAGCGAGCCGGTGAGGTTGCTTCCGAGCGACGTGGAGAGGTTGATGCGCTGGCTCTCGCCGCCCGAGAGGGTCGACGAGAGGCGGTCGAGCGTGAGGTAGCCCAGCCCCACGTCCGAGAGGTATTGCAACCGGTTGCGAATCTCGACCAGGATGCGGGCGGCGGTTTTCGCGTCGTGCTCGTCGAGTTGGAGGGAGTTGAAGAACGGGATCAGTTCGTCGACGGGCAGGGTGACCAGCTCGCCGATGTGTTTCCCGCCCACGCGGACATAGAGCGCCTCTTTTCTCAGGCGGGCGCCCCCGCACTCGGGACAGACGGTTTTGCCCGTGTAGCGGGCTTTCATCACGCGGAACTGGATCTTGTGCCGTTCGCGGTCGATGTAGGAGAAAAAGTCGTCCAGCCCGTCGAACCACTCGTTGCCCGTCCACAGCAGGCGCTTCTGGGCCGCGGTGAGCGCATGGAACGGCGTGTGGATCGGAAAGTCGAATTTCGAGGCGTTCTCCACCAGTTGCTCTTTCCAGCGGCGCATGGTCTCTCCGCGCCAGCAGGCGATGGCGTCTTCGTAGATGGTCCGGCTCTTGTCGGGAATCACCAAATCCTCGTCGATGCCGATCACCTTGCCGTAGCCCTCGCAGCGGGGACAGGCGCCCAGCGGGTTGTTGAAGCTGAAGAGGTGTTCCGATAGCGGTTCGAACTCGATACCGTCCGCCTCGAAGCGCGAGGAGAACTCCGCCGTGCCCGCGTCGGTGATGACCTCGCAGAGGCCGTTGCCGTAGGAGAAAGCCCGCGCCACGGAGTCGCGGATGCGGGTCTGCGTGTCGTCGTCATGCGACACGCGCAGGCGGTCGACGACCACGCGGATGGTTTCGGGGTCGGTGTCGGGCCCCAGACCGGGCAGCACGTCCTCGATGAGCTGCGTGCGCCCGTCCATGTAGACCCGCATCAGGCCGTCGGAGAGGAGCAGCGTCAGCTTTTCGATAAGTCCCTGACCGGGTGCGAGCAGGAGCGGCGCGGCGATCACCGCACGGCTGTCGTCGCCCAGGCCGAGGATGTAGGCCGCCACGTCGTCCACGCTGTAACAGAGCACCTCCTGCCCCGAAACGGGTGAAAAGGTGCGCCCGATGCGGGCGAAGAGCAGCTTGAGGTAGTCGTATATTTCGGTCGTGGTGCCGACGGTCGAACGGGGGTTGCGTGTGTTGACCTTTTGTTCGATGGCGATTGCGGGGGCGATGCCCGAGATGATGTCCACGTCGGGCTTGTTGATCTTCCCCAGAAACTGGCGCGCATAGGCCGAAAGGCTCTCCACATAGCGGCGCTGCCCCTCGGCGAAGATGGTGTCGAAAGCCAACGTCGATTTTCCCGAGCCCGAAAGCCCTGTGATGACGACCAGTTTGTCGTGCGGAATCTCGACCTCGATGTTGCGGAGGTTGTGGACCCGCGCGCCTTTTATATAGATGGAATTCATAATTCAGAATTCATAATTCACAATTAACTAATATTTTCACTAAAGAGTCAGGGCAATTCGGCATTCATCCAAATTATGAATTTTGAATTTTGAATTGTCCTCTTCGACGCTCCCGCCCGCTTTTTTCAGCTTTTCGATCAGGACGCCGGCGCGGCTCTCGCGGATCGAGAGTTCGATCGTGCAGAGGTTGTCGAACCGCTGGGTGCGGATCACGGGCTGCTCCTCCTTGAGGACGCGCATGATGCCGTTCATGGCCACATAGGGAAAGTCGACCCGCATGAAGCGGTCTACCGTGCGCTCCACGATCCGTGCCGCTGCGATGGCCTCGGCGGCCGCCTCGCGGTAGGCGGCGATCAGACCGGGAACTCCCAGTTTCGTGCCGCCGAAATAGCGGACCACGACTACCAGGCAATCCGTTAGTTCGTTGGACAGCAGCTGTCCGAGAATCGGCTTTCCGGCCGTGCCTGCGGGCTCTCCGTCGTCGCTCGAGCGGAACCGTTCGCCCCGGGGACCCAGCCGCCAGGCGTAGCAGTGGTGCGTGGCATCGAAATAGCGCTTGCGCAGCGTATCGAGAATCGCGCGTATCTCCTCCTCGGAGGAGACAGGGTGGATGTAGGAGCGGAATTTGCTGCTCCGCTCCCGCGATACCGCCTCGGCAGGCGCTTCGATCGTCAGAAAACTGTCGCTGTCCACCCTACTGCACTTTCCGGAAAAGACGCTCCCAGCGGATGTTGTCGGGGAACTTTTTGGATGCGTCGAGCGACAGCCACACGAACGACGCCTTGCCGACGATGTGGTCCTCGGGAACGAAGCCCCAGAAACGCGAGTCGGCCGAGTTGTGACGGTTGTCGCCCATCATCCAGTAGTAGTCCATTCCGAACGTGTACTCGGTGGCTGGTGCGCCGTCGATGAGAATTTCATCCCCGCGAACCTCCAGCGTGTGTCCCTCGTAGGTCTCGATGATGCGGCGGTAGAGGGGCAGGTTCCCGACGGTAAGCGGTACGGCGGCGCCCTTTTTCGGTACCCAGATCGGACCGTAGTTATCCTGGCTCCAGCGCGCGTCGTCCCATTGCGGGAAGACGTCGGTGTTGGGCGCGAAGATGTAGCGGCGCAGGGAGACGACGTTCTCCAGCTTTTCGAGCCGGGCCGCGGCCTCGTCCGTGGCGCGCAACTCGTAGGCCGTGCCGTTGCCGCTGTATTCGGTGATGCCCAGGTTGTCCAGGGCGTACTGCGTGAGCGGCCGGGAGGTCTGCACAAGGTAGGTGTGCTGCAAGCCCTGGATGGGCTCCTGGGGCGCACCGTTGACCAGTACCTGCCCGTTGCGCACCTCGAGCGTATCGCCCGGGATGGCCACGCAGCGCTTGATGTAATTTTCGCGCTTGTCCACCGGACGGCTGATGACGGTGTATTTCTCGGCCAGCCGTTTGCGGCCCTCCCCTTTGCCGAACGACTCCTCGTAGCCGCGCAGCACGTCGTAGTAGGTGACGGCCTGGTTCTGGAGCAGCACCGTGTCGCCCGCCGGGAAATTGAATACGACCACATCGTTGCGGCGGATCTTGCGCAGCCCTTTCAGCCGGTGGTAGGGCCACTTGACCGCTTCGGAGAACGACTTGCGGGTCTCCGAAAAGGGCATGGTGTGGTGGACGAACGGGAACGAGAGCGGCGTGTTGGGCATTTGGGGCCCGTAGGTCACCTTGCTCACGTAGAGGTAATCCCCCACCAGCAGCGATTTCTCCATCGACGAGGTGGGGATGACGTACATCTGGAAGACGAAGATGTGGACCAGCGAGGCCACGACTGTGGCGAAGACGATGGCGTTGACCCACTCGTAGACCGTCTTGTAGCTCTTGCTCCGCTGGCACATGCGGACGTTGTGGCGCCAGACATAGCGGTAGAAGAGCCGCGAAATGTAGAGGTCGTAGAGGATCGGAATGCCCAGCAGCAGCCAGAGATTGCCCGTCCAGACGACGAACCAGAGGGTGTAGAGGATCGTGGCGAGCGCGAAGCCCACCCACCGGTTGCGTAAAAACGTTTTTATCTTATTCATCGGTCTGAATTCGATTATGAATTAGGAATTTCGAATTATGAATTGGCCAGCAGGTCGTCCATGCCATATACGCCCCGTTTGCCGCAGAGGAACTCGGCCGCCACGACGGCTCCGAGGGCCAGCGTGCGTCGGTTCTTGATCGTATGACGCAGTTCGAGCAGTTCGTCCGCGGATTCGTAACTGACGGAGTGGATGCCCGGGACCGCGCCTTCGCGTACGGATTCGATCACGATCCGGTCCGCGCCGGCCTCTTCGGGCGTCTCGACGCGGTTGGTCGCATGGGACAGGCCGGGGGCGTAATTGACCCAGCCGCGGCGGCCGGGCAGCCCGGCGATGACCTCCTCGGCCAGGGTGATGGCCGTACCGCTCGGGGCATCCATCTTTTGGGTGTGGTGCACCTCGCGGATGCGCACCTCGCAGGCGGGGTCGAGCCGGCCGACGAGTGCGGCCAGTTCGCGGTTGAGGCGGAACAGCAGGTTGACGCCCAGCGAGTAGTTCGAGGCGTAGAAGAACGCGCCGTTCCGCTCGCGGCACAACTGTTTCAGTTCCGCAAGCCGCTCGGTCCAGCCCGTCGTGCCGCTGAGGACCGCCGTGCCGTTTTCCAGGCAGGTGCGGATGTTGGCGTAGGCCGTGGCTGGCGTGGTGAACTCCAGGGCTACGTCTATGCCGGAAAGGTGCCTGGCATCGAGGTCCGCGGCGTTGTCCGTGTCGATGACAAGGGCCGCCTCGTGCCCCCGCTCGGCGAGAATGCGTTCGATTTCGCGCCCCATTTTGCCGTATCCGATGATTGCTGCTTTCATTTTCTGTTTTGGCGTGCGGTAAATTCGTACAAAGATAATATAAGCGCGGCGCACTGCCAAATTTATTTGGCTCCGGCGGATGGCTGCCGCGTACCGGACCGATATTTTTGCCGTTTCGTTTTGGAAATGAGAAATAATCGTTACCTTTACATGTGTATTGGATTGCAATTTGAAATGCAAACGAAAACAAACAGTTGAATATTGTAACCGGTTATGGAAAACAAGGGAATGAAAACGCGCACCGAATGCGACCTGTTGGGATGTGTCGAGGTGCCCGAAGATGTGCTTTACGGCGTGCAGACCGTGCGCGGGTTGGAGAATTTCGCCATCAGCAAGTTCCGCCTGTCGGAGTACCCGCTCTTCATCCGCGGGCTAGCCGTCGTCAAGCTGGGTGCCGCCATTGCGAATCACGACATGGGACTGCTTTCCGACGAACTCTTTGCAGCCATTTCGCAGGCCTGCCGCGAGATCATGGAGGGAAAATTCCACGACTGTTTCCCGGTGGACATGATCCAGGGCGGCGCGGGCACCACGACCAACATGAACGCCAACGAGGTGATCGCCAACCGTGCGCTGGAGATCATGGGGCACCGCCGCGGTGAGTACCAGTACTGCTCTCCCAACGACCACGTGAACTGCTCGCAGTCGACCAACGACGCCTATCCGTCAGCCATCCACCTGGGGCTGTATGCCACGCACCTCTGCCTCAGGGAGCATTTCCTGGCGCTCATCGACGCTTTCGCGCGCAAGGGCGAGGAGTTCGCCCACGTGCTCAAGATGGGCCGCACGCAGCTCCAGGATGCCGTACCGATGACCCTCGGGCAGACGTTCCACGGCTTTGCGAGCGTGCTGCGGGGAGAGGTCGAGAGCCTCGACCATGCCGCTGCGGAGTTCCTGACGATCAACATGGGCGCCACGGCTATCGGCACGGGCATCTGCGCCGAGCCGGGCTACGCCGAGCGCTGCACGGCGGCGATCCGCGAGATCACGGGCTGGGACGTGAAGCTGGCCGAGGACCTCGTGGGTGCCACCTCGGACACGGTCTGCATGGTCGGCTATTCGTCGGCCATGAAGCGTATCGCCTCGAAGATGAACAAGATATGCAACGACCTGCGCCTGCTCTCGTCGGGACCGCGCTGCGGCCTGGGCGAGTTCAACCTCCCGGCCCGGCAGCCCGGCTCGTCGATCATGCCCGGCAAGGTCAACCCGGTGATTCCCGAGGTGATGAACCAGATCGCGTTCAAAGTGATCGGCAACGAGTTCTGCGTGACGATGGCCGACGAGGCCGCGCAGATGGAGCTGAACGCGATGGAACCGGTCATGGCCCAGTGCTGCTTCGAGTCGGCCGAACTGCTCATCCACGGGTTCGACACGCTGCGCATCCGCTGCGTGGACGGCATTACGGCCAACGAGGAGCGGTGCCGCCAATACGTACACAACAGCATCGGCGTGGTGACGGCGCTCAACCCCATCATCGGCTACAAAAACTCTACGAAAATCGCCAAGGAGGCGCTCGAAACCGGCCGCGGGGTCTACGAACTGGTGCTCGAGCACGGCATCCTCTCGCGCGAGGAGCTGGACGAGGTGCTCCGACCCGAGAACATGATCCGGCCCGTGAAGCTGAAAATCAAACCGCGGCGCTGATTTTTTCGTATCTTTGCCTGCGGATGAAGCGCTATTTTCTCGAACTGAGCTACCACGGTGCCGCCTACTGCGGCTGGCAGCGGCAGCCCGACATGCCGTCGGTGCAGCAGACGCTGGAGACAGCGCTCGGAACGCTGCTGCGCGAGCCGGTCGCCGTGACCGGTGCCGGACGCACGGACACGGGGGTGAACGCATCGTACTATGTGGCGCATTTCGACCTCGCGGGCGAGGTCGTCGACCCGGCACAAACGCTCTACAAACTCAATTTCCTGCTTCCCGGCGACATTGCCGCCGGCAGCCTGACACCGGTGGCGGACGACGCCCACGCCCGGTTCGGAGCCCTCGAGCGCGAATACCGCTACTACATCGAGCCGCGCAAGAATCCCTTTACGCGGCACACGACCTGGCAGTATTACGTGCCGCTGGACGTGGAGCGGATGAACGAGGCGGCGGCGATGCTCCTCGAATACGACGATTTCACCTCGTTCGCCAAGCTCAATTCGAACAACCGAACCAATATTTGCCACGTGCGGCACGCCCGGTGGACGGTCGACGAGCAAGGCGTCTTGTGCTTCACGATCCGTGCCGACCGCTTTCTGCGCAACATGGTGCGGGCGATCGTCGGTACGCTGGTCGACGTGGGACGCGGGCGCCATACCCCCGATGCGTTTCGCCGGATCGTCGGGAGCCGCGATCTGTCGCTTTCGAGCGGCGGTGCTCCGGCGCAGGGGCTTTTCCTGAGCGACGTGCGCTACCCCGCCGGCCTGTTCGAACGAAAAATGAAAGGATAACCATTAAAATAAAACGAATATGATCGGAACTGTAATTTGGTTGATCGGTGTTGTATGCACGATCTGGTGTGTACTGGACATTTTCAAGAAGCGTATTTCTACGGGCGGCAAGGTCATCGCTTCGGTGGTGGTGCTGCTGACCAGTTGGGTGGGGCTTGTCGTCTACTGGTTCTACGGCCGCGAGCACCTGGAGGAGTGGTTCAGGTAGGCAGTCGCAAGCTATTTGAAAAAGAGGGAGATGCTGTAAAGCACTCCTTTTTTATTTTGAGATGGGAAAATAAATGCCTACATTTGGTAACCAATTCCTGATCTATGAAGAAAATCCTGTGGATGCTGCTTTGCGCCGGATGGATCGCCCCCGCGTCGACACTTGCCAGGCCGCATCCGGCCGATTCGCTCAAAAGTGCACTGAAGAGCGAAACCGATCCGCAGCGCCGTGTCGATCTGCTGCTGAACCTCAAGGACCTGCACGAATCGACGGACGAGGACCTTGCGTACAGCCGCAAGCTCTTCGAGGAGGCCGTTGCGGCCGAAGACGGGTTTGCTGCCGGAGCGGCCCTCGGGTCGCTGGCTGCACACCAGATCGCTGCACCCGAAGCCGGGGATTCGCTTGAAATTCTGCTCGAACGTGTGGAACCCCTCTTGCCGGGCACCGGCATGGACGGGCTTGGCACCTATTACCGGATGGTGGCGCTGGCGCGTCGCATCCAGGTCGCGGGCACCGAGGAGTCGGTGCGTCTCTGCCGCGGATATGTCGATTCGGTCGCTACCCTGCCGCCGGGCGACGTCTACACCCAGGCGGCGCGCCTCTTTCTGCGGGGCGTGGCCGCTTACCGACTGGTTTCGGCCGACGGCAATTTGCAGATGGAACGCGGGCTGCCCTACTGGACGGACGAGGTGGCGCTGCTTGGGCGGATGCAGCCTACGGCACGACGGAATTTCCATGCCAACCTGGTCACCTGCCTGATCGCGGCCTATACCGAGCAGAAAAATGCCGCAGGGCTGATGCGTGCCGCCGATACCTACCTTTCGATGCTCGATGACTTCTATCGTGATCCGCAGATCGTGCGCCGCAGACCCTTTATTTCCAAGGATATGCCCTACCTGGTCTGCTACTATTCGATGTGCACCTCGTCGCTGCTCGACGAGCGGCAGGCGCGGAGTTACTACGAGCGTTACCGTCGTTTTGTCAACTCTGCGGCGGCCGATGCGGCCAATATTCTGACCAACAAACAGGGATATTATTCGATCAGTGCTGCGTATTACGATCGCCGTGGGGATTATGCCCGAGCGTTGGCTTTTACCGACTCGCTGATAATGCTCCAGCGGCCCAACGGCGTCACGGCTCAGTTGGCCGCATTGTACGGCAGCCGGGCGCGGTTCTACGAACGCATGGGCCGTTACCGCGAGGCATGCGGTGTTTACAACGAGGTTATTGCACTGCGGGATTCGCTCTCTTCGCACAAATATGCCGAAAAGGTCGGTGAACTGGAGGTGCAGTACGGGCTGGACAAGGCCGAACGCGACAAGGCGCTGCTGTTGGCTCAGAAGCGGCAGAACACGCTCTATTTCGCGCTCGTCATCCTGTTGCTGGCCATCGGCGCCGTAGTGTATCTGTGGCGGAACCTGCGCCGCATCGAACGCTTGCAGCGCAAACTGGCCGTCGAATCGCAGCGGGCGCAGGAGAGCGAGCGGCTCAAGCAGGATTTCCTCGGTTCGATGAGCCACGAGATCCGCACGCCGCTCAATGCCATCAACGGATTTGCGGAACTGATCGCCGAGGGAAATCTGACCCGCGGGGAGCAGGCGGAATTCGCCCAGATCATCCGCGAAAATTCCCAGCTCTTCACCACGCTGATAAACGACATGCTGGAGGTGGCGCAGCTGGACAACACGCTCTCCGAGCTGCCCCGCAAGCCGCTGGATATTTGCGCCGTCATCCGTTCGGAAATGGAGCATCTGCCGCAAAAGGAGGGGGTCGAATACCGGTTGCTGCTTGCCGAACCGGAGATCGTCTTCCCCTTGCACCGGGGGTATGTGTCGATGCTCGTGCGCGAACTTTTGAAAAATGCCGTCAAATTCACCGACCGCGGATATGTGGAGGTGGAGTGCACGGCGGACGGAGATGCGCTGACCATTTCGGTGACCGACACGGGTTGCGGCATCGATCCCGCCCTCGCGGAGAAGGTATTCGAACGCTTCTACAAATGCGATCGGTTCGGGCAGGGTTTGGGCCTGGGGCTGAGTCTCTGCCGGCTGATCGCCGAAAAATCGGGCGGCACGATCCGGCTCGACACCACCCGGATCAAGGGAGCACGGTTCGTAGTGACGCTCCGGGGCGAATAATTCGGGCGTGCTTCGTCTCGATCCGGCAGCGCTGCAGTGTATGGAATTATTCGGCCCCTCCTTTCGAGAGGGGCCGAACTATTTTTCTTTAAAGGTGGATCGCCTTGCCCAAGGCCGCTTCGGCGGCTTCCATCACCCCCTCGTTCATGGTCGGGTGGGCGTGGATCGTGCGGGCGATCTCTTCGGCCGAGGCGCCCAGTTTTTTTGCCAGGGTCGGTTCGGCGAGCATCTCCGTGACGGAGGCACCGACCAGGTGGGCGCCCAGCAGGCGCTCCTCTTCATCGAAGAGCAGTTTCACGAAGCCGTCGCGGTCGCCGGCAGCCGTGGCCTTTCCCGAAGCGGTAAAGGGGAAGCGGCCCGTTTTATATGCAATACCCTGTTCCCGGGCCTGCTGCTCGGTCATGCCCACCGAGGCCACCTCGGGCTGGGTGAAGATGCACGAGGGAACGGTCGCGTAGTCTACCGGAGCCGGGTCGAGTCCGCAGATCGCCTCCACGCAGCAGATTCCCTCGGCCGAAGCCACGTGCGCCAGGGCAGGACCGGGTACGATGTCGCCGATGGCATATAGCCCCGGAACGTTGGTCCGGTAGTACGGATCGACCGCGATCTTATCGCGCTCGACGGCTACGCCCAACTCCTCGAGCCCGATCCCCTCGATATTCGACTGAATGCCAACGGCCGAGAGCACGACGTCCGCGGTCAGCGTTTCGGGACCTTTCTTGCCCTCGATCAACACCTCGCACAGCCCCTCTGCGTTGGTTTTCACCTCCTTGACGGTCGTGGAGGTGAGGACCGCGGCCCGCAGCCTGCGGAAAGCGCGCTCCATGGTTTTCGATACCTCCTCGTCTTCGAGCGGCATCAGGCGGGGCAGGTATTCGACGAGGGTCACGCGAACACCCAGCGTGGCGTAGAACCACGCGAACTCGCTGCCGATAGCACCCGAGCCGACGACGATCATCGACTGCGGCAGTTCGGCGAGGGCCAGCGCCTGACGCGAGTTGATGACATGTTTTCCGTCGACGGGCATGAAAGGCATTTCGCGCGGACGGGCGCCGGTTGCGAGGATGATGTGGTCGGCCTCGTACTGCGTGCCCTCCACGTCGAGCCGCCCCGGAGCCGTCAGGCGCCCGAAGCCGCTAATCAGGTCGATTCCGTTCTTTTTCAGCAGGAATCCGATACCCTTGGACATGGTCTCGGCCACGCCGCGCGAACGGGCGACGATCGCCGCAAGGTCTGGTTTCACCTCGCCCACGAGCGATACGCCGTAGTGTGCGGCCGCAGTGCAGTAGTTGTAGACCTGCGCGCTCTTGAGCAGCGCCTTGGTCGGGATGCAGCCCCAGTTGAGGCAGACGCCGCCCGGCTCGGCGCGCTCGACGAGCGCTACCCGGCGGCCCAGTTGTGCGGCGCGGATGGCGGCCACATAGCCGCCCGGGCCGCTGCCCACGACGATAATATCGTATTTCATGGCTATTTTACCACTTTGAGGATTTCACCGTTGTCCTTGGCCACAGCGCGTTTCCACTTTTCGTTGTAACCGGGGAACTGGATTTTGTCGGGGATTCCGCGTCCGTTGCCGTTGTCGAGGAACCGGCCCGGGGCGGTTTCGCTCTTGACATTGCCGTCGATGTATTTCACGAGCAGGTAGGCGTCCATCTGCTGCCAGATGTTGAAGAGCTGCTGCGCCATCATCGACGAGTAGTCGGTCAAGTAGCGGTGCCGCTCGGCGGGCTGCATCTTCCTGGCTTCGGCGTCCACCTTGCGGACGTTTGTGAGGCAGTCGTTCTCCCACTTGTCGATCACCTTTCTCAGGTCGTCCGACATCATGTCGTAGCGCAGGTAGGCGAAATTCGTGACGCGGTTGAAGAGCCAGAAAGCCGAGGTGGGCGAATATTCGAGCATCGAACCGTTCTCCTCGCTCAGGCACTCGGGCACCTCCTGCATCGAGCAATAGATAGGCGTAAGGCACGAGGTGGCGGCGTCGTCCACGCCGAACCAGAGAATGCCCATGTCGCGCGGCACGTCGGGCCGGGCCTGGGCCACGAACCAGAATCCGGTCTGCTGCGTGGCGGTGGCGCGCTCGTTGACGTAGGTCGCACCGTCGACCTCGAACTCCATCGGCCGCCAGCGGTAGGGGCAGTTGTGGCCCCCGGCTCCCAGGTCGCGCGTCATGTCCATCGGCGTGCCCTCGTAGTGGTCGCGCATGCAGTCGAAGACGGTTTTGGGCGAGATTTTCGTGCGCGGCTTGACCCACAGCGGCATCTTGTTCGCCTTGTTGTAGCCCATCGCATAATCCTCATAACGGTCCATGTCGTCGGCCACGGTGCGGAAGAAAGCCCAGACGCGGGCTTCGCAGCCGCGCAGGGCACCGAAATCGGCGGGACAATATGCGTCCGAGAAACTGAACTCCGCGTCCGGTCCGGTGTAGTAGCCCATTTGGCGCGCAAAGGAGATCACGTCGGGTGCGTAGAGGCAGTTCTCGGGGTCGTCGAGCGGGAAAGTTGTGATGCGGGCCTGGTTGGCGTGGGCCGAGACGTAACCGTCGGGGATGCGGCGGGCCGCCCAGACGATACCGCGGCGCGCATTGCCGCCTTGGCCGTCGTCCTCGAATCCCTTGCCGATGAGCTCCATGATCCACGCCTCTTCGGGATCGGCGATCGAAAACGACTCGCCCGAGGAGGCGTAGCCGTAGGTATTGGCCAGCTGGGCAATCGTATGGATGGCTTCGCGGGCCGTGCGGGCGCGCTGGAGCGTCAGGTAGATCAGCGAACCGTAGTCGATGCGGCCCGTGCTGTCGGCCAGCTCGGCGCGGCCTCCGTAGGTCGTCTCGCCGATGATGAGCGAATGCTCGTTCATGTTGCCCACCGTCGAATAGGTCTGTGCCGCCTGGGGAATATCGGTCAGGTAGCGGCCCGTATCCCACTCGTAGACGGGTATCATCGTGCCGGACGGGAACGTGCCGCCCGTCGTGTGGTAGAGGGCGCCGTAGAGAGCGTGGGAGTCGGCGGCATAGGAGACCATGGCCGAGCCGTCCGTCGAGGCGCCCCGGGTGACGATAAAATTGGTGCAGGCCGACGCCGTGCCGTATGCGAGCAGGGCCGCGGCCGCAAGAGGGATGGAGATGATTTTCATCGTTTTTTCGGGTTTTGATTTCAAATGTACGAAACAAATTCGAAACGGCAAAAAATTAGTATATTTGCAGAGAGATAAAATACTGTCGACCATGAAGAAACTGCTTGCATTGCTCCTTGCGGGAGTTTTCCTGTCCGGCTGCGTGACGGACGAAGAGCGGCAGCCGGCGTTCGTTACGGGAATCGAGCTGCCCGCCGAGGAGACCTTTGCGCCGGGCGACGAGGTGGCGGTCCGGGCCGAGGGGTTCGAAGAGAACGACGACATCATGTTGGACATTCGCTGGCCGCTTACCGGCAAGCCGATCCAGGAGGGATATGCCCGCGGCATTTATGCCGTAGTGACCGGGCGAACGGCATCCGGCATTTCGTTTCTGGCGCCGGGCGGCTACCCGGCTGCGACGGTCGAGGTGCTGCTTTTGAGACAAGGACGGATGCAGTCGTTGGGAAAGATCGCCGTGACGGACGGACAACCGCCCCGCAGGGCTTTATTATATGGTATCGTGAACTCGCCGACCGGGAGCGCCATCGAGCGGATCGACCCGGCGACGGGCACTGCGGTCCGAATCGCTGATTTGGGCCTGGAATACGACCTGCGGTGCGTGGTCTGCGGCCCCGGGCAGAACCGGATTTACGGACTGAGCTCGACAGCCCGGGGCAGCCTGGGTGTGTTCTACGACCTGACGATGCGCTACCTGCGCGACTCCGATCCGGAGCACTACCTCGTGGCGGGCGTGATCGGTACGAGTGCGGCCTATTTGCGCTGCGAGGACGACCGGCTCTATCTGACCTCGATGAACCGGACGCGGACCTCTCCTGTGGCGCCCCCTTCGTGGCAGCTGCCCGACGGGCTGGAGACTTCGATGCTGGCCGACCGTCCTTTCGTGCTGGGACCGCAGGGGACGCTGCTGCTCGCGGCCGACCGGGGCGACGGGACTTTCTCGGCGGTGGTGCTTTGTCCGGGCGTCAGCGGTTGCCGGGTGCAGGTCGGCGAGCCGGTCGCCTGCGACGGGATGATTCCGTTCCGTCTGATCCGTTCGCTGGAGGCCGAGGGACAGCAGCGCGACTATCCGGTCGCCGGCTATGCCCTGTCGGCCGCAGCGGGCGGCCAAAGCGAACTGCGGCTGTTCGATCCGGCGGCGATGGCTTTCGACGAACCGTTTGCCGTGCTCGATCTTCCCGTTCGTTCGCTGGCGGTGGATTACGACAGTGCGGCGCAGGAGATCTATTGTCTTGCGGAGCGCGCAGGGGGCGGGCAGATCGAGGTATACGACTGCGTGGAGAAGAGTTGGCGGACGCTGCCCGGCCGCGATTATCCCTATGCGGAGATCGTGCTGGCGAGGTGACCGGTCGGTAACATACGGAAGCGGGTGCGGAAAAACTCCGCACCCGCTTCCGTATTGTATGGATTTTGCGTAATTTTACCCGACCAAAATTGCATGATATGTCGGAAATAGCCTGTAACATCGCATTCGTAAGAAAGACGCTGCCCGAAAACGTGACGCTGGTAGCCGTATCGAAAACGCATCCCGTCGAAGCGATCCGCGAAGCGTACGATGCCGGACATCGCGTGTTCGGCGAAAGCCGCCCGCAGGAGCTGTGCGAAAAGTACGAGGCCCTGCCCAAGGACATCGAGTGGCACATGATCGGCCATTTGCAGACCAACAAGGTCAAGTCGATCGTACCTTTCGTAGCGCTCATCCACTCGGTGGACAGCGCCCGCCTGGCCGAAACGATCCAGCGCGAAGCCGCCCGCTGCGACCGGACGGTTGAGATGCTGCTCGAAATCCACGTGGCACGCGAAGAGACCAAGACGGGCTGGGACATCGGGGAGCTGAAGAACTACGTCGGCTCGACCCCCTTTGCGCGCATGCCCAACCTGTGCGTGCGCGGTGTGATGGGTATTGCCACCAATACGGACGTCGGCAAGGTCGTCGAGCGCGATTTCCGGGAGCTGAAGCGCTGCTTCGACCTTTTGCAGCCCTATTTCGGTCCGCGGTTCAATACCCTCTCGATGGGCATGTCGCACGATTACCCCATCGCCGTCGAGTGCGGCTCGACGATGGTGCGCGTGGGGTCGCTGATCTTCGGTGAAAGGGATTATACGCAGAGAGGATGAACGTAGGATTTATCGGATTCGGAAACATGGCGCAGGCCATGGCGGACGGCTGGCTGCGCTGCGAAGCGCTCCGTGCCGAGGAGATCGGCGCCTGCGCGCGCGACCCGCAGAAACTCGAACGCAATGCCCGCGTCCGCGGAATTCGTCCCCTGACGGATGCCGAGGCCGTCGTCCGGTTTGCGGATGTTGTTGTGGTCGCGGTCAAGCCCCGTCAGGTCGAAGAGGTGGTCGGGCCGGTGGCGGAACTGTTGCGGGACAAGATCGTCGTTTCGGTGGCCGCAGGCGTCCTGTTCGACGACTACGAGCGGATGCTGCCGTCAGGCGTTCGCCACCTCTCGACCGTACCCAACACGCCCGTGGCGGTCGGCGAGGGAATCGTCGTTTGCGAACGCCGCCATTCGCTCGGTGAAGAGGGGTGGCGGACCGTGGAAACGCTGTTTTCGCATTTGGGGCTGGTGATCGCTGTCGATACCCCGCTGCTGGGCATTGCCGGAACCGTGTGCGGCTGCGGTCCGGCGTTCGTGGCGCTGTTCATCGAGGCGCTGGCCGACGCCGCTGTCAAGCACGGTCTGCCGCGTGCCGATGCCTACCGCATGTGCAGTCAGATGGTCGTGGGAACGGGGAAGCTCCAGCTTCACACGGGACAGCATCCGGGGGCAATGAAAGATGCGGTCTCATCGCCCGGCGGGACGACCGTCCGCGGGGTGGCGGAGCTGGAGCGAAAACGGTTCCGCGGCGCGGTGATCGACGCCGTGGATGCGATCGAGAATAAGTAAAAATGCCCGGTGTGTGCGCACACACCGGGCATTTTCGTTTCCGGAAAGGTCCGTCAGCGGACCCGCAGCTTGCGGCCCAGCCGCAGGATGGTGGTCGACTTGATGTTGTTCAGCCGGCAGATGTTGCCCACGGTCGTGCCATATTTGCGGGCGATGTGGCCCAGCGTGTCGCCCGAGCGGATCGTGTGGTAACGCATGGCCGCTTTCTCGGCCGCCTCTTTCTTGTCCTGCTCCTCGTTGGCGATCTCGTCGTCGAAATCCTGCCCGGCGTTGGAGTAGATGCTGAAGAACGATTTTTTCAGCAGGAACGTCTCGCGGCACAACATTCCGTTCTTGAAATCGATCAGCCGCTCGGGGTCGAACGACTGGCCGTAGTAACGGGTTTCGAAATGGAGGTGCGGCCCCGTCGAGCGGCCCGTGGAGCCGCCCAGACCGATGATCTGCCCCGCTTCGACCCACTGTCCGGGCTCGACCATCCGCTCCGACAGGTGACCGTAGTAGGTCTCCAGCCCGTTGTCGTGGCGCAGGATGACCAGATTCCCGTAGCCACCCTTGTTGTATTGCGAGATACGCACGCGGCCGCAGAAAGTGGCGTAGATCGGATCGCCCGTCTTCAGGGGCAGGTCGACGCCCTGGTGCTGACGGCGGCGGCGCGGTCCGTATTTGCCGCGCGGATGCACCGAGCCCTGGTAGGGACAGTGGTAGCTGGTGGTGGAGTCGATCAGGTCGATGACCACCGACTGCGGCATGGCCGACATGTCGACCTCGCGGTAGGGAAAGAGCGTCGTGGTGTCCCAGTATTTTTCGAAGATGGTGCTGTCCTTGGCCACCTCGCGGTTGCGGACGTATTTCCAGGTGTTGTTGCTGAAAAGAACGACCTGCACGGCGTCGTTGCCCGATTCGAGGGTGTCGATCACGGTCAGTCCGTTGGTGTCGAAGATCGATTCGATCCGCGTGGGTTGCAGGCGGATCCGCAGGGCGGCGATCGAGTCGGCTGCTGCGGCCTGCTCGGGTGTCAGAGCCGCGACGAGCAGCGTGTCGGCGGGCTGCTCCTGGGCGGCGGCGGTAAATGCAGCCACGCTGGCTGCGAGGCAAAAGCAATATTTTTTCATCTGGTTCCTTGTTTGCGGATGAGGTCCCCGGCGGCTTCGAGCGCCCGGTAGAATTCTTCGCCGAAGCGGCGGATAATGGGCTCTCGAAGCGCTTTGTAGACGGGAATGCCCAATTTGCGGCCGCATTCGCGCGCCGCGGAGCAGACCTCCCAGCGGTGGTAGTTCAGCCCCGTGGAGCCGTTGGAGAAGCGCGTGAGCCGGATGGGATAGAGGTGGCATGAGATGGGTTTGCGCAGCGGCGTGCGCCCCTCCTGCCATGCTTTTTCGATAGCGCAGAGCGTGATGCCGTCCGCACGATAGGCATAGGCGCACTGGGCGTCGTCCACCAGCGGCGTGGTGAGGTCGCCGTCTTCGTCCACGACCATGAAACCCTGCCGCTCGACGGCTTCGATGCCCTCGGGCGTCATGCAGGACTTGTAGTTCGGATATTCGCGTTCGAGGATTTCGACCTCCTCGGGTTCGAGCGGCGCGCCGGCATTGCCCTCGACGCAGCAGATGCCCTTGCACCGGGTGAGGTCGCAGGCGAAGCATTCGCGCAGCAGATCGGCGCTTACGATCTTGTCGTCGATCTCGATCATCTGCGGCACGTGTCTTTGATGATCAAGTCGTACAGCTCTCCGAGCGACATGCCCATCGCGCGGGCCTGTTTGGGGACGATGCTGCCAGAGCTCATGCCCGGAATGGAGTTGAGCTCGATGAAATAGGGTTTGCCCTCCTCCGTCACGATGAAATCGACGCGCACCACGCCCGAGCAGCGGCACGTGCGGTAGGCTTCGCGCGTCATGCGGTTCAGTTCGGAGCGGATTTCGGGCGCGATGCGTGCCGGGGTGATCTCCTCGGAACAGCCGGCCGTATATTTGGCTTCGTAGTCGAAGAACTCCTTTTTCGGAACGATCTCCGTTTCGGGAAAGATATACTCCCTGCCTGCGGCCACGAGCATGCCGCAGCCGATCTCGCGGCCCGCGATGCACTCCTCCACCAGTATTTCGTCGCCCTGGGCGAAAGCCGCATCGACGGCTGCGGGGAGCTCGGCGGCCGCGCGCACCTTGGTCACGCCGAACGACGAGCCGCTGGCGTTGGGCTTGACGAAGAGCGGAAGCCCCAGTTCGGAGACGATCCGCGCCGGATCGACCGGCTCGCCGCGCCGCAGGAACACCTCGCGTGCCAGATTCAGGCCGCGGCCCGCGAGGGTGCGCTTGGTGGTGATCTTGTCGAAAGTGATAACCGAGGAGGCCATCGAGCACGACGAGTAGGGAATGCCCATCATGTCGAGGTAGCCTTGCAGGCGGCCGTCCTCGCCCGGGGTGCCGTGGATCATGATAAGCGCATAGTCGAACGCCTTGCGCCGGCCGTCGACCGTGAGCGAAAAGTCGTTCTTGTCCACCTGCCAGCAGCGGCCGTCGGGGGCCGTGTAGTGCCAGTCGCGGTGGTGGAGGTCGATGACCGTGATGTCGTATTTCGAGTGGTCGAGCGCCGCTTCGATCTGCGCCGCGCTCTGGAGTGCGATCTCCCGCTCGGGAGAGTCGCCGCCCGCCAGGAGGGCTATTTTCAATCGTTCCATCAGGGGTTGTAGATGTCTTTGTAACGGAATGCGAGAATTTCCCGAACCATATTTGCGAGTTGCCGCGCTTCGGCGTGCGATGCGTCCGCTTGCAGGACGCGGTTGAAATCGTTGAGCGCCGCACCCCATTCGTCGAGTCGGAAATGCAGCCGGCCCCGTTCGAGCAGCAGCGCGATGTCGTCGGGCGTGTTTTCTATCTGCGCCGTGAGGGCGGCCATGCGCGTCGCCGGGCTCCAAAGCCCCTTACGCCGAATGTAGGCCGCCACGGCGGGGTCGAGCATCGCGGCCGTGTCCTCGCCCCGCCCGAGCCGCTCGCGGACCTCCGTGGAGGAGAAATCGTGCAAGGGAGCCCCGTCGAGAAGCGTGATCCGGTCGCGGAAAAGGAAGGTGCCGGCACCGCGGCGCGGATAGACGTAGAGCGGGTATTCGAGTATTTTTTCGTGCTCTTTCCAACCTGAAAGACGGGCGATCTGATCGGCGCCCAAGAGGAGGGAGAACTGCCGCCCGGAGCTGAAATTCTCCTCCAGGTAGCGCAGCGTGTCGATGGTGTAGGAGGGTTTGGGAAGCAGGAACTCCACGACCGAGGGTTTGATCCGCTCGGGGAATTTCGAAGCCTTGCAGGCGAGTTCGGCCATTTCGAAGCGGTCCAGTTCGGGTGCGAGTTCATCGGCCGCTTTGTAGGGACTTTGGGGCGAAACGACCAAAACGACCTCGTCCGCCAGGTCGCGTTCGAGGACGTACTCTGCCAGGGCGATGTGGCCGTTGTGCACGGGGTTGAACGACCCGAAATAGAGCATCGTGCGTTTCATGGGTCAGCGGGCAAGGAATTCATCTATCACGCCGCAAGTCGAGCAGACGGCCTCGTCCAGGCAGTCATTGACAATGACGTGGTCGAACTGAGGGGCTTTGGTCAGCTCGAACTCCGCCTTGGCCACGCGGCGGTCGATGACCTCCGCCGTGTCGGTGCCGCGGTTCTCCAGCCGCCGGCGCAGCTCCTCGACCGAAGGCGGCATGACGAAAACCGAGCAGGCGTCCGCGCCGAAGATGCGCTTGAGGTTGAGCCCGCCGATCACGTCCACGTCGAAAACGATGACGTGGCCCTTTTGCCAGATGCGCTCCACCTCGCTGCGCAGCGTGCCGTAGCAGGTGCCCTTGTAGACCTCCTCCCACTCGACGAAGCGGTTTTCCGAGACGGCCTGCATGAACTCCTCCTCCGTGAAGAACCAGTAATCCACGCCGTTGCGCTCCTCTCCGCGGGGCGCGCGGCTGGTGGCCGAGACAGAGAATTCGAATTGCGGATAGCGCGCCAGCAGCCGGCGGACGATGGTTGTCTTGCCCGAACCGCTCGGAGCGGAGAATATGATGACTTTGCCCATTCCTTTTGGAATTAAGAATTAAAGTTAAGAATTAAAAATTAGAGACCTGCGCGGAACAAGTCGCAATAATTTTTCATTCTTAATTTTTCATTTTTAATTGTGTTGAATATTCAGAGAATATTCAACACTTGTTCCTTGATCTTCTCCAGTTCGTCTTTCATCTTCACCACCAGGATTTGGATGTTCGACTCGTTGGCCTTGGAGCCCATCGTGTTGATTTCGCGGCCCATCTCCTGGGAGATGAAGCCCAGCTTGCGGCCCGCGCCCTCCTCCGAGGCGGCCACCTCGCGGAAATAGCGGCAGTGGTTCGAAAGACGGACTTTCTCCTCGGTGATGTCGAGTTTTTCGAGGTAGAAGATCATCTCCTGCTCCAGCCGGTTGCGGTCGACATCTACCTTGAGTTGCGCGAGGTTGTCCAGGATGCGGGCCCTGACGGTCTCGGTGCGGGCTTTTTCGAACGGGACCACCTCCTCTTTATATTGCTCGATCAGATCGACGCGACGCAGCAGGTCGGCGATCAGAATCGCCCCCTCCTGTCGGCGGAAAGCGTCGAGCTGCGCGAGGGCGGCTTCGGTGGCTGCCGTCAGTGCCTCCTGTTCTTCCCCGGAGATGGTGTCGGTTTGGGTCGAAACCACTTCGGGCAGGCGCATGACCACCGGAACGAGGGCGTCGTAATCGGCGTCGATGCCCGAATAGACCAGCGCGTCGTTGAGCTGGCGCAGGTATTCGCGGAACAGGTCGCGGTTGACGCGGGCCGGGGTCTCGACGGTCTGCGTCTCGACCGAGACGAAGACATCGACCTTGCCGCGCTGGACGGCCCGCGAGATCAGGCTGCGGAGTTCGAATTCCGACTGCCGGTAGACGGCCGGCAGGCGCAGCGAGAGGTCGAGCTGCTTGGAGTTGAGCGACCGGATTTCGACCGTCAGCTTCTTATTGTCGAGAGCGGCTTCGCCCTTGCCGAAGCCCGTCATGGATTTTATCATGGAAGACATTGATTTTGGCGTTGAAGCCCTGATTTTCCCGGCAAATGTAGTAAAAACAATTCAAAAAGGCCAGCGTTCGGTTGGGGGGATTGAAATTAATTTGCGAAACCATTTGTTTTGGGAATAATTTTATATATATTTGTGTTAGTAAACTAACAGTTTAAAGTCGGAATCATCAAATTCTTATACGAATCATTATGAAAAAGCACAATTTCAATGCGGGACCTTCCATTCTGCCGGAAGAGGTGATCGAAAATGCCGCCAAGGCGATTCTCGATTTCAACGGATCGGGGCTGTCGTTGCTCTCGATCTCGCACCGCACCAAGGATTTCGACGAGGTGATGGCCGAGGCCGACACGCTGTTCCGCGAGTTGCTTCGTATTCCCGACAACTACAAGATCATCTACCTGGGCGGCGGCGCGAGTACTTATTTCTATGAAATACCGGCCAATTTCCTGGGTAATAAAGCCGGCTATGTCAATACGGGCGTATGGGCGAAGAAAGCCATCAAGGAGGCCAAACGCTACGGCGAGGTCGAGGTGCTGGCATCGTCCGAAGACCGCAGTTTCACTTACATTCCCAAGGGTTTCCCGATCCCCGAGGACCTCGACTACCTGCATATCACCACCAACAATACCATTTACGGAACCGAGTACCACGAGGACCTTGCGTCGCCCGTTCCCCTCATCGCCGACATGTCGTCGGACATTCTTTCGCGGCCGGTCGAGGTCGAAAAGTATGCCATGATCTACGGCGGCGCGCAAAAGAACCTGGCCCCGGCGGGCGTGGCTTTTGCCATCATCCGCGAGGACATGCTCGACCGCATCGTCCGCGACCTGCCCACCATGATGTCGTTCAAAACCCATGTGGAGAACAACTCGATGTTCAACACCCCGCCCGTTTTCCCGATCTACGTCTTGAAAGAGACCCTCAAATGGCTCAAGTCCATCGGCGGTGTTTCGGAAATCTACCGCCGCAACAAGGAGAAAGCCGCACTGCTCTACGACGAGATCGACCGCAATCCCCTCTTCCGCGGCACGGTCGACAAGGAGGACCGCTCGCTGATGAACATCTGCTTCGTGATGGCCGAGGGCCGCGAGGAACTGGCGCCCGAGTTCATGGAGTTCACCAAGAGCCGCGGTATCGTAGGCATCAAGGGCCACCGGCTCGTGGGCGGTTTCCGCGCGTCGTGCTACAACGCCCTGCCCGTCGAAAGCGTCGAGGTGCTGGTGGAGTGCATGCGCGAGTTTGCCGAGAAACACGCTTAGCGATGTGCCCGACCATTGTTCCGTTCATGCGGGAGACGAAAAAAGAGAAAGAGATTCATTTCACCTCATTGTTGAAAGATATGAAAGTATTGGTTGCAACGGAAAAACCGTTTGCCAAAAAGGCGGTGGACGGCATCCGCGGGATCGTCGAGGCTGCGGGCTACGAGCTGGCGCTGCTTGAAAAATACACCGACAAGGGTCAACTGCTGGAGGCTGTGGCCGACGCGGACGCGCTGATCGTCCGCAGCGACAAGGTGACGGCCGAGGTCATTGCGGCTGCCAAAAACCTCAAGATCGTGGTGCGTGCAGGCGCCGGATACGACAATGTGGACCTGGCGGCTGCGACTGCACGCGGTATTGTGGTGATGAACACCCCGGGCCAGAACTCCAACGCCGTGGCCGAACTGGCCATCGCCATGATAATCTACATGGCCCGCAACCGCTTCACGCCCGGTACGGGGACCGAGATTCAGGGCAAAACGCTCGCCATCCATGCCTACGGCAATGTCGGCCGGCTGGTCGCCTGCAAGGGCAAGGCCCTCGGCATGGAGGTTGCGGCCTACGACCCGTTCATCACCGATCCGGCTCTCTTCGAAGCCGACGGGGTGAAGCAGGTCGGGTCGGTCGAGGAGCTTTACAAGTGCGCGGACTTTCTCTCGCTGCACATTCCGGCCACGGAGCAGACGAAAGGCTCGATCGGCTACGAGCTGCTGATGTCCATGCCCAAGGGCGCTACGCTGGTCAACACGGCCCGCAAGGAGGTGATCGACGAAGCGGGGCTGGTGCGTGCGCTGACCGAGCGGGAAGACCTGAAATACATTACCGACATAGCCGCGGGCAATCAGGCGGAGCTGGATGAAAAGTTCGGCAAGCGGGTTTTCGCCACGGCTAAGAAGATGGGTGCCGAGACCGCCGAGGCCAACATCAACGCGGGGCTGGCGGCGGCCAACCAGATCGTGGATTTTCTGAAGAACGGCAATACGCGGTTCCATGTCAACAAGTAGAAATCACTGCATGAAAATGGCGGGTGCGACGATGCCGGGCCCGCCATTTTCGACTTAAAAAACCGATTGTAATATGGTAAGAATCAAACCTTTCTCAGCGATACGTCCCCCGAAGCAGTACGCTTCGGAGGTGGCCTCGCGCCCCTACGACGTGCTCAACTCCGCCGAGGCCAAGGCCGAAGCCACGGAGCGTTCGCTGCTGCACATCATCAAACCCGAGATCGATTTCGACCCCATCGCCGACGAGCATTCCGAGCCCGTCTACTGCAAGGCGGTCGAGAATTTCCGCAAGTGGCGCTCGGAGGGGTGGCTGGAGCAGGACCCCGAGGCGTACTACTACATTTATGCGCAGACGATGGAGGGCCGCACGCAGTACGGACTGGCCATGTGCTGCCATTTCGAGGACTACCTCTTGGGCGCCATCAAGAAGCACGAGCTGACGCGCCCCGACAAGGAGGAGGACCGCATGATCCATGTGCGCAACCAGCAGGCCAATATCGAGCCGGTGTTCTTCGCCTACCCCGACAATGCCCAGATCGACGCCATCGTGGCCGGGGTGGTCGAAAACAACGCGCCGGAGTACGATTTTACGGCCGAGGACGGCTTCGGGCACCGGTTGTGGGTGATCCGCGACCGCAAGACCAACGACCGCATTACCGAGATTTTTGCAGGCATACCGGCTCTCTATGTGGCGGACGGCCACCATCGTACGGCTGCGGCGGCACGTGTCGGCCAGGAGTGCAAGGCCAAGAATCCCGGCCACAAGGGGGATGAGGAGTACTGCTATTTCCTGGCGGTGACGTTCCCGGCCAATCAGCTGCGGATCATCGATTACAACCGCGTGGTGAAAGACCTGAACGGTTTGACGCCCGAGCAGCTGCTCGAAAGGCTGCGCGAGAATTTCACGGTCGAGGACAAGGGCGCGGAGGAGTACCGCCCGACTGGGCTGCACAATTTCTCTTTGTACATGGAGGGACGTTGGTACAGCCTGACGGCCAAGCCCGGGACCTACGACAACAACGACCCGATCGGGGTGCTGGACGTGACGGTGCTGTCCGATCTGGTGCTGGACAGGATTCTGGACATCAAGGACCTCAGAACCTCCAAGCGAATCGATTTCGTGGGAGGTATCCGCGGCCTGGGTGAACTGAAGCGCCGCGTCGACAGCGGGGAGATGAAAGCGGCGTTCGCCCTCTACCCCGTTTCGATGCAGCAGCTCATCCGGATCGCCGACACGGGGAACATCATGCCGCCCAAGACGACGTGGTTCGAACCCAAGCTGCGCTCGGGGGTGGTGATCCACTCGTTCGAAGAGTAAGACACGAAAAAGCCGCCTTTCGAAAGGCGGCTTTTTCGTGCCCGGCTGTACGAGTGGTTCGCCGCGGGCGGCACGAGCATTTGATGGGATGGTTGTGCCGTCGCCCGCAGGTCCCGTTGCGGAACGTTTCGGAGCTGGCTATTCGACCGGTTTCAATGCGCGGACGGCTCCGACGACCTCTTTCAGATAGAGCCACGCGAGCAGCGGCGCTACGACGACGACCAGACGGTTGTAACTCCAGGCGGCGCTCAGGTCGAAATGCAGCAGCGAAAAGAGCGCCCGCGTCATGCCGCAGCCGTAGCACTCCGTGCCGAAGAGGTTGCGGAACAGACAGACCGTGGGACCGCCGAAGACCAGTCGCTGCGGAATGCAGTAGAGCAGCACCGGAAACGCCAGCAGGAACAGCAGCCGGAGCTTAGCGTTTGTTGACGATGACCTTTCCCTCGCCATCGCGGAAACTGCCGCAGATTATCATGATGAAATCGATCAGCGCCCAGATGCCGCATCCGCCCAGAGTCAGCAGCTGGACCACGCCGATAACCGGTTTGCCCGAGTAGAAGCTGTGAATGCCGAATCCGCCCAGGAAGAAGCAGAGAAGCAGCGTCGTGAGCCAGTCCTTGTCGCTGGCGTCGGCCGGGATCTCGGGGCCTTTGCGGGTCGGGGCGCCGCAGGCGGGGCACATGAGGGCGTTGTCGGCAAGCTCCTTGCCGCAGTTGGTGCAGAACATAATGAAACGGTTTGAGTCAGTTGCGCCTACTCTTCAGCGGATTTCGGCTTTCTTCGTAGATCATTGTACAAAAATAGTAAAAAAGCTACGGAAAACAAGGCGGGTGCATTTTGTCGGTTTTTCTGGTGTAAAGAGATTATTTCCGTGCATTTTGTGTATATTTGTGGATGAATTAACCTTTAAAAAAACGTATCGATATGAAATGGTTCGTCAAGTGCATTAAGAATTATGTCAATTTTTCGGGGCGTGCGCGCCGGGCCGAGTACTGGTATTTCGTGCTTTTTTCGGTGATCTTCGCCATTGCGGCGATGATCCTCGACAAGATCGTGTTCGGAAAACCCAACAGCGTGTTCTATGCGTTGTGGGGGCTGTTTATCTTCCTGCCCGGTTTGGCGGTGCAGGTCAGGCGTCTGCACGATACGGGGCACAGCGGGAAGATGCTGCTGTGGTTTCTGATCGCCGAGATCGTCTGGATGGTGCTGCTGGTCGTTACCGGTTTGAGTTTTCTCATGTCGGCCGGGGCCGGATCGCCGTCGATCCTTTTCCTGATCATCGCCATTCTGGGTGGTTTGGGAATATTCGTATGGGGGATCTTTTTCCTGGTCTGGTACTGCACGGCCGGGGACAAGGGCGAGAACAAATACGGCCCCGATCCCTTGGCCGAATAATGCCGAAACGTTTTTGTATGCAGGGAGTTCGAACCGACGGGTTCGGGCTCCCTGCTTTTCGTTTGTCGTTTTCGACGAAAGATTTGTTGCGATCGGTTAGGAATCATGCGAAAAATTCGTATATTTGTAAGCAACTTAACAATACTTGGCGTTATGGCTAAAATAAAAGGAACAATCGTTGTCGACAGGGAGCGCTGCAAAGGGTGCGGGGTCTGCGTGGCTTCGTGTCCGTGCAATGTGCTGGCAATGTCCGCAGAGGTGAACAGCAAGGGGTACCCCGTGACCTGGATGGCGAATCCCGATGCCTGCACGGGCTGCGCTTCGTGCGCGGTGATCTGCCCGGACAGCGTGATCACGGTTTATCGTCAAAAAATCGAGTAAGCTATGGCAGAGAAAGAGGTGAAACTGATGAAAGGCAACGAGGTGATCGCCCATGCTGCGATCCGCTACGGTTGCGACGGATATTTCGGCTACCCCATCACGCCCCAGTCGGAGGTGATGGAGACGCTGATGGAACTCAAGCCCTGGGAGACGACCGGCATGGTCGTGTTGCAGGCCGAGTCGGAGATCTCTTCGATCAACATGGTCTACGGCGGCGCCTCGACCGGCAAGCGGGTGATGACCTCGTCGTCGAGCCCGGGCGTTTCGCTCATGTCCGAGGGGCTGAGCTACTTGGCCGGGGCCGAACTGCCGTGTCTGGTAATCAACTGCCAGCGCGGAGGTCCGGGACTGGGGACCATCCAGCCCTCACAGGGCGACTATTTCCAGGCCTGCAAGGGGGGCGGTCACGGCGATTTCCACCTGATCGTACTGGCGCCCAACTCGGTGCAGGAGATGCACGACCACGTGGCCGAGGCGTTCGACCTGGCGTTCAAATACCGCAATCCGGCGATGATTCTCGCCGATGGCGCTATCGGGCAGATGATGGAAAAGGTGGTGCTCGCGCCGCAGCGTCCGCGCAAGACCGACGCAGAGATCGCCTCGGAGTGCCGCGACTGGGCGACCTATGGCAAACCCGCCGACCGGGCGCGCAACGTCGTCACGTCGCTCGAATTGCAGTCCGAGAAGATGGAGATCATCAACAAGCGGCTGCAAGCCAAATACAGGGCACTGGAGGAGAACGAGGTGCGCTACGAGGCCATCGCGTGCGACGATGCCGACTACGTGATCGTGGCGTTCGGTTCGTCGGCCCGCATCTGCTCGGCCACGGTCGAGATGGCGCGCGCCGAGGGGCTGAAAGTGGGGCTGCTGCGTCCGATCACCCTCTACCCTTTCCCGACAAAGCAGCTGGCCGAGCTGGCCGCTCGCGGAGTCAAGGGGTTCCTCTCGGCCGAGCTCAATGCCGGGCAGATGGTCCAGGACGTGCGTCTGGCCGTGAACGGCAAGGCTCCGGTGGAACATTACGGCCGCCAGGGCGGTATGCTTTTCAATCCCGACGAGGTGCTCGACGCACTCAAGGAAAAACTGATTAACAAGTAAGACGATGGCAGAGGTTGAAATCAAACGGGAGAATCAGGTTTACGCCAAACCGAAACTCATTACCGATAATGTCATGCACTACTGCCCCGGTTGCAGCCACGGTACGGTGCACAAGTTGATCGCCGAGGTGATCGAAGAGATGGGGCTGGAGGAGAAGACCGTGGGCGTGTCGCCCGTGGGTTGCTCCGTCTTCGCCTACAATTATATCGACATCGACTGGATTGAGGCCGCACACGGACGTGCGCTGGCCGTGGCGACGGCCGTGAAGCGGCTGTACCCGGGCAATCTGGTCTTCACGTACCAGGGCGACGGCGACCTGTCGGCGATCGGTACGGCCGAGTCGATCCATGCGGCCGCGCGCGGCGAGAATGTGGTGGCGATCTACATCAACAACGCCATCTACGGCATGACGGGCGGGCAGATGGCCCCCACTACGCTCCTGGGCATGAAGACTGCGACGACCCCCTACGGGCGCGATCCGCGGTTGAACGGCTACCCCTACAAGATCGCCGAGATGATGGCCCATCTGGACGGTGCCACCTACATCACGCGCCAGAGCGTGCATACGGCGGCCAACGTGCGCAAGTGCAAGCGGGCGATCCGCAAGGCGTTCGAAAATTCGATGGCCGGAAAGGGCTTTTCGCTCGTGGAGGTCGTCTCGACCTGCAACAGCGGCTGGAAACTCTCGCCCGTGGCTTCGAACGAGTGGCTCGAGCAGAACATGCTCCCCTACTACCCGCTGGGCGACATCAAGGACGTTAAAAACGAGTAAGGTATGAAAGAGACGTTGATAATTGCAGGATTCGGAGGACAGGGCGTCCTCTCGATGGGTAAGATACTGGCCTACTCGGGCGTCATGCAGGATTTCGAGGTGACGTGGATGCCCTCCTACGGACCCGAGATGCGCGGCGGCACGGCCAACGTGACGGTCATCTTGTCCGACCGGAAAATCTCGTCGCCCATCGCGCACGAGTTCGACACGGCGATCATCCTCAACCAGCAGTCGATGGAGAAATTCGAACCGATGGTCAAGCCGGGCGGCGTACTGATCTACGACACCAACGGCATCACGCGCCACCCCGTCCGGGAGGACATTGCGGTCTATGCCATCGACGCCACGGCTGAATGCGCCCGGATGGGACAGGCCAAGCTGTTCAACACGATGATCCTGGGAGGTTACCTGAAAGTGCGCCCCGTCGTGGAGATGGAAAATGTGATGGTCGGTCTGAAGAAATCGCTTCCCGAGCGCGCCTGGAAGATGCTGCCTCAGAACGAGGAGGCGATCCGCCACGGCGGGGAGATCATCCGCAAGGTGCGGTAGTCGTCCTCTCCGGTATGATTGCAGCGCCCGGCCTTTTCGGCCGGGCGCTGTCTTTCGCAGAGGCCGGAATGGTTGTTCCTGCCCGCCGGTTCCTGTCAGAATCCGAATCCGATGCGGAACAGAATGGCGTTGGTGCCGGTTCCCATGTGTTGGAAGCGGATGCCGAAATCGCCGCGCAGGCGGCTCTTTTTGCTTGTGAGGCAGATGCCCGGACCGATCGATGCGTAGAACTCCGTGCCGTCGGCGTAGCCGGAGACGCCGATCGCAGCGCCGAGGTCCAGCGCAAGGAACGCGGAGACGTTTCGCCCAACGGGGCAGTAGCCTTTTATGTTCCAGAACGGGGCAAGAACAAGCGCACCGTCGTACAAATCGTCGATCCAAGAGTTTGAAATCTCCATGTCGGAGTAGAAATAATCGACACCCACGCCGATGCCGGTAAAGAGATAGGGATTGATTCGCAGACCGTGTACGGTTTCGAATACGATGCGGTCGGTGTTCAGAAAGTCCGATACATTCCCGACCCCAAGGCCATAACCCAAAGCGATCTCGCCCTGGTATTTCATTTGAAAGTTGTCCGCTATTCCCAAATGACCTCTTCGTGGTGCATTCCAGGTGGTTATAACGTCTTTCGAGCCGTTCTGATAGCGGATGAAAAAGACATCGCGGGTCGGAATGACGTACACGGGGCCGTCGGGATTGTCCCATCTGAGGTATTCGATTTCGGTGTCGGAAACCCGGAGCACCCTGGCTTCGATCTCTTCGGCGTTGCGTTTGGTGATGACGTCCTGTGCGAGCGCCGGACCGCTTACGGCGGCGAAAAGGAGGATAAAAAAGAATTTCTTCATGGTTGTGCGTTTGGTTGTGGAGTACAAATATAAGTAATAATTCCCTGTTCTCCTCCAAAAATCTGCGGGGCATCTATTTTGCTATGTATCGGTAGCAAGTTAAAAATCGAATTTATGGAAAATCAAGAACACGTCCTGCCGCGCCTGGGTGAACCCGTGCCGGCCTTTGAGGCGATGACCACCAGGGGCCATATCCGCTTCCCGGGAGACTACAAGGGAAAATGGGTGATCCTCTTTAGCCATCCGGCGGATTTCACGCCGATCTGCACCTCGGAGATTCTGACGTTCGGCGCCCGCGCCCGTGAGTTCCGGGAGTTGAACTGCGAGTTGGTCGGTCTGTCGGTGGACAGCCGCAACAGCCACATCGCGTGGCTGAGGACCATTCACGACAAGATCGAATACCGGGGCATGAAGCAGGTGAAAATCGAATTTCCGATCATCGACGACGTGGGGATGAAAGTGGCGTCGCTCTACGGAATGATCCAGCCGGGTGAGAGCCGGACCGCAGCCGTGCGGGCGGTCTTCTTCGTCGATCCGCAGGGCATCCTGCGTGCGATGATCTACTATCCGCTGGCGTTGGGCCGCAATTTCGATGAACTGCTGCGGGTCGTGACCGGGTTGCAAACCATCGACGCATTCGACATTGCGCTGCCTGCCGATTGGCGGCCGGGCGATGAGGTGATCGTCCCGATGAAAGGCGAGGACATGGACGACCAGCCCGACGGGGCCCGCTGCTACGACTGGTTCTTCTGCACGCGGCCGCTCCCGAAAGAGCAGATCGAAAAGAGGATCGGGCGACACGAGGCGGTCGAGGTGTAAAGAAAAAGAGCTTGCGGTTTTTGCAAGCTCTTTTTTCGCCTTATGCCTTGAACCGGTATTGCAGCACGTCGCGCCACCCCAGGAGCAGATCGCGGACCGAGAGACGCTTTTTTCCGGCGATCTGAATCTCGTCCAACTCGATCCAGCCGTCGGCGCAGGCCGCCCGAACAAAAGTGCGGCCGTCGCTCTGGAGCGTGCCGCACGCCTGGTCGTGTGCCGCAGGCTCGAAAGTAGCGGAGAACACTTTGGCGGTTTCGGGGGTTGCGCTCCCCTCTTTCCAGAGTTCGGTCCAAGCCGCCGGATAGGGCGAAAGGCCGCGGATGAAATCGAGGATGTTTTTGCCCGGCCCCGACCAGTCGATCCGGCAATCTTCCTTGAAGATTTTGGGTGCGGAACGCAGTGTGGACGGGTCGATATGGTGTTGCTCGACGGGCCGGATGTTGCCGGCGGCGATGCGGTCCACGGTCTCGGTCACCAGCGCCGCGCCGGTGTGCATCAGCCGGTCGTAGAGACTGCCCACATTGTCCTCGGCTCGGATCGGGACGCGGACCTGGCCCAGAATGGCGCCTTGGTCGATCTCGTGGTTCAACAGGAACGTCGTGACGCCCGTTTCTGTCTCGCCGCGGATGATGGCCCAGTTGATCGGAGCCGCACCGCGGTACTGCGGCAGCAGCGAGGCGTGGAGGTTGAACGTGCCCAGCCGCGGCAGGGCCCAAACGATTTCGGGCAGCATGCGGAATGCGATGACGATCCCCAGATCGGGCCGGAGCGCTGCGAGCGCTTCGACGAACTCCGGGGCTTTGAGCTTTTCGGGTTGCAGCACAGGAAGCCCCAGCTCTTCGGCAGCGACCTTGACCTCGCTGCGGTGCAGCCGCTGCCCGCGGCCGGCGGGTTTGTCGAGCGCTGTGACGACCGCTACGATATTATACCCCCCGGCGACCAGCGCCCGGAGCGACGGCACGGCGAACTCGGGCGTACCCATGAATACGATGCGTAACTCCTTGGGATTCATCGCTTATTTTTTGTCAAGTCCCAGTGCGTGGTGCATGCGCTGCTGCTTGGTCTTGAGGTATTGCTCGTTGAACGGGTTGGGCGCAACGACGATCGGTACGATCTCTTCGATCTTCAGACCGTAGCCCTCCAGTCCGGCGCGTTTGAGCGGGTTGTTGGTCATCAAGCGCATGCGGCGGATACCCAGCTCGCGGATGATGCTCGCCCCGACCCCGTAGTCGCGCTCGTCGGCCTTGAAGCCCAGTTGGAGGTTGGCGTCCACGGTGTCGAGCCCCTCGTCCTGGAGCTTGTAGGCGTGGATCTTGTTGCACAGCCCGATGCCGCGGCCCTCCTGATTGAGGTAGATGACGGCGCCCTTGCCCTCCTTGTCGATCATCTCCATGGCGCGGTGCAGCTGCTCGCCGCAATCGCAGCGGTACGAACCGAAGATGTCGCCCGTGGCGCACGAGGAGTGGACGCGAACCAAAACCGGTTCGTCTTCGCTCCACTCTCCCTTGGTCAGAGCCACGTGTTCGACGCCGTTGGATTTCTGGCGGAACGGCGTGATGCGGAACTCGCCCCATGCGGTAGGCAGCGGGACGGTAACGCCCCGTTCGATGATCGACTCCTCGCGCAGCCGGTAGGCGATCAGCGAGGCGATGGAAATGATTTTGAGTCCGAATTTCGCGGCGATCTGCTGCAATTGGGGCAGGCGGGCCATCGTGCCGTCGGCGTTCATGATCTCGATCAGGGCTCCGGCGGGCTGCAAGCCGGCCAGCCGGGCCAGGTCGATCGTGGCTTCGGTATGTCCCGGACGGCGCAGAACGCCCTTTTCGCGGGCACGCAGGGGGTTGATGTGTCCGGGGCGTCCCAGGTCGACGGGGCGGGTTGCGGGATCGGCCAGGGCGCGGATGGTGGCGGCACGGTCGTGGATCGAGACGCCGGTGGTGCAGCCGTTGCCCAGCAGATCGACCGTGACGGTGAACGGAGTGCCCAGCAGCGAGGTGTTGTTCTCCTCCATCATTTTCAGCCCCAGTTGCGCACAGCGCTCTTCGGACAAGGGGGCGCACAGCACGCCGCGGCCTTCGTGCAGCATGAAATTCACGATCTCGGGCGTGATTTTCTCCGCGGCGACGATGAAATCGCCCTCATTCTCCCGGTCCTCGTCATCGACGACGATGACCACCCGACCTTGGCGGAAATCTTCGATGACCTCCTCCACACTATTGAGTATCGTGTTTTTTTCCATTTCGTTTGGGTTTTATTGCTTTCTTCAGTTTGGCGAATTTGGGGGTCAGTTTGTCGCGCAGCGCCTTGATGCGACCCGCATACCAGTCGGTATCGAGCAGCGTCGAGTCGTTGGTGGCCTTGTAGGTGAGGTAGACGGCGATGGGCGTGAGGATGAAAGTGGAGAGCCACATGCCGTATACGGCGTCCCAGTTTCCCTCCTTGGCCAGTTTTTCGCCCGTGATGCTGATGATGTAGTAGATGACGAAGAAGATGATCGAGACCACCACGGGAAGCCCCAGGCCGCCCTTGCGGATGATCGCCCCGAGCGGCGCACCGATCAGGAAGAAGATCATGATCGAAACCGGCAGCGAAATTTTCTTGTGCCACTCGACTTTCGACCGGTAGAGCTGGTTCAGCGCCTCCTTGGCGTTGGATTCGTCGACCGAGAACATGTTGCGCGAATTTTTGGCCAGCGAACGGGCCTGGTCCCAGATGCGCTCCTTTTCGCGCAGCGGGAGAACCTCCAGGGAGTCTGTAATAAGGATGTCGCGGTAGCGGCTTTTATCGATCCTGAGGCTGTCGGGCAGCGGCAGTACCTGGTTGTCGCGGACGAAGATCTGCTCCTTGAGAAGCGGTTCGTAGGAGCGCGTGGTGGCCGAGTTTACGGTCAGTTCCAGCGAGTCGATGTCGCCTTGCAGCTGGTTGATGTTCTTGGTCTGGCTGTTGGAGAACTGGTTGGCGTCGCTGCGGCCCATGTCGAAGCCAGACATGGGAATCACCTGGTCCTGCCTGTCGAAGATGTGGTGGCGCAGCGCACTCTTGGTGAACCACTGGCTGTTGCGGGTCTGCTCGTAGGTTTCGCCGTGGAAGAGGGTGACCAGCAGGTATTTCTTGTCGTCCGACAGACGGATATAGCCCGAGTCGGCCGCGATGGTGTTCATGTTGCCGTTGGCCGCGCGGTTGTCGTAGATCAGTACGTCGTGCAGCAGGTGCGTCTGAGGCTCCTGGCGGCCGACGCGGATTGACATGTTTTCGATGCCGTTGAAAAAGAGGCCGTCCTGGAACTCGAGACTCTGCTTCTGCTGCCGGATGTCGTAAAGAATGCTGTATACCTTTTTGTTCGCATACGGCACCAGGTTGTTGCCGATGAAGAAACTGCCGACGGAGATGATGCTTACCAGGATAATCAGCGGTTTGGAGATCTGGATGAGCGACAGACCGGCCGATTTCATGGCCAGCAGTTCGTAGTTTTCGCCCAGGTTTCCCAGTGTCATGATCGCGGCCAGCAGCACGGCGAGTGGCAGACCCAAGGGCAGCATGTTGGCCATGAAATAGGTCATCAGCTCGATGATGATGCCCGCGCTCAGTCCCTTGCCCACCAGTTCGTCGATATAACGCCACACGATGTTCATCATCAGCACGAACATGACGATGAAGAACGTGAGGATCATCGGGCCCAGGTAGGCTTTCAGAACGAGTTTATGGATGGTTTTCATGCGGCGGCTCCCGGTTTTTTCCGACACAAAGTTAACAGTTTTACCATAACAAGCGTCAAGGTGAGCGTAAATATTATGGCGGCGCCGGACGGAACGTCGAATCGGTAGCTGGCTACGAGCCCCGCCACATTCCCGGCCACGGCGACCAGCGGGGCCGCGAGGGCGATGGTGCGGTAGGAGCGCGAAAGCGTGTTGACGATCACCACGGGCATGGTCAGCAGCGAGATAAGCAGCACGATGCCCATGATGCGGATCGAAAGTACGATCGTCACGGCTACCAGAGCGGCCATCAGGTAGGAAATGATGCGCGTCGGGATGCCCCGGCTGCGGGAGAAATCGCGGTCGAAAGCCACGTACATGACCGGTCGCAGCCACACGAGCGCCCCGCCGACCAGGAGCAAAGTCAAGAGGGCGAGTCCCCGCACGTCGCTGTCGATAACTGTAACGATGCTGCCGAAGAGGTAGGCCGAGAGGTCGCCCGAGGTGTAGCCCGGTCTGAGGCTCATGAACAGCGCACCGACGGCCATGCCGACCGACCAGATGATGCCGATGGCCGAATCCTCGCGGATGCGGCCCCGGCTGCCGGCCCATTCGATCCCCAGCGCCGAGAGGACGGCGAAGACGAGCGCCCCGGCGATGGGGTTGGTCCCCAGGTAAAAGGCGATACCCAGGCCGCCGAACGAGGCATGCGTAATGCCCCCGGCCAGAAAGACCATCCTGCGGCAGACGACGTAGGTGCCTACAAGTCCGCATGCGAGGCCCGAAAGCACGCAGGCCGTAAGGGCGTTCCTGAGATAGCCGTATTGCACCAGATCGCTGAAGAATTCCATGCCTTTTCCTTAGAATGCGCGCAAATGTACGCTTTTTCCCGATGGAAAGCAAATGAAAACACCTGCCGTTCCCGTACTGTTTGTTCGGGAACGGCAGGTGCGGTGGCGTGTCGTGTGCGAATGTTACTCTTCGGGAGAGGTGTCGGGCAGGCCTGCGGAGTGCTTTTTCTCCTGACTGACGATGCGGATCAGTCGGTACTCGACATTCGGAGCGTCCTGCGGCGGATTTTTCACCGGGATGATCTCGACGTCGATCACATATTCGTAACCGGTCTGATACTGATCGTCGAATCCCTCGATCGGAGAGCCGCCGAAATGCCTCCATTGAGACTCACCCGGATAAATGACAAGATAGGTCGGGATTTCGAAATTTCCGGTCGGTTCCGTCACGACGGTTCGTTCCGAAGCGACCGTTAGGCGCAGGGTCCGGGGTTCGTCCTTGTCGCACGAGACAAGGGCGCAGGCTGCAAGAAAAGTCAGGCAGGCGAGGAAAAGGGTTCTTTTCATGACGCGAAATTTTTACGTACTAAAGATACGCCTTTTTATTGCATCGAAATATACTTTCCGAATAATTTTTCACTTTCAGGCCGTTTTCGTAATTTCGCCGCCGAAAAACTCTATTCCATGCAACCTCGCAGAGTCAATTTCCATACCCTGGGCTGCAAGCTCAATTTTTCGGAGAGCTCCACGCTGGCCCGCGAGTTCGAACGCGGCGGTTTCGTGCGCGTGGCCCCCGGGGCCCCGGCGGACATATGCGTCATCAACAGCTGCTCGGTCACGGAGCACGCCGACAAGAAATGCCGCAACCTGATCCGCAAGCTCCACCGCCGCAACCCCGAGGCCATCATCGCCGTGACGGGGTGTTATGCTCAGTTGAAACCCGATGAGATTGCGGCTATCGAGGGGGTGGATATTGTTTTGAGCAACAAGGATAAAGGGGCGTTATATCAACGGGTGGTCGAACTGTCCGGCAAGGGCCGTGCGCAGGTGTACAGTTGCGACACCGACTCGCTCACCTCGTTCTTCGCGGCCTTTTCGAGCGGCGACCGCACGCGCGCTTTTCTCAAAGTGCAGGACGGCTGCGACTACTGCTGCTCCTACTGCACGATCCATTATGCCCGCGGCGCGAGCCGCAACATGCCCATCGCCGAGCTGGTGGCCGAAGCCCGTGAGATCGCGGCTGCGGGACAGAAAGAGATCGTTTTGACAGGGGTAAATACGGGCGATTTCGGCCGCACGACGGGCGAGCGGTTCATCGATCTGCTGCGGGCGCTCAACGAGGTCGAGGGGATCGAACGCTACCGCATTTCTTCTATCGAACCGAATTTGTTCACGGACGAAATTATAGCTTTTTGCGCCGCGTCACCTAAATTCCAGCATCACTTTCATATTCCGCTTCAGAGCGGATCGGACCGGATTCTGGGGCTGATGCGCCGGCGCTATACCACGGCGCGTTTCGCCGAGCGCATCGCCGCCGTACGCCGGGCCATGCCGGACTCCTTTATCGGCATCGACGTGATCGTCGGATTTCCGGGCGAGACGGACGCCGATTTCCGGGCCACATACGACTTTCTGGAGCGGCTGGAGCCCGCGTTCCTGCATATCTTCCCTTTCTCGGAGCGTCCCGGAACCCCGGCCGTCGAGCTGCCCGGGAAGGTCCAGGCCGCGGTGGCCACGCGCCGTGTGGCGGAGCTGGAGGCGTTATGCGAAAGGCTCCACAGCGCATTCTGCGCCCGGGCCGTCGGCCGTGAAGACACGGTGCTTTTCGAGAGTACGGTGCGCGGTGGCATGATGTTCGGATATACGGGCAACTACCGCCGGGTGAAAGCCCCTTACGACAAGCGGCGCATCAACACGATCTGCCGCGTCGGATTGGGCGAAATGGATGCTTCGCACGATTTGTGGGGTGAAATTCGGGATTAAATGACTATATTTGCAGGAACGTTAAATTTTTGAAAGTATGACGGGTATGCGCAGAAGGGTTACGATCGGATTTTTGAGTATCGTCTGCCTGCTGTTTTTTTCGGGTATGGTCTCGTTCCTCGAACTGAGCCATCTGAGCCGCGACACCGGAGAGATACTCAAGGCCAACAAGCGCAATATCGAACTGGCCAAGGAGATGCTCGATGCGGCCCATGAGCAGAACGTGGCGCTGGTGCATCTCTCGGTCTTCGGTGACAAGTCCTACGACAGCCTCTGCCGGGCCAGCATGGAGCGATTGGAAAACACGCTGCTGGTGGCCCAGAACGAAGCCCTCGAAAAGTCGTTTCTCGACTCGCTGGCTTTCGCTACGACCGAGCTGCGGCTCTTGACGGACAACTACCTCGCATTCGGCGCCCGTCATGCCGACTCCACCGCCTTGGTGCGTCCCGATTCGGTCGGCGGCAAGTGGTACAACGACGAATACGAAGCTCTTTACGGCCGTCTGACCTCGGCCATCAAGAATTACATGACATCGACGCAGAGTTCGCTCGCCCCGCGCGCCGAGCAGATGAAGACCAACGCCTACCGGGCCGTGACGCCCGTGCTGATCTCGCTGGCGGTGATGATCGCCACGGTGCTGATGCTCTTCTATTTCATGACCATCTACTGTGTCAACCCCATCCTCCGAATGAACAAGGGCCTGGGCGATTACCTCGCTTTCCGCGTGCCGTTTACGGTCAAGGGCGACTGCAAGGACGAGATGCTGGAGCTCAAGGAGAAGATCGACACGCTGATAGCGATTTCGAAGCAGACAAAATCCTGATCCGGCGATGAGAGTAGATGTGGTGTTGCGATATGTCGGCGTGGTGATGTTGTTCATCGCCCTGTTCATGCTGTTGTCGGCGGGGATCGCCTACGTGAGCAGCATGGATTCGTCGTTCTATCCCCTGCTGCTCTCGGCCCTGCTGACGGCGCTTCTGGGTGCGTTCCCGCTGATCTTCGTCGAGAAAAAGGAGCAGATAACCAACAAGGAGGGTTTCTGCATCGTGGTCGGTTCGTGGTTGGTGGCCTGCCTGGTGGGCATGTTCCCCTACCTGATCTGGGGCGGCGAGTTCAGCCTGGTGAACGCCTGGTTCGAAAGCGTCTCGGGATTCACCACGACGGGTGCGACGATCCTTAGGGACATCGAGGTGCTGCCGCGGGGCATGCAGTTCTGGCGCATGGCTTCGACCTGGATCGGCGGCATGGGCGTGGTGATGTTCGCGCTGTTGATCCTGCCGTCGATGGGACGCAACAAGATGACGCTCTCGAACGTGGAGCTTTCGACGCTTGCAAAGGACAATTACCGCTACCGCACCCAGATCATCGTGCAGATTCTGCTGGTGGTTTACGTCGGGCTGACGTTCCTCTCGACGGTGCTGCTCAAGTTGGCGGGCATGAACTGGTTCGACGCGATCTGCCACGCCATGTCGGCCTGCGCCACGAGCGGGTTTTCGACCAAGAACGCCAGTGTGGGCTTTTACAATAGTCCGATGATCGAGACGATCCTGATTTTTACCATGACCACGGCCGGTATCCATTTCGGATTGATCTATGCCACGGTCACAGGCAAGCGGAACAATATTTTCCGTTCGGAGGTGACGCGCTACTACCTGGGCATGCTGCTGGCCGGGGCGCTGCTTATCACCGTCAGCCTCTTTGCGGCAGGGATCTACCCCACGCTCACCTCCTCGTTCCGCCATGCGCTGTTCCAGTTCGTGTCGCTGGTCACCACGACCGGATTCGCTACGGCGGATACGAACGTATGGACGCCGCTGGCCATCATCATCCTGCTCTTCGGCTCGATCGTCTGCGCCTCGGCCGGATCGACTGCGGGCGGCGTGAAGATCAACCGGCTGGTGCTGGCCGGAAAAATGATCCGCACGCGGCTCAGACAGCAGCAGCACCCCAACGCGATCATCCGCATCAAGCTGGACGGCATCATTCAGGAGAATGAGTTTCTGCATTCGGTGATGATATTCATCGTAACCTACCTGATGCTGATCCTTGCCGGGACGGTCGTCGGAACGGCGTTCGGTGTCGATCTGATGACCAGTTTCTCGGGCTCGGTGGCCTCGATCGGCAACGTCGGTCCCGGATTCGGCGAGGTGTATTCGCTGGGCAACTACGCAGGACTGCCTTTCATGGTCAAACTGTCCAACTCGATGCTGATGCTGTTGGGCCGTCTGGAGATTTTCGGACTGATTCAGCTTTTTTTCATAAAATGGTGGAGATAACCAGAATGATTCGCAGGATTTACCTTATGGCAGGCGCCCTGTTTTTCGGCATCGGCGCAGTTTCGGCCCAGCCGCCCTCGGTGGAGGCGCGTATCGCGGGACTGGAAAGCAACCGGGAGTACATGTCGCTGCTCGAAGAGGACGCCCGGCTGCAAAACCGCGAGGATTCGACGGTGCGCGCCGTGGAAAGCATGCGGCAGTTGCTGCGCGAGAACCCGGCCGAGCGCCAGCGTTATTCGGATGAGATACTGGCGCTCGAAAGCCGTATCTTCGAAATACGCAATGCCAAGGGGCGGTTGATCGACCGGATCAACACCATCGAGCAGGAGTGGGTGCTGGCCAACCTGAACGGGGAGGCCGCTTTAGCGGAGGAGTCGCAGGCCCAACGTCCCTCGATACCCGATTCGCTCAAGGTCCGCAACCTGATCCGCAACCCCTATTTCCGCGAGAACCTGCCCGAAGCGGATTACCGGGCGTTGCTGCGGGCGCAGGGGTTGGAGATGCAGGCCGTGGATTACGTGAACCGCTACCTGTCGAATTACGGCACGATCTCCGATCTGGCCGAAGCCTATGCCGCGGCCGAAACGGAAGCCGAAGCGGTGGAGATACACGACCGGTACGAGGCCTTGCAGGGTTTCAACCGCATACTGGCCGACTCCCTGTCGGGGGTCTGGAACTACATTTTCGACAACAAGAGCTACGCCTACGGCTACCTGCTCGACCTCATGCGCCAGGACGAGGCGCTCGCACGCGAGGAGGAGCGGCTGTCGGAAGCCGCACGCGAACTGACGGGGCTGCGCGGCCGGACCGCTTCGGACGAGCTGTCCGACTATTTCCTGCGCAAGCGGGTGTTGATAGGATATGAAACCTCGGTAGCCGGGTTGCTCGATCTGAAAGCGGCACGCGATTCGCTGCGGGGAGTCGAGGCGCAACTCAAAACCATCGATTTCCGGTTGCCGCGTATCGAGGTGGAGGAGCGCTATTTCCTCGATTTCGACACCATCGCGTTCTCTTCGACGCCCAAATACAGCTACCAGCACCCCATCCCCGAGTGCAAGGTCTACGCCCGCGGTACGATCTACCGCATCCTGCTGGGAACGTTCAACACCAAACGCGCGGCCGCCACGTTCCGCGGAGCCTATCCGCTCTGCTACCTGACGGACGAGGAGGGCAAATGGCGCTATTTCGCAGGCGGCTTCGCCACGCTCGAAGAGGCCGAAGCGGCGCAGGCATTGCTGAAGAAACGCGGATTCGTGCGGCCCGAGATCGTGGTCTGGACCGACGGCGTCTACCGCAACCTCTCGCAGGAGCCCCGGACCGCCGAGGCGGCCTACCGGGTCGAAATCACCGGAACGGAGACGCTCTCGGAGCGCATCCGACAGGCAATCGCCGATGCCGCCGAGGGAACCGAAATTTCGCGTGTAGGGCAGCAATTGTTCGTCGTCGGAGCGTTCTCCGAGCGCGCTGCGGCCGATCGGGTGGCGGATGCCATACGACAAACGGACCCTCAGTTGGAAATAAAAGTCGAGGAAATTAAGGAATAACCGGATTTATTTCCTATCTTTATTGCGATAAAGATAAATTCGTATGGAAATGTTTTATATAGTAATTCTCGTGGTGTTCGGTCTGATGTTCCTCATCGCCGAACTCGTCCTGCTGCCCGGCGTCTCGATCGGCGCCGTGCTGGCCTTGGTCTGCTACGGCAGTTCGATCTACCTCGCTTTTCGGGATTACGGTCCCGTGGCGGGCGTGGTGGTGATTCTTATTGTGCTGGTGCTCTCGCTGGTAACGACCGTCATCTCGCTCAGGGCCAAAACGTGGCAGCGCTTCTCGCTCAGGCAGGAGATCCGCTCGTCGAGCGGATCGCTTCCGGTCGAAGAACTGAAAGTCGGCGACCGCGGCACTACCCTTTCGCGCCTTTCGCCCATGGGCAAGGTCGAGATCGGCGGCCGCATCTACGAAGCCAAGTCGCTGGACGCCTATGTCGATCCGCGGCGCGAGGTGGAAGTCGTGGGCTTCGAGAATTTCAGCGTGATCGTAAAAACAACCAAATAAAAAGTTAGCTTATGGATTTCCAGGCAGGAATGATCGTTCTGATCGTCTTTGTGAGCCTATTTGCCGTCTGGCTCATCTTCTATTTTATTCCGGTGGGACTTTGGTTCTCGGCCCTCGTATCGGGGGTGCGGATCAGCCTGCTGCAACTCATCCTGATGCGCTGGCGCAAGGTGCCGCCGTCGACCATCGTTTCGTCGATGATCGAAAGCACCAAAGCCGGTTTGAGCCTTGATCCCAATGAGTTGGAGGCGCATTACCTCGCTGGCGGCAACGTCTCGAACGTGGTCCACGCGCTGGTTTCGGCGCAGAAAGCCAATATTCTGCTCGATTTCAAGATGGCGACGGCCATCGACCTGGCGGGCCGCGACGTGTTCGAGGCCGTGCAGATGTCGGTGAATCCGAAAGTCATCAATACGCCTCCGGTGGCGGCCGTGGCCAAGGACGGCATCCAGCTGATCGCCAAGGCGCGTGTCACGGTGCGGGCCAATATCAAGCAGCTGGTCGGCGGTGCCGGCGAGGAGACCGTGCTGGCGCGTGTGGGCGAGGGAATCGTCTCGTCGATCGGTTCGGCGGCGTCGCACAAGATCGTGCTCGAAAACCCCGATTCGATCTCGCGCGTGGTGCTCGAAAAGGGGCTCGACGCCGGTACGGCGTTCGAGATTCTCTCGATCGACATTGCCGACATCGACGTGGGCAAGAACATCGGCGCCCAGTTGCAGATGGACCAGGCGCAGGCCGACAAGAACATCGCCCAGGCCAAAGCCGAGGAGCGGCGCGCCATGGCCGTAGCCCTGGAGCAGGAGAACAAGGCCAAGGCGCAGGATGCACGCGCCAAGGTGATCCTCGCAGAGGCCGAGGTGCCGCTGGCCATGGCCGAAGCGTTCCGCAGCGGTAACCTGGGGATCATGGATTATTACAAGATGAAGAACATCATGGCCGACACGCAGATGCGAGAAACGATTGCCAAACCCGAGAAGAAATAGCGGATCGGCTTTCAAACAAAAAGGGAAAGACATATTGTCTTTCCCTTTTTTGCCGGAATGGGGGTCAGTAGACCTCCTCGGGTATGGTCTCGCCGACGGGATCGCCCTCGAGACCGTCGCGCCACTTGATCGCGGCGTGCGTGCCGTCGCAATAGGGTTTGTTGGCCGACTGCCCGCAGCGGCATACGACCGCGCGGTTGCGGATTTCGTAGGTGCGCCCGTCCTCGCGGCGGAGGGGAATGCCGCCGCGGATCCAGAGTCCGCCGCTGGCTCCGATCGCCACGTCCTCGATCAGCCCCAGGCTGGGCTCGAAACGGAACTCATAGGGTTTCTGCGAGAGTTTGTCCCAGGCCATCAGCCGACCGCTCGGACACATCGAGGCTTCGCGGATGGCCAGGCGGCGCGCTTCGGGGTCGTCGGAGTGTTCGGTGAGTGTCCAGGCATCGCCGCCGGGATGGCAGAAGCGGGCGAAGACGCAGTATTTGGGGTTGTCGGTCATTGCAAGCGTTCCACCCTCGATAACCTCCGCTTCGTTCAGAAGCGGCTCTTGGTCGGAGGTCAGTTCGGGGTCCCAGCGAGCGTGTTCGTGACTGCCGTCGCAGTAGGGCTTGCGGCGGGAGGCGCCGCAGCGGCAGAGGGCCGTGGGCTCGGCTTCGGTGGAAAAGTGTTTCCCCTCTTGGAAATACCAGCTTTCGTTGTGTTCGTCGGGCATGATGAACTGCTCGGCCAAAGGCGGTTTGCCGTAAACCAGCAGCGGACCTTTCTCGGTGACGGTGATGCTGAATGTTTCGGGTGCGGGTACGCTCCCGGTCTCGATTTTCAGGTCGGACATACTATTTGCATTTATTAATTCGTTAGGCAGCAGGCGGCAATAATTATTCCCAAATGCAAATAAATTGGGCCGCCCATGTAGGAATTATTCCGCTTTTTGGTATCTTTGCAAAGATTTTAAAAACTGATATTCGGTAAATTTGAGCAATATGAAAGGATTGGTTAGAGGGTTGTCCGCTGTCGTAGCTGCGGTTGCGCTTTTCGCTTCGTGCAGCAAGGACAAGGATTCGGGTTCGCTGTCTCTGGACAAGCCCGCGGTATTTCTGAGGGCCGGGCAAACGGTAACCGTCGGATTCTCGGGAAGAAATATCCGCACCTACTCCGTCACGAGCAAGCCCGAGGGGTGGCCCGATCCGGTGCTCGATGTCGCCGCAATGACGCTATCGGTTACGGCACCCGCGACATTCGACGACGGCGAAGACATGTCGGGTTCGTTCGTGCTGACGGGGGCTCCCTACGAGGGCTCGGTCGTCTCTGCATCGCTTTTTGCCGCTGTTGCGACCACCGAGGACCGGACAGCTGAGCCTGCCAACAGCTACCTGCTGACCAAGCCCGAGACCAACTACCTCTTCGATGCCCGGTGCAAGGGCGAAGGACGCGCATCGCTTGCGACGGCCAGCGTGGGCGTGATCTGGCAGACGGCCGCGAATTTGATTCAGTACCTTACGCTGGACGGGGACAAGGCGTCGTTCTATGTCGGTGCCGCTGACGACGGCAAGATCAAGGAGGGAAATGCCCTGATTGGGGCATACGACGCCGACGGGACGCTCCTGTGGAGCTGGCATATCTGGACCGCGGCGGATTTCGATGCCGAGGGCGAAGCGCTCGACTACTCCGGACTGAAAGTCATGAGCCGCAACCTGGGGGCCCTGAAGAACGCGAATGCGACCTTTGCCGAGATTTTCGCCTCTTACGGACTCTATTACCAGTGGGGCCGCAAGGACCCGTTTATCGGCCCGGCGACCTACAACGCGGCCAACGGCGCTGCGGGTACCATGTACAACGGCAGCGGCAGCCGTGTCTACCTCAAAACCGTCGCATCGGACTCGTCGGTGGGAACCGAAGCCTATGCCCTGCAAAATCCGCTGACTTTCATTACCGGTAACGAAGATTCCGAAAACGACTGGCTGTGGACCTCGAACGATGCGCTGTGGGGAGAAACGAAGACGGTGAACGATCCCTGTCCTTACGGATGGAAAGTGGCTCCTGCCACGACTTTCAACGGCATGACGATCGTGGGACAGCCCGTGGAGGCGGATGTCGACAAATACGGATGGACGCTCGCGCGCGGCGGGGTCGAATCGCTCTATATCGGAGCGGGACGCCGCCGTTACGACGACGGGACGATTTTGAACGTCTACAACCCCCTGCCGCTGGCGACTCTTTCGGTGCGCTCGGCGCTCGAAGCCCAGCCTTGGGAGGGACTTTACTGGACGACCGGTACGCAATCCGGCGCCCGGTCCTCGGCCCTGCATTTCTGGTTCGAGAAGCTCGATACGACGGGAGGAGTCGAGAACGGAGTGCCCTATGCGCGTGCCAACGGCATGCAGGTCCGCTGCGTGAAAGCGGTGCAGTAGAAAGTTGCTGCAAAATTCGAAAGGCCGGCCGTTGCGCCGGCCTTTTTTTGGTATAACACTTGCTGGAAAGTTCGAAAAACTCCGGCAAATGAAAATCAATACTGGCAAGGGTTCGATCACGCTCGTCGTGCTGCTGGCGATCTGGTCGGTGTCGGCCATTTCGTCGCTGCCCGGGCTGGCGATCTCCCCTATTCTGGGCGACCTGAATCACATATTCCCCAAGGCGACGGATCTGCAAATCCAGATGCTCACGTCGCTGCCCTCGCTGCTGATTATTCCGTTCGTGCTGCTCGCGGGCAAACTCTCCATCGGTCGGGACAAACTCAAAATCCTGGTGGTCGGACTGACGATCTTCTTTCTGAGCGGCGTAGCCTGCCTCTTTGCCCGAAGCATGATGTGGCTGATTATCATCAGTTGCATTCTCGGTATCGGCGCCGGCATGGTAATCCCGCTTTCGACGGGACTGGTTGTCGACTATTTTACGGGAGACTACCGGGTCCGGCAGTTGGGATACAGCTCGGCGATCAACAACCTCACGCTCGTGCTGGCGACGGTCGTAACGGGCTATCTGGCCAAGGTCGACTGGCATCTGCCCTTTCTGGTCTATACCCTGCCCGGCGTATCGCTCGTGCTTGCGCTGTTTCTTCGGCGCAGCCGCTCTGAACCCGAGCCCGAGCACAGCATCCAGCTGCGAAACAAGCGTATCGACCGACGCAAACTGACGCAGTTGATGGCGTTCTATTTCTTTATCACATACGGAGTGGTGATCCTGACTTTCTATGCTTCGTTTCTGGTCGACGACTACCGGATCGACAGTTCGTTTTCGGGGGTTTTGATCTCGCTGTTCTTTCTGGCGATCATGCTGCCGGGGCTGATGATCGACCGCATCATCCGGCGGCTGAAGCACAATACGAATCTCGTGTCGCTGGCCCTTGTTTTTACGGGGCTCTTGCTGCTGGGCATCTTCCGCGACAAGACCATGCTGATCCTCGGATCGCTCTTGACGGGTTTGGGGTACGGCGTGATGCAGCCTGTGGTCTACGACAAGGCTGCCACCATCGCCCCGCCCCGCTCGGCTACCCTCGCCCTGTCGTTCGTCATGGCGATGAACTACCTGGCGGTGATGGTCTGCCCCTTTCTGATGTCGCTCTTCCGCGAGATTTTCCGCACCCACAGCGACCGCTTTCCGTTCTTCTTCAATGCAGCGCTGGTGCTTGCCGTGGCTGTGCTGACCTGGTTGCGGCGCGGGAATTTCGCCTTGGGGTTGGATGAGACCTATTATAAAAATTAGCGCAAGGGGTTTGAAATGACGGAAAAAGTTTTATTTTTGTGCTGAAAAGACACAGATGTAAAACTTTATTCGTTCAAAGATGAGAAAATCGGTTGTTGTTTTGCTGGCGGCAGTCGCTGCCGGAGTGGCGGGATGCACAAAAGACGGGCATGGCATTTCCGGGGTTAAAATCGTGCCGTCGATCGCAACCCGCGTAACGGGGCTCCATTTCGATGCCGGCGACCGGATCGGTCTGACCATTACGCGCGCTTCGGGCGTTTATGCCGACAACTCCCTGATGATCTTCGACGGTGCCGTCTTCTCGGGAGATGTAGCGTGGTATTCGGAACGGAACGAGCAATCGACGCTGACGGCTTATTATCCCTACTCCGACGCGGGTACGCCGACGGTCTTCGATATTGCCCTCGATCAGAGCGGCGGGTGCGCGGCGTCGGACCTGCTGGGTGCGGTAAAACACGACGTGGCGCCTGCCTCCGCACCGGTCGGGATGGTGTTTCGCCACCTGATGTCGGAGGTGAAGATCGTTGTGAACAACACCTCGGGAGCCGCGGTTTCGGGGGTGTCGGTCGGAGGATTTGCACCCACGGCCGAGGTGGATTTGGGAAATCTCTCGGCCCGGGTACAAGGCGGTGCCGCAGCGGCCGAGGTCGAAGCATGCGAACTGGTCGCCGGAACGAGTTACCGCGTCATGCTCGTACCGCAAACCGCCCAGCTCACGGTTACGGTCCACACGGACGGTAAGGATTTCAGTAAGACGGTCCCGGCGACGCTCGAAAGCGGGTACAGCTACGATGTGACGGTGGATGTGGCCGAGGAGGCCATTTCCGTGGAGTTGAGCGGCGAGATAACCGACTGGATGCCGGGCGGTTCGCTCGATGGCGGGCAGGCGGAGGAGGAGCCGGGCACGGTGACCTGCGGCAGTGAAACGTACCGAACCCGGACGATCGGCGGACGGGTGTGGATGGCCGAAAATATGCGCAACGTGCCTGCGGGCGTACAATTAGGCGCGGGTTACTGGAATCCTATCGGAGGAGCCGGCGCAGTCGCGGTGCAGGGATTGCTGTATGACCATGCCACAGCCGTAGGCGATGCACAGGTTGCGACGCAGGGACCGGTGCGGGGAATCTGTCCCGAGGGCTGGCACATTCCCGATGCTGACGAACTGGCTCAGTTGCTCGGTGCCGATTGCGGCGAGGATTTCTACTGCTGTGCCAGTTGGTGGGTCATATCGCTCGGAACAACCAAGTACGGCTCGAAAACCAAGGGCTACCTGATGAGTTCGACGCTCAGCGCTGAAGACATGCGCAGCTGCCTCGGTTTTACCACTACGGGAATACCGCCGTCGATGACGGCGCTTTCGACCGAGTACGGCCTCTCGCTACGCTGCATCAAAGACGTGAATTGAAAGCGTCCCGGGCACAGCCCGGGACGCTTTTCCATCAATTGTCCCGATTGAGGAAAAAGATCGGTATGTTGGCCAGAAAGACGTCCTCGCCCGCGAGTTGTTCGCGCTTGGCGAGCAACTCGCTCAGCGGGATTTCGCCGATGAGGTAGTTGCCGTTCTCCCGGCTGGTGTATTGTTCGAGAATTTTCGAGAAACGCAGGATGCCGTGGATGTCGGTATCGGTATAACGGACGTAGACTTTCAGGGTGATGTCGGTCGTATATTCCGGTTTGTGGAGGTAGCTCAGCTTCTTGTATTCGTACCGGTAGTTGTGCAGGCGGGCCATGATGTCGCTCAGAATCGACGAGGCGGTGGGCAGGCTCCCGGCGCCTTTGCCGAACATGAACTGACGGTCGTAGCATTCGCCGCGGATCACCACGCCGTTGTACTCGTCGTCGACGCTGTAAATGTATTTGGCTGGGCTGACGAACTCGGGCATGACGAACAGGGTGAAATGCTCGTCGCTGACCTTGACGACCTGGGCCACGAGTTTGATTTTCACCCCTTTTTCACGCGCATAGCGGATGTCCGCATCGTGGATCGTCGAGATACCGTAGGTGAAGATGCGTTCGGGAGCCACATAGGTTCCCAGCGCGTGTACGGTGATGATGACCAGCTTGAAGAGCGAATCGTATCCGCCGATGTCGAACGAGGGGTCGCTCTCGGCGAAACCCAGCTCCTGCGCCTGTTTCAAGGCATTGGCGTAGGTATCGTCGTGGTCGAAGACGCGCGAAAGGATGTAGTTCGACGAGCCGTTCAGAATGCCTTTGACCTCGAGCAGCAGGTCGTTGTCGTAGTACTCTTCGAGGTTGCGGATCACCGGGATCGAGCCGCACGACGAGGCATCGTACAGCAGCGCAACGTCGTGTGCTTTCTGAATCTCGATCAGTTCCGGCAGGTGGTGGGCCAGCATGGTTTTGTTCCCCGAAACGACGGGAATGCCCCGCAGCAGGGCGCTCTTGACGATCCGGTAGGAGGCTTGGGCGTCGTCGATGACCTCGACGACGAGGTTGATCGCCGGATTGTCGAGTATCTCGTCCGCCGAGGCGGTGAACAGCGCGGGATCGGCTGCGACCTTGCGGGGTTTCGAGGGGTTGCGCACGCAGATTTTGACGATTTCCGCATTGGCGTTCTTCGATTTGCGCACCACTTCGAAGATGCCCTGCCCGACGACGCCGAAGCCGAACAGGCCGATTTTGATTTTACTCATATAGAATTCTGTTATTGATTCATAAAGGGGTAGAGAATGTCGTTCAACTGCTCGTGCTCCACGAGGAATCCGTCGTGCCCGAACGGCGAGTCGATCTCGTGGTAGACGCTTCGGGGGATCATCCCGTGCAGTTCGCGCATTTCCGACGGGGTGAAGATGATGTCGGTGGTGATGCCGACGACCGCCGTGCGGGCTGTAATGCGGTTCAGAGCCGCTGCTACCCCGCCGCGCCCCCTGCCTGCGTCGTGGGTGTCGAACGCATTGAGGATGGCATAATAGGAGTAGGCGTTGTAGCGTTTGCAGAGCTTTTCGCCCTGGTATTGCTGGTAGGTAGACGCACGGTGTGCGGCGGGTAGCTCCTCGCGGTCCTGCTGCGTGAGGTTGTAGCCGCGCGGTCCGCGGTAGGTCAGAAGACCGATGGCACGGGCCGCGGAGAGACCGGCCATGCCGGCGTCGTCGCGCGGCTGGCCGAACGTGGCGTCGGCCTCGATGGCCATGCGCTGCGTCTCATCGACGGCGATGGTCCAGGGCGAAGCCTTTGCCGAGGTGGCGATCAGCACCAGATTTTCGATGCGCTCGGGCTCCATGACGGCCCACTCCACGGCCTGAAACCCGCCGACGGAGCTGCCCACCAGCGCCGCGATGCGGTCGATGCCCAGCGCGTCGGCCAGCAGCCGGTGGGCGCGGACCATGTCGCGGATGGTGAACGGCGGGAAATCCTTATAATAAGGTATGCCGGTCGCCGGATTCACATGCAGGGGCCCCGTGGTTCCGTAATGCGAACCGAGGATATTGGCGCAGACGACAAAATGGCGGGCCGGGTCGAGAAAGCGTCCCTCTTCGACGGTATGGGGCCACCAGTCGGCCACGTCCGAATTGGCAGTCAGGGCGTGGCAGACCCAGACGGCGTTATCGCGCGCCGCGTTCAGCCGACCGTAGGTGTGGTAGGCGATCCTCAGGTCCGGGAGCCGGCCGCCGAGTTCCAGCGGGAAAGGGCCCGTATGGTCGTAATAGCGTACCATCAGACGTTTGCGAAAGCCTGTTCGAAATCGGCGATCAAATCGTCCGGATGCTCCAGCCCCAGCGAGATGCGCAGCAGCGTGGGGGTGACGCCTGCCGCCGCGAGGTCCGCTTCGCTGAGTTGCTTGTGGGTCGTGGAGGCCGGATGCGTCACGACGGTGATCGAATCGCCGATCATGGTCATGTGGGCGGCAAGGCGGAGCGATTCGACGAAGCGCACGGTGCTTTCGAGCGTGCCGCACAGTTCGATGGTGAAGACGGCCGACGAGCCGAAACGGTAGTATTTCCGTGCATTCGCATAGCTGGGATGGGTCGGAAAGCCCACGAAGCTGACCGATTTTACTTTGGGGTGCTTCAGGCAGTACTCGGCCAGTTTGCGGGTCGACTCCACCTCGTGCCTGACGCGCAGCGAGAGGGTCTCCAGTCCGATCATCATCAGGTAGGAGTCGAACGGCGAGGGGCAGCAGCCCAGGTCGCGCAGACCGTCGACGCGGCATTTTACGATGAATGCCGCCTTGCCGAACGCTTCGTAGAGGTTCAGTCCGTGGTACCCCTCCGACGGTCCGTCGATCTGCGGAAATTTGCCGTTCGACCAGTCGTAGTTGCCGCCGTCGACGATCACGCCTCCCATCGCCGTGCCGTGGCCGTTGATCCATTTGGTCGCCGAATCCACGACGATATTCGCACCCCACTCGAACGGGTTGCAGAGGTAGCCCGCAGCGCCGAACGTGTTGTCCACCACAAAGGGTACGTCGTGCTTATTGGCCAGTGCGCCCAGCGCTTCCAGGTCGGCCACGGCACAGGTCGGATTGCCCATGCTCTCGGTGTAGAGCGCCCGGGTGCGGTCGTCGATCAGCCGCTCGAAATCTTCCGTCCGTTCGCTCTGAGCGATCCGGCAGTCGATGCCCAGCTTGCGCAGCGACGAGCGGAACTGGTTGTAGGTGCCGCCGTACAGGTAGGGCGAAGCGACGATGTTGTCGCCCTCGGCGGCCAGCGAGAGCACGGCGACGAGGATGGCCGACATGCCCGACGAGACGGCCAGCGCGCCCACGGCTCCGTAGAGCGCGGCGATACGCTGCTCGTAGGCGGAGGTAGTGGGATTCTGCAAGCGGGTGTAGATGTTCCCGGCCTCGCTCAGGTCGAAGAGCCGGGCCGCATGGTCGCATGTCTTGAAACGGTAGGCGGCCGTCGGACAGATCGCCACGCCGCGGGCTCCGGTCTCGGTATCGGGCTGAAGACCCGCATGGATTTGCAGGGTCTCGAATCGGTAGTTTTTCGTATTCATATTTTCGTTATGTCTGTTCGCACGATTTTCACAAAAAAATCCGACCTCAGGGAAGCCGGATTGTATCTTTCTGCATGCAAAGACCTTACACCCGGCTGAATCGGTTGCACATCCACATATCCATCATCATGCCGCAACGGTTGCTGCCGGCTGGTTCGGGGTATGGATAGCTGTTTTTCATGCCGTATCGAATCTCTTTGCGCTGCAAATATAGCGCTTTTTTGGTTTTTTCCTCCATTCCGTCCCGATTTTTAGCGGGATAGACAACCTTGCGGATTGCGGATGGCCGGATTTTTGCAAGCAAAACGGCAAACCGGACTTTTTTGTAATATGAAAGAGCTAAATTTTGTAGTTCGGGAAATAATGCTTACCTTTGTGTCGTGAAGATGGGACTGTGTGCTTGGTCAAGAAAATAAACTCTTAATTATGAGAAAATTCTACTTTGGGCTGCTCGCATTCGCACTCGCTGCGACGTCGTGTCAGAAAGAACTTGGCGAAGGGGGCGGCGGTAATCCGGGAAAATATCCCGAAATCCCGGCCGATTTCAACTGGAAGACAACGCAAGACGTGCAGATCACGGTCGCAGCTCCTGTCGTAGACGCCTCGACCCCCCCCCAGTATGCGGTGATCCGCGTCTATTCCTCCCCGATTCTTGTCGATGAAAACCTGGTAGCCAAAGGTGTGGCGACGTCCGCTACGCCGTTCCGTACGGTTTTTACGGCACCCGCAGGTGCGGATAATATCTACGTGGAAACGACGCTTCCGGATGGTTCGGTGGCTGTTTCGTCCGCTGCAGCCGCCGCTTCGGTCAATGTGCCGGGAGCCGCGATGAAAGCGAGCGCCACGGCTTCACCCGAAATTCGTATCGCCGCCGCGGCTAGCCAACCCGATATGCCCGACTATCCGAAGATGACTGTGAAAACGGCGTCGGATTTCGCTTCGGGAGCCATTGTCCGTTCGATCAAGGACGGCGAGCAGTTCGGTGCAAGCTGGTCGGCCTATCCCTATGCCGAGAGCTATGTACCGGCGGATGCGGATATAACGGTGAACGCGATCGACCTGAACGGTTTTGCTCCCCATGTGGATGCCGTCCTCTATGTCGCCGGCAAGGTCAATGTGAAGACCGTCAGTTGCGGTACGGCGCGCCTTGCGGTGCTTCCGGGCGGCGAGGTGACTGTCGAGGAGTTCTCGGCGCAGAATACGGGCAGCGCGGACAAACCCGCCGTCTATGTTTTCGAAGGCGGAAAAATCACTGTCAAAAAGATCAATTTCAGCGGCAAGAGCATCGTCAACTGCGGCCAGATGGTCGTAACGGACGATTTCGACCTGAACAACTCGGCCGTTCTCTACAATACGACGAATGCCGTTTTCGAGACCGTCGATCTGGATTGCTCGAACAATACGGCCGTGTACAACGACGGACAGTTTACGGTCACCGACGAATTGGAACTCAACTCGAGCGCCCGGTTCGAAAACCGTTCGAACGGCGATATGTTCGTTCACGATTTCGACCTGGAGAACGGCGGCTGCGAACTCTACCAGCAGGGCAAGGCTACGTTCGACGAACTGGATAATAATAACGGCAAGGTCTACGTGAACTGCTACACCTATGCCAAAAAACTCGAAGGCGACAACGGTTATTACGCCATCTCGGCGGGTGCCTGTCTGGAGAGTATCGAAACCGAGTTCGAGAATACGAAAGTCGATATGGCTGCTGCCTCGATGTTCGTCACCGAGTTGTTCAACGACGACGATGACGACGACGAGAATGAAAACGTGCAGTTCTTCGGGCCGACTGTAACGGACGGCTATGCGGTGATCCGTTTCGAGAAGAAAGCGATTACCGGCAAAGTCAAGTTCCACAACGCGCTCGAGGTTGTTTACGACGCGACGGGCTTGGCGAAACGCTACCGGCTCAACAGAAATTCGTTCAAGAGCGGTGCCTACTCGGTTCCCGAGCAGACGGTCAACGTTCCCACTACCGAATGCAACGGCGGCAAGGGACAGATCACGCCCGATCCGGAACCCGAACCCGAAGAGTTCGAGACCGTTTCCGGAGCAGTCTACACTTATTGCTTCGAGGACCGCTGGCCGTGGTTGGGCGACTACGACATGAACGACGCCATTGTCGTATGCAGCATCGACCGCAACGTCTCGAAAGACGGCAGCAAGGTCGCTTCGCTCGATATAAACTGGGAACTGGTAGCTGCCGGTAAGAAATGCAAATACCTCGCTTTCGCCGTTCGGATGGACAAGGTGGATGCATCGGAGATCGGCTCGGCAATTTCGACGCATCAGGCATTCGGTAACGGTCCATTTGCGGGAGTGGGCGTGCAGCAGGATTGCCAGCAGGCCGTGATTCCGTTCTTCAACAATACCGATGAGGTGCTGAGCGGGTCCAACACCTGGAAAGGTCATGCGGTTGCAGCCACCACAAAACACGTAACGACCGTGACGTTCAACGAGCCTGTCGATATTGCCAAAGTCGTGGAGTCGGAGATGAATTTCTTTGTGGCGGTCGATTCCCGTGCCAACGAAATTCACATGCCGGGATATAATCCTACTGAATCGGGCATCATTGGCGATGGTCATATTCTGGCCAGCGATCCCTACAAGTACTTCGTCTCGAAAGGCGAAAAGATGTACAACAACTACATGATGTGGGCTTTGATGATTCCGGGCCAGTTCCGCTACCCGACCGAGGGTAAGGATATTCGTGATACCTACCAGTATTTCAACATGTGGGCTTCGAGCAATGGCCAGGTGCATCCGGAGTGGTACGACGAAGAGGCTGACGAGAATTTACTTTACTAAAAGCCGATACAAATAGAAAAGAGCCGCGATTCGTTTTGAATCGCGGCTCTTTTCGTATCTGTCCGGATGGAACTACCCTGCTACTGCGGACCTGTATCAGGGCGGATGCGTTTTTGCCCCGATTGAGCGCAATGCAACTTGTACGCTGCCGAGCCCTTTCTTGCCGCAATTTCCGTTGGGTAGATGCTCTTCGGATTACGACGCGCTGTCGGGTTGGGTGATCCGTTAGCTGGCTTTGCAGGGGAGAGTCCGCTTTATCCCGAAAAGAGACGATCCGCAGAGACCGGCCAAAGTCTCTGCGGATCGTCGCATAAGAGGTGAAATGTTATTTCCGGTCGATCTGTTCGATGCCTTGCCGCGTAGCGGCTCCGCGCAGCAGAGTGCGGCAGAAGAGGTACATCTCCTCGCGGGTGATCTGGTTGAGCCGCAGTTCGAAGAGCGAATCCAGGATACGGTCGGCAAGTGTGGCCGTGTCGATCTCGGGCAGCAGGAACCCTTCGGCCCGGCACAGTTCGAGGTATCGGGACAGCTCGCTGTGCCAGAAATCGCGGTGTTCATCGAAATGCTCGGCGAAGACCACTTTGCGCCGGATGTCGGCCAGGAAACTGCTCTCCACGGCAAAGAGTCCGTCGATGTACTCGTGTACCAGCTTGAAAGCCTTTTGCAGCGAATTTCCGCCGTGCCGTTTGCGGCAGGCGGCGATGCGCCGTTGCTGCTGCTGACTCATCTCGTCCAGACAGGCGTAGACCAGATCGGTCTTGTCGGCAAACATTTCATAGAGCGTGCGTTTGGAGATCCCCAGCCGCTGCGCGATCTCATCTACCCGGACGGCACGGATGCCGTTCCGGGAGATGAGTTCTTGCGTGGCGAGGATGATCTCCTCTCTGGTCGCACCCCGTTTCATTACTTTTTCTCCTCCGGGGTGAGGTCGCGGCCGCCGCCGAGCGCCTGGTAGAGGTTCACGATACCCTGAATCTCATCGAAGCGGTCGGCGATCTGCGACAGCTGGGCCGAGAGCAGCGACTGCTGGGCGGTCAGCACCTCGAGGTAGGTCGAGGAACTGTGCTGCATCAACAGTTCGGTGCTTTCGACGGCCCGCTCCAGCGATTTGATCTGCTCGGTGCGGAGATCGGTTTTCGCCCGGGCCGACTGATACTGCGTCAGGGCGTTGTTGACCTCGGCGCCGGCGTTGAGCAGTGTCTGCTGGAACGCCAGCTTGGCCTCCTCCTGCTGCGCTTTCATGATCTTCACGCGGGCGCGGTTGGCGCCGGCGTTGAAGATCGGCTGCAACAGCGAGCCGGCTGCCGAAAGCAGCAGTTTGCCCGGATTGACGATCATCGACCCGGCGCTGTTGGTCCAGCCTGCCGTGCCGCTGAGCGTGATGGTGGGATAGAGGGCCGAACGCGCCTCGGCGGTGCCGTAATAGGCCTGCATGAGCGAATACTCGGCACTGCGGACATCGGGTCGGTTCGAAAGCATCTGAACCGGAATGCCCACCGCCAGCTCCGTGGGGAGCTGCTGTGCATTCAGCCGGCCGCGGGGAATTGCGTGCGGAGCTTCGGCCAGCATCGTGCAAAGGCTGTTTTCGACTTGCCGGATCTGGAACTCCAGATCGTGCAGCGAGGCCTTGATCGCAAGGTAGTTGGCTTCGTACTGGGCCACGCCGGCTTCGGTCGTCATGCCCGCCTCCTTCATGGCCCGCATCGTGCGGACGCTCTCGCTCCACTTGGCGGCCGTGCTGTTGGTGACCTCGTACTGGCTGTCGAGCATCAGCAGCGTGTAATAGAGGTTTGCGATGCCCGAGATAAGCTGGGTTTTCACCGCCTGCTCGTACTCCTTGCTCTGCGCATAGAGGGCACGGGCCTTGCGCTTGGCGTTGGTCAGCCCGTTGAAAATGTCGATCTGCCAGCTGGCCGATATCGGAACGTTGTAGGTTTTGGACGTATTCCGGTTGTCGAAACTGCTGATCGTGCCCTGGGGCGCGAAATTGAACGACGGCAGGTAGGCCAGGCGGGCCGACTTGAGCGTCGCCTCGGTCTCTTTCACCCGCCACTGCGCCGACAGCAGGTCGGTGTTGTTCTCCAGCCCCAGCCGGATGAGCGTCTGCAACGCGGGGTCGGTGAACATCTCCTGCCAGCGGACGCTGCCGATGGTCGTCGTATCGCCGCTCTCGGCCGTGCCGTACAGTCCGGCGGTCGTTACCTCGGGGCGGGTGTAGGGCTTGTAGATGCCGCAGCCCGTCAGTGCGGCTGCAAGGCATACGATAAGTATCTTTTTCATGCTTTATTCCTCCTCTTTCTCATTTTTTGCATCTTCCAGTTCCGCCCTTACGGCCCACTGCGGATCGGGATCGAATTCCAGCGGTTTGATCTTCTCCTGCAACGTCTGGAAGACGATGAACAGCGTCGGCACGAGGAACAGCAGTGCCAGCGTACCGACGATCATGCCGCCCACGACGCCCGCACCCAGGGTCGAGTTGCCGTTGGCGCCCACACCGTGCGAGAGCACCAGCGGAATCATACCGAATACCATCGTCAGGACGGTCATCAGGATGGGACGCAGACGAACCTTGGCGGCCGAAACGGCGGCCTGCGTGAGACTCATGCCCGCGGCGCGGCGGTCGGTGGCGTACTCCGTCAACAGGATGGCCGTCTTGGCCAACAGGCCGATGAGCATGATAAGACCCGTCTGGAGGTAAATGTTGTTCTCCAGCCCCATCATCTTGGCGAAGAGGAACGAACCCAGCAGACCGCACGGAACCGACAGGATGACGGCGAACGGAATGAGGAAACTTTCGTACAGGGCACTCAGAATCAGGTAGATGAGCAAAATGCAAATGCCGAAGATGATCGCCGTGTTGCTGCCCGTCTGCGCCTCTTCGCGGGTGATGCCGTCGAACTCGTAGCCGTAGCCTTTCGGAAGCACCTGCTCGGCAACCTCCTGGATGGTGCGGATGGCATCGCCCGACGAATAGCCCGCGGCTGCCGTTCCGGTCACAGCGATCGAGTTGTAGAGGTTGAACCGGTTGAGCGTCTCCGAACTGTACACTTTCGTCAGGTTGACGAACTGGCTCAGCGGAGCCATTTCACCGCTGTTCGTACGCACGAAGACGTTGTTGAGCGACTCCGTATCGAGGCGGTACTTGGGATCGGCCTGGAGCGTCACATAGTACATTTTCGAGAAACGGTTGATATTCGAGACGTACTGACCGCCGTAGTAGCCCGCCAGCGTCGAAAGGACCGTACTGGGCGAAACGCCGGCACGCTTGGCTTTCGCGGCGTCGACATCCACGACGTACTGCGGGAAATTAATATTGAAAGTCGAGTAGGCGCGCTCGATCTCCGGACGCTGGTTCAGTGCACCGATAAACTGCAAATAGACCTTGTAGAAATCGGTCAGCTCGCCGCCCGCCTTGTCCTGGAGGTTCATCGAGAAACCGGTCGACGTACCGTAACCTGAGATCATCGGCGGAGCCACGGCGAAAATCTGCGCGTTCTTAATGTCCGAGGTGCGGCCGTAAATCTGTCCGATGACGGCCTGCACGGCATCCTCCTTGTTCGGACGCTCGTCCCAGTCCTTGAGTTTGATGATGCACATGCCGTTCGACGAGCCCTGTCCGGCGATCATGCCGTAACCGGCCACCTGCATATAATCCCGAATCTGGGGAATGGTCTTGATGCGGTCGGAAACCTGCTCCATGATCTTGTGCGTCTCCGAGAGCGAGGAGCCCGGGGCTGCGGTGACGTTGACCATGATGGTTCCCTGGTCCTCGTCGGGCACCAGACCCGTCTTGGTCGTGTTCATCAAGAGGACCAGCGCCCCGATAGCCAGTGCGAGCGTCGACCACATGAGCCACTTGTGCTTGATAAAGAGCAGCACGCCGTGCTTGTACTTGTTGACCATGGCCGAAAAGGCCGAGTTGAAAGCCTTGCGGAAGCGGGCCGCGAAATTGTCGCGCATCTCGCCGTTTTCGTCGAGGTACGGCTTGAGAATCAGGGCGCAGAGGGCCGGCGACAGCGTAAGGGCGTTGACGGCCGAGAGTCCCACGGCCACGGCCATCGTGATACCGAACTGCGTGTAGAATACACCCGACGTACCGCCCATCATCGCCACGGGAATAAATACGGCCATGAAGACCAGCGTCGAGGTGACGATGGCCGACGTGATGCCGGACATGGCGTCGATGGTGGCCATGTAGGAGGATTTGTAGCCCACATCGAACCGCGCCTGCACGGCCTCGACCACGATGATCGCATCGTCGACGACCGTACCGATCGCAAGAACCAATGCGAAAAGGGTCAGCAGGTTGATCGAAAATCCGGCGAAAGCCAGGAATCCGAACGTACCGATCAGCGCCACGATGATCGAGACCGTGGGAATGAGCGTCGAACGAATGTCCTGGAGGAAGACATAGACCACCAGAATAACGAGCAGGATGGCTTCGAAGAGCGTTTTCAGCACCTCTTTCATCGAAGCGTAGAGAAAATCGTTGACACTTTGAAGATGGGCTACGGCCACGCCTTTCGGCAGTTCGGCCTCGACCTCTTCGAGCAGTGCGTTGACTTCGTTGACGACCTGCGTGGCGTTGGAGCCCGCGGTCTGGAAGATCATTGTACTGACGCCCGGATGTCCGTTGGTGTAGCCCTTGTAGGCGTAGGACTCGCTGCCCAACTCGATGTCGGCAATGTCTTTCAAACGCAGTATGGTACCGTCGGCTTTGGCCAGGATGACGATTTCACCGAACTCCTCGGGGGTCTGGTGGCGGCCGCGGTATTTCATCGTATACTGGAATGTGTTGTCGGAGTTCTCGCCCAGCGTACCGGTCGCCGACTCGATGTTCTGCTCGGCGAGCGCCGCCGTAACGTCCGACGGAATGAGTTTGTACTGTGCCATCACGTCGGGCTTCAGCCACACGCGCATCGAGTACGGGGAACCGAGCGTGAAAGCCTCGCCGACACCCGAAATACGCAGGATGCGCGGCTCGATATTGATCTTCGAGTAGTTCGACAGGAAGAACTCGTCGTAAGAGCCGTCGGGGCTGTATAGCGAGAAGATCTTGACCATGGACGGGTTGCGCTTCATGGTCATCACACCGATCTGTGTTACCTCTGACGGAAGCAGACCTGTCGCTCTCGACACCTTATTCTGCACGTTTACGGCTGCCATGTCGGCATTGGTTCCCTGACGGAAATAGACCGAAAGCGTGGCGCTTCCGACAGCGGCGCTGGAGGTGATGTAGGTCATGTTCTCCACGCCGTTGATGGCCTCTTCGAGCGGCACGATCACCGATTTCTGGATCGTCTCGGCGCTGGCGCCCGGGTAGGAGGCGCGCACCATCACCGTCGGCGGCGCGATGTCGGGATACTGCTCGATGGGCAGCGTCGCAAGACCGATCAGACCGGCGATTACGATGACGATGGATATGACCGACGCCAGTACGGGTCGTTCGATAAAATGTTTGAGTGTCATAAACTTATTCCTCCTTTACGGTTTGGGTTTGGGCGGCAGCGGCTTCGGATGCGGGAGCAGCCTGCGCAGCGGGTGCCGTCTTGGGCTGGATGGGTGTTCCCTCGCGCAGCAGACCGACACCCTCGGCGACGATCACGTCGCCCGGCGTAAGGCCCGATTTGACGATGTATTCGCTGCCGTTGCTGATTTGCTCGACGTCGATCATCGACGAGGAAGCCTTGCCGTCCACTACCTTATATACATAGACCTTGTCCTGGAGCTCGAACGTGGCGACCTGCGGCACGACGATGCAGTTTTCGAAGATGCTGGGCAGGATGACATTGCCCGCGCCGCCGCTGTGCAGCAGTCCGCCCTTGTTGGGGAATGCGGCACGGAGCGAAACGCTGCCCGTCGAGGGGTCGATAACACCGCTGATCGACTCCACGCGGCCTTTCCGGTCGTAGATCGAACCGTCGTTGAGCTGCAACTCGACGTCGGGCATGTTCTTGAGCGTGGCCTCGATCGAGCCGTACTCGCGCGTGAGATTCAGCAGTTGGTTTTCGGTCATCGAGAAATAGACGTACATCTCCGAGTTGTCCGAAACGGTCGTGAGCGGCTGCGGAATCGAAGCGCTCACCAGGGCGCCGACACGGTACGGCAGGGTGCCGACCACGCCGTTCGACGGGCTCTTCACGACGGTGTAGGAGAGGTTGTTTGCCGCATTGACGCGTTGCGCTTCGGCCTGGGCAAGCTGTGCATGGGCGGTCAGAAGCTGATTCTTTGCGGTCGAGAGGTCGAACTGCGAAACGACGTTGCGCTGGAAAAGCTCCTTGCGGCTGTCGTAGTTCAGCTGGGCCGTGGCCACGCCGGCCTTGGCGGCCTCGACGTTCGCTTCGGCGGTTTGCAGCGCCGCTTTGTAGGGGACCTGGTCTATGATGAAAAGCGTCTGACCTTTGGATACGGTCTGACCCTCGTTGACTGCAAGTTCGACGATCGTTCCCGAAACCTGCGGATAGATGGCGATGTCCTGGCGGCCGCGGATCGTGGCCGAATAGTTGCTCGGGATCACGCGGTCGGTGGTGGCGACGGTCGTCACGGCGTATTGGCCGGGTCCCATTGCCGTCGGAGTCTCTTTGCATCCTACGGCTGCCACACAGCACGCCATAAGCGCTGCTTTCACAAATGTTTGCTTCATAACTTCTCCTTTACTTTATACTAAAAAACTTTTTCAGGTGCAAAAGTATCCTAAATTGTCGCTCCCCGTGCCTTTAAATTGCGAACAGTGTTGTTCTTTTTCGGAATAAAACCGTGCGCTGTCACGAAATAATCGCTATTTTTGTTCGAAAAAAGAATATGCAACCGCTCAATCCGCTCCTCACAACCACCGAAGAACAGTTCGTCGTCGGCGATTCCGATTTTGCCTATTTCACCCGCTTCGCTTACAAGATGGACGGGTGCGCCATCCTCTTTTGCCGCACGGGGCGGGCCGAGGTGATGATCGACCAGCACCGGGGCGAGGTGCTGCGCAACACGCTGGTGTTGCTGCTGCCCGGCTCCTACCTCCTCTTTACGGAGCGTTCGGAGGATTTCAGGGCGACATTCTGCACATTTTCGCGGGACCTGTTCTCCGAGGCGGCCTACCGGCTCGATCCGGCGTTTTTCGAATCGGTACACCGAAACGCGATCTCCCATCCGCCCCACCGGATCGTCGAGGGGGCCGTGACCTGGTTTCAGATGGCGGCCTATACCTACCGCGACCGTGGTAATATCTTCCGCAACACGATCATCAAGAACAGGTTGCAAAATGTGCTTCTTGAAATCTACGACAAGATGCAGCGCTTCGCCGCCAAGCAGTCGCGCACGCCCGAGACGACCACGCGGCAGACCGAGCTGTTCCACCGCTTCGCGGCGCTGGTGCACGAGCACTGCTCCCGCGAGCGCGAGGTGGCGTTTTATGCCGACAGGCTCTGTATCTCGACGCGCTACCTTTCGACCATCGTGCGCAGCGTGGCGCACGCATCGGCCAAGGAGTTCATCGACCGTTCGGTGATTCTCGAGATCAAGATGCTGCTGCAATCGACCGACCTTTCGGTGCAGGAGATCGCCTACCGGCTCCACTTTCCCGACCAGTCCTACCTGGGTCGTTATTTCAAAAAACACGCGGGAGAATCTCCCACCGAGTACCGCAACACGAAAAAATAGCCATCGCTGTGTTTGGAACCCGAATTGCAGGGGTATAACGAAATATCTAATACAGTTAGTATGAGCAAGACAATAGAAATACTTGGACAGCAGGCCGCTTACTACCTCACCCACGTATGCCGCACCATCGACAAGCGCAGCCTCTATCTTCCGTCGGCCGACATGGTGGACCGGATCTGGATGGAGTCGGACCGCAATATCCGGACGCTGGGCAGCCTGCAATGGATCCTCTCGAACGGCCGCCTGGGCGGTACGGGCTATGTGTCGATCCTGCCCGTGGACCAGGGTGTGGAGCACGCTGCGGGTGCCTCGTTCGCACCCGAACCGGCCTATTTCGATCCCGAAAATATCTTGCGGCTGGCCATCGAAGGCGGCTGCAACGCGGTGGCCTCGACATTCGGGGTGCTGGGATCGGTGGCCCGCAAATATGCGCACAAAATACCGTTCATCGTGAAGATCAACCACAACGAGTTGCTCTCCTACCCCAATACGCACGACCAGATTCTCTTCGGGACGGTGCGCGATGCGTGGAACATGGGCGCGCAGGCCGTCGGAGCGACGATCTATTTCGGATCGCCCGAGAGCCGGCGGCAGATCGTCGAGATTGCCCGTGCGTTCGACCTGGCGCATGAATTGGGCATGGCGACCATCCTGTGGTGCTACCTGCGCAACGGCGATTTCAAGAAAGAGGGCGTCGACTACCACTCCGCGGCAGACCTCACGGGGCAGGCCGACCATCTGGGCGTGACGATCAAGGCCGACATCGTGAAGCAGAAACTGCCTACGAACAACGGCGGCTTCCGGGCCATCAATTTCGGCAAGACCCGCGACGAGGTCTATACCCGCCTTACGTCCGACCACCCGATCGATCTCTGTCGTTACCAGGTGGCCAACGGTTACATGGGGCGCGTGGGGCTGATCAATTCCGGCGGCGAGTCGCTCGGCGAATCGGACCTCAAGGAGGCCGTCACCACGGCCGTGGTGAACAAGCGGGCCGGAGGCATGGGCCTTATCAGCGGCCGCAAGGCTTTCCAGCGGCCCATGCGGGAGGGGATCGAGCTACTGCACGCCATTCAGGACGTCTACCTCGATGATGAAATCACCATTGCTTAATTCGGACGCTATGAAAATTACCTTTTTCGGCACGCAGCCCTACGACCGCGAATCTTTCGACCGCATCGGAGGCGCATACGGTTTCGAATTCCGATACCACCGCAACCACCTCAATGCCAACAATGCCATCCTGGCAAAAGGGTACGACGCGGTCTGCATCTTCGTCAACGACACGGCCGATGCCGAGACCATCGGGCAGCTGTCGGAACTGGGGGTAAAACTCATCGCATTGCGCTGTGCTGGGTTCAACAACGTGGACCTTGCGGCTGCGGCCCGCTGCCATATCCCCGTGGTCCGGGTTCCGGCCTACTCGCCGCATGCCGTGGCCGAACACGCCGTGGCATTGATGCTCTCGCTCAACCGCAAGATACACCGCGCCTACTGGCGCACGCGCGACGGCAATTTCTCGCTGCACGGGTTGCTGGGGTTCGACATGTACGGCAAGACAGCCGGCATTATCGGCACGGGAAAGATCGCGCGCGAGCTGATCCATATTCTCAAGGGGTTCGGTATGGACGTGCTGGCTCACGACATCTATCCCGATGCGGAGTATGCCCGCACGGCCGGGATCACCTACGTGCCGCTCGAGGAACTCTACGCCCGGGCGGACATCATCTCGCTCCACTGTCCTTTGACCGATCAAACCCGCTACATGATCGGCGACGTGGCCATCGCGCACATGAAACCGGGGGTGATGCTCATCAATACGGGCCGCGGACAGCTGATCCACACCGAGGCGCTGATCGACGGGCTCAAGGAGAAGAAAGTGGGCGCGGCCGGACTGGACGTCTACGAAGAGGAGGCCGGCTACTTTTACGAGGACACCTCCGACAGGATCATGGACGACGACGTGCTGGCGCGCCTCCTGTCGTTCAACAACGTCATCGTCACTTCGCACCAGGGGTTTTTCACGCGGGAAGCCCTCGACAACATTGCACGTACCACCTTGCAGAACATCGCCGATTTCGACCAGCATCGAAAGCTCGTCAACGAGGTGCGTGCCGAACCTGAAAACAGCATGGTATGAAAAAAGTAGTTTTGCTCCGCCACGGCGAGAGCGTCTGGAACAGGGAGAACCGCTTTACGGGTTGGACCGATGTCGATCTGAGCGAAAAGGGCATGGCCGAGGCCGTCGAGGCCGGGCGGACGCTGCGCAAGGAGGGTTTCTGTTTCGGGCAGGCGTTTACCTCCTACCTCAAGCGGGCCGTCAGGACGCTCGACCTCGCGCTCGACGCGCTCGACCAGGACTGGATTCCCGTAGCCAAAAGCTGGCGGCTGAACGAGAAACACTATGGTTCGCTGCAAGGCCTGAACAAACGCGAAACGGCCGAAAAGTACGGCGACGAGCAGGTTCACATCTGGCGCCGCAGTTACGACGTGGCCCCCGAGCCGCTGGCCGAAGACGACCCCCGCAACCCGCGCTTCGATCCCCGCTACCGCGACGTGCCCGCGGCCGAACTGCCCCGCACCGAATCGCTCGCGGACACCGTGGCGCGCATCCTCCCCTACTGGAAATGCGAGATACTGCCCGCGCTCGCCCGGCACGACGCCCTGTTGGTCGTGGCCCACGGGAACAGCCTGCGCGGTATCATCAAGCACCTGAAAGGCATCTCCGACGAGGCGATCGCCGAGTTCAACCTCCCCACGGCCGTGCCTTATGTCTTCGAATTCGACGAGGGGCTGGGGTATGCCAGGGACTACTTTCTGGGGGACCCCGACCGGATCGCCGCGCTCATGGCCGCCGTGGCCAATCAGGGACGCAAAGGCTGAGACGACAGCCCCGCCAAGTAAATCCCGGCACTATTTTCTGCCGGGATTTTCGTGTGCAGTCCGGCGCTAAAACGGGTAATGCGTATCTTGTGCAAACCTTGATTTTTCGTATATTTGCAACCACTGAAAGGTTGAATATGTTACGAAAAATCAGAATTGCGGCTGCGGCCCTCTTTTTCGGTCTTATCACGCTCCTGTTCCTCGATTTTTCGGGAACGCTGCACACGTGGTTCGGATGGATGGCCCGGATACAGCTGCTGCCGGCTCTGCTGGCCGTGAATGCGGTCGTCGTGGCGGTGCTTGTGGTTCTCACCCTCGTGTTCGGGAGAATCTATTGCTCCATCGTCTGTCCGCTGGGGGTCATGCAGGACATCGTGTCGCGGGTAAGCAGCCGACAGAAGAAAAACCGTTTTGCTTACTCGCCCGCGCGGTCGTGGCTGCGCTGGGGTGTGCTTGCCGTGTTTGTCGTTGCAATGGTTGCGGGAGCCGGGAAAGCGGCCGCGCTGATTGCTCCGTACAGCGCTTACGGGCGGATCGCTTCGACCCTGCTGGCCCCGCTCTGGCTGTGGGGAAACAATTTGCTGGCCTGGGGTGCCGAACGGTTGGACAGCTACGCGTTCTATCCGGTCGAGGTATGGCTGAAGAGCGGTGCGGCGTTGGCCGTCGCTGTGGTGACCTTTTGTGTTATCGCCCTGCTGGCTTGGCGCAACGGACGGACGTGGTGCAATACGGTCTGTCCGGTAGGGACGGTGCTGGGAGTGCTCTCGCGCTTTTCGCTCTACAAGGTCCGCATCGACCCGTCCAAATGCAACGGTTGCAAACGCTGCGCCCGCAACTGCAAGGCGTCGTGCATCGATCCGCAGAGCCATCGGATCGATTACAGCCGCTGCGTGGCCTGCATGAACTGTCTGGACAACTGCCGCCAGGGAGCCGTCGGCTTCACGCTCCGCAGGTCGGCCGCCCATGCCGAACCGAAAGCGCTCGATCCGGCACGCCGCCGGTTCTTCGGTCTGCTGGGCGTGTTTGCCTATACGGCCCTCCGAGCGCAGGAGATGAAAGTGGACGGCGGCCTGGCATTGATCGAGGAGAAGAAGATTCCCGAACGCAATACGCCGATCACCCCGCCCGGATCGCTCGGCGCCCGCAACCTGGCGGCGCACTGTACTGGTTGTCAACTCTGTATTTCAGTCTGTCCCAATCGGGTATTGCGTCCCTCGGGACGGCTGACGACACTCATGCAGCCAGACGTATCGTATGAACGGGGGTATTGCCGTCCGGAATGCACCCGCTGTTCGGAGGTATGTCCGACGGGTGCTATCCGTCGCATCACAGCGGCGGAAAAATCCGCCACGCAGATCGGTCACGCCGTCTGGATTCGGGAGAATTGCGTGGTGTTGAACGACGGGGTGAGTTGCGACAACTGCGCCCGTCACTGCCCCGCTGCGGCGATTCATCTGGTGCCGATCGATCCCTCCGATCCCGGTTCGCTGCGAATCCCGGTCGTGAACGAGGAGCGCTGCATCGGTTGCGGAGCCTGCGAAAACCTCTGTCCGGCGCGTCCGTTCAGCGCCATCTATGTCGAGGGCCACAGCCGCCACAGAACCATTTGAAGAAGCAAACCATGAAAGAGCAAAAAACGATGGACCGCAGGGCGTTCCTGAAAATCGCAGCCGGCGGCGCCGCCGCTTCGGCTGCCGCCCTGGTCGGTTGCGGTTCGAAAGGCCGTCCGGCTCGAACTGCTGCGCGCGGCGAGGTGCCGACCGACCGGATGACCTTTCGCACCTGTCCGTCCTCGGGGGACAGGGTGTCGCTGCTGGGGTACGGCTGCATGCGCTGGCCGACGGTGCCGCGCGACGACGGCACGGGCGATGAGATCGACCAGCAGGATGTCAACGAACTGGTCGACTACGCGCTGGCGCACGGGGTCAACTATTTCGACACGGCGCCGGTCTACGGGCAAGGGCAGTCGGAGCGGGTGACGGGCAATGCGCTCAAACGCCACCCCCGCGACCGCTATTTCATCGCCACCAAAATGTCCAACTTTTCGAATTTCACCTATGAGAACTCCGTGGCGCTCTATCGCAAGTCGTTCGAGGAGTTGCAGGTGGATTATATCGACTACTACCTGTTGCATTCGGTAAGCGGAGGGATCGACTCTTTCCGAGCGCGTTTTATCGATAACGGCATCCTGGATTTTCTGTTGCGCGAACGCGAGGCGGGCCGTATCCGCCACCTCGGCTGGTCGTTCCACGGCAGCGTCGAGTTGTTCGACTACGTGCTGGCGATGGATGTAAAGTGGGATTTCGTCCAGATTCAGATGAATTACGTCGACTGGCGGCATGCCTCCGGGCGCAATGTCGATGCCGAATACCTGTACGGTGAACTGGCGCGACGTGACGTTCCGGTCGTCATCATGGAGCCGCTGCTGGGCGGGCGTCTGTCGCAGTTGAACGACAGCCTGGTGGCCCGTCTCAAACAACGCAGGCCGATCGAGAGCACGGCTTCGTGGGCTTTCCGCTTCGCAGGTTCGTTTCCGGGAGTGCTGACCGTGTTGAGCGGGATGACCTACATGGAGCATTTGCAGGACAACATCCGCACCTACTCGCCGCTCGATCCCTGCACTGATGATGAATTGGCCTTGCTGGAAGACACGGCCGAACGGCTGCAGCGCTACCCCGTCATTCCCTGCACCGATTGCAAGTATTGCATGCCCTGCCCTTACGGGCTCGATATACCTGCTGTCTTTGCACATTACAACCGCTGTGTCAACGAGGGCAATGTCCCTGCCGGTGCGCAGGATGCCGGTTACCGCGCGGCCCGGCGGGCGTTTCTGGTAGGTTACGACCGTTCGGTACCCCGGCTGCGCCAGTCCAGCCATTGCATCGGCTGCAACAAATGTCTGGCGCACTGTCCGCAGAATATCCGCATTCCGCAAGAAATGCGTCGCATCGATCAGTTCGTCGAAAAACTCCGGCAGGGACGGTAAAACGATCGTTCTCGTCGTTATAAGGGAAGGCGCAGTTCGGAAGGCCGTGTCGATTTTTACCGATAAGGTGTAATTTTTACTCGAAAACCGGATCGAAATCCGAATTAATACGCTACTTTTGCCAAAAGGAATCCATCAAGGACGCCAATCAAAATATGTCCGATTCATCCAAAATCAATTGCGGCAATTCGGGTGCGCTCTCCGATCAGTTGCTCGACGCCATGCAGACCGGCGTGATTTTCTTCGACAGCGACGGCGTTGTGGTCCGTACCAACCAGCTTGCCCGTGATGATCTCCGCATTGCCCGGAACCCTGTCGGCAGCAAGCTCGCCGCAGTTATTTCGATTATTTACGGCAATAAGGATATTCTGCCGGAACTTATTGCCCGCCTCGACGAGGACGCAGCCGGACAGATCGTTCTGCCGCGTGATGTGCTGATGCGGAGCAAGATCGGGGGTGTGCAGTTTTTCGTGACGGGGCGTATCACCCGCTTGGATGGCGGCGCGCGGCTGCTCTCGTTCCGTAACGTCGTGGACGAGCTCACACAGGAATACATGCTCAAGATGGCGCTGAGTTCTACCAAGATTTTTCCGTGGTTTTACGACATGGAGCGCGGCGTGATGGTTATCGATGCGCGTTATTACGACTATACGGGAATTCCTACCCGGGACTATACCATGTCGATGGAGGAGTTCTCCGAGCGAATCCATCCCGAAGACCGGGCTGCCATGGCCGAGGCTTTCGCACAGCAGTTGCATGGCGATCACTACCCCTATCCCGTTCCGTTCAGGCTGTTGCGCGGTGACGGTCGCTACGAGTGGTTCGAGGGGCAGTCGACCTACCTGGGACAGGTCGAGGGGATGCCCTATCGTGTGGTGGGTATCTGCATGAGTACCCAGGCACACAAGGACATCGAGGAGGCACTGACCCTCGCCAAGAACAAGGCGGAACAGAGCGACCGGCTCAAATCGGCCTTTCTGGCCAACATGAGCCATGAAATACGCACGCCGTTGAATGCCATAATCGGATTTACGAACCTATTGTCGGACGGTGTGGTTTCGGCCGACAGCGAGGAGGGCCGCGAGTATGTGGACCTCATCAACCGCAACAGCGATTACCTGCTGACACTGGTATCGGACATCCTCGATCTGTCGCGTATCGAAACGGGCGCAATGGATTTCAGCATCGAGGAGTATTCGCTCGGGCAGCTTCTGACGGATATACACCGATTCAACAAACACCGGATACCTGAGCAGGTGGAGTTCAGAATGGTGCTGCCGCCGGAAGAGTTGCGGATCGAAACGGATGTGCAGCGGCTGCGTCAGGTGTTGGACAATCTGTTGGGAAATGCTCTCAAATTCACGGATAAGGGCTGTATCGAGTTGGGATATGCGCTTGCGGACGATGAGCGAAGCGTAGAGGTATTCGTGGCCGACACCGGGCGGGGTATTGCCGAGGAGCATGTCGAAAAGATATTCGAGCGGTTCTACAAGGTCGATTCTTTCATGCAGGGAGCCGGACTGGGATTGCCGATCTGCAAGACGATCGCAGAAGGGTTGGGCGGTTCGATAACGGTATCCTCGCGTTTGGGGGAAGGTTCGCGGTTCAGCTTGAAACTGCCTGTCCGCCAGCCGTCCGAACCGTGATTTCGATCGAGAAATCCCTTGACCCCATAGTAGGTCCTCCTTTTTATTACGTTTCGTCTTGTATCTTTCAAGTAGCGGTACAGGCGGTGGAACTTGTTCGTGAGTTGGGTGATACGCACCCCGATCTCGCCCTGCCGTTTCACGCAGTATTGCCCGAACTCCGAAAGGAATTGCTTGGATGTGCCGCGGGGTTCAACAGCAGGTCTTAATTTCGATGTAGTCTCCCTCGTGCTCCTTGCTTATAAATTCCTGCCTTATCGCCAATATCCGCGCCCGGTATTTCCCTTAATTCAAATAAATCGATATATTTGTATAATATTCAATAAAGTGATCGGGATGAAAGATATAAATCGGCTGAAAGTAGTTGATAGAAGAGATTATAGAAATATGAATTGTCAGAAGAGTAAGAGTTTATAATCACTGAAACAAAAATAATATAATGACAAGTATAATTCAAAGGGCTGAATTACAGGCCAAAATATGGAAAATAGCCAACGACGTACGTGGATCTGTCGATGGCTGGGATTTTAAACAGTTCGTGTTAGGTACTCTTTTCTATCGTTTTATTAGTGAAAATTTCTCTAATTATATCGAGGGAGGTGATGAGAGCGTTGATTATGCTAATTTGCCTGATAGCGTAATAACACCTGAGATTAAAGATGATGCAATAAAAACTAAAGGGTATTTTATCTATCCGAGTCAACTTTTTGTTAACGTTGCAAGAAATGCCAACACAAACCCCAATCTTAATACGGACTTAAAAGCCATTTTTGACGCTATTGAAAATTCCGCCACCGGTTATCCATCGGAGGAAGATATAAAAGGATTGTTTGCCGATTTCGACACTACCAGTACACGACTTGGCAATACGGTTGAAAACAAGAACAGTCGTTTAGCTGCCGTATTGAATGGAGTGGAAGAACTGAATTTTGGGAAATTTGAAGATAACCAGATAGATTTATTCGGTGATGCCTATGAATTTTTAATAAACAATTATGCCGCGAACGCCGGAAAGTCGGGAGGGGAATTTTTTACGCCGCAGCATGTTTCCAAGCTTATTGCTCAGCTTGCCATGCATAAGCAGACAAGCGTAAATAAAATTTATGATCCTGCCGCAGGCTCCGGTTCCCTACTTTTACAAGCTAAAAAACATTTCGACAATCATATCATCGAAGAAGGTTTCTTCGGTCAGGAGATAAATCATACCACCTATAATCTTGCTCGTATGAATATGTTTTTGCACAACATCAATTACGACAAGTTTAATATTGCGCTTGGTGATACGCTTAGAGACCCGCAGTTTGGCGACGATAAACCTTTTGATGCCATCGTTTCCAATCCACCTTATTCGGTAAATTGGATTGGTTCGGATGATCCTACTCTGATAAACGATGACCGTTTTGCTCCTGCCGGTGTGCTGGCTCCTAAATCAAAAGCCGATTTTGCCTTTGTGCTGCATGCCCTAAGCTATCTGTCAGGCAAAGGCCGGGCTGCCATTGTCTGCTTTCCCGGAATCTTCTATCGTGGTGGTGCAGAACAGAAAATTAGAAAGTATTTGGTAGATAATAATTTTGTAGAGACCATCATTTCTTTGGCACCCAATTTATTCTACGGGACCTCAATAGCTGTAAATATCTTAGTTCTTTCTAAACACAAGACCGATACAAAAATCCAGTTTATTGACGCAAGCGGTGAAGGTTTCTTTAAGAAAGTAACTAATAACAATATTCTCGAAGACAAACATATTGAGCGGATTATGGAAATCTTCGACCGCAAAGAAGATGTTGAATATATAGCAAAATCCATAGATAACAAATTCATTGCCGAAGAAAAAGATTATAACCTCTCTGTTAGTTCTTACGTGGAGGCAAAGGACAATCGAGAGGTGGTGGATATTACGAAATTGAATGCAGAAATTTCAAAAACAGTAGAGAAGATAAATGGTCTTCGTGCCGATATTGATGCAATAATAAAGGAGATTGAGGGATGAATTATTTGGAAAAAATATTGGATGGTGCTAAGGTTGAATGGAAGGCTTTGGGGGAAGTTGCCACTATCAATAGAGGATGTCGTGTCACAAAATGTGATTTGTCACCAGAAAAAAAATATCCTGTGTATAGTGGAGGTGTAACTCCTATGGGATATTTTGACAGTTATAATAACGAGGCAAATACAATCACCATTGTTAAATATGGCACAGCTGGTTTTGTGAATTTTATCATGGAAAGATTTTGGGCAAATGATATATGCTATTGTATAAAGCCTTCTTCTAATTTAGATAATAAGTATCTTTTTTATGTATTAAAAAATAATCAAGGTCATATTAAATCGCTTGCTACAGATGCCATTCCTGCACATTTGCCTACCGAGGCTATAAATAGCTTTCAAATTCCTATTCCCTGTCCGGATAATCCGGAAAAATCCCATAAAATTCAAAAAGAGATTGTCCATATTTTAGATACCTTTACCGAGCTTACAGCCGAGCTTACAGCCGAGCTTATAGCTCGCAAAAAGCAGTATGAATACTACCGAGATATGTTACTAACATTTCCAAAGGATAATTTAAAGGAATAATATGGGAACATTAACGGAAATAGCCCAAATGCTGAGAGATGCCAATAAAAAAGTGCAGTTGATCTACGCCTTTAATGGCACAGGAAAAACACGTTTGTCTCGTGAATTCAAAGAGTTGGTCGCACCCAAAAGCGATGATGCAGAAAATCAAGATGAATCAGGCACTAAAATACTCTACTATAACGCCTTTACAGAAGACTTATTCTACTGGGATAATGCAGACACAAACCGAAAATTAAAAATACAACCAAATAATTTTACAAAGTGGGTGCTTGAAGATCAAGGGCAAGAGAACAATATAGTGACGCATTTTCAGCATTACACCAGCGATAAATTAAACCCTCGCTTTAATGAGGAATATATAGTCAAGGATGAGGATAACAGAGATATTACTATAAGTGCATATTCTGAAATCACCTTCTCTATCGCAAGGGGAAATAATCAAGTTATTGATAATATAAAGATTTCTAAAGGTGAAGAAAGCTGCTTAATTTGGTGCGTGTTTTATAGTTTGCTTGAACAAGTCGTTGAAGTTTTGAGTATTGCAGAACCGAATGAACGAGAAACCGACAAATTTAATGATTTGGAATATGTTTTCATAGATGACCCGGTAAGTTCTTTAGATGACAATCATTTAATAGAATTAGCAGTTAATCTGGCGACACTTATAAAAAAACCAAGTGGCTTGAAATTCATTATTTCAACGCATAACCCGCTATTTTATAATGTGCTTTTTAATGAGTTTAGAAATGATGGTAACAGTATAAAGATGCGTTTGGAGAGATTGGATGATGGAACTTATACAATTGTAAAATCTAATGACTCACCTTTTTCCTATCATCTTATGCTTTTATCTGAACTAGAAAGAGCTATTGAGTCGAATAATATCCAAAAGTATCATTTTAACTTTCTTCGCAATATACTTGAAAAGACTTCTACCTTTCTCGGCCATGCAAACTGGAAAGAACTTTTGCCTAGAGAAGCCCGCGAAGCATACTATAACCGGATAATAAACCTGTATAGTCATTCTAAACACCATGCAGAAGAGGTCTCAATTGTAGATGAAAACGACAAAAAAGTGTTGAGATACTTAGTACTCGAATTCATAATCCCCACATACCATTTCAAGTCAAGTATTAACAACAACAAATGAATGAAATGACACAATATAAACCCATAGCGGAGTTGAACAATTTTATAGTTCTTGATAATTACACCAAGTATTCAACAGAGAATAAGGCATTCGCTGCCTATCAGACGGAGTCTGCCCTTGAACGAGAGTTTATACAAGATCTGATCAATCAAGGCTATGAAAACCCAACGATAAGGAGTGCTGAAGCTATGCTTGCTAATGCAAGGGAACAGATTCAGAAGCTTAACAATATGGAGTTTAGTGATGGTGAATGGACTCGTTATGTGGAGGAGTATTTGGATAAGCCAAGCGATAATCTCGTTGAAAAAACAAGGAAGATACATGATAACTTTAAATATGACTTTGTTTTTGATGATGGCCATATCCAAAATATCTACTTGGTAGATAAAATAGACGTTTCTCGTAACAAACTACAGGTAATCTCGCAATTTGAGCAAACAGGAACGCACGCCAATCGTTATGATGTTACTATATTGGTTAATGGGTTACCACTTGTGCAAGTAGAGCTGAAAAAGCGTGGCGTAGCTATTCGTGAAGCCTTTAACCAAGTACATCGCTACACGAAAGAAAGTTTTAATAAAGCACACTCACTCTTCAAATACCTACAAATATTTGTTATTTCAAATGGTACAGATAGTCGCTATTTTGCAAATACTGTAGAGCGAAATAAAAATAGTTTCGACTTTACAATGAACTGGGCTAATGCCAAGAATGAACTAATCAAGGACCTTAAGGACTTTACTGCAACATTCTTTCAGAAACATACACTGTTAAAAATACTTTTCACCTATTCGGTCTTCGACACGAGCGACACACTGCTGATAATGAGACCATACCAGATTGCAGCAACCGAGAGAATCCTGTGGAAAATTAAAAGCTCATTTCAAGCAAAGCAATGGTCTAAGCCCGAAGGTGGCGGATATATATGGCACACGACAGGATCGGGCAAAACCCTTACCAGTTTCAAAGCGGCTCGACTGGCAACACAGCTTGACTTTATCGACAAAGTGTTCTTTGTGGTGGATCGGAAAGATCTTGACTTTCAGACGATGAAAGAGTATCAACGATTCTCTCCCGATAGTGTCAATGGCTCTGAGAGCACAGCAGGGCTAAAAAGAAACCTCGAAAGAGACGACAACAAGATTATAGTTACCACCATTCAGAAGTTAAACAACTTGATGAAGGGTGAAGGTGAATTATCAATTTATCAAAAACAGGTAGTATTCATCTTTGATGAATGTCACCGCTCGCAGTTCGGAGAGGCTCAAAAGCTCTTACGGAAAAAGTTTAAACGATACTATCAATTCGGTTTTACTGGAACACCTATATTTCCTGAAAATGCTTTGGGAGATGAGACAACCGAAAGCGTATTTGGTCGTAAGCTGCACTCGTATGTCATCACAGATGCAATCAGAGATGAAAAGGTATTGAAGTTCAAAGTTGATTACAACGATGTTCGACCCAAATTCAAGGGAATAGAATCAGAGCAAGATGAAGAAAAGCTAAGCTCGGCAGAATATAAGAAAGCAATGCTTCACCCTGCTCGTATAAAAGAGATTTCGCAATATATCTTGCAGAATTTTAGAATCAAAACCCATCGAAACCAAGGAGGAGGCAAAGGATTTAACGCCATGTTTGCCGTAAGTAGTGTCGATGCTGCAAAATGCTATTACGAAGAGTTGAACCGTCTACAAAAAGATAGTGGAAACCCACTCAAGATTGCGACAATTTTCTCTTTTGTTGCCAATGAAGAGCAAAATGCAGTAGGCGAAATACCAGATGAAACCTTTGAGCCATCGGCACTGGATCTAAGTGCAAAAGAGTTTCTAACAAAGGCTATTGATGACTACAACACAATGTTTAAAACAAGCTATAGTGTTGATAGTAAAGAGTTTCAGAATTATTACCGCGACCTTGCCAAAAGAGTAAAAAGCAAAGAGGTTGATCTTATTATTGTTGTAGGCATGTTCCTTACGGGATTCGATGCTCCTACACTCAATACGCTATTTGTAGACAAAAGCCTGCGCTACCACGGATTAATACAGGCATTTTCTCGTACCAACCGGATTTATGATGCGACCAAAACCTTTGGCAATATCGTTACTTTTAGAGATTTGGAGGCTGCCACTATTGAGGCTATTAGAACATTCGGGGATAGTAACACAAGAAATGTAGTACTTGAAAAAAGCTACAAAGAGTATCTGGAAGGTTATACAGATGTAGTTACAGGTGAAGCACGTAGAGGTTATAAAGAAATTGTAAAGGAGCTAAACGAAAAGTTTCCAGATCCGGAAGCAATAGTTACAGAGCGCGAGAAAAAAGAGTTCTCGAAATTATTTGGTGAGTATTTGCGGGTGGAAAACATCCTGCAAAATTACGATGAATTTACACATCTTAAAGCACTTCAAGCAATAGACATAAACGATCCTCAAGCCATTGAAGCATTTAAAGAAGCTTATTTCGTTACAGACGAAGATATTGCAACAATGCAAGAGCTTACAGTATTGCCTGAGCGAACAAATCAAGATTACAGATCTACCTATAACGATATTCGTGACTGGTTAAGACGTGAGAAAAGCGGTAAAGAAGAGGCGGAATTAAATGTTGATTGGGATGATGTTGTCTTTGAGATTGATCTGCTAAAATCTCAAGAGATAAATCTCGACTATATTCTCGAATTGATCTTTGAGCATAACAAAAAGACCAGCGACAAAGCGGCATTGATAGACGAAATTCGTCGCGTTATTCGTGCCAGTATCGGAAACCGAGCAAAAGAGAGCTTAGTCGTTGATTATATTAACGAAACAGATATTGACGCTATTTGTGATAAACCAAGCATTCTGGATTCTTTCTACAATTATGCACAAGAAAGATTGAGAGTCGAGGCAGCACAGTTAATAGCGGATGAGAACCTAAATGAACAAGAGGCCAAACGTTACATATCTATCTCTTTAAAGCGTGAGTTTGCAAGCGAAAACGGAACGGAGCTTAATGCCATTTTACCAAAGATGAGTCCCTTGAACCCCCTGTATTTGACGAAAAAGCAAAGCGTTTTCAAAAAAATAGCTTTATTTATAGAAAAATTTAAGGGTATAGGTGGAAAAATTTAGATCATTGAAGGCTATGGGAATATCGTAAATACCTGCTTATCTTTCTGCAAGATGCATTAGAACGGATATTTACTGAGTACCGTGGCGTATGTGTGTCTTGCTACATAGGTCGTTAATGACGTATGCAGTCTTATTTCCTCACTCAATTCATGCAGGCGTTTGTTTACGTGTTTCAAGGTCTTTTTCACTCGTTCCAATATCTGTTTCTCGGTCTTGTGCACGTTACGGTCAAGGATCGGGAACAGATAATCTTCCTCCACTTGGTCGGTGTGGTATTTGTCGATGATCTCTTGTGCCTGTTCCGTCAGACAGCAGTTCATCATCTTACCCGTCTTGCGTCTGGCATAGTAGATTCTGCCGTGGTCGATGTCGCTATACGTGAGCAAGGCAATATCCTTGAAATTGATGCCTGCCATGAAATACGAAAACAAAAAGATGTCCTTTGCAAGCTGGGTGTAGTAGTCCCTGTCCGATAAATCCAACTCGATCAATTTGCGGATGTCCTCTTTCGTAATGGCCCGTTTGCGTGTATTCGTCCACAAACTGCCTACTTTGAATAACTAAAAGGGATTCGACTTAGGAACGAATACACCCTCTGAAACAGCCTTATTATAGACAGCCTTTAAGACGCTGAACTTGGTCGCAAGGCTGTTATTGACGTTGCCACGCTGACGCAGGAAGATTTCAAATTCCCTTAAATACGTCAAGTCCAATTCTTCAAAGCGCATATTCGTACTCTTGAAGTGTTGCATCAAGGCAAGCGTTACCTTGTGTTTGCTGGCTGAACCGTATTTCTCGACCTTTTCAAGTCGTTCGATGATTTGCTTGAAATAATCGCCTACCGTGCAGTTGATTCGCTTACCGTTCTGTTCAAAAAGCGTATCGAATGTAACGGGAATTTCCAGCACCTCCAACTTTTTGATCTTCTTTTCGTACTCACGTATTTTAGAGGTGATTTGAAACTGTATTTCTGCTCCATCGGGACAGTTGGCGGTAGGCTGTTGCTTGTCGAAATTCCAATACTCCAATGCTACCGAGATGCCCAAACCGAGGAATTTGCGACGGCGGTCATGGGTAAAGACAAGGGCAAGAGGGGCTAAATGGTCTTTATTGATGGCGTCTTTGCGACATACTACGTTGATTGTCATAACCATAAAGGATTACGCAAGCACCAAAACATGATTCGTGTGTTACACGATTTTATGTATCACACTCTGTATCACAAACAGCGATTTCGAGGTATTTTGTGTCACAGAAAGGGCTTCTGTATCACAAGTCATCAGAAACAAAAAAGCCGACAATCATTTGATTATCAGCTTCTTAACTGGAGCGGAAAACGGGACTCGGACCCGCGACCTCAACCTTGGCAAGGTTGCGCTCTACCAACTGAGCTATTTCCGCATGTGTTGTTTTGTAATTGCGAGTGCAAAGGTAGTTAAAAAATGTGAATATCCAAATTTTTTTGCACAATCTGTAATTTTTCCACGACAAAAAAATTTTCCCCCGCTACCTGAAAATCCGAAGCCGGGCATCCACCGGACAGAACGTCTTTTCGCCGGGTTCTCCTGCGGGCAGTCCGAACGGCATCTGAGCGATCAGCCGCCACTCTTCGGGCAGGCTCCAATGCACGCGGACATCCCGATCGACAAGCGGATTGTAGTGTTGCAGCGAAGCACCGAATCCGGCATCTTCGAGCATGGTCCAGACCGCCAGCTGATGCATGGCCGAGGTATGCTCTGACCAGACGGGGAAATTGCCCGCGTAAAGCGGATAGTTCTGCTGCAACTCCCGGACAACGTTCGTATCCTCATAGAAGAGCACCGTCCCATACCCTGCCGCCAAGCCGCGGTCGATCTTATCCTCGGTCTGCGCGAAAGAGTCTTCGGGAACGACCGCCCGCAACGTGCGTTTGACGATCTTCCAGAAAGCTGTGTGATGCTCATGCAGCAGGAGCACCAGGCGGGTCGACTGGGAGTTGAATGCCGATGGCACGTGTTTCAGGGCGAACCGAAGTATCTCTTCGATCTGCGTTTCGGTGATGGGCGACTCGGGTGAAAGGTCGTAATAACTGCGTCGGTGAAGCAGCGCTTCTTTAAAATTTCTCTCCATGATAGACATCGTATCCGTTACCCGTTGCAAAAATAGAACAATTGTCGTATTATGCAGGTAAAAAGTTATCTTTGTCCTATGAAAAACGCCATTGATCTTTTTTCCGCATTGGGAAAGCGGTTGAGCACTTTCGGCGCCGATGATCCGACGCGGCGGGTTATTGCGGAAGCCTGCCGGGCAAACGACTGGTTCCGGCCCGAGGATATTCGCCGTGCCGTGGAGGCCATTGCCGGAACCATGCTGCGGCGTGACCTGCTCGAAGCCTGGCTTGCACCCCACCCTGTCCCCGTAGCCGCGGCGCGGCGTGTGCTGGTGGTAATGGCGGGAAATATACCGCTTGTCGGCTTTTTCGATCTGGTGTGCGTGCTCGCAAGCGGTCATCGCTGCGTGGTGAAACCGTCGGCGAAAGATACCGTGCTGATCGAATATATCGTGGAGCAATTGCGAGAGATCGAACCGGAAATCCCTGTCGCGTTTTACGACGGGATTGAACCCGTTGACGCTGTAATAGCCACGGGGAGCGACAATGCGAACCGTTATTTCAGGGCCCGTTATGCCGGCCTCCCGGCCCTGCTGAGAGGAAGCCGCCAGTCGGTCGCCGTCTTGTCCGGCAAAGAGACTGCTGGTCAGCTTGCAGGACTTTTCGATGATATTTGGGCATATTCTGGCCTCGGGTGCCGCAACGTTTCGCTCGTCTTTCTGCCAGCGGGATGCGATTTGGCGCTGACCATGCCTGCGGTCAATGATAAGTACCGGAACAATTACCTCCAGACCCGGGCCTTGCTTGCGATGACCGGGCAGCCGTTCCGGGACTTGGGTGCCGCCGTTGTGGTCGAGGAGCGCGCATTTCCGGATGCGTTGAGCAAAATCTGCATGACGTATTACAACGCGCTGGAAGAGGTCGGAACGTGGCTGGCCGAACACGACGATCAGCTGCAATGCGTGGTCTCGGAGTGCGTCTGCCACAGCCGCCGTGTCGGCTTCGGCCGCTCGCAATCGCCCGCACTGACCGATTATCCCGACGACCGGGATGTTCTTGCGTTTCTTGCGAGGCTCGATGGATAAAATGTATTATTTTTGCTTCGGAATTCAAAAACGAAACGAATGGATATGTCGATGGTTTTCCGTTTCAGGATGTTGAGCGACGAAAACGATAATTTCGTGCGCGACTACGAGGTGATGTACGATACGACGCTGCTCGATTTTCATCATTTCATTCTCGATTCGCTCGAGTACGAACCGTGCATGGCTTCGTTCTATACGGCTGACGACCGTTGGGAGAAGCAGCGTGAATTCACGAGCATGGACATGGGCGTCGAAGCCGGAGCCGAGAGTCCGGAAGCGATGGAGAAAACGACGCTCGGGCAGATCATCCACAAGAAGCGCGACCGCCTGATCTACCTCTTCGACCTCTTCGGCGACAGGGCCTATTTTCTGGAGTTGACCGGCGTGTTCGAAGCGCAGCCCGGGGCCGAGTATCCGCGCGAGATTTTCGCACAGGCGGATGCGCCCGATCAGTACGATCCCTCGAAGAACGCGGCGGGCGACGAAGGCTCGATTTTCAGCGAGGTAATGGCCGATTTCAACGATTTCGACGGAGACGACAACTACGACGATGAGTAGACGGCGGCTTGTAGTGATCGTCGGGCCGACGGGGTCGGGAAAAACGGATATGAGCATCCGGATTGCCCGGCATTACGGTGCTCCGATCCTGTCGACCGATTCGCGGCAATTCTATCGTGGCTTGGCCATCGGTTCGGCCCAGCCCTCGCAAGAGCAGTTGGAAGCTGTTGAGCATCATTTTATTGCTTCGCATGATATAACCCAGAATCTGAGTTGCGGACAATACGAGGTCCAGGCGCTTGCGCGGCTCGAAGAACTCTTTGCGAGCCACGAAATCGTCGTGGCCGTAGGCGGTTCGGGGCTCTATGTGCAAGCGCTGTGCGAGGGCATGGACGAATTGCCGCAGGTCGACGAAGCGCTGCGCCGCGAGTTGACCAAAAGGTTGCGGCGAGACGGGTTGGAGAGCCTCACGACGGAACTCCATAAACTCGATCCCGTCTATTACGAAGCCGTGGACCGCAGCAATCCGGCCCGGGTGGTCCGGGCGTTGGAGGTCTGCCTGCAAACCGGTCGCCCCTACTCGATGCAGCGCACCGGCGCACGGCGCCAGCGACCGTTCGAAATCGTAAAGGCGGGTATCGATCTGCCTCGGGAGGAACTGTACGATCGTATCGACAGGCGTGTGGACCGAATGCTCGCGGACGGACTGGAAGCCGAAGCGCGGAGCATGTATCCATACAGGCATCTGAATGCGCTCCAGACAGTCGGCTACCGGGAGTTTTTCGACTTTTTCGACGGTAGCATCTCACGCGACGAGGCTGTGGAACGGATCAAGCGCAACTCGCGCCGCTATGCCAAGCGGCAGCTTACGTGGTTCCGGCGCGATCCCCAGGTCCGCTGGTTCGGTCCCGACGATACGCAGGCGATTATTGAGTACGTAGATTTTGGCTAATCCCGATAATTTTCGTAAATTTGCCGATGTCTTTCGCTAAAATGACGGCTGCTCGGATGGTGAAACAGGTAGACACGCCGGACTTAAAATCCTGTGGCCAGTAATGGCCGTGCGGGTTCGATTCCCGCTCCGAGTACGAAAATCCGCCTGTCCGGTGGAATTCGTATGAAAAACGCAAGTCGAATAACTTGCGTTTTTTTGATGGAATAGTGAGGATTACCGGTAAATCTCGTTCAGCAGACGCGCCAGGCGGTAGCCCCCGCGCAGGAACTGGCGTTCGATCACGGGCGTGTATTTGTCTACATAGTCGTAGGATATTTTGGTCCCCTCGGGCGATGCCTCGTAAACCTCCTTGCAGATTTCGTGCGTTTCGACCAGCCAGTCGCGGGGTTCGCCCGCCTGCATGAGCACGATTTCGTCGTCCGGCAGCCGGTCGATCTGCTCCTGCCATTCGGTGTAACTCCATTTGTGTGCGGCTTCGACGATGGCCGTGTCCCAGGCCGAGTGCAGGCTGGTTTCGCGGTTGAACATCAGCACCTGCCGCATGTTGCCGCCCAGGTCCGAAAGGCGTCCCGTGTGCATCGGGCAGTGCATGTCCCCCATCAGGTGAATGAGCATCTTGAGGTTGAGCGTCTCTTCTTCGGACGTGAGTTTGCCGCTCTTGAGTTTTTCGACGATGGAGGTAACGGCCGTCAGCACGTCGCCCTTGGGGTTCTTGGGCATGGTCTCCAGGGTTTCGTCCTCGTCGATATTTAGGTAGTGCCACGTGCGGGTGTAGTCGTATTGGGGAGTGTGGCTGGCAATGTCGAGCCAGTTGGCGTAGTAGACTGGCGAATGGCCATTCAACACCTTGTCCACCTTTTCGGCGGCTTCGGGCGTCAGATGACATTCGGCGATGTATGCCGTCAGATCGTGGCCTTTCTGTCCCCACGCGAATGCGCTGCGGGCGCAAAAGAGGGGCAGTAAAAAGATCAGCAGTTTCTTCATTTCGGGATTGGATTTTCTGTTTATCCGGTTTAGTGGTTCATCGTGGCGAGGAACTCCTCGTTGGTTTCGGTGTGGTTCATCTGCTTTTGAAGGAACTCCATCGCTTCGACCGGATTCATGTCCGAGAGGTACTTGCGCAACACCCACGTGCGGTTCATCACCTCGCGCGGCAGCAGCAGGTCCTCGCGGCGCGTGCCCGAAGCGATGACATCGACGGCGGGATAGACGCGCTTGTTGGCCAGTTTGCGGTCGAGCTGCAACTCCATGTTGCCCGTGCCCTTGAACTCCTCGAAGATCACCTCGTCCATCTTCGAACCGGTGTCGATCAGCGCCGTGGCGATGATCGTCAGCGAACCTTTCTCCTCCGTATTGCGGGCTGCGCCGAAGAAACGCTTGGGTTTGTGGAGTGCATTGGCATCCACACCGCCCGAGAGCACCTTGCCCGAGGCGGGCTGGACCGAGTTGTAGGCACGGGCCAGGCGGGTGATCGAGTCGAGGAAAATCACTACGTCGTGACCGCTTTCGACCATGCGCTTGGCCTTGTCGAGCACCATCTCTGCGACTTTGACGTGGCGCGAGGCCTGCTCGTCGAATGTCGAAGCCACGACCTCGGCCTTGACGTTGCGCGCCATCTCGGTCACCTCCTCGGGACGCTCGTCGATCAGCAGCACGATCATGTAGACCTCGGGGTGGTTGTCGGCGATGGCATTGGCGATCGATTGCAGCAGCATCGTCTTACCGGTTTTGGGCTGGGCGACGATCAGTGCGCGCTGCCCTTTTCCGATGGGCGAGAAGAGGTCCACGATGCGGGTCGACATGTTGTTGTGGCCGTTGCCCGTCAGGCAGAACTTTTCGCTCGGGAAGAGCGGCGTCATGTATTCGAACTGGACGCGGTCGCGGATATACTCCGGAGCCAGGCCGTTGATCTCGTTCACGCGCACCAGCGGGAAATACTTTTCACCCTCTTTCGGAGGGCGGATCGCCCCGTTTACCGTATCGCCGGGTTTGAGACCGAAGAGTTTGATCTGGGACGGGGAGACGTAAATATCATCGGGCGAATTGAGGTAGTTGTAGTCGGCCGAACGGAGGAAACCGTAGCCGTCGGGCATGACCTCCAAAACCCCCTCGCCCTCGATCTCCCCGGCGAAATCGTCCTTGGTGATGACCTCCTCGCGCGGTTGCGGCTGCTCCGGAGCGACTTGCTGTTCCGCAACCGGGGCCTCCTGCACCTTGGGCTTGCGGCCCCGGCGTTTGGGTTCGGTCTTCGACTCCTGAGCTTGTGGCTCGGCCTGCCTAAGGGGTTCCGGTTGGGAGGTGGATTGTTCAGCCGAAAGTTCCGGGTCCGGGGCGCTCTCTTGCACGGTAGGCTGCGACACAAGGGCCGGCTCTTCGGTCTTGGCAATCCGCGGACGGCGGCCGCGCGGGGATTTGGGTTTGGCTTCTGCGGCCGCAGGGGCAGCCTGTGTTTCATTACTATTCTCGGCAGGAGCCTCCGTCGAGGCGGTTCCCGCAATCTTTTCGATCAGTTCGCGCTTTTTCACCAGGACGTTTTCGATGCCGAGCTGTTTTGCTATTTCACGCAGCTGGGCAAGGCTTTTACCTTCGAGCGCTTTTAAATCCTGCATACGATTTGTTTCTGTTCAATGTGATTTTCGAAAACCGGACGGTCGCCCAGTTCGTTGGAATTCGATGCAAAGATAATGCATTATTTTGAATTTCAAAACAAAAATCGGTTCCGCCGGTGCGGCGAACACTCCCCTGTCCTGCTGCATGTGTGTTTTCGTGATGCGCCGTGGAAAAAATACTCATAAATTGGGATTGCGCGGCAGGCAAATTTGTCGGACATTTGCAACCAGAACAATGAAATATGATTCAGCCATTGCATTGTTGTATTGTTGATGTTTGTGTGTGAAAAACCTCCCGCGTGTGTCTGGAGGTTTTTTGTTGCGGTAAGAAAAGCGCCGCGCCCGTCACCGGGCGCGGCGCTGCCGCGCGGAATCGCTTATGGTAGTGGATCAGGCCGCGGGTTTGAGGATGAAGAGGTGGTAGGCGCCGCTGCCCCAGGCCGAAGGGCGGGTCTGTTCGAATCCGAACTCCAGGATCTCGAGCATGAACGTCGTGGGATAGTAGTCCATGATATAGAGTTCGAGCCGGTCTTCGTTCGCATCGTTCTTGATCTTGCGCACGCCGATATAGGAGTGTTTGTCGGCGCTCTGCGAATCGGGTGCGAAATTGCGGTTGCAGTTATCCAGGTCGATCATCAGCACGCGGATCTCCTGCATCATGGTCTCCATGTCGTAGATTACATATTCCTTGTCCTTGGTCATGTTGCTGTCCCCGAGGAAGAAATTTCTCAGCTCCGACTGGAGTTCGACTTTCAGCTTCTTGTTGGCCGTGTCGAACGTGAACTTGTCGGCGGTGTTGAGCGTGGGGAATCCCGTATAGGAGGTCACCATGCCGTAGAAATTCGTTTCGAGCCACTCGCGCGTGAGCATTTGCTGCTCGACGGTGTAGGTGCCGCTGATGCCGTCCCAGTAGGAGGGAAGCATCGTGATGGTCATGCGGCCCGGATCGCCGACGTTCAGCCCGTCGACCTCGCCCAGATCGAGAACGATCTTCGATTTCGAGGCGTCGTAGTTCTTCAAGTTGATGTCGACGGTGCCCGAGCGTTTCCCCTCCGGAATGACGATTTGCGCCTTGCCGCCCGCGAATTCGAAATTGTCGCCCTGGACGGCCGTGGAGCTGGCGTCGACCTTCAGCGGAATGGTGATCTCGGTGTCTGCGCTCTTGCCCGAGCCGGCATCGTCGGTCATCTCGACCTCGATGACCATCGAGTCGTGCATGTCGGCCGCATGGGTGATGAACGAGTAGAAAATCTGACGCGGATTGAGCGCGACCTTGGTCGTGGCATTCTTGCCCGTCTTGAAGCCTTCGGGGGCGTTCAGCCGGACCTCGACATTCTTGGTGTCGGTCGTAAAGTTGTTCGAGGTCAGCGTAATCGTGGTCCGGGGCGACTTGACTTTCATCAGGAAAGACTCTTTCGACACTTTGTAATCGGTTCCCTTGACCGCATCGCCTCCGAAAGTGAGGGCGATCTCGATCTCCTCGTCTTCGGCCATCGTGTTCATGTCGAATCCGTCTACCACCAGCGTCAGCGTGGCTTTGCCCTGCGAAAGCGGCGTTACGGGGCGGTCGAACGAGACCGACGGACGCGTGTCGGCCGGCCCCGAATCATCGTCCGAGCAGGCGGCGAATGCCAGGAGGGGCATTGCCAGCAGGAGGTAAAATAATTTTTTCATGGTCGTAAAAGATTAAATGGATAAATGGGTGTTCAGATGTCGTTCTTGTGCTGGTCGTATTCGTCGCGCAACTGTTGCAGGTAGTTGCGCTCCGAGGCCGACAGCGGCGTGGGGCTCGGCAGAATGACGTTCTGCTGGTAGCCTTCGTTCAGCGGAGGGCATTCCGCCGCATCGCCGCACGAGCTCAGCGTCAGGAGCGCCGCGGCAGCGGCGGCAAGCGAAAGGATGCGTTTGTTTTTCATGTTTCGTCAGTTTTTTATTCGATATTTTCGTAGCCCGGATTCTGGATCATTCCGTCCACCAGCAGCACGTCGCGGATGTAGATCGGGAATGTGTACATGAATTTCTCGGTCGTGTATTTCAGCCCGCTCTGCGCCACCCAGAACTCCGGGCTACCGTTGCGCTTGAGTTCGAACCAGCGGTCGCCGTTTTCGAGGTAGAACTCCTTGCGCCGTTCCGAGAGGATGGCATACAGCAGCGGCGTCAGCGGGTTTCCCGCAGCATCGACCTTGATCCGCTCGTTGGGATTGACCGACGGCAGCGTGCTCGCGGTATAGTCCGCCACACCCTCGATCCGGTGGCGGCGCAGCAGGTTCAGATACTCCAGCGCCCGGTCCTCATCCCCCGCGTGGTAGTAACTCTCGGCCAGAATCAGGCACATTTCGGCGCTGCGCAGCGAGGCGAAAATGTTTTTCCGGTTCTTGCGCTCGGGACCCACCGACAACTGGTAGCGAATGTCGCGGCTCTTCTCCGGGAAGAGTTCGAGGAAGCGGCTGCTGACGGGCCGTGCCCGGAGGTACTTTTTCAATCCCTCGAGACCCGATCCGTCGCCCGAGGTGAGGATTTCGGCCTTGAAGAGCGTGTTGCCTTTCTTTTGAATTTGCGACTCCATCATCGTCCGGTAGGCTTCGCCGCCGAGCAAGGGGTATTTTTCGAGCACTTCGGCGGCATAGGGAATCGCCTCGGCATAACGCCCCGTCCAGAAGCAGGCGCGGGCCAGATACCCTTTCGCCACGTCGTTGTCGAAGCGGTAAATCTCATCCTGAATATCGTACTCGACGGCTTTTTTCAGGTCTTCGATCACCCGGTCCGCGGTCTGCGCCAGGGTGCTTCGCAGCGGCTTGGCCTCCATGTCGAACTCCGTGACCAGCGGCAGTCCCAGTTGTTCTCCGGCGGACGGGTCGTAAGCGGGACAGAAGCGGCGCATCAGTTCATAGTAGCAAACGCCCCGCAGGGCATAAGCCGTTCCGAGTACATCCCGTCCCAGGCGCGTGTCGCGCTCCTTCAACTCGCCGATGGTGATGTTGCAGTCGCGGATCGTGCTGTACAGCGATTGGTAGACCTGCTGCTGCATCGACAGATTCGAGCCGACGTAAAGGAGCAACTTGTTTCCCTCGGGATAGCTCGTGAGGTTGGCTTCGAGGTTGTCGGCAAAGCACTCGTACTCCATGACCGACGAGACGTTGCCGACTATATCCTCCTCGCCGTAGTCGATCTTGTTTAGCGTGCTGTTGAGCAGCGACGAGAATTCATCGGCCGTCTTGGGAATGGCCTGACCGTAGGGTTGGATGTCCAGATACTCTTTGCAGGAGACCAGCGCGAGCGCTGCTGCGGGGATCAAAAATATTCGTTTCATACGCTTTGCAGTTTAGAATCCCATCGACAAACCGATCGAGAACGCCCGGCTCTGGGGATAGACCGCGCCCGGAGTCTCGGGGTCGATGCCCGAATAGTTGGTGATGGTGTAGATGTTGTTCATCGTAAAGGAGACACTCATGTTCGACATGTGCATCCGCTTGACCCACCTTTCGGGCAGGTTGTAAATCAGCGCTACGGAACCGAACTTGAGGTAGGAGACGTTCTCCAGCAGCGGGCTGTTGGTAATCGTGCTGCTCGTGGGCAGAAAATCGCTGATCAGAACGCCGTTCTTGTCCCTGAGCCGGCCGCCGTACTTGTCGATCAGCCGCGGGTAGCCGTCCGTGCGCGGATTGGCTTCGGTCCAGCGATTGACCACCCCGCGCTTGACATTGAGGTGGTGCGTGTAGAGGTCGTTCATCTGGTTGGGGATGGGTTCGGTGTCTATCCCGCTGCTTCCCAGCAGGTCGGCATAGGCGGGCGAGGAGATGTTGTTCAAGACCTTGCCGCCGAGTGAGAACGAACCGGTCATGCTCAGCGTGAATCCCTTGTAGGTGAAACTGGTCGTGAAACCGCCGTTCCACGGAGCGTTGCTCGTGCCCACGTAGAAGAGGTAATTGTCCCGATCGCGGTAGTCGGCCATGTCGTTCAGCACGGCGTCGGGACGCAGTTTGTAGTTGTAGAGACCCGTTTCGGGGTCGATCCCGTCGGGTTTGCCCGAGAAGATCTTGCCCAGCGGATAGCCCACGTAGTAGTCTCCGAACACGCTGCCCGTGGGCGAGGTGTATTTGGTGAGTTCGTTGCGGTTGTAGGCGATGTTGCCCGAAATGCGCCAGGTGAATCCCCGGGTGTTGACCGGTGTGGCGCTGAGGTTGAACTCGATGCCCTTGTTGATTTGCTCCGAGGTGTTATAGCTTTGGGCGTCGAATCCGGTCGTGACGGGGACTGCGACCCTTGTTACCAGGTCCATGCCCTTGCGGTGGTAGACCTCGACCTGGAAGCGCAGGCGCTCCTTCAGGAAGCCCACGTCGAGTGCCGCCTTCAAATCCCGGGTCCGCTCCCACCGCAGATGCGGGTTGGGGGCGTTGCGAATCTCGCCGATGCGGAACGAGTCGTCGTCGGTCTTGCGGTAGTCGGAGTTGTAATCCATGATGAAGAGCGGGTAGACCGTCTTGTTCACACCGCCCGTATAACCCGTGGCCAGTCGCAGCGTCAACGAACTAATCGCCTTGCGGATGCCGCCCTGCATGAATTTCTCCTCATCGACGTTCCATGAAAAACCGGCCGACCAGTTGGTATTGAACTGCTCCTTGCTGCCGAAATTGTTCGAGCCGTCGGTACGGGCCGTGAATGTGAAGACATATTTGTTCATCAGGATGTAGTCGACGGTTCCGTAAAACGAAGCGAACGCACTCTCGCTGATGCTCTGGCCCGCGCATCCGTCCATGATGCGGCCGAAAGACTCCAGTTTGTCGTAGGAGATGGTGCCGTCCTCGTTGACTGACGGGAACAGGGGCGTCGAATGGTTGCCCGAAACCGGGTCGTAACCGTACCGCTTCTCGAAGATACTCTTGGCATAGGAGCTGCGGATTTCGGCGCCGGCCGAAACGCTCAGGCGGTGGATGTCGGCGAACGTGCGGGCATAACTCAACTGTCCGCGCAGGATGTACGAGGTATTGTAGGCCGCGTTCTGGGAGATCGAGCCGTAGACTCTTTTCGAGCTTTGCGTGTTGTTCTCGAAAGGCCGGTCGTTGAACGCCGCATAGGTGTACTTGCCGTTGATGTTCTCGCTCATGTTGGAGGCGTAGGAGAACGATGCCAGCCCCGTGAACCGGAGGTGCTCGGTGATCTTGTACGTGAGGTTGCCCGTGAGCTTGATCGAGGCGCTGGAGTCGGTGGACGAGGTTTCGTTGATCTCGCGCATGAGGTTGAATCCGTTGTCGGGCACGGCCTTGGTATAGGAACCGTTGGTTTCGTGGAGCGTGAAATAGGTCTCGTCGGGTTTGTAAGAGCCGTCCTCGTTGTAGAGCCGCTCGTAGGGGTTGGCGAAATAGGCGTAGCGGAACATGTCGACATTGTTCGACGGCGACTTGGATTTCTGGTAGGAGAAATCGGCATTTACGCCGAGGTAGAGCCGCTTGTTGGGACGGGCATCGACCTTGGAGCTGAAACTGTACGTGTCGTAGTGGTTGTTTTTCAGAATACCGTTGTTGCGGCTGTAACCCAGCGAGGTGTAATAGGTCAGCTTCTCCGTGCCGCCCGAGACGGAGACGTTGTGGCTGGTGGCGATCGAATTGCGGAACAGCGAAGCGAACCAGTCGGTCGTGTGGTTGCCCAGTCGGGCGATGTAGGCGTCCTGCTCAGCCTGGGACATGCCCGAGAAACGGCCGTAACCCGAGCGGATCATGCCGACAATGCCTATGACCGGATAATGGGTCGAGACGCCCCCTTGCGTGGCTGTGAAACCCGGGGCCGAAAACTCGTCCCACAACTCCTGCTCCCAGGCAAGTTTTTCGCGCGAATTCATCAGGTTGTTGCTGCGCGTGGGACGGGTCTGGACGGATACCGAACCCGAGTAGCTGACATGCGTGGCACCGGGCTTACCGCGTTTGGTCGTCACGACGATCACGCCGCCCGAGGCCCGGGATCCGTAGATGGCCGCCGCTGCGGCATCCTTGAGCACGGTGATCGACTCGATGTCATTGGGGTTGATGCTGCCGATACCCGTGGTGAAGAGATTTGTAAAGTCGCCGGACTTGAACTGGCTGCCGGTGATCTTGGGCATGGGGATGTCCTGCTGCATGGGCACCCCGTCCACTACCCACAGCGGTTCGGCGTCGCCCGTGATGGTGCTCTGGCCACGGATGCGGATCTGGGCTACCTCGCCCGGACGGCCCGAGGTAGCTTTCACGCTGACGCCCGCCAGTTTGCCTTTCAGCAGGTAGTCGACCGAGGCGACGGGCGAGGTGTTGAGCTCTTTGCCGTCGAGAATGCCGACCGAGCCGGTGCTCTTGCGCAGTTCGGTCTGCGAGTAACCCGTCACGACCACCTGGTCGATGGCCAGCTGGGAGTCTTTCATCGTGACGTTGTATTTGCCCTTGCGGACCTCGATCTCCGTCGGTTCGTAACCCACGTAGGTGAACCGCAGCTTCGAATCGTATTTCACCTGGATACGGTACTGACCTTTGAGGTCGGTATTCACGCCGTTGGTCGTTCCGGCCTCCACGACCGAGACGCCGATCAGGGGCGAACCTTCGGAGTCTTTGACCGTGCCCTGCACGATCATCCGGTTGTCCTGGGCCCGTGTGAATTCGGGCCGGAAGAGGATCGCGGCAAGCAGCACGGGAATGGCGAAAAATCGGAGAAAATGCTTCATACGCACACCTTTTTGAGTTGGTTATTCGTGTATTAAAATGTCGATGTCCTTTTGCGGAAGCCCCAGCAGGTGCTCCACGAAATAGTATCGGACCGTGTTGTTGAAATAGCGGATCGGCAGGCCGTGGTCGGCGCCGGGGATGAGGAGCATGTCGAAACGCTTGCCGGCGCGGATCAGCGCGTCGGCAAGCCGCAGCGTCGAGGCCGGGTGCACGTTGTCGTCCATATCGCCGTGCACCAGCAGCAACCGCCCCCGCAGCCGGCCGGCCAGCTCCGCCGTAGTGGGTACGCGGCATTCGAAATACACCTTGCCGTCCGCATCGGTTCGCTGCTCGACGCCGTGGAACACCTCGCCCCACCATTGGGCGTAGATGTTGTTGTCGTGGTTTCCCGAGGCGGCGATGCCGACCTTGTAGAATTCCGGGTGCTGCAACAGGGCCGTGGCAGCCATGAACCCGCCGCCCGAATGGCCGTAGATGCCCACGCGGTCGGGGTCGGCGAACGGGTAGCGGGCCGCGACCTGGCGGACGAGGGCCATGTCGTCCGCGACGGCGTAGTCGCGCAGGTTGCCGCGGCCGTAGTTGTAGTAGTCGCGTCCGCGCGTGGGGCTGCTGCCGCGGTGCGAGAAATTCAGTACGATGAATCCCAACTGTGCCAGGAGCATGTTCTCGTTGTCGTCGACCGAGAATGCGAGCGGCACCTGGTCGTCCTGCGGTCCGGGATAGACATTGCTGATGATCGGGTATTTGCGGCCCGGCTCGATCTCGAACGGCAGGTAGACCACGCCGTAGAGTTCGGTGACGGAATCGGCGGCCAGGAGCTTGAGCAGTTCCGGCTCGCGCCACCCTTTTGCACGCACCTCCGAAATGTCGCAGCCCGGCAGTTCGAGCACGGTGCGTCCCGCCGGGTCGGCGATACGCCGGCGTTCGGGCAGGTCCATCCGCGACCAGCGGTCGTAGAAACGGCCTCCGTCGGGTGCGATGTCGACCGTGTGGTGCCCGTTGCCGGGAGTAAGGCAGACGGCCGGGCCGCCGTCCAGGGGCACCTTGTAGAAGAGCCGGTAGTGCGGATTGATCCCCTCCTCGCCGCCATACCCCTCGACGATCAGCGAGCGGCCGAGCGTGTCGATCCGTGCGACGTGACCGGCCACGAAGCGGCCGTCGGTAACGGCGTTCTTCAGGCGTCCGTCGCCGTCGTAGAGGTAGAACTGCCCGCGGCCCGAGCGCTCCGACCACCAGAGTATTTCGTTACCGTCGTTGATGACGTGGTACTCGAACAGCTGCTCGTTCAGATGCGGCGCGGTCGTTTCGCGGATAATCGGATGCACGGCGTTGTCCGCGACGTCCACGCGGCATAACTCCATCGAATCGCACGTGCGGCTGCGGCGGATGAACCAGGCCGAACGGTCGGTGACGGGGAACGCCTGGAAGCGCGGCACCTCGATCTTCTGGTCCGGCCAGCGGGCTATGTCCAGCTCGAAAGATGCGCGGCGGTCGGCGTCGACCAGCCGGATGCCGTACTGCACGACCTCCCGGTCGCCCGAAGCTACATACTTGTAGGTTTTGGCTTCGGGACGCTCGGCCAGGTTGTTGACCACGGTCATGGTCCCTACCCTGCGCTTGTCCTCGCGCACGGCCAGGTACTTGTGGCTTCGCCCGATCCAGCAACCCGTCGGACCTCCCGTGCCTTTGCCCGAAGCGGCTCCGCCCGACGCAAACGAGTAGTAGGGCTCGCCATCCGCGGTCAGTCGGATGCTGTCTCCGGCTCCGACCAGCACCAGGTCGTGCCGGCAGGCGGTTATGTAGAAGAGGCTGTCGGCCGAGTAGTCCCGCTCCCAATGCCCCCGGTCGAACCGCCTCTCTTTCTTCGGCGCAGGCAGCTCTTTCAGCCGTCCGGTGCGGATGTCGTATTGCAGCAGGTGTTTATTGTAATCGAACGTGAAGCGAAGCGGATGGCGCGGGTCGAATTCGAGCGCATAGAGCCCCAGTTTCCCGGGTGTCGGCTGCCGCAGGGAGTCGGCATAAGGCGCCAGCTGCGCCGCCATCCGGGTGTTGTCGAACATGCGGCGTGTTCGTCCCGTTTTCAGGTCGGCCAGGAACCAGGTGCGCATCCCCCGCTCCTCGGCTTCGTACCAGGCGTAGCGGCTGCCGTCGCCGATCCACCGCATGTCGAGCGACGCATTGCGTCCCGATCCGAGCGAGTCGGACGAGAAGCGTTCGGCCCGCAGCATGTAGGACTGAGCCCCACCCGGCAGCGTACACCACGCGGCCAGGATAACGAGAAAAAACCGTTTCATCGCCGTGCGGTTATGCTGATTTCCAGGGCTTTTCCGAGCGCAGCGTTCGCATCGAGCATGCCGCGGCTCAGGCACAGATCGCCCGAAAAACCGGTTTGTTTCCCTTTCGTTCCGGGGATCGGGGTTTCGACATGGGACAGGTCGCGGACCGTTTCCAGGAGGATGCGCCGCACCTCGGCGGCTTTCAGATCGGGGCACACGCTGCGGATCAGCGCCGCGACCCCCGCGACCATCGGAGCCGAGATGCTCGTACCCATCGCCGCGTCGTATCGGCCCTCCGGGGCGGTCGAGAGGATGTCGCTGCCCGGAGCGAAGAGATCGACCGTGCGGCAGCCGTAATTGGAGAAATCGCATACCCTGCCCCGGCGGTCGGTGGAGCCGACCACGAGCATGTTTTCGTGACGGCGGCCCGAGGCGGAGACGTTGCGCGGGTAGATCGGCCGCAGGTCGATGTCGCGGCCGTCGTTGCCCGAGGCCATGACCAGCAGCACGTCGCGGCGGGCGGCATGGCGGATGGCCTGCTGCACCTCTTTCGAATAGTGCGAAGCGTATTTTCCGAAGCTCATGTTGACCACCCGGGCGCCGTTGTCCACCGCATAGCGGATCGCGGCGGCTATGTCGCGGTCGTATTCGTCGCCCTCGGGTACGGCGCGGATACCCATGATCTTGACGGTCTGCTCGACGCCGGGCGCGGCGGTGCAGGCCGCGATCACGCCCGAAACCATCGTACCGTGGTAGGGATCGCAGTGGATGTGGTTGTTTCCGTATCGGAAATTCCGGAAATCATCGGGATCGTTGCCGAGCTTCAGATGCGGATCGTCGTCGTTGCGGTCGAGGCTTTCGACCCGTTTGCGGGCCGTGTCATACTCGGCAGCGGCTTTTCGCACGACCTCGTTCCACGAGGCATCGGGCTGCATGACCGCCGGACGCGACGCTGCGATTTGCAGGTCCTGCCCCAGGCCGGTCGTGTCGGCCACCTCGATGCGGAGGAAATCCCCTATTGTGGTCGCCTTGTCGCCATAGCAGGCTTTCATTAGCGAGTCGCACACCTCGTAGGCCCGGGCGATGCGGCCGAGGTATTGCGCGTATAGAATATAGGTATCGAGCCGCGCTTCGCGCTCCATGCGCTTATAGAGGGCGTATTCGGCCCGTTGGCGACGGTTCAGACGGCAGGTGTCCGCATTCTTGTAGCGGGGCCGCAGCCGCTTGTAATCGCGGAACTGCGCCGTGCCGGCCTTCAGAAAATCTTCACCGCAGGCATTACCCAGGAAATTCCAGCCGTGGAGATCGTCCGCATAGCCGTTGCCGTCGTCGTCGAGGCCGTTGTCCGGAGTCTCGGACGCGTTGATCCACACGCGTTCCCGGAGGTCGGGATGCGTGAAATCGAAACCGCCGTCGATGACGGCTACTACGGTCAGATCAGGGCAGGAACCCTGTGGGGGGGGGATTTCGGGTCGCTCAGACGCGCAAAGGCGCCCGGAATGTCGATTCCGCAGAGCGAGTCGGCCGGGGCCAGATACCAGCCATCACGCAGCGATGCAGGCCCCTTGGCGGAAGCCGGGATCGCCAGTGCCGAGGCGCAGGCCAGAAACGATATGAAACGTGTTTTGAACATGCGGACAGGATGGGATGTTGTTCGGAGGCAAATATAGGTCTTTTTTCGCAATATCGGACACGCCTCTGCAACAAACGGGCGTGCCGGTACGGGGTGTGGCAAACCCGTTTTGTTCGATTATGCTAACGATTGGAGGATATTTTGCCCGATTCCATTGCAAATGCAAAGCGAATGCCCGTCAAAAAGACGAAATCGTAATCCGAAATAGAGTTTTCGAATTAAAGTTTCGAAATGATTTTTTTCGAAACAAGGTAAAAGAAAAGGGTTGCGATACGATTCGCAACCTCTCCATCGAGCGGGAAACGGGGATCGAACCCGCGACCCTCAGCTTGGGAAGCTGATGCTCTACCACTGAGCTACTCCCGCATTACGGAGTACAAAGATACGCCCGTTTTTCGAAATTTCAAGTTTTCACGGCATAATTTTTATCCGGACGCTGTTTTTTACTTATCGTCCGAATGGGCTCAGGCGATTCAGGCGCCGAGTTTACGCAGCGAGGCCAGGTTGCGTTCGCTGCGCAGCTTGCGGCCCTCGGGGGTGTAGAGGTCGTCCAGCCGGTCGCGGAAACGCTCTTCAACCTTGCCGCGCACGACTTTCATCGTGCTGTTCATCAATCCGTTCTGCTCGGTAAAGCCCTCGTCGACAAAGGCCAGCGCCGCGGGCAGCCACCGCTCGGGAAATTCGCCGGCATGGCTTCCGCCGGACCGGTAGCGGTCGATTTCGGCACCCAACAGATCGGCGGCCGTACCGGCCCGCTCTTCCGGGATGACCCCGCGGCCGTCCAACTCGCGTCGCAGCGCGTCGCGGTTGGGTACGACGAGGGCAGTCGTATAGGGGCTCTGGTTGTTGTAGATCAGAATCTGGTCGATGAAAGGCGACTTGTCCACGATGGCCTCCTCCATCCCCTCGGGGCTGTATTTCTCGCCGTCCGAGGCGATCAAAAGGCTCTTGAAGCGGCCCAGCACATAGAGAAAATCATCTTCGGAGACGTAGCCCATGTCGCCCGTGTGGAGCCAGCCGTCGCGTACGGTGTCGGCCGTGGCTTCGGGGTTTTTCCAGTAGCAGGCCATGACGTTCTCGCCGCGGACGACGATCTCCCCTTTCTGCCCGCGGGGAACCTCGCGTCCCTCCTCGTCTAAGATCTTCAGGTCCATCGGAATCAGAATCTTGCCCGACGAACCGAACCGGTGCCAGTGGTAGTTGGGCGAGTTGGTCGAGATGACGGGAGTGGCTTCCGAAAGACCGTAGCCCTGGAACATGGGGATGCCGATGGCGTAATAGAAACGCTGCAACTCCGCATCAAGCAGCGCCCCGCCGCCGACAAAGAACTTGAGCGAACCGCCGAACGCCTGGCGTACCTTGCGGAAAAGCAAGGCGTCGAAGAGCGCGACGGCCGGTTTGAGCGCAATGCGCCAGCCGCGGCCCTTGTGGTAACCGTCGAGGTTGTAGGCGTAGGCCGTGCGCAGAGCCAAGTGGAAGAGCCGCTCCGTGGCGGGCCCTTTGGCCCGGATCGACGCTTCGATCCCCTTGCGGAAATTCTTGGCCAGGGCGGGCACCGAAAGCAGGAAATGGGGGCGCACCTCGCGGATATTCTGCGGGATGTTCTTCAGGGTCTCCATCGGCGTCGAGCCGATCTGCACCGTGGCCACCGAAGCGCCGCAGGCGATCATGATGTAGAAGCCGACCACGTGCGCGAAGCAATGGTCGAGCGGCAGGATAATCAGCGTGCGGTACCACGACGGAATATCGATGCGCGAAAGCGACTGCTCGACGTTGGCCGTGTAGTTGCGATGCGTCAGCACGACGCCCTTGGGATCGGCCGTGGTGCCCGAGGTGTAGGTGATCGTGGCGTAGTCGTCGTTGCGGATCGCCCGTCCGATTCCGAGAAATTCGTCGCGGTGTTTCGAAAGGTAGTCGCGGCCCAGCCGCTTGAGCATTCCGAAAGCCGTTTCGCCCGCTTCCAACGGAATGTGCCCCAGCACGATGATGTGCTCGACCTCGGGCAGTTCGGCACGTATGCGCCGGATCTTGGGAAGCTGCTGTTTGGAGACGAACAGCGCCCGTACCTCGGCGTGGCGCAGGCGGAACAGCAGGTCGTTGGACTCTTCGAGTTTGATCGAGAGCGGCACGCTGATGCCGCCGGCGTAGAATATGCCCAGCTCGGAGATGATCCAGCCGTTGCTGCCCTCGGCCAGAATGGCGACCTTGTCCCCGGGGCGGATACCGATCGAAGCCAGTCCGGCCCCGACCTGAAGCGCCTGCTCGCGGGTCTCGGCATAAGTCGTGGGCTCGAACCGGTGGTGTCTTTTTTCGAGCAGGAAAGTCTTTTTTCCGTACTTTTCGACCGAACTTTCGAAAAGGTCGATGATGGTCTTTTTCATGGCTAATCCATTTTCAGAACCGCAAGGAATGCCGACTGCGGCACCTCGACGTTACCGATCTGACGCATGCGTTTCTTGCCTTTCTTCTGCTTTTCGAGCAGTTTGCGTTTGCGTGATATGTCGCCGCCGTAACACTTGGCCGTCACGTCCTTGCGCACGGCCTTGACCGTTTCGCGGGCGATGATCTTGGCGCCGATGGCGGCCTGGATGGCGATGTCGAACTGCTGGCGCGGGATCAGCTCCTTGAGCTTCTCGCACATCTTGCGCCCGAAATCGTAGGCGTGGTCGGTGTAGGTGAGCGACGAGAGGGCGTCGACCGGCTCGCCGTTGAGCAGAATATCCAGCTTGACCAGCTTCGAGGGCTGGTAGCCCGTGCGGTGGTAGTCGAACGAGGCGTAGCCCTTGGAGATGCTTTTAAGCTTGTCGTAAAAGTCGAAGACGATCTCCGAGAGGGGCATGTCGAAATTGATCTCCACGCGGTCCTGCGTGATAAAGGTCTGGTTCTTCATCACGCCGCGCTTGTCGATGCACAGTTTGATGACGTTGCCCAGGAATTCGGTCTTGGTGATGATCTGGGCCAGAATATAGGGTTCTTCGATCTTGTCGATCCGCGTAACCTCGGGCAGCCCCGAAGGGTTGTGCACCTCGACCACCTCGCCCTGTGTCGTGGTGATGCGGTACGAGACGTTGGGCACGGTGGTGATGACGTCCATGTCGAATTCCCGGTAGAGCCGCTCCTGGATGATCTCCATGTGGAGCAGTCCGAGAAAGCCGCAGCGGAAACCGAACCCCAGCGCCAGCGAACTCTCGGGTTCGAACGTCAGCGAGGCGTCGTTGAGCTGCAACTTTTCGAGCGAGGCCCTGAGGTCCTCGTACTGGTCGGCCTCGACCGGATAGACGCCCGCAAAGACCATCGGTTTGACGTCCTCGAAACCGGCGATGGCCTCGCGGGCGGGATTGGCCACCGAGGTGATCGTGTCGCCGACTTTCACGTCCGCCGAGGTTTTGATACCCGAGCAGATATACCCTACGTCGCCGGCCTTGATCTCCTGCCGGGGCTGCATCTTCAGCTTCAGCACGCCCACCTCGTCGGCGTCGTAGACGCTGCCCGTGTTGAAGAACTTGACGTGGTCCCCCTTGCGGATCGTTCCGTTGAAGACGCGGAAATAGGCGATGATGCCGCGGAACGGGTTGAACACCGAGTCGAAGATCAGCGCTTGGAGCGGAGCGTTCTCGTCGCCCTCGGGGGCGGGCACGCGCGCGACGATGGCTTCGAGGACCTCCTCCACGCCCAGGCCCGTCTTGCCCGAAGCCAGCAGAATGTCCTCCTCCTTGCAGCCTATGAGGTCGATGACCTGGTCGCGCACCTCGTCGATCATCGCCGAGTCCATGTCGATCTTGTTCAGCACGGGGATAATTTCCAGATCGTGCCCCAGCGCGAGGTAGAGATTGGAAATGGTCTGTGCCTGAATTCCTTGCGTAGCGTCTACCACCAGCAGCGCCCCCTCGCACGAGGCGATGGCGCGCGAGACCTCGTACGAGAAATCGACGTGTCCCGGGGTGTCGATCAGATTGAGCACGTAGGTTTGGCCGTCGCGGGCCTTGTACTCCATCTGGATGGCGTGGCTCTTGATGGTAATGCCTTTCTCGCGTTCGAGCTCCATGTCGTCGAGCACCTGGGACTGCATTTCGCGCTGGTTCAGCGTGTTGGTTTTTTCGAGCAGACGGTCCGCCAGGGTCGACTTGCCGTGGTCGATATGGGCTATGATGCAAAAGTTGCGGATATTTTTCATAGGTTCGCAGAGAAAATGTGCGCAAATATACGAAAAAAATCGGATTTGCGGCGCTCCGCTCCGCTGCCGATTTGCACGCACTTTGCGGTTGGACGCATCTGTCGGACAAGAAAAGGAGAAGATGAAAATAGCGATCAGCGGTGCGACGGGATTCATAGGGAGCCATCTGACAGCCTATCTGGAGAAAAAGGGACACGAGGTCGTTCCGCTCGGGCGAGCCGATTTTGCCGAGGAGCGGCGCGACCGGCTGGCCTATCTGGTGGCCGAGTGCGATGCCGTGGTTAACCTGGCCGGAGCGCCCATCGACCGGCGTTGGAGCCCCGAATACAAGGAGGAGCTCCTTGCGAGCCGCGTGGAGACTACCCGGCGGCTGGTCGATGCCGTCAACCGCAGCGAGAGGACCCGCACTTTCGTCTCGGCCTCGGCCGTGGGCTGCTACCCTCCCGTGGGTTGTTACGACGAATCGTCTGCGGAGCGCGGCTCGGGCTTTCTGGCCCGGTTGTGCGAACGCTGGGAGGCCGAAGCGCGGCGGGTCCGGGTGCGCTGCGTCATCACCCGCTTCGGGGTGGTGCTTGCGGGCGACGGCGGCGCCTTTGCGCGGCTGGTGCGTCCGACGGCCTGGGGCCTCGCGGTGGTGCCGGGCGGCGGGTCGCAGCCCTTTTCGTGGATCGACATCGCCGACCTGGTGCGGGCCGAGCTCTTTCTGATTCAGCACGACAGGCTGGACGGCGTATTCAATTTCGCAGCCCCCGAGAACACCTCCCTTCGGGAGTTCGTGCGGGCCGTCGGGCGGCACCGCCGCGCACGGATTACGGCCACGGTGCCTGCTTTTGCCGTGCGGATGGCGCTGGGCGAAGGAGCTTCCGCCCTGCTCGACGGAGCGTGCGCCGTGCCGCAGCGGTTGCAGCAGGCCGGGTTCCGCTTCTGCTCGCCCTCGGTTTCGGAATTCCTGCGCCGGCTGTAAGCGCGATTTGCCGGTTTGATCCGAAAATGCTACCTTTGCACCTCATTCAAATCAGGTCAGCATGTTATCGAGACAGATCGCACCCAAACTGCGGGGCTACGAAACTCCTTTTTACCTATACGATACGGCCCTGCTGCGGCAGACGCTCGAAAGCGTCGTCTACGAGTCGAACAAGTACGGCTACAAGGTCCACTACGCCATCAAGGCCAACTACGACGATCACCTGCTGGCGATCATCCGCGAATACGGGCTGGGGATCGACTGCGCCAGCGGCAACGAACTGCAAAAGGCGATCGAAGCGGGGTTCGATCCGCAGGGGATCGTTTACGCCGGGGTCGGCAAGCGTGACAAGGAGTTGCGCTACGCCATCGGGCAGCGCATCCTGGCCATCAACTGCGAGTCGATCGAGGAGCTGGAGCTGGTGAACGTCCTCTCGGGCGAAGCGGGCGTCGGGACGGACGTGGCGCTGCGCATCAATCCCGACATCGATCCAAAGACCAACCACTGCATCGATACCGGTCAGGCAGACAGCAAGTTCGGCATATCTTACGAAGAGGTCCTCGAACACGCCGACCGGATCAAGAGCCTGGAACACATCCGCATCATCGGCCTGCACCTGCATATCGGTTCGCAAATCCGCGAGCTGCATGTCTTCGAAAACATGTGTTTGAAAGTGAACGCCATTGTGCGGAATCTCGAAAAACTCGGTTTCAGCTTCCGTTTCGTCGACTTGGGCGGCGGCCTGGGCGTCAATTACGACGTGCCCGAAAACGAGCCGATCCCCAATTTCGCGTCGCTCTTCTCGATCGTCCACAACCACCTCGACGTAGGCGGCAAGGAGGTGCATTTCGAATTCGGCCGCTCGATCGTGGCCGAGTGCGGCGAACTGATTACCTCGGTGCTCTTCAACAAGACCACGGCCACGGGACGCCGGCTGGTGATCGTGGACGCCTCGATGACCGAGCTGATCCGCCCGGCGCTTTACGGCTCGTACCACAACATCGAGAACATCACCTCCGACGACGAGACCTCCCACAAATACACCGTAGTAGGCACGGCCTGCGAATCGACCGACGTGTTCGACGAGAACGTCAGCCTGCGAAAAACCCGCCGCGGCGACCTGCTGACCATCAAGTCGGCCGGCGCATACGGCATGTCGATGGCTTCGCGCTACAACCTCCACGACCTGCCCGGAGCGGTGTACAGCGACGAACTGTGACCATTCGAGCATGTGGCTGACCCTTGCATTCATCTCCGCGACGCTGCTGGGATTCTACGATGCGGCCAAGAAAAAGGCCCTTACCGGGAATGCCGTGCTGCCGGTGCTGCTGCTCAACACGCTCTTTTCCTCGCTGATCTTTCTGCCGGCCGTCCTCTCCGCCGAGCTGGGGCTGGGGTGGTTCGACCGCACGCTGCTGGCGACGGCTCCGGGTTCGGCGCATGCGCACGCGCTGGTTGTGCTCAAGTCGGTCATCGTGCTGACCTCGTGGATATTCGGTTATTTCGGCATGAAGCATCTCCCCATCACCATCGTGGGACCCATCAACGCCACGCGTCCGGTGATGGTCTTGGTCGGCGCGATGCTTCTCTTCGGCGAACGGCTCAACGCCTGGCAGTGGACCGGCGTCGCGCTGGCCCTCCTTTCGCTCTTTCTGCTGAGCCGCTCGAGCCGCCGCGAGGGCGTCGATTTCCGCCACAACCTCTGGATTCTGTTCATCGCCCTGGCGGCGCTCACGGGCGCCGTCAGCGGGCTATACGACCGCTATATCATGACGCGGCTCGATCCGGTCTTCGTGCAGAGTTGGTACAACCTCTACCAGCTGGGAATGATGACCGTGCTGGTCGGTGTCATGTGGTGGCCCCGCAGAGCGCACACCACCCCGTTTCGCTGGAGCTGGGCCATCCCGCTCATCTCACTTTTCCTCTCTGCGGCCGATTTCGCCTACCTCTTCGCCCTGCGGGAGCCGGACGCCCTGATCTCCGTGGTCTCGATGATCCGCCGCGGCTCGGTGGTCGTTTCGTTCCTCTGCGGCGCGGTGCTCTTCCACGAACGCAACCTGCGTTCCAAAGCCGTCGATCTGGCTTTCATCCTGGTGGGCATGTTCTTCCTCTGGCTCGGCTCCCGGCCGGCATAGGACGCCTCCGCATTCACTTATCCGCAAAGTTTAGATGAGTTTTTCCAACCGGTTGACGGTCTGTCGGATTTCGTCGTCTCCGGGAACGTAGTCTTTCAACGCGCCGGCCAGGTATTGCTCGTAGGCGTACAGATCGATCACGCCGTTGCCCGAGAGGTTGAAAAGAATAGTCTTTTCCGTTCCCTCCTCCTTGGCGCGCAGCGCTTCGCGGACGGCTGCGGCGATGGCGTGGGTCGACTCCGGGGCCGGGATGATTCCCTCGGTCTTGGCGAAGAGAATGCCTGCGCCGAGCGTCTCGGTCTGCGGGATGGACTGCGCCTCGATCAGGCCGTCTTTCAAAAGCTGGCTGACGATCGAGCCCGCTCCGTGGTAGCGCAGACCGCCGGCATGAATGTCCGAGGGCTGGAAATCGTGTCCCAGGGTATACATCGGAATCAGCGGCGTGAAGCCTGCCGTGTCGCCGAAATCGTACTGGAACGCGCCGCGCGTGAGTTTGGGACAGCTCGACGGCTCGACCGCCACGACGCGAATCCGCTTGCCCTCGCTAAAATTCTTCCTCAGGAACGGAAAACCGATACCGGCGAAATTGCTGCCGCCGCCGAAGCATCCGATCACCACGTCGGGTTCCGCATCGGCCAGCTCCATCTGCGCGACGGCTTCCTGGCCGATGACGGTCTGGTGGAGCAGCACGTGGTTCAGGACGCTGCCCAGGCAGTAGCGCGTATCTTCGGGGTGTTGGAGGGCCATTTCGACCGCCTCGGAGATCGCCAGTCCCAGGCTGCCCGAACAATGCGGGTCCTGTGCGAGCGCGGCGCGGCCCGAGGCGGTCTTGAGCGAGGGCGAAGCGTAGCACTGTGCACCCCATGTGTTCATCATCAGCCGGCGGTAGGGCTTCTGCTCGTAGCTCACCTTGACCATGTAAACCTCGACGTCGATACCGAAATGCTTGGCCGCGAATGCAATGGCCGAACCCCACTGTCCCGCTCCGGTCTCGGTCGTCAGGCGGCGAATGCCCTGCTTGTAGTTGTAGTAGGCTTGCGGCACGGCGGTGTTGGGCTTGTGCGACCCGGCGGGCGAAACGCTCTCGTTCTTGAAAAAGATACGGGCGGGGGTATCGAGCGCCTTTTCGAGGCCGTAGGCCCGCACCAGCGGCGTAGGACGCCAGATCCGGTAGATTTCCTGCACCTCTTCGGGTATGTCGATGAAGCGCTCGGCGGACATCTCCTGGTCGATCAGCTCCTCGGCGAAGATCGCCGACATCTGCTCTTTCGTTACGGGTTGCTTCGTCGCAGGGTGCAGCGGCGGCAGCGGACGGTTGGGCATGTCTGCCACGATGTTGTACCATTGGGTGGGCATCTGACGCTCGGTCAGGCAGAATTTCTTGGTTTTCATTGCGGATTGTTTTTTGAGTGATGATGCAAAAGGAAAAGCCCGTCGCTTACTTCTCGTAAACAACGGGCTTGTGTTATTCGATCCGGGTCCGGCTATACGCATGACGAATCGCACTCATTGTCCACGAGAGTCAACGAGCGCCACCACCATGCCTGTATGTCGAACCTGTTAATCATAGCTTCTGCTGCAAATATAGCGGGTCGGATCGGGAAATGCAAATTTTTCGCCGCTTTTTTTCGACACCTTATATAGAGGAAAAAGTGGACGACTTTGCCGAAAAATGCCTATCTTTGCTCGACTTTAGCAAAATCTTACCATTATGAATATCTCATACAACTGGCTCAGACGCTATCTGGATACGGACCTCACGGCCGAAGAGGTCGCCACGATTCTTACGGACATCGGGCTCGAGGTCGAGGGCTTCGAGAAGATCGAGACCGTCCGCGGCGGCCTGCAAGGCGTGGTGGTCGCCGAGGTGCTGACCTCGACGGACCATCCCGATTCGGATCACCTCCACGTCACGGCGGTCGATACCGGCGCGGGCGAACCCTTGCAGATCGTCTGCGGCGCTCCCAACTGCCGGGCAGGTCTGAAAGTCCTTTGTGCCACGGTCGGCGCAGTGCTCTACCCCGACGGCGGCGAGGAGGAGTTCAAGATCAAACGCTCGAAAATCCGGGGCGTCGAATCGCTCGGAATGCTCTGCGCCGAGGACGAACTGGGTATCGGCGCTTCGCATGAGGGGATCATGGAGCTTCCGGCCGACGCGCCCGTGGGCATGCCGGCCCGCGAATACCTCCGTATCGAGGACGATTACCTGATCCAGATCGGCCTGACGCCCAACCGGGCCGATGCCGCGTCGCACATCGGCGTGGCCCGCGACCTGGCCGCCTACCTCCGCAGCCGCGGCAAGGACGTGGCGGTGAAGCTGCCCGACGTTTCGGCCTTTGCCCCCGACAACCACGAGCTGGAGATTGCCATCCGCGTCGAAAACACGGAAGCCGCACCGCGTTATGCGGGCGTTACGGTCACGGGCTGCAAGATCGGCCCGTCGCCCGACTGGATGCAGAACTGTCTGCGCGCCGCGGGCATTCACCCGAAGAACAACCTGGTGGACATCACCAATTTCGTGCTTTTCGAACTGGGACAGCCCCTGCATGCGTTCGATGCCCGCAAGATCGCGGGCCGCGAGGTCGTGGTCCGCACCTGCCCCGAGGGTACGCCGTTCGTCACGCTGGACGGCGTCGAGCGCAAACTCACCGACCGCGACCTGATGATCTGCGACGCCGAGCGTCCCATGTGCATCGCCGGGGTCTTCGGCGGCCTGGATTCGGGTATCGGCGACACGACCACCGACGTGTTCATCGAGAGCGCCTGCTTCAATCCCGTCTGGGTCCGCAAGACCGCCAAGCGGTTCGGGCTCAACACCGACGCTTCGTTCCGCTTCGAGCGCGGGGTCGACCCCAACATCCAGGTCTATGCCGCCAAGCGCGCCGCCCTCTTGATGAAAGAGCTGGCCGGAGGGACGATTTCGAGCGACGTGACGGACATCTACCCCGCCCCCGTCTCCGATTTCGTGTTCGATATTTCGTTCGCACGCATCAATTCACTCATCGGTAAGGAAATACCCGAGGATACGGTCCGCACGATCCTCGCGGCGCTGGAGGTGAAAGTCCTCGCCGGGAATGCGGGTGTGCTGACCGTGGCCGTCCCGCCCTACCGGGTCGACGTGCAGCGCGAAGCCGATCTGATCGAAGACATCCTGCGCATCTACGGCTACAACAGCGTCGAGGTCCCCTCGCGGGTGCGATCGACCCTCTCCTATGCGCCCCGCCCCGACCGCAACCGGCTGATGAACCTGGCGGCGAATTACCTGACCGGCAACGGTTTCACGGAGATCATGTCCAATTCGCTGACGCGGGCGGCCTATTACGAGGGGCTGGAATCCTACCCGGCGGATCGCTGCGTGCGCATCCTCAATCCGCTGAGCACCGACCTGAACGTGATGCGCCAGACGCTGCTGTTCAACATGCTGGAGGCCGTGCAGCTCAATGCCAACCGCCGCAACGGCGATCTGAAACTCTACGAGTTCGGCAACTGCTACTTTTACGACGCTTCCCGCCGAAGCGAAGAAAATCCCTTGGCGGCCTACTCCGAGGAGTACCGGCTGGCCATCGCCGTGACGGGCATCGCAACCCCGCCGTCGTGGAACGCGAAGCCTGTGGCGGCCTCATTCTTTACCCTGCGCGCCGTGGCCGAAAAGCTTCTGCGCCGCTTCGGTATCGACATCTATGCGTTGCAGACCGAGACGCTCCGAAGCGACCTGTTCGGCGAGGGACTCTCCATGTCGCTGGCCGGCAAACCGCTGTTGCAGATCGGCACGGTGAGCGGTGCGATTCGCCGCCGGATGGAGATCAAGCAGGACGTATTCTATCTGGAGATGAATTTCGACGCGCTCGTCCGCTCGACGCGGAAATCGAAAATCACGGCCACGGAACTCTCGAAATTCCCCGAGGTGAAGCGCGACCTGGCGCTGCTGCTGGACAAGCAGGTGACTTTCTCGGCCCTGCGCGACGTGGCGTTCGCCACCGAGCGCAAACTGCTCCGGAGCGTTTCGCTCTTCGACGTCTACGAGGGCGACAAACTCCCCGAGGGCAAGAAATCCTACGCCTTGAGCTTCATCCTCGAGGACAAGACGCGCACGCTCGATGAGAAGACCATCGAACGGGTGATGAAAAACCTCGCCGCGCAGTTCGAGCAGCGGTGCGGCGCTCAGGTTCGGGCCTGATTACCGGTCGGGCTTTCCCAATCAAACGAAGACGGAGTGTAGCCGACCTACACTCCGTCTTGCGTTTTACTGTTCCAGTGCGGTGTCATAGTACCGTTCCATGATCCGCCGCATGCGCTCCGACCCCTCGTCCGTATCGCGGTATTTTTCGCGCAGCGCGAGCAGTTCGTGTTTCATCCGCCCGATCACCGCCGCATAGGCCGGATCGCCGTACCGGTTGCGGTTTTCGTGCGGGTCGGTCTCCAGATCGTAGAACTCCCACGATGGAGCCGTCGTGCAGTCGTCCGAGCCGGTCATGCCGAGCCGGTCGCCGTAGAAGAAGATCAGCTTGTAACGCTCGTTGCGGATACCCATGTGCGCGGGACGTATCTCGTGCTGGGTCCAGTAGCGGTAGTACATGCTCCGGGGCCAGTCGCCGGGCGTGCGGCCCCGGAGATTGTCGCGGAAACTGCGGCCCTGTGCTTCCGAGGGCGGCTCGGCTCCGGCATAGTCGGCCAGCAGCGAGGCGAAATCGACATTGGTAACGAGGTCCCGGTTGCGGGTTCCGGTGGAAATCTCCCGCGGGTAGCGGATCACGAAAGGCATGCGCAGCGGCTCCTCGTACATGATGCGCTTGTCGAAGAAGCCGTGCTCGCCGAGGAAATAGCCCTGGTCCGAGACATAGATCATGACGGTGTTTTCCGCCAGCCCCTGCCGGTCGAGTTCGTCGAGCAGGCGGCCGATGTTGTCGTCGATCGCAGCGGCGCAGCGCAGGTAGTCGCGGACGAGTTTCTGGTAGATCGCCCGGCGCGTTGCGACGGAGTCGAGCCCGTCGGCCTCGAACGGCAGCTCGGGATAGTAGGTCCACCAGTTCTCCGGATCGGTGTATGCCTTTTGCCAGCGCCACGCCATCGTTTCGAGCGGCTGTCCGGGGAATGTGCGGCCCGATTGCGCGGAACCGAACTCCAGCAGGTTCTCTGGCTCGGGGAACGTCACCCCGTCGTAGAGGCGGGCGAAGCGTTCGGGAAAGTCGCAGGGTTCGTGCGTGGCCTTGAAATGACAGAAGAGGGAAAACGGTCGGCTCCGGTCGCGCTCCCGCATCCAGCGGATCGCCTTATCGGTCACCAGGTCGGTCGAGAAGCCCTTTTCGACCGTGCCGCCGATCCCCTTGTCGTCGTCCACCCAGTTTTCGGGGCTTTTGAATACCGGATCGCGGTAGGTGCCCTGATCGTGGAACACCTCGTAGCGGTCGAATCCCGCAGGCTCCTTTTTCAGGTGCCACTTGCCGAACAGTGCCGTGCGGTAGCCCGCCTGCTGCAACCGCTTGGCGATGTTGTCCCGCTCGGGCGACAGGGCATCGTCGAGCGTGTAGACCCCGTTCAGGTGGCTGTACTGTCCCGTGAGGATCGCGGCCCGGCTGGGGACCGAGATCGAATTGGTGCAGAAAGCATTGTCCAGCACGCACCCTTCGGCTGCCAGGCGGGCGATGTTCGCGTTGTGGGCATAAGGCGCCAACACGCCGCCGTAAATGCCCCAGCTTTGCGAGGTGTGGTCGTCCGAAAGGATGAAGAGGATGTTGGGCCGTTGCTGCTTGGCCGTCTGTGCACACCCGACAGCCAGCGGGATCAATCCTACCGTCGCCACGCATTTCGTGAATCTGTGTTTGTTCATATCGCTATTATAAAACAGGTTTGACGACAGGCGGTTGAACCATCACATAGGGCGTGCCGTTGTCCCGGCAGGTCGAAACCAGACGCACGGCCCGCACAGGCTTTTCGGGCCGCAGCGTGACGGCGCCCTTTTCCAGTTCGGCGACGCGCTCGAACGTCGTGCCGTCGTACGAAACCTCGGCGTATCCCGTCGTAAGAATGTATTTGGGCAGGTGGCGCGTGCCGGTCTGTAGGAACATTTCGCGGCACGCAACGGGTTTGTCGAACGCATAGAGCACCCAGTCTCCCTCGCGGCAGGCGCGGGCCGTGCAGCTGGCGCCCCGGTACGACGAGGCGTTGGCATAGGGGAATTTGCGGCTCTCTCCCATCGAGGAGGTGAGCGTCAGTGCGGGCGCAGCGGTGCGGTAGAACGATTTGTCGGCCACGTAGGGGCTGCGGGCCGTCTTGTAGCGCGTGAAGAATCGGAAGAGATGGGGGTTGTCCGTGCGGATCGGCCCCATATAGCGATGCTCCTCAGGCGAATCGCCGACCAGGTAGCGGATTTCGGCCCCGTCGTCGGTCGAAGCGCTGAACAGCCCCTTTTCGTAGCGCACTGCGGGCGGGAAGAGCCGGAACCGAATGCCCATCGCCGCCAGGCGGTCGTAGTGCCGGTCGTGCAGGGCGCGGTAGTACTCCTCCCACTCTCCGCCGCTGCCCCAGGCGACCGCCGAGAGGGCGCAGATGCGCGGGAAACACATGTAGTCCATGTAATCGGGCTTCTCGGGCTCGTGCGAAACGTAGGCTTCGCTGAAGAACGAACCCTCGAGCCCCGCCACGTGCTGCATCCGTGCGGGCGTGAAGCCCAGTTCGGCGGGATCGAACCCGTAGACTTTCCGGGCATCGAAGATCGCGGCCCACTGGTGGCCCTCCTCGTGCTGCGATTGGCGCATGTCGAAATAGAAATACTGCCCCGGCATCACGACCGTCGGGTAGCCTTTGTCCGCGGCATCGAGACACGCCTCGATGCTCTCCCAGCCGTAGGCGCGGCTCCGGCGCGTGAACGCTCCGGTCCGGACCGCTTCGTTCCAGACACCCGGACGTTTGCCGTTGGCTTCGAGGATTGCGGCCATGCGCTCCATGAAGAGGTCCTCCAGCCGGTGCGGGTCGTCCGTTACGAGCCGCCGCATCAGCGCCCGACAGTCGGGGCAGCGCTCCCACTGGCTCATATCGACCTCGTCGCCGCCCACATGGATGTACTCCGAGGGAAAGAGCGCGCAGATTTCACCCAAAATGTCTTCGAGTATCCCGTAGTTCGCCTCGCGGGCCACGCACCACGCCGAGCGGTAGTCGTAGCCGTTGGTCGAAACCGTGTCGGGCCGGTAGTTGCAGCGAATCTCGGGATAGACCGATCCGAAAGCGCGGCTGTGTCCGGGCAGGTCGATCTCGGGGATGATCTCGATGTTGCGCTGCGCGGCGTATGCAACGATCCCGCGCATCTGCTGCTGCGTGTAGTAACCGCCGTATTTCTCCTCCCACTTGCCCCAGATCGCCCGCACGGGCGAATCGCCGCCGCGAAAACCGCCCGTCGGGGCCAGCTCGGGGTGCGAACGAATTTCGATCCGCCACCCCTCGTCGTTCGACAGGACAAGGTGCAATTTATTGATACTGTGATAGGCCAGCAGGTCTATATAACGCTTCACAGCATCCGCATCCATCCACGTGCGCACCACATCGAGCAGCATCCCGCGGTAGGCGAAGCGCGGGGCGTCCTCGATCGCCGTGCAGCCGATCCGGACGGGCAGCGGACACGCTTTGGCGTAGACCTCGGGCGGCAGCTCCCGCAGGAGGGTTTGAATGCCGTTGAACACGCCGCCGTAACCGCCGCCCGTGATGCGGATGCGTTCGGTGCCGATGTCGAGCCGGTAGGCTTCGTCGGCCAGAGCCGGATCGGTTTCGAGCACGACGGCCGGGTCGGAGGAGATACGATCGCTGGCGGTTTCGACGTTGGTATGCTCCAGGAGGTAGTCGGCCAGCGGCGCGAGCCCTTTTTCGAAGCAGATCGCGGTTTGCCGGGTCAACTCGAAAGCGCCCTCCCGGTCGGTGCGGCAGGCCGGAGCGGGTTGTGCATGGGCTTGGTCGAGCCCTGCGAAGAGGGCCGCCAGGAGAATGAGGATGCGTAGTTTCATGCGGGGGTCGGATATTTGTCGGGAACAAAGTTACATTTTTTCCGCCGATTTGCTACCTTTGCGGGTGCAAGACACCTCGTTTCGGGTGTGAGATAACTATGGAAGATAAAAAACTGAAGGCCACGGCCCGGCTGCTGGAGGTGATGGACACCCTCCGCCGCGAATGCCCTTGGGATCGGGAACAGACGTTCGATTCGCTGCGCAGCAACACCATCGAGGAGACGTACGAACTGGCCGATGCCATTACCGACCACAACCTGGAGGGTATCAAGGAGGAGCTGGGCGACCTGCTGCTCCATGTGGTGTTCTACTCCAAGCTGGGCGAGGAAGAGGGAGCTTTCGACTATGCCGACGTGGCGGACGCTGTATGCGACAAGCTCATCTACCGCCATCCGCACGTATACGGGGATATTCACGCCAACACGCCCGGGGAGGTCAAGGAGAACTGGGAGGCGCTCAAACTGCGCAAGAAGAACCGCAAGAGCGGTACGCTCGGCGGAGTGCCCCGCTCGCTGCCCGCGATGGTCAAGGCCTACCGCGTGGGCGAGAAAGCCGCCGCAACGGGGTTCGACTGGCAGCGTAAGGAGGACGTGTGGGACAAGGTGAAAGAGGAGATCGCCGAGGTCGAGGCCGAAATGCGGGCCTCGGACAAGCGTAAAATGGAGGATGAGTTCGGCGACCTGTTCTTCGCCCTTGTCAACGCCTGCCGCTTGTACGGCGTGGACCCCGAATCGGCGCTCGAACGGACCAACAAGAAATTCATCCGCCGCTTCGATTGCATGGAGGAAAAGGCGGCCGAACAGGGAGTTACACTGCATGACATGCCGCTCGACCGCATGGAGGAGCTATGGCGGGAAGCCAAACACAAAGAGTAAATTATGGCATTGATTCGAAAAGTGCGCGGGCACGAACCCGTGGTGGGAGAAAATACCTTTCTGGCCGAAACGGCCGTCTTGCTGGGCGACGTGACCGTCGGCCGGGACTGCTCCATCTGGTACAATGCGGTACTGAGGGGCGACGTGAACAAAATCGTGATCGGCGACCGGACCAATATCCAGGACGGCGCGGTGCTCCACACGATCTACGACGGGGCCAAGAACCCGTCGCAGACGATCATCGGCAACGACGTTTCGGTGGGCCACAACGCCATCATCCACGGTGCGGTGATCGGCGACAACTGCCTGATCGGCATGGGCGCTACCCTGCTCGACAATGCGCACATCCCCTCGGGCTGCATCATCGCCGCCAACGCGCTGGTCCTTTCGAACGCGCAACTCGAACCCGACTCGGTCTATGCGGGCGTTCCGGCCCGCAAGGTCAAGGAGGTGACTCCCGAGCAGCGCGAGGAGATCATCCGCCGCACGGCCCGCGACTACATGCTCTACGCATCGTGGTATAAGGAGGAACAGCATGGTGCGTGAATCGAGATACGCCCCTGTCGTGCTCAACCTGCTGGTGGCCGTGGCAGTGAGTCTGGTGGTGAATTTCTCCTACCTGCTGCTGTTTTTCGTCGACCAGCGGAGCGAGCAGCCCAAGCCGCCCGACGAACGGATCGTCCGACGGGCCGGGGAGGGGGTCCTTTCGGTCAGTCCCGACGGCCACGGCTACCTGATCTACCCGGGCGGCGACAGCGTCTACGTGACCATACAGCGCATCCGGCGGCTCAATCTGCGGGACGGCGACCGGCTCGTGGCCGACCTCGTGCCGCGCCGTGCTGGCGCCCACCCCATGCTGACGGCGGTCCGCATGCGCAACGGACGGGAGTTCGACTACGGAGCCCTCTTCAACCGCCCGTCCGAGACGGTGGAAATGTCGCTGCAACTGCTCTACTACCTGCTCGTATCCTTTATTCTGCTCTCGATCCTCACGTCGGTCCGGCGGAACTACACCCCGGGCCGGTTCGCGCGCCGCTGCATGTGGTGCCTTGCGGCCGCCGTGGGACTTTACCTGCTGGCCCCCGTGACCGACTGGCACACGGGACGCATCGAACTGAATTTCATGGGCGGCCGGATGCTCGACTACATGCTGCTGCTCAAATGCTCGTTCGCCGTCGTGGTCTCGATGCTCTTCGGCTGGACCTATGTGCTCATCTCGCGCCAGCAGGCCGTGGTGATGGAGAACGAGCGGCTCAAGAACGAGAACCTGGCCACGCGCTACAACATGCTCGTGGGGCAGATCAATCCCCATTTCTTCTTCAATTCGCTCAACACGCTGGCCATGCTCGTGCGCGAAAAGCTCGACCAGAAAGCCCTCACCTACATCGACCAGCTCTCCTACACGTTCCGCTACATCATCCAGAACGGGCAGAGCACGCTGATGACCCTCGAGGAGGAGCTGAAATTCGTCGAGGCGTACAGCTACCTGTTCCGCATCCGCTATGCCGACAAGCTCTTCTTCGACATCGACGTGGAGGAGCGCTACCTGCAATGGACGCTCCCGGCGCTGACGATGCAGCCGTTGATCGGCAACGCCGTGAAACACAACACCATCACCCGGAACAACCCGCTTCACGTCTCGATCCGCACGCGCGACGGCTGGCTGGAGATTTCGAACCCCAAGGTACCCAAGTTGGAAGCCGAACCCTCGACGGGCATCGGGCTCGAAAACCTCTCGAACCGCTGGCGTCTCATCACGGGACGCGACATCGAGATCGTGGACGACGGGCATACCTTCACCGTGCGCATGCCGCTTCAGAAACCCGCCGGACAATGAAAGCACTGATTATCGAAGACGAGACCGCCGCCGCGCAGAACCTGCGGGCCATTCTCAGGCAGGTGGCGCCCGGAATGGAGATTCTCGACACACTCGAAAGCGTCTCGGAGAGCGTCGCCTGGCTCGAATCCAACCCACAGCCCGACCTGCTCTTCATGGACATCCACCTCGCGGACGGCGAGTCGTTCCGGATTTTCCGTGCCGTGGAGATCACCGCTCCGGTCATCTTCACCACCGCTTACGACCAGTATGCGCTCGAAGCATTCAAGGTCAGCAGCATCGACTACCTGTTGAAACCCATCAACGCCGCCGACGTGGCGCGGGCGCTCGAAAAGCTGCGCCGGCTGACGGGCAGCGAGCGCCTCGAATACGGTTCGCGCGTCCGGGAGCTGGCCGAACGGCAGCAGGAGGACACGTTCCTCGTCCACGTGCGCGACAAGATCATCCCCCTGCGGCGCGAACAGATCGCCTATTGTTATACCTCCAACGAAAAGGTCACGGCCTGCTGCTTCGACGGCGCCGTCTATCCGCTCGACAAGACGCTCGAAGCGTTGCAGACGCTGCTTCCCGAGGCGGATTTTTTCCGGGCCAACCGCCAGTTCATCGTCTCGCGCAGGGCCGTCGGGGAGATCGTCGTCTGGTTCGGCAGCCGCCTGGCGCTCCATCTCACCGTCCCGACCCCCGAGCGGATCGTCATCTCCAAGGCCCGCGTCCCCGAATTCAAGGCCTGGCTGCGGTCGGTTCACCCCGCCGGGTAGCCGGTTGACCGTGCGGTTTTTCCGTTTGACCCGAAGTTCCGGCTTCGGGTTTTCGTTTTGGCCCTACCTTTGCAACGTAAGACCCCGATGAACGAGGTCCGAATCGATGGACAAACCAAAATTTCAAAAACGATGAAAAAGAAAATTTTTGCAGCCGCAATGGCTCTTTGCCTGATGGCAGGAACGGGTGCTTTCGCACAGGAACGGAAAATGGCTCCCCAGACCAAGGAGCGTCCCACGGTCGAGCAGATGGCGCAGCGCATGACCGACCGCATGACCCAGCGGCTGAAGCTTACGGATGCGCAGGCCAAGCAGGTCTACGACATCAACCTCGCGCAGATCAAGCAGATGCAGGCACAGCGCGAACAGATGCGCGCCGCACGCAACGCCGAGGCCGAGAAGATGAAATCGGTGCTCACGACCGAGCAGTTCGTCGAGTGGTCGCAGATGCAGGGCCCCCGTCCGGGCGAGATGCATCACAACCGCATGGGCAAGAACAACAAGGGCAACAAGGATTGCATGAACAACCGCAACTGCGGGGATTCGAAAAAAGATTGTCCGCGCAAATAGCGGCTCGGAGTCGGAAGACCGCTCGGTCGCAAGGGGTGTCGGTTGGTCAACTGACACCCTTTTTTTGTCGATTCACCCGGCCCGGAACCGGAATCTGCGGGAAAAAGAGTATCTTCGCAGACGCAAAATACACAGGCAAACAAGCATTAAAGATGAAACGAATACTACTGACTGCGCTTGCGACGCTCGTCGCTGCCGCTGCGTTCGCCCAGCGGGGCACCGTCTCGGCGACCGTGGTCGATGCCGAAACCGGCGAAAGCGTCGCCGGGGCCGTCGTGACGGTCGCTCCGGTCAAGACTCCGGACAAAAAACAGTATTTCACCTCGGCCTACAAGGGGGCGCTGTCGATCCCGGGGCTTGCCTACGGCGAGTATACCCTTTCGGTTGCGTTCCTGGGTTACGATAACCTCGAGATGGCATTCAAGCTCTCGGCCGCGAAACTCAACCTGGGCGAACTGAAGCTCAAGCCGGGCGTGCGGATTGAAACGGTGGTCAAGGAGGTCAAGGCGCTGCGCACCTCGCAGAAAGGCGATACGGTGAGCTACAACGCCGGGGCGTTCAAGGTCGTGGCCGACGCCGACGTGGAGGGGCTGCTGAAGAAAATGCCGGGCATTACCGTGTCGGACGGCACGGTCGAAGCGCAGGGCGAGGAGATCAAAAAGGTATTCGTGGACGGCAAGGAGTTCTTCGGCGAGGATGTCACGACAGCCATCAAGTCGCTACCGGCCGAGGCCGTGGACCGCATCGAGGTCTACAACAAGCTCTCCGACGCCGCCGAGTTCTCGGGCATGGACGACGGCGAGGGCTACAAGGCCATCAACATCGTCACGCGCGCCAACATGCGCCAGGGCCAGTTCGGCAAGCTCTATGCCGGTGTGGGCTACGATGCCGACACCAAGACCGAGGACAAGTTCAAATACGTCGCGGGCGGCAATGCCAACGTCTTCAGCGGCGACAGCCGGATCTCTTTCATCGGACTGTTCAACAACATCAACCAGCAGAACTTTTCGTTCGAGGACATTCTGGGCGTCTCGGGCAATTCGGGCGGCCGCCGCCGGGGCGGCGTCGGTCAGTATATGGTCCGGCCGCAAAGCGGCGTGGCTACGGTCAACGCATTGGGCGTCAACTACTCCGACACGTGGGGCAAACGCGACCAGGTGACGTTCCAGGGCAGTTATTTCTTCAACAACACCCATACCGAGAACCGTTCGACGGTGGACAAGTGGTACGAAACGCCCTACGTCGATACGCTCTCGACCCGCGGCTATTCCGACACGCGGGCATTCAACCACCGTTTCAACGCCCGTCTGGAGTGGAAGATTTCGGAGAACCAGAACCTGATGATCCGCCCCGGATTCAGCTACCAGTCCAACGATCCGCTCAGTTCGACCGCCGGCTGGCAGTGGGGCGACAACGGCTTCAGCCGCATCGACAATTTCAGCGACGGCCTCAGGCACGGCTACAACCTCCGTACCAACGCCACCTACCGCGCCAAACTGGGCAAGACGGGGCGGACCATCACCGTGGACGGCCGCGTGAACTACTCGGACAACACCAACAACTCCTCGTCGAGCTCCAACCTGCTGGGCTATCTCGAAGATCGGCCCGCAGGCGTCGACGCCCCTTGGGGCTGGGACACGACGGGCTACACCCGGCTGCGCTACCTGCGCAACCTGGCGCCGTCGAGCAGCTACTCGCTGCGGGGCGAGTTCACCTATACCGAGCCGGTCGCCGAACACGCGCAGGTCAGCATGCAGTACCGTCTCGGCTACGAGCACCAGGAGCGCGACAAGCAGAGCTACGAGACGCTGGGCGATTTCTCGATCGCCGGACGGCAGCCCACCCCCTCGCTCTCGAACTCCTATGAGAGCAACTACCTCACGCAGCGGGTGGGTCCCGGGTTCCGCTACTCCAAGGACCGCAATACGTTCGTGGCCAACGTCTACTACCAGCGTTCGGCGCTCGACGGGCAGGTGCTGCGCGACAACGCCGAGAAGATCCGCCACAACTACAACGACGTGACCTATTTCATGATGGGGCAGCTCAACATCAACCGCGAGAACTCGCTGCGGCTCTTCGTCTCGTCCTATACCGACAACCCCTCCGTGACGCAGCTCCAGAGCGTTTTCGACATATCGGATGCACAATACATTTCGAGCGGTAACCCCGATCTGAACCCCTCCTACTACCACCGGATCAATTTCCACTACACCAATTCGAATGTCGAGAAAGGCCGTACGTTCATGTGGATGTTCTCGTTCAGCGCGGCGCAGGATTACATAACCTCCGATGTCCATTACAACGGGACGGTGGATATTCCGGACGTGCAGAACGGTTACAATTACCTCCAATACTCGCGGCCGGTGAACATGAACGGCTACCGGAGCCTGATGACCCACCTGAGCTACGGCCTGCCGGTCGGGTTCCTGCGGAGCAATTTCAACGTCATGGCGGGCATCGTCTACTCCAAGACCCCGAGCGCCATCGACGGCGTGCGCAACGACGCCAAGAACATGGGCTACGATTTCCGCACCGTGCTGGGCAGCAACATCTCGGAGAACGTCGATTTCACCCTCTCGTGGAACGGCACCTACAACGAGGCGACCAACTCGATCGACAAGAGCGTCGGCAAGAACCGCTATTTCAACCACACGGCACAGGGCAACATGAAATTCGTCCTGCCGCTTGGCTTCACTTTCACCGGATCGCTCGCCTACACGCAGTACCTCGGATTCACGAACAACTACAACGACGACTACCTGCTCTGCAACGCCTATATCGGCAAAAAGGTATTCCGCAACCAACGCGGCGAGGTGATGGTCGGCGTGAACGACCTCTTCAACCAGAACAAGGCATTTTCCCGTTCGACCGGCTCGGGGTGGACGCAGAACGCCACCAACAGCGTCGTCGGCCGCTACTACATGGTGCAGTTCACCTACAACCTGCGGCGCTTCGGCAAGAAAGGGTCGCGCAACGTGAAAGATTACGAAGGCGTGGAGCCGGCGTCCGGTTCACGACGCATGGGTCCCGGCGGACCTCCTCCGGGCATGTTCCGGCATTGACGGAAAAGTCAGGCTTTCGGGCCTGACTTTTTTATTTGCACTCTTCGGCGCATCGGAGGACGAACTCCAGCGGGTGCTGCGTGATTTCGGCCGTCTGTTGGGGCGTAAGCCCCTCTCGCAGACACCGCCGCACGACGATCTGCATCGCTTCGCCCACCTCGATCAGGTGGCCGTCGGGGTCGTAGAGACGTACCACGCGCTGCCGCCACGGATAGGTGCGGGGCGGATGGAGCAGCTCGACGGGATTGTCCAGCGCTTCGAGCTTCTGCATAAAGGCCTCCAGATCGTTCGTCTCGAAATAGAGTTCCATGTTGTGCGGCCGCTCGCGGATCGACGCCCGGGGAATGCCGGTCAGGCGGTCGAATCCCTCCTGAATGGCGAACCCGTCGCTGAAAGTGACGTTTTCGCCGAAATCGAGCACGACCTTTTGGTCGAACAGTTCGCAGTAGAAGCGTTTGGAGCGCTCCACGTCGCGCACGGCAAGGAGCGGCGCCTCGAAAGTCAGTTTCATGGTTTTCTCAGACAGGTTGTTGCGCGTTCGCGCAGTTCGCGGCCGATGACCTGGTGGGTGCCGATCGCGGCCAGTCCGCCGTAGACCACCGTCAGGATGACGAGCATCTTGATCTCCTGGAACACCTCGCCCGTCGAAGCTCCCATCGATTGGATGCGGATGAAGCCCGCGACGCCGTGGCTGCTGGGGAAGAGCTGCCCCAGCGTGAAGAGCCAGTCGGGAATGCCCTCCCGGGGGTACGAAACGCCGCTGAGCATCAGGAGCGGAATCGAGGTCCATAGCAGGAGCAGCAGCGAGTTCTCGCGGTAGCGGAACAGCGTCGACAGGGCGATTCCCAGCGCGATGCAGGCCGCGAGGTAGCAAAGCATGAAGAGCACGACGGTACCCGTCGCCCCGTTCATCGGATAGTGGAACAGCCGGTAGTGCAATGCGAGGATGTAGGTGCTCGTCACGGCGTAGATGCCTCCGTAGACCAGCGCGCGCCCCACGACGACCGGAAGCGTCGACATGCGCCGCCGTCCCGGAGGGCAGAGCTTGTGGTAGAGCCCGAATTCGCGCCACGTGCCGCCGACCATGCCGATGCCGATGAGCAGCGTCTGCTGGATGATGACCATGATGATGGCCGGCATGACGAAAGTGGCATAGCCCAGGTAGGGGTTGAAGAGGTTGTGCGCCTCGTAGATCACGGGCTGCACGGTGGCCTGCGCCTGCGGGATGTTGGCGCCCTTGGCGATCAGGCGCTGGAATTCGACCATGGCGCCCGTCTTGCCGATGGTGGTGACCAGCTCCTGGAACACCTGCCGGTACATGAGAAAGTAGCTGGCGTCGGCATAGATGGCCACATTGGCCTGCGAACCGCCCAAGAGGTCGCGTTCGTACGACTCGGGGATGTAGACCACGCCGTAAATCCGGCGGCCGTAGAAGAGTTCCCTGGCCTCCTCCATCGAGGTGGGGTTGTAGGCCACGTAGGTGTTCGGTCCGGCGTTGAACGTCTGGATCAGGCTGCGGCTGGCCGCGGTGCGGCTCTCGTCGATCACCCCGATGGGCACGTCGCGCAGCACCTGCGAGCCGTAGGCCAGCGAATAGGCCGTGGCGTAGATAATCAGCGCGAAGACCAGGATCAGCAGCGCCCCCTCGTCGCTGAACACCGCGTGGAACTCGTTGCGCATGACCGTTCCCAGCTGCTGCCGGTAGGATTTTATCTGCTTCGAGAATCTTGTCATGTCACGCCCCCCAATTCTTAATTTTTAATTTTTAATTCTTGATTCTTATCGGTCACAGCCGTCCCCAGAATTTCTCCTCGGTGCAGACCCTCCTCAAGCGCGGCAGCGCAAGAAGCGGCAGGACGATGAAGAGCGCGATGTAGCCCAGGTCGGGCAGCGAGTAGACGGCCGGGGCGCCCCGCAGCATCTGGTCGACGAAGATGTCGGTGTAGTAGGTGAACGGAAAGATCCGGCTCACCCACCGCATCGGCTCCCACATGGCCATGATCGGGAACGTGAGACCCGAAAAGGTGAACGCCAGCACGGAGTAGCCTCCGCCGATCGAGAGCGAGAGACGCAGGTTGGCCAGGAGGGCCACGATCATCACCGACAACGACTGGTAGCTTAAAAGGAAGAGCAGCGTGCCGACCAGAATCACCGTGAGGCTGCCGTTCAGCGGCGTGCCGACGATCTTGAAGATGATGACGAGCATCACCAGCGAGATCATGAAGAGCCCGGCGGTGATGGGAAGCAGTTTGCCCAAGAGCGACGCGGTCATCGAATCGCCGCCCGTGAGAAGCCACTCGCGGGCCGTGCGGTGCTTGAGCTCGGTGCCGATGGCGAAAACGGTGGTCATCACGGCGAAGATCAGCAGCATCATCGGCATGAAGCTCGGCGAGAGGTAATAGCCGTAATTGATATGGGGATTGAACAGTACGTGTTTGTCGAACCGCACGGGCATCAGTTGCGCCATGGCCTGCCGCTCGGTCAGTCCCTGCTTGGTGAGCAGTTGAATCTGTATGCCGGCCGTGAAGGTCGTCACGGCGGTCTGGATGTCTTTCGACAGAAGCCCGTTGACCGTGATGTTGGTCCCCGTGACGTAATTCTCGATGTGGGTCTGGCTGTTGCTCAGGATGTTCTTCTCGAAGAATGCCGGGACCTGGATAATGGCCATGATCCGTCCCTCGCGCATCAGCCGCTCGCCCTCGTCCATGTCCTGAATGCCGTATGCGACCAGCGCCGTCGGGGTGTCGTCGATCATCTGTACGACCTTGCGCGAGAGCGTGGTGTTGTCCTCATCGAGCACGGCGATGGGGATGTTGCGGATCGCACCCTGGTTGAACAACAGGGCAAAGAACGCGAACGACACCACGGGCAGCACGAGCATCAGCGAGAAATACATGGGCTGATGCGTCAGGCGTACCATTTCGCGCCGCAGGACGGCACCCGTATTTCGGAGGAAGCCGGGCATCGCTTAGTTTTCGATTTGGTCCCAGTCCACCAATACGCTCATGCCGGGGCGCAAACCGGGAACGCCGGCCTCGGGTTTGACTTTCACGGCGAACGTGCGGATGTCGAAGCCGCCCTGCGTGCGGGTTGCGGCCCAAGTGGCGAAATCGGCCTGCGGGGCGATGTAGGTGACGTGCAGGTCCACGTCGCAGTCCAAAGCCGGCACGAAGCCCCGCATGCGGGTCCCCATGCGGATGCGCGGCATGAGGGTCTCCTTGATGTTGAACGTCACCCACATGTCGCTCATGTCCAGAATGGCCACCACCGGGTAGCCGCTGCCGACCAGTTCGCCCTCTTCGGCGATGACAGTCGAGATTTCACCCGTGACGGGCGAGTAGACCAGGGCGTCGGAGATGTAGGATTCGACCTCCTGCACGGCCCCCTGCGCCTGACGGACCCGGGCCGCAGCGGCCTCCTTGTCCTCCTTGCGGGCGCCGTCGCGCGCCAGCTGGTACTGCGCCTGCGCGGCCTGCGCCGTGGCTTTCAGGGCATTGTAGTTGGCCGAGGCCTCGTCGAGTTTCTGCTCGGGAACGACCCCCTGTTCGTAGAGGTTCTTCACCCGCTCGTAGGTCTTGCGGGCCAGCTCCAACCCGGCCTGGGCCTTTTCCCACATGTTCAGTGCGGCTTCGATCTGCTGCACGCGCGCACCGGCCACGGCGGCGGCGTCCAGCGCCGAGGCGGCGCTCTGGGCGGCTTCGGCCTGCGTGAGTTTGGCTTCCAGTTCGGGCGTGGAGAGCGTGTAGAGCAGCTGCCCCCGCTCCACGCGGTCGCCCTCCTGTACTTTCATGCAGTCGATGCGTCCGGGCACTTTCGACGAGGCTTTGTAGGTCGTGCACTCCACCGTGCCCTGGATCAGCATGGGCGTCCGCCGGGTGAGGTACCAGCTGATCAGTACGACCGAGACGACGATGACCGCCGCCGCAACGAGGATTCCGATAACATTGTTTCGTTTCATATCGTCCGTGTTTTATTTTTGATCGAAAAGAATGGCCCGGGCATCGGCACGGCGGGCATAGGCGGGAAATTCGTCGCTGATACCGGCCGCTTCGAGCAGCCGGGCCAGCCCGAGGTCGTAGTTGTAGGCCGCTTCGAGGCGCTCGGCCCGCACCTTGGCCAGGTTCAGCTCGGCGTCGATCAGGTCCGTCGACGAACTCATGCCCTCCAGAAAGGCGGCGTTCTTCATGCGCAGGTACTCCTCGGCGAACGCCAGCGAGGCGTCGATCGAAACCATTTGGTTGCGGTAGTTGAGCAGCTGGTTGTAGAGCTGCTCGACCAGCACCGCGATGTCCCGCCCGGCCTTGTTCTGCAACTCCCCGACCCGGCGGGCGGTCTGCTTGGCGGCCGAGTACTTGTATTCGCGGTTCAGACCGTCGAAAATCTTGATGTTCACCCCCACGCCGACGGCCCAGCGGGGCACCAGCCCGGCCACCTGGTAGTTGTAGAATGACCCGCCGCCCATGGCCGCCACCTGCGGCAGAAAGTCGGCCCGCTGTACGCGCACGCCCTCTTCGGCCAACTGGCGCTTGAGCGATACCTGATTGAGGAGCGGGTTGCGCGCGGCGGCCAGCTGCTGCCAGTAGGCGAGGTCCTCGATCCGCTCCAGCAGGAACATGGCCGTGACGGGCAGGCAGTCGTTGGGCTGTCCCAGGGTGTTCGACAGGGCGCTCGAAACGGTCTGCATTTTGAGCTGCGCATCGGCCAGCTCGCGCTCGGCCTCGGCCATCTTGAAACGCACGTAGTAGAGTTCGCTCTGGGCCAGCATGCCGTTCTGCTCCAGAGCGATGGCGTCCTGGAGGTGCTTGCGCACCCCCTCGACCACCTGCCGGCGCACCTCGACGACCTGCATGGCCAGCGACAGGCCGAAATAGCGCTCGACGAGCTCCGAGACCAGCGCATTGCGCGTCTGGTCGCCCTCGGCTGCGGCCGTGCGCTCGTTGATCTTCGCGGCCCGGTTGGCGGCGTTGATCTTGCCGCCCATCCAGATCGGGAGGGTCACCTCGCCGCCCACGAAGCCCAGGCTGCGGTCCTGCACCTTGAGAAACCAGTCGGCGTTCATCAGGGGGTTCAAAAGGCCCTGGATCGAGGGGATCAACTCGGGCGGCACCAGTCCGCTGCCGAGCACCTGGCCCGCTATCTCTTTGGCCGGACCTTTCATCTCGTTGAAATCGAAACCGATGTCCTTGCCCAGATAGGCATAGGCCCCCGTGACATTGATCTGCGGCATGCGCAGACCGATGGCGGCCCGGCGCTGCTGCATGGCGGCCCGCTCCTCGTAGGCGGCCGCTTTCATCGCCGGATTCTCCGTGAGGGTGACGGCAATCGCTTCGTCGAGCGAAAGCGTCCGCTTCGTCTGTTGCGCGGATGCGGTTCCGGCCGGGACGAACACGGCCGCCGCAAGGGCTATCCAGATTGCTGATTTCATATCGTTTGCATTTATGCGGCAAATATAACCGAAAACCGTTATAAAACTACTTTAGTGAAGCCATTTAGACCAATATTGGGCTTTTAGGACACATTTTGCGCCCGTTACCGCCACAGGTGGGCGTTCACGGCGAGCACCTCTTCGCCCAGCGACGGATAGGCCCGCACATCCACCCCCGCCTCCCGCAGCAGCAAGGCCCCGCGGCAGCAGACGAAACGGTCGGGTTCGTAGAGTGCGAAAACCACCCGGCTAAAACCGTGCCGCAGAATCAGTTGCGAACAGCTTTCCGGCTCGCTCGCCCGTGTGGAGCAGGGTTCCATCGAGGAGTAGATCGCCGCCCCGCGCAGTTCGGCGCAGGCCTGGAGGGCTTTGGCGACAGCTTCCTGCTCGGCATGGTGGGTCGGAGAGGTTTCGTGGGTATAACCTTTGAAAACGCGCCCGTCGGCCGCAACAACCACGGCACCGACACGATACGAGGTCGGTGCGGGCGTGCAGCGGCGGCTCTCGCTTATGGCCAGCCGCAGATAGGCCAGGTCCTCCTCCGTGGTATCGGGATGCAGGGTCCAGGTGCGAACCTCCATGCCGCCGAGCCGCTCCTCCCGGCAGGGCGTATCCGCGGGCAAACGGGGTTCGAAGCGGGCACGGCCCCCCTGTCCGGGACCGAGGCGCAGCGCCGGGTTGACGGCCAGCCGGAGCGTATCGGCCATACGCTCCGAGAGGAAGAGACCGAGTATGCGGGAGCCGCCCTCGACGAAGAGGCGCCCGATCCCCCGCTTTTCGAGTTCGGTCACGACGAAGCGTGCCGTCAGGGGTTCGCCATTGCTTGAAATAACCGTGGCAACAGACGAGAGTTCAGGCAATTCATGCGTCGAAAAAACATACCGGTCGGCCTCTCCCTGCGTGAAGAAATGCAGGCCGGGCGAGAGCCGTCCGGAGCGCGTGAGCGTCACCTTGGTCGGATCGGGCCGCAGGCCCTTTTCGATGCGCGCGAGGCGGGCCTGCGGGTCCCGGAGCACGAGGGCCGGATCGTCGCAGCGGAGCGTCTCGGCGCCGACCAGGATGGCATCGTGGTCGGCCCTGAGGGCGTGGACCGCGGCCCAGTCCTCGGGGGTCGAGATAATCAGCCGCTCGGGGGCGCAACTGTCCAGGTAGCCGTCGGCCGTGACCGCGGCGGAGAGGGTTATTCGCATGAGGGGTCGTGTCGGAGGGTGAAGAGGGTGATCTCGGGCCAGGCGCCCAGCCGCATGGGATAGGCCACGCACCCCGTGCCGTCGTTGATGTATAGCGTGCTGCCCGCCTCGTCGTAGCGTCCGCTCCAGCGCTTGTAGAGCAGCCGGGCCGGAGACCAGGCGCGCCCCAGCAGGCGCACCTTGAGCTGCATGGCGTGGACGTGGCCAGCGAGGGTCAGGTCGCCGTACCCCGCCTCCGCGATCTGGGGCCACAACTGCGGCAGGTGGACCACCGTGATGTTGTAGAGCGTGTCGGGAACCCCGCGGTAGGCCGCTTTGCTGACCGGCGGGAGCTCCTTGTCGTGGCGCTTCTTCCGCAATTCCGGGTCGAACGAAATGCCTGACAGCGAGATGCTGTCGCCGTGCGATCTCAGGTAAAGCGTCGTGTCCTGCAAAACCCGCCACCCCATCGCCTGCTGCCGCCGGATGACCCGGCGCAGGTTCTCCGCGGCAGGCAGCGCCGTCGTGTCCTTGACGTAAACCCCGACGTCGTGGTTGCCCGTGACCGAGACCACCGGCGCGCGGAATCCGGCCAGGATGCGCATCGCCGTGGAATCCAACTCCGTATAGCGGATATTTACCAGATCGCCCGAGAAAACCACCAGGTCGGGGCGCAGCCGGTTCACGCTGTCGACGATGCGCTGCAACTCCCGCGCGGGCCGCACCACCGATCCCAGATGAATGTCCGAGAGCTGCGCGATGCGGTAGCCGTCGAAACCCGCCGGAATGCGGCAGCTGACAACCTCTACCCTATTGATATGCAGCCGGGTACGTCCCGTCGTGGCGCCCCAGATCATCAGCAGGGCCACGCAGACGCCCAGCACCCTGCCGGTGCGGGGGAGGCGCACCAGCTCGAAGAGGTAGAAAACGAGCCGGGGCAGGACCGTTGCGAGCCAGAGCCAGAGCGCCCACATGGCGAACCACATGTAGGCCGGGGTGTTGTCGCGCACGAGCACGCCCGAGACCGCCACCGCCAGCGGCAGCAGGTCCGTCAGGACCGCCCAGGCGGCCGGCAGCCTCAGCCGTGCCGCAGCCGCACCCCGGCGCCGGAGACGGTGCAGGCGGAAAAAATCGGCAGTTGCGGCGCCGAGGGCCAGAGTCAGAATCATTACCAGAAGCATATATACCTTTTTATATTAGAAAACACGCAGGCGGCCCTGCAAAACGGTTGCTGCGTTCTTCCCTTCATGTCGCAACCCCTGTCGTGCAGGCAAAGATAGCGATTTTTGGGTTCCGTCCGAGAAAATCAAATTCCGTGCGGTTTCTTTGGCATACAACTTGCTAAATTTCCGGTGAATATTAACTCATTGTGTTCCAAAAGCAAAACATATCGACCAAGCAAGTTAATTAAAAAAACCAAATTTATTCGGCTTATGAAAACATTTCGACTTTTGATTGTGGCTCTGCTGTTTGCAACCACCGCATCGGCCCAACGCTATTCGGGCTCGTCCCAGAATGGCGAGTATTCGCCGACGGTCTACCTCATCTCGGTGCAGGAGGTGGACACTGTGTACAACTGCGGCCCGGCCCAGCAGATGGCAGCCCTCAATCGCATGGCGATAGCCAATGCCACGCAGGACTACATTGAGACCCATCGCCCTGGTTTCCAGCAGGTTGAAAAGCCCCAATTCCTGTTCGCAACCAAGAACAACAAATTCTCGCTGGCAGTGGGCGGTTTCATCCGGCTGCGTGCAGGCTATGATTTCGACGGCATTGTCGACAACATCGATTTCATCCCCTACGACATCCCCGTACACGGCAATTACAACACCAAGCAGAAGCTGATGATGGACGCCACGACCTCGCGCGTCTTCCTGAAAGCCATCACCAATTCGCGCGCGCTGGGCCGCGTGGTCGTCTTCATCGACTCCGATTTCCGCGGCGGAGCCGAGAACAGCTACACGCCCCGCCTGCGTTCGGCTTACGTGTCGTTCCTGGGCTTCACGTTCGGACGCGACGTGACGACTTTCTGCGACTTGCAGGCCGCTCCCGAGACGATCGATTTCCAGGGTCCCAACGCCTATAATTTCAACTTTGCAACGATGATCCGCTGGGAGGTTTCGTTCGCCCGCGACCGGCTCCAGTTCGGCGTCGCAGCCGAAATGCCCAACGTGAAAGGCACCTACAACGACAATTTCGCCGAGCTGCGGCAGCGCGTGCCCGATTTCCCCGCTTTCCTGCAACTCTCGTGGGGCAACAACCGCGAAAGCCACATCCGCGCTTCGGGCGTCGTGCGCACCATGTATATCCGCAACCTGCGCACCAGCAAGAACACCACGTTGCTGGGCTGGGGCGCTCAGTTCAGCGGTACGATCAAGGTGGCCCGTCCGCTGCGCCTGTTCATGAACGGCGTCTACGGCGAGGGCATCACCCCCTACATTCAGGACCTCACGGGCTCGGGCCTCGACTTTACGCCCAACCCGCAGAATGCCGACAAGATCCAGACCATGCCCATGTGGGGCTGGCAGGCTGCCGCACAGCTCAACCTGACGCGCCGTCTGGCGCTCTCGGGCGGTTATTCGGAGGTCAACGTGCGCCGCAACCACGGCTACTACTCGGACGACGAGTACAAGCGCGGCCGCTACATCTTCGGCAATATCTTCTGCGCCATCACCCCGCGCTGCAAGATCGGGGCCGAGTACCTCTACGGTTCGCGCAAGGACATGAACGGCAACGCCAACCATGCCAACCGCGCCAATCTGATGATTCAGTACAATTTCTAACCGGTCTTCCGGTTTTGGCGGGCGGTCCAGACGGATCGCCCGTTTTTTTGCGTATCTTTGCAAACCTGAGAGGTTCGTTTTACGGGCGGCGGAGAGACCGCCGCAGGCGGGTGAAAGGTGAAAAGTGAAAAGTGTTCTCGATCCCCGAGCCTGACGAGGGGTTGCAGGCTATAGCAAAGAAGTCGCCGCTGGAAGCGGCGGCAGTCCGCAGCCACCCCGGGCGGAGGACTGCACTCCGCCAGAGGCTTCGAGCAGACCTCCGCTGGCTGCGGACCGCAAAACCGGGGAGCGCGGAACCGGCTCGAAAGCGCCCGGACCGCTTGCCGCCCTTAAAACGGGCGTCTTACGCCCGCCGCTGGCTGCGGACCGCGAGTAAGGTGAAAAGTGAAAGGTGAAAGGTGAAAAGTGAACTTTGCGGTTGAGCGAGTGCAGAGACTGCTTGCAGGCTATGCCGAGCGTTAGCAAAGTCAAGCCGCCGCAGGCGGGTTAAAGGTGAAAGGTCATTTCGAGCGGATGCGAGGAATCTTCCGCTGACTGTTTCCTCTCGACTGTCGCTGTGGATCGAAAACTGGCTCGCACTCTACCCCCGAGCAGCGTCGAGGGGCGGTCCCCCCCCCGAGCGCAGTCGAGGAGCGTAAGTGAAAAGGCAGCCCCGTCCCGCGTAATTATGAATTTTGAATTGTGAATTATGAATTTTGAATTGTTTGATTTCCTTGCACGCTACAACCTCACGGGTCTGGTGATCGGGGTTGCTACCTTTTTGATTATCGGCCTGTTTCATCCCCTGGTCATCCGGGGCGAATACCGTTACGGCGTACGGATCTGGTGGCTGTTTCTCGTGATGGGGCTGGCCGCCATCGCGGCTTCGGTGGCCGTGCGGCACGTGCTGTGGTCCACGCTGCTGGCCGTCTGGGGCGCTTCGTCGCTCTGGTCGATCGGCGAACTGTTCGAGCAGCGGAAACGGGTCGCCAAAGGCTGGTTCCCGCGCAATCCCAAACGATAGGGCCACGTGCTGCCGTTGCGATCCATCCTGCTGCTTGCGGCGTGCTCGCTGCCCGGTCGACTGCCCTACCTCAACCCCAGGGTGGAGCGGCCCGCTCCGGTGCGCGTGGAGCTGCTCTTCACGGGCGACGTGATGCAGCACCTGCCCCAGGTCGAAGCGGCCCGCTGCGGCGGCGGATTCGATTACGACACATCGCTCGGAGCGGTTCGTTCGCTGTTCGAGGGGGCCGATCTGGTGGTCGTCAACCTCGAAACCACTCTCACGCGCCGGGACCGCTACGCGGGTTATCCTCAGTTCCGCTCGCCCGCGGCGCTGGCCGGGGCGCTCCGGCGCGCGGGGGTCGACGTGGCGTGTCTGGCCAACAACCACTGCTGCGACGGCGGCGGCGAGGGCATGCGGACCACGGCCTCCGAGCTGGACAGTTGCGGCATCCGGCGCACGGGTGTGTTCATCGATTCTGCTGATTACAAGAAAAATAACCCGCTCTACCTCACTTGCCGCGGTATCCGCTTCGCCCTGCTCGACTATACCTACGGCACCAACGGGCTGCCCGTGCCCGCCGGGACGCTCGTCAACCGGATCGACACGGTGCAAATGGCCCGCGATCTGGCTGCGGCTGCCGAAGCGGGGGTCGACTGCAAGGTGGTTTCGATCCACTGGGGCGACGAGTACGCGCGGCAGCCGAACGCCTCGCAGCGCGCCCTGGCGGCTTTTCTCAGGCGCCACGGAGCCGATCTGATCGTCGGCAGCCACCCGCATGTGGTGCAGCCCTGGGAGGCGGACTCCGCGCACGTGGTGCTCTATTCGCTGGGCAATTTCGTTTCGAACCAGCGCCGCCGCTATACCGACGGCGGTCTGGTGGCCCGCATCGGGGCCGCGAAGCACCCCGACGGCCGCATGACCTACTCGCTGGAGACCATACCGGTCTGGGTCCGGCTGCCCGACTACCGCGTCCTGCCGCCCGCTGCGGCCGATACCGCCCCGCTGCCGGCAGCCTATCGCCTTTTCCGCGACGATATGGACCGGTTGACGGGAACGGCTTTATAAGTAATCCGAATAGCCCCATCAAAACAAACGATAGCGATTTCTTGACGCTTTGCCCGAGAAATCGCTATCTTTGTCGTCGGAAAATAAACGATACACCAAAACATTTCGACACTATGGAAAAGAGCATCAAAGGTACCCGTACCGAGCAGAACCTGCTCAAGGCGTTCGCAGGCGAGAGCCAGGCCCGCAGCCGCTATGTATTCTTCGCCAGCAAGGCCAAAAAAGAGGGTTACGAGCAGATCGCGGGCGTCTTTCTCGAGACCGCCGAGCAGGAAAAGGAGCACGCCGAGCGCTTCTTCAAGTTCCTCGAGGGCGGCGACGTCACGATCACGGCCAGCTACCCCACCGGCCCCATCGGCACCACGCAGGAGAACCTGCTGGCAGCGGCCCAGGGCGAGCGCGAGGAGTGGGATGTCCTCTACCGCGATTTCGGCCGGGTGGCCGAGGAGGAGGGTTTCCCCGAGATCGCCACGGCATTCAAGATGATCTCGACGGTCGAGGCCGAGCACGAAAGCCGCTACCTGAAGCTGATGAGCCGCCTCACGGACGGCAATTTCTTCAAGCGCGACGGCAAAATCTGGTGGCAGTGCCGCAACTGCGGCTATGTCTGCGAGGCTTCCGAGGCTCCGAAGATCTGCCCCGCCTGCAAGCACCCCCAGGCCTATTTCGAGCCCAAGAAAGAGAACTATTAGCGGTCCTTGCCGCTTCGGCACCAGCCCCGGCCCCACGGCCGGGGTTTTTCGTTACAGCCATTACAGCCATTACAGCCATTACGCCCCTGTAACGGTGTAATGTGTAACGGGCGCGAGGGATGGTAGGTACCGTTACATCCGTTACAGCCATTACACCCCTGTAACGGTGTAATGTGTAACGGGAGCGAGGGTTGATAAGTACCGTTACAGCCATTACATCCGTTACACCCCTGTAACGGTGTAATGGTGTAACGGAATATATATAAATATATATATTATATAATTAATTGATTTATATGTATATACGATCACAGAGCTTAGTCGAGGGGTCGCAAGGCAAAACAGTGAGCGGCAGATTCCTCGCATCCGCTCGGAATGACAGGAATCGAACGCCGTCCCTCCTTAGGCTCAAGGAACGCCCCGTTACCCATTACACCGTTACAGGGGTGTAACGGCTGTAACGGGTGTAACGGACGTGAATGGATGGAGGCATTACCCATTACACCGTTACAGGGGTGTAACGGATGTAACGCGTGTAACGGACAGGAACGGATGGAGGCATTACCCATTACACCGTTACAGGGGTGTAACGGATGTAATGGCTGTAACGGATCGTTTCAACTTTCCCGACCGATTGTTTCCGAAATCCGTTATTGCGTTGTATCTTTGCACGAATACGAAACAAACAGCACAAAAATATGGCAGACGAAAAAATCATCTTCTCGATGGTGGGCGTGAGCAAGACGTTCACCAACCAGAAAAAAGTCCTCAACAACATCTACCTCTCGTTCTTCTACGGCGCCAAAATCGGCATCATCGGTCTGAACGGCTCGGGTAAGTCGACCCTGATGAAGATCATCGCCGGACTGGATAAGAATTTCCAGGGCGAGGTGGTCTTCTCGCCCGGCTACTCGGTGGGCTATCTCGAACAGGAGCCGCAGCTGGACGACACGAAAACCGTCCGCCAGGTGGTCGAGGAGGGTTGCGCCTCGACGGTGGCGCTGCTCAAGGAGTACGAAGAGATCAACCAGAAACTGTGCGAGCCGATGGACGACGACGAGATGGCCCGCCTGATCGAACGGCAGGGCGAGTTGTACGAGCAGATCGACCACGTGAACGGCTGGGAGCTGGACAGCGTGCTCGAACGGGCGATGGATGCCCTGAGGTGTCCCGATCCCGATGAATCGGTCCGCCATCTCTCGGGCGGTGAGCGCCGCCGGGTGGCCCTCTGCCGCCTGTTGCTGCAACAGCCCGACGTGCTGCTGCTGGACGAGCCGACGAACCACCTCGACGCCGAGTCGATCGACTGGCTCGAACAGCACCTCCAGCAGTACAAGGGCACGGTGATCGCCGTCACGCACGACCGCTACTTTCTGGACAACGTGGCCGGGTGGATTCTCGAACTGGACCGCGGCGAGGGCATTCCGTGGAAAGGCAACTACTCGGGCTGGCTCGAGCAGAAGACCACGCGCATGGCGCAGGAGGAGAAGCAGGAGTCCAAGCGCCGCAAGACGCTCGAACGCGAGCTGGAGTGGGTGCGCATGTCGCCCTCGGGCCGTCATGCCAAGTCCAAGGCGCGTCTGACGGCCTACGACAAAATGATGTCGGAGGACGCCAAACAAAAGGAGGAGAAGCTCGAAATATTCATCCCCAACGGTCCGCGTCTGGGCGACGTGGTGATCGAAGCCCAGGGGGTCAAAAAGGCGTTCGGCGACCGCGTGCTCTACGAGGGGCTCGAGTTCTCGCTGCCGCCCGCGGGCATCGTGGGCGTGATCGGCCCCAACGGCACGGGCAAGACCACCCTCTTCCGCATGATCATGGGGCTGGAGAGTCCGACCGAGGGGTCGTTCCGCGTGGGTCCGACCGTGAAACTGGCCTACGTCGACCAGCAGCACAAGTCCATCGATCCCGAAAAGACGGTCTACGAGGTGATCTCGGGCGGCTCGGACCTCATCCTGCTGGGCAACCGCCAGGTCAACGCCCGAGCCTACGTGGCGCGCTTCAATTTCTCGGGCGCCGACCAGGAGAAGAAATGCGGCATGCTCTCGGGCGGCGAGCGCAACCGCCTCCACCTGGCCCTGGCGCTCAAGGAGGAGGGGAACGTACTGCTGCTCGACGAGCCGACCAACGACATCGATGTCAACACGCTGCGGGCGCTGGAGGAGGGCCTCGAAAACTTTGCGGGCTGCGCCGTCGTCATCTCCCACGACCGCTGGTTCCTCGACCGCATCGCCACGCACATCCTCTCGTTCGAGGGCGATTCGCGGGTGGTCTTCTACGAGGGCTCCTACTCCGAGTACGAAGCCTGGAAAAAGGCCCAGGGCGAGGACACCGCGCCCCACCGGGTGAAATACAGGAAACTAATCGAAAATTAGTTTCCTAATTAAGAATTAAGAATTAAAAATGAAAAGTTCAGGCAGATATATCATCAGCTCATTTACAAACTCCGGTTTCACTCTCAATTTTTAATTCTTAATTTTTCATTTTTAATTCTTTTTTTTGCCATGCAAAAACCATCCATCCCCAAGGGCACGCGCGATTTCTCTCCGGCCGAGATGATGCGCCGCCACTATATTTTCGATACCATCCGCCGCGTGTTCCGCCTCTACGGCTATGCCCCGCTCGAAACCCCCTCGATGGAGCTGCTCTCCACCCTCTTGGGCAAGTACGGCGACGAGGGCGACAAACTCTTGTTCAAGGTCCTCAACTCGGGCGACTACGCCGCCGGGCTCTCGGACGAGGAGGTGCGCCAGGCTTCGCGCATTTCGGAAAAGGGGCTGCGCTACGATCTGACGGTGCCCTTTGCGCGCTACGTCGTGCAGCACCAGAGCGAGCTGACGTTCCCGTTCAAACGCTACCAGATACAGCCCGTATGGCGCGCCGACCGGCCGCAGAAAGGGCGCTACCGCGAGTTCTACCAGTGCGACGTCGACGTGATCGGCACGCGCTCGCTGCTGTGCGAGGTCGAGCTGGTGGAGATCGTCGCCGAGGTGTTCCGGGCACTGGGCATCCGCGTGGTGCTGAAGATGAACAACCGCAAGATTCTCTACGGCATCGCCGAGGCCATCGGCCACGCCGACAAGATGATGGAGATCACGGTGGCCATCGACAAGCTGGACAAGATCGGGCTGGACAACGTGCGGGCCGAACTGCTGGAGCGCGGACTGACGCCGGAGGCTGTCGAGCGGCTGCAACCGATACTCGAACTGAGCGGCACCAACGACGAAAAACTCAAGCGGTTGCGAACCGTTCTTTCGGCTTCCGAAACGGGCTTGGCGGGCATCTCGGAGATGGAGACCGTGCTGGGTTATGTCGCGCGGCTGGGCGTGGAGCTGCCCGTCGAACTGGACCTCTCGCTGGCACGCGGTTTGAACTACTATACGGGCGCGATCTTCGAGGTCAAGGCCCTCGACCACGCCATCGGCTCGATCTCCGGCGGCGGCCGCTACGACGACCTGACGGGCATCTTCGGCATGGCCGGCATGTCGGGCGTGGGCATCTCGTTCGGCGCCGACCGCATCTACGACGTCATGTCCGCGCTGGGGCTCTTTCCCGAGGAGGTCGCCTCCTCGACGCAGCTGCTGCTGGTCAACCTTGGGCCGGACGAGGAACTGGCGTCGCTGCGGCTGCTGCGAAGCATGCGCCGGGCCGGCATCGCGGCCGAAATCTACCCCGAGAGCGCCAAGATGAAGAAGCAGCTGGACTATGCCAACCGCCGTTCGATCCCCCGCGTGGCCATCATCGGTTCGCGCGAGCTGGCCGAGGGCACGGTCAATATCAAGGACATGTGCACCGGCGAACAGCGGCAGGTGCGGTACGACGAGCTGCTGGAGAAACCGGCGCTGGCGTTCTGTGCGGAGGTACCCGTCGAAAGGTGAAAAGTGAAAGGTGAAAGGTCATTCCGAGCGGATGCGAGGAATCTTCCGCTGGGTGTTTTTGGCTTGCGACCCCTCGACGCTGCTCGGGGATCGAAAATGTTTTCTGCAACACGCTCGTATTCGGGAGCTCGCAAGTGATAAGACACCGCCCCGTCCCGCGTAATTATGAATTTTGAATTGTGAATTATGAATTATAAGCCCCTCCTTGCGGCCCTCCTGGCCCTTATCGTCCTGCCCCTCGCGGCGCAGGAGCGCGACGCCGTGGAGCAGTTGCAGAAATTCGTGCAGGCCTACCGCTACCTGAGCAGCCTCTATGTCGACGAGGTGGAGATGGGACCCGTGGTCGAGGGCGCCATCGAGGGGATGCTCGAAGAGTTGGACCCCCACTCGGCCTACATCGGGGCCGAGGAGATGAAAGGCGTCGAGGCAAGTTTCGACGGGGAGTTCAGCGGCATCGGCGTCGAGTTCGCCATCATGCGCGACACGGTGGTGGTCGTGAATACCATCGCCGGAGGCCCTGCCGAGCGCGTCGGCGTGCTGCCCAACGACCGGATCGTGCGGATCGACACCCTCGATGCGGTGGGATTCCGCCAGACGGACGTGCCCCGCTACCTCAGAGGCAAGACCGGCACGCGGGTCGAGATCGATGTCGTACGCCACGGGGAGCCCGAGCGGCTGCACTTTGTCATCGTGCGCGACAAGATACCCCTCAATACGGTCGATGCGGCTTACCTGATCGCGGACGACGCGGGCTACATCAAGGTCAACCGCTTCGGCCGGACCACCATGACCGAGTTCCGCCGGGCCTGGGAGCAGCTGGGACGCCCGGCCCGACTGGTGCTCGATCTGCGGGGCAACGGCGGTGGACTGCTGGAGCAGGCCGTCGAGATGGCCGGTTTCTTCCTCCCCCGCGGTGCGGCGATCGTCTCGACCGAGGGGCGCTCGGTGCCGGCCATGTCGTTCCGGGCGCAGCGCGACGGCGAGGACCTCGACGGGCGGCTGGTGGTGCTGATCGACGAACAGTCGGCTTCGGCGTCGGAGATCGTCGCCGGGGCCGTGCAGGACTGGGACCGGGGTGTGGTCGTGGGACGCCCGAGCTTCGGCAAGGGGCTGGTGCAGCGCCAGATACCGTTGGGCGACGGCTCCGCCGTGCGCATCACCGTGGCCCGCTACCATACGCCCTCGGGCCGCGTGATCCAGCGTCCCTACCGGCAGGGCAAACGCAAGGAGTACTACCTCGACCACCTGCGCCGCTACGACGATGCGGTGCGCGATTCGCTCGACGCTTCGGCCCCCGCCTACCGCACGCTCCGTACGGGCCGCACGGTCTACGGGGGCGGCGGAATCCGGCCCGATGTGGTGGTGGAGCAGGACACGACGGGCTTCTCGCACTACTATGCCGACCTGATCCGCCGGGGTGTGGTCAACGAACTGGTGATGAGCTACCTCGACCGCAACCGCGAGGCCCTCGACCGTGCCTGCCCCGATTTCGAAACGTTCGAAGCGAACTACACGGTGCCCGATTCGCTGCTGCAAGAGCTCACGGCGCTGGGCGAAAAACAGGGCGTCGCGTTCGATGAAAAGGGGTTCGAGGAGTCGGCTCCGCTCATGCGCATCCAGCTCAAAGCCCTTACGGCGCAGCGCCTCTTCGATACGGGGGCGTTCTACCGCATCATGAACGGCGCCCGTGGCGACGCCTACGCCCGGGCGGTGGAGATTCTCATGCAGTGGGAGACCCTGGGGCAGCCGCTCCTGGATTCCTGATTCCGGTCATTCGTTTTGGTTACACGCATTACACCGTTACACCCCCTGTAACGGTGTAATGGCGTAACGGTAGTTGTACGAGCAGACACGAGCCCGATTCCGGATTGTGAATTTTGCACGAAATGTTTGGCGTTTCAGGGAAAATAGTGTATATTCGTATATACCTAAATGACCCTTAAAACCCGAACCTATGGCACCATCATCTGCTATCCGCGAAGCGGAGGAATACGGCGAGGTCGTCCTCTCGAAAGTCGTCAAGGCCGGTCGCCGGACCTACTTTCTCGACGTAAGGTCGACGCGCGGCGGAGACTACTTTCTGACCGTCACCGAGAGCCGGAAGATCACCGACCGCGACGGCAACGTCACTTACGACCGGCACAAGATTTTTCTCTACAAGGAGGATTTCGAAAAGTTCACCCAGGGGCTTCACGAGGTCGTGGAGTTCATCCGGCAGGCCAAACCCGAATTTTTCGCCGCAGAGGTCCCCGCCGAGTAAAAATTCACGGTTCCGTAACCCGACTTTCCGGCAAAACGGTTATCTTTGCCCGAAGCAAATTGCCCGGACCGCTGCCGCGGGCATGAGTGGCATTGCGCGCTTTCGGGTGCGCCGCCTGCACCCCGGGCCGGGCCGTTGTGCGGAAAGTTTCGCTGCGGCCGGGGGCTCGGTTTGCCTGCGGGGAGTTGGGCTGGGCGGTTTGCCGACACGACGGTCCGCAGAGCGGTCTGCGGGTGGCCGGTCGACGACTACAATCCGCGGGGAGGTTCTGCGCGGCGATTGGGCCGGTTCGCTTGCGATGTGGCCTGCGGCAGGGCTGGTCGGGCCCGTTAGCCGGCCGGCCGATGTGTCGCAGGGCAGCGTGTAGCCGGAGCGATCCGGTGCGGTAAAGAAAACTGTGAACTATGAGATTTCTGATTCTGGCCCTCAAGGGCTGCGCCATGGGTATGGCCGACGTCGTTCCGGGGGTTTCGGGCGGCACGATCGCCTTTATTTCGGGCATCTACGAGGAGTTGATCGAATCGATCCGGCGGGTCGATCCGACGGCTTTGAAGCTCCTCGTGCGGTTCCGCCCGGCGGATTTCTGGCGCCACATCAACGGGCGTTTCCTGCTGCCCGTCCTGCTGGGCATCGGCGTGGCGATCTTCTCGCTGGCGCGGCTGATGACCTACCTGTTGACCCACCACCCCATCGCCATCTGGTCGTTTTTCTTCGGGCTGATCGTCGCTTCGGCCATCCTGGTGTCGAAGCAGGTCGGACGGTGGAACGTGCGCACCGTTGCGGCGCTGGCGATCGGTGCGGCCGTCGCGTGGTGGATCACCGTCGCCACCCCCGCCGAGACGCCGAACACCTGGTGGTTCGTGATGCTCGCGGGCGCCATCGCCATCTGCGCCATGATCCTCCCGGGCATCTCGGGGGCCTTTATCCTGCTGCTGCTGGGCAAGTACCAGTACATCATGCAGGCCGTCGGCAACCTCGACCTCCCGGTCATCCTGATCTTCGTGGCGGGCGCCGTCGTGGGGATCGTCTCGTTCTCGCACCTGCTCTCGTGGCTGCTGCGCCACTGGCACGACGCCACGGTGGCCGTGCTGATGGGCTTCATGCTCGGCTCGCTGAACAAGGTGTGGCCCTGGAAAGAGGTGCTGCAAACCTACACCGACAGCCACGGCGAACTCCAGCCCCTTGTCGAAGCCAACGTCTCGCCCGCTCGCTTCGAAGCGCTCACGGGGTACGATGCGCAGCTTCTGGAGGCGGTGCTGCTCTGTGCGGCGGGTTTTCTGGCGATCTACGGCATCGAGCGCGCGGCCCGCTTCATCGTCCGCAAACGCGGGGAGTAGCCATGCGACGCTTCGGACTGATCGGACGCCCGCTGGGCCACTCCGCCTCGGCGGCCTGGTTTACCGCCAAATTCGAGCGCGAGGGGCTGACCGACTGCGCCTATGCCCTCTACGAACTGCCCGCGATCGACGCCCTGCCCGGACTGCTGGCCGAAGCCCCCGAGCTGGAGGGGTTCAACGTCACGATCCCCTACAAGCGTGCCGTGATGGAGTATGTGGACTCCCTCTCGTTCGACGCCCGGATGATCGGCGCTGTCAACTGCGTCCGCCGCACGGCAGACGGTCTGACAGGACACAACACCGACATCGCAGGGCTGCGCCTCTCGCTCGACGAACTGCTGGGCGACGCCCTGCCCCAACGCGCCCTCGTGCTGGGCACCGGCGGCGCTTCGCAGGCCGTGCAGTATGCTCTTGCCGAGCGGGGGATCGCCTACGAGCTGGTCTCGCGCGACCCGGCCCGGGGCAACTATACTTATGATAATCTTCCGTGTGAGGTGGTGGCCGATAGTCACTTGATAATCAATGCGTCGCCCGTCGGAACCTACCCCGCTGCCGACGAGGCGCCCCGCATCCCCTATGCGTACGTGACCCCCGCGCATTTCCTGTTCGATCTGGTCTACAATCCGCCGCTCACGCAGTTTCTCGACTACGGCCGCCAGCGCGGGGCCCGGATTTTGAATGGCGAACGCATGTTCTCCGCCCAGGCCGAAGCCTCGTGGCGCATTTGGAACGAATAACTTACGAATTATGAAAAAACAGCTCGCTCTCCTACTGCTCTTCCTGGCCGGCCCGCTTGCGGCGCAGCAGCTCGTTCCGCCCCGTTTCCAGGGCTCCGACGCCCAGCGCTTCATGGCCCGGCTGCTGGGCGAAGCGGAGAAGATCGTCATCGAGAAAGAGGTGCCTGCCGAAGACCTTTCGCCCCGCGTGGCCGTCCGTTTTCGAGTCGACACCGCGGGAACGGTCACCGACTGGCGTTTTCTGGACAACACGTGCGAGGGAGCGGATCGCCGCGAGGTGGAGCCTGCCAGCGAAGCGACGCGCAGCCTGCTGACCGAGGCCCTCTCGCGGCTCGAACCGTGGACCCCCGCCACCGAGGCGGGCCGTCCCGTGCCCTACACGTGGCGGCTCACCATGCGGCTGCCCGTCGAGAAGATCGCCGCCGCGCAGGACCCCGACCCGCTGCTCTTCGAGGGCCAGGACCCCGACAAGTCGTTCTTCGAGTGGGCGCGCATCCGCATCCGCTACGACCAGCGCTACGAGGGACGGGGCGAGGGCGTGGTGCATGTGCGCTTCTGGGTCGAACCGGACGGCAGGATCACCATCGACCGGGTGCTCCGCACGCCCGACGAGAAACTCGCCCGCGAGGTGGTGCGCGTCATCCGCAACAGCCGGGGCAAGTGGACGCCCCGCAAGGTCCGCGGCGTGGCGCAGCGCACGGCCTACGTGCTGCGGATCAATTTCACCTGAACCCTGTGCCGGCTACGCAACGAGCAAGGAACCCCTGCCACGAGGAGTTCCTTTTTTCGTTACCGGATGTGGAGCATGGCGCGGGCCTTTTCGAGGTCCTCCTCGCGGACGACGACCTGGGCCGGCATGGTGCCGATGGGATAGATGGCCGACATGTATTCGTTGCGGATCGTCGACCAGATACCGGCGCTGTCGAGCATCGATTTACTGATCTCGGCCTCGGTGATGGTGTTGTACTCCGCCAATACAACCATAGTTTCGTCTTGCATGATTCCCGGGTTTTGGTTCGATATTTAAAGTTACGCATTTTGTTGATAAATTGCAATAGTCACGCCGGGAATTTTCCGAAAAATGCACTATATTTGTTCACTCAATACACTTAGGAGTCCGACCATGCCCGAATTCGTCCACCTGCACGTCCATACGCAATACTCGATCCTCGACGGCGCCGCCGCCGTCAAGCCCCTCGTCAAGCGGGTCAAAGCCCTGGGGATGAACGCTCTGGCGATCACCGACCACGGCAACATGTACGGCGTCAAGAATTTCCACGACACGGCCACCGAGGCCGGTCTGAAGCCGATCCTCGGGTGCGAGGTCTATGTGGTGAAAAACCGCTTCGAAAAGGACAAGGACGAAAAGGCCGGCGACCACCTGATCCTGCTGGCCAAGAACCTGGAGGGCTACCACAACCTCTGCAAGATGGTCTCCTACTCGTTCACCGAGGGCTTCTACTACAAGCCCCGCGTGGACAAGCAGCTGCTGGAACAGTACCACGAGGGGCTGATCTGCTGCTCGGCCTGCCTGGGCGGCGAGCTGCCGCAGGCGATCATGCACAACGATCGGGAGGAGGCAGATCGGGTGGTGCAGTGGTTCAAAAACGTCTTCGGCGAGGACTACTACCTCGAAATGCAGCTCCACCCCTCGGGCGATCCGCAGAAAGACGCAGATGTCTACGAGAACCAGCTGCGCGTGAACAAGGCCATTCTGGAGCTGGCCGCCCGGCACGGCGTCAAGTATATCTGTTCGAACGACGTGCATTTCATCCTGGCCGAGGACGCTCCGGCGCACGACCACCTGATCTGCCTCAATACGGGCCGCGATCTGGACGACCCCAACCGGATGCGCTACACGTTCCAGGAGTACCTCAAGTCGCCCGAGGAGATGGCCGCCCTCTTCCCCGACCACCCCGAAGCGCTCGAAACGACGCTCGAAATCGCTGCCAAGTGCGAGGAGTACGAACTCACGCACGCCCCGCTGATGCCCAACTTTCCCCCGCCCGAGGATTTCCCCATCGCGCTGGACGAGCTGCGCGAGTCGTTCGTCAAGAAGATCGAGGGCGACGAGCTCGTCGCGCGGGTGTCCGCCTGCACGAGCGTGGCCGAACTGGAGGCGCTGGTGGCGGGCGACCCGGAGATGGAAGACAAGCTGATGGTGGCCAAGCAGTTCTGCTACCTCAAGGACCTCACCTACAAGGGCGCGCACCGCCGCTACGGCGAGGTGCTGGACGCCAAGGTGGAGGAGCGGCTTCAATACGAGCTTTCGACCATCGAGTGGATGGGATTTCCGGGCTATTTCCTCATCGTCTGGGACTACATCCGCGCCGCCCGCGAAATGGGCGTGTCGGTGGGTCCGGGCCGCGGTTCGGCGGCCGGTTCGGTGGTGGCCTACTGCCTGAAGATCACCAATATCGATCCGCTGAAATACGACCTGCTGTTCGAGCGTTTCCTCAACCCCGAGCGCATCTCGCTTCCGGATGTCGATGTGGATTTCGACGAGGACGGCCGTGCCGACGTGCTGCGCTACTGCGTGCAGAAATACGGTCAGAAGCGCGTGGCGCAGATCGTCACGTTCGGCACGATGGCCCCCAAGATGGCCATCAAGGACGTGGCCCGCGTGCAGAAGCTGGCCCTCTCGGAGAGCGACCGCCTCTCGAAGCTGGTGCCCGACAAGGTCACGCCCGACAAGAAGCACGGCGAGACCCCGTTCGATTTCGTCTACAAGGAGTCGCCCGAGCTGGCCGCCGAGCGCGAATCGCCCAACCAGCTGATCCGCAACACGCTCAAATACGCCGAGAAGCTCGAGGGTTCGATCCGCCAGACCGGCGTGCACGCCTGCGGCGTGATCATCGGCCGGGACGACCTCGAAAATTTCGCCCCCATGGCCACGGCCAAGGACGCCGATCTGAACGTGGTGGAGTTCGAGGGCAAGGAGGTCGAGAGCGTGGGGCTCATCAAGATGGACTTTCTGGGGCTGCGCACGCTGTCGATCATCAAGGATGCCGTGGAGAACGTCAAGTCGGTACGCGGCGAGGAGGTCGCCATCGACGACATTCCGCTCGACGACGCCCCGACCTACGAGGTTTTCGCCCGCGGCGAGACCACCGGCCTGTTCCAGTTCGAGTCCCCGGGCATGAAGAAGCACCTCAAGAACCTGCGTCCCAACCGCTTCGAGGACCTGATCGCCATGAATGCCCTCTACCGCCCCGGCCCGATGGAGTACATCCCCAATTTCATCGCCCGCAAACACGGCCAGGAGCCGGTGACCTACGAGATCGCCGACATGGAGGAGTACCTGAGCGACACCTACGGCATTACGGTCTACCAGGAGCAGGTCATGCTGTTGTCGCAGAAGCTCGCCGGATTCACCGGCGGCGAGGCCGACACGCTCCGCAAGGCGATGGGCAAGAAGAAGCGCGACGTGCTGGACAAGATGAAACCCAAGTTCATCGAGGGCTGCAAGCAGCGCGGGCACGACGAACGGATCTGCGACAAGATCTGGGGCGACTGGGAGGCGTTCGCTTCGTACGCTTTCAACAAGTCGCACTCCACATGCTATGCCTACGTCGCCTACCAGACGGGTTACCTCAAGGCGCACTACCCCTCGGAGTTCATGGCGGCGCTTCTGAGCCGCAACCTCGCGGACATCAAGCAGCTGACGCTCTACATGAACGAGTGCAAGCGCATGGGCATCCGCGTCATGGGACCCGACATCAACGAGTCGATGCGCACCTTTTCGGCCAACCTCGCGGGCGACGTGCGCTTCGGCATGGCGGCCGTCAAGGGCGTGGGCGAAGCGGCCGTGGAGAGCATCATCGCCGAGCGCAAGGCCAACGGGCGTTTCAAGGACGTGTACGATTTGATGGAGCGCGTCAATTTCGCGGCCGTCAACCGCAAATGCCTGGAGAACCTGGCCTACGCCGGGGCTTTCGACTCCATCTCGGGCTTCCACCGCGGCAAGTTCTTCGGCGCCGACGCCCGCGACAGCAGCGGCGTGACCTTTATCGAGCAACTGATGCGCTACGGACAGCGGTTCCAGGCCGAGAAAGACAACGCCCAGCAGAGTCTCTTCGGCGGCGACGGCCACGTCGATATTCAGCGTCCCGTACTGCCCGCCTGCAAGGACTGGTCGCAGCTCGAAACGCTCTCCAAGGAGCGCGAGATGATCGGTCTCTACCTCTCGGCCCACCCGCTCGACGACTACAAGGTCATCATCGACCACATGTGCAAGACGCAGCTCTCCGACCTGGACAACCTCGAAGCCCTCAAGGGGCAGGAGATCGCCGTGGCGGGCATGGTCACCGGCGTGCAGAACCTGATGACCAAGACCGGCAAGCCCTGGGGCAAGTTCGTCCTGGAGGACTACAACGGCACGCACGAGTTCGCGCTGTTCAGCAAGGACTACGAGAATTTCCGCAAATACCTCTTCGCGGACTATTTCCTCTTCATCCGCGGCAAGGTCCAGCCCAAGCCCTACAACGATCGGGAACTGGAGTTCAAGATCATTTCGATGGTCCAGTTGCAGGAGATGCGCGACACGATGATCCGCGAGATGCACGTCCAGCTCCTCGTCGGGGAGGTGACCGAAGAGCTGATCCGCGATTTTACGCAAAAAGTCCGTGAATCGCGCGGCGACACGCTGCTGCGGGTCAACGTCTACGACCCCCAGGCCAACGTCTCGATCCGGCTCTTCTCGAAAAGCCACAAGGTGAGTCTTTCGCAGACGCTGGTCTCGTGGCTCGACGAAAACAGCATACGCTACTCGATAGCTTGAGATAACACATCATAACATTCTAAAAATTTTACTATTATGGCATTAGCGATTAACAAGGACAATTTCGAGGAGCTGCTCGCATCGGGGCAGTTGGTAGTAGTGGATTTCTGGGCCGAATGGTGCGGACCGTGCCGCATGATGGCGCCCATCGTCGACGAGCTGGCCGCCGAGTTCGAGGGCCGGGCCGTCATCGGCAAGTGCGACGTGGAGGACAACGACGAGATCACGATGAAATACGGCGTACGGAACATCCCCACCATCATCTTCCTCAAGGGCGGCGAGCAGGTTGACAAGCAGGTCGGAGCCTGCTCGAAAGACGCGCTGAAAGCCAAGATCGAAAAGCACCTCTAAGCCATGCTGCACAGCACGGAGTGGAACGGCCTCGAAGCCGTGGAGTTTTCGAAAGGCGACTACCGGGCGCTCCTGATTCCCGGAGTGGGTGCCAACCTGGTGCGGCTGGACAACACGCGGCTGGGCGTCGAGATTCTCAGGACCCCTGCGGCCGACGAGATCGAAACTTTCCGCAGCCGGCCGCAGGTGTTCGGTCTGCCGCTGCTCTTCCCGCCCAACCGCATCGAGGACGGGCGCTACACGTTCGGCGGTCGTACCTACCGATACCCCATCACCATCGAAAAGGAGCACAACTACCACCACGGCATTCTCAAGGGGCTGCCGTTCGCGGTCTCCAAGGCCCGCGAAACCGACCAGGAGGTGCTCGTCGAGTGCCGCTACTACTCGAATGCCGGGAGCGACGCCGTGTTCCGCGACTTTCCGCACGAGTTCAAGTGCAAGGTCGTCTACCGGCTCACGGCCGGGGGGCTGGAGCAGGAGGTGGCGTTCTTCAACCGCAGCGACGCTCCGATGCCCGTGGGCGTGGGGTTCCACACCCCGATGCGGATTCCGTTCGCCGACGGATCGGACGCGGATTACGTGATGCGCGTGGCGGTCGGGGAACAGGTCGAGCTCAGCGAGCGGAACCTGCCTACGGGCCGCAAGCTGCCGCTCACGGAGCAGTTCGCCCGCCTGCGCGAGGGCGGCTTGCGGGTGACGGGCTGCGAGCCCATCGAAGCGGGCTTCACCCTGCGCGAGATCGAGGTGGACGGCAGGCCCTACCGGGGCGCCGTGGTCGAAAACCTCCGCACGGGCGTGCGTACGTTCTACGAAACGGACGACAAGACCGTCTACTGGACGATCTGGAACAACGGCGGTCAGGCCCCCTACTGCTGTCCCGAACCGCAATCGTGGTGGACCAACGCCCCCAACCTCTCCGACCCCGCGGCCGCCGGCTTCCAAGCCATCGAGCCGGGCGGCAAGTGGAGCATGAAATTCCGGCTCTACGCCAGATAAGCCGAAAAGGGAGGTCGCTTTCGACCTCTTTTTTTCATGCCGCATACCAGCCTTACAGACTCTCTATGTCGAATAAGCAAAGGGAGGTCGCTGTCGACCTCCCTTTTTCATGCGCTGCGAAAAGCGCCGTCCCGTTAAAAGTGCTCCGTGAAAACGGTCTCGGCGAGCGGTTTGCGCATCAGGTCGTGGCGGTCGGGCGAAGCGGGTTCGCCGTCGCCGTATCCGACGAGCAGGATATTGACCGGTTCGACGTGGGCGGGCAGTCCGAACTCCTCCCTGACGGCTTCGGGCTTGAACATGCAGACCCACAGGGTGTCCAACCCGAGCGATGCGGCGGCGAGCATCATGTGGTCCGTGACGATCGTGGCGTCGATGTCGCCGATCTGTTTGCCGTCGTATTTGCGCGTCCACGCCTCGGAGGTATCGGCGCAGACGACGATCGCCAGCGGCGCCCCGAAATCGCGCGTGCAGCGCGCCAGCCGCTCCATCCCCTCCTGCGATTCGACCACCACGAGCCGCTGGGGCTGCCGGTTGGCTCCCGTGGGCGCCACGCGCCCCGCTTCGAGAATCAGCGCCAGTTTCTCCTTTTCCACCTTCGTGTCCCTGTACTTGCGGCAGGCATACCGCCTCTTGGCCAATGCGAGAAAATCCATATCGTTCTGTTGTTTTAAATGCCCAAATATACGCAAAATTTCAGTCATGGCAACCGGCTTTGTCAGCCCCGACTGACAGATTGGCAGAAATCGGGCGCTGGCACACCGTTTGATGATAGCGGATGCAGACAATCAAGAAAACACAACGATAAAACTATGAAAAACGGAAAAATCGGAGTTACGACGGAGAACATTTTTCCCGTCATCAAGAAATTCCTCTATTCGGACCATGAGATTTTCCTGCGCGAGCTGATTTCCAATGCCGTGGATGCGACCCAGAAGCTGAAGACCCTCTCGTCGATGGGCGACGTGAAAGGCGAACTGGGCGACCTGACGATCCGCGTGGCGGTGGACCCGGAAGCCCGCACGCTCACCGTCACGGACCGCGGCGTGGGCATGACCGCCGACGAGGTGGACCGCTACATCAACCAGATCGCTTTCTCGGGTGCCGAAGAGTTCATGGCCAAATACAAGGACCAGGCGATCATCGGCCATTTCGGTCTGGGGTTCTACTCCGCATTCATGGTTTCGGACAAGGTCGAGATCTTCACCAAGTCCTGCCGGGAGGGGGCGAAGACCGTCCACTGGAGTTGCACCGGAACGCCCGAATTCGAGATGGAGGAGACCGACGAGGAGCACGATCGCGGCACCACCATCGTCCTGCACCTTTCGGAGGACAGTGCCCAATACGCCGAGGAATCCACCGTCGAGGGGCTGCTGAAGAAATACTGCCGTTTCCTGCCCGTGCCCATCGCTTTCGGCAAGGTCAAGGAGTGGAAAGACGGCAAATACGTCGATACCGACAAGGATAACATCGTCAACGACACCGATCCCTTGTGGACCCGCAAGCCGGCCGAGATCACCGAGGAGCAGTACAAGGAGTTCTACCGCGAGCTTTATCCGATGAGCGACGAGCCGCTGTTCTCGATCCATCTGAATATCGACTACCCGTTCCACCTCACGGGAATCCTCTATTTCCCGAAGATTCACAACAATTTCGAGATTCAGAAGAACAAGATCCAGCTCTACTCCAACCAGGTCTACGTCACGGATCAGGTCGAGGGCATCGTTCCGGAGTACCTCACGCTGCTGCACGGGGTGATCGACTCGCCCGATATTCCGCTCAACGTCTCGCGCAGCTACCTCCAGAGCGATGCGAACGTGAAGAAGATTTCGAGCTACATCACCCGCAAGGTCGCCGACCGCCTGCAGGAGCTCTTCAACACCATGCGCTCCGACTACGAGGCCAAGTGGGACGACCTGAAAATTTTTATCCAGTACGGCATTCTCACCGACGAGAAATTCGCCGAAAAGGCCCAGGACCTCATGCTGTGGAAGAACACCGAGGGCAAATATTTCACGCCCAAGGAGTACACCGGGAAAGTCAAGGAGAACCAGACCGACAAGAACAAGACCGTGGTATTCCTCTATGTGGACGATCCGGTGTCCAAACACAGCTTCCTCGAAGCGGCGCACTGCAAGGGATACGACGTGCTGGTGATGGACGGGCAGCTGGACAACCACTACGTCAACTGGTACGAATCGAAGAACAAGGATACGCGTTTCGTGCGTGTCGACAGCGACGTGGTGGACAAGCTGATCCAAAAGGAGGAGAACGTGAAAATGTCGCTCACCGAAGCCCAGCAGGAGATTCTGACCCCCGTTTTCGAGAGCCAGATGCCCAAGGACGACAAGATTCACTACCACATTTCGTTCGAGGCCATGTCGCCCGACGAGGCGCCGGTGGTCATCACGCAGAACGAGTTCATGCGCCGCATGAAAGAGATGGCCCGAATGGGCGGCGGGGGCATGAGCCAGTTCTACGGCCAGATGCCCGACGATTTCACCATCGCCGTGAACGGCAACCACCCCATCGTGGCCGACATTCTGGCCGACGCCGAGAAAGCCTACGGCGACAAGCTCAAGTCGATCACCAAGAAGATCGACGCCGCCGTGGCCGAAGAGAAGCGTTTCGACGAGGTGGTCAAGGACAAAAAGGAGGAGGACATGACCCCCGAGGAGAAATCCACGCGCGAGGAGCTCTCGAAGAAGATCGTCACCCTGCGCGACGAGCGCAACGAGCGGCTGCGTGCCATCGGCGGCGAGAACCGGCTCGTCAAGCAGATCATCGACCTGGCGCTGTTGACCAACGGCATGCTCAAGGGCAAGAACCTTTCGGATTTCATCCAGCGGTCGATCTCGCTGATCGAGAAATAGGCTGCGAACATTTTCCCGAAAAAGGACCGGGTTTAAAAAAACGCCGGTCCTTTTTCGTGCTCTGCAAAGAACAACGGGAGCCGCAAATCGTTATATTTGCAAACACTGCCAAATCCGACTTTTATGAGAAATCTCCCGATTCCGTGTTGTGCTGCGGCCGTCGCTTTGCTGTCGTTTTGCACTCCCGCAAACCGCATCGTGGAAAATCCGCTGATCGAGACGGCCAATACCCAAACGCTCGACATCGTGCAGGTCTGCCTGAGCGACACGGCGACCGTGCTGCACATGAACGCCTGTTTCACGCCCCGAAAGTGGATTCGCATCGACGCGAAATCATACCTGAGGACCGGCGGGCGGAAATATATGCTGACCGGAGCCGACGGCATCGCACCCGACTCGCTGTTCTGGATGCCCGACTCGGGCGAAGCGTCGTTCGCGCTTCGGTTCCAGCCGCTGCCCCTCGGCACGAAATCGTTCGACTTTATCGAATCGGACTGCGACGACTGTTTCAAACTCTACGGCGTGGACCTGACGGGCAAAACCGCCTATGCCGAATACCCCGAGGGGCTTCCGCGTGAGCTGCGCAAAGCCCCCGAGGACGGTCCCGTGCCCGACCCGATCCTGGCCGTGGGCGAAACGACCGTGAATCTCCACCTGCTCGGTTACCGGGAGGGGATGTTGCGGGGGATCACTATTTACGTCAACTCCTTGCTGACCGGTCAGAAGAGTTATGACGCGAGGGTCGATCCCGCAAGCGGCGTTGCGACCGTCACGTTCGCGCAATACGGCACGGGAGTCGCTTTCCTCGCCAATACGGGCGTTCATTTCTCGCCGTTCTGGATCGCGCCGGGCGAAGCCGTCGACCTCTATCTCGACCTGCGCAGTGCGGGCAAAGCCATCGTGCAGCGCCGGAACCGGGTGCAGCGACATCCCGGACCGCGGCTCTATGCGCGGGGAACCTATGCCGACCTGAACATGCTTGTCGACCGGAACGAATGCGGACGAATCGCACTCGAAATGTATACGGGCGATTTCGCCGATTACCGGATGACGGCGGACGAGTTCACGCAGATGCTCGTCTCGGAATACCGGACGCTGGCAGACAGTATCGCCCGCAGCGGCATGTCGGAAATGGTTCGAGAGCTGTCCCTCTTGTCGCTGCGGCAGCAGATGCTCCAGGCCATCGCGTCGGGGAGGTTTCTGTTGGAACACAACTACCGGGCAGTGAACGAACGGTGGGACCTCCGGGACAAAATCGATTACCGGTTCGCCGAGATCGGCCCGGAACATGTCGCCGCCGTCTGCCAGCTGTTCGACGCTGCCGATCCGAAACTGCCGATGGGCTTTTTTATCGGCGATTACCGCGATGCGGCGATGAACCCGAAGATCGACTGGGCGAAAGCCGCGAACACGACCGCAGGAACGCTGGTCGCCCTGCACAGGATCGGGACCCTGCCCTCGAAAGCCGAGAACGACCAGTTGACCGAAGAGGAGCTGAATATGCTCCGCACGCTCGAGGACCCTTTCTATGCCGAGGCCTGCGAGGCCATTCGGGCGAAGACGCGCCGGGAACTGGCGGCCGTGGATGGCAGGGCCCGGATCGAGCCGACGCCGGACGTGAGCCTCGACGAACTCTTCGATGCGATCGTCGAGCCTTTCAAGGGAAAGGTCGTGCTCGTCGATTTCTGGAATACCTGGTGCGTTCCCTGCCAGGCTGCGATCCAGGCCGTGGAACCGCTGAAAAACGCCGAACTCGGGAGCGACGACCTGGTTTGGATTTATATTGCCAACGAAACCTCGCCGCTGGTGACCTATAAAACCCGTATCGCCACGATTCGGGGCAGGCATTTCCGGCTGAACGACAAGCAGTGGGGCTATCTGTGCGAGCAGTTTCGGATCGACGGCATCCCCTCCTACGTGGTCGTCGGCAAGGAGGGATCGTACAAGCTGCGCAACGACCTGCGCGACCACGAGAAATTGAAAAGGGAACTCCAAAAGATGATTGACTAAATACCGGAACACGCTAAAACAGCACGTACCTCTCCCGATCGGGCAAGGTACGTGCTGCATTTTCCGGAATAATTCCGGTGGAATTGCTACTCCTCCCAGCGGTTGCGGACGAGGTCGAGGAACCACTCCGGACAGCGGCACGGGCGGCGCGAATCGCTGTGGATGAAGCCCAACTGGGTCATGCCCGTGTTGAGCAGGTCGCCCCGGTCGTTGTAGATTTCGTAGAAGAAATCGATCCGCGTCGAGGGCATTTCCCTGAGGATGATCCGCACGGTGAGCAGCTCGTCGAAATAGGCCGGCTTGCGGTATTTGGACTGCACCTCCAGGATGGGCATCATGATACCGCGCTTTTCGACCTCGGCGAACGACATGCCCAGTTCGCGCAACAGTTCGCTGCGGGCCGCTTCGTAATAACAAATGTAATTCGAGTGGTGGCAGATCGCCATCTGGTCGGTATGCTTGTACCAGACGCGGATCCGACAATCGTGACTTAACATGATTTTCAGTTTATCGGTTCGATTTCATTTTCAGTATCGGGAACGGTCTTCCCTGTCCGTCGGTCGCGGTGCGTTCGAACACCTCGAAACCCATGTGTTCGTAAAACGCGACGGCAGCCGGGTTCTGTTCGTTCACATCGACCCGATTCACACCCCGCTCGCATGCGATTCCGATCAGGCGGCTGCCGATCCCCTGCCCGAAATGTTCCGGGGCGACGAAAAGCAGCTCCACTTTTCCGGCCTCGGTGCCCATGAAAGCGGCGGGCCGGGAACCGTCGTATGCGACGTAGAGGGTTTCGACTGCCGCAACGGCCTCCCGGACGCAGGGGGTCAGTTCCGCCACATCCCGGTCGGTCAGAAACGTGTGCGTGGCCCGGACCGATGCTTCCCACAGGGCCGCAAGACGCTCCCTCAGAGCCGTTGTCCGCATGGGATCGAACAGGATCGCAGCGGTTCCCGCCGCGTGCAGCGGATGTCCCAGCAGGCGTTCAGCTTCGGCCCGCTCGCCACGATCGAGAAGCCTGCGAATGACGGTCGAACTGACCCGGTCGCCCTCCACGACCCGTTCGTCGACCTCGACGATCCGAAGCCCCGGCGTGTCGGCCAGCGAGCGGCTGTCCCGCGCGTCATGCCCGAAGCGGTGGTTGTAGCCAGCCACAAGCGTCCGGGCCCCGACCTTGCCCAAGAGGTAGTGTTCGACGAACTTCCGGCCCGACAGCGCGGCGAACGCGCGATCGAACGGGATGACGATCACATGGTCTGCGCCCAAGGCCTCCAACAGCGCGATTTTCTCCTCGAGCTTCGTCAGCAGCCGCATCCCCGCAGCACGGCCCAGCGCCATGCGCGGATGGGGTTCGAACGTCAGGACGATGCTCTCGCCCCCGTCCCGCCGCGCTTCGGCCGCCAGCCGTTCCAGGATGGCCCGGTGTCCGAGGTGCACGCCGTCGAACGAGCCGACCGTGACGGCCGGACACTCGAACCGGGGCAGCGAATCGAAACCGTGGAAAATGCGCATCGCTCAGGAATTGCTGTTGTCGCTCTCCTTGACGAAATAGGCCACCTTTTCGAGCAGCGTGGTGATGTCGTAGTTCTCGACCACGATCCCCTGCGGGAAATTGAGGGGCGTGGAGGTGAAATTGAGCACCCCCTTGATTCCGGCGTTGATGATCGGCAGCACCAGGTTCGGCGCGACTTTGGTGGGCGACGAGACGATCACGATCGAGATGTCTTTCTCCTCGGCCATGCCCTCGAACGAGTCCATGTGGTAGCAGGGAATGCCGTCGATGGTCTTGCCGACCTTTTCGGGGTCGACATCGAATGCTGCGGTGATCTTGAGCGCCAACCCCTTGCCGTTGAAATACTTGGTGATGGCCTGGCCCAGGTGGCCCATGCCCAGCACGGCGATGTTCATCGGCGTGGGGCTGTCCAGAATCTTGCTGATGTACTCGATCAGTACCTGTACGTCGTAGCCTTTCTTGGTGTCGCTCGAAAAACCGATGAGCATCAGATCGCGCCGCACCTGCACGGCCGTGATGCCGTGGATGCCGGCCAGCACGTGCGAGAAGATGTGGGTGATGCCCTGCTTGTGGCTGGCAAGCAGCGTGCGGCGGTACTCGCTCAGCCGTTCGATGGTTTTCTCGGGTATTCCGTTTGTCAGCGAAGCCATATCATTCGGTGGTTATCGTAAAGTCGTTGTTGTAGTTCACCCGCGTCCAGTTGCGGTTCAGGTGGTTGGCGCGCCCCTCGCCCTGCCCGAAGAGGTAGGTGGTTTGCAGCGGCGTGTAGCGGCGCCCCTCCATGTCGTACTCGATGTCGTTGTACATGGCCGGAGCGAAGATCATCGCCGCATCGTATCCGCGGTAGGAGTAGAGCGTGGGCAGCGCACCGAACGCCCGGATGTAGGCGCTGTCGAAATCGACGACGGCCTGGCTGTCGCGCTTGGCGTGGTAGGTGGAGATGAAGACCACGCGGTCCTTGAAGAAGATCGTGCGGTCGATGTTGTTGTAGCGGTTCCAGCGGGCGTTGCCCAGCACGACGAAACGCGGTGCCGTGCGTCCGCGGCTCGTGAGACTCGTGTCGGCCGAAGCCAGCGCCGCCAGGATGCGGTCCACGTCGATCTCGTTGTCCGAGAGGATGATGAACACGTTGTCGTCGCCGTTCTCCAAGAGGGGCGTCAGGTCGCCGGTGTTCTCTTCATCGGACCGGACCGCCGTGGGATGCAGGTATTTGAACGTGTGCCGCGTATACTCCGCGTCGCCCAGGAGTGCCAGTATCTCCTGCTCGAATTCGGTGTCGGTGCTCTCGGTATAGATGAGCGTCACGCGCCGGTCGCCGTTGATGAGGTCCGCGACTTTCTCGTATTTGCGCGCCGGGTCGGGCGCCAGCTGGAACAGCACGTCGCTGTTCATGCGCGTGATGTTGGCCAGCGGCGACACGACGGGAATCCGCTCCTGCTCCGCGAAACGGATGACCGGATAGAGCCCCTCTTCATAGACGGGTCCCACGACCAGGTCGGTGCCGCGGAACGAGTCGCTGCCGACGATCTCTTCGATCCGCTCCGCATCGCGCCCCGTATTGTAGAGATCGACATTCACCGAGTAGCCGTAGCGGGTCTTTATGCTGTCGAGCGCCAGCAGAAATCCCTGGTAAAACTCCAGGTAGTTGGGGTTCGGAGTTTCGTCCACGGCGATGGGCAGCAGCAACGCCACGTCGAGCGGCTCGCTCTGACGGAGGGCCCGGAACTCGATCTCGGGCACCCGGTTCTGCTCGAACTCCGGAGCCGTCGGCTCCATGCGCACGCTGTCGGCGTGCCCGGCGGTCGTGTCGGTCGCAGCATCCGCACCTCCCGGCACCTTGATCATGGCTCCGGCCTTGAGGTCACAGGCTTTCAGACCGCCGTTCAGCAGGCTCAGTTCGGTCTCGGAGATGCCGAAGCGCCGCGCCAGCGAGTAGAACGTCTCGCCCGGATGCACGATGTGGTAGGCCGTGCCCGGCTCAGAGACGCTGTTGAGCGTCTGCCGGTACTCCTCCCACTGCGATTTGCTCGCGGCTTCGTCCTGCCGGCCGATCTGCTTCTTGCGGATCAGAATGCGCTGTCCGAGCCGGAGGTGGATCGGATCGAGGTCGGGGTTGTCCGCAATCAGGGTTCGGATCGGAATTTCGTACTGCCGTGCGATGGCGTAGAGCGTTTCCCCTTGCGATACGAAGTGCATGTCGAACGTCCGGCGGAGCTTCTTCTCCGACTGCTGCGCGGGCACGGCTGCGACGAACGGAATCTTCACCGTCTCCCCAGCCCGCAACCCGTCGGCGGCCTTGGGGTTGTTCTCGACGATCACTTTCTCCCCCACCTCGTATTCCCGGGAGAGGGCGTAGAGCGTCTCGCCCGGCTGGACCGTGTGGATGTAGTATTTCGAACCGTTGATGTACACGATGGTTCCCGATTTCTCGACCGCCAGGGCGCAAAGCCCCCAGGCGACGAGCAGGGCCGTGGCGCAGAGTCGTCTCATCGTCATTTGGTTTTGTCGCGCATGCGTATCTCGGTGATGACTTTCTTGGTATAGAGCGGAAAATCGCCGTTCATCATCCAGGCGTAGTAGCTGGGCTCCTGACGGAACACCTCGGCCACGGAGCGCCCCTTGTACTTGCCGAAGCCGAAGACCTCGACTCCCTTGTCGTTCAGGAGGATGCGTCCGGCATAGTCGGCGCAGTCGTTGCGGCACGAGAATTCGGCCAGCTTTTCGACGTCGTTCTCCAGGTCGTCGTAGCGCTCCAGCTGCGCCTTGAGCACCTCGTAGGTGGCGCGCGTGTCGGCCTCGGCCGAGTGGGCGTCGGTGAGGTCCTTGTCGCAGTAGAAGCGGTAGGCCGCTACCAGCGTGCGCTGCTCTTTCTTGTGGAAGATGTTCTGCACGTCGATGAACTTGCGGCGTTTGAAATCCACGTCCACGCCCGCTCGCAGGAACTCCTCGACCAGCAGCGGCAGGTCGAAGCGGTTGGAGTTGAAGCCGCCGAAATCGCAGCCGCGGATGAACTGCTCCAGGGACCGGGCGATTTGCGCGAACGTCGGTTCGTTCTTCACGTCCTCGTCCGTGATGCCGTGGATGGCCGTCGCTTCGGGGGGAATGGGGATTCCGGGGTTGAGCCTGCGAGTTTTCGGAATCTCCTCGCCGTCGGGCATGACCTTGACCATCGAAATCTCCACGATGCGGTCCTTTGCCGTGTCCACTCCGGTGGTTTCGAGGTCGAAGAAGATGATCGGGCGTTTGAGGTTTAACTTCATTCAGCGGGTCGTTAGGCGTTGATCATCATCGGCATGAGCAGCATGAGCGTCCTGCTCGACTGCTTGTCGTCGTAGACGGGTTTGAAGACGCCGGCGCGGGTCGAGTCGGCCAGTTCTACCACCACCGTGGGGGTCTCCATGTTCGACAGAATCTCCACCAGGAAAGTCGATTTGAAGCCGATCGTGATGGCCTGCCCCTCGTAGCTGCACGAGATGGTCTCGTTGGCCGAGACCGAAAAGTCGATGTCCTGTGCCGTGAGGTTGATCCGGTTGTCGGCGATGTCCATGCGGATGAGGTTGGTCGTCGGGTTGGAGCAGACCGCCACGCGCTTGATGCCGTTGACCAACTCGATGCGGTCCACGAGCACCTTGTTGGGGTTGTTCGCGGGGATCACGGCGTTGTAATTGGGGTAATTGCCCTCGATCAGCCGGCAGACGAGCGTGTGGCTCTTGAGTTTGAACAGCGCATTCTTTGAGTCGAAAGCCACCTCGATGGCGTCGTCCTCTTTCAGCAGCACCGACTTGAGCAGCGTAGCGGGTTTCTTCGGGAGGATGAACGAGGCCGTCACCTCGTTGGCCGTCTCGGACTCGTACTTGACCAGCTTGTGCGCGTCGGTGCCGACGAACGTCAGCGTCTCGGGTTCGAGGCTGATATAGATGCCGTTCATCACGGGGCGCAACTCGTCGTCGGCCGTGGCGAAGATCGTCTTGTTGATGCCGTTCACCAGCGTGTCCACGTCCAGACGCAATTCTTTCTTTTCCGAGCTGAGCTGCGGCACGGCGGGATAGCTCACGGCGCTGGCTCCGGGGATGGAGAGCGAACCGCTCTTCCAGTTGATCTTGATCTCCCAGTTCTTGTCGTTGACCTCGATCGTCAGGGGCAGCTCGGAAAACTCTTTGAGCGAGTCGAGCATCAGTTTGGCGGGCGCGGCGATGGTTCCTTCGCTTTCGACGCTGTCCACGCTGATCGACCCGATAAGCGTCGTTTCGAGGTCCGAAGTGGTGACTTTCAGCGTATTTCCGTTGAGTTCCATGAGGAAATAGTCGAGGATGGGCAGTGTGTTCTTATTGCTGATGACTTTGCCGGTGGTTGCCAGAAGCGAGAGCAGGGCCGAGCTTGATACGGTGAATTTCATAGGTGTTGTTTCTGTTTATTTTCTGTTTTACAATCGATTACAAAGTAGCGAGTTTGTCCAGCGCCGTCCGGATCATCTGCTTCACGAACGGCTTGTAGTCGGTGCAGGCGTCCAGTGCGATCCGCTGCGCGATGATCGTGCAGACGGTGGCGGCGCGGTGTCCCATCAGGGCCGCCAGACCGGCCAGGGCCGAACCCTCCATCTCGAAATTGGTGATGCGGCGGCCGCCCAGTTCGAACGATTCGATCTTCTCGTTCAGATGCACATCGTGCGGTTCGAGCCGCACCCAGCGCCCCTGCGGCGCGTAGAAGCCCGGCGCGGCGATGGTGATTCCCTCGACGCATACGTCGCGGAACAGTTCGAAGAGCGCGGGGTCGGCATCGACGAAATAGGGCCGGGGCATCTTCTCGTACCAGCCGGTATGTTTCACGAACGCCTCCTCCAGATCGAGATCGCAAACCGCGTCGCGCCCCTTGTAGTAGCTCAAGAGGCCGTCGAAGCCGCACGAGGTGCGCGAAAAAACGAAATCCCCCACCTTGATGTCGGGCTGGATGGCCCCCGACGTTCCCAGCCGCACCAGCGTAAGCTGCTTTTTCTCGGGCTTCACCTGCCGCGTGGCGAAATCCACGTTGGCCAGCGCGTCGAGCTCCGTGACGCAAATGTCGATGTTCCCGATACCGATACCGGTCGAGAGGACCGTCATGCGCTTGCCCTTGCAGGTGCCCGTGACGGTGTTGAACTCGCGGTTGGAGACCCGGCACTCCGTGGTGTCGAAATGCTCGGCCACCAGCGCCACGCGGCCCGGATCGCCCACGAGAATCACCGTGTCGGCCAGCTGTTCGGGGCGCAGGTGGAGGTGGAAAATCGAACCGTCGTCGTTGATAATCAATTCGGAAGCGGGTATCGTTCTCATAATAGTCGTTTTTTAATTTTCAGAATTGGCATAAAAGTACTATTTTTACCTCAAATATCAAAACTTGGGCGAGAATATTTCATAAATATAAGTATTGCAGACATGACCCTCATCAAATCCATTTCGGGCATCCGCGGAACCGTCGGCGGCCCCTCGGGCGAGAATCTGACGCCGCCCGACGTCGTGAAATTCACCACGGCCTATGCGCGTCTGATGGCTCGACGCAACCCGGGCAAAAAACTTACCATTGTCGTAGGACGCGACGCCCGCATTTCGGGCCGAATGGTCGCCGATCTGGTCGAAGGCACGCTGCTCGCGGCCGGGGCCGACGTGATCGACGTGGGGCTCTGCACCACGCCGGGCACCGAGATGGCCGTCATCGCCAAAGGCGCCGACGGGGGAATCATCATCACCGCCTCGCACAACCCCCGCCAGTGGAACGCTCTGAAGCTGCTGAACGCCGACGGAGAATTCCTCTCCGATGCCGAGGGCCGGGAGCTGCTGGCACTCGCCGAAGAGAGCGCTTACGACTACCCCGCGGTGGACGGGATCGGGCATGTCCTCGCGCGCGAGGATTTCAACCCCGAGCATATCCGCCGCGTGCTGGCTCTTCCGGCGGTCGATGCAGAGGCCGTGCGCCGCTGCCGCTTCAAGGTGGTCGTGGACGCCGTAAACTCGGTGGGCGGCATCGTCATGCCCGAATTGCTGCATCAGCTGGGCTGCGAGGTGGTCTGCCTGAACTGCTCCCCGACGGGCGAGTTCGCCCACAACCCCGAGCCGCTGCCCGAGAACCTGACCGAAATTTCGGAGGTCATCGTGCGCGAGAAAGCCGACCTGGGCATTGTCGTCGATCCCGACGTGGACCGACTGGCATTCGTCTCGGAGGACGGTTCGATGTTTGTCGAGGAGTACACGCTGGTGGCCGTGGCCGACTATATCCTCTCCCGGCAGCCCGGCAATACGGTCTCGAACCTCTCCTCGTCGCGCGCCCTGCGGGATGTTACCGAGCGGTACGGCGGCCGATACTACGCTTCGGCCGTCGGCGAGGTGAACGTGGTGGCCCGAATGAAAGAGGTCGGCGCCGTAATCGGCGGCGAGGGCAACGGCGGGGTGATCTACCCCGAACTCCATTACGGCCGCGATGCGCTGGTCGGAACGGCACTCTTTTTGACGTGGCTGGCCCGAAAGGGAATGACCATGATTGCGCTGCGCGCGACCTACCCATCCTATTTCGCCTCGAAGAACAAGATCGAGCTGACACCGGCCATCGACGTGGATAAAGTACTGCGTGAGATCAAGGCGCGTTACAGCAGTGAACAGGTGAACGATACGGACGGCGTAAAGATCGATTTCGCTGAAAACTGGGTCCACCTGCGCAAGTCGAACACCGAACCGATCATCCGCGTCTACACCGAGGCGAAATCGCGGGACGAAGCCGATGCGCTGGCGCAGCGTTTCATCGGCGAAATCAAAGAGATATGCAAAATCTGACCGATATGAAAAGAACGATTCTGATCGCCGCAGCCGCCCTTGCACTGGCCGCCTGCGGTTCTTCCACACGCAAGAAAGCAGCTTCGGCCGACCGGGCCGCCACCGAAACGCGGTCGCCCGACATGCACACGGCCGAGACGTCGCTCGATTACAAGGGCACCTACACCGGGACGTTCCCGGCCGCGGACTGTCCGGGTATCGAGATGACGCTCCGCCTGCGGGACGACGGCAAGTACGACCTCCACATGAAATACATCGACCGCCGGACGGAGTTCGACGAGCAGGGAACCTACACCGTGGAGGACAACCTGCTGACGCTCCGCCCCTCGGACGGCGACGAGCCGGACTACTACAAGGTCGAGGAGAACCGCCTGCGTCTGCTCGACGCCGCCCGGCAGCCCATCACCGGCGAGCTGGCCGCCCACTACATCCTGACCAAGCAAAACGACTGACGATATGGATCAAGTAAAGAATTACATCGAAGCCAATAAGGATCGCTTTCTCAATGAGTTGTTCGATCTGCTGCGCATTCCCTCGATCAGCGCCCAGTCCGAACACAAACCCGACATGCAGCGTTGCGCCGAATTTCTGGCCGGGGCGCTCCGCCGGGCCGGCGCCGACCGCGCGGAGGTTATGCCCACCGCGGGCAACCCGGTGGTCTATGCCGAGAAAACCGTTGATCCCGCAGCCAAAACCGTGCTGGTCTACGGCCACTACGACGTCATGCCCGTGGACCCGCGCGAAGAATGGCGCACCGACCCGTTCGAACCGGTCATCGAGGAGGGCCGCATCCGCGCACGCGGCGCCGACGACGACAAGGGCCAGCTGTGGATGCACGCCAAGGCGTTCGAGGCCATGTGCGCCACCGGAACGCTCCCCTGCAACGTCAAATTCATGCTGGAGGGCGAGGAGGAGATCGGCTCGCCGAGCCTCTACGGCTTCTGCGAAGCGCACAAGGAGCTGCTTCGGGCCGACATCATTCTGGTATCGGACACCTCGATGATCTCGATGCAAACCCCCTCGATTACATGCGGTTTGCGCGGGTTGGCTTACATGGAGGTCGAGGTCGAGGGACCCGACAAGGACCTCCACTCGGGCCTTTTCGGCGGCGCGGTGGCCAACCCGGCCAACGTGCTGACGCGCCTGGTGGCCTCGCTGGTCGACGAGAACGGCCGCATCACGATTCCCGGCTTCTACGACGACGTACACGAATTGACGGCCGCCGAGCGCGAGGCGTTCAACCGCGCTCCGTTCGACTTGGAGGAGTACAAAAAATCGCTCCATATCGGCGATGTCGAGGGCGAGCGGGGCTACACGACCATCGAGCGTACGGGCATCCGCCCCTCGCTCGACGTGAACGGCATCTGGGGCGGCTATACCGGCGAGGGCACCAAGACGGTGATTCCGGCCCGCGCTTCGGCCAAAATTTCGATGCGCCTGGTGCCGAACCAGGACTACCGGAAGATCTCCGAACTGTTCGAAGCGCATTTCAAGGCCATTGCGCCTCCGAGCGTCCGCGTGACGGTCCGGGCGCTGCACGGCGGCATGCCCTACCTCTGTCCGACCGACACCCCGGCCTACCGGGCCGCCGAGCGGGCCGTCACCGAGTCTTTCGGCCGCAAGCCGCTCCCATTCTACTCGGGCGGTTCGATCCCCATCATCAGCGGCTTCGAGTCGATCCTGGGCATCAAGTCGCTCCTTTTGGGCTTCGGCCTGGCCGAGGACGCCATCCACTCGCCCAACGAGAGCTACGGAGTGGAGCAGTTCGAAATGGGGCTGAGGACCATCCCGCTGTTTTACAAGTATTTCGCCGGGGAGCGATAGCCGTGTACGACGAATTTCTCACCTTTGCCGTCGCCCTGGCGCGCGAGGCCGGGCAGATACAACTCGCCTACTTTCGGGGCAACGACCTGGCGATCCGCACCAAGTCCAACATTTCGGACGTGGTGACGCGCGCCGACCGCGAAAGCGAGGAGCTGATCGCGGGGGCCATAGTGGAACGCTGGCCCTCCCACGCGATTCTGGGCGAGGAGGGCGGCAGCCGGGGAGCGGCTGCAAGCGACTACCGCTGGGTGATCGATCCGCTCGACGGCACGACCAATTACAGCCAGGGGCTCCCGGTCTTCGCCGTCTCGATCGCCCTGCAATACCGGGGCGAGCCGATCGTCGGCGTGGTCTATGCGCCCTACCTGAACGAACTCTTCACCGCGGCCCGCGGAGGCGGAGCGTATCTGAGCACCGGCGGCGGCACGCCGCAGCCGATCCATGTGGCCGGCAAACAGTCGCTCCCCACGGCGGTCGTCGCCACGGGTTTTCCCTACGACAAGGACCGCAACCCCGATAACAACGCCGCGAACGTGGCCCGCATCCTGCCTCACGTCAGGGACCTGCGCCGCATGGGTGCGGCGGCTTACGACCTCTGCGCGGTCGCCGCCGGCTTTCTGGACGGCTTCTGGGAGCTGGGCCTGCACGAGTGGGACGTGGCCGCCGGCAGCCTGATCCTGCTCGAGGCCGGGGGCGTTATCCGGGAGTTGCGTGCCGACCGCGGCGTCTCGCTGGTGGCGGGCAATGCGGCTATCGTGGATGAGATCGGCCGATACGTCGAATAATCAATTACTTGCAGTTCAATTACCAAGGGGCTGAATGCAAATTCAGTCCCTTTTTTGCACCATTATTAAATAATTTTCTTATTTTGCGGAGCTAAAATACGGAAGCAATGTGCGGAATAGTCGGTTATGTAGGCAGGCGGGAAGCCTGTCCCATTCTGTTGAAAGGTCTGCACCGCCTCGAATACCGCGGTTACGACAGCGCGGGTGTGGCTCTGGTCGATGAGGAGGGTGCTCTGAGTGTCTACAAGTGCAAAGGCAAGGTCTCGGACCTCGAACATTTCCTCATGGATAAGCCGCTGAGCGGTTCGAGCGGAATCGCACACACGCGCTGGGCGACGCACGGGGAGCCGAACGACGTGAACGCCCATCCCCACTACTCCGAATCGGAGTCGATCGCCCTGATCCACAACGGCATCATCGAGAACTACCGCGTGCTCAGGGAGGCGCTGATCCAACACGGCTATACGTTTCGCAGCAGCACCGATTCCGAGGTGCTGGTCAACCTGATCGAATACGTGCGCCTCACCAACGGCTGCACGCTCGTCGAAGCCGTGCAGCAGGCCTTGAAGCAGGTCGTGGGCGCCTATGCCATCGCCATTCTCGAAAAGGGCTGCCCGGGGCGCATCATCGCCGCACGGCAGAGCAGCCCCATGGTCGTCGGGCTGGGAGAGGACGAATTTTTCCTCTCGTCGGACGCGGCGTCGATCATCGAGCACACCGACCGTTTCGTCTACATCGACGACGAAGAGATCGCGGTCCTCGACCGCGACGCCCCATTTCGGGTGCTCACGCTGGACAACCACGAGGGGCGGATCGACATCCGCAAGCTCCAGCTCTCGATCTCGCAGCTCGAAAAGGGGGGCTACCCGCATTTCATGCTCAAGGAGATCGACGAGCAGCCCGGAACCATCGTGGACTGCATCCGCGGCCGCATTGACCCCGAGACATGCGAGGTCAAACTCTCGGGCGTGATCGACAACCGCGAGCGGTTCCTGCGGGCCGGCCGCATCGTCTTCGTGGCATGCGGCACCTCGTGGCACGCCTCGCTCATCGGCGAGCACCTGATCGAGTCGATCTGCCGCATCCCCGTCGAGGTGGAGTACGCCTCGGAGTTCCGCTACCGCGATCCGATCCTGCGCGAAGACGACATCGTGATCGCCGTCTCGCAGTCGGGCGAAACGGCCGACACGCTGGCCGCCGTGGAGCTGGCCCGCCGGGCCGGGGTTTTCGTTTTCGGCATCTGCAACGTCGTCGGCTCCTCGATCGCCCGCGCCACCGACTCGGGAGCCTATATCCACGTGGGGCCCGAGATCGGCGTGGCTTCGACCAAGGCGTTCACCGGACAGGTTACGGTTATGGCCATGCTCGCGCTGGCCGTGGGCCGCGAGCGGGGTACGGTCAGCGACGCCCGTTACCGCGAGGTCGCAGAAGCCCTGCTTGCACTGCCCGACACCTTGAAAGAGGTACTCAAAGCGGGGTCCCAAATCGCGGAATTGGCCAAGATATTCACCTATGCCCACAATTTCATCTACCTGGGCCGCGGCTACAACTACCCCACGGCGCTGGAGGGGGCGCTCAAACTCAAGGAGATCTCCTACATCCACGCCGAGGGCTACCCTGCGGCCGAGATGAAGCACGGACCCATCGCCCTGATCGACGCCGAAATGCCCACCATCGCCATCGCCACGCCCGACCGCACCTACGAGAAGACGGCCAGCAACATCGAGGAGATCCGCTCGCGCGGCGGGCGGATCGTGGCGGTCGTCGCCCGCGACGACACCGAGGTCCGCCGCTCGGCCGACTACGTGATCGAGGTGCCGGTCATCACCGAATGCCTCATGCCGATCGTGGTCTCGGTGCCCCTGCAACTGCTGGCCTACCATATCGCCGTCAACAAAGGGCGCAACGTTGACCAGCCCCGCAACCTGGCCAAGTCGGTCACGGTGGAATAGAAAAATCCGCAACCCCGAAAAGGTTGCGGATTTTTTGTGCGTGCCTTACGTGTCGGGTGTCAGCGGGCGAAATTGGCCTCGATATAGTCGCGCATCGTAAAGGCGCGGGGGCCGCCCGATTCGTCGGCGGGCGCCACGGTGGTGTCGATCACCAGCGGCTGCCGCTGCCAGACCAGCTTTTCGAGGAACGAGTCGATCTCGTAGCGGTTCTCGTACATCGGCCGCACGGAGATCGCGTGGTCGGCCCCGGCGGCCGAGTAGAACCAGTGCGGAAAGCGCTTTTGGGTAAACTGCCGGGCGATATACTCCGACCCGAAGAACCCCGCACCCTCGTAGCGCACGGCGCCGTACGGCACGTTGGGATCGGCATCGCCGTGGAAGAGCATCGTCGGCGCCGGCGTCCGCGGCCACTCCAGTTCGCTGTCGGGGTCGAAAATCGCCCCGGCAAAGGAGATCACGCCCGCATAGTCGAACCCCTCGGGAAGCCGCCGCGCGAGGGCGCTGCCGTTCGAAATGCCGTACTCGCCCATCAGCACCGTGATGGCTCCGGCGCTCGATCCGCATACGACGATCATCCGCGGATCGACGCCCCAATCAGCGGTGTGTGCGCACACACTGGCCGTTGCGTCGTACAAATCCTCGACGGCCATCTCCAGCGCCCCGAGGAACACCGGGGCGAAACTCCGCTCGTCGAGCGTTCCGCGCTCCATCGGCTCCCGCATTCCCAGGCGGTAGTCGATCGAGACGACCACATACCCTTTTTTGGCGTAGTACTCGAAAAACGGGAGGTAGGGTTCGCCGTCGCGCGTGCCCGAGACGAAGCCGCCGCCGAAGACGAACAGGAGGCAGGGCCGCATGCGGCTCTCCACGGACGGTGCGACATAGCGGTCCAGCCGCAGCGTGTCGGCCCCCTTAACGGCATATATGAACGTCTCTTTTTCCACTTTCTGCGCATGGGCCGCAACTGCCGCGAAGAGCGCGACGAACATCAACAGTCCTTTCATAATCACATCATTTCATCGTAAGCGTACTGCACGGCCCGGTTCAGAATCGCCACGAACGGCTGCGTGAGGCGAAACTCCTCGACGGCACGCTCGACCAGATCGTCGGCGAGGACGAACTCCTCGGTGACAGGCTTTTCGAGGTAGAAATCCTTGAGCCGCAGGAGGTGGTCGTACTCCGTACCCGTGGGAAATCCCGTGGGCGTACGCTTCAGCGAGTTGTTTTCGCATATCCGGAATCCCCGGGCCGCCCGGGCGGCCTGCACAAATTCCGCGCCGTTGTCGAGAATCTCCTCGCGTACGGAGCGCAGCACCGCGGGTTCGATGCAGACCATGCCGGCCGACAAAAGGTTGCAACCCAGCAGGTTGTCGCCGCACGGTTCGAGGTGGAAATAGTACCCCGCGAAGCCCGATTTTTTGCCTTTCGGTGCGATGTAGGCTCCTATGTAATCTTTGTAGGGGCGTTTATCCGGCGAGAAGCGCGTGTCGCGTGCGATGCGGTAGGTGCAGTTCTGCGGACGCAGCCCGCGCACCGTCGGATCGAACGACGCCAGGCCCTCGATCAGCTGCGCGGTGAAATCGGCGAACCGCCCTTTCACGCGGGTCCATTCCGCGCGGTGGGCGTCGAACCACGCCCTGTCGTTGTTGTCGTGCAGCCGGCGCAGAAAATCGACGATCTCTTTCATGTTACCAGGCGAAGAGCGGATAATCGGCCATCAGGGCGTTCACGTCGCGCCGCACGGCGGCGATGTTCTCTTCATTCTCAGGGTCTTGCAGCACGCGGTCGATCAGCGAGACGATGTAATCCATCTTGTCCTCTTTCAGGCCGCGGGTGGTGATGGCCGGGGTGCCGAACCGCAGACCCGAGGTTTGGAACGGCGAACGGGTGTCGAACGGCACCATGTTCTTGTTGGTCGTGATGTCGGCGGCCACGAGGCACCGCTCGGCCAGTTTTCCGGTCAGTTCGGGGAATTTGGTCCGCAGGTCGACCAGCATCAGGTGGTTGTCCGTGCCGCCCGAAACGATCTTGTAGCCGCGCCCGACGAATGCCTCGGCCATGGCGCGGGCGTTCTTCTGCACCTGGGTCTGGTACTCCTTGTACGCGGGGTCGAGCGCCTCGCCGAACGCCACGGCCTTGGCGGCGATCACGTGCTCCAGCGGTCCGCCCTGAATGCCGGGGAAGACGGCCGAATTGAGTATCTGCGACATTTTCTTCACGGCGCCCTTGGGTGTAGTCAGCCCCCAGGGATTATCGAAATCCTTGCCCATGAGGATGATGCCGCCGCGCGGTCCGCGCAGGGTCTTGTGGGTGGTCGAGGTGACGATATGCGCGTGCTGCACGGGGTTGTCGAGCAGCCCCGCGGCGATCAGGCCCGCCGTGTGGGCCATGTCCACGAGCAGCAGCGCCCCCACCTTGTCGGCGATGGCGCGCATGCGGGCATAGTCCCACTCGCGCGAGTAGGCCGAAGCGCCGCCTACGATCAGCCGCGGTTTGCACTCCAGGGCCAGCCGCTCCATGGCGTCGTAGTCGATGCGGCCCGTGGCTTCGTCGAGCCGGTAGCCCACGGCCTTGAAATACTTGCCCGACATGTTGACCGGCGAACCGTGCGAGAGGTGGCCGCCGTGCGCGAGGTCCAGCCCCATGAACGTGTCGCCGGGCTGCATGACGGCGAAGAACACGGCCATGTTGGCCTGGGCGCCCGAGTGGGGCTGCACGTTGGCATATTCGGCGCCGTAAAGCTGGCAGAGGCGCCCGATGGCCAGCGATTCGACCTGGTCCACGACCTCGCAGCCGCCGTAGTAGCGGGCCGCCGGGTAGCCCTCGGCGTATTTGTTGGTCAAAACGGAGCCCATGGCCTCCATGACCTGGTCGCTGACGAAATTTTCCGAAGCGATCAATTCGATGCCGTGCATCTGACGGCTGCGCTCGGCGGCGATCAGATCGAAAATCCGGGTGTCTCTTTTCATATTGTAAGGGTTTTATGTGTTTTCGTTTACAGAGTGTAAAGATAGATAAATTTGGCGAAATCGGCGGGCGCGGCGCAAAATAAATTACACGCCCGCCCGTCGCCAGATCGCTTCGGCTGCGATTTGCCGCGAATCCATCTCCAGACCGCGCCGGCGGAGCCGCTGCGCCTTCGCCTTGAAGCGGGAATCCCCCAACAGAAGCTCCACGGCCCGGGCGATGCGCGGGGCACTCCAATCGCGCCGGGAAAGGGCGATGGCCGCTCCGTAATCGGATAGGTGGTTGGAGGTTCATCTGCTGTTCGGGCTGGGCCGCCATACCGACGAGCGGGGTTCCGCTCAGCATCGCCGTCTGGAGCGTTCCCTGCCCGCCGTGGCAGATCACGGCATCGGCCAGGGCGTTGACCTCGGCGGCGGGAACGAAAGCGTCCGTCAGCACGACGTCGGGATTGCGCGACAACGCTTGGGCCTCGCTCAGTTCGCAGATCGAGGGAGGACAGAGCACCACTCCGCTCCACGCACAACCCGGGGCGTTGAACATGCGGATCACCTCGAAGAGCGCCTCCCGGCTCCCCGACGTGCCGAGCGTGCAGAAAAGTTTGGGTTTGGGGTTGTCCGACGAAAGCGTGCGGATGATGCGCCGGTCTTCGATCCGCGCCGAGGCGGGTCGGGAAAACAGCGGTCCGGTGAAGACGACCCGCCGGTCGAAGAGCCCCGGAGGATAGAAATCGGGGAAATCGTTGACCAGGTAGCAATCCGAACGCAGCATGCGGAAGATGTTGCTCAGCGGCTCCCCGGTCCATCCCGCCTCTTCGGCCGCACGACGGATACAGCCGTGCCTGAGGGCCGGCATCCGCTCCTTGAGCGCCTGCGGCACCGACCTGAGGATCGACCGCTGCACCGATTCGGGCAGTCTCGAAAGGGGCATTTCGTCGGGAAAACGATGCACCGTACCGAGGAATGGTTCCTCGAGGGGAAGCGGCAGGAACGCGACGGCCGGCGTATGGGGAATCGCCATGCGGCGGGCGATGCTGCCGATGGGCCAGAATCCGTACACCAGCACGTCGGGGCGCAGGTTCCGGTAGGCGTCCAGTTCCCCGAGCAGAATCTCTTTGGCCAGCGCAGTCGAACCGATCAGTTCGCCGAAGCGCGTGCCAAAATCGTCGAGGTACTGCACGCCGCCGAGCGGGGGTTCGGCCCGATAGATCGAGAAACCATCGTCCAAGGCCTGCTGCTCGAAGCGGCTGCCGCGCGAAAGAAAAACGATACGGGCGTCGTACCCAGCGGGAGCATGGTCGCGCACGGCTTTGGCCAGTTCGATGGCGCGCGTGGCATCCCCGCCGTTCTGAAAGATCGTGGCGAACACGAATTTTACGGTTTTCATCGTACCGATTTTTAGTCGCATAAAGATACGGTTTTCCGGGGAACATTTTCCGGACGGGACCGTCATTGAGATTTTTTTTCTATCTTTGTGCTGCAAAACGGAAAAACTCATTATAAAACATACTTAAAAAATGAAATTACTCGAAGGGAAAGTGGCCGTAGTGACGGGTGCCGCACGCGGCATCGGCAAGGCCATCGCACTCCAGTTCGCCAAAGAGGGCGCCGACGTGGCGTTCACCGATCTTACGATCGACGAGAACGGCAAGGCTACCGAAGCCGAGATCGCCGCGCTGGGCGTCAAGGTCAAGGGATACGCCTCGAATGCGGCCGATTTCGAACAGACCCACCAGGTGATCGAGGAGATCGTCCGCGATTTCGGCCGCATCGACATTCTGGTCAACAACGCCGGCATCACCAAGGACGGCCTGATGATGCGCATGTCCGAAGCGCAGTGGGACGCCGTGCTGACGGTGAACCTCAAGTCGGCTTTCAATTTCATCCACGCCGTCACGCCAGTCATGGCGCGCCAGAAGAGCGGCTCGATCATCAACATGTCGTCGGTGGTGGGCGTGAGCGGCAATGCCGGCCAGTGCAACTACTCGGCCTCGAAAGCCGGCATGATCGGTCTGGCGAAATCCATTGCGAAAGAGATGGGACCGCGCGGCATCCGCGCCAACGCCATCGCCCCGGGCTTCATCATCACCGACATGACCGACAAGCTGCCCGACGAGGTCAAGGAGGGTTGGTACAAGCAGATCCCGCTGCGCCGGGGCGGCACGCCCGAGGACGTGGCCAAGGTAGCCCTGTTCCTCGCCTCGGACCTCTCGTCCTATGTCAGCGGCCAGGTCATCCACTGCTGCGGCGCGATGAATTGTTAAGAAACGATACGAGCAGAACCGTCGCGCTGAAAATGCCGACAGGCATCTGCTGAAAGGAAAAGCGCCCACCGAATTTATTCGATGGGCGTTTTTCCTTTCGGACAAAACCCGCAGGGTTTCAGCGTGACGGCTCTGCCGTTGCGCCGCCGACAATCGCCGAGCGGCGCGCAGCCCCCGAGGGGCGGAGCGAAGCGAGGTAAAACCCGCCACCGGAAACGTCGGCCTGTTGCAATTAAAATTCGAACTGAATACGCAGATACCCGTACCGTCCGAGGTAGGAAATTCGGGACGTCCGGATGTAATCGGCAGCGAAAAGCGTTTTCAGCCAGGAGACCTGATCGAACAGGTTAGCCGCACCCGCCGCTATTGCAAACCGCCTGTTTTTTCCAAACCTGTATCCTGCCTCCGCATCGACCAACAGATCGTCCTGTTTGAAGAGGGACGATTTGTCGTTGCGATAGAGTTCGTAAACGCAGGAGAGAGCCGTGAAGAAACCGGCTCCGATCGACGCGTCGAAATTTCCGGTCAACAGCTCTTTCACATACCGTGATTTTCCGTTCTGCGTCGTATATACTCCCAAATCGGTGGTGCTCCTGATCCCGATTCTGACCTTGGATGAAAAACCCGAATTGAACCCTATTTTCAAGCTCATTGCCTGTTTTCGGGACTCGTAGCGCCTCTCAGCCAGGAAATAGGGCGTATTCTCGAAGCCGTATTCCACGCCGATGCGTATCGTGGATTTCAGTGCCGCGCTGCGCTGCGCGTAATTCATCCGTGCCCTCAATTCGTAGCGACCGTCGATGTTGACGAACGTGGCGAGCTGAGCGCCCTGCTGCGCCGTATAGTCGTATCGTGAGAGGCGTGTCTGCTCTTTGAACAGCGTTTGTTTCACGGCGATGTAGTTAAAGTTGTAAATACCCGTCAGGCCGAATGAAACGGATCGCGCATTTTTGCCATTGGTCGATGTATAGCTCACGTCGAAACGGGCGGTATTCGTCGGCTTCAGACCGGGGTTTCCGGCTTTGAGAAAGAGCGGGTCGCTTGCATCCAGGGCCATTCCCAGTATTTCGGGCTGCAAATCCTGACTCGACAAGTCGAACCTTGCATCCAGCCTGCCCGACGGTTTGCCGGTCGAAAATGCGAGCGAGGGGTTGAACAGGATGAAACGCCGGCATACCGACTCGTACGCCGGGAAACGTTCCGCCCGGTTCACCTCATAGAGCGACCCTTCTATCACCGCTTCAAGACGCGTATGGTCCCGATTGTACGCCCACTTTCCAGACAGGGTATGCCACAGCGAATTGACCGTGAAATCATGGGTGTTTACCGGATCCGGCACCCCTTGAGCCAGATGGAGAAAATCGGTGGCTGTACGTTTCGAATCCAGTCGGTTGTAACGAAACGCATAGCATGCACTGACGCGCGTTCTGTCGCCTGTTTGCCGGCCCGCTTCGCAGGAGGCGACCACATTCAGCCTAGGGCCGCGCAATTCATTGTCCAGCAATACGCGCAGTCCCTTGTCCGACGCGAGCGTATCGACATTCCATCCCGAACCATGCGTGTTGCCGTAAGCGGCAACGAACTGCGCATTCAATGATGTTTTAGCTGAAAAGTAATGGTCGAAAACCAGAGTCGCGTCCAGATCGTATTTCCGGTTGTCGTCGGTTTTCGAGAGGTTGGTTCGGGTGACACGGTCGTCCAGTTGCTGCACGGTCGCTGCAACAGCCTGCCGCCAGAGGTCGTCGTACTTGAAATTGAACATGGCGGACAGCATGCTCTTTTTCCGACGCAGCACGGTTTGGTTTCCCGCAGCGATACCCCACGACCTGTCGTTATCCTCCTGCCGTGCTTCGACCGTCCGCGAAGCATATTGCGGCGATGAAAAATAGTCGGTAGTCACAGCGTCCGTCATCCGCGTTTTTCCGCGCTCGAAATGGGCGAATGTCATGATCCAGGTGGAGTCGCCGCGACGATATTCCTGCATCAAGCGGGTTTTAAACGCTTTAAACGGAGTTATTTTGGAGGCGTTTGCCGCCTGCTCTCCGCCTCCGGCGTCTTTGGTGTTGCCAAGTTCCATACGAAGATTGCCCTTTTCCGTATTGCGGTACAAAGTCGCCGCTTCGCTATGACGGATTTCGTGCTTGTCGGAATAGTCGCGCTCCGTGCTCACTCCCAGGAGCGCCCCGGCCTTTCCGCCCTGGATTACATCTCGTTTGCTGTATGTAATCACATCCATTACCCGCTCCTTGGGAGGGTTTCGATCCCCGACGCTTTTTGCCAGGGCGTTTTCTTCGTCATAAATTTTCACGTTCCGGACCTCCGCCGCCTCGAGATCCGTCAAGGCATACCCCGCATTGAGGCCAAAGAGGTTTTTCCCGTCTACATAGACCCGTTTGATCTCTTCGCCTTGCGCATATATTTTGTTGTTCCTGATCTCGACGCCCGGAAGCTGTCTGACGAGTTCCATGAAACGATCTCCGGTCATGGTGCCGAACGAATCGGCATTGTAAATCGTCGTATCTCCCTTTATCACCATCGCAGCCCGGTTGCCGACAATGATGATTTGCCCGATTTCCCGCTCCTCTTCCTCCATATAAATCCAGATACCCCCGTTGATCGCCTCAGCCGGAAAGCGGTCTTCGAACGGCTTGAAACCGACGTAGCTAACCCGCAGGGTTACGGAGTCGCTAAAGACCCGATTGCAAGCATACACAGCCCGCACTCCGTTTATGGCAGCCTGTTTGTGGGTGCTTCCCCGCAATGTGTCGGGTCCGCATGCAATGGTCACATGGGCATTTGGCAGGGCGTTTCCGTTCAGATCGGCCACGAAAATCTTCCCCGTCCGGTCCGGTTCGTATCCACGAGCGGATATTCCGGCCGGCAGGGCACACAGCAATATCGCAAAGTACAGCAAGATATATCTCATGAGCGTGAATTCGATTCTTATCGTACAAAAATAATAATTTGGATGTGATTTCTATACAATTTGCGCCAAACAAACAGTGTATTTGTGCGGTTTCGACAGAGCCGTTATATTCAATTGGGGTGCGTGCATATCCTCATGACTATCAGATTACTATCAAGCTTGAATCCGGAAAACAGATTTCATTGACTGTAGCAAGTTCGGACACCATTGAAAATGTAAAGCGAAAAATTTATGACAAGATATCGATACCTCCTGATAACCAGAGACTTATTTTTGCAGGTATGCAATTGGAGGACGGTAGAACATTGAGTGATTATAACATTATGCAATATTCGACTATCAAACTTGTAAAGAGATAGTATTCCCAACACAGTGAACCCCCAGGCTAACGGTCCGGGGTTTCACACGGCAGACGACTCCCCATGCCGTCCATCCGAATCTTCAGGTCCATTAGTCGCGGGGAGCGGCTGAAAATGCCTTTCTCGCTCTTCGTCAACCACGCATTCGTGGACGGCGCCCATATCGCCCGCCTGGTCGCGCTTGCGCAGGCTTCTCTTCGAATGCACGGTGCGTAAAACCCATCGAGCCGACTGCGCACCGTTGCATCTTTTTTGCTATCTTTGCCGGCATGAAACGATTTGCTCTGTTACTTTTCGCCAGTGTGTGCGCACACACCGCCCATTCGCAGGAGGCGACGCTTCCGACGCCCGACGCCAAGACGATCTCCATGGGCGGCGTGGCGATGACCACCCTCTCGGGGTCGCACGCCATCTACAACAATGCGTCGATGGCTATCTTCTCGCGCACGCCCGCACAAATCTCCTCGTCCTACTACGGGCAGGACGATTTCGACTACTATGCCGTCTCGGGATTCTGCCGTTTCGACAACATCAACTTGGCACAGATCGGCTGGCGGCAATACCTGCGCGAAAGGGGAAACAACGACATGGCAGTGGACCTGGGCTATGCGCGCCGGATCGGCAACCGTTGGGCCGTGGGTATCGTGGGGCGTTACACGCACCTCAAACGGCCCGATGAATCGTCCAATGCCCTTGCGGTGGACCTGAGCGCATCGTGGTCCATGCCGCTGGAGAAGCTGGGCAGCTTCTCGACGCTGCGCGCCGGGGCCCGGCTGAGCAACCTGGGCGGCTATCTCAATAAGTCGGACTACACCCTGCCGATGGATCTGATGGCGGGCGTGGCGCTGGATACGTTCCTTTCGGATGCACACGAAATCACGGTCGGCACCGACCTGGGCTACTATTTCACCCCCGGGGAGGTGCGCGGCTTCCAGCTGTCGGTCGGGGCTGAATACAACCTGATGCAGCTCTTTCAGCTCCGCGCAGGCTACCACTACGGCCAGCGCAAGGCCTACTACCCCAGTTATGCGAGCCTCGGCGCCGGGGTGCGCATCCTGCATCTGAGGCTCGATTTCGCCTACCTGTTCGCCAGCCGAAACTCCTGGATGCACAACACGTACAGCATCAGTTTCGGCTTCGACTTTTAGCGCCGGGCGTACTCCTCCGTTCGGTCGAAGCTGAGCCACCCCCCCCCTCTGATTGTGAATTATGAATTCAGCATTGTGAATTCAAGTATCCCCTCGCAGCCGTCTTCGAGCAGATCGAGCACCCGCTCGAATCCCTCGCGCCCCTCGTAGTAGGGGTCGGGAACATGGGTGCACTCCGCATGGCGGCGGCAGAACTCCGTGAAGCGGTGGATTTTGCAGGCCAGTTCGCGCGAGGGCGCCAGCCGGTGTACCGCCTCGTAATTCATGTCGTCCATGACCACGATCCGGTCGAAACGTTCGAAATCCTCCTCCCGAATCTGCCGGGCGCGATGGGCCAAGTCGTAACCGCGCAGCGCGGCGGCGCGCCGCATCCGCCCGTCGGGCCGGTCGCCCGCGTGGCCTCCGTAGGTGCCTGCCGAGTCGATCTCTACCCTTTCGGACAAGCCTCGGCGGGCAGCCATCGCGCGCAGGATGCCCTCGGCGGCCGGAGAGCGGCAGATGTTGCCCAGACAGACGAACAGTATCCTCGTTTTCATGCGTGCAAAGATAGTGATTTGGAATACAAATTGCAGCCGGACACCGTATGAAAAACAAAATCGAAGCGTGGCTGGAACGGTACCGCTGCCTGGATTGGGCGGTGCTCTACATGCGGTTGTTCATCGGGGGCGTCCTGTTGTTCCACAACATCGGCAAGATGCAGACCTACAACGAAATCATCGACACCTACCCCTCGTTGCCTTTCTTGAGCAATGCCGCCGTGTTCGTCATCGTCTCGGTGGCCGAGGTGCTCTTTTCGGTACTCCTCATCATGGGACTGTGGGTGCGCATGTCGGCGCTTATCCTGGCGCTGGGCATGGTCCTGATGTTCGTCTGGGACCGGTTCGGAGCCGGCGAGGCGGAGTTCATGTGGCTCGGAATCTACGTTTTTCTGGTGATCTCGGGCGGCGGAACATACGCATTCGACCGGTTCGCAGCGGCGACCAAAGAGAAAAAATGAACGTTCGGAACAACATTGGGGCGCTCCCGGCCTGCAACATTGCGGGAAAAAGCGTACCTTTGTGCCGATTTGTTTTCATTTGCAACTAAAAGACAACAGCCATGAAGATGAAATGTATGCTGATGCTGGCCGCTTTCGCATTCACCGTTTCTGCCGCCGAGGCGCAGGAACTGCCCCGCAAAGTCAGCAACATCGAGGTGCTCGATCTGGACGGCAAGCCCGTCAAGCTGCCCTGCTGGGGCGAGAAGAACCTGATGATATTCTACGTCGACCCCGACCGCCACAAGCAGAACGAAGATTTCACCATCGAACTCGAAGAGAACCACCGCGCCCAGGGCGACAACATCTACGGATTCGGCGTGATGAATCTCAAGGATGCGCCGATGGTCCCCAACGGCATGGCCCGCAACATGGCCAAGAAGCGCACGGCCAGGAACGGCGCCACGGTGCTGGCCGACCAGAATCGCATTCTGAGCACGGCATGGGGGCTGGGCGACTGCAACAACCAGTTCGTACTGATGATCGTCTCGAAAGAGGGCGAACTGGTCTTCCTGCGCAAAGGCCTCCTCTCGGCAGAGGACAAGGAGGCGTTCTACGAGGTGATCGAGCAGTATAAATAGACGGGATGATCCGTGCAGCCGCCGCCCTCGTCCTCCTGCTGGCAGTCGTTCCCGACGCAAAGGCGCAGCAGAGAACATACGTCCGCGACGGCGATACGCTGCGCTACACCTACACCCCGCTTGCGGTGCAGGACACCGTATTGCGCGAGCGCCGCAAAAACATTTTCCGGCGTTTCGTGGACTATTTCGACAAGTCGACCGTCGACCGCACGTTCGAAAAGAAGATCGACTTTACGTTCGCCGGGGGACCGAGCTATTCGAAGAACACCAGCTTCGGCATCGGGCTGCTCGCAGCGGGGCTCTACCGCATCGACCGGACCGATTCGGTGACGGCTCCGTCGGACATTTCGATCTTCGCCAGCGTCTCGGTATCGGGGTTCTATGCGCTCGGAGTTACGGGCAACACGATCTTCTCGCGCAACACCCGCCGCGTCGACTACACGCTGGCTTTCTCCTCGGCTCCGCGCGACATGTGGGGCATCGGCTACGACAACGGGCGCCACAACCCTAAAGGCTCCTATGTCGAGAAGCACTACCAGGTCAAGGGCCGCTACCTGCACCGGGTGCTGCCCAACCTCTATGTCGGGGGCATGCTCAGTTTCGAGCACACCGAGGGCAAAAAGTTCGACGCCCTGAGCGAACGCTACCTCGACGGACAGAAACACCGCTACACGGCCACGGGAATCGGAGGCATCCTCGAATACGACTCGCGCGATTTCATCCCCAATCCCTACCGGGGGCTCTACCTGAGCGTGCAGGAGACGCTCTTCCCGAAACCGCTGGGGAACTGCGGCCGGTCGCTGTGGCGCACCACCCTGACGGCGGATTACTACCACGGGGTATGGAAAGGCGGCGTCGTGGCCGCGGATTTCTTCGCCGAGTTCAACTCCGACGGAACGCCGTGGCCCATGCTCTCCCGCATGGGCGGCAGCCAGCGCATGCGGGGCTATTACCAGGGACGCTACACGGACAACGACCTGGTGACCTTGCAGGTCGAACTGCGCCAGCGCATCTGGCGGCGGATCGGCTGCACGGTGTGGGCGGGGGCGGGCAACGTCTTTCCCGACCTCGGACGGTTCGACTGGAGCCAGACGCTGCCCAACTACGGCGTCGGGTTCCGCTGGGAACTGAAGAAACGGGTGAATGTAAGATTGGATTACGGATTCGGTCGCAAAACGAGCGGATTCCTGCTGAATATAAACGAGGCATTTTGATGGCATGAATGCTGACCTGAACAGAAAGAGACGCCGCACGGTCAAAACGCGCAGCCGGTTCACCACGCTCCTGTGCGTCTACTTTTTCGTGGCGCTGATTATCCCCAACTGCGTGCTGGCCAATACGGAACCCTATACGACCTGGACGATCGAGGCGCTGATCCTCCTGCCGCTGGGCTTCTACATGATGTGGAGCGTGGCGCTGCGCCGCTCGGGCGTGATGATCTGGCTGGCTTTCCCGTTCATCTTCCTGTGCGCCTTTCAGATCGTGCTGCTCTACCTTTTCGGCAACTCGATCATCGCCACCGACATGTTCACCAACCTCCTGACGACCAATCCGGGCGAGGCGGGCGAACTGCTGGGCAATATCTATCCGTCGGTGGTGCTGGTATGCGTCATGTACCTCCCGCTGCTGTGGCTGGCGGCACGCGAGATCGGACACAAGCGCTACATTTCGCGCACGGCACGGCTCAATATCGGTCTGACGGGTGCCGCCCTCTTCGCCATCGGCCTCTTGACCCTCTGGCCCGCCTACCGCGTGAGCGAGGAGCGGCACGTGCTGCGCGACGAGATATTCCCGATCAACGTACTCTACAACGTCGGGCTGAGCGCCTCGGAGTTCCGCAAGACCCACAATTTCCGCAAGACCTCGGCCGGGTTCACCTACGAGGCCCGGCGCACGGCCCAGGCGCCCGGGCGCGAAATCTATGTCTATATTATAGGTGAGGCCGCCCGGGCGATGAACTGGCAGCTGTACGGGTACGGCCGCAAGACCAACCCCGAACTCGCAGCCGTCGACGACCTGGTGGTCTTCGGCGACATGCTGACCCAGAGCAACACCACCCACAAGAGCGTACCGCTGATCCTCTCGTCGGTCGATACCCACCAGCACGAGGAGCTCTACCGCCGCAAGGGGCTTCCGGCGCTCTTCAACGAGGCCGGATTCGAAACCTGGTTCATCTCCAACCAGTCGCCGCAGGGCGCCATGATCGACAACCTGGCCAACGACGCCCGGTACATGATCTACATCCGCTCGCCGCGCCACGACATGCAGCTCTTGGACGAGATGCGCCGCGCCGTGGAGCGCAGCACGTCCCAAAAGATGCTCTTCGTGCTCCACTGCTATGGGTCGCATTTCAGCTACCACCAGCGCTATCCCCGCCGGTTCGCGCGCTTCACGCCCGATGCGGACGTGGCCATCGCCCGGCAGCACCGCGAGATGATCCTGAACGCCTACGACAACTCGATCTGTTACACGGACCATTTCCTCGCGCAAACCATCGCCTATCTGCGCTCGCTCGAGGACACTTCGTCGGCCCTGCTCTACTGCTCCGACCACGGCGAGGACCTGATGGACGACGACCGCGAGCGCTTCCTGCACGCCTCGCCCACTACGACGGCCTACCAGCTGTGGGTGGCCTCGCTGGCGTGGTTCTCGGAACGCTACCGGGACCACTTCCCCGAAAAGGCCGCGGCCGCCGAAGCCAACCGGACGGCTCCGGCCACGACCCGCGCGCTGTTTCAGACGATGGCCGACATGGCTTCGATCGAGGGCCGCTGCCTGGACCGCTCGGTATCGCTGGTCAATGCGGAGTACGACCGCACCTATCCCCGCCGCTACCTGAACGACCACAACGAAGCGGTGCCCTACTGCAAAACGGGTCTCGCTCCGCAGGACATGGCGATTTTCGAGCGGCACGGAATCCGACTGCAATAACAAAGGCCGTCCCGAAAGGGGCGGCCTTTATGATCGATCGAAATCGAGACGGATTATTTCGCAGCGTCGACGGAAACCTTGCGAAACTCTTTCATCAGCTTCGAAATTTCGAGAGCGGACTTGCGGGCGCGCGTACCTGCGGCCTTGTTGCCTTTCTCTACCTGAGCTGCCGCATTCGCTGCGAATACTTCGAACTCTGCATTGATCTTTGCTACCAAATCTTTCATACGTTTTTTATTTAAAGGGGTTTGTTATCAACGCAAAGATATAAAATTTATCGAAACATGTTCGCCGGGGAGCACAAAAATCACTATTTTTTTGCGGAAAATCCCCCTTTCAGGGCGCTGTGACCCCGGATGCGGTACGTTTTTTGTCCTCCGAAAGGGTAAATCGTACCGCCATGAACAGATTTTTCACCGCAACCTGCCTGGTCGTCTCAGCGCTCGCGGGCTGCGCAAAACATACCGCCAAGCCCCAAATGCCGCCCGTGCGGGTGGTGGTCGCCGAGGCCGTTCTGGACAGCGTGCCCAACCGCATGCGCTTCATCGGCTACCTGGCGAGCAATTTCGACGCCGTGATCCAGCCGCGCGTGAACGGCTACCTCAAATCCAAGGAGTACAGCAACGGCATGCCCGTCAAGGCGGGGCAGGTGCTCTTCACCATCGACCCGGCGCAGTTCTCGACCTCGATGCTCGCCGCCGAGGCGGCGCTCCAGTCGGCGCGCGCCCAGGCCATCGAGGCCAGGAACAACTACGACCGCGCCGTGCCGCTGGCGCGCATCAACGCCATCAGCCAGGCGCAGTTGGACCAGTACACGGCCCAGTACAAGGCCGCCGAGGCCACCGTGCGTTCGGCCGAGCAGACGCTGCGCAGCTCGCAGCTCAATGTGGGCTACACCAAGATCGTCTCACCGATCGACGGCATCATCGAACACACCGCGGCACACGTGGGCGACTACATCGGTCCGGGCACGCAGTTCAGCGTGCTGACCACCGTGTCGAACATCGACACGCTGACCGTCGATCTGGCCATCCCGATGGCCGAATACCTGCGTGTCTCCGGGCCCCGCGAGTCGATCTTCGACAATGCCGGGCTGCTCTCGGACATCCGCCTGACGCTGGCAGACGGCACGCAGTACCCGCTGGAGGGGCTCTACGACTACACGCGCAAGGACGTCTCCTCCTCGACCGGAACGCTCGTGGTGGTGGCCATGTTTCCCAATCCCGACCAGTCGCTCAAGCCCGGGCAGTTCGCCCGCGTCGAAGCCAACGTGGGGCCCGTGCGGGCGCGCGTGGTCGTGCCGCAGCAGAGCGTGAGCCAGACTCAGAACCTCAGTTCGGTGTGGGTGGTCGAACCCGACAGCACGGTCCGCTACCGCCGGGTGGTGCCGGGCGACACGTACGGCTCGCTGTGGTGCATCGACAGCGGACTGGCGGCCGGCGAACGGGTCGTGGTCGAGGGGCAGCAGAAACTGCGCGACGGCGCCCGGGTCACTATCGAAAAACGATGAAAAGATGGAAAAATTCTTCGTTTCGCGCCCCATCTTCGCCATCTCGCTGGCCATCGTCATCGTCCTTATCGGCGCCATCTCGATCCTCCGGCTGCCCATCGAGCAGTATCCCGACATCACCCCGCCGGTAGTCGAGGTCTCGGCCTCGTACGACGGCGCCGACGCCGAGACGGTCAACAATGCCGTAGCCACGCCCGTGGCCCAGAGCATCATGGGGGTGAGCGACATGCTCTACATGCAGGCCACCTCGGCCAACGACGGTTCGATGGTCATCCAGGTGACGTTCGACATCGGCTCCGACCCCGACCTGGACGCCATCTTCACGCAGAACAACGTCGCCACGGCCACCCCGCTGCTGCCCGCCACCGTGACCCGCCAGGGCGTCACCACCCGCAAGACCATGACCGGGTTTCTTTTGGTCTACTCACTCCACAGCGACGGCCGCTACGACAACGAATTTCTCTCCAACTACGCCTACATCAACATGCAGAACGAGCTGCTGAAGATCGACGGCGTAGGCAAGGTTTCGATCATGGGTGCCGGAGAGTACGCCATGCGCGTATGGCTCAAGCCCGACATCCTCAAATACTACGGCATCGAGGTCTCTGAAATTACCGCGGCCATCGAGAATCAGGGCGGCATCTACCCCGCCGGACAGTTCGGCGCGGAACCCGCCCCCGACGGTACGGTCTACACCTACACCGTAACCATGCCCCCGCAGATCAACACGGCCGAGCAGTTCGGCGACATCGTGATCCGCACCACCTCCACGGGCGAGCAGATTCGGCTCCGGGACGTGGCCGACGTGTCGCTCGGAAGCCAGAGCTACGGCGTTACGTCGCTCTACGAGGGCAAACCCACGGCGCTCCTGGTCGTCTACCAGCAGCCGGGCAGCAACGCCATGCAGGTGGGGCGGGCCGTAAAAGAGGCCATGCAGCGGATCGAAAAACGCTTCCCTGACGGCATCACGGCCACGACCATCGTGGACAATACGGTCAGCATCGAAGCGGGCGTGAAGGACATCTTCCGCACGCTGCTCATCGCTCTTGCGCTGGTGATCTTCATCATCTACCTCTTCATCCAGGACTGGCGCGCCACGGTCATTCCGCTGGTAGCCATCCCCGTCTCGCTGGTGGGTGCGTTCATGCTCTTCCCCTTGCTGGGATTCACGATCAACATCATCTCGCTGCTGGGGCTGGTGCTGGCCATCGGTCTGGTGGTGGACGACGCCATCGTAGTGGTCGAGGCCGCGCAGGTCAACATCGCCGCGGGCATGAATCCCCGCCAGGCGGCGCTCGAAGCCATGCGAAACGTGGCGTCGCCGATCGTGGCCACGACCGTGGTGCTGCTGGCGGTCTTTATTCCCGTATCGTTCACGGGCGGCATCACGGGCCGCCTGTTCCAGCAGTTTTCGATCACCATTGCCGTGTCGGTCGTCATCTCGGCATTCAACGCCCTGACCCTTTCGCCCGCGCTGTGCGCTCTCTTGCTACGCCGCCGCGAACCGCCGAAAAAGGGCTTTTTCGCAGCCTTCAACCGCTGGTTCGGCCGGCAGATGGAGCGATATTCCTCCTTCACCCCGACGCTCATCCGCCATGTCGCCCGCACGGGCGTGTTCATCGCCGTGGTGCTGGTGGCCATCTTCCTGGTCTGGCGCAGCCTGCCTGCCGGATTCCTGCCCGAGGAGGACCAGGGCTACGTCATGGTAATGGTCTCTACCCCCGAAGCCTCGTCGTTGCAGGTGACCCAGGCCGTCATGCAGCAGGCCGACGCCGTGATCCGCACCCTGCCCGAGGTCGAATCGACCTCGTTCGCCGCGGGTTTCAACATGATGGCGGGCATCGCCTCGACCGACAGCGGCATCATCTTCGTCAAGCTGGTGGGCTACGCCGACCGCAAGCTCTCGGCCATGCAGATCGCCCAGCGACTCACCGGAGAGCTCTACGTCGCCGTGCCGGGCGGCGAGTGCTACGCCTTCATTCCGCCCTCGATTCCGGGGCTGGGCATCTCTTCGGGCGTCTCGGTCGAGGTGCAGGACCTCGAAGGGCGCGGCACGGCCTACCTTGCGGAGCAGACCGACCGGCTGATCGACTCGCTCCGAAAGCTGCCCTCGATCGCATCGGTGACCACGCAGTTCAACGACGGCGTACCCCAGCGGCGGCTGAGGATCGACAAGGGACAGGCGCTCGCCGCAGGCGTGGACTTAGGAGTGCTTTATGCCGAGCTGACCACCCTCCTGGGCGGCCAGTACATCAACAACTTCACCCGCTTCGGCAAGCTCTACCAGACCTATTTGCAGGCGGCGCCCGAGTACCGCATCGACCGCCGTTCGCTCGACAGCTACTACGTCACCTCGTCCTCGGGCGAGAGCGTGCCCGTGGCCTCGCTGGTCGAGGTGGTGGACACGGTGGGCGTCGAGTACGTCTCGCAGTTCAACCTCTACCGTTCGATTTCGCTGACGATCACCCCCGACGCGCGCTCTTCGACCTCGACGGTCATGCAGGAGATCACCCGCACGGCCTCGGAGGTACTGCCCCAGGACATCGGCATCGCCTGGAGCGGCACCTCCTACCAGGAGGCCAACGCCTCGAAGACCGGCGGGCTGGTCTACCTGCTGGCGCTGGTCTTCGTCTTCCTGGCGCTGGCGGCCCTGTACGAATCGTGGGGACTGCCGCTCTCGATCCTGATGAGCGTGCCGGTGGCCGTGCTCGGAGCGGTGCTCTTCATAGGCGGGATGCACCTGATGAATACGTTGTACGTGAATGACATTTACATGCAGATTTCGCTGGTCATGCTGATCGGGCTGGCGGCCAAGAACGCCATTCTGGTGGTCGAATACGCCGACCGGCTCTTTCGCGAAAAGGGCGCCACGCTGATGGAGGCGGCCATCGGCGCGGCCAAACTGCGCGTGCGGCCCATCATCATGACGGCATTCGCATTCATCCTGGGTGTGCTGCCGCTGGTCTTCGCCAGCGGGGTCTACGCCACGGCCCGCAACATCATGGGCGTGGCGCTCGTGGGCGGCATGCTCTTCGCCACGCTGCTGGGAATCTTCGTCTACCCCGCTCTCTACTATTTCGTCGGACGCATCGGTCGCTTCGAACGCCACCGGGCAAACAAACAACAGCAACAGCCATGAGACGCATCATCCATATCCTGACCGTCGCATTCATCCTGGCGGCCTGCACCCCGCGGCTCTATCCGCCGACCGTGGAGACGCCCGCGCGGTGGGCCTATGCCGACGGGTTTTCCGAGGACACGACCTCGCTGGGGCTGAGATGGTGGGAGTTGTTCGGCGATACGACGCTCAACCGGCTGGTCGAACGGGCCCTGGAGAACAACCGCGACCTGGCAGCAGCCGCCTCGCGGATCCAGGAGGCACGGGCCAACCTCGCCGTGGCGCGTGCGAACTACCTGCCGCAGGCGGGCATCGGCGTGGAAGCCGAGGGCGAATATACGCCGCAGACGAAGATCGTGCAGACCTACGGCCTCGAACCGACGCTCTCGTGGGAGGTGCCCTTGTTCGGCGCGCTCCGGCAGGCGAACCGGGCCGCAAGGGCCGCCTTCATGTCTACGGAGTGGGCCTGGCGGGGCGTGCAGCTGTCGCTGGCCGCCGAGGTCGCCACGACCTATTTCACGCTTTTGGAGTACGAACGCGACCTGATGATCGCCCGCCGCAGCTGTTCGCTCAGGCAGGAATCGGCGGCGCTGATCGACTCCATGTTCCGCTACGGCATGTCGGACGGCGTGGCGCTGGAGCAGGCCCGCAGCCTGGTCTACACCGCCCAGGCCGACATTCCGCAGTACAAACGGGCCGTGGAGCAGGCGTCGCTCTCGCTCAACCTGCTGCTGGGTGAGAATCCCAGGCGCGGGACCCCGGTGGACTCGGGGCTCAGGCTGCTGACCGACTACCACCCGGCCCGGATACCCGTAGGGCTCCCCTCCGAACTGCTCAAAAGGCGGCCCGACGTGATGCAGGCCTACTGGAACGTGCAGCAGGCAGCCGCGCAGGCGGGAGCCGCCCGGAGCGCGCGGTTTCCATCCATTGCATTGACGGCCAAAGGGGGAATCGCATCCAATTCGATCAAAGGTTTAACCGCGGCAAACCCCTGGGCATGGGATGCCGTCGGTTCGCTCACGCAGCCGATCTTCGCGTTCGGCAAGCTCCGGCGTGCGGAGCAGGCGGCCGTGGAGCGTTACAACCAGGCGGCGCTCACCTACGAGCAGACCGTGCTGACGGCCTTTTCCGACGTCGAGACGGCTCTGGTGGCCATCACGACCTACCGCCGGCAGGCCGAGCGGTACAGCGAGCTGGTGATGGCCAACGACCGGATCGCCACCATGACGCAGGCCCTCTACCGCAGCGGCATGTCGGACTACCTGGACGTGATCGACGCCGAGCGCAACCTCTACCAGTCGCAGATGGAGCTGGTCAATCTGGTGGCCCAGCAGTACATCAACTACGTGAATCTCTGCAAGGCCCTGGGCGGAGGGTGGTGACAATTCACAATTCACAATTCATAATTAGGCAAGGCGGGAAATTCCGGTGTGATACTTTTCAGTATCATTTTTTGTGCTTTCTCGACTTTGCCTGAGGATTGAGAATGACTGTTAGTTATTTTCTCCGCTATTACAAAATTGTGAATTTTGAATTGTGAATTTTGAATTGCCCGAACCTCTACCTACTTTTGGGGATTGCGCATATCGCCCGAAAATCGTACCTTTGGACGCAAAAAGTGTCACAATGCGTCTATCGGAACTCAAGACCGGGGAGTCGGCCACGATCCTCAAGCTAACGGGCCACGGCGGATTCCGCCGCCGCATCATGGAGATGGGATTCGTCCGCGGACAGCGGGTCGAGGTGGTGCTCAACGCGCCGCTGAAAGACCCCATCGAATACCGAATCATGGGATACGACATCTCGCTGCGACGCACCGAAGCCGACATGGTCGTCGTACTCTCGGACAGCGAGGCCCGCGAATTGCTGGCCGGGCCCCATTGCGTTCATCCCCCTTTCCATCCTCATCCCGACTGCGAACTACCTGGCAGGAGCTGTTGCGCTACGCTCGACGAGGTGGTGACGGACCAGAGCCGCACGATCTCGGTGGCGCTGGTGGGCAACCCCAACAGCGGCAAAACCTCGCTTTTCAATGCCATCTCGGGCGGACACGAACACGTGGGCAATTACAGCGGCGTGACCGTCGGGGCCAAGGCCGGACACCTCGACTACCGCGGCTACCGTTTCGAAATAACCGACCTGCCGGGCACCTACGCCTTGTCGGCCTATACGCCCGAAGAACGCTATGTGCGCGCACACATCGCCGAACGAACGCCCGACGTGATCGTCAATTCGGTGGTAGCCTCGAATCTGGAGCGCAACCTCTACCTCACCACCGAACTGATCGACATAAACCCCCGCATGGTCGTGGCGCTCAACATGTTCGACGAGTTGACGGCCAGCGGCGCAAGGCTCGACTACGAGAACCTGGGCCGGATGCTGGGCGTGCCGATGGTGCCCGTCGAAGCGCGCAACAACCGCGGGATCGAAGCACTGCTCGACACGGTGATCGCCGTGTACGAGAACCAGGACGAACGCGTGCGGCACATCCATATCAACCAGGGTCCCGTCATCGAAGAGGGGCTGCGGCGGCTCAACGACGACATAAATGCCTACCGCGACTGCCTGCCCAAAGCCTTTCCGCCCCGCTATTACGCCCTGAAGCTGCTCGAGGGCGACCGCCAGATCGAGGAGCTGCTGCGCGGCTGCGAGCGCTTCGGACACTGGATCGAAATCCGCGACCGCGAAGCCCGGCGGATCGCCGAAGCGCTGGGCGAGGATGTCGAGACGGCGCTGGCCAACCAGAAATACGGATTCATCTCGGGGGCGCTCAAGGAGACATTCACCGCCGGGAAACACGCTGAGGCTTCCGCGACGGCGCTGATCGACACGTTCGTGACGCACAAGCTGTGGGGATTTCCGATCTTCTTCTTCCTCATGTGGCTCATGTTCTGGTGTACGTTCCGCTTGGGCGCCTATCCGCAGGAGTGGATCGACACGCTGGTGGGCTGGATCGGCGCGGGCGTCGAGGCGCTGCTCCCCGCAGGGCCGCTGCGCGACCTTTTGACGGACGGGGTGATCGGCGGCGTGGGGGCGGTGATCGTCTTCCTGCCCAACATCATGATTCTCTACCTCTTCATCTCGTTCATGGAGGATTCGGGCTACCTGGCCCGCGCGGCGTTCATCATGGACCGCGTGATGCACCGGATCGGCCTGCACGGCAAGTCGTTCATCCCGCTGGTGATGGGTTTCGGCTGCAACGTGCCGGCGATCATGGCGTGCCGGACCATCGAGAGCCGCAGCAGCCGGCTGATAACCATCCTCATCACGCCGTTCATGTCGTGCAGCGCCCGCATTCCGATCTACCTGCTGCTGGCCGGGACGTTCTTCTCGGCGAACGCCGGGCTGGTGATGATCGGGCTCTATGTGCTCGGGGTGGTGCTGGCGGTAGTAACGGCAAGGCTGATGCGGCGGTTCCTGTTCCCGGTGGACGAGACGCCGTTCGTCATGGAGCTGCCGCCCTACCGGCTGCCGACCTGGAAAACCACGCTGTCGCACATGTGGGACAAGTGTGCGCAATACCTGCGGAAGATGGGCGGCATGATCCTCGTGGCCTCGGTCGTCGTCTGGTTTCTGAGTTATTACCCCCGCACGGAGCAGACGGAGGGCCGCAACGTGTCGCACTACGAAAACTCCTACCTGGGGCGCGTGGGCAAGGCCTGCGAACCGGTATTCAGCCCCCTGGGACTCGACTGGAAAGCGGGCGTGGCGCTGCTTTCGGGCGTACCGGCCAAGGAGATCGTGGTCTCGACGCTGGGCGTGCTCTACACCGAAGACGCAGCGCCGCCTGCCGCGGACGCCGGGGCCCGTGAGGCCGAAATCATCGGCGGCGCGGAGGGCCCGACCGAAATTTACGTGGCCGACGCATCCGACGAGACGGCCACCCTCTCGCGGCGGCTCTTGGCGAGCGGCGACTTTACGACCGCTTCGGCGCTGGCGTTTCTGGTCTTCATCCTGCTCTATTTTCCCTGCATCGCCACCGTGGCGGCCATCGCTTCCGAAGCCGGGTGGCGATGGGCCGTGGCGGCTGTCGTTTACGACACATTGCTGGCCTGGGCGGCCGCCTGGGCTTGTTACCGGTTAGTAACATGGCTGTAAGTATGGGCTGGCAGGATTATACGGTATGGCTTATCGGCGCGGCGGTGGCCGTGCTGATCTTCCGGCGCGTGCGGTGCCTTTTCCGGGGACGCGGCCGGGGCGGATGCGCCGCGTGCGGCAGCACGGGGTGTCCGCTGCGCCGCAAGGAGAGAAAGTGAAAATTATTCCGTACGAAGCGCCGTCGTGCGGAATTGTTTCGTACCTTTGGGCCGCCATGACCGGACTGTTCTTCATCCTGCTTTTCTGGCTCGCGGGCAATGCCCTGAGCGCACTGACCGGGGGTTATGTCTCGGGCAATATCATCGGCATGGTTCTCCTGTTCGCGTCCCTGTGCCTCGGATGGGTGCGCCCCGAGACCGTGCGGCCCGCGGCGCGGTTCCTGCTGGGAGCAATGGCCCTCTTCTTCGTTCCCTACGGCGTCGGGCTGATGGACTCTTACCACGTCATAGCGGACAACCTCTGGGCCATCGTCGTGTCGGGCATCCTCTCCACGCTCGTCGTGCTGCTCATAACGGGGCGCACGTTCCAGAGCCTCGACCGCCGCAGCCGGTTCAAACGCATCCAGCATCTCCGCCGCCATGATTGACACGTCATTTCTAAGTTCGGACCTTTTTCTGCTGACCCTTACCGTGGGGCTCTACTGCCTGGGCGGGGCGATCTACCGCCGCACGCGGCTGGCGCTGCTCCACCCGGTGCTGCTGACGTTCGGGGCCGTGATCGTCTTTCTGCAACTGACGGACATCCCCTACGACCGCTACCGCGAGGCGGCCGGGGTGCTCGATTTCGGACTGGGCCTGTCGGTGGTGGCGCTGGGCTACCTGCTTTACGAACAGCTGGAGCGGCTGCGCGGAAGCCTCCTCCCGGTAGCCGTGGCGACGCTGGCCGGGTGCATCGCGGGTGTGCTGAGCGTGGTATACATCGCCCGGGCGTTCGGTGCCGAACGCGAAATACTCGTCTCGCTGGCGCCCAAATCGGTGACGGTGCCCATCGCCGTATCGGTCTCGGGGTCGCTGGGCGGCAACGTGTCGGTTACGTCGGTGGTGGTTTTTTGCGTCGGAATCTTCGGCAGCATCATCGGCGATTGGTTCCTGCGCCGCAGCGGCGTGCGGGACCCGCATGCGCGGGGTTTCGCCCTCGGTGCCGCCGCCCACGGCATCGGCACGGCGCGCGCCATCGAGATCGGAGCCGCCGAGGGGGCGCTGAGCGGCCTGGCCATGGCGCTGATGGGGTTGGCGACGGCCCTGGTCATGCCGCTCATGGAGCGCTGCCTCTACTGACCGGGCGGAAGAAGAAAGTGCGGCGAAAGTTTTTTAAATCCTCGGGGAATCGCTAATTTTGCGCCCGAATAAATCATTTTTAGTATGGAATGGTTGCACACGCTCGTTTTCGGTCAGGGCATCGCCCATGCCGTGCTGACGTTCGCCGTGGTCATCACCCTGGGCATCGCGCTGGGTAAGATCCGCCTCGGCGGCGTCTCGCTCGGCATCACATGGATTCTCTTCGTGGGGATCGCGCTGAGCCATTTCGGGATGCAGGTGGAGGGCGAGGTGCTGCATTTCGTCAAGGAGTTCGGGCTGATCCTCTTCGTCTTCTCGATCGGATTGCAGGTGGGGCCGGGCTTCTTCGCCTCGTTCAAGCACGGCGGGGTGACGCTCGTCGGCTGCGCCGCCGCCATCGTGCTGTTAGGCGTGGCGACGGCCTGGGTGCTGCACGTTGCGACCGGCACGCCCATTCCGACGATGGTGGGCATCCTCTCGGGTGCCGTGACAAACACCCCGGGTCTGGGCGCCGCGCAGCAGGCCTACGCCGATGCGTCGGGCCTGAACGACCCCACGATCGCCCTGGGTTATGCCGTGGCCTATCCGCTGGGCGTGGTGGGCATCATCCTGACGATGATCTTCATCCGCTACGCCCTGCGTGTCAGGTTCGAGCAGGAGGATGAGGGGCTCGCGGCGCTGGCCCGCGAGCAGAAATTCGCCGACAAGGTCTCCGTGGAGTTCACCAACCGGATGCTCGACGGCCGCACGGTGGAGAACATGCGCGACCTGGTAAACCGCCAGTTCGTCATCTCGCGCGTGATGCACCCCGACGGGACGATCGCCATGGCCGATGCCGATACGGTAATCCGCACGGGCGACCGGTTGTGGGTGATCTGCCGGGAGGAGGACACCGAGGCCATCGTAGCCTTCTTCGGCCGCCGCGTGGAGATGACCGACACGGACTGGAACAACAACACACCCAATGCCGAACTTATTTCGCGCCGCATCCTGATTACCAAACCCGCACTCAACGGCAAGAAATTCTCGGACCTCCGGCTTCGCACCAAGTACGGCATCACCATCACGCGCGTCAACCGCGCGGGCATGGACCTGATCCCCTATCAGGGGCTCGAATTGCAGGTCGGCGACCGGGTGATGGTCGTCGGTCCCGAAAAGGCCGTGGCGCAGGTGGCCGACCTCCTGGGCAACTCGCTCAAGAAGCTGGACCACCCCAATCTGATTACGATCTTCGTGGGAATCGCGCTGGGCGTGCTCCTGGGCTCGATCCCGCTGCTGAACGTCCCGCAGCCCGTCAAGCTGGGACTGGCTGGCGGACCGTTGATCGTGGCCATTCTGATCGGCCGCTTCGGCACCCATTTCCACCTGGTAACCTACACCACCATGAGCGCCAATCTCATGTTGCGCGAGGTGGGCATCGCGCTGTTCCTCGCGGCCGTGGGCATCGGTGCGGGGGACGGATTCTTCGAAGCCATCGTAAACGGCGGTTACCGCTGGATCGGATACGGTGTCATCATCACCGTCGTACCTCTGGTGATCGTTTCGCTGATAGCCCGGTTGTGGCTGAAAATGAACTACTACACGCTAATGGGACTCATCGCCGGCTCGACGACCGATCCCCCGGCCCTGGCCTATGCCGCCGCCACGGCGGGCAACGACATGCCGGCCGTGGGTTACTCGACGGTCTACCCCGTGGTCATGTTCCTGCGCGTATTGACCGCACAGATATTTATCCTTTTCGCATTGTAAACGAGGGCTGCTTCGGCGGCCCTTTTTAATTTTTTTCACTATCTTTGTCTCCAGAGCAAATCCAAACAAATCGCATACTATGGCAAAAGCAGTCAACATCGCCCGTTCGCACCGGCTGGACGGCATCGGAGAGTACTATTTTTCACGCCGTCTGCGCGAAATCGGCGAAATCGAGGCGGCCACGGGTCGCCAGATCGTCAAACTGGCCATGGGAAGCCCCGACCTGCCGCCCCACCGGTCGGTCATCGACCGTCTGGCCAAAGAAGCACAGCGCCCCGACGTACACAAATACATGTCCTACAAGGGCGAACCCATTCTGCGCAAGGCTTTTGCCGACTGGTACCGCAAATGGTACCGCACGGAACTGGACTACAATGCGGAGGTGCTGCCGCTGATCGGCTCGAAAGAGGGTATCATGCACATCTGCATGACCTTTCTCAACGCGGGCGACCGCGTGCTGGTGCCCAACCCGGGTTACCCGACCTATTCGGCTGCCGTGCGGCTCGCTGGCGGCCAGATGGTGCCCTATGCCCTGAACAAAGCTACGAATTTCTATCCCGATTTCGAGGCGATCGAACGGGCCGGGCTCGACGGCGTGAAGATGATGCTGGTCAACTACCCCAACATGCCTACGGGGCAGACCCCCTCGCTGGAATTGTTCCAGCAAATCGTCGATTTCGGCGCCCGGCACAACATCCTGATCGTCCACGACAACCCGTACAGTTTCATCCGCAACGCGGCGGCGCCGATCTCGATCCTGGAGGCCGAGGGCGCCCGCGAGGTGGCTTTGGAGATGAATTCGCTCTCCAAGGGTCATTCGATGGCCGGCTGGCGCGTCGGCGTGGTGGTAGGTAAAAAGGAGTGGATCGATGCGATCCTGACGTTCAAGTCGAACATGGACTCGGGCATGTTCTACCCCATCCAGGCGGCGGCCGATACGGCCCTTGCGCTGGGTGAAGAGTGGTTCCGCGAACTGAACGACATCTATTACGGCCGCGAGAAACAGGCCTATGCCCTGCTCGACGCCCTCGGATGCCGCTACCGCGAGCACCAGGCCGGCCTGTTCGTCTGGGCCGAGCTGCCCGAGGAGTATGCCGGCGACAGCTTCGCTTTTTCGGACGAGGTGATGGAGCGGTGCGACGTGTTCCTCACCCCGGGCGGCATCTTCGGTTCGGAGGGCAACCGCTATATCCGCATCACGCTCTGCTGCCCCGAGGAGCTGCTCCGAAAGGCGACGGAAAACGTGGTCGCCAAGTTCGGCAGGTAATTTCCGCGAATAGTAGAACGAACCGGCCCGGAACGCTTTGTTCCGGGCCGGTTCGTTTAAAGCATCGCAGCAAGGAAGCCACGGGGCCGTTCGAGGATTTTTCGGTTCGCCCCAAGACCTGTCGTCCGACCCCAGGGGAGCATCCCCGGACGTGTATTCCTGTTTTCCGAGCTGGCTTTCTGCGATGAAAAATCTCCCGAATATGCGGAAGATTCCTCGCTTGCGTTCGGAATGACAGCTTTTTCGGACCGCTGTGTTACTCCTCGACGATGCGGATCGAGAGGATGAGGTCGCCGGGGCGGATGGCGTCGATCACGTCGATCCCCTCCACGACCCGGCCGAAGCAGGTGTGGCGGCCGTCGAGGTGCTGCGTATTCTCCCGGTTGTGGCAGATGAAGAACTGCGAACCGCCCGTATCCTTGCCCGCATGGGCCATCGAGAGCACGCCCCGGTCGTGGTACTGGCGCGGAGCCGAGGTCTCGCACTTGATGCGGTAGCCCGGACCGCCCGTGCCGTCGCCCTTGGGGCAGCCGCCCTGGATGACGAAATCGGGAATGACGCGGTGGAAAGTCAGTCCGTCGTAGAAATTGTGATTCGCAAGTTCGACGAAATTCGCCACCGTACCCGGTGTCGCGTCGGTGTAGAGTTCGGCTTTCAGGTCGCCTTTCTCGGTCGAGATAATGGCAAATTGCTTCATGGGATTAGCTGTTATTCGTGAATTTTCACTTGGTCGGCCGCAGTCTTTACCCGGTCGCGCAGGCCATCGAGGTCGCTGTCCAGGGGGGCATACCCCACCGCGACGCCCATGCGTCGGTTCAGGCGTGCCGAGGGTTTGCCGAAGATGCGGATGTCGATGCGCGGGTCGGCGGCCAGGGCGCGTTCCAACCCCTCGTAAACAGGAGCCGCCGGCGTCGCCACGGGCGAGAGGATCACGGCGCTGGCGCCCAGCCGCTCGAAAGTGATCTCGGGAATGGGCAAACCGAGCACGGCCCGCAGATGCAGTTCGAACTCGTTGAGATTCTGCGTTCCGGCCAGCGTGACCATGCCCGTATCGTGTGGCCGGGGCGAGAGTTCCGAAAAATAGACCCCTTTTTCGTGGCTCAGGAAGAACTCCACGCCCCACAATCCCGCGCCCGTAAGCGCTTCGGTGACGGCGGCCGCCATGCGCTGCGCTTCGGCCAGGTGTTCCGGGGCGATCGGGGGCGACTGGAAACTCTCGCGGTAGTCGCCGCTCTTTTGCACGTGGCCGATGGGCGGGCAGAAGAGCGTCGGGCCGTTCTTCTGCGTGACGGTGAGCAGCGTGATCTCGCTGTCGAACGGGACGAACTCCTCGACGATCAACTCGCGGATGTCGCCGCGCGAGCCCTCGCAGCCATAGCGCCAGGCTTCGTCCAGCCCTTCGGCCGATTTGACCAGCGACTGGCCCTTGCCCGAGGAGGACATGAGCGGCTTGACCACGCACGGGAAGCCGATCTTCCGGGCGGCCTCTTTCAGTTCGTCGAGCGATGTGGCATAGAAATACCGCGCCGTCTTCAGCCCCAGTTCGACGGCCGCCAGGTCGCGGATGGCCTTGCGGTTCATCGTGAAATTGACGGCCCGTGCGCTCGGGACCACCTGCACGCCCTGCCGCTCGAATTCGTAGAGCCGCTCGGTGCGGATGGCTTCGATCTCGGGGACGATCAGGTCGGGACGGTATTTGGCTACAGCGGCCGCGAGGGCGTCGCCGTCGAGCATGTCGAACACCTCGGCGGCATCGGCCACCTGCATCGCGGGTGCACCCGCATACGAATCGCAGGCGACGACGGTCTGCCCCAGCCTTTGGGCCGCGATGACGAACTCCTTGCCCAACTCCCCCGAGCCGAGCAGCATGATCTTTCGGGTCATATGAATCGGATTTTGATGGGGCAAAGATAGCTTTTTCTCAAGCCAAAATCAAAAACATCCGATAAATTAGGACTTTTCCTTGGCAGAATTGATTTTTGTTCGTAATTTTATTTATTCAATCCATATCCTATGGCTTTCAGATTAAAATCAATTCAGTTGCATACCGCGGAAATACCGCTTGTCAACCCGAAACGTACAAGCATTTCGGAAAATTTTTATACTTTGCTTATCGGTAATAACGGAACAGGCAAAAGTACCATATTGAGCAGCATTGCCAGGCATTTTAACACTTTGTTGAACAACAAGAGACAAACTTCGAATACTGTCTGCTTGAAATACCAAAATCTTCCATCGAAAGTAATAGCCTTAACAAACAGTATTTCCGATAAATTTCCCACTGACGAACGGTACCGATTCAGATACCGAATCAAAAATACGAATTTCAAAGACAGCAGGTACATCTATCTGGGCGCCCGCTCGATGATGAACGGTTTTTCGGCGCGGGCATTGATGAACAAGGCGCTTGACATTGTTTTGGAAAACTATTCGGACCGGAAAATTTCAAACATATACCAACATGTTTTCAATTATCTCGAATATGCGCCCATTCTGAAACTCAATTACAGATTCTCTTTCCGAACTATGAATTATGCACCAAAAAGTAAGAAAGATATAGTAGAATACATATACGATATACTCCAGGATCCGCGTCAGAACTTTATAAATGAAAATTTCGTCTCGTTGGTTGAAAGTCGGATGGCAGAATTATGTGAATTTATAGAGGGTAATTTACCAAAAGAAAATAGGAATTCAATCATCATCAATTTTTCCTCTCGTAATATCGAACGCTTGTCGGAAGACAACAGCGAATACCTTGAACAATTAAGAATATACAATCTTATCAATATCCTACGCAAATTGGAAATTGTGAGCAACTATGAAATAAGAGTATTTAAAAAAAATGGTGGTGAATTCAATTTCAGTGAAGCAAGTTCCGGCGAAGCCTGTATCCTTTCGACCATGCTGGGACTTATTCCTGTAATTGAAAACGATTGCTTGGTGCTTATCGACGAGCCCGAGATCAGTTTGCACCCTTCCTGGCAGTCCCGATATATCGATTTGTTATCCGGAATTTTTTCCAATTTTCACGGCTGCCATATCATCATTGCGTCGCATTCCCATTTTTTGGTGACCGATCTGCCTCCTCGCAACTCCGCTGTTGTCGTCCTGCAAAACGACGGTTACGATATTACGGGTAAACTGCTCAACCAGCCTACGTTCGGATGGTCGGCCGAAAACATATTGCTCAATGTGTTTCAGGTACCCTCGACCAGAAATTACTACCTTTCGCAGAAAATTTCTCGATCTCTGGAACTTATAGCAGAGCGGCAAATGGATACCCAGGAGTTCAAACAGCTGCGGTCGGAACTGGTTACATATTACAAACTCTTGAAAGAGACAGATCCTTTGAAAGAGATCATTTCACTGATTCGAGGTATCAGACTGGATCATGAATAACCGCATTGAAATACCTTATGCGATTCCGGAAGATGAAAAGCAAGTTATCCGGGATAATTTCGCCTCCCATACCGATTGGGACAAATCTGTTTTCGACCGGATAAAAGCCCATATCATCAGACATTTACGTCAACAGCAGGAAAATGAATGCTGTTACTGCAAACGTCAGTTGGGGTTTGACATCAAGGAGGTGGATATAGAACACATTATACCAAAATCGAAATATGAAAGGTTTACGTTCGAACCGAAAAACCTTGCGCTGAGCTGTCCGGGATGCAATACGAAAAAAGGAGATCGGAATGTACTCAGATCGAAAGTGACCAATTATCCGCGTACCGGTAGCAATCTAACCATAATTCATGCTCACTACGACCTGTATAGCGATCATATTGAAATACTCAACCAGGTCATCTATATTCCCAAGACGGACAAAGGATGCGAAACAATCAAACTTTGTGAACTTTACAGACTTAAAACGGTCGAGGATAATATGAAAGCGTTTCTTTCTCAGCAGGATGAAATCAAGAAAATAGTCGAGCAATTACGAAGCACCGAAACGAAATCGGGAACGTTAGTTCGTTTGCTTGCACAATTACGTCGAATATTGAAACGAAACCCGATGCAATAAATAAAGAGACGGACCGAAATCCGTCTCTTTTGTGGAGGTGGCGGGAGTCGAACCCGCGTCCAAACAGGGAACCCGAAAGCTTTCTACACGTTTAGCCGCCGTTTGATCCTTCTACCCGGGCCTGGCAGGCGGCAGCCGAACCCGGGTCCCAGTTCCTTGATTTTCGCACGCCGGTCGGAACCGTCCGACGTACTATCTCTAAATGAATGATACCCCGTATGGAAAAGGATTAAAGAGCGGAACCCTCTTCCGGGATACTCGTCGCCAAGCCGCCTCGGGCTCAGGGATTAAGCCAATTTTCTCTGAAAATTAGGCAGCGAGTGCATAGCTGTTATTGCCATTTGTAACTCGAGCATCGGGATTAACGAGCCGCCGCACAGCGCTCGACGTGCTTACAATCAAACTCTGCCTGCTGTCAAAACCGGGCACCCCCGTTTTTCGAGCAACCGAGTCGCATCGGAAACTGCTGCAAAAATAGTACATTTTTCCGGAATTCGGGCAGGTCTGCTCCCCAAATTTTTCCTATTTTCGCAACAAATTGTGGAACAGTCTATTCCTATCAGACCGTTCGGCATTATCGTGGCTTCGGAATTGTCCGGCAGCAATTCACGCGCTTTTGCCTGTCGGCACCGTAAACCAGAACAGGGAGCCCCGGCCCGGTTCGGATTCGACGCCGATCCGTCCGCCCATCTGCTCGACGATGGATTTGCAGATCGAGAGGCCCAGGCCCGTACCCTGCACGAAACTGTTGAGCTTGACGAAGCGGTCGAAAACGGTCGGCTGCTTGTCGTAGGGAATGCCCGAGCCCGTATCTTCGACCTCGAAGCGAACCATGCCGTCGGTGACGGAATAACGCAGGGCGATATATCCTTTCTGGGTGAATTTCAGTGCATTGTTGATGAAATTGGTGATGATCTGCAACAGCCTGTTCTTGTCGCCGTACAGGGAGCACGGCTCGTCGTGCGGCTCGAAAACAAGCTCGATGGGCCGGCCCTGCACTTTCAGACCGAGCGAACGTACGGCCTCCTCGCAGAGTTGATCGACCTGCACCGGACCGTAATCGAACTCGAAGGTGCCCGCCTCGATCTTCGACAGGTCGAGGATGTCCGAGATGAGTTTCAGCAGCAGGTCGTTGTTCTCCTCGACCACGCGCATGAACTCCCGGCGCTCGCCGATGTCCTCGGTTTCGGCCAGCAGATTCGAAAATCCGACGATGGCATTGAGCGGCGTACGGATCTCGTGGCTCATGTTGGCCAGGAATGCCGACTTGAGACGGTCGCTGATTTCGGCCTTGTTCTTGGCTTCGATCAGGTTGCGCTCGGTCTGCTTGAGTTCGGTGATGTCGTAGTTGACGCACACCATCTCGATCTTCGAGGGGTCGTTGTTCATCGGATTGCGCATGACATTGATCCGTGTCCAGGTGTCGCCCTCGGGACGCTCGATGCGCAGATCGAGCCCGAAGCTGTCGCCCAGCCCCTGCTTCACGCGGCCGATGCACTCCAGAATCGCGGCACGGTCCACGGGATCGACATGCGAGTAGACGCCGATCACCTCCGCGAGCGGCGTATCTTCCTTTTCTCCGAGGTTGTAGTACCACTGCGGCAGGCCGTAGCCCTCTTTGGACAGCAGGTCGAAGCGGCAGTAGCCCACCTTGCCGAAGCGGCTGACGAGCGAGAACGAACTCTCGAATTCGGCCAGCCGCGAATGGGCGCGGTTGATCTCGGTATTGTCGATGTTGATGAGCATGAAATTGACCAGGTTGCCCTGCATGTCGTAAAGCAGGTTGGCCGTGGAGAAGATTTCGAGCAGCCCGGTCTTTTTCGAGGGGTAGTAGCCGGCGAGGCGGTCGAACGGATAGTCGACGCGGAATGCCTGATCGTGTCCGGCACGTACGCCCTCGCGCACATCCTCCGGAATATTGGGATTGTCGTAAAAGTTGATTCCCAGCGCGTCCTCCTTGCTGGCCACACCGAATATCTCCATGTCCTTGTTGTTGATGTCTACCATGTAACCGTCCTTGTCGTAGAGTTCCACACCGACCTGGATGTTGTCGAAAATGGTGCGCAGAAGCCGTTCGTTGCGCGCAATCGCCTCGTGGGCCTTGCGGACGTCGGTGGTGTCCGAAAAGAGGCAGATGATCTCGTCGGGACGGGTGGTGTAGAGAATGGAGTGGACGAACCGTCCGGTGGATTCGAGCAGCGTATCGCTCTCGTAATACTCGCCGGTATCCAGCACGCGGTTCATCAGTCCCAGAATACTCTCGGGGGCCAATCCCAGCTCCAGGGCCGTGCGCCCGACATACGCTTCGCGCTTCAGGCCCACGATCTTGTCCGCGGCCAGATTGGATTCCGTCACCCGATAATCGGTCGCCCGCCCCTCGGCGTCGTAGATCATTTCGAGCCGCACATACCCCATCGGCATGTGGCGGTAGAGCCGCTGGAGGTAGGTGCGTTCGTCCCGGGCCACCTGTTCGGAGCGTTGCAGTTCCAGACAGAGGCTGATGATGTTGACCAGCGACGAGAACCACTGGCAGTCGACGTTGGACCATTCGCGCACCGCCTCCACGATGTCGATACCCGCGTATCCCCACACCCTGTCGCGCGAGACGAGCGGCATGACGATCAGCGACTTGATGTTTTGCGCTTCGAGCACGGCCCGCTCGACGGCGGCCTCCGGGGGCAGCTGGTCCAGCGTGGAGAGGACGACCGGAGCGCCTTTGGAGATACATTCGGTCCACCAGGTCAGGTCGTCCATCATGATCCGGTTGACCGCTTCCCGCTCGGGGTTGACCCCGCTGGCCGTCACCTCGAACGTGCAGACGTGCATCCGACGGGCCCAGTCGAACTCGACGATGTAGGCGCGGTCGCCGCGGAACATGTGGAGGATGTCGGTCAGAATCTTGTCGACGGCCGTATTCACCCGGTCGGTGTGCAGCAGCGAGAGCAGCGTTTCGGAGATGCTCCTCAGCCGGAAGAGCAGGTCGTCGATGCGATCCGTTTCGGGTCCGGCTGCGCCCGGCTGCGGATCGAGCAGGCGGGCATAGCCCGTCAAGATGCGCGAACCCTCCGCTGTGCTCTCTTCCGAGAGCAGTTTGCTGCTTATCCACACCTCCCGTCCGTCGATCCGAAGCGGATAGGTGCGCTTGCCGTAGCGGTCCGGCGAAAAAGCGTAATCCCGGTAGGATTCGCCGACCAGACGGCCGAACTCTTCGAAACTCAAGGTGCCGTCACTCCGTCCGAGCAGTTCGGAAAGGGTGTCGGACAAACGCAAAATACGGTGGGTCGTATCGGCTTCCCACCAGCCGGTCTTTATATCCCGCAAAATGGTTCGCAGGATTTCGTTCTCTTTCATTACGATATAAACAAGGGGGATGAAAAATCATACAAATTTAGCCAGCTTCGGGTTCATTCACAAATCGGCTGCGATCTTTCGCCGCTCTTTTCGGCCTTTTATCCACACAATATCGACCGAACGAAAGTGCAAAGCGCGAAGCCCGACACCCAAATGGCTTTTTTCATCTGTACAAACCCTCGAAACGATATTTTTCGTATCTTTACCTGCGCAAAAAATTCGAAAGAAACATGGATGACAAGCATGTCATACGGCTCCGCGATGCGGCGATCTACCACGCCGGCGACGGTCGCTCCGAAAGCAAGATGCTGCGCCACGGCGAGATGGTGCTCTCCGATGTCAGCTTCTCGGTAGCCCCGGGCGAGTTCGTCTACCTGATCGGACGGGTGGGCAGCGGGAAAAGCACCCTGCTGAAAACCCTCTACGCCGAGGTGCGGCTGCTCACGGGCGAGGGGTTCGTCGCGGGATTCGATCTGCGCAGGCTCCGCCGGCGGGACATCCCCTACCTGCGCCGCCGGATCGGCATCGTCTTCCAGGACTACCAGCTGCTCACCGACCGCAACGTGTTCATGAACCTGCACTACGTGATGCGCGCTACGGGGCGGAAGCGCGAAGCGGAGATTCGCCAGCGTATCGACCAGGTGCTCAATCTGGTGGACCTCGAACCGAAAAGTTACAAAATGCCGTTCGAACTCTCGGGCGGCGAGCAGCAGCGGCTGGTTATCGCACGCGCATTGCTGAACGATCCCAAGGTGCTCCTGGCCGACGAGCCGACGGGCAATCTCGACCCCGTCACGGCCGACGGCATCATGCAGCTGTTCCGCAAGATCGCCGCCCGGGGCTGCGCCGTAGTCATGTCCACGCACAACACCTCGCTGATCGAAAACTACCCGGCCCGCGCCATCCTCTTCGCGCAGGGACGCATCCGCGAGGTGGACCTCAAGGCGGAACTGGCGGACGACTGATGCTTTCCAAGTCACGGCGGAGCCACACACCAAACGGCCCGGAAAAACGTTTATTCCTACACGCGGAACCTTGCGGAAAAAAGATTGCTTTCCGGGTTGGAAACCGGCTCCGCGGATTTGTATCTTTCACAAATGATTCGTATATTTGTACGATATTTTAATGACTACGATGAGTACCGAACAAGAAAACGTTAAAAGACAAGAAGAGGAATATTCCGCGTCGAATATCCAGGTCCTCGAGGGCCTCGAGGCGGTGCGCAAGCGTCCGGCCATGTACATCGGCGACATCGGCGAGAAAGGGCTTCACCACCTGGTCTACGAGGTGGTCGACAACTCGATCGACGAGGCGCTGGCCGGTTACTGCACGGACATCGACGTGACCATCAACGAAGACAACTCGATCACCGTCAGCGACAACGGCCGCGGCATCCCCACCGATTACCACGAAAAGGAGGGCAAGTCGGCACTCGAAGTCGTCCTCACGGTGCTCCATGCAGGCGGCAAGTTCGACAAGGGCAGCTACAAGGTCTCGGGCGGTCTGCACGGCGTGGGCGTCTCGTGCGTCAACGCACTCTCGACCCTGCTGGTGGCCGAGATTCGCAGCCGCGACGGAAAAATCTACCGCCAGACTTACAGCAAGGGCGCTCCCACGTCGGGGGTGGAGGTCGTCGGCGAGTGCTCCGACCGCGGAACCACCATCACGTTCAAGCCCGACGACTCGATCTTCACGCTGACCACCGAATACAAATACGAGATTCTGGCCAACCGCCTGCGCGAACTGGCGTTCCTGAACAAAGGCATCACCCTGAACCTCTACGATCGGCGCAAGGACGACGAGGGGAAGACCCGCGAGGACCATTTCCACTCGGACGAGGGGCTCAAGGAGTTCGTCAAGTACCTCGACGCCACGCGCGGCACGCCGATCATCGACTCGGTGATCTACCTCGATACCGAGAAGAACGGCGTTCCGGTGGAGGTGGCCATGCAGTACAACGACTCGTTCTCGGAGAACGTCCACTCCTATGTCAACAACATCAACACCATCGAAGGCGGCACGCACCTGACGGGTTTCCGCCGTGCGCTGACCCGTACGCTCAAGAAATACGCCGAGGATTCGGGCATGCTCTCCAAGCTCAAGTTCGACATCAGCGGGGACGATTTCCGCGAGGGGCTCACGGCCGTGGTTTCGGTCAAGGTGCAGGAGCCGCAGTTCGAGGGACAGACCAAGACCAAGCTGGGTAACGACGAGGTGTCGGCCGCGGTCGATCAGGCCATGACCGCCGCGCTGGGCCACTACCTCGAGGAGAATCCCAAGGATGCCAAGGCCATCGTGCAGAAAGTTATTCTCGCCGCCACGGCGCGCCACGCCGCACGCCATGCGCGCGAACTGGTGCAGCGCAAGACCGTCCTCTCGGGCGCCGGACTGCCGGGCAAACTGGCCGACTGTTCGAGCCGCGACCGTTCGATTGCCGAGATCTTCTTCGTCGAGGGCGACTCGGCAGGCGGCACGGCCAAATCGGGCCGCGACCGCAATTTCCAGGCGATCATGCCGCTGCGCGGTAAGATTCTCAATATCGAGAAAGCGCAGGAGCACCGCATGTGGGAGAACGAGGAGATCAAAAACATGTTTACGGCGCTGGGCGTCACAATCGGCACCGAGGAGGACAGCAAGGCGCTCAACCTGGAAAAGTTGCGTTACGACAAGATCATCATCATGACCGATGCCGACGTCGATGGCAGCCACATCGCCACGCTGATGCTGACGTTCTTCTTCCGCAAGATGAAAGAGCTGATCGAAAACGGACACGTCTACATCGCCACCCCGCCCCTCTACCTGGTGAAAAAGGGGAAGCAGGAGCGCTACTGCTGGACCGAGAAGGAGCGCGACGCCATCACCGAGGAGTTCGGCAAGGGAACGCACGTGCAGCGTTACAAAGGTCTGGGCGAGATGAACGCCCACCAGTTGTGGGAGACGACGATGAATCCCGACACGCGCATCCTGCGCAAGGTCAACATCGACAACGCCGCCGAAGCTGACCGCATCTTCTCGATGCTGATGGGCGACGAGGTGCCGCCGCGCCGCGAATTCATCGAGAAAAATGCGCATTACGCCAATATCGACGCATAGAGCACTGCAATGAAGAGGATTGCCCGTCAAGGGTGATCCTCTTCTTTATATAATCACGACCTAACTACTGATACCATGAAAGTTACCGTCATCGGGGTTGCCGGCGGAACCGGCTCGGGCAAATCGACGCTCGTCAAACGCCTTCAGGAGGCGTTCGTGGGCGACGACGTGGTGACCCTCTGCCACGATTACTACTACAAGGCCCATCCCGAACTCACCTACGAGGAGCGCACCAAACTCAACTACGACCACCCGCAGGCGTTCGACACGGAGATGCTCGTGGAGCACATCAAGGCCCTGAAAGACAACGTGCCGATCGAGCATCCGGTCTATTCGTTCGTGGACCACAACCGCACGACCGAAACGGTGAGCGTCAAGCCGTCGAAAGTGATTATCGTGGACGGGATTCTGATCTTCGAAAACAGGGAGTTGCGCGATTTGATGGACATCAAGGTCTACGTGGACACCGACGCCGACATCCGCCTGGCGCGGCGCATCCTGCGCGACGTCTGCGAACGCGGCCGCACGATGCAGTCGGTCATCGCGCAGTACACCTCCACGGTCAAACCCATGCACGAGGAGTTCGTCGAGCCCTCGAAGAAATACGCCGACGTGATCATCCCCGAGGGCGGGTTCAATTCGGTGGCCGTGTCGATGCTTATCCAGAACATCCGGTCGCTGATCCGGCGCGAATAGAGCGGCACTTTCGGAACGCACGCCCGTCCGCCGGGAGCCGAAACCATTGCCTGTTACCGGACGGTAACAGGAATCTACTGAAAACACCGACCGAGGTCGGTGTTTTGTCATTTACGGGTACGGCGGATTGCCCCAATGTTACCGGGCGGTAACACTCTTCCACAGGAAATCGGGGTTTCGAACGATGCGGTTCCCTTTGGAAGCATGATATGGCGCGCATCTGTTACCGGGCGGTAACAAGCGGCGGCGTGTGTCTTGCCGGCTCCGGCGTTCGGTCAGCTACTCCGCTCCTCACATTCATAGCCCAGCTGCTCGATTGCAGCCACGATCTCCTCGGCAGCGGCTTCACCCTCGACCGAGGCGACGCCCTGCGCCAGATCGACCTCGACCGAGGCGACGCCCGGTATCCTTGCAAGGCCTTGTTCGACATTCGATTTGCAATGGTTGCACACCATGCCCTCGATCCGGAATGTACGTTTCATATGCGTATCTATTTTGGGGGTTCGGTATTTGAGAAGAAATGCCCGGGCCAGCAGGGCCAGGAAGAGGACGCTCGACAGGGTTTTCCACCAGACCGGTCCGGCCGCAGCACAGTGTGCCGGACTGAAATCGGCCAGGACGGATGTGAACCACCCGCTCGGCAGCAGGTAGTCGACGGCCAGTCCGAAGCCGATGGCTCCGGCGAGGATGGCCGCCAGGTAGCAGAGGAGCGTCCGGCGGCCCAGCACCTTGCCGATGACCAGCATGGCGGCCAGGTTCGTGGCGGGGCCCGCCATCAGCAGCACCAGAGCCGCACCGGGCGAAAGGCCCTTGAGCATCAGCGCGGCAGCAATCGGAATCGACCCCGTGGCGCACAGGTACATGGGGACGGACAGCGCCAGTACGAGCAGCATATTCAGCAGCGGCCGGTCGTGGAAAGCGGCGAAGAAACCGTCGGGCAGCAGGACCGTGACGAGCCCCGCCAGCACCAGTCCGGCCACCAGCCAGCGGCCGATGTCCTGCATCATCTCGACGAAGCCGTAGCGGAGCGCCGCCCGGCATTTTTCCCCGAACGTACGCTGCGGATGCTCCGCAGCGTACGTTTCGGCGCGGCCACCGGGGGACTCTTCGACCAGCGCCCCTGTCAGCACCCCTCCGAACAACGCCGTGACGAAAGCCGCCACGGGGCGCACGAGGGCGAACGGCAGGCCCAGCAGCGAGGCGGTGGCGAAGATCGAATCGACGCCCGTCTGCGGCGTGGAGACGAGGAACGACACGGTCGCCGCCCGCGAGGCGCCCTCCCGGCGCATCGACATGGCCGTGGGGATCACCCCGCACGAACACAGCGGCAGGGGCACGCCGAAAAGGGCCGCCAGCGCAACCGAACGGAAATCGCTGCCCGCCAGGTAGTCGGAGTAGAGCCTGCGGGGGACGAACGCGTGCAGCAGGCCTGCGATCAGAAAGCCCAGCAACAGATAGGGCGACATCTCCCCGAGCAGATAGACCAAAGGTAAGATATATTCCTGCATGCTCTTTTTTCCGCAAAAATACACCTTACGCCCCCGTCGGGCATTACATAATTTTCGGAATTCGTTACATGATTTACACCTCGTCGAGCGAACGGCGCCGTTTGTCCCTTTTGAACAGGCTGGGCGTGAGGCCCGTCGTGCGCTTGAACTGGCCGCTCAGGTGCGCCACGCTCGAATAGCCCAGGCGAAAGGCGATCTCCCCGAGGGTCAACTCGTCGTAGACCAGCAGCTCCTTCGCGCGCTCGATCTTCTGGGCGATGAAATACTTTTCGACGGTGCGCCCCTCGGTCTGGGAAAAGAGCGTGCTCAGATAGCGGTAGTCCAGGCCCAGTTTCGCGGAGAGGTAGCCCGACAGGTTGGCATCGGGGAGGACCTGCGGCGAGCGGACCAGCTCCACGATGCAGTTCTTGATCCCCTCGATGAGCTGCGCACGTCGGTCTTCGAGCAGTTCGAAACCCAGCTCCCGAAGCGCATCCGAGAGGCGCGATTTCCGCTCCGCGGACAGGTCGCCGACGATCTCGGCCTCGCCCAGCCGGACGGACCGCACCTCCAGCCCCGCCTGTTCGAGCACCTCGCGCACGGCCCGGATGCAGCGGGGACAAACCATATTTCGGATATGCAGCGTCATGGAACGAGCCTTGTCGCAATCTTCATGCAACGCTTTGTCAGATTCCGGTTATCTTCTTGATTTCATTCAACTTGTTCAACGCTTCGAGGGGCGTCAGCGCGTCCAGGTCGAGTCCCCGGATCTGGTCGCGGATCTGCACCAGCACGGGGTCGTCCAGCTGGAACATGGAGAGCTGCATGTTCTGCGGCGCACCGCTCTCGGCGGCCTCTTTCACGGCTTGTGCCGAGGGTTTGCGGCCGCGGTCCTTGAGGCTGCGGCTCGGGACGATCTCGTTGGAGCCGTAGACCAGTTCGAGGTTGCGCAGAATCTCGTCGGCGCGCGAGACGATCGACGCGGGCATACCGGCCATGCGCGCTACGTGGATGCCGAACGAGTGCTCGGTGCCGCCTCGCTCGAGTTTGCGCAGGAAGACGATCTGGTTGCCCATCTCCTTGACCGAGACGTGGTAGTTCTTCACGCGCGAACACATCTGCTCCATCTCGTTCAGCTCGTGGTAGTGGGTGGCGAAGAGCGTTTTGGCGTGGGCCGAGGGGTGGTTGTGCAGGTACTCGACCATGGCCCATGCGATCGAAATGCCGTCGTAGGTCGAGGTGCCGCGGCCGATCTCGTCCAGCAGCACGATGCTGCGGTCGGAGATGTTGTTGAGGATGCTGGCCGATTCGAGCATCTCGACCATGAACGTGGATTCGCCCTGCGAAATGTTGTCCGAAGCGCCCACGCGCGTGAAAATCTTGTCCACGACCCCGATGTGCGCCGACTTGGCCGGAACGAACGAGCCCATCTGCGCCATGAGGATGATCAACGCCGTCTGCCGCAGCAGGGCCGATTTACCCGACATGTTGGGACCCGTGATCATCATGATCTGCTGCTTGCGGTCGTCGAGCATCACGTCGTTGGGGATGTACTCCTCGCCCACGGGCATGAGGGTCTCGATGACCGGATGGCGGCCCTGCCGGATCTCGATGCGCTTGCCGTCGTCCAGCACCGGGCGCACGTAGCGCCGCTCGCAGGCGATGCGGGCGAACGATTGCAGGCAGTCGATGCGCGCCACGACCGCAGCGTCGCGCAGCAGGACGGAGAGCGAGCGGGCGATGAATGCCATGATCCCGGCATAGATGCGCTGTTCGAGGACGAGCATCTTCTCCTCGGCGCCCAGAATCTTCCCCTCGTACTCTTTCAGCTCCTCGGTGATGTAGCGTTCGGCGTTGGCGAGGGTCTGCTTGCGTATCCACGTCCCGGGCACCTTGTCCCGGTGGGCGTTGCGCACCTCGATGTAGTAGCCGAAGACGTTGTTGTAGCTGATCTTGAGCGAGGGAATGCCCGTCACCTCGCTTTCGCGCTGCTGGATGCGCGCGAGGTAATCCTTGCCGTGGAGGGCGATGCGGCGCAGGTCGTCCAGCTCGGGATCGACGCCGTCGGCGATCACGCCGCCCTTTTGTATCTGGTTGTTGAGCGGATCAGGGTAAATCTCGCGCGCAATGCGGTCGCGCACCTCCGCCAGCGGATCGATTCCGCCGGCCAGGGCGTGCAGGCGGTCGCTGTCGGTCGATTCGAGGGCCGCCTTGAGCAATTCGATGGCCGCGAGGGAGTTTTTGAGCTGGACCAGTTCGCGCGGCGTGACCCGGGCCGCGGCGATGCGCGAAGCGATCCGCTCCAGGTCGCCGATCAAAGCCACCTGCTCGCGGATGGCATCGGCCAGCTCGGCGTCGCGGACAAGCCGCTCGACTACGTCGAGCCGTTCGTCGATCTTCGCGGGGTCCTTGATCGGCATGGCGATCCACCGTTTGAGCAAGCGCCCGCCCATCGGAGTCAACGTACGGTCGATCACGTCGGCAAAACTGCCTTTCTCGCGCCCGCCGTTCGAAGAGAAGAGCTCCAGGTTGCGGATGGTGAACTTGTCGACCCAGACGTATTCGTCCTCATCGATGCGCGAAAGGGAGGTAATGTGGCCGATGTCGCGGTGTTCGGTGAATTCGAGGTAGTAGAGGATGGCGCCCGCGGCCGAGATGCCGGAGGTGAAATGGTCCACGCCGAACCCCTTGAGCGAGGGGGTGCCCAGTTGCTTGCAGAGCCGCTCGCGGTTGACCTCCTCCGAAAAGACCCACTCGTCGAGCCGGTAGGTGTAGAGCTTCGAGCCGAACGCGTCGGAGAAGCGGTCCTCGTAACCGCGCTGGTAGATGATCTCCTTGGGCTGGAGGTTCGATATGAGCTTGTCGACGTACTGGTCGTCGCCCTCGGCCACATAGAACTCGCCGGTGGAGATGTCCAGAAACGCCACACCCGTGGTCTGGCGGCCGAAATAGACCGAGGCGAGGTAGGTGTTCTCCTTGTTGGATAGAATGTTGTCGCCCAGAACGATGCCGGGTGTCACCAGCTCGATCACGCCCCGCTTGACCAGTCCCTTGACCAGCTTGGGGTCCTCCAGCTGCTCGCAGATGGCCACGCGCTCGCCGGCCCGGACCAGTTTGGGCAGGTAGGTGTCGATGGCGTGGTAGGGAAATCCGGCCAGTTCGACGTAGGTCGCCGAGCCGTTGGCCCGGCGCGTGAGCGTGATGCCCAGGATGCCGCTGGCCTTGATGGCGTCTTCGCCGAACGTCTCGTAAAAGTCGCCCACGCGGAAGAGCAGGATGGCGTCGGGATGCACCGCCTTGACGGCGTAATATTGCTTCATGAGCGGCGTCTCGACGTACTTTTTATCTATTTTCTTTTCCGATGTCACAATACAATATTGTATGATTTTCTACACAAAGATAGCAGAATTTGAACGCCGCACAAAGCCCGAAGCGAAAATAATTTTTCGTTTCCGGCATATCATACTCCACTGTATACTACATTATTCCGTTCTCTTCGAATATTTTACGGTAAAATTCGGCTTTCCACTCCACCGGCCGCGGATAGGCCCGCGACGAGGAGGGCATGCGCCACAGTTCCAACTCCCTCCCCGCAAAACTCAGCGGCACGCACCCGCCCACGAGCGGCTGGTCGCAGCCGGTAAGGGCACGCAGCGTGTCGGTAGCTTTCTGCCCCGTGGTTACGAGCGACCGGCAGTGGGGAATCCGTGCCAGGAGGGCGGCGAGGTCGACCTCGCGCACGACTTGAAGAAAATTGTCCGACGCATTGTCTTTCAATCGGATCACCTCGACAGCCGTGTCATACAGAGCGATTCCCCGCTCGCGGCAGAAAGCCTCGATGCGCTCCCGGTCGAAACGTCGTCCGTCGGGCTGGAGAAAGTGCGCTTTGTCGCCCGTGGCGAGGTAGCCCACGATGCGCCACATGTCGTTCTGGAGGTTGGGATAGAAAAACTCCATCGACCAGCGGATGCGCTTGGGAGGAAAGCTGCCCAACATCAGGATGCGGGCGTTTTCGGGGAGAAAGGGCTCGAGCGGATGGCGTTCGCTATTCATAGAACTGTTTGTCGAAATTCACGAGATACAACTTTTCGGTGGCGCGCGTGAGGGCCGTATAGAGCCAGCGCAGCATGTCGCGCGTCATGGGCTCGTCGCCGAACAGGCAGCGGTCTACGAAAACCGCTTTCCACTGGCCGCCCTGTGCCTTGTGGCACGTGACGGCGTAGGAGAACTTGACCTGAACGGCGTTAAAATGCCGGTTTTCACGAATTTCCTTGAAGCGTTTGAGTTTGCTCCTAATCTCCGTATAATCCTTTTCCACCTCGTAGAACAGCCGCGTGGACTCCTCGCGCGTAAGCGAGGGAGACATCGAAACGAGGGTGTCCAGCAGAATCTTGCACTCGATCTGCGCTTCGTCGTAATCGGGGAATTCCAGCACCGCATCGGCAAAACGGAAACCGTAAAAATCCTCGAACCGCCGCAGCCGCTTCAGCCGCGCGATGTCGCCGTTGGCGATGAAATTCATCGGACAGGCCTCGGTATGCTCCGGGTAATAGTAGTTGTTCTTCACAACCATCAGCATGTCACCGCTTTCGATCTCCTCCTCGGCGTAGAGCACGTTGCGGCGAATGCCCTCGTTGTAGCGGTTGGCGCGCTTGTTCGAACGGGTGACTACAATCGTCTCGTCGCGTCCGTAGCGGGCATAGGCGTCCTGGAGTTTTTCCAGAAACTCGCCTCCCTCAACCGCTTCGACGTCGGGGAAATCCAACTCGAAACGGGGTATTTCGTGGATACCGTTTTCCAACATGCAACGGACGAGGGTGGCATTGAAAAGAATGCCCGACTGCGCCTCCTGGCGCACCACGTCGTCCAGCGTGACGTACTCCACCTCGCCGTATGCACCGAGCACAGCAGGATCGAGCGCCGGACTGAAATCGGCCCCCACGGGCGGCAGCTGGGCGCTGTCGCCGACCAGGACCAGGCGGCACCCCCGGCCGCTGCGGACAAACCGGACAAGGTCCTCGAGCAGCGAACCGCTGCCGAACAGCGCCCCGTCGGAGGTGCCGTCCGAGAGCATCGAGGCCTCGTCGACGATGAACACCGCGTTGCGCTCGGTGTTCAGATCGAGCGAGAATTTCGACTCGTAGTCGGCATTGGTGCGCTGACGGTAGATGCGTTTGTGAATGGTAAAAGCCTTTTCCTGAGCGTATTGGGCCAGCACTTTGGCGGCCCGACCCGTTGGAGCCAACAGCACGGGTTTGATATTCAAGTCTTTAAGAGCTGCGACCACGGCGGCAATGAGCGTCGTCTTGCCGGTTCCGGCATATCCGTTGAGCACGAAGATCCGGGAAAAATCGTCGTCTGCAAGGTATTCCGACAATTTTTCTATGATTTTTTTTTGCCCGGGAGTTGTTTCGAAACAAATTTTAGCGTAAATTTGGGTCGCAATACGTGTACTAAACATGCGCAGCTAATTGTCCGACAAAATTAATAACAAATACTTAAATAAAAAATGAAAAAACTTTTTCAGATCATTCTTGCCGTAGCCATCGTAGGCCTTGTTTATGTGATCTACGACCAGATCTCGACCCCGATCCGTTTCGACAACGAGATGAAAGCCAAGCGGGCGCAGGTCATCGACCGCATCAAGGACATTCGTACGGCACAGCGCGCCTTCAAATCGAAGTACCAGCATTTCACCGGCAGCTTCGACACCCTGACCTCGTTCATTCTCAACGACACGCTCGAGCTCGAACGCAAGATCGTCGACGAGGACGACTCGGTGGGAATGGCGATGCTCAAGAAATTGAAAAAGGCCAACGTCGAGAAATTCAAGGTAGCCGTGATCGACACCATTTTCGCTCCCAAGGTGCTTTCGGCGGCCGATGTCGAGCAGCTGCGCTTCATTCCCGGAACGGATGACAAGGCCCAGTATATCATGGAGGCCGGCATCATCACCACCGAATCGAAAGTCGTGATTCCGGTCGTCGAGGTGCGCGCGCCCTACAAATCGTTCCTCGATACGGTCAATTTCCGCCAGGAGATCGTCAACCTGATCGACGACGACGTGAACAACTACAACCGGTATCCGGGCGTCAAGTTCGGCTCGATGGAAGCAGGTAACAATGAGGCGGGCAACTGGGAGTAACACGCCCGAGGCCGCAAACAAGGTGTCCATTCAGCAGTCGTTGGATGGACACTCTTTTTCGGTTCGGGGGCTCGACTGCGAATTTACCGGCAGCGAGCCGGTTGCGGTCGAGGTGCTCAGCGCCCGCACGATGCTCGTTCCCAAGGAGCTGTTCGATGCGGAACGGGCTCGTGCCCTGCTTGCGGCGAACGGCATGCCCCTCAGGGGTGCAGAGCGGGTGGTGTGGAGCGATACGCAGGCCGAAACGGTAGCCGTTATCGCCGTCCACCCCGAAGCAATTCGCCAGACGGAAGAGCGATTGGGAGCCCGGGTTCGGTTCACTACCCCGCTGCTGCACGTTCCGATCGCGGCCTGCGCGACGGTCTGGCTCTACTACACAGGGCTACTCCTATATATTAAGGTCTATAAGGGTGCGCTGCAACTGGCCGAGGTCATCGAAGCACCCGCAGAGGCGGATATACTCTTCGCACTGGAGCGGCTCGGACAGGAATTTGCAGCCGACGACTACGAGTTGTGCGTGGCCGGGGAGAGAGACCGGCCACTTTACAAGTTGCTCCGCAAACGTTTTCCGAAGATCCGATGCGAATAGTCAGCGGCAAATACCGGGGCCGGTCGATCGACCCGCCCCGCAATCTGAGGGCCCGTCCGACGACGGATTTCGCCAAGGAAAACCTCTTCAACGTACTGGGCAACCTGGTGGATTTCGAAGAATGCGACGTGCTGGACCTCTTTGCCGGAACCGGCTCGATCAGTTACGAATTCGCCTCGCGCGGAGCCCGGAGCGTCACGGCGGTGGAGATAAACACCGTACATTATAATTTCATCCGCCGGACCGCCGAGCGGCTCGGAATCGAAAATTTCTATCCCGTCAAGGCCAACGTGTTTCTCTACCTGCGCAACTGCGCAAAACAGTTCGACGTGATCTTTTCGGATGCTCCCTACGATCTGGAGGGCAGCGAAGAGGTCGTGCGGCTCGTGCTGGAGCGCGACCTGCTCCGGCCGGGCGGGATTCTGATCTTCGAACACTCGAAGAAGATGGATTTTTCTTCCTATCCGGAATTCTGGCAATTAAGGAGTTACGGAAGCGTGCAATTTTCCCTGTTCAAAAAATGAAAAAAATATTTGGAGTTAGCGAAAATTGTATTACCTTTGCATTCGCAATCAGGAAATGATACGCAAAGCAACACTAAGGTGCGTTAGTTCAGCTGGTTAGAATACGTGCCTGTCACGCACGGGGTCAGGGGTTCGAGTCCCCTACGCACCGCCAGCCATCAAAAAACCTCTGTATTTCGGTACAGAGGTTTTTCTTTTCTCTTTGCTGCAATAAAAATCTGCCAAGGCGGGCTGTGAGACGGAAAAATCACTACCTTTAGGGACCAAACCTAAAAAACCGCTTCATGAAGAGATTTTTCCTCCTGTCAGCCCTCCTCTGCCTGACGGGTCGCGTATTCGCGCAACCGCAGTATGTACCGGCCGAAGAGAATTTGCAGGCGCGCGAGGCGTTCCGCGACGCCAAATTCGGCATTTTCATCCACTGGGGGCTCTATGCCTTGCTCGGCACGGGCGAATGGACGATGACCAACCGCAACATCGATTACAGAGAGTACGCCAAACTGGCCGACGCTTTCTACCCGCATCGTTTCGACGCAGCCGAGTGGGTGGAGGCGATCAAGGGCGCGGGCGCCCGATACGTCTGTTTTACCTCGCGCCACCACGAGGGCTTCTCCATGTTCAACTCCGAGTGGACGGACTACAACATCGTGGACGCTACCCCGTTCGGCCGCGACGTGGTGGGCGAACTGGCCGCTGAGTGCCACCGGCAGCAGATCGGCCTCCACCTCTACTACTCCCACATCGACTGGTACCGCGAAGACTGCCCGCGGGGCCGCACCGGACTGGGGACCGGCCGGCCCAACCCCGCGGGCGACTGGCCCTCGTACTACCGTTTTATGAACAACCAGCTTACGGAACTGCTGACCCGCTACGGAAAGATCGGTGCCATCTGGTTCGACGGTATCTGGGACCAGGACCAAAACCCCGGTTTCGACTGGCAGCTGCCCGGGCAGTATGCCCTCATTCACAAGCTCCAGCCCGGCTGCCTGATCGGCAACAACCACCACCTACACCCGTTCGCCGGGGAGGACATCCAGATATTCGAACGCGACCTGCCCGGTGAGAACACGGCGGGGCTTTCGGGACAGACCATCGGCCAGCTGCCGCTCGAGACCTGCCAGACGATGAACGGCATGTGGGGCTACAAGATTACCGACCTGGATTACAAGCCGGCGCCGACGCTTATCCGCTACCTGGTCCGTGCCGCCGGACGCAACGCCAACCTCCTGCTCAACATCGGCCCCCAACCCGACGGACGGCTCCCGGAGGGGGCGCTCGAACTGCTCCGGGAGATGGGCCAATGGCTCGCACGGTACGGTGAAACGATCTACGGCACGCGCGGAGGAATCGTGCCGCCCCGCGACTGGGGCGTCACCACGCAAAAAGGCGACACGCTCTATGTACATATTCTCGATTTGCAGGACGACTGCCTCTACCTCCCGCTCGGCGGCAAGCGCGTGAAATCGGCCCGCAAGTTCGGAACCGCCACGCCGGTTTCGTTCCGGCAGGAAAAGGAGGGCGTGCTGCTGCGGCTGGGCGAGGTGCCCGACGATACGGACTACATTGTGGAACTGACGCTTAACTGATCCGACATGAAGCGATACCTATTGTGCGGAACGCTGTTCGCCCTGCTGCTCGCAGCCTGCGGACAGAAGCATTTCATCAGCGACAAGGCCTACCGCGCAGCCGTGGAGGCGGACCTTGCGGCCAAACGGAAAGCGCTGCCCGATGGCAATCTGTTCGGCGTGCTCGACAGCCCGCTGAGCACCTCCGAGCGGGAAGCGATGACGTTCCTCTATGCCTACCTGCCCCTGGGCGACCTGACCGACTATCCGGTCGACTACCACCTCGAAAACTACCGTTTGGCCGAGCGGGCGCGCCGGACGATGCCGTGGGGCAAGAGCGTTTCCGAGGAGCTGTTCCGGCATTTCGTGGTGCCGGTGCGGGTCAACAACGAAAATCTGGACGATTCGCGCCGCGTGTTCTACGACGAATTGGCACCCCGCGTTGCGGGTCTTTCGATGTACGACGCCGTGTTGGAGGTCAACCACTGGTGCCATGAAAAGGCGGTCTATACTCCGTCGGATGCCCGCACCAGTTCGCCGCTCGCCACCGTGCGCACGGCCAGCGGGCGCTGCGGCGAGGAGTCGACCCTGCTGGTGGCGGCCCTGCGGTCGGTCGGCATTCCGGCCCGGCAGGTCTACACGCCCCGCTGGGCGCACACCGACGACAACCACGCCTGGGTGGAGGCGTGGGCCGACGGCAGGTGGTACTTTTTGGGGGCCTGCGAACCCGAACCGGTCCTGAATCTGGGGTGGTTCAACGCCCCGGCCAGCCGGGGTATGCTCATGCACACCAAGGTGTTCGGCCGCTACGCCGGCGGCGAGGAGGTCGTGAACACGACGCCCAACACGACGGAGATCAACGTGACGGCCAACTATGCGGATACGGCTTCGGTCCGCGTAACCGTGACCGATACGCAAGGGCGTCCCGTCGAGGGAGCCCGGGTCGAATACAAACTCTACAACTACGCCGAACTCTATCCCGTCGCTGCGCGGACGAGCGACGCCGCAGGGCGTTCGTCGCTCTCGGCCGGACTGGGCGACCTGGTCGTCTGGGCCTCGAAAGCGGGTCGATTCGGATTCCGCAAAGTTTCCGTGGGAAAGGATCGGGAGGTCGTCGTGCCGCTCGACAAACAGGAGGGCGAGGCTTTCGGCACCGACCTCGACCTGACGCCCCCGCCCGGCAAAGACCGCTCCCCGAGCGTCACGCCGCAGCAGCGCGCGGAGAACGACCGGCGGATGATGCGCGAAGATTCGGTGCGCAAAGCCTATACGGCCACTTTCGCAAGCCGGGAACAGGCCGGCCGCTTCGCCAAGGAGCACGGGCTGGACTCAGCAACGGTTATTCCGCTGCTCGTCGCTTCGAAAGGGAACCACGCCGTCGTGAGCGGATTTCTGGCCGATGCCGCCCGCGCCGGAAACGGTCCGAGAGCACTGGAACTGCTCGGCACGCTCTCCGAAAAGGACCTGCGCGACGTGCAGCGGGAGGTGCTCGACGACCACCTCGAAAACACCCCGGCCGGAGCCGATGCCCGGCTCGTGTTGTGTCCGCGCGTGGAAAATGAGATGCTGACGCCTTACAAGGCGTTCTTCCGCCAAGCGATCCCGGCCGACGAGACGGACCGGTTCCGCGACGATCCCTCGCGGCTGGTCGCCTGGTGCTCGGAGCACATCGCCCCGTGCGACAGCCTCAATGCGCCGCGCATCCTCGTCTCACCGCAAGGGGTGTGGCGTGCACGCCGGGCCGACAGCGCTTCGCGCGACATTTTCTTCGTCGCCGTGGCCCGTTCGCTCGGGATAGCGGCCTGGAAAGATGCCGTGACGGGGAGGGTCCGCTACCGCCACCGGGGCTGCGAATACGATGCAGATTTCGGGGGAGCGGTTCGACCCGCTGCACCCCGAGGCGTGTTGCAAGCTGCTTACAGACCGATCGCGCTGTTGGACAATCCCAAATACTACAACCATTTCACCCTCTCGAAATCGGATGGGAAAGGGGCATTCCGCCTGCTCAACTACGAGGAGGAGGCGACCTGGAGATCGCTGCTGGCCGGGGGCGAAGAGCTCGAAAGCGGCTACTACATGCTGGTCAGCGGAACGCGGCTGGCTGCCGGCAATGTGCTGGCACGAATCGTCTGCCTGCCCGTCGAAGCGGGCCGGACCGCCCGCACGGAGCTGGTCATGCGCGAGGATGCCGGTGAAATCCGCGTTATCGGGTCGTTCGATTCGGAGGCCCGCTTCCGGCCCGTCGGAAAAACGGAACCGCAGAGCATCCTGCAAACCACCGGACGCGGCTATTTCATCGTCGGCCTGTTGGGAGCCGGCGAGGAGCCCACGAACCATACGCTGCGCGACCTGGCAGCACACCGTCAGCAACTCGAAGAGTGGGGACGGCAGATCGTGCTGCTCTTCCCGAGCGAAGAGAACTACCGCAAGTTCGACCCGCAGGAGTTTCCTCCGCTTCCCCGCAACATCACGCTGGGTATAGACAGCGACGGCAGCATCCGGCGGATGATGGCCGAAAACATGAAACGCCCCCACGGCGGACGGCTGCCGCTTCTGGTCGTAGCCGACACGTTCAACCGGGTGGTCTTCTTCTCGGAAGGGTACTCGATCGGCTCGGGAGAGCAGCTGACGAAAGTTATCGGCGGCCTCTGAGTGCTTCGATCGTGCGGCGCACCAGCTCCTCGGAGGTGATGCTGCGCACGTACTCGTCCGCCTCGTTGCCGCCCATCGAAACCTCGGGATTACGGAGCCGCATGCGGCTCCGTATCTCCGTGCGGGCGGAAAAGTGGAATTCGCGGGCTCCGGTAGCGGCGGCTATGCGGGCGATATTGCATTCGGTGATTCCGGCACCGGGCATGATGCCGATGCGGCCGGCTGCCCGCTCGACCAGCTGTGCCAGCAGCGGAATTCCCTCCTCGGCCGTCGGGCACTGTCCCGATGTGAGAATCCGGTCGCAGCCCAGCGACACGATCCGTTCGAGTGCCGCAAAGGGATCGCGGCAGCGGTCGAAAGCCCGGTGAAAGGTGACGGACATGCCCTCGGCCGCCCGCATGAGCCGTTCCATGACCGCGGTGTCCACCTCGCCCTCTTCGGTCAGGCAGCCGAAAACCACCCCGTCGGCCCCGGCCGCCTTGGCGGCGTGAATGTCCTGCTCCATGATCTGCTGTTCGAGAGGCGAATAGAGAAAATCGCCGCCCCGCGGCCGGATGATTACGTGCAGGCGGATGCCGATGGCTTCGCGCGCCGCAGCAATCTCCCCTATCGAGGGCGTCGTTCCGCCCTCGGGCATGCCGGCACACAGCTCCACGCGCTGTGCGCCTCCCCGCTCGGCGGCGATGCAACTCTGCGCCGAGTTGGCGCATATCTCGACCGTATACTTCATATTCGCAAGTTTTGATGCAAAGATAAGAATAAAAAATGAGAGATTGAGCAGATGAGCGCAAGAAGGTTGTAAATAAGGGGTTTAGAGGAAAACGGACTGCGAGGATGAAGCCAAGTGAAACCGCCAAAAAGCCAAATGAAACCGGAGTTACGTTACTATCCCGTTACTCTTTTCAAAATGGCGACAGAGGTTTTAAGAGGCTTTCAACACGCTGAATTACAAGTCCGATTCGGAGGATTCCGACTGCAAATGTAGCAGGATTTTCGATTTTCGGGCTGCACACCTTGAAAAAAGTCGGTTTTCGGGTGCGATTGCGCTGATTCGCTGCATTTTGCGTATCGACGGACGGCTCTACAAGAAATAATTTTGTTCACTAAAAAATTGTAGAGTTATGAGATCGACATTCAAAGTATTATTCTATCTGAAACGCAACGCCCCGAAGAAGAACGGGCTTATTCCGGTGATGTGCCGGATTACGGTAAACGGCAAAATCG
>NZ_DBFWLG010000011.1:0-1456 GCF_048465575.1 Alistipes sp.
ATCAATACTTTACAATGGAGAGTTTGATCCTGGCTCAGGATGAACGCTGGCTACAGGCTTAACACATGCAAGTCGAGGGGCAGCATGCCGGTTGCTTGCAACCGGTGATGGCGACCGGCGCACGGGTGAGTAACGCGTATCCAACCTTCCCGCGACCAAGGGATAACCTGCCGAAAGGCAGACTAATACCTTATGTCCTCCTTTGAAGGCATCTGACGAGGAGCAAAGATCCGTCGGTCACGGATGGGGATGCGTCCGATTAGCTTGTTGGCGGGGCAACGGCCCACCAAGGCTTCGATCGGTAGGGGTTCTGAGAGGAAGGCCCCCCACACTGGAACTGAGACACGGTCCAGACTCCTACGGGAGGCAGCAGTGAGGAATATTGGTCAATGGGCGGAAGCCTGAACCAGCCAAGTAGCGTGCAGGATGACGGCCCTACGGGTTGTAAACTGCTTTTATGCGGGGATAAAGTTGCCCACGCGTGGGTTTTTGCAGGTACCGCATGAATAAGGACCGGCTAATTCCGTGCCAGCAGCCGCGGTAATACGGAAGGTCCGGGCGTTATCCGGATTTATTGGGTTTAAAGGGAGCGCAGGCCGCCGTGCAAGCGTGCCGTGAAAAGCAGCGGCCCAACCGCTGCCCTGCGGCGCGAACTGCTTGGCTTGAGTGCGCCGGAAGCGGGCGGAATTCGTGGTGTAGCGGTGAAATGCTTAGATATCACGAAGAACCCCGATTGCGAAGGCAGCCCGCTGTGGCGCCACTGACGCTGAGGCTCGAAGGTGCGGGTATCGAACAGGATTAGATACCCTGGTAGTCCGCACGGTAAACGATGGATACCCGCTGTCCGGCCCGTACGGTCTGGGCGGCCAAGCGAAAGCGTTAAGTATCCCACCTGGGGAGTACGCCGGCAACGGTGAAACTCAAAGGAATTGACGGGGGCCCGCACAAGCGGAGGAACATGTGGTTTAATTCGATGATACGCGAGGAACCTTACCCGGGCTTGAATTGCAGGAGAATGATTCAGAGATGATGAAGTCCCTCGGGACTCCTGTGAAGGTGCTGCATGGTTGTCGTCAGCTCGTGCCGTGAGGTGTCGGCTCAAGTGCCATAACGAGCGCAACCCCTCTCCGCAGTTGCCATCGGGTCATGCCGGGCACTCTGCGGACACTGCCGCCGCAAGGTGCGAGGAAGGTGGGGATGACGTCAAATCAGCACGGCCCTTACGTCCGGGGCCACACACGTGTTACAATGGCCGGTACAGAGGGCTGTCCGCATGCAAGTGCGGGTGAATCCCCAAATCCGGTCCCAGTTCGGACTGGGGTCTGCAACCCGACCCCACGAAGCTGGATTCGCTAGTAATCGCGCATCAGCCATGGCGCGGTGAATACGTTCCCGGGCCTTGTACACACCGCCCGTCAAGCCATGAAAGCCGGGGGTGCCTGAAGTCCGTGACCGC
>NZ_DBFWLG010000012.1:0-3722 GCF_048465575.1 Alistipes sp.
TAGTTCCTGCTCCTTTTCTTTCGCCCATACGCCGAACTCCACCCAATCTTCGGGGGTAGGTTCCGGTTGCAGATTCGGTTCCGGTGTTTCGGTCGTCTGCTGTTGCACCCGTCGTCGGATACTTTCGAGCGTTCCCGTAACATTCATATACCGCCCCATATCGAGGCGTTTGTAGAAGTCCTCCGAGAGCATACGGCGCAGATCTGCGCCGATACCCTCCGCACCGCCCTTATGCAGATAGACCATTGCGGGCTTGCCGTAGGGATCGGTGTCTTGCATGGCTTTCGTATGGACGATATGTGCCCTGTCGAGAAAGAGGCCATTTATGATGATACCAGATTCCAACAAAACGGAGCCGAAAAACTTATGATCCTGTTCCGTGAACCGCTCTTTACGGGCATTTTTTTGCAGGATAATAAGGTCGCTGCCGACCTCCGTTCCGGCATTGTCGGTAAAGAGGTTGTTCGGCAGCCGGATGACCGATACCGGATCGGCATGGCGGAGCATCTCGCGGCGTATTTCTTCGTTCTGCGGTGAGTTCAGCACGCCCTGCGAGGTGATGAACGCCACGATGCCGCCGTCGCGGACGGCATCCAGCCCTTTGAGGAAAAAGTAGTTGTGGATGGCTTTGGTCGCGGCGCGGCGTCCGGGCGTTTCGCTTGCCGAGAATGCCGGATCGAACACCGCCACATCCCCGAACGGAATGTTGGAGGCCGCCACGTCGAAATAGCCCTCGAAAGGTTTTTCGATGCGCTCGAATCCCTCCGTCCGCACTTTCTTGTCGGGATAGAGGTGCGAGAGGATTTTACCCGTCAGGAGGTCTTTTTCAAAGGCCATTACGTCTGCATCGGCATTGCGACGTGCGAATGCCTCGACAAATGCCCCGTGCCCTGCCGACGGTTCCAGCAGGCGGCGCGGACGCACATGGTAGTCGTGCAGCACGTCGGCCAGAGCCTCCGTAACAGCCGCCGGGGTGTAGAACGCCGTCAGCACCGAACTTTTCAGGCTGTCGATATAGCGTTTATACTCACCGTTGTTCGCGCTGTTCTCGTGGATCAGGCGGTGCAGCTCCGCCGTCATGGGGAACAGTTCGAGGTCGGATTTCGCCCATTGCACGGCATCGGTCAGATCGGAGGCCGGGTTGAGAATACATTTCAACCCTCCGAAACCGCAGAAGCGGGCAAGCCGCTCCCTTTCGTCGGGAGTGGCCGCCCGCTGCGCCTTGTCTAAGTCGAACGCCGTGCGTATCGCCTCGATATTGTCCCGCAGCTTGGTTTTACGGTTAAATGCCATCTTCTTCCAGCAGGATTGAAATGGCTCCCGTCAGCTCCGTGTAGAGCTGCTCGTATTCGGGCGAGAAGGCGAAATCGTCCGAGAGGGGGTATTGTGAGAAGATACCCTCCAGAGAGGGCTGTAATTTCAGGGCGACGTCAGGGGCTTCGCTCTGCGCCACCTCATCGGCAAACTCATTCCAGAGTACTTCGATAATCGTGTCGTAGCGGGAGAAGTGAAGCCCGTCCAACAGAGCGGCCATCGCCAGCTCATGCGCCCCTTCGGGCAGATACCCTTCGCGCCGCGCCTGCTCGAATGCGTCGGCGGCACGGTCGGCGCGGCTTTCGATAAAGGCCGCATCGCCCGCCTTGTCGGGGTGGTTCTCTTTGAGATAGGATAACAGGTAAAGCCCGTAGTAGGATAGCTCCGTAGGCTTGTTGTTCTGATTCATAAATACTGTGGATTTAGTGGATTATAAAAGCGGATAGACGAAAAAGGCACTCAACGTCCCCGTCGAGTGCCACCACTAAATCCACAGAGAATAAATCGGTATCGGCTATCGGGATAGCAAGAACAATCTATTTCCGTGTATTCAGTGGCGAATATACGCATTATTTCTTTCTCTTGGGTTTTCGTTGCTCGTTTTTGGTTTCGGGAAACTCGAAAACGGTGTTGAAATCCGCATCGAATGCGACGATGGCCGAAAAGGCCTTGCCCTGCTTGCTGTTGAAGCCCCGGATCACTCCGGTGCGTCCTTTGGTGAGCAACTCGGTGATCTCGGCATCGGAGAGCGTCTTTCCGGCCTTGATGCGGAACACGGGCAGCCCGCACGCGGCGTTGTCGCAGCGCACGACCTTTCCGAAGAACTGCATCCGTCCCGTCTTGCACTTGGGGCAGATACAGTCCGAACCCTTATGCGTAAAGAGTTTTTCCGAGGTCAGCAGCTCCGAGGTAATCTCGGCGGTGTACCGCTCGATTTGTCCCCGAAATGCTTCGGCACGCAGCTCGCCCCGCTCGATCTTGGCGAGTGCCGCCTCCCATTCTCCGGTCATCTCCACGTCGGCGATGCGCATCTGCCTCACGACCGAGTAGAGTGCCAGCCCTTTCTCGGTCGGCAAGAGCGACTTTTTCTGCCGCACCATGTATTCCCGTGAAAAAAGAGTTTCGATGATGGCCGCACGGGTGGCCGGAGTGCCGATGCCGCACGCTTTGAGCGACTGCCGCAACTCCTCGTTTTCGATCTCTTTGCCTGCGGTTTCCATTGCCGCCAGCAGCGAGGCTTCGGTATGCAGCGGCTTGGGCTTGGTCTTGCCCTCGGTCAGCGAGCAGCCGCCGACGGCAAGCGTCGTGCCCTCCGTCCATTCGGGCAGTACGGTATCTTCCGTTTCCTCGCCGTAGATGCCGCGCCATCCCGCCTGACGGACGATAGCCCCTTTGGTGGTGTACTCCACTCCGTCGCAGGTCGCCGTAACCGTCGTTACGTCCTTGATACACGGCTCGGAGAACGCTTCGAGCATACGCCCGACGATCATATCGTAAACGGTCTGCTCGTCGGCGGAGAGCAGCTTCGGCCTTACGTCCGTAGGCAGCAGCGCATGGTGGTCGGTAACCTTGCCATCGTCCACGCTGCGGCGCGTCGGGGTTTCACCCAAAAGAGCAAGACGTCGGCTCCATGCGGGATTGTTTTTCAGCGTCAGCAGCAAGGCCGGAATCTGTGCGAACACGTCTTCGGGGATGTAGCGGCTGCCCGTGCGGGGATAGGTAATTGCTTTCGCCTCGTAGAGCTTTTGGGCAATGGAGAGCGTCTTGTCTGCCGAAAACCCGTGCTTGGTGTTCGCCTCCTTTTGGAGCGTCGTCAGGTCGTAGAGCAGGGGCGGTTCCTGCACGGTTTCCTTACGCTCGATTTGCGTAACGGTGGCCGCACCCTGTGCTTTAAGCGACCGGTAAGCAGCCTCGGCAGGGGCTTTCTCTTTCCATTTCTCGGCGGAGGAGAATTTCACCGCCGCATCGGCCTCGGCTCCGGGTGTGGCGAAATGCGCCTGCCAAATGGTTTCGGGCGTGAAACGCTTGTTTTCGAGGTAGCGTTCGCAGACCATCGCCAGCGTGGGCGTCTGTACGCGACCGAGCGAATACGTCCCGCGTCCGGCGGCTATCGTGATGGCTTGCGTGGCATTGATCCCCACCAGCCAATCGGCCTCGCTGCGGGCTTTGGCCGCGTAGTAGAGGTTGTCGTACTTTGCGCCGCTCTCGATACGTTCCAGCCCCTCGCGGATGGCTTTGTCCGTGAGCGAGCTGATCCAGAGGCGGTCGAACGGCGTGGCGCAGCCGATATACTCGTACAGGTAGCGGAAGATCAACTCGCCCTCGCGTCCGGCGTCGGTCGCCACGATGATGCGTTCGCTCTCGCGGAACAGCCGCGCGATGACCTTGATTTGCGCCGCCACGTCGCT
>NZ_DBFWLG010000013.1:0-187319 GCF_048465575.1 Alistipes sp.
ACGGTCGTATTTCTTATTGTCCATAATCAATTGCCGACCGTTTTATAGATCATCCAATCGGTACACAAAGATAAAGACCCGATGATCCTTGCACAAGATGCATTAGAACGGATATTTACTGTACAAAACCCGATTAAAGGCCCCTGTGTGCTTACCTTGAGCACCGGGGGCATACTGCTTTTGATCCATACCTCGGTTATTCCCGGTTATTGGCAGATTGAGCAATACGCAGCGAGGCGGCTGTACGCTTCTCATTGGGACGAACGGTGCGCGCTTCGACCCAGGCCAAGAGCTCCCTCTTCGAAAACACCGTGCGGCGTCCGAATTTCTTGTAAGGGATGGCGTCCTTGTAGACGAGGTTGTAGAGAGAGGCCCGCGTGGTGGGAATACCTTGCTCAGCGAGGAACCGGGCCGCGTCCTCAACATTCATTCCGTCGGTCTCGACGGGTTCGTTCTTGCGCCGAAAGTCGGCCAGCTTCGGAAGAATGGCACCGATTGCATCGCCGATAAGCGATTGCAATTGCGCCGGGGTAGTGACGATAACAGAATTTTCCATTGCATCGTGATTTTAAATTTTACACTTGCCCGCGTCCGGGCCTTCAGTGAACGATCACAATGCAAAGGTGATAAATGTATAAAGGGGTTACCAAAAAGGTTATACAACCCTTTTTATTTTTCTAACAGCTTTAATAATTCCTCTGTATCTTCCCGACAAGCTTTACTGGGAATTGGCATATTCGAATAGGCATATGTCGATTTGGGTGTTTTTCTCAACCCTTCTAACCCTGCCCCTGTTACTGCTTCAATAAATAAGGATTTATTTTCTCTCGTCGCATCAGGATATTTATCCAGAATCTTCCAGAGAGCGTGTATAAAGCAGATCCGAGGCGTCTGCTTATTATTACGTCTGACAATATTTTCTAAAGGAACATTTACAATATCTTCAAGTTGCCACTCGGGGGATTTCTGTAATTCGTATTTGAAATACGAAGATACATAATCGTATATATTTAGCTTCCGTAATAAGTTAGATACATCTATACCAATACACAACATACGATAAATTAAATCATAATAAAATTCCACCAAAAGTCCCATAGCATGATACACAAATTCTTGAATTGGTGTAAATTCCAAACCATTATCGGCCATATGATTTAATTGTTTCGAAAGTTCAAAATACCCCTCTCGATTAAAACCATATGCGGCAAAAGTTTGTCTTGCACATAAAAATATGTCACACAATAATAAGTTACGTCCCTCGCTGTCCGCTCTTGATAGTTCTAAAATCACCGGGTGAATATATTTTCGAGCAACATAAACACCATGATCTATACGCTCATCCCTAAATGACATAATTTCCGCTCTTGCTCCATTTTCTACATCACCATTAAAAGCAATATAATCGTCCAATTGTTCTATGCATTGCATTACCTGCTTAATATCCATATCTCTAAAATTTTGTTAATATTTCCGCATTCTTTATCCGCTCCTCTCGCTCGAAGCCGGCAAGGTAGTTTTCTGTCGTCTTGAGGTCCTGGTGCCCGAGGCTTTCCGAAATATAGGCGATATTTGCCCCGGCGCGCTTCAAGACCGTAGCGAACGAGTGCCGGGCCGTATAGGTCGAGATTTTACCGATCCCGAGCCGCTCGCCTACCTCTTGCATCCGTTTGTTGATTGCGCGCGTCAGATACAGCGTTTTCATCTTCCGACGCATAGCATCCTCCCCACCCTCCAGGATCGGAAACAGGTAGCTATCCGGGGCTGGTGTATTCCCCCAGCGGTCGATAATATCCTGCATCTGACGCACCACTATCACACGAATCTCCTTGCGTGTCTTTGTCGTGCGCTCGGTCTTTTGCCGTACAAAGCAAATCTCCCCGTTCACAATATCCCGGTACCTCAACCGCACGATATCCGCCACATTGATGCCGTTACACAGGTAGAGAAACAACCAATAATCCCGGTATTTGGCCGTCGCTTCGGTCCCGTCGTCATATTTTGCAATCTGCCCGATCTGCTCCAGGGTAAGCGCCAGTTTACGCCCCTCTCCGGCTTGTATCTCATAACGGCCTTTACCGAATGGGTACTGAGCCTCCGAAATCTTACCACATCGCTTCATTTCATTGAGGATCGCCCGCAGGTGCCGCATATGTATTCCGACGGTAGTACGGCTTTTGCCCTCTCCAAGTAGGAATTATTCATACCGCCAAACCCAATCCTCTGTTACGGACGATAAGGAAACACGGTCCCCGGCAAAACGTTTTATTCCTTTCATTACGACCTGGTAGGCCATCATATTACCGATACGATCCTGCACCCTCATTTCGGTAATCTTACTTTCAAATGCGATAGTGAGTGTATCGCTGCCAACTCGTTTCAGGCGGCTGTTGAGATTCTCCAATGAAAAAATACGGCGCATTGCAAGGTCCTCAACAACCGTTCGCACGATTTGGTAACTGCTTTCAATATCTTTACGGATCGCTATGAGTGTTCTGGCTTTCGTTGCAGGCAGTGCTTCCCACTCCTCCAGAGTCAAACTCTTCCCGGTCGGATAATACCGGCGCTCCCGTGCATAGGTCACCCGAATGCGCACCGGGAAAAGACCGTCTTTCTTCGGATGGCTGGTGTCGATCATAGCGGCCACCGTAATGCCGTCCCTGGAGTAGTTCATTTTGTGTCTAAATTTTAAATCGGGTACACAATTTAGACACAAAAATAGAGATTTTAATGCAAAAATAATAATGAAATAAAATCTTATATTTGCTGCTGAAAAACAAGCATTTGCAGCGATAAATAAAAATGGTCAAAAATCGGCAAAAATAGCCAAATTACGACTCATAATCCGAAGGTCGTGGGATCATGCCCCTCTGGGTCCACCGCAGAGCCGTACACGTTGTGTACGGCTTTTTTTCGGCCCGGTGCGAACGGCGGCCCGGAATGGCGGTTAAAATCGTAAATTGTAAGTGGTTAAAACTTACAATCATGCCCCAAAACAAATTCGCATTGGCAAGGTATCGGCTCATCGACACCCTGCTGCGCCGCCGGAGCCGTGTCAAAACCGCCGAAATGGCCCGTTTCTGCCGCCATGAGACCGGATTCAGCGTTTCGCAGCGAACCATCCAGCTCGATCTGGAAGCGATGCAGCACGACCCTTTTCTCGGTTTTTTTGCGCCGATAGCCTACGACGCCGCGTGCAGGGCCTATTACTACACCGATTCCTCCTACTCGCTCGCCCGTCCGCCCCTGCGACCCGAGGAGGCCGAACTGCTGCGCACGCTCCGGCAGCGGTTCGCCGACCTGCTGAGCCCCCGGGAGTCGGAGCTGCTCGAAGAGTTGATCGAGCGGTGGGCCGATGAGGCGAAATAAAATTTCGCCTCACAATAATATATTTACATCAAAATCGGTACGCCATGGCATTCTGGAGAAAACAAAACAGCGAACCGCAGACATTCACCGACCTCATTCGAGGGCTGCAACATGCGGTGAATTCGGCGATGGAGATGATCGAAACGCGCAACATCGAGTTGCTCGGCCGCTATTTCGACCCCGCCGGACGGCCTTTCTCGCGGCGGCTCAATATCGACTCCCAGACCTCGATCGACATTCCGCTCATCTCGATCGTCAACCCCTCGTCGATCAACATCAAGGAGGTCGAAATGGATTTCACCGTGCAGATCGCCGCCGCCGAGATCAAGCGCAAGGAGCCCCAGCCGGGCTTCCAGCTCGGCAACGACACGGCCGATTTCTGCAACGGGCTGCAACGCTCCAGTTTCGAGGTGAATTTCGCCGGCGGCAAGGACCACACGCAGATGCACGTCAAGCTCAAATTCGAATCCAACCCCATCCCCGAGGGACTTTCGCGCATCATCGACGAGTACGACAAGACCATCCTGCCCGCGGAGACGCCTCCCGACGAGAGCCGGCAGCCGACGCAGTAAATCCGCCGTACGCCTACGGCACAATACTAACCTTTAAAACCTCAAAACCATGCCATCCGAAGCAGTAAGCAAATTCCAGGGGCTGCCGATCGCCGAACTGATCGCAGCGCCCATGCGCGCCGCATGCGACTCGCAGAAAATCCTCGCCCAGTCGGCGTACGAATTCATGACCCAGATCGGCTTCAAAGTCGACAAGGACGGCAAGCCGACCTCCGATCCGCGGCTTCTGTCGTTTCGGCTCAACCGCCCCATCGAGGGCGATCTGGGCACCTCGCAAGTTGAGGTCAACGCCCCGTTCCTGGGGCTGGTTCCCATCCCGTCGCTGATGATCGACGACGTGCAGATCGATTTCCAGATGGAGGTCACCGAGACCACCGGCAGCAAAGAATCTACCGAGGCCGAGAGCTCGGTGGACGTCAACTCCAGCTTCAACTTCGGCTTTTTCGGCAAGGGCAGCGTCAATGTCCACGGCAAGGTCTCGACCTCGCGCGAGAACACCCGCAGTACCAACCAGACGGCCAAATACCAGGTTCACGTCTCGGCGCGTCAGCAGCCGCCCACCGAGGGGCTGAGCAAGCTGATGGACATCATGGCCGCCTGCACGGAGCCGGTCAAGCTGGGCTGACGCCGCTTGCGGTCCCCTACCGCATACTGCCCGCCCGGGCCCGTAAGCGGTGCCCAGGGCGCCTCTTCCGAGGGCAAGGGCGCCCTTTGCGGGTCCCGATCCCGGCCACACCCCCGGACCGGAGAGCGCGCTCTCCGGTCCATCTTCCCCAAACCCAAACCTCCCCCGATCATGGTTATCGTCATCAGACCCGTCGTTCCCAAGCGCGGAAAAGATTTTTTCGAGCAGGGCGGCTGCATCGCCATATTCCAACACAGCAAACTACGACCACTCCTCTGGACGCCTCAGCCCGCACCGCCGAGCCTCCCCACGACGGACGGAGCGCCACAGGCCTCTCCATCCTCCTCCTCTTCGACATCGGCCCCGCCTGCATCTTCCACCCCGGCACCGCTTCCACCGACCACACGGCGCACCACCCCTGCTCCGATCCCTCCCTCTTCCACCCCGCGCCGGTCGGCCTCTCCGGAACCGCTGCACCGGACGACCCGCACCGGACCTCGCACCGGACTTGCCGCAACGGCTGCACCGCCCCCACCGGCCGAGCCCGCGTCCGTGGACATCGGCACCTCGTTCAAATGCATCTGTTACGAGTGGACGACGGGGCACACGGTGGCCGAGAACGTCGTCATCTGGATCGGACACGGGGCAAAGGAGACAGGACCCGTGCGTTTTCCGGGCATTCTCCGGTTCCGCCAGCTGGCCGGGTTTTGTCTGGTCGCCGCCGCACAACGCGACCCGATGCAGGAAAACATGGTTCGGGCAGCAACCCCTCCTCCGATCAACCGCATCCTTTTCATATCTTGCTATGCCCTGAACTGGGTCACGGCCCGTCTGCCGCAATTTTTTGCAAAGATCGCCACCCCGCAAAACACCGACCTGGGGATCGACGCCTCCAACCTCCCGGTCCACAACGGTGACATCGGCGAGATGCTCCGGAATCTGAGCGATCCGCGATCGCGAAGCGTGCTGGCACAGCTGAAACTCACGCGCGCGGCGGAGTTGCCCGCCGAAAGGTTCTCCGTCCGGCTCACCGTGGGCGAAGCCTATGCCTACGGTCCAGCCATGTTGGAGGAGGTGCTCATCAACCATACCACCTTGATCCAGCGAGGTTGGAAAACAGCAGACCCGCTCGTCTACTTGAAATTCAGTTATCCCCGCCCGACGCCTTCCACGCGCCGGGTCGCCGCTCCTCCACCCGTCGAGCACCGGCTGCCGCCCCCGACCAGTTCGACTCCCCGCTGAAACGGGTACGCCCGCGCTCCGCAGCCGCAACTCCGATCCGCAAATCGATTCCATACCGCCGAACTGTCGAAGATAACCGAAAAATGTTTACCTTTGCAGCAAAATCATAACACGAAACGATATGGAATTCGAAGGAACCGTTTTCAGAATAATGCCCGTGACCAAGGGCACGTCGGCCCGGGGCGAATGGCAGCGTCAGGACGTAGTGTTCGAGTATGCCGACGGCACCTACTCGCGCAAGATTTGCGTGACGTTCTTCAACAAGCCCGACGACGTGGCCCGGCTGAAAGAGGGTGCGACTTATCAGGTCTCGGTCAATGTCGAGTCGCGCGAATACAACGGCCGGTGGTACACCGACATCCGCGCCTGGCGCCTGCAACCCAAGCAGACCGAGGCTCCGGCAGCCCCCATGCCCGACCTGCCGCCCATCGCCGAGGAGCCGTCCTACGCCTCGTCGCCCGCCGCCGAGGTGGACGACCTGCCGTTCTGATTTGCACCGCAGAGAGAACGACCCACGCCTCCGGCCCCGCAAAGGTCCGGAGGTTTTTTCGTATGGATGCTTACCCGGCCGCGCGCTTTTCGCCCCCGCCGTCCGAACCAACGGAGCGCAAGCGACGAGGGATCTTCCTCCCGCAAGAATGGCCGGAAGATTCCTCGCCGGCGCCCGGAGTGACAATAAGAGCAATTGCCGAAGCACACCGGCTGCAATTTGCAACCCGGCAGCGCAACCCGGCCGAAGCATCCGGACCGTCCGTCCCCTGAAGATCGGGCATGACACGCCCGCGGCGAAAGCGGAATCTGCGCAGCCCCGTCCCGCAAAAAAGCCGCCCCCGAACGGGGGCGGCTTTCAAATCATCGCAGTTCCGGACTATTTTGCTGGAGCCACCTCGGGCTTCTCGGCCGTCGCGGTCGAATCGGCCGGTGCGGGCTCCTCGTAGGGGGTCACGTCGATCAGTTCGACCTCGAACTCCAGCGCTTCGTTGGGACCGATATTGCGGCCGGCGCCACGGCTGCCGTAGGCCATGTCCGACGGAATCCAGAGGGTGATCGTACCGCCCTTGCCCACCAGCTGCATACCCTCGGTCCAGCCGGGGATCACGCGGTTGAGCGGGAACTCGACGGGCTCGTCCTTGTCGTACCCCTCGGGGTTCTGCTTCTTGATCATCTCCTGCTGCTCCTTGGGGCGGTTGGCGAATTTAGACGTGTCGAACACCTTGCCCTCGCGCGTGCGGCCCGTGTAGTGGACTTTTACCACGTCGCGCGGATCGGTCGCCTTGACCGTTGCGTCGCCCTCCTTGTCGATGCGGTACAGCAGACCCGACTCGGTCTTCTTCACGCCCGATTTCTTCTCGATCTTCTCCAGCCACGCTTTCGAAGCCTCGGCGTTCTGAGCCGGCAGCGTCACCATGAAATAGTGCTGCAAATACTGGTTGGCCTCGTCCTGCGACATTTTGGCATTGTCGTCGCGCACGTTCTGCATCGCCTCGCCGATCCAGACCAGCTCGACCGGAAGACCGCTCTCGCGCAAATTGGTACCGATGTCGCTACCGAATGCGTAGGAGATGTCCGTACGCTCCTCCTCGGTCTCGAACATTTCGGGATCGGCCGCAGGATAGTCGACCTTGGTGCTGTCGCCGCCGGCCAGGCGCACGCTGTCGGCCTGGGCACGCTTCCGGGCGATGGCGCGGGCGCGTTCGCCGCGCGTAGTCATGAAATACTTGCGCAGCATGTCGAGCGACTCCTCGCGGGATTTGTCCGACTTGTCCAGCGCACCGTCCTTGATCCCTTTGTCGATGGCCTTGTAATCGAACGGGACGTCCCGCATTTCGTAGTTCATGCCGTAGCCGATATTGGCACCGAGGGCATACGACAGCGAGTCGAAATCCGACAGGCTGCCCATCGTGATGCCACCTTTCTTGTCGCAGCAGGAGGTCATCATCGCGGCACCGGCAAGTGCCGCAGCAATAAGAATCTTTTTCATTGTGTGAGTTTTACTATGTTGTGATGTCTCTTACGGTTTGCTCGCGCAAAGATATAAAAATATTGTCACAACGAATCGGATTCTCACCTGAAATTCGCACGTCGCACCCGATTGGCGTATTTATCGACATCGATGAGCTCTATTTCATAGTAGAGCGTGGCGTTGGGAGCCACGCCCAACTCCTTGTCGCCCTCGGCGCCGTAGGCCGCCGCCGACGGCATCCAGGCGTTGATTTTGCCGCCCGGACCGATGAGTTTCACGCTCTCTCGGACCCCCTTGACCAGATCGCCCAGCGCTATGCGCAGCGTGTCCCCCCGCTCGTAGGAGGAGTAGACCTCGCGGTCGTCGGCCGTGCGGATCGTCCACCTCAGGCGCAGCGTGTCGCGGTCCGACGAGGGCAGCTGCTCCTGGTCGCCCACCTCGGTCACGGTGTAGGTCACGCCCGACGCGGTCCGGGCGAACGAGCGGTTCGACTTGGCGATGTCCGCCAGGAACTGCTCCTCGTAGGCGCGGGCTTTCTCGGGCAGCGTCCAGGTCACGTAGCGCAGGTAGAACGTCTCGGCCTCCTGCCCGGTGAAGCGCGGCGAACGGCGCAGCACGTCGCGGATACCCTCGCACACGGCGTTCACGTTGATCGTCGAATCCATCCTGCGCAGGTTCATGCCGATATTCATGCCGATGACGTACGCCACCGAATCGGTGTCGGTCCTCAGCTTCACGCCCCCGCCCGACTTTTTCGAGCAGCCCGCCGCGACGAAAGCCGCGGCAAGCAGCACAAGCACTGTTTTTTTCATTCGGTCTTCGGTTTTTTCGAAAAGAGCACGATCAGCACGCTGCCCAGCACGGCGGCGGCGGTCGAACCCATCAGGATCGCAATCTTGCCGCGGTCGATCAGCCCCGCATCGGTGTAGGCCAGTCCGTCGACGAACAACGACATCGTAAAGCCAATACCGCCCAGACAGGCCACGGCCAGCAGCATGCGCCACGTAGCCCCGTCGGGCATCTCGGCCACGCGGAATTTCACGGCCGCGAAGCTCGCAAGAAATATGCCCAGCGGCTTGCCGATCATCAGGCCGAAGAAGACGCCCAGCCCCACGGCTCCCGTCTCGGGTCCGACATGGAAGATATTGAAATACTCGGCCGAGTTGATCTCGACCCCGGCGTTGGCCAGCGCGAAGATGGGCATGATGAGGAACGTGACATAGGGGGTCAGGGCGTGTTCGAGCCGGTAACTCATGCCCATCGAACCCGAAGCCAGCCGGCGCATTTCGCGCAGGTGGAAGCGGTGCTCCTCGTTGGGAAAATCGTCCTCGACGCCGTCGCCGTCCAGATCGGGATTGGCCCCCACGAGGCAATCTTTCAGCCACGACATCTTGTGCATGAAATATTCACGGCTGAAGCGGGGTTCCATCGGAATCACCAGCGCCATCGCCACGCCCGAGAGGGTCGAATGCACACCCGAGTAGTAGAACAGTCCCCACACGACCACGGCCGGGACGAGGTAGAAGATCATGCGCTTCTCGCCGAGCCGGTTGAGGGCGTAGACCGCAGCCAGAATCACCAGCGCAATGGCCAGACACACCAGGTGCAACTCGCCGCCGTAGAAGAGCGCGATGACGAGGATGGCCCCCAGGTCGTCGGCGATGGCCAGCGCCGTGAGGAAGATCTTCAGCGACACGGGAACGCGGTCGCCCAGCATCGAGAGGATGCCCACGGCGAATGCAATGTCGGTGGCCGTGGGAATGCCCCAGCCGTTGGCCGCGGGGGTGCCGTGGTTGAACAGGGCGAAGATCAGCGCCGGAGCGATCATGCCCCCGGCCGCCGCAACCACCGGGAGGATGGCCCGGCGCACCGATGAGAGATGTCCGCAGACGACCTCGCGCTTGATTTCGAGCCCCACGGTGAAGAAGAAGATCACCATCAGGCAGTCGTTGATGAACCCCTCGACGGTCATTCCGCGCGGGAAAGCCCAGTCGATCACCCCGCCGGGGGATTTGACCACCAGCGAAAGGTCGGTTTCCAGCAGATTGTGGTAATAAAGTTTGGTCGCCGGCAGATTGGCCAGCAGCATGGCTACGACCACGCAGACGAGCAGCGCCACGCCGCCCGCCCAGGGAGCCTCCATCAACCCGCGGCGGCGTACGTTCATCGCATAGCGCGCACGCACCCAGCCGTACATCGAGAATAATCGCATCTATTTTTCGTTTGGTTTTTCGTTCGATTTGAGGGTCTGCCCGCAAAGTTTCCACAGCATGCGTGCCCCCGTGACGGCGTCCGTACGCTCCTCCCGCGCCGGGCATACCTCCACCAGGTCGAAGCCGATGATGCGGCGGCCCGAGCGCACGAGCGTGTCGAGCAGCCACACGGCCTTGTTGAAACTCAGCCCTCCGTTGACGGGCGTACCGGTGTGGGGGCAGTCGGCCGGATCGAGGCCGTCGATGTCGAAACTCACATAGACCTCCTGCGGCAGTTCCTCCACGATGCGGCGGCACTGCGCGTCCCACGTCTCGCCCCGGAACTCCGCTCCGGCGAGCGCCATGTCGTCGAACAGCACCACCCGCCCCGACGCCGCGGCCGTCTCGGCCTCCCGCCGGCTGTAATCGCGCACGCCGACCTGCACGATCCGCTGTACGGCCCCGACATCGCGCAGCACGTTGAACATGATCGAGGCGTGGGAGAATTCGAACCCCTCGTAGGCGTCCCTGAGGTCGCAGTGGGCGTCGACATGCAGGATCCCGAACCGCTCGTACCGCTCGCCCAGGGCGCGGATCAGCGAGTAGGGCGTCGAGTGGTCGCCGCCCACCAGTCCCACCGTCTTGCCCCGCTCGAGCCAGTGGCGGGCCTGCGCCGCGATGTTGGCGTTCAGGGCCCGGCACCCCTCGTTCACGCGGCGGATCTTGCGGACCGCGTAGTCGTCCTCGGGACATCCGCCCCCCTCGAGGTGCTCGATCACGCGGGCCGCATCGGTCCTCAGACGCTGCGACTCCTCCTGGAGCGTGTAGTCGATGTCGGCCGTGGCGATTCCGCGGCGCCAAGCGTCGGGCGCCAGCGGATCGTAGTAGTCGAGCTGCGTCGAGGCCTCGATGAGGGCATCGGGGGCATAGGCCGTTCCGGCCCCGTACGAGACCGTCACGTCCCACGGCGCCGAGATAAGCACCAGGGCGGCCGTTTCCGGCTCGAACGGCAGTCCGAAATAGGTTCCGTTATCCACGCCGACCCCGTCGGGATCGAAAGTTTTTTGTTCCATAAAGACGCCTGTTGTCGAACAAAGGTACGAAAATTTTAAAATTTTATTATCTTTGTTTTCCGTAAAAGACGAGAATCCGGGAAAAAGTGAAGAATCTCAAGATCATCGCCGACAGCGCCATCCCCTTTCTGAGGGGTGCGCTCGAACCCTGGGCCGAGGTGCACTACCTGCCCGGAGCGGCCATCGAGGCAGCCGATGTCTGCGACGCCGACGCGCTCATCGTCCGCACCCGCACGCGCTGCGACGCGCGGCTGCTCGGCGGCTCGCACGTCGGCCTGGTGGCCACGGCGACCATCGGCTTCGACCACATCGACACGGCGTGGTGCGCCGCGAACGGCATCCGCGTGGAGACCGCCGCGGGCTGCAACGCCCGGGGCGTACTGCAATGGGTGGCCGCCGTGCTGGTCCACCTCTCCCGCCTCGGGGGTTGGCGGCCAGAAGAGCGCACGCTGGGCGTCGTCGGCGTGGGCCATGTGGGTTCACTCGTCCGGGAGTACGCCGAGCTGTGGGGGTTCCGCGTCCTCTGCTGCGACCCACCGCGCGAGGAGCGCGAACACTGCGGCTTCCTCCCGCTGGAGGAGGTGGCGCGCCATTCCGACATCCTCACGTTCCACACGCCGCTGGACGACACCACGCGGCACATGGCCGGCAAAGAGTTGTTCGGCCAGATGCGCCCCGGCGCCATCCTCCTGAACTCCTCGCGCGGCGAGGTGGTGGACGGCGAGGCGCTCGCCGCGAGCGGCCTGGGGTGGGTGCTCGACGTCTGGGAGCACGAGCCGCACCTCGATCCCGGATTGCTGCGCCGGGCGCTGCTGGCCACGCCCCACGTCGCGGGCTACTCCGAGCAGGGCAAGGCCAACGCCACGGCCCTCGTCGTCGAGGCCGTAGCGCGCCATTTCGACCTCCCGGCAAAGGCGTGGCGCCCGTCCGAAGCGGCGCGTCCCGCACCCCGCCCGATCGGCTGGCAGGAGCTTTGCAGCACCATCGGCGAGGCGTACGACATCGCCGGAGAGAGCCGCTGTCTGAAAGCACACCCCGACGCATTCGAACGCCTGCGCGACAACTACCGCTACCGCCGCGAATATTTTTAACCAAATCAATTCTTTTTTAGTAACTTTGCGGCCGTTACCCAAGGACATGTACCGAAGTATCATCAAGCCGATCCTCTTCTCGCTCACCATCGAGCGGGCCCACAGCGCGGTTCTCACGCTGCTGCGCATCGTCGGGTTCATCCCCGGCGGCCGCTGGCTGCTCGGAAAACTCTACGCCGTGCGGCATCCGGCGCTCGAACGCGAGGTCTTCGGTCTCCGGTTCCCCAACCCGGTGGGGCTGGCCGCGGGGTTCGACCGCAACGGCGAAGCGTTCCGCGAACTGGCGGCCCTGGGCTTCGGTTTCGTCGAGGTGGGCACCCTCACGCCGCGTCCGCAGGCGGGCAATCCGCGTCCGCGCATCTTCCGCCTGCCGCGCGACCGGGCCATCATCCAGCGCATCGGCCTCTCGAACCGCGGGCTCGAGAACGCCATCCGCCACCTGCGGCGTCCCCACGCGGGGGTCCTCGTCGGCTGCAACATCGGCAAGAACGCCGCCACGCCGGCCGAAAACGCCCCGGCCGACTACCTGCGCCTCTTCCGCAGTCTCTACCAGTACGCCGACTATTTCACGGTCAACATCAGCTGCGACAACGCCTGCCGCGAGGGAGCCTCGCACGCGCGCGAACATATATTACAGATTCTCGACCCGCTCTTCGACTTTCGGCGCGGACAGAGCGAGTACCGCCCCATCATGCTCAAAATCTCGCCCGACATGACGGACGAAGTGATCGACGGCATCACCGACGTGCTGCTCTCCACCCCGCTGGACGGCATCGTCGCCACCAACGGCACCCACTGCCGCGAGGGGCTGCGCACCAGCCGCACCTCGCTCGACAAGATCGGCACCGGACGGCTCAGCGGTGCTCCGCTCACGGCGCGGGCCGTCGAGGTCGTGCGGCGCATCCACACCCGCTCGGGCGGCACCTACCCCATCATCGGCACCGGGGGGCTGATGAGCGCCGACGACGTGCGGGCCATGCTCGACGCGGGCGCCGACCTGGTACAGCTCTACACGGGCTACATCTACGAAGGTCCCCGCCTGGTGCGCGACATCTGCCACGCGCTGATCGCCGACGCCGAACGGCACTCCCGCGCAGATGAAAACCCGACGCCTCCCGCAACAGAACAATAGCCATGCAAGCCACCGTCATCACCATCGGCGATGAAATTCTCATCGGCCAGATCACCGATACCAACTCCGTATCCATCGCCCGCCACCTCAACGCCGCCGGCATCGTCGTCCGTGAAAAAATCTCGATCGGCGACGACCGCGAGCAGATCGGCCGGAGCGTCCGGCAGGCCCTCGGAGAGTCGAACGTAGTCATCCTCACGGGCGGTCTGGGCCCTACCAAGGACGACATCACCAAGAAGACGCTGGCCGACCTCTTCCACAGCCCCTTGCGCAACGACCCTACAGTCGCCGCCCACGTCGAGCGGATGCTCGCCGCACGCGGTATCGAGTTCAACGCCCTCAACCGCTCGCAGGCGCTCGTCCCCGAGGCCTGTACGGTGCTCTTCAACGCCCACGGCACGGCCCCGGGCATGTGGTTCGAAACCGACGGCAAGGTCCTCGTCTCGCTTCCCGGCGTCCCGTTCGAGATGGAGCACCTGATGGCCGAAGAGGTCATGCCCCGCCTCAAGGCCCGCTTCGCGCTGCGGCAGATCGTCCACCGCACGCTCATCACGGCCGGGCTGGCCGAGTCGGTGCTCGCCAAGACCATCGAAGCGTGGGAGAATGCGCTGCCCGCCCACCTCAAACTGGCCTACCTCCCCAATCCGGGCACGGTGCGGCTGCGCCTTTCGGCCTACGAGGTCGAGGGCGAAAGCGTCCGGCAGGAGATCGAGCGGCAGTTCGAAGCCCTCCGGCAGCTCATCCCCGGCCACATCGTCGGGTTCGAGACGGCCTCGATGCAGGAGCTGGTCCACAACCTGCTGACCGCGCGCGGGCTCACGCTGGCCACGGCCGAAAGCTGCACGGGCGGCGCAATCGCCGCGCGCTTCACGGCCATGCCGGGCGCCTCGGCCTATTTCCTGTGCGGCGCGGTGTCGTACAGCAACGAATCGAAAAGCGCTCTGCTGAGCGTCGATCCCGCTGCGATCCGACGCTTCGGAGCCGTCAGCGAGGAGGTCGCCCGCCAGATGGCCGAGGGCGCCCGCCGCATCTCGGGCGCCGACTATGCCGTCTCGACCACGGGCATCGCCGGCCCCACGGGCGGCACCGCCGAAAAACCCGTCGGCACGGTCTGGATCGCCGTCTCGACGCCCCACGGCACCACCGCCGTCCTCAAGCAGTGCGGCACCGACCGCGGACAGATCATCGACCGCGCCAGTGCTTTGGCTATCAGCTTGCTGCACGATGTACTCAACCGAAACTAACCCACCCGTCCCATGAACCGATTTCTTCTCGTCCTCCTCGTCCTTATCGCAGGCACCGCCTGCCGCCGCTCCCTGCCCGAAGAGGAGGTCCACCGCCTCCTGACCGAGCGCATGCAGACCCTCGCCACGGCCGAGAGCTGCACGGGCGGCACCATCGCCGCGCGATTCACGGCCCTGCCCGGCGCTTCGGCCTATTTCATCAGCGGCGTGGTCGCTTACAGCCTCGACGCCAAACGCTCGCTGCTTCACGTCTGCTGCGACAGCGTGGCCCGCTACGGCATGGTCAGCGAACCGGTCGTCCGCCAGATGGCCGAGGGAGCCCGCCGCGCCGCCGGCACCCACTACGCCATCGCCACCACCGGCATCGCGGGCCCCACGGGCGGCACGCCCGAGCAGCCCGTCGGCACGGTCTGGATCGCCGTATCGTCGCCCCTGGGCACCACCTCGCGTCTGATCCATGCCCGGGGCGACCGCCGGCAGATCATCCGCGAGGCCGGAACCGAGGCCATCGAACTGCTCGTCGACGAACTGCGCAAGGAGTAACCGTCCGCCTTGGAATGCCCGCAGGACAGCTCATTCAAAATACTGATAGACAGCCACTTATTTCAAGCGCCAAAATTATGCTCCCGAATTCGTGACGCTATATCGGATTTTTTACCTATATTTGCACTCCCTTATGTGGGAATAACAATAAACCTTATCGAACAACATGAAAGTTTGCGAAATCACAGGCAAGGTGGCGATGGTGGGCAACAACGTCTCGCACTCGCACCACAAGACCAAGCGCAAATTCAGTCCCAATCTGAAAACCAAGCGTTTCTGGTCCGAGCAGGAGGGTCGCTGGATTACCCTGAAGGTAACGGCCGCCGGCATGAAAACAATCAACAAGAAAGGTCTTGCGGTCGCTCTGCGTGAAGCAGTCGCAGCCAAGTCCATCTACTAAAAACACCGAATCGACACATGGCAAAAAAAGGCAACCGCGTGCAGGTCATCCTCGAATGCACCGAACAGAAAGAGAGCGGTGTTGCAGGAATGTCCCGCTACATCACTACCAAGAACAAGAAGAACACCCCCGACCGTCTGGAGCGCCGCAAGTACAATCCGTTCCTGAAGAAGGTCACCGTTCACCGTGAAATCAAATAGGAAATAAAGCTCTATGGCAAAGAAAGTAGTCGCAACGCTGAAAACCGGTGCAGGTAAGCAGTTTACCAAGTGCATCAAGATGGTCAAGTCGGAGAAGACCGGAGCCTACATGTTCAAGGAAGGCATCATCCCCAACGACCAGGTCAAGGAGTTCTTCGAAGAGAAGAAATAGTATTTTTAAGAGCGATCTTAAAATACAAAGGGCATCCCGAATGGGCTGCCCTTTGTGTTTGCGCACACACCGCGCCTCGGAACACACCGCGGCGCCTCGCCCGCAACGAAAAGACGCCCTCCCGCATGGAAGAGGCGTCCTGTTTTTTCAGTATGTCGAGACGGGGGAGGGCTCGCAGCAAACGGTCCGAAAGAGGGCGACCGCTTTCGTCTGTTGCGTATTCAGTAGGCCCTCAAGCCGAGCCGACCGTGCTACTCCGTCCGGGGGCAGAACCTCCGCACGCCCGCAACTCCCGGCTGCGCACTCCGCACCATAGCACCGCTCGCAAACGAGCCGACGACTCCGCCCGGGGTCAGAACCTGCGTACGGCCCGCACCAGAAACTTGTTGTACTTGGGAATCTCGACCACGTAGGGCGGTTCGAGCGCCATGTGGGAGGTGTAGGCGTTCTTCTCGTCCATCTCCGTGGAGGAGAAATAGTAAACCAGCCGGTCCATCCGTTCGCCGCCATTATCTTTGAGCGAATTGTTGAATTTGTTGCGGGCCTGGCGGTTGTTTCCCGCACGCGAACCGCCGTTGTAGTTGTGACCGATCGTGAGCAGTTCGTCGATGGCGGGCAGATACCACCCCTCCCCCTTGTCACGGCACCACTTGAATGCCGGGAAATCGTCCCACGAGAGGTCGTTGTCCGCGATGTAGCGGGCCACGTTCTCCATGTTGACCGTCCCGTCCGTCCGGTCGTCCACACCCGTCAAGCGCAGGTCGGGCTTGCGGAAAGCGCTCCAGGGGAGGTATATCTCGTCGAGCGAGACGATCATCCCGTGCAGCCGGTCCTCGGAGACCTGGCATACCACGCCCTGTATGCCGTCGCGTTCGTAATAATCGCCCACGGCATACTGCTTGAGCACGTATTCCGCCCCCGCGGGCGCCTGGAGCTCCGTTGCGGGCACAACGGGTACAGCGGTCGTCGCAGCCGTTGCGGGCTGCGGTTCGGGCGTCGCAGCAGCGGACAAAGCCGGCTGCGCCTTGAAATACTCTTTCTCGCCGTTGGCGTATTGTATGTAGCCAATCTCGACGATGGGCAGCACATAGGTCGGGCCGTCGGGGTTCGAATAGCGCTTGTAACGCACCGCATCGGGGGTGATCTCGTTGACTTTGGCCTCGATCCGCGTCGAGTCGGTCTTGACGATCAAATCCTGCGCGGCGGCCGAAACGACGCCGCACAGCACGGCGATCAGGAGCAAGAGGGTTCTTTTCATGCTTCAAAAACGGTTAAATCCATCGGTTGATGCCTTTGGCCGGGCCCGGTTGATTCCGGCCTGCCCGCCGCACGGCATATCTTCGGTAAAGGTAACGTTTTTTTCCAAACTTTCTTGCTATCTTTGCTGAAGAAATCGACGCCTTTCACTTTTCACCTTTAACCTTTCACTTTATAATAAGGTATGGCATTTTTCGATATTTTCAAAAAGCGAACCGACACACCCGCCCCCGCCGAGGAGGTGCGGCAGCAGCAAGCCGAGCTCGACGCCGGTCTGGAGCGGACCAAGACGGGCCTCTTCTCCAAACTGGCGCGCGCCGTAGCGGGCCGCTCGGCAATCGACGCCGACGTGCTGGACGACCTGGAGGAGGTGCTGATCACCTCCGACGTGGGGGTCGAGACCACCGTGAAGATCATCCGCCGCATCGAAGAGCGCGTGGCGCGCGACAAATACATGAACGCTTCGGAGCTGCAACGCCTCCTGCGCGAGGAGATTGCAGACCTCCTGGAGCAGGCCTCCGGCTCGGCCGAGCATTTCGGGCTCGATGCCCGTCCCGGTGAACCCTGCGTGGTGATGGTCGTGGGCGTCAACGGCGCCGGCAAGACCACCACCGTCGGCAAGCTCGCCGCTCAGCTCACACGCGCGGGCCGCAAGGTGTGGATCGGCGCCGCCGACACGTTCCGCGCCGCCGCCATTGACCAGCTCAAGGTGTGGGCCGACCGCGCCGGAGCCACGATGATCCGGCAGGAGATGGGCTCCGACCCCGCTTCGGTGGCTTTCGACACGCTCACGTCGGCCCGCGCCAACGGCGCCGACGTGGTGCTGATCGACACCGCCGGCCGGCTCCACAACAAGGTGGGGCTGATGAACGAGCTGACGAAGATCCGCAACGTCATGTCGAAAGTTATCCCCGACGCGCCCCACGAGGTGATGCTCGTGCTCGACGGCTCGACGGGACAGAATGCCTTCGAGCAGGCCCGCCAGTTCACCCAGGCGACCAAAGTAACGTCGCTCACGATCACCAAACTCGACGGCACGGCCAAGGGGGGCGTGGTGATCGGCATCAGCGACCAGTTCCACATTCCGGTGCGCTACATCGGTATCGGCGAGGGGATCGATGCCCTGCGCATCTTCGACCGCCGCGAGTTCGTCAACGCACTGTTCGGCGATGAAAAAAATTAACGTCATCACCCTCGGCTGCTCGAAGAACACGGTCGATTCGGAGCACCTGATGGCCCGCCTGGCGGCTGCGGGCTACGAGGTGGTCTTCGACAGCGACCGCACCGACGCCCGCACGGTGGTCATCAACACCTGCGGATTTATCGGCGACGCCAAGCAGGAGTCCATCGACCTGATCCTGCGGGCCGCGGCGGCCAAGGAGGCCGGGAAGATCGACCGCCTGTTCGTCATCGGCTGCCTCTCGGAGCGCTATGCCGATGCCCTGAGGACCGAAATTCCCGAGGTCGACGCCTATTTCGGCGCCCGCACCTGGGACGGGATCATCCGCGCACTGGGCGCGGCCGACGGGCCCGAGCTGGCCACCGAGCGCCGCCTGACCACCCCGCGCCACTACGCCTACCTCAAAATCTCCGAGGGCTGCAACTGGAAATGCGGCTACTGTGCCATACCGCTCATCCGGGGTCCGCACGTTTCGGTCCCGATCGAGCAGCTGGAGGAGGAAGCCCGCAAGCTGGCCGCACAGGGGGTCCGCGAACTGATCCTCATCGCCCAAGACACGACCTACTACGGGCTGGACCTCTACGGCCGCCGCCGGCTCGCCGAACTGATGCACCGCCTGTGCCGCATCGAGGGGATCGCGTGGATTCGGCTCCACTACGCCTACCCCGCCGCCTTTCCCGACGACGTGATCGAAGCGATGGCCACGGAGCCCAAAATCTGCAAATACCTCGACATCCCGTTCCAGCACATCTCCGACGCCCAGCTTTCGGCCATGCACCGCCGCCACACCAAAGCCGAAGCGCTGGAGCTCGTCCGCCGCCTGCGCTCCGCCATCCCCGACCTGGCACTGCGCACCACCCTCTTGGTGGGCTATCCGGGCGAAACGGAGACCGATTTCGCCGAACTCATGGATTTCGTGCGCGACGTGCGTTTCGAACGCCTGGGGGTCTTTCCCTACTCCGAGGAGGAGGGAACTTTCTCGGCCGAAAAGCTCACGGCCGACGTGCCCGAGCAGGTCAAGCAGCAACGCACTGAGCGCCTGATGGCCTTGCAGCAGGAGCTGTCGCTCGAAAACAACCGCCGCCGCGTGGGGCGAACCGAGCGCGTTGTGATCGACTCGCGCCAGGGCGACTACTTCGTCGGCCGCACCCAGTACGACTCGCCCGAGGTGGACCAGGAGGTGCTGATCCCCGTCGCCGCGCGTCGTCTTCAGAGAGGGCATTTCTACGACGTAAGGATCGACTCGGCCGCCGATTACGACCTTTATGGCCGCGTGGTCTGAAATTTCATCCGCCCACGATGCAGCACCGGCATCCGCGCGAGGGATCGGATGATAAAATATTTTTTGCATTTAATCGTTTTTTTCGTACCTTTGAAAAGTAAAAGGGAACTTTTCCGCAGCCGATGGCCGACAAAAGCGTGATAAACAATTTCGAGAGCCGGATTCGGCAGCTCCTGGACGACCACCGCAGGTTGTCGGGGCTTTGCGTCCAACTGAAGGAGCGGTGCGAAAGCCTGAGGAACGAGAACCGCTCGTTGCAGGAGCGCGTAAGGGAGTTGAATGCCGAACTGTCGCGCATGCAGCTCACCGAAGGGCTGGCGGGAGAGAGCCGCAACCGGGACAAAGCGCGTGCGCGCGTCAACCGTCTGATGCGGGAGGTAGACAAATGTATCGCGCTTCTGGGAGGGGCCGCCGAGGTCGCCCCCAGTGAGGGAACGGAACGATAAACAACGGGGAGGGGCCGGATGCCTATCCCGAACGAAACGAAACATGGCACAACAGGCGATCACACTCAAAATAGCCGGCAAGAGCTATTCGCTCAACATCGAGAGCGAAAAGGAGGAGATCTACCGGTTGGCCGAGCGGGAGGTGAACACCTACCTCGCACAGATAAAACGCAACAATTTCAAGAACTGGACCGACCAGGACTACCTGTCGATGGCCGCCTTGAAATTCGCCATCGCTAACGCCGACATGCGCCAGAGCCGCGAGGTCGGCAGCGAGGAGCTCCGGCAGCTGGAGCGCATCTCCACGGAGATCGACTCCTACCTCAACACCCTGGGCGAGTAGCCGGGGAGGAGAGGTTGTAGCGGATAGCACAAACCCGGCGAAACGGCAGCCCGAAAGGGACCGACAGCCGAGGCGAACGAACGTTCTTTAACATACCCGAAGAGAATCTACCCGCATAGATTCCTTACAGCTTTGCGAAACTGAACACTTTTTAAATTGGGGCAACTCACGGCGCTTCAAAACCAGGCCTTGACCCCGCAAGGGGTGCCCGCTCCGAGCGTGCCGTTGGAAGGTTGCGATTGTCGGAGCCCCCACATGTGACCTATCTTGCAGATTCGTCAAACAAGCTAAGGAATCCTATGCGGTTTTTTTATAGCGATCGTCCGCCCGACCTACGGAAGAGCGGACACTTGCTTTGCAATACCATAGTAAACCTAATTAATAACACAAAACACGCAAATACCTATGTATACCATTTTGGTCGCCTGCATCTCCGCCTTGGTTGCCGTCGTCGTCTACGGGGTTGTGACCAACCTCGTGGCCCGCACGTCGATCCGCAAGCGCCGCGAAGCCGCCTTGAAAGAGGCCGAGGCCGAAGGCGAGATGATTAAGAAAGAGCGCATCTTGCAGGCAAAAGAGAAATTCATCCAACTCAAGAGCGAATACGACCGCCAGGCGAACGAACGCAGCCAGAAAATCGCCCAGAGCGAACAGCGCGCCAAGCAGATCGAGCAGAACCTCCTGAACCAGCAGCGCGACCTGGAGAACAAGTTACGCGAGAACGAGCGGCTGAGGGAGCAGATGCAGAACCAGTTGCAGATTCTCGAACACAAGAAAGAGGAAATCGACCAGATGAAGCGCGAGCAGAACGTGCGCCTCGAGCAGATTTCGGGCATGAGTTCCGAGGACGCCCGCAATATCCTGGTGGAAAACATGAAAGCCGAGGCCAAGACCGAAGCCGCCGCCTACATCAACGAGACGGTCGAGGAGGCCAAACTCACCGCCACCAAGGAGGCCAAGCGCATCATCGTGGCCTCGATCCAGCGCGTAGCCACCGAGACGGCCATCGAGAACGCCGTGACGGTCTTCAACATCGAATCCGACGAGGTCAAGGGCCGCATCATCGGCCGCGAGGGGCGCAACATCCGCGCCCTGGAAGCCGCTACGGGCATCGAGATCATCGTCGACGACACGCCCGAGGCGATCATCCTCTCGGGCTTCGACCCCGTTCGCCGCGAGATTGCGCGCCTGGCCCTCCACCAACTCGTCACCGACGGCCGCATCCACCCCGCCCGCATCGAGGAGGTGGTCGCCAAGGTCCAGAAGCAGATCGAGGAGGAGATCGTCGAGGTGGGCAAGCGCACCACGATCGACCTGGGCATCCACGGACTGCACCCCGAGTTGATCCGCATGATCGGCAAGATGAAATACCGCTCCTCCTACGGTCAGAACCTCCTGCAACACGCCCGCGAAACGGCCAACTTGGCAGGCATCATGGCCGCCGAGTTGGGGCTGAACCCCAAGACGGCCCGCCGCGCAGGTCTGCTGCACGACATCGGCAAGGTGCCCGACGACGAGCCGGAACTGCCGCACGCAATCATTGGCATGAAGCTGGCCGAAAAATTCAAGGAGAAACCCGAGGTCTGCAACGCCATCGGCGCCCACCACGACGAGGTGGAGATGACCTCGCTGATCGCCCCGATCATCCAGGTCTGCGACGCCATCTCGGGCGCACGCCCCGGCGCACGCCGCGAGGTGGTCGAGAGCTACATCAAACGGCTCAAGGAGATGGAGGACATCGCCCTCTCGTACCCCGGCGTGGTGAAGACCTACGCCATCCAGGCCGGCCGCGAATTGCGCGTGATCGTCGGTGCCGACAAACTCTCGGACCAGGAGTCCGAAGGGCTGTCGCACGACATCGCCAAGAAGATCCAGGACGAAATGACGTACCCGGGTCAGGTAAAGATCACCGTCATCCGCGAAACGCGCGCCGTGTCGTACGCCAAATAGCGGTTGACCCGGTTACGCCAGCAGGCATATTGACACTCAAAGCCCCTCCCGCAAAAAGGAGGGGCTTTCTCTTGTCCGAATATTCCAAAACCGCTATCTTCGCATCATGCAACCCGATCCCGAACTGGTCGCCTACGTCGAGCGCGAAATCCTCCCGCGCTACGCCGCTTTCGACGCCGCACACCGCGCCGACCATGCGCGGACGGTCATCGCACAAAGCCTGCAACTGGCCACTCTGTACCCTGTCGACATGAACATGGTATACGCCATCGCCGCCTGCCACGACCTCGGGCTCGAAGCGGGCCGCGAACGCCACCACCTGCGTTCGGGAGAAATCGTGCGCGCCGATCCCGAACTGCGCCGCCGTTTCCCGGCCGAGCAGATCGAGACGATGGCACAAGCCGTAGAGGACCACCGCGCCTCATCCGACCACGAGCCGCGCACGATTTACGGCCGCATCGTCGCCGAGGCCGACCGCTGCATCGACCCCCTCACGGTCCTCCGCCGCACCGTCCAGTACGGTCTGGAGCACTGCCCCGACCTCACGCACGAGGAGCAGTTCGCCCGCTGCCGCGACCACCTCCGCCGCAAATACGGCGACGGCGGCTACCTGAGGCTCTGGATTCCCGAATCGGACAACGCACGGCGGCTGGAGCGGCTGCGTGCCCTGATCCGCGACGAGGCGGAGCTGCGCCGCCGCTTCGAGGAGGTCTGCCTCGAGCTGGCCCAATCCTGCTGACTACGAAAACGTGCAGTGTGTGCGCACACACCCTCTGTTTTACCCCCGATCACCGCATCTGGTACCACCCCGTCGCGCAACGCAGAACTCCCTAAGGGAACACGCCGGTCGCAGATCGCCAGCGCTCCAGAATCCGCAGTGTGTGCGCACACACCGGATGTTTCGCGTTCCGATGAACGAACGGCCGCCGCAAACAGCCGAACGCTCTGCCGCGAAATCCTCCGTGTTCGCACTCGTACCGCCACTCGCTGCGTCAGCCGAAAACAGTAGTGTGTGCGCACACACGTCGATTATTCCGTGTCGCGGGGAAAGTATTTCATGTATTGCACGCGCTGGAAATAGTCGCTATTCTCGTCGTCGTAGCGCATCCGGCCGCAGAACTCCTCCACCGAGCCGAACTCGTGGCGCCGGGCCCAGGCGTCGATGAAGCGGTCGATTCGGCCGATCACGTCGTACCCGTGGTAGTGGATGGCCGAGCAGAGCTGCACGGCGTTCGCCCCGCACAACAACGCCTTGACGGCGGCAGCACCGTCGTGGACGCCCGTCGAGACGGCCACGTCCAGTTCGGGCACCAGCGACGCACAGAGCGCAGCACTGCGCAAGACGTTGCGCAGCTCGGATGGCCGGCTGAACGGATCGCTCCTCACGAACGCCATGCGCTCGATGTCGATGTCGGGTTCGAAGAAGCGGTTGTAGAGCACCACGCCCCGCGCCCCGACGCGCCACAGCCGGCGGGCCATGCCCAGCGTATTCGTCAGCCGCATCGGGAGCTTCACCGAAACCGGAATCCGGACCGCCTCCACCACCCGGCCGACGACCCCGACATAGGCCGCTTCGAGCGCTTCGGACGACAGTTCGGGATCGACGGGCTGCAAAAAGATATTCAGCTCCAGCGCCGAAGCTCCCGCGTCGGCCATCGCCGCGGCATATTCGACCCACCCCTCGCCCGCCGAGATGCAGTTGATGCTGGCGATGACCGGCACGCCCGTCGAGCGGGCGTCGCGGATGAGGTCGAGGAACCGGAGCTTGTAGTGGTCGCCGAGGTAACTTTCGAGGTACTCGCCCTCGTCGCCCATCCCCTGCGGCACGTAGTCGAAGACGGCGGCGTGGCGGAGCACCTGCTCCTCGAAGATCGATTTGAGTACCACGGCGCCGGCACCGTGGCGCACGCACCGTTCGATATTGGTTTTGCAGGAGGTGTAGGGCGAACTGCCGACCACCACGGGGCTCGCAAGCCGCAACCCGAGATAGGAGGTATTCATAGGCACGAAAGTTTTTCAACGGCTTCCGCCATTTTCGTGCCGCAAGCCGTACCGCCGCACCCCACCCGCTTCCGGTTTTCGATTATAGGGGAGCAGCACCACACCCTGAGTTTTTGATTTTAGGTGAGATAGTTTCGTGCATTGTGAAGAACGGGGCGGATGGATCAACGTACATTCCATTCGCCCCGTGCGAGGGATGTGCGGAAATCCGCATAAAATCGAAAACTATACGAAAGGCAGTTTGACTATCTCCGCTTTCAAGAGTTTTTCGCGTATCACGACGGCGATTTCGGTGCCGGGCTTGGCGTATTGCGGCTCGACGTAGCCCATGCCGATGCCCACCTTGAGGCACGGCGACATGGTGCCGGAGGTGACCGTACCGATCGGCGTGCCGTCGGGTGCGGCCAGCGTGTAGCCGTGGCGGGGAATGCCGCGGTCGATCAGCTTGAAGCCCACCAGTTTGCGCGTAACCCCCTCGGCTTTCTGCCGCTCCATCAGGGGACGGTCGATGAACTCCTTGCCCTCGGCGAACTTGGTGATCCACCCCAGTCCCGCCTCGATGGGCGAGGTCGTGTCGTCGATGTCGTTGCCATAGAGACAGAAACCCTTTTCGAGCCGCAGCGTGTCGCGCGCACCCAGCCCGATATTCTTCAGCCCGTACTCGGCGCCCGCTTCCCACAAGGCTTTCCACAGGCGCTCGCCGTCCTCGTTCGCCACGTAAATCTCGCAGCCGCCCGACCCGGTGTAGCCCGTGATCGAGAGGATGGCGTCGCAGCCCGCCACCTGCATCTTGCGGAACGTGTAATACTCCATCTCCTCGACCGGCTCGGCGCACATTTTCTGGACGATCTTCATCGCCAGCGGTCCCTGCACGGCCAGCTGGCAAATCTCGTCCGAAGCGTTGTAGAGCTCCCGTCCGTGACCCGCCTCCATCCCGAAAGCGCGGCCCTCGGCGCAAATGTGCCGCCAGTCCTTTTCGACGTTGGCGGCGTTGACGACCAAGAGGTACGTTTCGGCTTCGATGCGGTAGACCAGGATGTCGTCGACGATGCCGCCGCGGCCGTTGGGCATGCACGAATACTGCACTTTGCCGTCGTAAAGTTTCGACACGTCGTTGGTGGTGATGCGCTGCAACAGATCGAGCGCCCGCGGGCCCTTGACCCAGATTTCGCCCATGTGGCTGACGTCGAAGACCCCGGCGCCGTTGCGGACGGTGAGGTGCTCGTCGTTGATGCCCGTGAACTCGATGGGCATGTCGTAGCCCGCGAACTCGGCCATTTTGGCCCCTGCGGCGCGGTGGTACTCGGTAAAAGCGGTTGTTTTCATTATCTCGTTTTAAGGTTTTACTCGCGGCGGCGGACCCCCAGACGCGGACAGCGGTGGAACTCGCGGTCGCGGTCGAAGAGGTAGCGGTAGGTGGTGTGCATCTTGTGGCGCGTGGCACAGACGTAGGTTTCGATCATGCGGTTCATCACGGGGTTGAAATCGCCGATCCAGGCCAGTTCCAATGTTTTGTAGCGCGTCTGCTTCTCCATCATGAAATGCCAGTAGCGGGCCATGATGGCCGACTCGACCCCCTTGCCGTGGAACTCGGGCGCGATGCCGAAGATGATGCCGAAGATGCGGTCGCCCGTCTTGCGGACCTTCAAGTCCCACATCAGGCGCAGCTTCTGCCACCAGCCGAACTTGCCCCGGAACTTGCCGATCAGGCGGTTCAGGTCGGGCACGGTGACGAAGAAGCCGATCGGTTCGTCGTTGAAATAGGCGAAGAAGACGATGTCGGGGTCGAGGATGGGCTTCATCGACTTCATCATCTGCAACGCCTCCTCGCGCGTCATGGGCCGCACGCCCGAGAAGAGCGCCCAGGCCTTGTTGTAGATCAGCCGGAAATTCTCGGCGGCCTCCTCGAGGTTGTTCGTATCGATGTTCTCGACGTGGTAGCCCGGGGTCGACAACAGACGCTCGGCCCGGTCGAAGATGCGCTCGCTGGCCTCGGAGATGTTGGCCCGCCAGATGTAGCTGTTCTGATTGAAATAGTTCCGGAAGCCGTAGTTCTCGAACAGCTCCTTGTAATAGGGCGGATTGTAGGGATTCTTGTAGAGCGGCTGGAACTCGTAGCCCTCGATCAGAAGGCCCCACCAGTCGCGGCGCTGCCCGAAATTGATCGGCCCGTCCATCGCCTCCATCCCGCGGCTCGCAAGCCACATGCGCGCCGCTTCGAAGAGCATGTCGGCGACCTGCTGGTCGTCGATCGACTCGAAGAATCCGCAGCCGCCCGTGGGCTGCTCCTCGAGGAGGGCCTTTTCGCGGTTGTAAAATGCCGCGATGCGGCCCACGACCTCGCGGTCGGCGTTGCGGACGATCCAGCGCACGGCCTCGCCGTCGGCGAAGAGTTCGTTGCGCGCGGGGTCGAAGACCTCGCGGATGTCCTCGTCAAGCGGGCAGACCCAGTTGCGGTTGCCGCGGTATATTTTCTTCGGCAGGTCGAGCCATTCGCGCTCCAGGGCGGGCGTCGAGACCTCCTGCAAGCGGTATTTTTCGTTTCTCATCCGGCAGACGGTTAAATTTGAGCGTTTCCGATCTCAAAGGTAACAATTTTTTCTTATTTTTGTTCATCGCTTAAATTTGCAGCCCATGAACCAGAGTCTCGAACGCCACCTCGCCGACGACAGCAAGACCCGCTACCATTTCATGAAATACCGCATCCACCGGATTCTTTTGGTCTGTTGCAGTTACGACGGCTACATTCTGGAGGAGGACGGGCATATCGAGTCGCAGATCAACCAGGAATACATCGACCTGAACATGTCCAACCCGCCCTCGTTCACGCGCGTCAGCTCGACGCGCGAGGCGCTCGAACTGCTCCGCGAGGACGACACGTTCGATTTCATCCTCACGATGTACAACGTGGGCGAACCGGACGTCTTCACGTTCGCCCGCACGGTCCGCAAGCGCCATCCCCAGATACCGGTGGCCCTTTTGACCTCCTTTTCGAAAGACATCTACCGCCGGCTGGAGGAGCAGGACCGCTCGGGGCTCGACTACATCTTCTGCTGGCACGGCAATACGGACCTGATCATCGCCATCATCAAACTGGTCGAGGATCGGATGAACGCCGAAGAGGACATTCGGGAGGGCGGCGTGCAGGCGATCCTGCTGGTCGAGGACTCGATCCGCTTCTACTCGACCTACCTCCCTGAGCTGTACAGGCTGATCCTGATGCAGAACACCGAATTCCTGAAAGACGCTTTCAACGAACAGCAGCAGATTCTGCGCAAGCGCGCGCGGCCCAAAATCCTCCTGGCCACCTCCTACGACGAGGCCGCCGCACTCTACGACCGCTACAAGCAGAACCTGCTGGGCGTGATCTCGGACGTGGGGTTCGTGCTCCGCCGCAACGACCCGCCCCAGGCCGAAAAGCACGATGCGGGGATCGAACTCTGCCGCCGCATCCGCGAGGACAACCCCCTGATGCCCGTGCTGCTGCAATCCTCGCAGACGGAGTTTCGCGCCGAGGCCCTGCGGCTCGGCGCCGGCTTCATCGCCAAGAACTCCAAGACGCTGCTCTCGCAGCTCCAGGACTACATCTCGACCGAGTTCGCCTTCGGCGATTTCATCTTCAAGGATCCCGCAACGGGCGCCGAGATCGGCCGGGCCCGCGACCTGAAGCAGATGCAGGAGCTGATCGCCACGGTGCCCGACGAGGCGTTCGAGTACCATACCTCGCAGAACCACCTTTCGAAATGGCTCTACTCGCGCGGGCTTTTTCCGCTGGCCGCCTCGATCCGCCGATACAACAAGAGCCATTTCCACTCGGTCGAGGAGCACCGCCGCGTGCTGGTGAACCTCATCCGCGACTACCGCACGCTGCTGGGGCAGGGCGTGGTGGCGCGCTTCGACAAGGAGACCTACTCCGACGCCGTGGCGTTCGCCCGCATCGGCGAGGGGTCGCTCGGCGGCAAGGCCCGCGGCCTGGCATTCATGAACTCGATGCTTCTGAAGCACCGCCAATACGACAAGCACGAGGGCGTGCGGATCATGATTCCCCGCTCGGTGGTGATCGCTACGGAGTATTTCGACGAGTTCATCCGCCTCAACGGCCTCGAATACATCATCTCGCAGGACTTTTCGGACGAGGAGATTCTCTCCGAGTTCGTCACCGCGACCATCCCCCGGCGGTTGCAGGAGGAGCTCAAAACCTACATCCGCACCGTCCGCACGCCGCTGGCGGTGCGCTCGTCCTCGAAACTGGAGGACTCCCACTACCAGCCTTTCGCGGGTATCTACTCCACCTACATGATCCCCTACGCCGAGAACGAGGACCAGATGCTCCGGCTGCTGCTCCGCGCTGTCAAGAGCGTCTACGCCTCGGTCTATTTCGCCGCGTCGCGGGCCTACATCTCCTCGTCGCAGAACCTCATTTCGGAGGAGAAGATGGCCGTGATCGTTCAGGAGTTGTGCGGCACGGAGCAGAACGGGCTCTTCTTTCCGACCTTTTCGGGCGTGGCCCGCTCGATCAACTGCTACCCCATCGGCGACGAAAAGGCCGAGGACGGGGTTTGCAACGTGGCGATGGGGCTGGGGAAACTGGTCGTCGACGGCGGCCGCACGCTGCGCTTCTCGCCCCGCTACCCGCAGAAAGCGCTCCAGACCTCAACGCCCGAGCTGGCGTTGCGCGAGACGCAGACCGAGGTGCTGGCCCTGAGCCTGCGGCCCGAGGAGTTCCGCACATCGATCGACGACGCCGTCAACCTGCGCCGCATCCCTCTTCCCGAGATCGGCCAGTACCGCAACGCCCGCTTCGTCTGCTCGGTCTGGGACCGCGAGAACGAACGCATCTCGGACAGCCCCTACGACCGGGGGCGAACGATAATCACCTTTAACAACATACTGAAATACAATACTTTCCCGCTCTCGGAGATCGTCACCGACATTCTCCGCCTGGGCGCAGAGGAGATGCGCTGCCCGGTGGAGGTGGAGTTCGCCGTGAACATGGATGTGGAGCCGGGTCAGCAGCAGGTCTTCAACCTCTTGCAGATCCGCCCGATCATCGACAACCAGGACAACCGCCCCGTGGACTGGTCGGGCGTGGACCTCTCGCGGGCGCTGATCTACGGCGAGCAGGCGCTCGGCGTCGGCCGCATGACGGGTATCTCGGACATCGTCTACGTCAAGTCGGAGGCGTTCGATTCGCTCTCGACCGAGCGGATCGCCGACGAACTGCTGGCCCTGAACACCCGCATGCGCGAGCAGAACCGCACCTACGTCCTCGTGGGACCCGGGCGCTGGGGCTCGTCGGACCCGTTCCTCGGGGTACCGGTCAAGTGGACGCACATCTCCGAAGCGAAAGTGATCGTCGAGTGCGGCATCGAAAAGTTCGACATCGAACCCTCGCAGGGCACCCATTTCTTCCAGAACGTCACCTCGCTCGGCGTGGGCTACCTGACGATCAACCCTTTCCGCGGCGAGGGCATTTTCCGCGAAGAGCGGCTCGACGCCCTGCCGGCCGATTACGAGGGCAAATACCTCCGACGGGTGCATTTCGACACCCCGCTGCGGGTCTCGATCGACGGCCGCTCGGGCAAGGGCATCGTCTCGGAAGCGTCGGAGGATGACGATCCCGAATAATTTTCACCCGAAAAGTTACAATCTATAAGAAATAGTTTTATATTTGTGAACAGTTAAGCAACCAACCTTTAAAACTACAAGGATATGAACGTAAACAAACTCATGGCGGAACTCGAACGCCGTCACCCGGGCGAAAGCGAATACCTCCAAGCCGTACGCGAGGTGTTGATGACCGTCGAAGAGGCCTACAACCGGCATCCGGAATTCGAAGCCAACCGCATCGCCGAGCGCATCGTCGAACCCGACCGCTGCTTTACATTCAAGGTGGTGTGGGTCGACGACCAGGGCGTGCCCCAGGTCAATACCGGCTACCGCATCCAGTTCAACAACGCCATCGGTCCCTACAAGGGCGGTCTGCGGTTCCACCCTTCGGTGAACCCTTCGATCCTCAAGTTCCTGGGCTTCGAGCAGATCTTCAAGAACGCCCTCACGACGCTGCCGATGGGCGGCGCCAAGGGCGGCTCGGATTTCAACCCCAAGGGCAAATCGGACCGCGAGGTGATGCGCTTCTGCCAGGCGTTCATGGTCGAACTGTGGCGCCATATCGGACCGCAGACCGACGTGCCGGCCGGTGACATCGGCGTGGGCGGCCGCGAGATCGGCTACCTCTACGGCATGTACCGCAAGCTGGCGCGCGAAAACACGGGCGTCCTGACGGGCAAGGGCATGACTTACGGCGGTTCGCTCATCCGTCCCGAGGCCACGGGCTTCGGCGCCGTATATTTCCTGAGGCAGATGCTCGAAAAGGCCGGCATGGACATAAAGGGCCAGACCATCGCCATCTCGGGCTTCGGCAACGTCGCCTGGGGCGCCGCCACCAAAGCCACCGAGCTGGGCGCCAAGGTCGTGACGATCTCGGGTCCGGACGGCTACATCTACGACCCGGCCGGTCTGGACCGGGAGAAGATCGCCTACATGTTGGAGCTGCGCGCCTCGAACAACGACGTGGTGGAGCCGTACGCCCAGAAATTCCCCGGTTCGCAGTTCTTCGCCGGACGCAAGCCGTGGGAGGTCAAGGTCGACATCGCCATGCCGTGCGCCACGCAGAACGAGCTGGACGGCGAGGACGCCAAGAAGCTGCTCTCGAACGGCGTGAAGCTCGTGGCCGAGGTTTCGAACATGGGCTGCCGCCCCGAGGCGATCGACGCTTTCATCGAGGCTCGGATTCCCTACGGACCGGGCAAGGCCGTCAATGCCGGCGGCGTGGCCACGTCGGGTCTCGAGATGACGCAGAATTCGCAGAAACTCAACTGGACGGCCGAGGAGGTAGACGCCAAGCTGCACCAGATCATGTCGTCGATCCACACGGCGTGCCTCGAATACGGCACCGAAAAGGACGGCTACGTCAACTACATGAAGGGCGCGAACATCGCCGGCTTCATGAAAGTGGCCAAATCGATGGTCGAGCAGGGTATTCTGTAACCCCGCCTGACTCTGAATACGAAAAGCGGACCCCGCAAAGGGTCCGCTTTTTTGCTGTTGTCATTCCGGGTATCACCTGCGCCGGATCGCCCGCACGATCTCGCCGCCGATGGCCAGCAGCGATGTGAAACCGATCACGGCGGCCCACTCCCTCCACGGCAGCGGCTCGGTGCGGAACACCTCGCCGCCCAGTTCGACGATCACCACCTGCCCCACGCCGATGGCGGCCAGAATCAGGAAGAACTCCCGACACCCCTCGAGGCACGTGAACACCGAGTGGCGCGTCTCGAACCCCTTGGCGTTGAACATGTTCCAGAACTGGAAGAAAACGAACGTCGAGAAGAAAACAGTCAGGTGGCGGATCGAAAGTTCGCCCTCGCCGATCTGCCACCAGAAAAGCATTCCCAGCAGCACGGCGACCATGACCACGCCGCACGTGAAGATCGTGCGGGCCATGGCGGGCGTGATGATGAACTCGTCCCGCGGGCGCGGCCGGTCGCGCATCACCTCGGGATTGGGCGGCAGCGAGGCCATGGCCATGGCGGCGAACGTATCCATGATGATGTTGACCCAGAGAATCTGCACCACCGTGAGCGGCATGTCGGTCCCGAACACGGCGCCCACGAAGCAGATCACGATGGCCGCGAAATTGATCGTCAACTGGAAGAGCACGAAGCGCTGGATGTTGCGGTAGAGCGAGCGGCCCCACATCACGGCCGTGGCGATCGATGCGAACGAATCGTCGAGCAGCGTGATGTCCGAGGCGTCCTTGGCCACCGAGGTCCCCGAGCCCATCGAGAGGCCCACGTTGGCGAAATTCAGCGCCGGGGCGTCGTTCGTGCCGTCGCCCGTGACGGCCACCACCTCGCCCGTCTGTTGCAGGAGCCGCACCAGCCGCTGCTTGTCGAGCGGGCGGGCCCGCGACATGATCTTCAGCTCGCCGACGCGCCCCAGCAGTTCCTCGTCACTCGCCGCAGCGAAATCCGCGCCGGTCATGTGGCTGCACTCCGTGTCGCGGGCGTCATTCCACAGACCGATCCGGCGGGCGATCTCGCGCGCCGTGGCGGGAGTGTCGCCCGTGACGATCTTGACGCCGATGCCCGCATCGAGGCAGCGGCGCACGGCGTCGGGCACGTCCGCCCGCACCGGGTCGGCGATGGCCGCCACGGCCGCGAACGACAGACCGCCGTCCGCCACCGCTTCGAGGCAGTCCGTCCGCGGCGTCTCGGCCCACGCCACGGCCAGCGTGCGCATGGCGTGGTTCTGGAAATCGAGCAGCCGCTGGGCCACCGCGGCCTGCTGTCCGTCGTCGGCGCACATGGCCCGCACGATCTCCGGAGCCCCTTTGACGCAGACGAGGCGCCGCCCGGTAAGCCCGCTTTCGACGATCGTAGCCATGTACTTGCGCTCGGTCGAAAAGGTCAGCCGGTCGACGATCCGCGCTCCGGCGCGCAGGGCTTCGTAGTCCGCGCCCCGGTCGCGCAGCCAGCTCAGAAGCGCCCCCTCGGTGGGGTTGCCGATCACCGCGCCCGCCGCATCGAGGAATGCCGTCGAGTTCACGGCCACGACCTCGGCGAACTCCTCCTCGGGCAGCGCGTCGCAGCGCACCAGCTCCTCGACGTGCATGCGGTTCTGGGTGAGCGTGCCGGTCTTGTCGGTGCAGATCACCGTCACGGCCCCCATCGTCTCGCAGGCGTGCATCTTGCGCACCAGGTTGTTGGTGCGGAGCATCCGCCGCATCGACATGGCAAGCGACAAGGTGATCGACATGGGCAGCCCCTCGGGCACGGCCATGACGATGATGGCCACCGAGACCATGAAGATGTGCAGCACCTGCTGCGAGATGGTCAGCCAGTCCTCTTCCAGCAAATTGCCCGCGAAAAACGCCTTGCCGGCCAGGATGCAGAAGATCGCCACCGAGAGGGCGATGCCCGCGCGGCCGATCAGCTTCGAGAGCCGCACCAGCTGCCGGTCGAGGGGCGTCGGCTCGTCGCTGCGTACCGTCGCCTGCTCCGTGACGCGCCCCGCTTCGGTTGCGTCGCCCACGGCCGTGATGACCACGACGCCGTAGCCGTCGGCCACGGTCGTGCCGCGCAGCACGACGTTCGAGGGGTAGGTGGCGTCGGGGTCGAAATCCGCCTCGAGGATCGTCTTGTCCACCTCGGGTTCGCCCGTGAGGGTCGACTCGTTGATCTTCAGCGACACGGCCTCCGCCAATTCGCCGTCGGCCGGAACCGTCTCGCCGCTCTCGATGTAGACCACGTCGCCCACCACCACGTCGCGCCGCGGAATCTCGGTCATCGAACCGTCGCGCAGCACCTTGACCGGCAGGTCGTCGTTGACGCGGTTCAGGCGGCGGAAGCGCCGCTGGGCGTCCCACTCGAACCAGAAACCCACGCACGTGGCCAGCACGATGGCGCAAAGAATACCTACCGATTCGGTAAAATCGCGGTGCACGAAGCCGATGGCCAACGACAGCACGGCCGCCAGCAGCAGCACGCGGATGATGGGATCGCGGAATTTCTCGGCGAAGAGCCGCCAGGCAGAATCGTCCTTGGGCGGGGTGATCACGTTGTCGCCGTGTCGCTGCCGGCTTCGGGCGACCTCGGCGGAGGTCAGCCCCCGGGGTGTGGATCGGGTCATATCGGGTCAGAATTTTTGGAGTGAGAACTGCCGTGTCGAGGCGTCGAGCCGCACGGCGATGAACAACAGGATGGTGAATGCGATCAGCGACGAACCGCCGTAGCTCATCAGCGGCAGCGGAATCCCCATCACGGGCATGAGCCCGATGGTCATGCCCACGTTCACCAGCACGTGGAACAGCAGGATCGACGCCACGCAGTAGCAGTAGATACGTCCGAAAGGCTCCTCCTGCCGCTCGCCCATGCGCATCAGGCGCAGGATCAACAGGCACAGCAGCGTGAGCACCACGGCCGCCCCCAGAAAACCCCACTCCTCGCCCACGGTGCAGAAGATGAAATCGGTGTGCCGCTCGGGGACGAAGCCGTACTTGATCTGCGTGCCCTGCAAAAAGCCCTTGCCCAGCCAGCCGCCCGAACCGATGGCGATCTTCGACTGGTTGACGTTGTAGTCGCTGCCCAGCGGGTCGCTGATGATTCCCAAAAAGCTGAGGATGCGGTCGCGCTGGTGCTGCTTGAGGATCGAGTTGAAGATGTAGTCGGTGGTCGGCAGGAAGATCATCGTGCCGGCGAAGAGCCCGACCAGAATCAGGATGTTGCGCAGGTTCGTGCGGTAGGCGTAGGCCACCACCCCGATCAGCGAGAGGAGCGTTACGGTCAACAGGCACCCGTGCAGGTCCATCAGCCCGGGCGCCACGGCGTGCATCCCGAGGCAGAGCACGATGCTCGAAAGAAAGAGCGAGGCCAGGTAGACGATGCGCGAACGCCACTGCCCGTTCATCATCGCCTCCGAGAGCGTGCAGACCAGAATCAGCGCGACGAGCAGCGTCATGGGCGAGAGGAGGAACGAGACGATGAACAGCCCGGCGATCAGCAGCACGGGGATGCAAAGCCACTTGTTCAGCCCCTCGCGGTAGAGGACGAAGAGGAACGAGCCGAGCACGATGCCCGAGCCGGTGTCGTTCTGGAGGATGATGATCAGGAGCGGCGCACAGATCACCAGCCCGACCTTCACCAGGTCGCCCGGGCGGTCGATCGAGAACGAGTAATCGCTCATCACGCGCGCGAGGGCCAGCGCCGTGGCGATCTTAACGAACTCCACGGGCTGCACCCGAAAGGAGCCGAACTCGAACCACGCCTTGGCGCCGTTGACCTCCCGCCCGAAGAGGAGCGCGGCGACGAGCACCGCCAGCCCCGCCAGGTAGGCCGGGTAGGCCAGCATGTGGTAGAACCGCTCGTCGAGCAGCAGCACCACCAGCGCCGCGACCCAGGCCACGCCCATCCACATGAGCTGCTTGATGTAAAAGTGCGAGAAAGCGAAAATATCGGCCGTCTGCTCGTCGTACGAGGCCGAGGTGATCGAGACCCACCCTGCGAGGACGATCAGCACGTAGAGGAGGACCGTACCACCGTCCACCCCCTCGAAAATGCGGTTTGTGCGGCTACCGGTCATAGATGGGATAGTGGATTTGCATGTTCTTGACATATTCCAGCAGCGCCGGGCGGCGGATCGTGTCCGTGAGGTAGTACTCCTCCAGGAGGCTGGCGATCGGCAGGGCCGCCGAAGCGCCGAAGCCGCCGTTCTCGACGTAGACCGAGACGGCGATCCGGGGATTGTCTTTCGGAGCGAACGAGAGGAACGTCGAGTGGTCGCGCCCGTGCGGGTTTTCGGCCGTGCCGGTCTTGCCGCAGACGTCGAGCCCCTCGAGGCGCGCCATCGTCGAGGTGCCGCCCACGTTCACACCCCGCCACATGCCCTCGACGATGGGTTCGAAATGGCGCGGCTCGACCTTGGTGTAATGGCGCTCGTAGAAGCGGCGGTCGAGCGAGTCCTGTCCCTCGATCCGCTTGACGATGTGGGGGATGTAGTAATAACCGCGGTTGGCGAGAATGGCCGCCAGATTGGCCAACTGCAAGGGCGTACACCCCAATTCGCCCTGGCCGATCGAGAGCGAGAGCACGGTCAGCGAGTTCCACGAACCGCGGTAGCGGCGGTCGTAAAAATCCCGGTCGGGCACGTAGCCGTCGCGTTCGTCCAGAAAGTCCGAGCCGAGCTGGCGGCCGAAGCCGAAACTCTCGACATAGCTCTTCCAGACGTCGAAGCCCTCCTTGACGCTGCCGTAGCGCGGATTGTCGAGGATGTCGCGGAAGACGTAGCAGAAATAGGCGTTGCACGAGGTGGCCACGGCGTAGCGCAGGTCGAGCGGCGAGGAGTGGGCGTGGCAGGCCATCTTGAGCCGCCCGGCCTGGTAGCCCATGTGGCAGGAGTGCAGGTCCGAGGGACGCAGGACGCCCTCCTGCAACCCGATGAGCCCCTGCACCAGTTTGAAAGTCGAACCCGGCGGGTATTTGGCCCTGACGGCGCGGCTGAAGATCGGCTGGCGGCGGTTGCCGATCATCCGCATGTAGTTGTTGCCCCGCTCGCGGCCCACCAGTTCGTCGGGATCGTACGTCGGCGAGGAGACCATCATCAGAATCTCGCCCGTCGCGGGTTCGATCGCCACGGCGGCTCCGACCTTGCCGCGCATCAGCTCCTCGCCCAGCAGTTGCAGGCGGGCGTCGATGGTCGAGACGAGGTATCTGCCCGGCTCGGGCAGCGAGTCGTAGCGGCCGTTCATGTAGGAGCCCTTGATCGCGCCGTGGGTGTCGATCTCCAGAATCTTGACCCCTTTCTCGCCCCGAAGCTGGCGCTCGTAGGCCGACTCCACGCCGCCGATGCCCACGTAGTCGCCCGGGCGGTACTCGGGACGGCGCTTGAGCATGTCGGGCGTCACCTCGCTCACATAGCCCAGGAGGTTGCCCCCGATCTTGCGCGGATAGCGGCGCACGGTGCGCGAGACGGTATAGAATCCCTGGAAATTGCATTCGTCGAAGCGCAGCTTGTCCTCCTTGGAGATGTAGTTGGCCACCAGCCGCGGGGCGCGGGGCCGCATCCGGGCGTTGGCCAGCTCGCGCTCGATCTTCGCACGCGGAATGCCCAGCACCTCCGACATGCGCGCCGTGTCGAAGCCGCGCCGGTCGATCTCGCTCCAGATGACCATCAGGTCGTAGCACTCGCGGCTCTGGACCAGGTACTCGCCCCGGCGGTCGAAGACCTCGCCGCGCGGCGGGTACTGCACCACGTGGCGCAGGACGTTGGCCTTGGCCAGCTCCTCGTAGCGCGTGTCGATGAGCTGGAGGTAGACCAGGCGCCCGGCGATCAGGGCGAAGATCGCAAGCACGACCGCCTGCAAGGTCCTCATGCGGACGAATCCTTCGTTCGACCCGATCATACGCGAACGGGGAGTTTGGCCGTGAAAATCCGGGCGATGATCCAGACGAACGCCGTCGAAACGGCACTGCTGGCCGCGATGCGCAGCAGCGTATGCGTGAGGTGCGCCCACGAGAGGGCTTCGAGCAGAAAGAAGACGGCATGGTGCAGCACGATGAGCACGACCAGATAGATCAGAAACGTGCGCCGGCCCAGCCGCGCCACCGACGGAACGCCCCCCTCGCGCAGGTCGTCGCGGCGCGAGAGCAGCGAGAGCAGCGTCCCCCGCATGAAAGCGACCAGGAGCGTCGAGATGGTGTTCACGCCCGCAATCCCCATCGCAAAGTCCATCGCAACGCCCGCGGCCAGGCCGGCCAGGAGAACCACGACGGGTGGCGTGTCGAGCGGCAGCAGGGCGATGAATGCCACATAGACCAGGGGATTGAGGTAGATGCTGATCGTGAGGTTGTCGAAGAGAAAGACCTGCAACAGCACCGTCACCAGAAAGAGCGAGAAATAGGGCAGCGTCCGATACATTTTACTTGAGCCGGGTATGTTGTTTGACTTGTTCGCTCCGCTCCAGATCGAGGATCTCGAAGCGGTCGCGGTTCTCGACCAGCACCACGTCCACGAGGCGGGTCATTTCGGCGGCCAGCCGGACGCGGACCGTATAGGAGGTGCGATTTTCGTTGAGCGAGGCGCTCTCGACCCAGCCGATCAACACGTCCTCGGGAAAATATTGCGAAAACCCGGTGGTCAGTACCTCCTGCCCCGGTTGCGGATCGGCGTATTTGGAGAGTTCGCCCAGCACGACCTGATGGGGATCGAGGCCGTCCCAGTAGATCGAACCGAAATAATCGGACCCGGCCAGTTTGCCGCTGGCGCGGAACGAGGTGTTCAGCACCGAGAGGACCACGGCGTAGCGCTCCGTGCAGTCGATGACGTAGCCGACCATCGCGCCGTCGGGCGAGAGGACGGCCATCTCTTCGACCACGCCGTCGCCCCGACCGCGGTTGAGCGTCAAAAGGTTTTGAGCCCGATTGGCCGTATTACCCACCACCGCGGCCGTGGCGAAGCGGTATTTCGACTCGGCGATGCCGGCCATGTAGGCGTCGAGCCGCGCGGCGGTTTGGGCCTCCTCGTAGGCGGCCAGCCGCTCCTCGAGCGCTGTCACGCGGGCCAGCAGCACGCGGTTTTCGCTGCCGAGCGTAAAATAGCGGCGGATGCCGGCAAAGAGTCCGCGCACGCCCCCCGCGACCTGGTTCGACCGGGCGAGCAGGCGGGCCTGGGTGTAGGAGGTCGAGTGGGCGTAGTAGCTGACGGCCACCGCCTCCAGCACCACGAACAGCACCACCACATAGACGCTGCGTATGAATTCGATCAGCTTGCGCAACGGGGGAGAAAATTAAAAATGAAGAATTAAAAATTAAAAATTAGGGACGGTTCCATCCGCCAGCATGCGGACATAGAGCCAACCGGACACAGCTTCTTACAGCAAAAACGGGATCCGGTACGTATCGCTTCCATCACGACATGGATGCGCAACAGCCTCCGTTTCGATTTTAGGGAGGCAGTCGCGGTGCGTCGTGAAATCCGGCACGGACGGGACATACATGAGGTATTTCCCGTTCGGGACGGATGAGAGAGGTGCCGCAAATGCCCCATAAAATCGCAAACGGCTATTTCATCAGGAACGAGAAGCGGTTGATGTTCTTCAGCGCGATGCCCGTGCCGCGTGCGATGGCGCGCAGCGGGTCCTCGGCGATGTGGAACGGGATGCCCGTCTTTTCGTTCAGCCGCCGGTCGAGACCCTTGATCAGCGCGCCACCGCCCGCGAGGTAGATGCCGTTCTTCACGATGTCGGCATAGAGCTCGGGGGGCATGGATTCGAGCACTTTCATCAGCGCCGCGTCGATCTTCGTGAGCGACTTTTCCAGTGCGTAGGCGATCTCGCTGTACGAGAGCGAGACGGTCTGCGGCAGGGCCGTGAGCATGTTGGGGCCCGTGACGACGAAATCCTCGGGCTCCTCCTCCAGGTCCGAGACGGCAGCGCCGATCGAACACTTGATCGCCTCGGCCGTCCTTTCGCCGATGCGGATGTTGTGCTGCTGGCGCACGTAGCTCTGGATGTCGTTGGTGAAGACATCGCCCGCGACGTTGATCGACTCCGAGCAGACGATGCCGCCCAGCGAGATGCAGGCGATCTCCGAGGTGCCGCCCCCGATGTCGATGACCATGTTGCCCTCGGGGGCTTCGACGTCGAGCCCGGCGCCCAGCGCGGCGGCCATGGGCTCGTAGATCATGTAGACCTCGCGGCCTCCGGCGTGCTCGGCCGAGTCGCGCACGGCGCGGATCTCGACGTTGGTCGAACCCGAGGGGATGCAGATCACCATCCGCAGCGAGGGGGCGAAGAGGCTGCCCGAGGTCTTGACCTTTTTGATCATGCCGCGCAGCATGAGCTCCGTGGCGTTGAAATCGGCGATCACGCCATCCTTGAGCGGGCGGATCGTCTTGATATTGGGGTTGGTCTTTTCGTGCATCTGGCGCGCCTGGTACCCGATGGCGACCAGTTTGCCCGTATGCACGTCGAGCGCCACGATCGACGGCTCGTCCACGACCACCTTGCCGTTGTAAATTATCAGCGTATTGGCCGTTCCCAGGTCGATGGCCAACTCCTGTGTCAGTGAGAAAAGTCCCATAATGTTATGCTGCTCTCTTGTTATTTCTTCAACCGATTGTAATACAGTTTTGTTCACTCCGCACCGGACCTCCGTCCAAACGAAACGGTCCCGATGGAAAACATATCCGGACAAAGGTAACAAAAAGCCTCGGAATATTTTTCTGTTTTTATTATTTTTTTTAATTACATTTGTATCATCAATCATAGCCAGACGCATGGAGTACAAGATAGAATCCGGAGCCCGCTGCGCGGTGATCGGCTACGGCAGCTGGGCCACGGCGATCGTGGGGCTGCTCACGGCCAACGAACAAAAAGTAGGCTGGTACGTGCGCAACCCCGAGGTATTGGAGGGGCTGCTCACTGAGGGACGCAACCCCCGCTACGTGAGCGACCTGGAGTTCGACCGCGACCGCATCGACCCCTCGGACGACCTCAACCGGGTGGTCCGCGAGGCCGACATCATCATCCTGGCCACCCCCTCGGCCTACCTGAAGAGTTTTCTCGAACCGCTGACCGAGCCGCTCGGCGATAAGTTCGTCGTCTCGGCCATCAAGGGGATCGTCCCGGGGGACTACAAGACCGTGGTGGAGTATATCCACGACCATTACGCCCTCTCCTACAAGCAGATCGGCATCGTCACCGGCCCCTCGCACGCCGAGGAGGTGTCGCGCGGCAAGCTCTCCTACCTGACAGTGGTCTGCACCGACGAGCAGAATGCCCGGGAGCTGGGCAAGCGCTTCGCCACGCGCTTCATCCGCCTGAGCTACTCGACCGACCTCTACGGCATCGAGTACGCCGCCATCCTGAAGAACATCTACGCCCTGGCCGTCGGGATCGCCGTGGGGCTGGGCTACGGCGACAATTTCCTGGCGGTGCTGATCGCCAATTCGGCGGGCGAGATGACGCGCTTTCTGGAGGAGAGCTACCCCACGGAGCGCAACACGCTGGTTTCGGGCTACCTGGGCGACCTGCTGGTGACCTGCTACTCGGTGTACAGCCGCAACCGGCGGCTGGGTCTGCTGATCGGCCACGGCTGCACGGTCCGCAGCGCCCTGAACGAGATGACGATGGTGGCCGAGGGCTATTTCGCCGCCGACTGCATCCGCCACATCAATGTCCGCCACCGAGTCGACATGCCCATCGCGCGGATGGTGTACGACGTACTCTACGGCGAGGCCTCGGCGCGGCAGCAGATGAAAGAGCTGACTACCAAATTAATTTAACCGCATATGAAAACTCTCGAACTGGACATTCGCAAGGCGGGTGTCTCACTGACGGACGAACTCAAACAGCAAGCGCAGGCGGCCAACGCCCTTCTCGAATCGGGCAAGGGCGCCGGCAACGATTTTCTGGGCTGGGTGCACCTCCCCTCGTCGATCTCGGACGCCGATCTGGACGCCATCGAACAGGCCGCGGCCGCGTTGCGCGCCAAGGCCGATCTGATCGTCTGCATCGGCATCGGCGGCTCCTACCTGGGCGCCAAGGCCGTGCTCGAAGCCCTGAGCGACCCGTTCAGGTTGCTGCACCGCGCACAGCAGCACCCCACGGTTGTATTCGCCGGGCAGAACATCTCGGAGGATTACATCCAAGCCCTGATGGAGGCTGCCGGGGAGCACTCGCTGGCCGCCATCGTCATCTCCAAGTCGGGCACCACGACCGAACCGGCGATCGCTTTCCGCCTCCTCAAGGCCGAGATCGAGCGCCGCTACGGCAAAGAGGAGGCCGCCCGGCGCATCGTGGCCGTGACGGACAAGGCGCGCGGCGCCCTGAAGAAGCTCTCCGACGACGAGGGCTACCCCACGTTCGTCATTCCGGACGACGTGGGCGGACGCTTCTCGGTGCTCACCCCCGTCGGGCTGCTGCCGCTGGCCGCCGCCGGCGTGGACATCCGCGCCCTGGTGCGCGGCGCGCAGCAGATGGAGGAGGCCACGGGCGCCGGGGTGCCGTTCGACGAGAATCCTGCGGCCATCTACGCCGCCGTGCGCAACGCGCTCTACCGCAGCGGCAAGAAGATCGAGATTCTGGGTTCATACGAGCCTCAGTTGCAATACGTCAACGAGTGGTGGAAACAACTCTACGGCGAGAGCGAGGGCAAACAGGGCCGGGGCATCTTCCCGGCCAGCGTCACGCTGACGGCCGACCTGCACTCGATGGGACAGTACATCCAGGACGGCGAGCGCACGCTCTTCGAGACGATCATCTCGGTCGGAAAACCGCAGCACGAAATCATGATCGAAGCCGACGGGGAGAACCTCGACGGACTGAATTTCCTCGCCGGCAAGCGCATTTCGGAGGTCAACCGCATGGCCGAACTGGGCGTGCAGCTGGCCCATGTGGACGGCGGGGTGCCCAACCTGCGGATCGAGATTCCCGCTATCGACGCCCGGACCGTCGGCGGCCTGCTCTATTTCTTCGAACGGGCCTGCGGCATCAGCGGCTACATGCTGGGCGTCAATCCGTTCGACCAGCCCGGCGTCGAGGCGTACAAGAAAAACATGTTCGCCCTGCTGGACAAACCCGGCTACGAGGAGGAGTCGAAAGCCATCAAGGCCCGGCTGTAACTCTCCGGAACGAGATGCCAAGCGGCGGACCTTATTGTAAGGTCCGCCGCTTTTTTCGGTTCCGCCCGTTTTAGAGGAACGGCTCTTCGTCCATCGCTGCGCGCCCCGTCAGCGGGTCGTCGTCCTTGGCATAGAGCGGTATTACCGCCCGTTCGTACTCCGATTCGACCCCCTCTTCTATCGAGCGCAACACCATGTTCAGCGTTCCCTTGCTCTCCATTTCGTAGGAGTGCTTCAGCGGCGTACCGTCCGAATACTTGCCCGAGAGGACCTGCACGCCGTTTTGGGTGGCGACCGTATAGGTGCCCCCGAAAGTCCGGAACCCGGGGTAGAGGATGCTCTGGTAGAGCGCAAAGGTGCCGTCCGAATCGAGCTGGAGGTAGACCTTGCCGTCCAGTTCGGACGAGCCGTTCCATACGGTCATCTTCCAGCCGTCGTAGGCATAGGTGGGAGGCGGCTCGATCCGCTTGTCGTCGTCGCCGCCGCACCCGGCTGCAAAGAGCACGACCAGCGCCGCAGTCAAGATTTTCATTCCCCTTTTCATAGCTCGCTCCGTCCGCCGGTTTGGTTATCAACGGATACGGATTTACAAATATAAAGTATCGGAATCGAAATACAAAATCCTCCGTCGGAATATTTCCGCCTGCGGGACGAATCGGCCTTTGGCTGGCATAAAAAATGCACCTTTCGCACTGCCATTTTTCTCACACCGGTTATGAAATTGCGTCCGTTGTTCATCCTGTTGCTGTTCGTGGTATCGGCAGGCATTCTCGTCTGGATATACTACACGGCACGCCGCACACCCAGGGAGCCGAAAGCCTCCCCCTGGGCGGAGACGATCTCGGACCTCGATGCCTGCTGCCGGCGCAAGCACGTCAAATCGATGCAGTACGACCATTTCGCCCAGATCGCCGACGAGGAGCGAAAGCCCGCCGCAGCCCGTCTTTTCCGGGCCATGTCCCGGGCCGAAGAGGTACAGGAACGGAATTGCTCCCACGCCATCGTACGGCTGGGAGGCAAGTACGATCCGCCTGCCAAAGTGGTCGTTTTCCACGGCCCCACGGCCGATAACCTGCGCCGCAGCATCGACTACGAGCGCCGCAACCTCTCCGAGCGCAACGGCGGGGAAATCGACCGCGCCATGACCAAAAACAACCGCTATGCGGCCCGCGTGCTGATCTGGGCCACGGCGGGCGACCTGCGCCACCAGGCGTTCATGGAGCTCTACCTCGCGCGCCAGCGGCACAAAGAGAAGCAGCCGTCCGCCTACCGGGTCTGTCCCATGTGCGGAAACATCTTCGAGGCCGAGTACACGGACCCCTACTGCCCCTACTGCCTGACCGCGGGGCAGGAGTTCATCGCGTTCGAATAGTTTTCTGTCATTGCGAGCGGATGCGAAAAATCTTCCGTTTATTGTTTTGCAGGTCCATTTCACCTTTCACTTTTCACTTTTCACCTTAAATAAAAGGGACGAATGGATTTTACTCCATTCGTCCCTTTTTATTGTGGGCGACGGGCAGATTACTCCTCGTCGATCTCTTTCATGTTGTGGTAGACGTTGGTCACGTCATCGTCCTCCTCGAGCCGCTCGACCAGTTTCTCGACCGACTCGCGGGCCTCGGCGTCCAGCTCCTTGGTGTCGGTGGGCAGGTAGGCCGATTCGCCCGATACAATCTCGAACTCCTTGTCGTCGAGCCATTTCTGGATCGCGCCGAACGATTCGTAAGGGGCATAGACCGTGATTCCGTCCGCCTCTGCGTAGAACTCGTCCACGCCCAGGTCGATCATCTCCAGTTCGAGTTCTTCGGGATCGGTGCCGGCTGCGGGGTGGAATTTGAACGTACATTTATGCTCGAACATGAAACCCACCGATCCGCTGTTGCCCAGCGTGCCGCCGCACTTGTTGAAATGCATGCGCACGTTGGCCACCGTGCGGTTGGTGTTGTCCGTGGCGGTTTCGACCAGAAAGGCAATGCCGTGGGGGCCGTATCCCTCGTAGACGACCTCCTTGTAGTCGGCGGCGTCCTTTTCGGTAGCGCGTTTGATCGCACGCTCGACGTTCTCCTTGGGCATGTTCTCGGCCTTGGAGTTCTGGATCAGAATGCGCAGGCGGGTGTTGGCCGAGGGGTCGGGGCCGCCGGCCTTGACGGCGATTTCGATCTCCTTGCCCAGTTTGGTGAACGTGCGGGCCATGTGGCCCCAGCGTTTCATCTTGCGTGCTTTGCGGTACTCAAAAGCTCTTCCCATGACTCTTTGTTTTTGCAATTTTCTTCAGTGGTGCAAAGGTACGAATTTCGGAATTAAAAATTAAGGATTGAAAATTAAAAATTTGCGGTTCGGCCTGGGGAGTATTCGCGTTTCGGGATATTTGTGTATTTTTGTGCGGATCAAAACCACATCTTTATGGAGATCAGATCGAGATTCGACCATTTCAACATCAACGTGCAGGACCTCGAACGCAGCCTGGCGTTTTACGACAAGGCGCTGGGCCTGCGGGAGATAAAACGCAAGGAGGCTGCCGACGGTTCGTTCATCCTCGCCTATCTGGGCGACCAGGAGAGCGGCTTTCGGCTCGAATTGACATGGCTCAGAGACCATGCCGGGAAGCCTTACGAACTGGGCGAGAACGAGAGCCACCTCTGCGTGCGGGTCCCCGGGGACTATCAGGCCGTGCGCGAATACCACCGCGCGATGGGGTGCATCGCCTACGAGAATCACGACATGGGCCTCTACTTTATCGCCGATCCGGACGACTACTGGATCGAGGTCTTACCCGACAAATAGCTGCAATGCAGAAAGAAACGGCAATACAACATGCTGCGGACGAAGCCGTCCGCATCCTCCGCGAGGGCGGCATTCTGCTCTACCCGACCGACACGGTATGGGGGCTCGGCTGCGACGCGACGAATGCCGACGCCGTGGCGAAAATCTACGCGCTGAAGCGGAGTGAAAACAAGAAATCGATGCTGGTGCTCTGCGCCTCGACCGACATGGTCGTGCGCTACGTCGACCGCGCGCCGGGGATCGCCTACGAGGTGATGGAGCTGGCCACCAAGCCCCTGACGCTCATCCTGCCGGGCGCTGCGGGGGTGGCTCCGAACCTCATTCCCGACGAGGGGACGCTCGGGGTGCGCATCCCAGACCACGATTTCTGCCAGCGCATGCTGCGGGGTCTGGGGCGTCCGATCGTCTCGACCTCGGCCAACATTTCGGGCGAAGAGACCCCCGTAGGGCTGGAGGAGGTGGCGCGCGAGATCGTCGAGGGCGTGGATCTGGTCGTCGATCCCCGCTTTGCGGGCAAACCCACCGGACGGGCTTCGTCGATCATTGCGTTCGGCGAGGGCGGCGAGGTGAAAATCATCCGCGAATAGATGGCCCGCACCCTGCAAACCGCCATCCAGCAGCGGTTCTCCGACGTGGATGCGTTCCAACACGTCAACAACGTCTCGCAGCAGGAGTATTTCGACGTGGGAAAGGTCGAATACTACCGCGAAATCCTCGGTGCCGAGGTGCTCGGAGGCGACCTGCGGATCGTGACGGTCTCGACGGCGACCTCCTACCTGGGGCAGGTTCGCATGTACGACAGCGTGTGCGTCACCACCACCTGCGAGCGGGTCGGAAACAAAAGCCTCACGCTCTTTCAGCAGCTGCGGGCCAACGGGGTGGTGTGCAGCGAAAGCCGTTCGGTAATGGTCGTTTTCGACTTTCCGCGCCAGCAGAGCGCACCCGTGCCCGAAGCGTGGCGCGAACGGCTGCTGGTCGGGGATTGAACCCCGGGAGGAGCTCACGGCTGAGGAGGGAGGATCTTTCGGGAGCGCGGAAGCGAACAGAAGCGGAAGATTCCTCGCATACGCTCGGAATGACAAATAATCGGCGGCCCTCGGCTAAATCGGGGATCGGCTCCTCAGGCCGGTCCGTTCTCGATCCGCGAGCGCAACCGAGAGGTCGCGGTTTTTCCGTAGTTTACCTTGCAGCCCATTCGACAAAGATCGGAAAGCGACACACGAGAGAGACCCTCCGCTCGTGGTTCCGGCAGCCAGATTTCACCTTTCACTTTTCACCTTTCACCTTGTATGCGGCCCTTGACCGGACTCGGGGATCGTAATAGAATAATTGTGAATTCTGAATTGTGAATTCTGAATTAAAAAAGACAGCTCCCCGGAACCGGAGAGCTGTCCAAATTTTATGCGATCGGTGTTACTCGGCTGCCGAAACCGAGAATTTGATCGTAGCCTTGACCTCCTTGTGCAGGCGGGCGGTGGCTTCGTACTCGCCGACGTTCTTGATCGGCTCGACGACGATCACCTTGCGATCGACAGTAATTCCCTTGGCGGCAAGCGCCTCCGCGAGGTCCGTGGCGGTTACCGTACCGAAGAGTTTGCCCTCTTCGGCCTTGACCGCGAGCGTCAGCGGCAGGTTGGAGATGGTCTCGGCCAGCGCCTGCGCATCGGCGAGAATCTTGGCATCCTTGTGGGCGCGCTGACGGAGGTTCTCCGCCAGCACTTTCTTGGCCGAAGCCGTCGCCGACTTGGCCAGGCCCTGCGGGATGAGGTAGTTGTTGGCGTAGCCGGGCTTCACGTTCACGATGTCATTGGCGTAGCCCAGGTTCTCTATGTCTTTGATCAAAATCACTTCCATGGTCGTCCTCCTTTTATTATTTCATGCAATCGGTTACGAAGGGCAGGATGGCCAGGTGGCGCGCACGCTTCACGGCCTGAGCGACCTTCTTCTGGAATTTCTGCGACGTTCCGGTCAGACGGCGGGGGAGAATTTTGCCCTGCTCGTTGAGGAATTTCTTGAGAAATTCCCCGTCCTTGTAGTCCACATACTTGATGCCGAGCTTCTTGAAACGGCAGTATTTCTTCTTCTTGACGTCGACCGATACCGGGTTGAGGTAGCGGATTTCGGATTGTGCCTTGTTCTCCTGTGCCATGGTTTACTCCTCTTTGTTGTTAGAAAGTTTCGCACGACGTTTCTCCGAGTACTCCACGGCGTACTTGTCCTGCTTGAAAGTTAAGAAACGGATCACGCGCTCGTCGCGGCGATACTGCGTTTCGAGGGTGTTGATGAGCGTGCCTTCGCCCGTGAACTCCACCAGGAAATAGAAACCGGTGGTCTTCTTCTGAATGGGATAGGCGAGCTTTTTGAGGCCCCACGACTCCTTGTTCACAATCTGACCGCCGTTCTCGGTGATGACACCCTGGAATTTGTCAGCGACCTCCTGTACCTGCTGATCGGACAGTACGGGCGTGACGATGAAAACGGTTTCGTAATTGTTCATAATGCTTTTAATTGGTTAATTGTTCCCTTTTCGGGACCGCAAAGGTAGTAATTAAAAATGAAAAATGAAAAATTAAGAATTGGAAATTTGCGTATCCGTCTTTTTTTATCTCCGCATTCCCGACTTTCCGTTCCTAATTTTTAATTCTTAATTAGTTTGCTGAAAGCCTTGCGCTTTCAACTTTATCTCCTGCCCGTCGGGAGTCACCAGATAGCAGCCCGTAGAGGCGGGGGTGATGTGGCCGATGACGTCGACCAGCCCCAGGCGCATGATCTCTTCCTGCATCGAGAGCGGCACGGTGAACAGGAGCTCGTAATCCTCGCCGCCGTGCAGGGCCGCCACGACCGGATCGAGGTGCATCTCTTCGGCCAGGGCCGAGGTCTGCCGCGCGATGGGAACGCGGTCGAGGTAGATGCGGGCACCGCAGTCCGACGATTTGCAAATTTGCATCAGGTCGCTCGCCAGACCGTCCGAGAGGTCGATCATCGCCGTGGGGACGATCTTCTCCTCCCGAAGCGCCTCGACGACGTCGGTGCGGGGGCGCGGCTTGAGGTACTTTTCCAACAGGTATTCATACCCCTCGAACTGCGGCTCGGGGTGCTCGACGTCGGCAAGCACCCGCTTTTCGCGTTCAAGAAGCTGAAGCCCCATGAACGCCGCGCCGAGGTTGCCCGTCAGGCAGATCAGGTCGTGCTGCTGCGCGCCGCTGCGGCGGACGATCCGCTCCTTTTGGGCAAGCCCAAGCGCCGTGAGGGCCAGGACCAGCCCGGTCATCGAGGAGCGCGTGTCGCCTCCCACCAGGTCGATCCGATGCTCCTCGCAGGCAACGCGGATGCCCTCGTAGAGCTCTTGCAGCGCTTCGACCGAAAGTTTCGAGGAGACGCCCAGCGAGACGGTGAGCTGCGACGGCAGGGCGTTCATGGCCAGCAGGTCGCTCACGGCGGCCGTCACGACCTTGTAGCCGAGGTGCCTGAGCGGAAAGTAGGTCAGGTCGAAATCGACCCCCTCGTAGAACGAGTCGGTCGTACAGAGCACCGCTTCGCCCTCGCCGGGAACCACGACAGCCGCATCGTCGCCCACGCCGCTCAGGGTCGAGGCGTTACGGGGTTCGAACCCGGATGTCAACCGGTCGATCAGGCCGAACTGCCCCAGCCGGGCAATCTCGGTGCGTTTCTTTTGCTCCTCCATAAATAAAATTTTTTACAAAACTAACCAAACTTTGCGGTTCTTCAAAAAAATAACGTATTTTTGTCCGTCGAATCACACAATCGGATCGAGATATGTTGAACATCGTCTTATTCGGCGCACCCGGGTGCGGAAAAGGTACGCAGGCCCAGCGGCTCAAGGAACACTACGGAATCGACCACGTATCGACGGGCGAGGTGATCCGCGGCCACATCGCCCGCGGAACGGAGTTGGGACGCAGCATGGAGTCCTATATCGCGCAGGGCAGGCTGGCGCCCGACGCCATCGTCATCGAGATGATCGCACAATACGTCGCAGCACACAAAGAGGCGGCGGGCTGCATCTTCGACGGCTTTCCGCGCACCACGGTCCAGGCCCGGGAGTTCGACGGCATCCTCGCACAGCATGGCCTCAAAATCGATACGATGATCGACATCCGCGTGCCGGAAGAGGAGTTGGTGCGCCGCATTCTCGTCCGCGGCAAGGATTCGGGCCGCGCGGACGACGCTTCGGAGGAGGTGATCCGCGGCCGCCTGGAGGTCTATCGCCGACAGACCGCCATTGTGTCGGACTACTACGCCGCACAGGGCAAATACGCCTCGGTGAACGGCACGGGCACGATGGAGGAGGTTTTCGCCCGCATCGTCGACGTGATCGACGCGATCGCAAATTCCTGATCCGAAAGTACCGTCTTGCCGCTTACCGGCAGTTTTTATCCCAAGTACACAGGACAACGTCGTGCGCCGCAAGCTGCAATCTGTTCCCGGAGAGGACGGAATCGTTGCTCTCGACCAGCCGTCCATTTTGCAGTGAGGGTGCAGGAACAAGGGAGATTTTGCGCCGTGAAGCAGTCGTGTTGACCAGGTAAGCGACCACTTTGCCGGCCGTCTCCGTCACACGCAGCAGCACGCCCGGCTCCGGCGATTCGAACCGGACGGGATAAGCCGAAAATTCGCGGCGGCAGAGTTTTCCGTAAAGCGCGATGAGCTGCGAATTGTCGCGCCGGTAGCTGCCGAGGTGGATGGGCGACGGAATCCAGTAGACTATGCCCCGGCCGTAGTGGTTGCGTGTCGCACAAATGTCTCCGTCGAATCGGCCGACGGGTTCCGCCGTACCGGGCCGAATGATTCCCCGCCACAAATGGGCCGGAACGGCGCCTTTCAACTCGCCGGTAAGGTTCAGGTCGAAATAGTCCGCCGTGACCTTGAATTCCGAAACACGGCCGCCGAAGCACTCCGCCAGCGGAAATTCGCCCATCATCAAACAGGACATGTTTTCGTCGTAAAATCCGCTCAGCCCCGTGACGATGAGTTTACCGCCGTTATATACGAAATCGTTTATCAGGCGATGGTACCTCTGCGGCAGCGATATACAGTTCGGCAGGACGACAGCGGGGTGTTTGGCCGGGTCCCAGTCGAACCGGTCCATCGAGGCCAGGTTCGGTGTCATGCCGTGCGAGGCAAGCGCTTCGTAGGCTGCGATGACCGACCGGATGACGGCGGAGGCCTTGCGACCCTCATGGAGGTTGTCCCGGATAACAAGGCTGTTTCGGCGTTGAATGGTCAGCGACTCTTCGTTGTAGAGGATCGTCACGGGACTCTCGGCGGGTTTGGCTCCGATAAAAATGCTTTTCTCGGCTTCGATCGTCCGGGCGACTTGCGCTGCGGCGCGGAGGCGGTCGGAGGGGAGCCCCTGGTAATCCAGCATGGCCCACTCCCCGGCTTCCATAACGCTCTGGCGGGCATTGAGGGTCCAGAAAATAATGCCCTCGCATCCCGAGGCGATGCCGGTCCAGAGGTATTTCCGAATCTCCCGAGCTGTCGGACAAAACGGCACGGCACCGCTGGCCGTGACATTGCCGCCTTGCAGTTCGGTGATCCAGAATGGATTTTTCCCGGCCTTTTCCCGGATGATGTCGCACATGAGAGCCATGCCCAGCGGATATTGTTCCCGGGTGAAATCTCCGAAATGCCAGCTCAGGTGCATCGACACTGCCGAGCGACGTGAGGAACTCTTCGTAACCGCGGAAATCGTATTCCGGCAGGTTGCTCAGCAGCGCATGCGGGTTGATGTGCAGATCGTGTTTTTCATCTACGCGCCGTACCTCGTCCGCAATCCGGTTAAGATACCATTTCGTGTAGTATTTCAGGAACGCCTCTTCGCTGAAATCCGCTTTAAGGTAGCCGTTGCGAGGCATATCGGTCTGCCGGGCGACGCTCCATGTCCGCCGGACGCTGTCCGACAGGTCCGTCGGCCGGACGGCGCTTCCGCCCGTGCCGGGCTCGTTCTGAAGCACCCAGGCATAGAGGGCCGGTTTGCCGGCGAAATGCGAAACAATCGTACGGATATAACTGCGTATCTCTTTCAGATGCGCTTTCGAGCGGGGGAACTTGAAGCCGCCCACGTCGTTCAGTTCGTCGGTGACGGGGAACAAGGTGGCGAAGAGCCGGATGCCGTATCGGTCTGCGGCGTCGAAAGCCGCATCGTAAAGCGTGAAATCGGGCGCTGCGCCTTCCCGCAGCATATGCGATCCGAACAAGCGGATCCGCGCGACCTGCATGCCGTTCTCTTTCAGCGTCCGGAAAAAACCGGCGATCTCTTCGGCGGATTGTCCCGGTTCGATGAAGACTTGCGCCCCGAGGAGGGGATAATTCGTATGCTGCCCGGACGACGGTATCGCGGCAGAGAACAGGATCGAAACGATCAGCAACAACTGTTTCATGGTTCGAGGTCGATTTTATCCGTACAGTACCGACGCCCGGCGTCGACGGCATCCCGGTCGTTTTGTACGGGTCGGATGAGGAAACGATAAGCGTATGTCTTGTCGAGCAGCCGGTACCGCTCCGCAGGCCGTGCTTTCCGGCTCCAGGAGTCGGTGCCGCCGACTCCGGTTTGCAGGTGGTCGATGTTCACCGTCTGTGCGTCTTCCAGCACGCACGCCTCGCCGATGTGTTTGGCCCGGTCCAACTCTTCCTGGGTGGTATTCCATGCGGAAACGCTCAACGGAGCCGCCCCGACGAACTGGATACCGCGTCCCTTGGGGTCGGTAAAGGCGATCCACCGGGTATTGCAGCGGTTGCCGTTCTCCTGCGGGTAGACGTATTGGGTCATCATGCCCGCCGCATCCGTACGGTAGGTACCGAGAAACGCACCCTCCAGCCGGTCCCGGTAGTTTTCCTGCGGTCCCAGTCCGAAATAGGTAATGACGGCGAGTTGGTTCGTGACCTCGGTTTGCATGCCGATCCGGAGCGGTTCGGGCACCTCGTCGGCGATTTCCAACCGGTAGCCGACCTCCAGCGAGCCGTTTCCGAAGATCGTATAGTCGAGATTCAGGACGATCTTGTACTGCATGGTCTTGCGGACCTGTACGACGACTGTCGAGTCGGTTTGAGCGGTCCGGATGTCCGTGGAACCGAAACGGGAGTCGAAATCTTCGGGGGCCGTCTCCCAGATGCCGCTTTGCAGACGGGTTTTCCAGCCCCGGCGGTCGTTGTCGGTCGCTGCGCGCCAGAAGTTGGGCTTGAGCGGTGCAGCAAGAATCGGTCGGCCGTTCAGTTCGTACCCGTCGATATAGCCCGTCTTGGAGTTGACCACGATGCGGGCGTTGGCTGCCCGGATCACGATTTTTGAATCGGTTTGCTCGATTTGCGGCCGTTTAGCGGATTTACCGCGCAGCGGAGCCGGTGCAGTGCTGGGCAAAAGGAACTGCTCCGAAGCACAGATGAAGCCGGCGTCTGCATGGGGGCATGCCCTCTTTTCGTGGGCATGGAGGTTCAGCATGTAGGTCGCTCCGGGAATCCGCCTGAATTTTCGGACCGGTATTTCGATCACCGCGGATTCGCCGGGAGGGATGGCTTCCGCCTCGATCCGGCCGCTTTGTAGCACGCGGGTTTCGTCTTTGAGTTCCCAGGTGAAAAAGTAACGGTCGGCCGTTGCAAAGAAATTGCGGTTCTTGAGGGCGATTCGGAATTTCGACAGATCGACGGCTGTAAATTCGATGGGCTGGTAGACGTACTTGCAGGTTTCGAGCGCCGGTTTGGGAGTGCAGTCCGGGAAAAGCAGCCCGTTGATCACGAAATTGCCGTCGTGGTGGTCTGTCGGCCGTTCGAAATCCCCGCCGTAGGCCCAGTATTTGCGGCCGCTTTTATCCGTGCGGGCGATACCCTGGTCGAGCCAGTCCCAAATATGTCCTCCCAAGAGGGATTCGTGAGCACGTATCACATCCCAGTAATCTTTCATGCCGCCGGTCGAATTTCCCATCGAGTGGGCGTATTCGCACATGAGGATCGGACGGGAGATATGCGGATTGAGCGCCATCTCTTCGAGCTCCCTGCAAGTGGGGTACATGCGGCTGACCACATCGACGAAAGCCGGATCGTCGGGGTTGGCTCCGCCGGCCGGCTCCTTGGGCGCCGGGGCGCCGTCCGCGACCTCCGCGCTGGTGAATACTGCGGCCGAACTGCGTTTGAGCGGAACGTAAAGCGGCGACATGGGCTGTCCCTGCGCCCCCTCGTAGTGGATATAGCGCGTGGGATCGAAATCTTTGACCCACCCGGCCATGGCTGCATGGTTGGGACCGGTTCCCGACTCGTTACCGAGCGACCAGAAAACGATCGACGGATGGTTCCGGTCCCGGATCACCATCCGGGTCACGCGGTCCAGGAACGCTCCGGCCCACGAAGCGTCGTTGGAGAGTTTACCGCCCGAACCGTGCGTTTCGAGGTTGGCTTCGTCGATGACATAAAGTCCGTACCTGTCGCAGAGCTCGTAAATATAAGGATCGTTGGGATAATGGGAGGTTCTAAGCGAGTTGAAATTGAATCGCTTCATCAGGCGGATGTCCGCCTCCATCTCCTCCCGCGTAATGGTTTTCCCGCCGTATTCACTGTGGTCGTGGCGGTTGACGCCGTACAGCTTGACGGGAACGCCGTTGATGAACAGCTGTCGGTCATGAATCCGGATGTCGCGGAAACCGACCTTGCAGCTGCGGGCTTCGATGCAGTTGCCCGCTTCATCCTGAAGCGCGAGGACAAGCGTATAGAGGTTGGGCTCCTCGGCACTCCATTTGAGCGGGTTTTCGATCAGCTCCTCCATCAGGGCGAAATAGACATTGTCCCGCTGGGGATAGGCTTCCGACAGAATATCGTCCACGGGAAGCGTCATCCGGCGGCCGGCGGCGTTACCGTCCGGGGCATAGAGCCGGGCTGTTACGGCAAGGCCGTCGGACGACGCGCCCGTCGTCCTCACGATGGCGGGGCGTATCTGGAGCCGGGCATTTTCCAATTTTGCGTCGAAAACGGTGCGGACGCCGAAATCTTCGATTGCAATGTCGGGCCTCCACAGCAGCAGCACGTCGCGGTAGATACCCGCCATGCGCCAATGGTCGGCATCCTCCAGGTAACTGCCGTCGGTCCACTTGAAAACCCGGACGGCCAGGGTGTTTTCCCCGTCGCGGATGCAGTCGGTAATATCGAACTCGGAGGGCAGGCAGCTATCCTCCGCATACCCCGCTTCGCGGCCGTTCACCCACACGGTATAGCCGGAATAGACGCCGCCGAAATGGAGAATGATCCGTCCTTTTTTCCAGTTTTCAGGGATATTGAACTTGCGGACATAGCTGCCGACCGGGACGTCCCGCGTAATGAACGGCGGTTCGAATTCGAACGGGTATTCGATGTTGGTATAGATCGGGTAGCCGTATCCCTGCATTTCCCAGCAGGATGGCACCTCGATCCTGTCCCAGCCGCTCGTGTCGTAGTCCGGCCTGTAAAACCCCCCGGGAGCCAGCCCGACGTCCTCGGCAAAACGGAACCTCCACGATCCGTTCAGCGACTGGATGCGCGCTTTCGAACGGTCGCCGGCAAGAGCGTCCTCGATACTGCCGTAGGAATAGGAGGTCGCCCGGGCGGGCAGTCGGTTTACGCCGCTCGCGGCAGGGTCGCACCACGGTGCAGGGGTCTGCGCATGGGAGTGGACGGCTCCCGTCAGAAACGTAACGGCTATGAGCGGAAGCAGGAATCGGGTTGAGGTCTTCATCGTGTAGGGTTTTCGTTCTGTCTGGTGCAAATATGCTAAAAATAATGGATTCGGGCAAGTAAAATATACAAAATATTGCAAATTATGTATATTATAAATATATTTGTACGCATACAATCAAATACCTGAAAGATGAGAATCCTATCTTGGTGCCCAGTGGCGGTACTCGCCGCAATGCTCTTCGCAGGGTGCAGCGCCCAAAAACGGTTCTCCCGCTCGTTTGTCGGGATCAGCCGCGAAGACCCCCGCTATTTCGCGCTCTCCAACGGAAAGACCTTTGTCCCGATCGGCTGCAACATCGCAGCGCTTGCAAACCGGACGGCCGTCGAACGCTATGTGCAAGCCCTGGCCGACAACGGAGCCAATTTCGGCCGCGTATGGCTGAACAGCGCACTTTTCGAGGTGGAAACGGAGTACGGACGGCTCGATGAAGCGCATCTATCCAACATCGAGTACCTGTTGGAACTGGCCCAGCGGCACGATCTGAAGATCAAGTTGTGCATCGAGAGTTTCAGGCATATCCGTCCGGGGCGCAATCGGTGGGACACGAAAGCGTCGTACCATGTTTCGAACGGCGGGCCGTTCGAAAACGCCGCGGAGTTCATCGCAATGCAGCGCGGCAGGGACGAATACCTGCGGCGGCTCGAAATCATCCGGAAGCGTGTGGGCGACCACCCCGCCGTGTTCGGATGGGAGTTGTGGAACGAGATGAATGCGGTGGACTGCCCCGAAATCAGGGAGTGGAACGAGTACATGCTGCCCCGGGTCAAAAGAATGTTCCCGAAGAATTTGGTGATGCAGAGCCTCGGGTCGCTGGACCGCCGGTCGAGTTTTGCGATCTACGGAGATATTTGCGGGATGCCGGCGAACGAGGTGATGCAGGTGCATCGGTACCTCGATCCAGGAGCGGAACTGGCGGTCTGCCGCGCGCCGATGGACAGCTTGTGCAGCGATGCCGTCGCCGTGCTGCGCGGATACGGGCGGAAGAAACCGCTGTTGCTGGCCGAGGGCGGGGCGGTTCAGCCCGACCACGCCGGACCGAGCCTGCTCTATGCGCGGGATACGGCCGGGATACTGCTGCACGATGTGATTTTCACGCCGTTCTTCTCGGGAGCAGCCGGGCCGGGGCACAGCTGGCACTGGGATCACTATATCGAGAAGCATGATTTGTGGTATCATTTCAAGCGTTTTGCCCGGGCGATCGAAAGTATCGATCCCGCTGCCGAGCATTTCGAACCGCTGCGGGCGGACAGCGGCCGGCTGAAAGGATATGCCCTGCAAGGGAGGCGCCACCTGCTGGTCTGGTTCCGCGATTCCGAAAACAACTGGCAGACCGAATTCGAAGAGAACCGTGCACCCGAGTTGCTCCGGGGCCAGCGGATCGATCTCTCGAAGCTCCTTTCGGGTCGCAAAATTCGGTCCGTTAACGTCTACGATCCGTGGAACGATGTCCGGTCGGAGGTTGCTGCCGGGACGAGGATATGCTTGCCCGATTTCAAACGCTCGCTGGTCGTGAAGATTTCATACAAATAATTACTATATTGACCCAAGTAAATTTCGAATCATGAAAAGAACCCTTTTGATTTGCGCCTTGTCGCTGCTCGGTTTCACCTCCGTGCAGGGACAGCACGCCGTTCACGGCCGGGTGGTGGTCCATCCCGGGAACCGGTTTCTGATGTACGAGGACGGAACGCCGTTCTTCTGGCTCGGCGATACGGCCTGGCAGATGTTTCACCGACATACCGTCGAAAGCGCCCGCATCTTCATGGCAGACCGTGCGATGAAAGGCTTTAACGTGCTTCAGGCAGTCTGCCTGGCGGAGCACGGCGGACTCTCCTCGCCCAACGCAAACGGCGATTGGGCTTTTCTGGACGAAGAGTTCACCAAGCCCAACGACAAGTATTTCGACCACATCGAGGCGCTTGTGGATATGGCGGATTCGCTGGGGCTTCAGATCGGTCTGCTGCCCACGTGGGGCGACAAGTTCAACCTCAAGTGGGGTCCGGGCCCCGTCATCTTCGATACGGAGGAGAAAGCCGAGAACTATGGCAAATACGTCGGAAAGCGGTTCGGTCAGAAGCGCAATATCATCTGGATTCTGGGCGGCGACCGGCCGGCCGACGGGTGCGAGCCCATCATCCGGGCCATGGCGCGGGGCATTGCGATCGGCATCACGGGCAAGGAGGACTATTCGACCTCGCTGATGACCTATCACCCCTGGGGCGGAACCTCGTGCACCAAGTGGTTTACGGACGAACCCTGGCTCGATTTCTACATGCAGCAGAACGGGCACCCGTACGACGTGCCGCTCTGGGACCGCATCCTGGCCGATTACAACAATGCCAAGCCTACCCGGCCGGTGCTCGACGGCGAACCGCTCTACGACGAGCACGCCATCGATTTCGACATGAAAAAGAACGGTGTTTCGACCGACTACCACACGCGGCGCTACTTTTACCACGAGGTCTTTTCCGGTGCCTGCGGGCATACGTTCGGCAGTACGGGCGTGTGGCAGGTGTACGATCCGGATAAATACAGGCCAGCAGGAGATGTCTTCACGCGCTGGGAGGAGTCGCTCGGACGCATCGCTTCCTACCAGATGGGCTACGGAAAGGAGCTGATGCTCAGCCGGCCCTATTTTACGCGCATTCCCGATCAGAGCATGCTGCTCGAAGCCTACGATCACCTCGACCGGATTACGGCCACACGCGACCGGGACCGCACCTACGCCTTTATCTATACCGAACGGGGAAAGCCCATCCAGGTCGATCTGACGGCGATCGGCAAAGGCGAGGAGGTGACGGCCTGGTGGTTCGATGTCCGTTCGGGACGCTCCATTGCGCTGGGCAATTTCAAGCGGGTCGAATCGGCCGTATTCACTCCCCGGACCCAAGGGACGGGCAACGACTGGGTGCTCGTGATCGACGACCCGGCCGCAGGATACCCCGCACCGGGGACGCCGATCTGCCAGAATCGCTGAACGGCGCAAACGAAAGCGGGCGGTATGGATTCATACCGCCCGCTCTTTTTTACCAATTGCATTCACTCCTTATTCTTGTCGACGTAGATCCGGACCCAATCGACGTACATTTTCACCGTCGGGTCGCTCCCGGAAAGCCGGGTTCCGAAAGCGTCGAGCTGGATGCACAGATGATGGTCGTAGATCGGCACGATCTCCTTGTCGAGAATCGTCCACACCTTGACGCCGTCCAAAAAGACGCATACCTTGTCCGTATACCATTCGAAGCCCATCGTATGCCACTGGGTGGCGTCGGTCGGATAGTCTTTCTGCTTTTGGGTAACCTTGCCGTTGTTCCTGTCGGGGTGCAGCCCGTAGTGGAAGAACGACGAGACCTTGTCGCGGGTGGCACCCGTGGAGGAGCCGGTCTCGTAAATATCCGACTCTTCGCAGCGGGCATTGCGGTCCGATCCGGATTTGGGCCATGTCAGTACCACCGCACTCATCGTATTGCTGGCATCTTTCTCGCAACGGACGCGGAATTCGAATTTCGTACCGGGCGAATACTCCTTGCGGTGGGCCATGCCCCCGGAAACAAGCACCCGGGTTCCGTCGTCCGCCAGTTTGGCGCCGGAAGCGATGTCGACCATCCGGCCGTCGATCTCTGCCTGATTCCCCGAGACGGGGCACATGCGGGCAGCAACGACCAGACAGCCCTCTTCGACCGTAAAGGCGCTCGGGTGGCGCAGGCCGTTGGCGTTGTGCCCTGCACTGTTGTAGACGCTCCAGTGTTCGGTATCCACCGAGGCACCCTCGAAATCGTCCTCGAAATCGAGCTCCCACGCGGGCACGTGCATCGGCGGGGGCGGAATCTGTTTTTCATCGTCCTTGTCGCAGCCCGGCAGGAGCGCGAACGCTGCAAACAGCAGGGGGATATTGCACAATCTGATTTTAAGTTTCATTATTTACTGTTCGATTGGTTAAACCTGTTTTCCGAAAGCCGGCACCCGGTTCCGCACCGGGTGCCGGTCGGTTTCTCTATTTCGCAACGATCTTCACGTCGGTCACGCGGATGGTCTTCACGTCCGGACACGTGTTTCGCAGCCGCACATAGAAAACGACATAACCGCCCATGTGGTCCGCGTCCATCGTAAACTCGCCCGCCCCCATGCTGTCGGGACGCTTGTTGAGGTGGATGGACGAGAACGATTCGAAGCCTGCCGTGCCGTCGAGCAGCGGGTAATGGCCCTTGCCGTTGTCCATCGTTACGTCCATGTACCAGAATTTGGTGTCGCCGGGTTTGTAGTCGTTCTGGGTCGCCATGTTGGTGGTCTTGGGGAAGAGGGCGAACCCGAAATCCATTTCGCGTTTGAGGTTCTTCTTATCCGCTGTCATGTAGAAATCCTGGGCGGGAATGCTGACCATGGCCGACAGGACATAGGTCTTGCCGATCTCCAGATCGGGGCTGTCCAGCTGCTGGTAGCACATGAACCGGGAGTCGCCCCCGTATTGGGAATAGTTGTCCACTCCGATCTGAAGCTCCCCTTTTTCCTCGTCGATCTTCATCAGCTCGAACGGTTTGTTGTTGATGTTGACCAAGTGCCAGCTTTCCGAACTGCCGGTCCCGAAATCGCCGTTTTTGAGGATCGGAACGACGGGGAGGAACGTGCCGCCCTCGATGATGACGGTCGTGCGGCTCAGCGACTCGTTGAGCTCCCACTTGCTCGGATTGCGGATGCCGACCACGACGATCATCCGGTTCTTGTTGTACTCCGGGTACTCCGCTATCAGGCGGGGGAGGTCGACGCGCAGGTTGAAAGTCTCCTGACGGTCGCCGTCGGGAACCGACACCCGCTCCGGCAGGGTGCAGAGTGTCCGGGGCAGTTCGACGCCCCGGTTCGTGGCGGCCGCGGCACGGGCCGTCGCCTCCTCGTCGATGAATACCTCGACCTGGTAGGCCGACAGGTCGCCCTCGCCCGAGCGGTAGACGCCGAGGATGATGTCCAGCATGCCGTCTTCCCGGATGCGGTAGTTGTCGACCGGCAGGTTGGGCATGGGAACCGGATATTCGTGGGTCAGCCCTCCGTTGTAGATCGCGGCCTGGGGCATATAGATTTTACGGACACCGAACTCCTGCTGCTCTTCGCAGGAGGTGAACGTCAGCAGGGCTGCGGCCGCAACTAACGTAAAAACACTGTGAATCGAATAATTCTTCATGATTGAAAATTTTATATCTCGGTTACCAGCCTGCATTCTGGGTTACGACGCCCTTCGATTTGCTGATTTCCTGATAGGGAATCGGATAACGGTACATCTTCGGCTCGAATACCCGGTCTTCCACTTTGAACGTTTCGTAACTGAACGTCCCGTCGCCATTGGCCATCGCTTTCACGCCCCCGATCGGCTGCCCGAGTACCGTTCCGTCATTCCAGCGCAACAGATCCCAGTAGCGGTGGTCTTCGAATGCCAGCTCCACGCGTCGTTCAGCCTTGACGGCGGCACGCATGCGCTCCTTGTCGGTCGCACCTTCGTATTTGGTCAGGTCTGCCGGATCGAGGTCGACATCCGCACGCCCGCGCACCCGGTCCAGCGCCTGACGCGCCGTCAGCCCCGACGCTGCGTGGCTGCCGTCGTCCGGTCCCCAGGCTTCGTTGGCGGCCTCCGCATAGTTGAGCAGGATTTCCGCATAGCGGAAATAGATCCATTGGTGCATGGCGGTCTGCTCCTGCGTGAGAACCAGGTTGTCGGCGAGGTACTTTTTCAGGTAGTAGCCCGTCCGCGAGGAGTTGACCGTCAGGTAGGAGTCCGAACCGCCCTCCGAGATGTCGATCGTGCGGCCGTTCCAGGCGCTGCGGTTGGTGACGACCGTAAAGCCCAGCCGCGGGTCGCGGTTTGCATAGGGATCGGCCGGATCGGCCGGACCCGTGTATTCGTAGGCGTCGACCAGATTCTGCGACGGCGTCAGGCCGCTGTTGCCGCCTGCCGTGGCGATCGGATAATTGGCTCTTTCCAGCGAATTGGAGGGAGAAGCCCGCCTGGAGAGAATGATTTCCGGATTGGCGGAGGTATTGCCGGTGAAAAGAGCGCTGTAACCGGGTGAGAGGGTGAACTTATTGAGCGCGATCACGCTGTAAGCGGCCTGTGCAGCGCGTTCCCATCGTTCGGCGATCTCCTCCTCGGTCAGCCCCTCGGTGTTGAGCGGACTGGCGGCATAGAGCAGCACGCGCGATTTCAGAGCCAGAGCCGATCCCAGGTTGAACCGTCCGTCGAACGAGCTGTACTTTGTCCAGTCCACGGCCAGCGAATCGAGGGCATAGTCGATCTCCGATACGATGTACTCTACCACATCGTCGTAGGATGCCCGCGGCAGGAACGTGTTGTCGGCCGGAACCTCCTTGTAGAGCGGAACACCGCCGTAACGCTTGATCAGTTCGAAATAGTACCAGGCCTTAGCGACATGGGCTTCGGCGCGCAGATAGCCCGCGTTTTCGACATCCCTGCGGTAGGCCGTTCCGCCGTCCGAGATGGTGTCGCGGCCGTTGGCGAGCATGCGCTTGTAATCGCGTGAATAGTCCAGAAAGTAGTTTGCCGCACGAATACCCTTGTAGAGGCTTTCGTAGGGGTTGTCCGGATTCGTATAGGCGCTCCAGCTGCCGTTGTTGAAGAGCCGCACGGATGCCGAGCGCGACGTTTGGACCGCTTCGTCGCTCCTGGCGGCCGCCAGGTTGTCGTCCAGTTCCGACAGGCCGCTCTTCATGGAGCCGTAAGATGCAAATCCCACCTCCAGCACCTTGTCGTATTCGGTGGCGAGGTTTTGCTGCGTGGTGTAGGAGTCGACCTGGGTATCGAGCACCTCGCAGGCGGTTGCGGAAAATGCGGTTGCGAGCAGGAAAATAACGGTTTTTTTCATGGTTTGCGGGTCTTTAGAATCCGACGCTGAGTCCGATGTTGTACGATTTCACGCCCGGATAACCCGTCATGCGTTCGGGGTCCATCCGGTATTTGCGTTGGAGTTTGCTTAGTGACAGGAGGTTCACGCCACTGATATAGATGCGCAGTTTGCGAAGCCCGATCTTCGCCCCGATGCGGACGGGCAGCGAATAGCCCAACTCGACGTTGCGCAGTGTCAAGAAATTTCCGTTCTCGATCCAGCGTGTCGAATGCTGGTAGTTGTTCGTGTTGTCGCCGGTGGTCAGACGCGGGTATTTGGCTATTCCGCGGGTGTCGATGCCCTGCTGGGGATAGTAGGCCCAGCGGTCCGCGGCAATGGCGTGGATCGTACCGTTGTTGCGGAACGCAAGCACCTTGCTCGAAGCATCGAGCAGGTCGATCTCGCGGCTGCCGACGCCTTGGAGCAGGAATCCGAAATCGAATCCCTTATAGGCGAACCGGGCGTTGACCGCGTAATAAAGGTTCGGATTGGCTCCGTCGCTGATCTTCACCTTGTCCCGTTCGTCGATAATCAGGTCGCCGTTCTGATCCGCGTAACGTATGTCACCCGGCTGTACGGTCCCGAAAGTCGGGTTGGGGAGCGTCGGGAGCAGTTGGCCCGTCTCGTCGAAATCCGCAATGTCGTAGAACCCGGCATCCTGATAACCGAAAACGGCGCCCAGCGGATTGCCCGTCGCCGCTGCGCGTGGCGATGCGGGCGGGATTTCGGCCATGTAGTCGATCCTGTCTTTAAGACAGGAGAGCATGCCGCCCACCTGGAGCGAGAAATCGCCGAAACTTTTGGCATAACTCAGCGAGAGTTCCAGGCCCCGGGTGGTCACCTTTCCGACATTGCGGTACGGCGGGTCGACGCCGAATCCGGCCGGGTAGGAGTTGTCGCGGGTGACGATTCCGGTGCGCTTGTCGAGGAACAGGTCGAGACTCATTTGCAGTGAGTTGAAAAAGCCGGCGTCGAGTCCGATATTGTATTTCAGGCTCTGCTCCGACGACAGGTCGGAATCGGCCAGATAGGCCGGTACGAGCGAGGGCTGCCAGGTCGGGTTTCCGTCGTTCCCGGTCGGGAAAGAGGTGCCGCCGACGTAATATTGGTAGTAGAGATAACGGCCTCCGGCATAGTAGTCGTAACCTGAGGAGCCGACCGAGAAACGCAGTTTGAGCAGATCGACGGCCTTGGCGCGCTTGAGGAATCGCTCGTTGGAGACAATCCACGCAGCGGATGCCGAGGGATAGAAGCGAAAGCGGTTCCCCGCGGCGTAATTGTCCGATCCGCTGTACGAAAATCCGAATTCGGCGATGTAGCGTGTGTCGTACGAATAGTTGAAACGTCCGCCGACCGCCTGGTGTGCATAGGTGGTCTGGATGCCCGCATTGCCGTTCATGTCCGCATCCACGTAGCGGCGGTAGTGTTCGTAGTTCACCGCTGCGGTCAGGCCGTGGGCTCCGAACGTGCGGTCGTAACCGGCCTGCACCCGGAACTGGTTCCACGACCACTGGTTGGTGCCGCGGTCGTCCTCGGGGGCGTAGTCCGAATTGACATCGGCCGTTTGCGCCGTTCCGTTGTGCCATCGCGTGTAGTTGCGCACCATGTTGTAGGTTCCGCGGGTCCAGGCGGCGAACGAAGCGGATTCGGTCAGGTAGAGCCCCGGGGTGATGAAATCGAGCCGCTCCCGGAGCGAAAAGTTCGCCTGGAAACTCCGGTCGCGGTTCGACCGGTATCCCAGACCGCGTACCGAGGCCGCCGGATTGTCGGGGTGCGTCATCGTGCCCGACCAGTGATCGTCGTCGGGGCGCCCGTCGTAGACGTTGTAGATGTTGTTGGGATAGGATGAGAGGTTGTACCACAGCTGGTCGTCGGAATAGTTCGGCCGTTTGTTGTCGATCATCCGCCCGCCGATGTCGACCCTCCCGTCGAAGATCTTGAATACCGTGAAATCCAGATTGGTTCGGATCGTATATTGGTCGAAACGGGTGTTCGAGTGCGTATCGTCACTGTCCACGTCGTAGAATCCGTTGCTGTTCATATAGCCCAGCATCGTGTAAAAGCGGATCGCCTCGTTTCCGCCGCTTACGCTGACGTCCGTCGAGGTGAACGAGCCCGCCGTCTTCAGCACCTCGTCGTACCAGTCCACGTCGGTCCCCTGCCCCAGCTGGTAACGGCCTATCTGTTCCTGGCTGTAATAGGGCGTCCAGACGTTTCCGTTGTCGTTGCTGACGGCCTCGTTGTAGTAGGCGGCGTACCGGGCCGATCCCAGCGGCTTGGTGAGCAGTTTGGGGGATTGCCAGCCGGTGCGCAGGTTCAGATCCACGCTAATTCTTCCGGCTTCGCCGCGCCGGGTTTCGATCCACAGCACGCCGTTCGCACCCCGCATGCCGAAAGTCGAGAGCGCCGCCGCATCCTTGAGCACGTAAACGCGGTCGATCTCCGAGGGCAGCAGCGTGGCGGCGAACGACGGATCGGTCTCGAATCCGTCGACGAAAACCGTGAAAGAGTCGTTCTCGTTGAACGTCCCCTTGCCGCGGATGGTCATCGCGGCGATGTCGTAACCGAGTTGTCCGCTTCCCTGCATCACCGCAAGTCCGGGCAGCAGGCCATAAAGCGTATTGGTCAGGTTGGAGGTCGGGGTCTTGTACGCCTCGTCGCCGGATATGCTCACTATGGCGGCCGTCGACCGGCCGGCCGATGTGCGGAACAGGAGTTCGGGTTGTTTCACCCGGCTTTTGCCTGCTTCGGGCGCATTCTGCCCGCCGGCACGAACCGTTCCGATGCAGCAGAGGGCTGCAACCAGAAGCGATAAGGCCCCCTTGAAGAGGTATTTCTTGTCGATAGTCATGGTCTCGCAGATTTGTTTGTTGTGGGTTAATAGCCGGGATTCTGTACGAGATACCCTTTGTTGACCTCTTTGGTGGGGAACGGATTGAGATACTGGTTGTCAGACCAGAATCCCTTGTAGGAAACCGCCACTTTGAATCCCTTGTAGTTCGAGAGGCTGTAACTGCCAGCCGTCGAAGAGACGTAATCGAACTGAAAACCCTTTTTGTCGCCTCCGATGATGCCGCTGCCCAGCTCTTCGAGTTTCCAGTGCTTCACGTCGAAAAGCCGGTGGTTCTCCTCGAAGAACTCCACGGCCCATTCGCGCTGAATGGCTTTGCGCAGCGCCGTCCGGTCCGAGAGTTCGATGTCGGGCAATCCGGCGCGGCCGCGGGTGACGTTCAGCGCCAGGCGGGCCCCTTCGTCGTCGCCCAGTTCGTTTTTGGCCTCGGCCAGCGCCAGGTAGAAATAAGCCAGCCGGTAGATGGGATAGTTGAACCAGGTGCGGGTGCCGGCATGGTACCAGAATTTGCACCGGCGGCCGCATTGCTCGATGTTCGCCTTGCCCTCCCAGGTGCTGTAATTGACCATGGCATCCGCTTTCCACGGCTGGCTACCCGGATTGTTGCGGGCGTCGTAACCGCCCGGAACGGCACTGGCCCAGTAGCGGGCCTCCATCTCTTCGAGCCGGGTCGAGTATTCGTCGATCGAAGCCCATTCGTTTTCGCCCAATCCTTCGGGCCATGTTTGGTCCGTACCGTCCTGCTTGCAGTATTGCAGAAGCTGCGTGTAACTCATGTTGTTGGCGCCGCCGCCCTGCTGGCGCGGGTCGTAGTGGCGGGCGTTGAATGCTTGCCACGAGACGATCACCTCCTCGCTGTCGGGAGCCGCGACGGCACGCCCGTAGTCGTCGAACGGATTTCCCGTGTCGACGATCCGGTGCCGGTTGTCCGTCAGGGCCCAGTCGATGACCGCCTGCGCCGCGTCGCGGGCCTGCTCCCAAAGTGTTTCGGTGTATGGCTCGCCCATACAGATCAGGCGGTCGTTTTCGCCGCCCAGGCTCAGGTAGGGAATGTCGGTGTTGAAGAGCGGGCGGGCGCAGTAGAGACAGGCCTGGGCCTTGATCGAGAGCGCGGCACCCTTGGTCAGACGGCCTTTCATGTCGTCGGCCTGTCTGTCGGGCAGACGCGGCAGCGCCTGGTTGTCGCAGAGGTCGACGATGTATTCCAGCACCTCCCTGACCGACGAACGGTCGATCGACGAAGCGTCGAACGGCACGATCCCTTTGACGAGGGGTACGCCGCCGTATTGGATCAGCATCCGGCAGTAGCGGTAAGCAATCAGAGCGTACATTTCGCCCCGGACACTCTCTTTCTCCTCGTTGCTCATGTCGGGTACGGCGCCGATGTTCTCGATCACCGTATAACAGCGGCGGATGGCCGTGTAGTTGAACGTGAAATTATCGATCCACGGACCGCTGGCCGACATGCCGCTGGCGGAAATGATCACGGGGTCCGACCAGTTGTAGCGAAACCCGTTCAGCTCGCCCGAGATGTGGGCCAATGTGCCGGATGTCATTCCGTAGAGATTGCCGCCGTCGTTTTCGAGGAACGTGATGTTGATGCGCAGCGCCTCCGAATAAGCCTGTGCGATGGCCGACAGTGCCTTTTGCCTGGATGAGAACACCTCTTTGGCCGTAACGTCGTTGCCCCGGGGTTTCTGGAGGAAGTAGTCCTGACAGGAACTCGTGCCGAGCAAGACCGCAATCAGCAGGGTGATGTATGTTTTTCTCATAACTGACGTTTTAGCGTTAGAATTGAATGTTGATGCCGACGTTGTAGCTGCGTGTCGGCGGGTAGAGGTAGCCGTCTGCGGCACCGCCCGAGTCGGCCTGCTCGGGGTCGTATCCGGGCAGCATGTTCGACCAGGTGTAGAGGTTGTTGCCGCTCAGAAAGACCTTGACGCTCGAAATGCCGATTTTTTTCAGCCGCCGGCCCCGGAACGTGTATCCGATCTCGAGGTTTTTCAAGCGGATGAAATCCGTCGACTGGAGGTAAAGATCGTTCATGGCTCCGTTCTGGGTGTCTTCGTTGCGAAGCGATGCGCGCGGCCATTTGGCGGCGATGCCCCGGTCCGCTTTCTCCTGCGTCCAGCGATCCGCATAATGGAAAACCTGCGCCGAGCCGGTCTGCATGTAGAAGGGGTTGAGCATGTAGTGCGACGAGATCGGCATGGAGCCGTCCATCGCCCCCGTGAAGAGCGCAGAGAGCGAGAAACCCTTGTACTCCAGCCCCAGGTTGGCGTTGAACGTATACCGAGGCAGGTTGGAGTACCCGACGGGGGCCATGTCCTGCGAGTCGATGATGCCGTCGCCGTTCAGGTCGATGTAGCGGATGTCGCCCGCCTGCACCTTGTTGCCGTCCATGGTGATGTAGGGACGGTTGTTGACCTCATCCGCATTGTTGTAGAACCCGTCGGTGTGGTACCCCTTGTACTGCCCGTAGGAGAAGCCGGTGCTGTTCATCCACGGATAGGGGTTCGACGGCTCGTCCTGGTAGATGATCTTGTTGATCGCGTAAGAGACGCCCGCACCGATCGTATAGCGGAACTCGGAGATATTGTCCGACCAGGTGACCTGGATTTCGTATCCCTTGTTATTCATCTTGCCGATGTTGCCGTAGGGAGGTGTCGCTCCGACGAAGCCGGGGGTCGAGCCGTAACTCCAGAGAATGTCGCGCCGGTCTTCGTTGAAATAGTCGGCGACGACCGAGAGGCGGTCCCTGAAGAAACGAACATCCACTCCGACATTCGTCTTCCGGGCCCGTTCCCAGGTAACATCCGGATTACCCAGGCGGCTCTCCCGGGCTCCGGCGTAGTAGATCGGCAGTGCCGACCCGTCGGACGGACCGAAATAGCCGCCGTTTCCGTTGGCCATGCCCTCGAGGTACTCCCAGGTGCTCGGAAGATAGAGGAACCGGTTGCCGCCGATCTTGTCGTTGCCGACCTCGCCGTAGGATGCGCGGATTTTCAGGAAAGTCAGCCAGTCGTTTTGGGGAAAGAACTTTTCGTTGGTCACGATCCACCCCACCGAGTAGGCCGGAAAGAAACCGAACCGTTTGCCCTCGGGAAAGTTCTCCGAACCGTTGTAGCCGGCATTGAACTCGGCGAAATAGCGGTTGTCGTAGGAATAGGTGATGCGTCCGGCCGAACCGATCATGCCCGAGGGCACGTGGAAAGCCAGGCCGGGATTGCGCTGCTGCTGGGCGTTGTAGAGCAGGAGGGCCGACACGGTGTGACGTCCGAACGTACGGTTGTATTCGGCCTTGAGCTCCAGGTAGAAACTGTTGCGTTTGTTGTTGTACGCATTCTGATTGTCCTTGACGTCGGTGGGCGATGTCGTACCGCCGAAAAAGAGAATTTCGTTCGGGTCCTCGGGGTTCCTGCCGACCTTGTACCGTTGGGGGTGTCTGGTTTCGATGCGGCTTTTTCGGTGGGTGTCGTTGTAGGATACGGTGCCCGTAACACTCAGTCCGCGCGTCAGGTAATCCATCGTATGCCGCAGCCGGATCGTCGAACTGATGTCCGTCGTCCGGGTGTCGAGCAGCGAACTGTTGATCAGGTAGGGAGTGGGCGCATAGCCGGTTCCGCGGCCGTCCAGCGGATTGAGCGCCTTGACATACTCCTCGACCAGTTTCCCGTCGAGCATGCCAGGCCCGACAAAAGGCGAACCGCTCAATATCTGGATCAGCATCTGCTTGTGACGGCTTGTCGCGGAGGTGATGTCGCCGTCCTTGCCGAGAATACCGCGGCTGTTCTGGATCGAACCGCCGATGTCTACCGAGAGTTTCAGCGTTTTGGCGACGTCGATGTCTACGTTCGACCGGAAATTGTAACGGCTGTAATTCGAGTTGTTGTCGACATTCTGGTACTTGGCGTTGTCGAACAGCCCCTCCTGCTCCAGGTAACCGACCGATGCAAAATACTTGAGCCGCTCGCTGCCGCCCGAGATGTTGATATTGAACTGGTGCTGGGGCGCTGCGCCCCCGAACTGCTTGTCGAACCAGTCGTCGCTGCGGTAGTAAAGGCCGGGGCGGTTGTTCAGCGCGGCCTTTTGTTCGGCTGTCAGGTTCATCGCATCGACCTCGTCGGGGGTGTAGTCCCGGTTGGCCTGGAATTTCCACAGTTCGTATTTGTCGAACAGGTACTGGTTCTTCGAGATGTCGCCGTCGTTGGCGATCGCCTCGTTGCGCAGCAGCGCGTAGCGATAGGAGTCGAGCATTTTGAGTTTCGACGACAGTTCCGTGACGCCGAACCGATAGGAGAGGTTGATGCGCGGTGCTCCCGAGCTGCCGCGTTTGGTCGTGATTATCGCTACGCCGTTGGCACCCTTGACGCCGTAGACCGCCGTTGCCGAGGCGTCTTTCAACACGCTGATGCTCTGGATTTCGTTCGGATCGAGCGTGTTCATCGCTTCCACGGTCGACTGCACGCCGTCAATGACGATCAGCGGGTCCTGTCCATCGGAGTTCAGCGTAGCCACACCGCGGATGCGGAGCGTCGACTGGTTGTCGCCCGGCTCGCCGCTCGACTGCACGGAGGAAACACCCGGGATGCGGCCTACGAGCGCGTTGCTGATATTCGAGGTGGGCGATTCGATGATCGCAGCGCTCTTGACGACGGCGACAGATCCGGTCAGCGTCTCCTTTTTCTGAGCGCCGTAACCGACAACGACGACCTCTCCGACCAGCTGGGAGTCGGATTCGAGAACGATCTTGAACCGGGTTGCGGTTCCCACCCTGCGGGTCGCGGTGACATAACCGACATAGGAGACCTCGAGCGTATTGTCCGGCTGCGCTTCTGTCCGGAAAGCTCCCCCGGTGTCGGTAACCATGCCCTTGAGCACCTTTGTCCCGTCTTTGAGCAGAACGGTTGCACCGATCAGAGGGGCTCCCTCGGTGTCAAGAACCACACCCGTTATCTCCCGCGCCCCCTGTGCGCGGATAGCCGGCACTGCCGACAGCAGGGCAATCGCCAAAAGCGTGAAAGTTCTTGCCGCCCTTGCCAAAATAGGAGTTGGCGATTTACAATTCATAGGCTTGTTTTTGAAAGGTTAGTGTTTTTTGTTTTGGAGGTCAGTTGTCTCTCTTAGGAATCTGCCGGCAGATAATGCATGCGATTTTTCATCTGGTTGTATTCTTTTATCGGTTCGAGGTTTTATACCTTATATATATAGCACCCTGTTTTTGCGCCCTTATTTTTCACTATATCGTTCGATCGTGCTATAAAGGTATGAAAAATATTTGTATTGTATGCAAATATAGCATATATTTGTATATAATTTTTAACACATGGATTTAAAAACTGAAATAGACACGTTGTGGAGCCCCTTTCGAGCCGACTCCCGGACATTCCACGCAGCGCTCCCCTATCATGCACAATACGAGGGATTGCTGCTCGGTTGTGAAAGCGCCGCATACCTGATCCGCAATCTGGCGGTCTACTCCATGACCTGCGGCTCCCTGGGGCATCCGGGCGGCTCTTTCTCCGAGGCCGAATTTCTCGCAACGCTCTACAACTACATCCTGCGGCACGATCCGCAAAATCCGGACTGGGCATTCCGGGATGTTTTTTACCTTTCGAAATGCCATGCCTGTCCCGGATTGTATGCAACACTCGGGCTATTTGGATATTTCCCAATGGAGTGGCTGAAAGGTTACGGCACCTGGGGTTCACATCTGGAGAGCCATCCCGACCGGAAGAGGACACCGGGGATCGAAATATCCGGCGGTTCGCTGGGGCAGATTCCCGGTGTTGCGGTCGGCCGCGCGCTGGCGATCCGGCAAGCGGGACCCGATCACAACAACCGGACGGTCTATGCGCTGTTGGGCGACGGGGAGTGCGACGAGGGCTCCGTTTGGGAGGCTTTCATGGCGGCCGGGCATTACGGGCTGGATAATCTGGTCTTCGTGATCGACTACAACAAGGTCCAGGCAAAGGGATTTGTCAAGGACGACATGGCGCTCGAACCGCTGGTCGACAAACTGCGGGCATTCAATCTGGATGTGTTCGAAATCGCAAACGGGCACAATATCGATGAGATCGTGACCGTGTTCAACCGGCTGCGCACCAACCGGCGCGGGCGTCCGCAGGCGGTCCTGCTCAATACGATCAAGGGTTACTCGGTCGATACGTGCCATTTCAACACCAATTGGCACACGAGCGCTCCGCGAAGCGTCGAGCAGGCCGCCGGCTGGCTGTTCGAGATGTGGGAAGGCAGCGGTCGGAGACTGGGCATTCCCCGTCGTTTCGTCGAACGGCTCGTCGATGAAATCGAGATTGCGGCTCCGCTGCACGAGAATCCCGACGCGGTAAAGGACAACCAGGCATAAAGAGAGGAACAATGGCACAATTTCATATTCCGGACAGGAATAAAACCCGCGAAATGCGGTATCGGATGGGCTGGACGCTGGCCGACATGGCGGACCGGAATCCCGACATCCGGGTGGTCGACGCGGATTTGCGCAGCAGCACGGGAATTCATATCTTCGAGCATTTCCACCCGGAGAAACTGGTAAAAGTCGGCATTGCCGAGCAAAACATGGTGGCGATCGCCGCAGGCATGAGCCAGGAGGGACTGGTCCCCTTTGCGTGTACGTTCGATGCCTTTTCGCGCCGCTGCATGGACCAGATTTACGTTTCGGTCGCTTACAGCGATCTGAATGTCAAGCTGATCGGGGCTTACGCCGGGTTGTTTACGGGAAAAGCCGGCGCCACGCACCAAAGCGACAAGGAGCTGGGATTTCTGTTGCGCGTGCCGAACCTGACGGTGATAGAGCCCTCCTGCAACGAGGAGATGCGCCAGGTGTTTCAGGCGGCAGCGGATACGACCGGACCCTTTTACCTGCGGGTCGTGCGGTGCAACGTCGCGGAAAACGAGGTGTTCCCGGGTTATGAATTCCGCATCGGCAAGGGTGTTACGGCGGCGGAATACGGCACCGACGCCGGGATCGTCTGCACGGGTTACATGCTCGCGCCCGCGAAGCTGGCCGCCGCGAAACTGGCGAAGCAGGGGATCCGGGTGCGTGTCGACCATCATCCCTCGCTGAAGCCTTTCGACCGGGAGCTGCTGCACGACCTGGCGGGAAAGGTGGGGGCGATCGCAACCTGTGAAAATCACTGCACGAGCGGGGGATTGTTCTCCCTGGTGGCGGAAACGCTCGTGCGGCGGGGATGTGCCGTACCCGTGGTCCCAGTCGGGACCGATCCCGAAGATTTTATCCATACCGGTCACGTGAACGACCTGATGGCACATTATCGCATGACCTCGGACGATATTGCGGACCGGATAAAACAACTCCTAAAATAAGCAGGCAATGGACCCGATTCGACTCTTTTCGGACTACATGCGCGTGGTGGGAACGCCCCGTCTTACTTTCGGCGAAGCAGCCGACCCGCGATTGCAGGGCAAGAGGCTGGGTGTTATCAACGGTTCCAGCTGGGTGACGCTCTGGAGCGACTGGTTCGGACACCGCATGCTCCCCGGCGTGAAGATCGTCAACGTGGGAAACGAAGCCGTGCAGCTCAATTTCATGGCGGCTCACCAGCGGCGGGAACCCGTGCCTCCCGCAATCAATGTCGACTGTTTCTGCCGGTATGCGCGCGATCTGTACGAGCTGTATGCGGTCGATGCGATTCTCATCTCGTGTTCGACGATGAACCGGGCCTATACGCGCGTTCAGGAGATCATGCAGCCTTTCGGCGTTCCCGTCGTCCAGATCGACGAAGCGATGATGGAGGAGGCCGTGGCCGCCGACGGACGGATTCTGATCGTCGCCACGCACGGTCCGACGGTCGAGAGCACGCGGATGTTGCTGGAGGAGACCGCAGCACGCATGGGCCGTACCGTTTCGTTCGCCGGAGCGACCATCGAGGAGGCATTCGAACTGCTGGGCGACGGGCGCATCGAGGAGCACAACCGGCGCATTGCCCAAACCATCCGTTCCGAACAGCAGCGGGGACCCGTCGATGTGGTGGTCTTGGCCCAGTTGTCGATGGCCGTTTTCTCGTTCAGCTATCCGGACCCCCTCAGGGAGTTCGGTATTCCCGTGTTGAACAGCGGTGAAACGGGCTTCCGCCGTGCCGGAGAGGTGCTTGCCCGAAGATAGCCGTTGATGATGGAAACGAGAATCGTAATTATCGACGACGACCCCACCGGATGCCAGACCGTCCGGGACGTTCCCGTTCTCCTGGTCTGGGACGAAGCGTCGATTCGGGAGGCGTTGGCGCGGTACGGAGCATTCTTCATCCTGACCAATACCCGGGCGATGACGGCCGACGAAGCCCGTGAGGTTTCACGCGCAATCGCCGGGAACCTCAACCGCGCCAACGACGGGCGTTACCGGCTGGTCCTCATGAGCCGGGGCGACTCGACGCTTCGGGGGCACTTGCTGCCGGAACTGGAGCCGCTGGTGGCGAAATTCGGCCCGTTCGACGGTCTGCTTCTCTGCCCGGCATTTTTCGAAGGCGGGCGGTATACGGTCGACGATGTGCATTGCGTCGGAACCTCCGCGGGGTTGGTGCCGGTGACCGAGACCGAGTTCGCCCGCGACGCCGTGTTCGGATATACGCATGCGGCGCTTCCGCAGTGGCTCGAGCAGGTCACCGAGGGCTCTTTTCGGGCCGAGCGAACCGTATCGCTCCGCACGGAGTCGATTCGCCGCGGAGTGGATGCCGTCCTCGAAAAGCTGATGACCATTTCCGGGTTCACACCCGTTGTGGTCAATGCGCTCAATTATGCCGACATGGAAACGGTCGATGCGGCAATCCGCAAGGCCGAAGATGCCGGAAAGCGTTTCGTCTACCGCACGGCCGCCTCGATGGTGCGGGTGCGTCTCGGCCAACGCGCAGCGGCTCCGTATCGCCCGCAGAAAAGTGCGCGGCCCGGTATCGTCGTGGTGGGATCCTATACCGCCAAGACGACCGCACAGCTCGAGGTTCTGTTGCGGCGCAGCGACTTATGCCCTATTGAAATCGAGGTCGAACGCGTGTTGGCCCGTACGGCGGAATCGTACGGGCGGGAGTTGACCGAACGGCTGAACCGGGAACTCGCGTGTCGTTCGTGTGTGGTTTATACGAGCCGTACCTGTGCCTTGTCCGGCAGTGCGGCCGACAGACAACATAACGGAGCGAAGATCGCATCTTTTGTAGATGGTGTTTTCAGGGGTTTGACCACGGCACCCAGATTTATCGTATCCAAAGGCGGGATTACCTCCTATACGGTAGCCCGTAACGGTCTGGGAATTTCCCGGGCGACCGTGCTGGGACAGATCGCCGACGGGGTACCCGTATGGAGGATCGATTCAGACGAGGGATTTACGGGAGTGGATTACGTGGTTTTTCCGGGGAATGTCGGGAATGCGAATACCCTTGCCGAGGTCTTCGAATGTTTTGTTTAACAGGCTTTTTTATTAATTTTGCAGCATGGTCGCGCTAATTTTGTATAGCAAAAGAGGCATGAATTGTATGGCGATCGTCCGATTTTCAGTATTAATTTAACAGTACGATTATGACTGCAATGAAAGAAAAAAAGGTGCTTCGAAAAGTGAATTCGGGGGAAGAGGCGTATAACGCCATCCTGAACGGAATTACCTCGGGAGCGCTCAAACCGGGGCTCGTGATTTCGGAACACGACCTATCCGAGATGTACGGCGTAGGGCGTACTCCGATCCGCGAAGCACTCAAAAGGCTGGAGGGCGAGGGATTTATCATCAACTCGGATCGCAAAAGACGGGTCTATTACCTCACGGCAGACGACATAAAGCAACTCTTCGACCTCAAGATGGTGATCGAAGGAATGATCGCCAGCCAGGCCGCTCAGTCGGAAAACGAGGCGGATATGGAGCAGATGGAGGCGATCGTTTCGGAAATGGAGCGCTATACGGGCGGTGTTGATTCGCAGATGACGCCGGAGGATGCGGATGCCATTTCGCTGGAAAAATGGCTGGAGCTGGACAAAAGGTTTCACGATCATCTCTACCACATGGCCCGGAACAACCGGGCCCGGACTATCATCGAAAACCTCAATGCGCAGTGGCACCGGATCCGGGTCGGCATGAGCGCCATTACGGGTCATCTCGAACGTTCCGTAAAAGAGCATCTGCGAGTCGGGCACGCGGTCATTCACCGCGAACCCGAAGTGGCTCAGGCGGCCATGAAAGCGCATTTCGAAAACCTGAAGAGATACATCATCAGTCTAATGAATACTTTCGGAAACTAAAACGCAATACGATGCGGGACCTTGGACGGGAGAGTGCATACGGCACACGAAGATGGTGGGTTCTGGCCACGCTGTTTCTGGTGACCTTTATCAACTATTTCGATCGCCAGACATTGGGCTGCGCCATCGAACCCATCGGACGCGAGTTCGGGCTGGGAAACGGAGAACGGGGGCACCTGCTTGCCGCCTTTGTCACCACGTATGCCGTAACGCATCTCTTTGTCGGATTTCTGACGGACCGCATCCGCAACATCCGGCTGTTCTTTGCGGCGATGGTCGTCGGATGGTCCCTCTGCACGGTCCTGATCGGATTCGCCCGCTCCTACGAGGGATTGCTGACCATGCGTTATGCTCTGGGGGTTTTCGAGGCTGTGAATTTCCCGATATGCCTGATGATCATCGCCCGTATTTTCCCGGCCCGGGAGCGGACTTTCGCTTCGGGAATCTTCAGCAGCGGCGCCTTTCTGGCGACGCTGGCGGCACCGAAATTCACGATCTGGCTCTCGACCGAATACTCCTGGCGCTACGCTTTCGTGATCGCCGGACTGCTCGGTTTTCTGTGGCTGATTCCCTGGCTCCTGCTCTACCGCAATCGCGCCGAAAACAGTGCCGCAAGGTGCGCACGGTCCGCACATCTCGGCTCCTGGATGGCGAGTTTGCGGGCGATCGTCCGCAAACCCGCTTTCTGGGGAGTGACTGCCGTCGGAATCGGAATCGTTCCGTGCCTCTATTTCTGCACGCAATGGCTTCCGTCCTATTTCACGCAGGAGCTGCACCAGAGCTACGATCAGGCGCTCGCCGACAAACTGACCGTTATCTACCTGTTCCAGGATGTCGGCATGTGGGTCAGCGGGGCGGTGGTTTTCTGGCTTGCCGGCCGGGGCGTCACCGTGCTGAAAGCCCGAAAAGCGGTCATGACGGCGGGATACGTGCTGATGATGAGCGTACTGCTGTTGTTCGTCGTCCGCAATCCGTGGCTGAACGTACTGATCTTTTCGGTTTTCATTTTCGGCCTCGGAACGTGCCTTTCCAACCAGCATGCTTTCAAACAAGATGTGTTGCCGGGACAAGTGGCTGCCGTTGCCGCGCTGGTGGGATTCTGCGAAACGCTGTTCACCTCCTTTGTGCTGCAACGGATCGGAAACATGGTGGAGACTACCGGAAATTACCGGATGGTCATTTGGCTATTGGCCGGTTGTGCGACCTTTGCCATCCTCTCGGTGGCGCTGTTGCTGCGGCGCAAATGGGTAGCGATCGAATAACGACTGCATTATTAACCTAAATAGATGAGAGATGAAAAAAAAGGTGGTTTTATGGACGTGGCTGGCAGTGGTCGTTCCCTATATGGGATGGGCTCAGACGCCGGTGTGGCAGGGAAAGGGACGTATCGCTATCAGCTGCGACGGAAACGAGCATGACGATGATGACTGGGGAGCCACGCCGATGTCGCTGGCACTGCTGGCGGCAAAAGGTCTTCAGGACAAACTGACGCTCTACGTGTACAGCGACCACGTATGGGGCAGCAACCAGGAGAAGCCGATGCGTTTCGGCAGGACGCCCTACGAGCATATGCGCGAGTCGGCGCTGGGAGGCCGGGACTATTTCGGATTCGACAACACCCGTTTCGTCTGCGCCGTCGACAACGCCGAGGTCGCCTACAAGGCGATGGCGGATGAGATCGACAGAAGCTCGGCCGACAATCCGCTGATAATCATTGCCGCCGGACCTTTGCAGGTCGTGGGCGAGGGAATCGACCGGGCCGACAGGGAGAAGCTCAGGTACGTTACGATGATTTCGCATGGCCGCTGGAACAACGTACATGCCGACAATCCGTCGAATGTCTATTGGGACAAGCACAGCGGATGGACCTGGGACATGCTTACGGAGAAGTTCGGAAAAATCGAGGGCGGCGGCGTGAAATTCATCATGCCGGCGGATCAGAACGGAGGACGCGACTACGACGGGCTCCAGTCCGACAAGAAGAATTTCGACTGGATCATCACCTCCCCGGCCCGCAAGAATCCGCTTTACAAACCCGACAGTTGGAACTGGCTATACAGCCGTCTTGCGGTTTGCATCCGTCCCGACGGCCGCTGCTTCGATGTCTCCGATGCCGGGATGGTAATTTATATGCTGACAGGAATTGAAAAAACATCTCCGGCCTTGGCACAACAGATAATGGAAAACCCGGAGCCCCGGAAATAGCCTCCTCACGACACGCAAGAAAAAGGCTTGACAATCAAAAATTGTCAAGCCTCTTTCTTGTCGGGGTGACAAGATTCGAACTTGCGACCACGCGCCCCCCAGACGCGTACTCTAACCGGGCTGAGCTACACCCCGTAGCGTTTCGGAGTGCAAATATACGCTAATTTTCTTTAAACCGACACTTTTCTGCAAGATTTTTTTCTACTTTTGTGGGCAATGAGACTTTTTCGAACCTTTTTGGCGGCGAGCGCCGCCCTCTTGGTCCACGCCTGCGGCGGCACCGGAGGGCCCTCTGCGGCCGATTTCACCCGTGCGGTCTACTCGCCGGCCTATGCGGCGGGGTTCGACATTCGCGGCTCGGAGACCGACTCCTCGACGCTTCTCACGGTTCGCAATCCCTGGCAGGCGGCCGGGGGGATCGAGCAGAAGCTGCTTCTGCTGCGAGGCGGACGGAAAACTCCGACCGATTTTGCGGGACAGGCCGTTGCGGCCCCTGTCTGTCGGGTAGTCTGCATGTCGACAAGCCACGTGGCGATGTTCGACGCCCTCGGAGAGATCGGCCGTGTGAAAGGCGTTTCGGGTCTCGACTACATTTCGAACGACTCGATCCGGGAGCGCGCGCGTTGCGGCGTGGTCCGCGACGTAGGCTACGACACAAACCTCGACTTCGAACTGCTGGCCTCGATGCGGCCCGACCTGGTCCTGCTCTACGGGGTAACGGGCGAAAATACGGTCATCACGGGCAAGTTCCGCGAACTGGGCATACCCTATATATATATCGGCGATTACACGGAGGAGTCCCCGCTGGGCAAGGCCGAATGGATGGTGGCCGTGGCCGAACTCTGCGACCGCCGCGACCGGGGCCGGGCGGTGTTCGAGGGGATCGCCGGGCGTTACAACGCACTGAAAGCCACGGTCGACACCACTGCCGTGCGACCGCGGGTAATGCTCAACACCCCCTACCGCGATACGTGGTTCATGCCCTCGTCGCGCAGCTACATGATCCGCCTTTTGGAGGATGCGGGCGGGGAGTACGTCTACACGAAGAACCGCTCCGACACCTCGGTGGCAGTCGAACTGGAGGAGGCCTACCTGCTCGCAAATCGGGCCGAGGTGTGGATCAACACGGGCGCCTGCAATACGCTCGGGGAGCTCACGTCGCAAAATCCGAAATTCGCCGGCGTGCCCGCCGTCCGCACCGGGCGTGTCTGGAACAACAACCGCCGCCAGACGGCCCGCGGCGGCTCCGATTTCTGGGAGTCGGGCGTCGTGCGGCCCGACCGGGTGCTGAGCGACCTGATGGCCGTCGTGCGGGCCACGGATGCCGACACGACCTGGTATTATAAACGATTAGAATAGGATGAAACGGCTTTTCGCCCTCCTTTTTACGGGGCTCTTCTTCGCCGCCGCGGCACAGGAATCCGACCGCCGGTTCCATTATTACACCGACGAGCGAGCGGTTATCCGGCGCGATTCGCTCTACGGCTTCATCGACCGCAGCGGCCGGGAGGTCATCCCCTGCCGGTACGACAAAGCCTACAATTTCAACGACGGGCGGGCGATGGTCCGCAGCGGCCGCGAGGTCTATGCCATCGACACCGCAGGGCGGCGGCTGGCGTGCAAGGTGCGCATTCCCAAATTCCGCGGCCGGGAGTTCGAATCGTTCGTCTACTGGGTTTGGCGGCGCATTCCGATCGCCTCGACCGACGAACTGCGGCGGCTGCGCGATACGGAGGTCAACGTCGTCGTCACCATCGGGCGCGACGGGCGGATTACGGCCTGCGAAAAGGCGGACGACAGCTCCGACGAACTGTTCGAGCGGGTCCGGCGGGTAGTGCTCTCCTCTCCGGAGTGGACCCCGGGCGAGGTGGACGGCGTGCCGTGCGAAATCCGCTACCTGCTGCCGGTGGAGTTCGGCCACATGCGCACGCCGCCGTGTCATGCGGTCGACGAGGCCGGCAAGCCGCTCGGCTGCGATTTCGTCTATCCGCTCTTTCGCGGCGGCTGGTACTACCATTTCTACGACTGGTTCTTTCAAAACCTCCGCTTCCGCGACGCCCTCGAATACCAGCGCGCCGCCCCCGGTACGGTCCGCGCCGCTTTCACGGTCGATCCCAAGGGGGCCGTGCGGGAGATCGAAATCCTCTCTTCGCACAACGACGTCTGCCGGGACAAGGTCGTCTCGCTGTTGAAAAAATCGCTCCGCTGGACCCCGGGCACCAGCGACGGCAGGCCCATCGGGGTGCGTTACGAACTGGCGTTCTATTTCAATTTCCGGTAGATGACTCCGCGCCGCACGACCCTGATTTTCGTTCTGCTGGCACTTGCCACCGGACTGCTGTTCGTCGCCGACCTGGCTACCGGATCGGTCGCGGTCTCTCCGGGCGTGGTGTGGCGCGCCCTGACGGGCGGGGCATGCGACCCGACCGTGCGGGACGTGATTCTGAAGATCCGCCTGCTAAAAGCCCTCACGGCTCTTTTCGCCGGCGCAGCCCTCGCGGCCAGCGGCTTGCAGATGCAGACCCTTTTCCGCAACCCCCTGGCCGGACCCTACGTGCTGGGCGTCAGCTCGGGCGCGGGGCTGGGCGTGGCGCTCTTTCTGCTGGGTGCGCCGCTGTTGGGCGTCACCGGGCACTCGTTCGTCCAGTCGCTCGGCGTGGCCGGCGCCGCATGGCTCGGGGCGGCGTTCGTGCTGGCCGTGGTGCTGGCCGTCAGCCGTCGGATCAAAGACATCATGGTCATCCTCATCCTGGGCATGATGTTCGGCTCGGGCGTAAGTTCCGTGGTCGAGATGCTCCAATACCTCTCGAGCGAGGCGGCGCTCAAGTCGTTCGTCGTCTGGACGATGGGCTCGCTGGGCGACGTGACGGGCAGCCAGCTGGCACTGATGCTTCCCGTCGTCACGGCGGGCCTCGTGCTCTCCATTGCCGTCATCAAGCCGCTCAACCTGCTGCTGCTGGGCGAAAACTACGCCCGCACGATGGGCCTCAGGGTGCGGCGCACGCGCATGCTGCTCTTCGTCTCGACGATCCTGCTGGCCGGTACGGTGACGGCTTTCTGCGGTCCGGTAGGCTTCATCGGACTGGCCGTGCCGCACCTGGCGCGGATGCTCTTCGCCTCGGCCGACCACCGCGTGCTCATGCCGGGGTCGATGCTCGCGGGCGCGGCCCTGCTGCTCATCTGCGACCTCCTGTCCAAAACCCTGGCGCTGCCGATCAATACCATGACTGCCCTGATGGGCATTCCGGTGGTCATTCTGGTCGTCGTCCGCAACCGAACCCTCTTCCGATGATCGCGCTCGAACACCTCACCCTCGCCTACGGCACGCGCGTCCTCGTGCGGGAGGCCTCGGCCCGCTTGCCGCAAGGTTCGCTCACGGCCCTGATCGGCCGCAACGGCACCGGCAAGAGTACCCTGCTGCGCGTCGTGGCGGGGCTCGACGCACCGGCCGCGGGCGCGGTGCGGCTCTGCGGGAGGCCGCTTTCCGAACTGACGCCCCGCGAGCGGGCCGCCACCGTGAGTTTCGTCACCACCGACAAGGTGCGCATCGCCAACCTCACCTCCGAGGAGCTGGTGGCCCTGGGGCGCGCGCCCTATACCGACTGGATGGGCCGCATGGGGGAAACGGACCGCGCCGTCGTATCCCGCGCGCTCGACCGGGTGGGCATGGCGGCGTTCGCCCGCAAGACGATGGACCGCATGTCCGACGGCGAGTGCCAGCGGGTAATGATCGCCCGCGCCCTGGCGCAGGACACGCCCGTGATTCTGCTGGACGAACCCACGGCGTTCCTCGACCTCCCGAACCGCTACTCGCTGGCTTCGCTGCTGCGCCGCCTGGCCCGCGAAGAGGGCAAGTGCATCCTCTTTTCGACGCACGATCTGGATGTGGCGCTCACGCTCTGCGACGGCATTGCCCTCATCGACACTCCGTCGCTCTACCACCTTCCCGCGGCCGAAATGGCCGCCAGCGGCCACATCGAACGTCTTTTCGCCGGAGAGGGTATCGCTTTCGACCCCGCGACGCAGACGATCCGGCTGCTCAAACGGTGACCGCGGACAACATTTTTTACGCATATTTTTTGCAGGGGAAACTTTTTTGTTTACCTTTGCACCGCTAAAGTGCCCGCTGTTGCGGGCTGACAATAGCGGCAGGGCCCATTCGTCTATCGGTTAGGACGCAAGATTTTCATTCTTGAAAGAGGAGTTCGACTCTCCTATGGGCTACCAAAACGGCACCCGGCTTTCGGGCTGTGGGTGACGGACGGCAGATACTTTTTCAGGAGCGGGCCCAAGGCCTATCCGAACGCGGCTACGGCACGCGGACAAGCAGAACATAAAAAGTAAAAAAATAAATTAAACGGATTATGGCAAACCATAAGTCATCGAAAAAGAGGATTCGTCAGACCCTGACCAGACGCGCACACAACCGCCTGTTCCACAAGACGGCGCGCAACGCCGTGAAAGCCCTGCGCAACACCACGGAGAAGAGCGCCGCCGAGGCCCTGCTTCCCAAAGTGAACGCCATGCTGGACAAACTGGCCAAGCACCACATCGTCCACAAGAACAAGGCGGGCAACCTCAAAAGCGCGATGCAGCTTCACGTCAACTCATTGTAGTCGAGTCTTTTCGCTTGCGACACAAATCCCGGACCTTCGATAAGGTCCGGGATTTTCGTTTTCGGGGCAGAGCGATTCCAAGTTTACGCTCCCCGAGCGCTGTCGAGGAGTCGCCCAAGGTGAAAGGTGGACTTTGCGAGTAAGCAAGTACAGAGGCTGCTTGCAGGCTCTGCCGAGCGGGAGTGTCCTCGGTCCCGTGCAAATCGCTGTCCTCGATCCCACTGTCGAGGGGTTGCAGTGCACCAAGGTTCACCTTTAACCCTCCACTTTTCACTTTTCACCTTTCACCTTTCACCTACCGGCGCACCACTCTTTGCCGGGGCGTGTTGTCGATCGCAACGGGGCTCTCCTCCTCCAGTTCTTCGAGCAGCACGTCGGCCACGCGGTCGTCGGTGATCTCCCCGTCGGTGCAATCCAGGTCGTTGTAATTGCGGAAGACATAGTCGCTCACGGCCACCTCGTAGGTACGGCCCTCCCGAAGCGCCGGAAACCGCACGTCCAGTGCATTGTCGGCAGCATCGGTGACGATGGTGTAGGGGGTCGTGGAGATCAGGTCGATGCGGTGCGCCTCCTTGATATTGACCGGGTCGTTGTATTTCGACAGGATCATGCGCCGCATCTGGGCGGGGGTCATGCGCATCCGGGCGATGCGGGTTCCGAACGGCTCCAGGTCGTAGACACGTGCCGTGCCCACTCCCCCAGCGGGAATCGTGTCGAGGCGCACGCCGCCGATATGGTAGAAACCGATTTCGGCATCGGCCTCGTCGGCCACGCTGCGGGCCATCCAGTTGGCCAGCCCCCACTTGCCAGCTCCGGAGGCGAGGTGGCCGACAGGACGGTTCAGTTCGGGATTGGCGTAGTAGCGGGCCACCTCGGCGGCATAGGTGCTGTCGGGCTCGTAGGCGCTCAGGGGCACGAGCCGGTAGTCGATGCCGGTAATCCGGCGGCCTTTCATGCGGATGGTCGTGACGCCCACGTTGCGCAGGTCTTTTCCGGTCTGGGTCAGCAGCGTGCCGTTCACCAGCGTGTCGCGCTCGACATGGGTATGGCCCCCGATCACCAGGTCGAACTGCGTATCTTTCTCCAGCAACTCCGCATCGCGGTCGTCCCCCATGTGCGAGACGAGTACCAGCACGTCGACTTTCGGCCGCAGTTCGGCGGCGTACCGCATGGCCATCTGCTGCGGATCGGGGAACCGAAGCCCGGCGTAACTGGAGGCGTTGCCCGCCGGATGGCCCGGGCCCTCGTAGTTGGTCACCACGCCGATGAATCCGATGCGGATGCCGTCGCGCTCGACGATCGTATAGGGCGGGAGCCGAGGGAACGTGCACGTATCGCTCACTACGTTGGCCGAGACCACCTCGAAAGCCATGCTGTCGGTCATGCGCCCCAGAAAGGCCTGTCCGTGGTCGAACTCGTGGTTGCCCAGCGTGGCCACGTCGTAGCCCAGGCGGTTCATCAGCGAGATCATCGGCTTGCCGGGCGTGGTGGCCATGTCCACATAGGCGTTGCCCGTCCAGCGGTCGCCGGCGTCGACGAGCACCACCAGCTGCGCCGTGTCGCGGCACGCCTCGACGGCGGCGGCCAGCTGCGGAAAGTGCTGGATCTTGGCGTGCATGTCGTTGGTCGAGAGCAGCACGAGCGTCCGCTCCCGCGGCGCGCAGGCCGCCGCGACGACAACCGTCAGAAATAGAACCGTTCGGCTTATTTTTTTCACTATATCTGCGTTCTTGTTCATAGAGGCTTTATTTTTGTCAAAGTTACGAATAATTCCTATCTTTACACAGCGTTCAACTCAAAAAACAGTTCATGTCCGACACCATCCAGGTCCGCTGCGAAAACCTCGGCGCCCCGATCCGGGTTCCGATGGGCACGCCCCTCAGCGCCATTGCCTCCCGGCTCGAAAAAGGGCGCTACCCCTTTCTGGCGGCCGAGGTCAACAACCGCATCAAGGAGCTCAGCTACAAAATATATACCCCCGTGACCGTCCGCTTCGTGGACATCACCTCGTTCGCGGGCATCCGCGTCTACCAGCGCACGGCATGGTTCATCCTTCAGAAAGCCGCGCACGACCTCTATCCGGGCCATACGCTCCACATCCGGCACTCGATGGGCCAGAGCGGCTTCTACTGCGAGGTGGACGGCATCGACGAGTTCCCGGCCGAGGAGGCCGCGCGCCTGGCGCACCGCATGCGCGAGATCGTGCGCGAGGACCTACCGATCCGGCGGCGGAAAATCCTGACGCAGGAGGTCCGCGCCCGCTATGCCGAACTGGGCTTCGACGACAAGATAGCCCTGCTGGACACGCGTCCGCGCTTGTACAGCGAGCTCTACACGCTCGGCGACACGGCGGGTTATTTCTACGGCGCGCTCGCCGCCTCGACCGGTTACGTCACGCTGCTGGACATCCAGCCCTACTACAACGGGTTCTACCTGGCCCTTCCGCTGCGCACCGACCCCGACCGGCTGCACCGCCGCGTACACCAGGAAAAAATGTTCGACATCTTCCGCGAATACCAGTCGTGGGTGGCCATCATGGGGGTTCCGACCGTCGGGGACGTCAATTCGAAAGTGCTGGCCGGCGACGCCGGGGGCATGATCAAGATCGCCGAGGCGTTCCACGAACGCAAATTCGCCGAGGTCGCCGACGCCATCCGCGACGCCAACCTCTCGCGCGGCACCCGCATGGTGCTCATCTCGGGCCCCTCGTCAAGCGGCAAGACCACCTCGGCGATGCGGCTGGGACTCCAACTGGGCGTTTTGGGGTTGAAACCCGTGCTCATCTCGCTCGACGACTATTTCGTCGACCGCGAGAAGACCCCGCGCGACGCCGACGGGGAGTACGACTACGAAGCGCTCGAAGCCATCGACCTCGAACTCTTCAACGACCACCTCCGCCGCCTGGTGCGCGGCGAGAGCGTCGACATTCCGCGCTACGATTTCGTCACCGGCCGCCGCACGTGGCACAAGCACCCGCTGACGCTCGACGAGCGGTCGATCCTCGTCATCGAGGGTATCCACGGGCTGAATCCCCGCCTGACGCCGGGCATTCCGGACGACCAGAAATTCCGCATCTACATCTCCTGCTTCACCTCCGTGGCGATGGACAACCTCACGCGCATCGCCACCACCGACAACCGTCTCCTGCGCCGCCTGGTGCGCGACTACACGCAGCGGGGTGCCGACGCGCTGGCCACCCTTGCGCGCTGGGCCTCGGTCCGGCGCGGCGAGGAGCGGCACATCTTCCCCTACCAGGAAAACGCCGACGTCATGTTCAATTCGTCGCTCTTCTACGAAATTTCGGTTCTCCGCCCCTACGCCGAGAAGATTCTGCGCGAGGTGCCCGACACGGTGCCCGAGTTCGACGAGGCGCGGCGGATGCTCAAGTTCCTCGACAATTTCATCCCCATCCCGCCCGACGAGATACCGCCCACGTCGATTCTCAGGGAATTTATCGGCGGGAGCTCGTTCAAGTACTGACCTATTCCCGGAGCCACCGGGCAGCAGCAGCCTGCGGCCGAAGAAAAAAGTTCGACCGGAAATTTGCGCGTCCGACCTTTTGTTATACCTTTGTATACCAAAAAAATTGCACCCACTATGTTCGACAAGTTTTCCGAGCGCCATATCGGCGTGAGCAACGAAAAGGACCTCCGGGCCATGCTCGATACGATCGGCGTGGAGTCGGTCGAGGAACTGATCGCACAGGTCATCCCGCACTCCATCCGCCTCAAAAAACCGCTCGCGCTGCCGGCCGAGGGGATGAGCGAATACGAGTTTGCCGCCCACATAGCCGAACTGGCCGGGCGCAACCGGCCGCTGCGTTCGTTCATCGGCATGGGCTACTACCCCACGGCCGTTCCGGCCGCCGTGGCGCGCAACGTTTTCGAGAACCCCGCGTGGTACACCTCCTATACGCCCTACCAGGCCGAAATCTCGCAGGGCCGTCTCGAGGCGCTTCTGAATTTCCAGACCGCCGTCATTTCGCTCACAGGGCTCGAAATAGCCAACTGCTCGCTGCTCGACGAGGGTACGGCAGCCGCCGAAGCCATGTTGATGATGTTCGCGCTGCGTTCGCGCGAAGCCGTGAAAGAGGGGCGCAACCAGCTCTTCGTCGACCGCAACGTCTTTCCGCAGACGCTCGACGTGCTGCTCACGCGCTCCGAACCGTTCGGCATCGAACTGATCGTGGACGACTACGCGGAGTACGAATTCACGGGCCGCGAATTCGGGGCCCTCGTACAATACCCCGCCGCCAACGGCGAGTTGCGCGACTACGCCGCGTTCTGCGAGGCGGCACACGCCAAAGGGGCGCTCGTCACGGCCGCGGCCGACCTGCTGGCGCTGGCGCTGGTGAAAGCCCCGGGCGAATGGGGCGCCGACATCGCCGTCGGATCGACCCAGCGGCTGGGGACGCCGATGGGCTTCGGCGGTCCAGGCGCCGGCTACATGGCTACGCGCGAGGCTTTCAAGCGCAACCTGCCGGGCCGCATCATCGGCGTCTCGGTGGACCGGCTCGGCAACCGCGCGCTGCGCATGGCGCTCCAGATGCGCGAGCAGCACATCAAGCGCGAGCGCGCCACCTCGAATATCTGCACCGCCTCGGCGCTGATGGCTTCGATGGTGGGCTTCTACTGCGTCTACAACGGCCCCGAGGGGCTGCGCCGCGCGGCCCTGACGGCTCATAAGGCCGCAGCCACGGTAGCCCGCGCACTGGAAGCGCTCGACTACAAACTCGCGTCGAATGTCTTTTTCGACACCCTGGAGGTCGAAGCCGAAGCCGCCGTCGTGCAGTCGCTGGCGCTCGAAAACGGCATCAATTTCTTTTACCCCGCGGAGGGTCGCGTGCGCCTGTCGTTCGACGAGGTGACCACACCCGACGAGGTCGCCCGGGTCATCGGCATCTTCGCCGCGGCCAAGGGCAAAAAGCCCAAGGCAGCGAAAGGCACCGCCGAGAGCGCGATCTCCGAGGCGCTGCGCCGCACGAGCGCCTACCTCACCGAACCCGTCTTCAACACCTACCGCTCCGAGAGCGCCCTGATGCGCTACATCAAGCGGCTCGAACACCGTGACATCTCGCTCGCCGACTCGATGATCTCGCTCGGGTCGTGCACCATGAAGCTCAACGCCGCGGCACTCATGCAGCCCCTCTCGCTGGCCGGATTCCAAAACATGCACCCGTTCGCCCCGGCCGACCAGGCCGAGGGCTACATGCAGCTCATCGCGGCGCTGGAAAAGGATTTGGCGACAATCACAGGCTTCGCGGCCTGTTCGCTCCAGCCCAACTCGGGCGCCGCGGGCGAATACGCCGGGCTGATGGTCATCCGGGCCTACCACCAGAGCCGCGGCCAGGGCTACCGCAACGTGGTGCTCATCCCCGCCTCGGCCCACGGCACCAACCCCGCTTCGGCGGCCATGGCGGGCATGAAGATCGTCACGGTGGCGTGCGACGAGCGGGGCAACATCGATGTCGAGGACCTCGAACGCAAGGCGCAGGAGTACAGTTCGGAGCTGTGCGGGCTGATGGTCACCTACCCCTCGACGCACGGGGTGTTCGAGAGCCGCATCCGTGAGATCGTCGACGCCGTGCACGACGCCGGCGGCCAGGTCTACATGGACGGCGCCAACATGAACGCCCAGGTCGGGCTGACCAACCCGGGCTACATCGGCGCCGACGTCTGCCACCTGAACCTGCACAAGACGTTCGCCATGCCCCACGGCGGCGGAGGCCCGGGCGTGGGCCCGATCTGCGTCGCGGAGCACCTGCGCGGGTTCCTGCCCTCGCACCCGCTCGCCGCGACGGGCGGCGAGGAGGGCATCACGGCCGTGGCGTCGGCCCCGTGGGGTTCGGCCCTGCTGCTGCCGATCACTTACGGCTACATCCGGATGCTCGGAGGCGACGGCCTCAGGCATGCCACCGAGATGGCGATTCTGAACGCCAACTACATGTCCGCGGCGCTGGCTTCGGAATACCGCACCTACTACTCGGGCGAGACGGGTCGCGTGGGTCACGAGATGATCCTCGACCTGACGGAGTTTAAGAAAGAGTACGGCATCGACTGCGGCGACATCGCCCACCGGCTGATGGACTACGGCTTCCACGCCCCGACGCTCTCGTTTCCGGTACACGAGACGCTGATGGTCGAACCCACCGAATCGGAGCCCAAGGAGGAGATGGACCGCTTCATCGAGGCGCTCGTTCGGATCAAACGCGAGTGCGAAGAGGCCGCGGGCGTGGCCGACAACGTGGTGGTCAACGCGCCCCACACCGCCCCCGAACTGGCGGGCGAGTGGCCGCACCCCTATTCGCGTCAGCAGGCCGCATTCCCCCTGGCATGGATCGCCGAGGCCAAATTCTTCCCCTACGTCTCGAAGATCGACAACGGCTACGGCGACAGGAACCTCTGCTGCCGCAATGCGGAATAGGGCACAGAAATTGCAAAATCGAAAGTAATTGGCTATCTTTGCGGCACTTTTTTTAAGATCACAAAAATACATGAAAGTAGAAAACAACAAAATGGTCGGTGTAGACTACAAGCTCACCGTAGACGGACAGATCGCGGACCAGTCGCGCCCGGGTCAGCCCCTCGAATTCATCTTCGGAACAGGCATGCTGCTCCCCAAATTCGAGGCTGCCATCGAGGGCAAGGAGGCCGGCGACAGCGTTTCGTTCACCCTCGAGCCCAAGGACGGCTACGGCGAACTGATCGCCGACGCCGTGGTCGATCTGCCCAAAGAGATATTCATGGTCGACGGCAAGCTGGCCGAGGACATTCTTTTCGAGGGTTCGCAGGTTCCGATGAGCGACTCCCAGGGCAACCGCATGATGGGAATCGTCAAGGAGGTCGGCGATCAGACCGTCAAGATGGATTTCAACCACCCGATGGCGGGCAAGACGCTCGATTTCGACGTGGAGATCGTCTCGGTACGCGACGTGACGCCCGAGGACCTCAAGGGCGGCTGTGCGTGCGGCGACTGCGGCGAGGGCTGCTCGGAAGACTGCGGCTGCGAGGAGCAGGGCGGTCAGTGCAACTGCCATTAACAGATTGATTCTCAAGGGCGGGGCCGCATGGTCCCGCCTTTTTTGTGGCGCCCGGTGCATACCCTCCGTCAATACCTGCTGACCCTCGAAGATCCCCGTGGCCTGACGCGCACGCTCGGGCCCGTCGAACCGTGCCGCGACGCCTCGGGAAAGCTGCAATACGCAGCAGGCAACAGCGCCGTGGTCTTCCGCATCCGCCACCGCGGCCGGCTGTGTTCCTTGCGCTGCTACCTCCGTCCGATGCGCCACCTGCGCGAAATCTACGGCGAGCGGCTGCTCGAACGCGAACTCTACCTCTTTACCGGCCCCGAAACGGGCGAGTGGGTCGATGTGGTCGTGGGCGACTGGATCGAGGGCCGCACCTTGCAGGAGATCCTGACCGAGGCGGCTACGGAGGGCGATCGGGAACGCCTCGCGTCGCTCTCCGATGCGTTCGACCGCCTGGCCGCCGACCTGGTTGCGGACGACCGGGCGCACGGCGACCTCAAACCCGAGAATATCATCGTCTCGCCCGACGGCAGCCTGCACCTGATCGACCTCGATGCCTCGTACCTCCCCGCATTCGCCTCGGAACCCAGCCCCGAACTGGGCACGGCCGCCTTTCAGCATCCCGCCCGTACTGCAGCCGATTTCGACGCCTCCCTCGACGATTTTCCCGCGGCTCTGATCTCCACGGCCCTGCACGTGCTGCGGCTCGATCCCGCCGTTTACGACCGCTACCGGGATGCCGACGGACTGCTCTTCACGCCCGCCCGCATCCCCACGGACCCGGCATTCACGGAGGCGCTGGCCCTCTTCGAACGCCACGGCTGCGCCGCCTGGTACCGCGTCGCACAGTTGATGTGTGCGCCCACACTGCGTCTTTTCGGACTTGCGGAGCTGCTCGGACACGCCACCCGAACCGTTCCTTTCGATGGCGAACCCGAGCTGTTCGTCGCCAACGGACGATGGGGCTACCGGACGCAAACCCGCGTCGTCATTCCGCCGCTCTACGACGCGGGGTTCGATTTCACGGAGGGGCTGGCCGCCGTCCGGTTGGGCCGCACCTGGCACTTTATCGACTCCGCAGGCCGCACGCGCCTGAGTTGTCCGGGCTGCGAAGCGGTCAAACCTTTCCGCCGGGGCCGTGCGCTGATAGTCCGCAACGGGCGCCGTCTGGAGATCGACCGTACGGGGCGCGAATTTGATATTTTGCCGCAAATCGCTATATTTGCGAAAGAATAAACCGCAAGCATGTCCGAAATGAGAACAATGACGGCCGAAGAGATCAGCGCCGTCGAAACGCTCGGCTCCTCGTCCGACGACTGGAACGGGGTGCTGGTCTCCGGCGATTTCCGACCCGAGCAGTTGATTCAGAGCCGCTTGGAGGGCCGGGTCGAGATCGCATCGGGCGTGCGCATCATCCGCTCGCGGGTTGCCAACTACCGCCTGGGGGCGGGGAGCGTGGTCGAGGGCGTGACGGCGCTCGAGTGCCGCCGCCGAACCTCGTTCGGTAACGGCGTCGGCGTGGCGACGATGAACGAATGCGGCGGCCGCATGGTCCCGATCTTCGATACCCTCTCGGCGCAAACGGCCTATCTTGCGGCCGTCTACCGCCACCGCCCGCTACTCACAGCCGCCCTGGAGCGGATGGCCGAAGAGCATGCGCGGTCCCGCACGGCCGAGGTGGGCGAGGTGGGCCGCGGGTGCCGCATCGTCGGGGCCCGCTTCATCCGCGAGGTCCGCATCGGCGACGGGGTCGAGATCGACGGGGTCTCGATGCTCTCGAACGGCACCGTCTCGGACGGCACCCGCATCGGCGTGGATGTCAAGGCCTACGATTTCATCGTCGCCGAGAACGCCCGCGTGGACAACGGCGCGACCCTCGAACGCTGTTTCGTGGGCGAGAGCTGCATCCTGGACAAAGGCTTCACGGCCGCCGACTCGCTCTTCTTCGCCAACTCGCACTGCGAGAACGGCGAAGCCGCCGCCGTTTTCGCCGGTCCCTACACCGTCTCGCACCACAAGTCGTCGCTTTTGATCGCCGGCATGTTCTCGTTCTTCAACGCCGGCAGCGGCTCGAACCAGAGCAACCACCTCTTCAAGAGCGGCGCCGTCCACCAGTCGGTCCACCTCAGGGGCTGCAAGTTCGCATCGAGCGCCTACATCATGTCCCCGGCCCTCGAGGGGGCTTTCACGATGGTCATGGGCCACCACTCCCACCACCACGACACCTCGCTCTTCCCCTACTCCTACCTGGTCGAAAAGGAGGGCCGCTCGCACCTGATGCCCGGGGCCAACCTCACCAGCTTCGGCGCCGTGCGCGACATCGAAAAGTGGCCCGCCCGCGACCGCCGCACGTGCGGGCGCGACGTGATCGACTTTGCCGAATACAATCCCTACGTGACTGGAGCTATGCTCCGGGCCGTGGATGCGCTCCACACGCTGCGCGAGCAAGATCCCGACGCACAAACCTACACCTGGCGCAAGGCCGTGATCCGTTCGACGGCTCTCGAACGGGGCATAGGGCTCTACAACAAGGCCATTGTCGCGGCGCTCGGGGCCATGCTCGGCAAGGGAGCCTCCGACGGGCGGTACGACGGCTCGGGCCGCTGGCTGGACATCGCGGGGCAGTACATCACCAAACGCGAGGTCGAGGCGATCGTCCGTGCCGTCGAAAACGGCTCTCTGGCGAGCCCGGAGGCAATCGACAACCGGTTCCGGCTCTTCCACCTCCGCTACGACGATTACGCCCGCGACTGGGCCCTGACCGCTTACGCCGCACTCCTGGGCCGCACGCCCTCGGCCGAAGAGATCGACGAGGCCATCCGGGCCGGACGCAACGCCCACGCGGCCATGCGGCGCACGACGGACGCCGACCGTGACCGCGACTGCTCGCTCGACATGGCCGTCAGCTACGGACTGGACAGCGACCGGGAGGAGGAGATACGCGACGACTACTACTCCGTAAGGGGGCTTAAATAGACGCAACATGTACACACACAGCATCACACGTGCGCACCGCACGGCTTTCGCGCTGGTGATCGACGGCTCGGGTTCGATGGCCGAGCAGATCCGTTACCGCGGACAGCTGACGACCAAGGCCGAAGCGGTGGCCGCCATTACCAACGACCTGTTGTTCGAACTGATCGAACGGGCTCGCCGCAGCGACGGCGTGCGCGACTACTACGACATCGCCGTGATGGGCTACTCGGGCGACGACGAGGTCCGTTCGCTGCTGCCTTTCGGCCAGCGGTTCATCCCAGTCACCGAGTTGGCTGCGCAGCCCATGCCGATGCGCACGACCTTGCAGGAGTTCCGCCAACCCGACGGCTCCGTCACGCAGCGCGAGATGCCCGCTCCGGCCTGGATCGAACCCTGCGCAGCCGGTCAGACGCCCATGTGCGAAGCGCTCCGGCAGGTGCGCGATCTCTTGACCGTCTGGACCGAAAAACGGGCCAACACCGACAGCTTTCCGCCCGTGGTCTTCAACATCACCGACGGCGAAGCCACCGACTGCGACGCGGAGGAGCTGCGCACCGTTTCGGAGCAGATTCGCTCGCTTCGCACCACGGACGGGAACGTCCTGCTGATTAACATCCACATCGCCGCCGACGAGACGGGCCGCACGGTCTTCTTCCCGACCGAGGAAGAGGCTGCGACCTGTCCCAACCGCTATGCGGCCCTCCTCTACGACTGTTCGAGCCGCATGCCCGAGGTCTTCGAGCAGGCGATCCGCGCGGCCAAGGGGCCCGGCGCGATGCCCCCTTTTCGGGGCATGAGCTTCAACGCTTCGGCGGCCGAACTGGTCGCCATGCTCAACATCGGTTCGATCAGCGCTAAAACCGAGTAGCCATGATCCCCACCCTGCAACAATTCATGCGGGCGCTGCTGACGCCCGACCTCTCGCTCCGAACGCTCACCGATGCCCGCCCCGTAACCGAACCCAACGGGCTTCCGCGTCTGATGCGGACCACCCGCTTCGCCGAGGCGACGATCTGCTGGCGCGAGCGCCGCTGGCTGCTTTCGATGCCGCTGACCGCCTCCGCGCTGCCGCGTATCGAACGCACGGTCTCGGCCATCAAGCGCCTCACTTCCGAGTGGATCGTTCCCTACCGCATCCTGCCGGGCGAACTTCTGTGGCAGGACCCCTCCGGGGAGCCGCAGCGCTGCGATCTGGTGCTGCAACTGCTACCCGAGGGGCGTGATTTCGAAGATGCGCTGCTCTTCGAGGACAAATCGACGCTTCTGGATGCGCTCGATGCGCTTCAGGCCGAGTTGAAGCGGCTCGCTTTCACCCACAACAACCTTACGGCCGAAAACTTGCGCTGGTCCGCCGGACGGCTGATCCCGCTCCGCTACCACGATGCCCGGATCGGTACGGATTCGGACGGCGACGCCGCGGAGTTCGAAACCCTGCGCCGCAAGATCACCCAGTCCGCCGGGCCGCAGCAGATTGTCACCGACGTGGAGGCGCCCTACGATCCGATTCGCAGCCTGACGGGGCACCTCTGGACGAGCAGCATCCGCGAAGGGATCGTGCTGGTGCAGGATCCGAGCGGCCTCTACGGCTATGTCGATCCCGACAACAACCCGCTCATCCCCGTACAGTACAAATGGGCGGGCGATTTCCATGAAAACCGCGCCGAGGTCGAAACCGAAACGGGCGCGGGTCTGATCGACCGCGAGGGCCGCTACATCATCGAACCCCGATACGAAATGATCGAGTACGACTACGAGAAGAGCGTGGTCCACGTGCGCCTGGACGGTCGCTGGGCCCTGTTCGACTACATGGGCCGGCGCTTGACGGAATTCGTCGAGCGCAACACGGCTGTCGGGTCCGAAATTTGCTGACACTTAATTAAAGAAAATATGGAAGAAGAAGTAAAAGTCCTGATTATCGGCAGCGGTCCCGCAGGCTACACCGCCGCCATCTACCTCTCGCGCGCCAACCTCCAGCCCGTGCTCTACGAGGGCATCACCCCGGGCGGTCAGCTCACGACGACCACCGAGATCGAGAATTTCCCGGGCTATCCCGACGGCGTGGACGGCAACCAGATGATGGTCGACATGCGCCGCCAGGCCGAACGCTTCGGAGCGCAAATCCGCACGGGGGTCATCACGCGCGTCGATCTGGCATCGCGTCCGTTCCATGTGGTCGTGGACGGCGAGCAGGAGCTGCGCGCCGAGAGCATCATCATCGCCACGGGCGCCACGGCCAAGTACCTGGGTCTGCCGTCCGAAACCAAATACCGCGGTCAGGGCGTGAGCGCCTGCGCCACCTGCGACGGCTTCTTCTACCGCAAGAAAGACGTGGCGGTGGTCGGCGGCGGCGACACGGCGTGCGAGGAGGCCACCTACCTGGCTTCGTTGTGCCGCAAGGTCTACCTGATCGTGCGCAAACCGTTCCTGCGCGCCTCGAAAGCGATGCAGCAGCGGGTGTTCAACACGCCCAACATCGAGGTGCTGTTCGAACACAACACCGCCGAGGTGCTGGGCGACGAGTCGGGCGTGACGGGGGCGCTGCTGCGCGCCAACGACGGCTCGGAGCGCAAGATCGACATCTCGGGATTCTTCCTGGCGATCGGACACCACCCCAACACGGAGCTCTTCGCCGATCAGCTCCAGCTCGACGCCGAGGGGTATATCGTCACAGAGGGCACCTCCTCGCGTACCAACATCGAGGGGGTCTTCGCCGCGGGCGACGTGCAAGACCCGCACTACCGCCAGGCCATCACGGCCGCCGGCTCGGGCTGCGTGGCCGCGCTCGACTGCGAGCGGTTCCTGCTGCGGTAAGGGACGGTTCGCTTCCGCTCTGGCCTCGCTACTGCCAACGGATAAAGCCCCCGCCTCGGCGGGGGTTTAAACACGCCGCCTGCGGCGCCGAGAACAGCGCCGGATCGGCAGGAACAGGAAAATAAATAAAAAAAACGATGAATTGAGCTTCTCGGTCACCATACTCGGTTCGGCTTCGGCCAAACCCACTGCGAGCCGCCACCCGTCGGCCCAGGCGGTCGACATCCACGAGCAGTACTACCTGGTGGATGCGGGCGAGGGCGTGCAGCAGCAGCTGGTCCGATGTGGTATCAACCCGCTGAAAATCCGGGCCGTGTTCATCTCGCACCTGCATGGCGACCACGTGTACGGACTCTTTCCGCTGATCTCCTCGCTGGGCCTCTACGGGCGGCGGACCCCGCTGCGGATCTTCGCCCCGGCGCCGTTCGGCGAGATGCTGGCCTGCCACCTCAAGTATTTCGACAGCGAACTGCCCTATCCGGTGGTCTGGACCGAGGTCGACACGACCGAGCATGCGCTTCTGATGGAGAACCGCACGCTGGAGGTGTGGAGCATTCCCCTGCGCCACCGCATCGCCTGTGCGGGGTTCCTCTTCCGCGAGAAGCAGCCGCCGCTGAATGTGGACAAGTTCAAGATCGCCAAATACGGACTTTCGGTCGCCCAGATCACGGCGGCCAAACGGGGCGAGGACATTGCGCTCGATACGGGCGAAATCCTCCCCAATGCCTCGGTGACCTACCGCCCCTATGAGCCGCGCTCCTACGCCTACCTCTCGGACACCAACTATTCGGCCCGCGCAGCCACGCTCTGCAAGGGGGTCGATCTGATGTACCACGAGGCGACCTACGCGGCCGCCGAGCAGCGCAGCGCCCGCGAACGGGGCCACGCGACCACCGTCGACGCAGCCAAGGCGGCCCTCAAGGCCGGCGCCGGGCGGCTGGTGATCGGACACTACTCGTCGCGCTACAAGGACGAAAGCGTGCTGGTCGAGGAGGCCCGGCAGCTCTTCCCCGAGACCTACCCCGCCACCGAGGGGGTCTGCTACAACATCGAAAAACGACCATGACCAAAGCCGAAATCCAACTCATCCGCTCGCTGGCCGACAAGCGCGGCCGCGCGGAGCACGGCCTGTTCGTGGCCGAGGGCGAGAAGCTCATCGGCGAACTGCGCGCTTCGCACCTCGGGGTGCGCAAAATCTTCGCCCTGGAGGGCGTGTTCCGGGGCCCGGAGGTCGAGACCGTCACGGCCCGCGACATGGAGCGGCTGTCGCTGCTCAAGACGGCCAATACGTCGCTGGCGCTCGTCGAGATTCCGCGCTACGAACTGCGGCCGCGGGAGTTGGCCGGGCGCCTGACGCTGGCATTGGACGATGTGCAGAACCCCGGGAACCTGGGCACGATCATCCGCCTGGCGGACTGGTTCGGCATCGCGGACGTGGTCTGCTCCGAGGGCTCGGCGGACTGCTTCAACCCCAAGGTCGTGCAGGCCACGATGGGCGCTATCGTCCGCGTGCGGGTCCACTACACCGACCTGCCGCGTTTTCTCGAAGCGGCGGCCCATGAACTGCCCGTCTACGGCACGCTGCTCGAGGGGGAGAATATCTACCGGGCGCCGCTCACCGAGGCGGGCGTCGTGGTGATGGGCAACGAGGGGCGCGGAATCTCCGACGCCGCGGCCCGCACCCTCACCCGCAAGTTGTTCATCCCGCCCTGGCCCGCGGACCGGCACGGCTCCGAGTCGCTCAACGTAGCGATGGCGACCGGCATCGTCTGCGCCGAGTTCCGTCGCCGGGCGGACGCCCGGCCCGAGTAAAACGATACGGCCCGGAACACGATCGCCCCCAAAGCACATGCCGAAAAACCTTTTGCTGCTCTTCGCCTTGCCGTTCGCGGCACCGCTGCCAGCCCAAACCCCTTATACCAACCCCGCGGTCGAACAGCGCGAGGACTACATCGCGGGCAACCCCTGCCAGCGGGACCTGCTGCTCTTCGTGGACCTGCTGCGCACGAGCCATCCGGCGTTCTGCACCGGTGAAGAGGCCCCTTTTTCCGCAGACAGCATCTCCGAAGCGGGCTATCGCCTGGCGGCCCGCTGCCGCTCGGCGGCAGAGTTGCAACCCTTGTTGCAACGGATCGCGGCCCGGCTGCACGACGGTCATACGCAGGTCTATCCGCACTCGCAGGCGCGCAGCCACTACCCGCTCGAACTCTTCGGCGACGGCCGCGAACTGCGCCTGCAAGCCGTGGCCCCGGAGTGGGAATCCGCGTTGGGCAAGCGGATCGACAGCCTCAACGACCGTCCCGTGCAGGAGGTGTTGGAAAGCCTCCGCACGATGCTCAGCTACGACAACGAAGCCGGTTTCCGCCTCCTGGCGAACATGCTGCTGCAAGCGCCCGCTCTCTGGCAGCAGAGCCCCTGCGCCCGGGCGGATTCGGCGCTTCGGATCGTCTTTTCGGACGGAGAGCGGATCGAACTCACTCCCCGTCCCGGCAAAGTGCGCAACCTGGCCTCGGTACGCAAGGCCCCAGCCGACTACCCCGTCCGACCGACGCGGGACCCGTTCGCCTACACGTTGCTGCCCGGACGGAACGTGTGCTACCTCCAGTTCAACCGCTGCCAGGATCAGAGCACCGCGCGTGCCATGTACCGCTACACCGGAACCGAGATTACTGACGAAATGGAGGCGCAGCTGCAACGCATGCCCCGCTTCGACCGCTTCGCCGAGGAGCTGTTCCGCCGCATCGAGGCCGAGGGCATCCGCACCCTGGTGATCGACCTGAGCCGCAACTCAGGCGGCAACAGCCGGCTGTGCGACGTGCTGCTCTCGTGGCTGCGGCCCCTCGACTCGCTCCGAACTTTCTCCTCCTCGATCCGTCTCTCGCCTCTCTGGGAGCAGCAATACCCCCGAATGGCGCAGCGGCTTCGGGAGCGGTTCGAGCGGTCCGGCCAGACGCTCGACCCCGACCGGCTCTACGACCAGCGCGACTCGCTCTTCAGATCGGACGGGCGGGACGAAGCGACGCAGGAATTGTTCCTCACCAACCGCGACCCGCAGCGCTGTTTCCGGGGCCGCGTGATCGTGGTGCAGGGGCCCGGAACATTCAGCAGCGCGGGCATTCTGGCGACGATGATCGCGGACAACGGCATCGGGGAGATCGTGGGCCGGCAGGCTGCGTTCCGGCCGTCGCACTACGGCGATCTGTTGATGTGGGAGCTGCCCCATACGGGGCTGCGCGGCTCGGTCAGCTCCAAATTCTTCGCGCGGCCCGACGCGAGCCGCAACGGGGAGTGTGTGCTGCGACCCGATGTGGAACTGGCGCCGACCTGGGAGGAGTATCTCCGGGGTATCGACCCCGTGCAGCAATGGATCCTGGACCGGACCGCTCCCAAAGCGCGGTAATCCCAAGGCAGAGCGGCAGGATGAAAAAAAGAGGCTTGGCGGAAAGCCGTCCAAACTAAAGCGGCTGCGCAGCCTCTTCGGCCTCCATTTCGGCGCAGTGGGCAGCCATCTTCTCGGCCAACAGCCGCATCTCTTCCAGTTTTTCACGCGCTTCGAACAACTGCTTTTTGCCGATTTCGTGCCTTTCGCCCAGCCGTTCGACCTCCTGTACGAAGAGTTCGACGCACTCGCGGACCTGCCGGGGCGTGCTTCCGTCGGCAGCCGGGGCCTGGAACAGTACGCCGGCGAGCCGCTTGACGACGACCTGCACCCGCAGCAGCGGCTCGGCGTGCCGTTCGCGTTCCGAACGGGAGGACCAAAACGTACTGTACACCAGATCGAAAACAATCGAGAGCATCGAGGTTCGCAGCTGCTCGCATTGAATTTCAGACTTTTTCATAGTCGCAAATTTTTGGCTGGCTACGAAAACGCGGACCGCCCGTTAATCCACCCGTGAGGCCCTGGGAAGCCCGTAACGTAGGATATGGAGATGGCCCGCGCCGAAAACGACGCGAGCATCAACTTTTATTCCTTACGTTACTGAAATTTCCCAGGTTTCACGAGTAAGAAAAAAGCCAATGCGCTTTTTCGTATGGTATGTCCGTACCCCTCACAGAGTACGAAAACAAAGATAGCAAAAAATCACCCGATTGCAAAAGAAACGCGGGACGGGATGCAATTTTCGATTTAGCTGCGACCGGACCCCGGAGCGGCAGCGGAAAAATTCCCCGAAAGCCGTTGCGGATTCTGAATAATATAGTTATCTTTGTAAGTTGAAATAGAAATATCCATGTCCGAACACAAACTCAGAATAGGCATCACGCAGGGAGACCCCAACGGCATCGGCTGGGAGGTCATCCTCAAGGCGCTCGCCGACCCGCGCATGACCGAACTCATGACGCCCGTGGTCTACGGTTCGCCCGAAGCGGCCGCCTGTTACCGAAATACGCTCGCCCAGACCGAGGAGTTGCAGCTGCACCCCGTCCCGTCGGCCCGCGACGCCCGGCCCGGCCGGGTCAGCCTCGTCGCCGCGGGCCGCATCGCGGCCGTCGAGCCCGGCAAAGCCACCCCCGAGGCCGGACAGGCCGCCGTCGAGGCGCTCGCCGCGGCCGTGCACGACCTCAAGGAGGGCCATCTCGACGCTCTGGTCACGGCACCGTTCGACAAGGAGACCGTCCAGAGCGACGCGTTCCGCTACACGGGGCATACCGAATATTTCGGGGCCGAATTCGAGGGCGAGCCGATGATGATCCTGTGCAGCGACCTGCTGCGCGTGGGGCTGGTCACCAAGCACATCCCCGTGTCGGAGATCAGCCGCAGCATCACGCGCGAGAAGATCGTCCGCGACCTGGAGAACCTGCGGCGGACGCTGATCGCCGATTTCGGGATCGTCGAACCGCGCATCGCCGTGCTGGCGCTCAACCCCCATGCCGGAGACGGCGGGCTGGTGGGCCGCGAGGAGGTGGAGGTCATCAAGCCGGCCATCGTCGAAGCCTTTTCGAAAGGGGTGCTGGCTTTCGGACCTTTCGCCGCCGACGGGCTCTTCGCGGGAGGCGGCTATGCCAAGTACGACGGCGTGCTGGCCATGTACCACGACCAGGGGCTGGCTCCGTTCAAGACCCTCTCGCCCGAGGGTGTGAATTTCACCGCCGGGCTCTCGGCCGTGCGCACCTCGCCCGACCACGGCACGGCTTTCGACATCGCCGGCAAGGACCTGGCCGACCCGCAGTCGATGCGCAACGCCATCTACCTGGCGCTGGACATCGTGGCGCGGCGCCGCGCCTGGTCCGCCTGGACGGCCGATCCGCTCCAGCGCGCCGAACGCGAACGCGCTTCGCGCGACCAGTCGTTCCGCGATACGTCCGGGAGGTGAACTTGCGAGCGTGGGCTGAGACCGTTTGCGAACTATGCCGGGCGGGGGCAAAGAGAAGCCTCCGGGCGGCGGGTTAACGGCACGGCGACCGAATGTGAATTTTGAATTGACCGACGAGGGTTTCGCGGCGTATTCCGTCTCGTAATTGTGGAAGCGCTTCGGGCCCGAAAAACTTAACGAATAAGAACAGATGATTGAAATCACTTTTCCCGACGGCTCCGTAAGGGAGTATGCCGACGGGACGACAGCCTACCAGATCGCCCAGAGCATCAGCCCTCGTTTAGCTGCTGACTCGCTGGCGGCCTCGGTAAACGGCGCGACGCAGGACATGACGCGCCCGATCGGGGAGAATGCCTCCATCCGATTCTACAAATGGGACGATCCGGAGGGCAAGCACGCTTTCTGGCACACCTCGTCGCACCTCTTGGCCGAAGCCCTCGAGGCCCTCTACCCGGGCATCAAGTTCGGCATCGGCCCGGCCATCGAAAACGGCTTCTACTACGATGTCGACTCCCCCGTGCCCATCACCGAGGCCGACCTTGCGCGCATCGAGCAGAAAATGGTCGAACTCTCGCGCAACAAAGAGCGGCTCATCCGGCGCGAGGTTCCCAAGGCCGAAGCGCTCGAGACTTTCACCGCGAAAGGCGACCAATACAAGGTCGAACTGATTACGGATCTCGAGGACGGCACCATTTCGTTCTACACCAACGGTGCGTTCACGGACCTCTGCCGCGGACCGCATATTCCCGATACGGGCTATATCAAGGCCGTGAAGCTCACCTCCGTGGCCGGTGCCTATTGGCGCGGCAACGAGAAGAACAAGATGCTCACGCGCATCTACGGCATTACGTTCCCCAAGAAATCGATGCTCGACGAGTACCTGGTGATGCTGGAGGAGGCCAAGAAGCGCGACCACCGCAAGCTGGGCAAGGAGCTCGAGCTGTTCACGTTCTCGCAGCGTGTCGGTCAGGGGCTGCCGCTGTGGCTGCCGAAAGGCGCCGCTCTGCGGGAGCGGCTGGAGCAGTTCCTGCGCGGCGTGCAGAAAGAGTACGGCTACCAGCAGGTCATCACCCCGCATATCGGCAACAAGGAGCTCTACGTCACCTCGGGCCACTACGCCAAATACGGCAAGGATTCGTTCCAGCCCATCCACACCCCCATCGAGGGCGAGGAGTACCTGCTCAAACCGATGAACTGCCCCCACCACTGCGAAATCTACCGCTCGAAGCCCCGCTCGTACAAGGAGCTCCCCGTGCGGCTGGCCGAATTCGGCACCGTCTACCGCTACGAGCAGTCGGGCGAGCTGCACGGACTGACGCGCGTGAGAGGGTTCACGCAGGACGACGCCCACCTGTTCGTCCGACCCGACCAGCTGCTGGAGGAGTTCGAGCGCGTGATCGACATCGTGCTCTACATCTTCAAAACGCTCAAGTTCGACAACTATACGGCACAGATTTCGCTGCGCGACCCCAATAACAAGGAGAAATACATCGGCTCGGACGAGAACTGGGACAAGGCCGAAGCGGCGATCATGCAGGCGGCCCGGGAGCGCGGACTGACGACGGTCATCGAGTACGGCGAAGCCGCGTTCTACGGTCCCAAGCTCGACTTCATGGTCAAGGACGCCATCGGACGCAAGTGGCAGCTGGGCACCATCCAGGTGGACTACAACCTGCCCGAACGATTCGACCTGACCTACAAGGGCGCCGACGACCGGCTGCACCGCCCGATCATGATCCACCGCGCACCGTTCGGGTCGATGGAGCGCTTCGTGGCCGTGTTGCTGGAGCATACGGGCGGCAAGTTCCCGCTCTGGCTCGCGCCCGACCAGGTGGTCGTGCTGCCCATTTCGGAGAAGTTCAACGACTACGCCCACCGGGTCGCCGACTACCTCAACCGCAACGACGTCCGCACGCAGGTGGACGACCGCAACGAGAAGATCGGCCGCAAGATACGCGACAACGAGCTCAAGCGCACGCCCTATCTGTTGATCGTGGGTGAAAAAGAGGAGGCCGAGGGGCTGGTTTCGGTACGCGCCCAGGGCGAGGGGGACAAGGGACAGATGTCGATGGAAGCGTTCCGCGACCTGATCGCCGGGCTGGTACACGAAGAGATGGAAGCCAACAAGTTGCGCAATTCATAATTAAAAATTAAGAATTGAGAATTAAGGCCCAACTGCGGAACCGGCCGACAGGCAGGACGGCAAGGCAGACTTTCCGGGGAAAATACCAAAGGCGGCCGACGCCGCCAAGAGTACGGTAATTACCCAGGCCGGCAACCGAGCCCCGCAAAGCCCTTTCCTCGGAAAGGGTTCGGAGCGGGGTCCGAACTGAAAACGCGGCGCAAACGCCGCGGGGCCACCGCCGACAGGAGCCGGAAAACGTGAAACACAATTATTAACTTAACTAATACGTACAACTATCGCAGCACCAAAACCATTCCCGCCGCGGCCGTTTACCCCCGGGAATAACAGACCGAAACCGGCATCCGGCACCAACAACCGCTTCGGACGCCGCCCGCCCGTAAAGGAGAATCCCCACCGGATCAACTCGGAGATCACGGCTACGGAAGTGCGCGTGGTCGGCGACAACGTCGGCCAGCCGCGGGTACTGCCGATCCGCGATGCGCTCCGCCTGGCCGACGAGATGGAACTCGACCTGATCGAAATTTCGCCAAAAGCCGAGCCCCCCGTATGCCGCATCGACGACTACCAGAAATTCCTCTACCAGCAGAAGAAGAAAGCCAAAGAACTGAAAGCCAATCAGGTAAAGGTAGTGGTCAAAGAGATTCGTTTTGGCCCGCAGACCGATGAGCACGACTACAATTTCAAGTTGAAGCACGCGCAGAATTTTCTGAAAGAGGGTGCCAAGGTCAAGGCTTACGTCTTTTTCCGCGGTCGTTCGATCGTATTCAAGGAGCAGGGTGAAATCCTGCTGCTGCGCTTCGCCACCGACCTGGAAGATGTGGCCAAGGTGGAGACCATGCCCAAACTCGACGGCAAGAAGATGAATATGATGCTGGCGCCCAAGGTCCGCAAATAGGGCCGGCCTGGCAGCACGACAGCATCCCGAAGGCAGGGCCGGCGAGCGGCCCGCAGGCAAAAACAACGACAGCGGGGCGGATTCGGTCCGGACCGCGAGTCGTTGTTTTTGCGTTTTACGGCCGGAACGGCCGACGCGGCCGCATGCGCTGAAATTGCAGCTCTTACCGTATAGGCCGATCCTCCGGCCGAAATCACAGCCCGGCAGCGATTCTCTCAGCCGCTCCGGTTCGCACGGCAAACCGAAAGCGGAACACCTCGGTCCCGCCTCTCAACCGAAACAGGCCGGACAACACAGCAGCAAGCAGAGCCTAAATCTCGGCCCGGCAGCCGAAAAGTTCAGCCACGCCACAACGTCCGTAAGTCATCAGGTGGAATGCCCTATAACGAGCGTCCCACCTGATGGTACCGATTGCGAAATCGGTTTCGCAGCCCCGTCTACTCCTCAACCGTCTCGTAACAGTCGGTCGCATGGTCGGAAGCAACCGCAAGGAGCCCTTTCTGCTCTTCGGGACTGGAGACGATCTTCCCCTGGATGACCACTCCGGACTCGACCTGAACGAGCGCCGAAACCAGATCGCCGTGGACCGTGGCGGGCTTGCGCACCTCCAGCGAACGCCGGGTCACGATACTACCCTTGACAAAACCGCATACCAGCGCCGAGTCGCTCTCGATATCCCCCTCGAAGCGGGACGTCGGGCCCAGCTCCACGTGTTTGGTCGAACGGATCGTTCCGTACACCTCCCCGTCGATGGTTACGTCGGCATTGGCTTCGATATCTCCCGTGAATTTGATATTCTCGGAGATGTAAGTCATTTTTTGTTTGAACAGTTTCATTGGATGATGGATTTGGGTTTGAGTTATTATCTGCTTTCGTCCGGATCGGGACGATGCCAGTCTGCTCGATAATAGTCACTCGATGTCTGCATGGAAAAAACAGTTCGAAATGCCCGTGCGGCAGCCTGAAACAGCCGCATGACAATTTGCTGAAATTTCTTCATAGGAAATCGGAGTTAGCGCCCTCCAGTCCCGAAAGAGCCATACACAACAAGAAAGCGTGGAACTGAAATCCCATTTATGTGAACAGGCTCTGGCAAACCCTCATGATTAAATAGGACACAATTCCACGCCGTAGACGTGATGGAAATAACTATGCCTATCTTCATCAAGTTTGAAATTTACCAGATTTCGTTCACAGAAGATAGAACTTACACTTTCGTGCAAAACAGTATGTTGCAACCCGCTTCGGAATTGCGTTTAACAAAGATAGAAAAATATTTTTGATTATAATTACTATCTTTGCAAATAATGCCGGAGTCGTACAACATATTCCGCTTCACCGAGACGGACCGGGCGGCGTTCGAAAGGGCGGCACTGGAGTTGTTCCGGCGTCAGGCCGCTGCGTGTCCGCCCTACCGGGAATACCTCGAAAAGATCGGTGTGTGCGCACACACCGTCGAAAAGGCCGCCGAAATACCCTTTCTGCCGATCCAGTTGTTCAAGACCCACGAGGTCTACTGCGGCGATACGCCGCCCGAAGCGGTCTTCACCTCGAGCGCCACGACGGGGATGACCCCCGCGCGGCACCCGATGCGGTCGCTCGCGCTCTACGAGGAGGCGTTCGGCGCTTCGTTCCGCACGTTCTACGGCGACCCGGCGCGCTGGAGCATCTATGCGCTGCTGCCCAACTACCTGCGGCGACGGGGTTCGTCGCTGGTCTACATGGCCGACCGGCTCATCGCCGCGTGCGGCTCGGGCGGCTTCTACCTCGATGAGTACGAACGGCTCGTCGCCGACATGGCCGCCGACCCGAAACCCAAAATCCTGCTCGGCGTAAGCTATGCGCTGTGGGAGCTGGCCGAGCGGCATGCACCGCGGCTGCGGGACACGGTTGTCATGGAGACGGGCGGGATGAAAGGCTACCGCGAAGAGCTGCCCAAGGAGGAGTTCCACGCGATTCTCTGCCGGGCGTTCGGCGTCGGGGCAATCCATTCGGAGTATGGCATGGCCGAGCTGACCTCGCAGGCCTACTCCAAGGGAGGCAACCGCTTCCGCTGCCCGGGGTGGATGCGCGTGGTGGCGCGCGACGTGAACGACCCGTTCGAGCAACTGCCCGTCGGGGCACGGGGCGGACTGAACGTCATCGACCTGGCGAACCGCTGGTCCTGCGCATTCATTCAGACCCAGGACATCGGGCGCGTCCACGCCGACGGAGCATTCGAGGTCGAGGGGCGCATCGACCGCAGCGACATCCGGGGCTGCAACCTGCTGGTACAATGAAACAAATCGAGAGATAGCATCCTATGAAAACCGTAGCATTCGTCCCTATCCGGCTGAACAGCCAGCGCGTCGCGGGCAAGAACCTGCGCCTGCTGGGCGGTGAACCGCTCCTGTGCCATATTCTCAAGACGCTTCGCAACGTCGGGCAAATCGACGAGGTGTGGGTCTTTTGCAGCGACGAGCGGGTGCGCGAGCTGCTGCCCGAGGGGGTGCGGTTTCTGAAGCGGAGCGACGAACTGGACCGCGATACGACGCTCGGACGGGAGATATACGACAGTTTCACGCAGCAGGTCGAGGCGGACCTCTACCTGCTCGCACACGCCACCTCGCCCTTTATCCGGTCGCAGACCATCTCCGAGGCGCTCGACAAGGTGCTTTCGGGCGCGTACGACTCGGCTTTCAGCGCCGAGCGAATCCAGACATTCGCCTGGTACGAGGGGCAGCCGCTCAACTACTCGCTCGACGACATTCCCCGCACGCAGACCATCGAACCGGTCTATGTCGAGACCAGCGCCTTTTTCATCTTTCCGGCCGCACTCTGGCGCACGCGCCACCGACGGATCGGCAATAGCCCGTGGATGGCCGTCGTGGACCGCATCGAGGGGCTGGACATCGACTACCCCGAGGATTTTACGATGGCGGAGATCATCGCCGCCGGGCGGAAGCTGCCGCAATAGCGCTCATTCGAGCGGCTCGCGCTCGTAGGCGTCGATCATCGAGCCGCGCGTGCGGTTGACGATCCGCGCCCCGAGCGAAATGGCAAAGTCGCGCAACACCTCGTGGCCGCGGAAGAGTTCGGCCACCTCCGCCAGGTAGACCGCCATCGTGTAAGGCCGGGGCGGAACTTTCTGGAAGATGGGCTGCGGAACGGCGGTAGAGGAACCGTCGTCGTAATAGTGGCGGTCGAGGCGGCAGAGGCGGTTCCCGTCGTCCACCGTCAGCCCCTCGAGCAGCGTGTGGTCCACGCCGTACAGTTCGATCCGCCGGTACCCAAGCAACAGGGCCACATACTCCCCCACCTGCACCACCGTACCGAAATTGGCGCTGCCCAGCCCGCGGCGGAAGAGCCAGCGCTCCACGCCGGGAAAACCGCGGTATACCTGGGTGTGGAAGCGCACGATGCGGATCAGGGGGTTGGGCAGCACGGCCCGGTAGTCGAAATGCTCGGGGTTGTAGTACTGCACGTAGAGGTTCATGGGCCATGTCACCCGCTCGTTCAGTGTTTTATAAAATTCCATCACCCGGTCGCGGTAAGCGCTTCGGCGGAAGAACATCGGGTCCGAGAGGACGTAATAGGCCGGGCGGACGACCGCAAAGCGCTCGTCGTCGGCGAAGAAATTGACCGCCAGGAAATCCTTCTCGAGGTACTCGCCGCGTGCGATCAGCCGCGGGAGGTCCTCCCCGAGCGAGGGCCCGTTCCCCAGGATGACCATCGCCGCGCGCGGCTCGCCCACCGGGCCTGCGCGGCGGATGTAGTTGCGGAAATTCTCTTTCCAGGCCATGACGGCGAAATAGAGCAGCGTATCGAAGAGGTTGCGCACGCATTCGACCAGTTTCATCGGGAGCGTCATCGTTCGGCTTTTTTGGATTCGGGATAAAGCGTGCGGAGCGCCTCGCGGAAACGCGACGCGACGGTTTCGACCGCAAATTCGGCGCGCAGGCGGAGTAGGTTCTCGCAGAAGAGGCTGTAATCGGGGTTTTCGGGCCACGCGGCGGCCAACCGCCGCACCAGCGCGGCCATGTCGTTCACCGTATCGACCACGTATCCCGCGCGCAGGCGCAGCACGTCGTCGAAATAATCGTTGCGCAGCGTAATGACCGGGCGGCAGAGGTTCAGGGCATCGAAGAGGGCGCCGCTGGCCGTGAGCCGGTATCCGTCGGGATCGTAGGCGAAAACGAGGTAGTCGAGGGCGGCCGCCTCCGAGTCGTAGCGTTCGCGGGGAATGAACCCGTTGTCGGCGCCGGCCACGAAACGCACGTTGCGGCACGCGGCGTGGCCGTCGAAGCCGTAGGTGCGCCCCACGACCACGAGCGGCACGGGAATCTCCCGCGCGAGTTCCACGATGCGGTGCAGCCCCTTGGCAGGGGTCAACTGCCCGACGGTCCCGACCCGCAGCTGCGCATGGGGAGCGGGAGCGGCGGGGGCCTCAGAGAAAAAATAGGGGTGGTCGATCGAGAAGAACGCCGCGCGGTTCTTCGGAGCGACATACGGCGTGAGATTACGGAGGATCGAGCGCCCCAGCACGCAGCATTTCAGTCCGGGTGCCAGGGTCGTGCGGGCGAACGTCCGCCGCAGCAAGGCCCCGAACCAGCCCGACGCCCTCCACCAGGGATGGCACTGCGCGAGCAGTTCCAGTTCGCCGTGGCAAACCACCACCACGCGCCGCGGACGAAGCCGGCACAGCAGGTTCAGGGCCCACAGTCCCAGGGGGTTGTTGGTCGTGTAGATCAACTGCTCCCCGCGCGGAAGCGTCAGGAGCTGCCACAGGTTGACGAGCGCCCCCAGCGCATAGCGGCACACCCAGCCGACGGGTCCCTCCCGCCGGACGACCGCCGTCGGGCGGAACCGGACCCGTTTCAGATCGGTCGCGGGCGCATGCCGTTCGAGCACCCGCCGAATGCACGCTTGCTGCGAGGGGTGGCACACGTACTCCACGCGCTCGAAAGCCGTGAGGCACATCGACAGCAGCGCCGCGTTGAACATTTCGTGAAAGGAGTCGCGTGCGACGGTATCGACCAGGCGGACATGCATCGTTGTAGGTGGTTTTGCGAAAGCGAATGTACGAAAAAATCCCGAGACGGACCCCGCCCCTGCAAAAAAAGCGGTACGGAGCGCTCCGTACCGCCTGCCGGAAAATCCGGAAAGGATCAGTTGGTAAAAGTCAGCCCCCGCTCGTCGGCGTCGATGCGGATCGGCTCCTCGCGCCGCACGTCGCCCGCAAGGATGCGCTTCGAAAGGTCGTTCACCACGTAGCGCTGGATGGTCCGCTTCACGGGCCGTGCCCCGTAGAGGGGATCGTAACCCGCGCGGGCGATCCACTCGCGCGCGGCGTCGGTGTATTCGAGCCGGATGCCGTTCTCGGCGAGCATCCGCCGCACGATGCCCAGCTGCATGTCGACGATGCGTTCGATGTCGCGGCGCGTCAGCGGTTCGAACATGACGATCTCGTCGATCCGGTTCAGGAACTCGGGTTTGAGGTGCTGCTTCAAGAGGTCGATCACCTCCCGCCGCGTGCGCTCCACGACCTCGGCCGGGAGCCGGTTCCCGTCGGCCGCTCCGGCGAAATTCTCCTGGATGATCTGCGCCCCCATATTCGAGGTCATGATTACGATCGTGTTGCGGAAATCGACCGTGCGGCCCTTGTTGTCCGTCAGCCGCCCGTCGTCCAGAACCTGCAAGAGGATGTTGAAGACGTCGGGATGCGCTTTTTCGATCTCGTCGAGCAGCACCACCGAGTAGGGCTTGCGGCGCACGGCCTCGGTGAGCTGGCCGCCCTCGTCGTAACCGACGTATCCCGGAGGCGCTCCCACCAGCCGCGAGACGCTGTGCCGCTCCTGGTACTCGCTCATGTCGATGCGCGTGAGCATCTGGTCGTCGTTGAACAGGAACTCCGCCAGCGCCTTGGCCAGTTCGGTCTTGCCCACACCCGTGGTGCCGAGGAAGATGAACGAACCGATGGGTTTACGCGGGTCGCTCAGCCCGGCGCGCGAACGGCGCACGGCGTCCGAAATGGCCTGGATGGCCGCGTCCTGTCCGATGACGCGCTTGTGCAGCTCGTCCTCGAGGTGGAGCAGTTTCTCGCGCTCCGAAGCCAGCATGCGCGTGACGGGAATGCCCGTCCAGCGCGACACGACCTCGGCCACGTCCTCGGCATCGACCTCCTCCTTAATCATCGAACCGTTGGCCGAAGCCAGCTTGTACTCCTCTTGAAAGGCTGCGATCTCCTTTTCGGCCTGCTGAATCTTGCCGTAGCGGATTTCGGCCACGCGGCCGTAATCGCCCTCACGCTCGGCCTGCTGGGCCTCGACCTTGAGTGCCTCGATCCGGTCCTTGTTGGACTGGATCTTCCGCAGCAGGTCGCGCTGCCCCTGCCACTTGGCGCGCATCTCGGCATCGCGGGCCTTGAGCTCCTCGATCTCCTTGGTGAGCTGCTCGACGCGCTCCTTGTCTTTCTCGCGGCGGATGGCTTCGCGCTCGATCTCGAGCTGGCGGACCCGGCGGTCGAGGGTGTCGATCTCCTCGGGCACGGAGTTCATCTCCAGCCTGAGGCGCGAAGCCGCCTCGTCGACCAGGTCGATGGCCTTGTCCGGGAGGAAGCGCGAGGTGATGTAGCGCGTCGAAAGTTCGACCGCGGCCACGATCGCCTCGTCCTTGATCCGCACCTGGTGGTGGTTCTCGTAACGCTCTTTCAGACCGCGGAGGATCGAAATGGCGTCCTCGCGCGAGGGTTCGTCGACGCGGACCATCTGAAAACGGCGTTCGAGGGCCTTGTCCTGCTCGAAATACTTTTGGAACTCGTCGAGCGTCGTGGCGCCGATCGTCCTCAGTTCGCCGCGCGCCAGAGCCGGCTTGAGGATGTTGGCCGCATCCATCGCCCCCGAGGTCTTGCCGGCGCCCACCAGGGTGTGAATCTCGTCGATGAACAGTAGAATCTCGCCCTCGCTGGCCGTCACCTCCTGCACCACGGCTTTGAGCCGCTCCTCGAACTCGCCCTGGTATTTGGCGCCCGCGATCAGCGCACCCATGTCGAGCGAGTAGATCGATTTCGACTTGAGGTTCTCGGGCACGTCGCCGTCGATGATCCGGCGGGCGATGCCCTCGGCGATGGCGGTCTTGCCCACGCCGGCCTCGCCCACGAGGATGGGGTTGTTCTTCGTGCGCCGCGAGAGAATCTGCAACACGCGGCGGATCTCCTCGTCGCGCCCGATCACCGGATCGAGTTTGCCCTGCCGGGCCTGCTCGTTGAGGTTGACGGCATACTTGCCCAGCGCGTCGAACTGCTGCTCGGAGGTCTGCGAATCGACCGTGGCCCCCTTGCGGAACGTGCGGATGGCTTCGAGCAGCTCTTTCTCGGTGGCGCCGCTGCGTTTGAGGATGTCGGCGGCCCGGCCGCGCTCGGCCAACAGTCCCAACAGCAGGTGCTCGACCGAAGCGTATTTATCACCGAATTTCTTGGTGAAATCCACGGCCCGCTGGATCAGCCGGGTCGTCTCCTGGGCGAAGAACTGTTCGCCGCCGCCCTCGACGCGCGGCAGGGAGTCCACGGCCTGCGAAACCTCCTCGCGCAGCGTACGCACGTTTACCCCCACGCGCCCCAAGAGGAACGTGGCGAGCGAATCGTCCTCGCGCACGAGGACGCTCAGCAGGTGCAGCGGCTCGACGGCCTGCTGTCCGCGCTGCTGCGCAAGGGTCAGCGCCGCCTGGAGCGCCTCCTGCGCCTTGATGGTCAATGTGTTGATATTCATGGTAGTATAGTTTTTTGTTTTCCCGTTTGTTCGAAACATACCACCGCAAAAGGCCTGCCAAGGGATTTCCACCCGACAGCGTGTCATCTTTTGACACGATATGACAGGAAGCGGCTGCCACCGGTGTGCCAATTTGTCCGCAAAGTCGATTTTTTCGGACCGGATGCTTCTTTTCGGAGAATTTTCGGACTATATTTGTCATACGTCAAACTCTAAACAGAACGATTATGATAAAACAAATCCGCTCTCTTTTTGTCGCCGCCGTTGCGGCATTGTGCTGCTCCTGCGGCGCAGTCGGCAACAGCGGTCCGAAGATGGACACCCCCGAAGCCACGGCGCTCGTGGCGCAGACGGTGAAGAAAAACATCGACCTCGCACAGTGGAAAATCTACCGCATCCTCTGGCAGGAGGGCGAGGAACTGGGCAACGAGCTGCTGCGCGTTACGGTCTATCTGGTCAACGAGGCCGGGGACTGCTTCACCCAGACGTTCACCCTTTCGGGTCCGGCCAAGGGCAATGTTTCGGACCTGCGCGAAGCCACCGGTCAGAACCGCGTCGACTTCGAAAAGGTCCACGGCATCTCGCCCGAGCGGATCGACCCCGCGGCGGTCCAAAAACAGTACGAAGAGGCCAAGGCGACGATCCCCGACAACTACACTTTCCAGAGCGTTTCGAGCTACGACATCGCCGAGGTGCTCTCATCGGGCGTCGAATTGTTCGACCGCGGCAAGAATGTGGGCGCGATCGAGACCTCATTCGATGTGAACGTTACCGAAAACGGCAAGGAGATGGTCGAGAGCGCAGGCAAGAAATCGCTGCAATACTACCAGATTCAGTTCAACGTACAGCCCGACGGCTCGGTCGAGATGGAGGACTGACGCAGAGAACAATTCACAATTTAAAATTCACAATTCATAATTAGGGTATTCGGAACGGAGGAGGAAATGTCCTCCGTTTCCGTTTTGTCCGCCGCTTCAAACGGAGTCGCCCGCCAAAAATTCCGGGCGGGCCGATAATTCTGAATGGTGAATTGTGGATTAGGAATTTATTCGGTATCTTTGCGCTACCATGAGTGATTTTATCGTCAGCGCACGCAAATACCGCCCCGCGACTTTCTCTTCGGTCGTCGGGCAGCAGCACATCACCTCGACCCTCAAGAACGCCATCGAGCGCGGGCAGTTGGCCCACGCCTACCTCTTCTGCGGTCCCCGCGGCGTGGGCAAAACGACCTGCGCCCGCATCTTCGCCAAGGCCATCAACTGCCTCACGCCCGAGGGCGCCGAGGCGTGCAACGGGTGCGAGTCGTGCCGCTCGTTCAACGAGGGACGCTCGCTCAACATCCACGAGCTGGATGCCGCGTCGAACAACTCCGTGGAGGACATCCGCACGCTCATCGAGCAGGTGCGCATCATACCGCAGGTGGGCCGCTTCTCGGTTTTCATCATCGACGAGGTCCACATGCTCTCGGCCGCGGCGTTCAACGCTTTTCTGAAGACCCTCGAAGAGCCGCCCGCGCACGCGATTTTCATCCTGGCCACCACCGAGAAACACAAGATCATCCCCACGATCCTCTCGCGCTGCCAAATCTACGATTTTAACCGCATCCGCGTCGAGGACGCGGTCGAATACCTCAAGTTCATCGCTTCGGCCGAACACATCGAGGCGGACGAAGAGTCGTTGAACCTCATCGCGCAGAAAGCCGACGGCGGCATGCGCGACGCCTTGTCCATGTTCGACAAGGCCGTCTCGTTCTGCGGCCAAAGGCTCGACTACCGCAACGTGGCCCAGACGCTCAACGTACTGGATTACGACACCTATTTCGGTCTGACGCAGCTGCTCCTCGAGGGCAACTGGGTCGATGCGCTGGTCGCCTTCGACGTGGTGCTCTCGAAAGGATTTTCGGGTCAGACGTTCATGGCCGGCCTGAACCGCCACATGCGCGACCTCTTGATGGCCAAGCGCCCCGAGACGCTGCGGTTGATCGAGATGACCGGAACGCTGCTGGAACGATACCGCGCGCAGGCCCAGGCCTGCCAGGTCGAGTTTCTGTTCCGCGCCATCTCCGTGCTGACGGAACTCGACGGAAAAATCCGGCAATCGTCCTCCCAACGGTTGCTCGTCGAGCTGGGCCTGATGAAGATCGCCGGGCTCGGCCAAAAAAAAAATGACACCCTGACCTCCTCCGCGGAGTATCCCCTGCCTGAACTGACATCCCGTCCGGCGGCTTCGGCGCCTGCAACGGCAACGGCCGAGCCCGCAACGGCGGTTCCGACTGCGGCCGCTCCCGCGGCTACCGTTACACCGGAAACAGCAGCGGCCCGGGTAAAAGCAGCGGCGGCCCCGGTCTCGGCGGCAAAAGCGAAGGACTCCGTTGCGCCGACCGCGCAGCCCGGCTCCGGACAACCCGCCCGGAGCGAGCCGCCGGCCGCACCGACTGCTCCGGCACCCCCGACCGTACGGCCCGCAGCCGACCCGGATTCGGGGTCCGCACCGCAGCCGGCGACACAGCCGGCCCGCCCGGTCCGCAGGCCGCTCATCTCGGGCACCTCGCTCGCGGCGCTGTTGGGCGACGCGGATAACTCGGACGAAGAGCTTTCGCAGGGCGAGGCGGCCGACGAGCCGGAGTCCCCGGAAGTCGATCCCGACTGCGCGGCAAAGCTCGAACGGGCCCGCGACCGCATTCTGGAGTTGATCCGCGAAAGACGCCCGCGGTTCGTTCCGGCATTCGAACGGATGACTTACCGCGACAACGTCCTCGCGGTAAGTGTCCCCACGACCGAGTTGCGCGACGAAATACTGCGCAGCAAGACCGGAATGCTGATGCGGATCGCCGAACTGGCCGGTACGACGGGCCGGATCGAGCTGGAGGTAACCGTCAACGAGCAGATCGCAGCCGCACGGCCGATCAAGTTGGAGGACCGGGTGAAATACATCACGGAGAAGAATCCTCTCGTCGCGGAGCTACGCAAAGCGCTGGATTTGGAGGTAGAGTAACCCGCCGCGAAGAGGCAACACAAACCGAAAAAACAAAAAAGAGCAATATGGCAACAAAAAACTTTATCGAAGAACTCGAATGGCGCGGCATGATCCACACGATCATGCCCGGCGCAAAGGAACAACTCGACAAGGAGATGACGACGGCCTACCTGGGGATCGACCCCACGGCCGACTCGCTTCACATCGGTCACCTGGTCGGCGTGATGATTCTCAAGCATTTCCAGATGTGCGGCCACCGTCCGCTGGCGCTCATCGGCGGCGCCACGGGCATGATCGGCGACCCCTCGGGCAAGTCGCAGGAGCGCAACCTCCTGGACGAAGAGACGCTGCGCCACAACCAGGAGGCGATCAAGCGGCAGCTGGCCAAACTCCTCGATTTCGACTCGGACGCACCCAACGCCGCCAGGCTGGTGAACAACTACGACTGGATGAAAGGGATCACGTTTTTGGATTTCATCCGCGACATCGGCAAGTGCATCACCGTCAACTACATGATGGCCAAGGACTCGGTCAAGAAACGCTTCAGCGGCGAGGGCGACGGCATGTCGTTCACCGAATTTACCTACCAGCTGGTGCAGGGGTTCGATTTCCTGCATCTCTACGAGACGATGAACTGCAAGGTGCAGCTGGGCGGCGCAGACCAGTGGGGCAACATCACCACCGGCACGGAGCTGATCCGACGCAAACTGGGCGCCGAAGCCGAAGCGTTCGGCATCACCTGCCCGCTGATCACCAAGGCCGACGGCACCAAATTCGGCAAGACCGAGAGCGGCAACGTCTGGCTCGATGCGCGCTACACCTCGCCCTACAAATTCTACCAGTTCTGGCTCAACGTCTCGGACGAGGACGCCAAGCGTTACATCAAGATATTCACGCTGCTCGACCGTCCGACGATCGACTCGCTGATCGCCGAGCACGACGCCGCGCCCCACCTGCGCACGCTGCAAAAGCGGCTCGCGCAGGAAATCACCTGCATGATCCACTCGCGCGAGGAGTGGGAGAAAGCCGTCGAGGCCTCGGCGATCCTCTTCGGCGGAGCCACCTCCGACGCGCTGCACCGGCTCGACGAAGAGACGCTGTTGCAGGTTTTCGAGGGCGTGCCGCAATTCCGCATCGCCCGTTCGGAGCTGGGCCTGCCGTTCGTCGACCTCTGCGCCGAAAAGACGCAGATATTCTCCTCGAAAGGCGAGTGCCGCAAGCTGGTGCAGGGCGGCGGCGTGTCGCTCAACCGCGAGAAAGTCGCCGACCCCGCGCGCACGGTGACGGCCGACGACCTGATCGCCGGAAAATACCTGTTGGTGCAGCGCGGCAAGAAGAACTACTACCTGGTGATCGCCGAATAGAATGGAGTACCGGATCGTTCTGGAACGCATGGAGTTCCGGGCGCTGCACGGCTGCTACGAGATGGAGCGCCGGGTGGGTAACCGCTTCACGGTCGACCTCGAGATCACGGCCGAGCTGGGCGAGGCGGCTGCCGAGGACAACGTCCAGTTGACGGTCAACTACCTCACGGTCTACGAGGTCGTGCGGGCCGAGATGCGCGTCACGCAGCACACGATCGAGCGCGTGGCCATGAACATCATCGAGAGGCTCTATGCCGTGTTCCCGCAGATCAGGCACGTAAAGTGTACCGTCTCGAAACTGGCGCCCCCGCTGGGCGGCAAACTCGACCGGGTGAGCGTCGTGCTGGAGCGGTAGGTGCCGCAGGCGGATGAAAGGTGAACTTTGCGATTGAGCGAGAGCAGAGGCCGCCGGGCGGACTATGCCGAGCGTGAGCAAAGTCAAGCCGCCAAAGGCGGGTTAAAGGACAAAGGTGGAAAGTGTTCTCGATCCTAGAACCCGTTCGTTCCCGAGCATCGTCGAGGGGTCGCAGGGCAAGATGATAGGTGAAAGTACCGGGAATGGTTCGCTTCCGGCCTACGGTTGGAAGCGGCAGCCCGAAGCCTTGCCCGACGACGGGCTGCTCTTCAGCCCCAAGGCTTCGAGCACCCCTTGACGCAGGCCCGGGGTTGTACCAAGGTGACAAGCAGTTGGGAAAGTCCCTGCCAACTACGAGCCGCAAAAACAGGTAGCGGAAGATTCCTCGCATACGGTTCGGAATGAAAAAAGATGGATGGGCGACTCCTTGGCGTTGCTCGGGGAACGCCTCTCGACACAGTTCGGGGAACGAAAATTGGGAACGCAAGAAAATAATTGTGATTCTGAATGATGAATTATGAATTTCGAATTCGGTGTCGGATCAAATTCGGATTATGAAACATTCGCAGCATCGAGCCACCCTGGGTGGTAAATTGAGCGCCGTGCTGGTCGCAGCCGGCAGCTCCGTGGGACTGGGAAACATCTGGCGTTTCCCCTATGTCGCCGGCGACAACGGCGGAGGCGCCTTTCTGGTGATCTATATCCTCTGCGTGCTGCTGCTGGGGCTGCCGCTCATGGTGGCCGAGTTCTCGGTCGGGCGCGCGACCCACCGCAACGCCGTGGGAGCCTACCGGGCACTGGACCGCCGGTGGAGTTTTCTGGGTTACAACGGCGTCGTAGCTGCCTTTCTGATCCTGGGTTTCTATTTCGTGGTCTCCGGCTGGACCGCCGAATACATGGTCCACTCCCTCACGGGCGAACTGGCCCGCTACTCGACCGCCGAGGAGTACAAAAGCATCTTCGACAACTTTATCCGCAACCCCTGGCGGCCCGTGCTCTACACCTCGCTGTTCGTACTGGCGACCCATTTCGTGATCGCGCTCGGCGTCCAGAAAGGCATCGAACGGTCGGCCAAGGTACTTATGCCCCTGCTGTTCGTCATTTTGATCGCCCTCTCGATCCACTCGCTGCTCATGCCGCACGGCGGCGACGGCCTGCGATTCTTCTTCCGGCCCGATTTCTCGAAAGTGACCCCCTCGACCGTGCTGGTGGCCCTCGGGCAGGCTTTCTTCTCGCTCTCGATCGGCATCGGCACGATGGTCACCTACGCCTCCTATTTCAAACCCGACACCAACCTGCGCCACACGGCCCTGAATGTCACGATCCTCGACACACTGGTGGCCGTTTTGGCGGGCGTGGTGATCTTCCCGGCGGTTTTCAGCGTCGGCATCGCCCCCGAATCGGGACCCTCGCTGGTCTTCATCACCCTGCCGAGCATCTTCAACGGCATGCCGTGGAGCATGGTCTGGTCGTCGGTCTTCTTCCTGCTGCTGGTCGTCGCGGCCCTCACGTCGACCATTTCGCTGCACGAGGTCATCACGGCCTACGTACACGAAGAGTGGCACCTGAGCCGTCGCGCGGCCGCCTGGGCCACGACCGCAGCCACAGCCGTGCTGGCCGCCGCGGCCTCGTTGTCGCTGGGTGTGCTGGGCCGCTGGACCGTGGCCGGGATGAACCTCTTCGATTCGCTCGACTACCTCACGGCCAACATCCTGCTGCCCGCAGGCGGTTTCTTCACCTGCGTCTTCGTCGGCTGGCGGCTCGACCGGCGGATCCTCCGGGCACAAATCACCAACGACGGCACGCTGCGGTTCCGCATCTACGGTCTCTTTATCTTCCTGCTGCGTTACGTCTGTCCGGCCGTCCTGCTGCTGATCTTCCTGGATAATCTGGGGGTGTTCTGACCGTTACCTCACGGCATACTCTTCGGGCTCGGGGATTCCGAAACGGGCGCACAGCAACCGCACGTCGTGCAGGTCGTTTTCATCGAAATCATAGCCCCGGTGGAACTCCACCTGCTCCGCGGGCGGGATGCAGCGCACCGTCTCGGTGCCGATCCGACCCGTGGCTGCGAATACACCGGCGGGATAGAGCGCATTTTCGAACCGAATACCACCGTCCGCAGCATAATCGAACAGATGCAGATCGACGAGCCGCCCCTCGGCATCCTCCCATACGGTGTGCGAGGCGGTGGTGTAGGGACGAGCGACCTCCTCGAAGCCGCGCTGCCGCAGCAAATCGATGAAGCGCAACCCCTCCTGCCGCCCGGCGAACAGATCGATGTCCTCATGCGCGCGGGTTTGCCGCCCCAGCAACGCATCCACGCCCCAGCCGCCGTCCAGAAAGAGACTGATTCCGGCCTCCCGGGCAGCGGTCAGCAAAGCGACGGCATCGTTTTCGGTTATCATGCGATTTCAGATGAAAACGGGACAAAAGGTCGTATTGTAGCCTCTTGTCCCGTAGAATGGAATAACGGAAAATCTACTGTTCCCGCGTCAATTGATATTGCGGCGGTCGGGTTCGTGGTCGGGCGAGGCGGCCTCCATGTCGATCTGCAACTTGACCATGTTGATGGCCGTTGCGGCCGCTTCGTCGCCCTTGTTTCCCAGGCGGCCGCCGCAGCGGTCGAGCGCCTGCTGCATGTCGTTCACGGTCAGCACGCCGAATGCGATGGGCATGTTCCATTGGATCTGCAACTGCGTAATGCCCTGCGTCACGCCCTGACAGATGAAATCGAAATGGCGCGTATCGCCCTGAATGACGCACCCGAGGGCGATCACGGCGTCCACGTCGGTGTATTCGGCGAAGAACTGCACGCCCAGCGCCAGCTCGAACGTGCCCGGCACGTACTTGATCTGGATGTTCAGATCGGGACACCCTGCCGCGCGGAGCGTCCGCACGGCGCCCTCGAGCAAGGCTTCCGTCACCTCGCGGTTCCACTCGGCCACGACGATGCCGAAGCGCATGTCGGCGGCCGACGGCAGCGGGGAGTCGAATTTGGAGAGGTTGTGATTGCGGGTTGCCATTTTGCGGGATTAGTTTACCGTTCCCAGCAGTTTCTCGGCCTCGCGGGCGTCCATCGAGGCGGGATATTCGGTCAGGACCTGCTCGAAAAAGGCCGTAGCCTGGGCCGCATTGCCTGCGGCACGGGCGGCAAGACCCGCCTTGCGCAGGTACATCGGGGCCGTCAGGTTGTTGTCGGCGGCCTTGACGGCTTTCTCATAGAGTTTCACCGCCCGGGCGTAATCCTGCCGCTCGACGGCCACGTCGCCCTGCAATCCCAGATTCTGAGCGTTCACGATCGCTCCCGGAATGCCTTTGACCGGGGAGTATTGTGCCAGGTATTTGGCGGCATTCTCCAGGTCGCCCGTACGCAGGTAGCAGATACCGGCGTAGTGGCGCGCCAGGTTGCCCGAGGGGGTCGAGCCGTACCGATCGATCACCTCGAGGAATCCGGCGCCGTTGGCGTCGCCCTCCAAAGCCAGTTCGAAATCGGGTGTCTGGCCATCGAAACGCGCCTGTGCCTGGGCGATCATCTCGGCGGCTTTCTCGGCCCGCGGCAGCGTAATGAGCGCGCGATAACCCCAGACGGCAGCGGCTACGACGAGCAGCGCCAGGAAGATCCAGGCCAGCTTGCGGCCGTTGTTCTGGAGGAAAAGCTCGGTCTTGTTCATTGCTTCGCCGAGCGTTTCCGGTTCGGCGACGTTCTTCTTTGCCATAGAAAGTATCGTGTTTTTGGTTTATAATTAGCGTACAACAGGCAGCAAAGATACAAAACTATTCACAATGTACAAGGAGGCTTTCGGTTTTTTTGTATCTTTGAGGCATGTATCTGAAGAAACTGTCGCTCATCAATTTCAAGAATATCGCGCAGGAGGAGCTGGCCCTCTGCCCGGGTATCAACTGCCTGGTGGGGGACAACGGTGCGGGCAAAACCAACGTCGTCGATGCGGTCCATTACCTCTCGATGTGCAAGTCGGCGCTGGGCATGACCGACGGCCAGAGCATCCGCCACGGAGCCGATTTCTTTCTCGTCGAGGGGCGTTACGTCACCTCGGAGCGGAAGAGCGAGACCGTCGTATGCTCATTCGCGCGCAAGGGCGGCAAGCTCCTCAAACGCAACGGCAAGGAGTACGAGCGGCTCTCGGACCACGTCGGGCTGATCCCTGCGGTGATCGTCTCCCCGGCCGACAGCGCGCTCATTTCGGACGCCGCGGACGAACGCCGCCGCTACCTCAACGCGTTCATTTCGCAGCTCGACCGCGCCTACATGACCTCCCTGATGCGCTACAATGCGGTATTGGCCGAGCGCAACCGCCTGCTCAAAAGCGGGCCCGACGAGACCATGCTCCAGATCTACGACCGGCAGCTCAGCGAACACGGCCAGACGATCCACACGCGGCGGCAGGAGTTCGCCCAACGGTTGCAGCCGGCCGTCGCGGAGTTCTACCGCACGCTCTCCGGCGACCGCGAGCAGGTCGAACTCGACTACAAGTCGGAGCTGAACGAGCGTCCGCTGGCCGAGATACTGCGCGACGCGCGGCAGAAAGACCTCGTGAACGAATTCACCACCTCGGGCATTCACCGCGACGACCTGGTGCTGCGCATCGGCGGCTACCCCTTGCGCAAATACGGCTCGCAGGGGCAGCAGAAATCATTTCTGATCTCCCTGAAACTGGCGCAGTACGCCATCGTCGCCGCCGAGCGGGGCGAAAAGCCCATCCTGCTGCTGGACGATCTGTTCGACAAGCTCGACGCCGGGCGGGTCGAACAACTGATCCGGCTGGTCTCCGACGAGCGGTTCGGGCAGATCCTCATCACCGACTGCAACCCCACGCGGCTCAAGTCGATCCTCGACAAGGCGGGCGGCGAGTACCGCCTTTTCACGGTCGCAGACGGGGCCGTTCACGGACCGCAGGAGAACGGAGTACCCGGCACGGAGCATGAGCGCGCGCCGGGCCCGAAAGATACGTCGGACGAAGCGGACTCACCGGGCATGCCAGCGGCGGACGCAGAGCCCGGCACGGAGTTGTCCGACGCCGCAGACTCCCCGGACGACGAAGCCGATAGACCCAACGCCGAGTTGTTATGAGGAGGACTAAAACCATGCTGATGGGCGACCTGCTGGAGGAGTTCTTCAAGCGCCCCTACGTCGCCGCCAAGGTCGCCGAGGGACGGCTGCCGGAGACGTGGCGCGAGATTGTCGGCGACCGCGCGGCCGATTTCACCACCGAACTGCGGCTCGAAAAGCACATTCTGCACGTCCGCATCCAGTCGAGCGTCCTGCGCCAGGAGCTCTTCTACCAGCGCGAAGCGCTCCGCGACCAGATCAACAGCCGCTCGGGCGTACGCCTGGTGAACGCGGTGATCATCCGGTAACACGCACGCAGGCCTCCGCCCGGGGTGGCTGCGGACTGCCGCCGCCTCTGCGGCGCCAAGACATTCAGCGGAAGATTTCTCGCTGACGCTCGGAATGACCGATTATGAATTGTGAATTCTCAATCGCCCTGCTTCGGGGACGGCGAAAAGAAAAGATGCGACCCTCGGGTCGCATCTTTTGTCTGTCGTTCCGCAGCGGAAATTATTTGATAATCACCGCACGGTTGGCTTTCTGTACTTTCTCGAACGGATTGTCCGTAGCGCCCTTGCCCTCGTAGGTCAGCTGTTTGGGATTCACCCCTTTCGAGACCAGGAAATCGTAGACGCTCCGGGCACGGTTGAGCGCCACCCGCTCGTTGCCCGCGGCCGTACCGGTCTGCTTGTCGGCATGTCCCTCGATCTTGTAGACCCGATCTTTCGGGCCGCTCTTGATCAGGTCGGCCATCAGTTCCAGACGGGTCTTCTCCTTGGGCGTGAGTTTCGACATGCTGTAATCGTAGAGGATCACCGACGTGGGGCAGGGGGTCTGCACCTTGCGGGCTTCGGCGGCGGCCTGCTCGGCGGCGGCCTTGGCCGCTGCAACCTTCGCAGCCTCTTCCCGGGCGGCTTTCAGCTGCTCCTCGAGACGCGCCTTTTCGGCCTCTGCCGACTCCAGCGCAGCCGTACGTTCGGCCACGGCATCCTGGAATGCACGGATGTCATCGGCCGTATAGCCCGGCACGCCGCGCTCCCAGCCACGCTTGTTGAAGCGGTAGGTAAAGCCGGCCGTGGCGCTGAATCCGAACAGATACGAACCGCCCATCTCGGCGGGCGACATGCGCGAGGGGACCAGCAGGCCCTTCAGCTCGATGTTGAAATCCACCGACGGCGACATGCGGAACTTGTTGAGAATGCCGTAGGCGAATGCGAAATTCTGCTTGGAACCCGAACCGTTGTCACGCTGGGCCTTGTCCGAAAAATTGGAGGCCATGTAGCCGAAGCCGACGAACGGCACGGCGTAGTAGGCGCGGTCGGCACGGTAGCCGCCGATCCAGTTCGAAAGGTTGGCCATGAAGTCCATGTGTCCGAACAGGTAGGGCCAGGTCATCTTCCCGGCCTCGGAATCGAAATTGGAGAAGCGGCCGCCCTGCAACTGGAGACGCACACCGGCTACGGGGTGCACCCACTTGGTAACCGAAAAATTGCCCTCGAAATTGATCCGGTCGCCGAAACTGCCCAGATCCCTGCCGTTGGAGAGCGACGTACCGGCGCCGAGACCGGCCGAAATCTCCCAGTTGTCCCAGAATCCGTTCGAAACGAAGCCTGCGCAACTGGGTTTCTTGGGCGTTCCTTCCGCCAAAACCGCCATCGCCGAGAGCGCCAGCGCAAAAGTCAGGAGAAATTTTTTCATAGTCTATCTTTCATTCTTATTGCTAACAGGGGAATAATACGTTGTAAAAGTAAGTAAATTTCCTTTAATTGAAGCGCTTTGACGCAAAAAAAATACAAATAGGCGGCCGAAACAGTCAAAAAAAGGCCCGGATTGGAACTCCGGGCCTTATTCGGGCAAGAATCAGCCGTTTGGGGGCATCATCCGCACTTGGAGTAACCGCACGCCATGCACGTCAGGCAGCCGTTCTGGTAGGCCATGTTCTCCTGGCCGCAGCTCGGGCACTTGCCCTTGGAGCGGGTACCGTCGACGATATACTGCTTCAGGGCGCGGCAGACGCCCGTCTTCCAGGTGTTGATCGACTCGCTGTCGAGGTGCAGCGACTCGATCAGCGACACGGTCTTCTCGATGGGCATACCGTGTCGCAGGACGCCCGAAATGAGCTTGGCGTAGTTCCAGAACTCCTCGTCGAACAGACGCGAAATGCCGCCGATGGTGTTCGTATAGCCGTAGCGGTCGGTATACTGGAAATCGTAGCGCTTGGTGCCGTCCTGCTCGCGGACCTTGATGATAAATCCCTTTTTGATCTTCGGCGGGATGAACATGGCATCCTCCTCGATCTTTCCGGTGAAGACCTCGTAGGGTCGTCCGTCCTGCAACCCCACGAATGCGATCCAGTCCTCGGCGCCGTTCTTGAAGCGCACGATGTCGGCCGGGATCGAACGGGGGCGTTTGCGCGCCTCGCCGGGATGCTCCTCGCACCGCTTCGAGGACTTGGAGCCCTTTTCCAAAAGCACGCCGTCGCGGCAGCCGTCGCGGTAGACCGTCACGCCCTTGCAGCCGCACTCCCAGGCCGTGCGGTAGACCTCCGCCACGAGCGATTCCGAAACGTTGTTCGGAAGGTTGACGGTCACCGAGATCGAGTGGTCCACCCATTTCTGGATGGCACCCTGCATCTTGACCTTGGCCACCCAGTCGATGTCGTTGGCCGTGGCCTTGTAGTAGGGCGATGCGGCCACCCACGACTCCAGCTCGGCGTCGGAGATCGTGGCCAGCTTCGACGTGTCGTATCCGTTGGCCGCGAGCCACTTGACGAAATTGTGGTGGTAGACGTTGTACTCCTGGAACTTTTCGCCCGTTTCGTCCTCGTAATCGACGTGCGTGTCCTGGTCCGAAGGGTTGATCTTGCGGCGGCGCTTGTAAACCGTACGGAACACCGGCTCGATGCCCGAGGTGGTCTGCGACATGAGCGACGTGGTGCCGGTGGGGGCGATGGTCAGCATGGCGATGTTGCGGCGGCCCGTGCGCGTCATCTCCTCGTACAACGCGGGATCGGCTTCGCGGATGCGGGCGATCATCGGGTTGCCGGCCTCCTTGGCCGCGTCGTAGACCGGGAACGCCCCGCGCTCGGCGGCCATACGGACCGAAGCGCGATAGGCCTCGACGGCCAGCGTCTTCTGCACCTCGACGGCAAAGGCGATCGCTTCGTCCGAGCCGTAGCGCAGCCCCAAGGCCGCGAGCATGTCGCCCTCGGCCGTAATGCCCAGCCCCGTGCGGCGTCCCTTGCGGGCCATCTCGCGGATCTTCTTCCACAGCTCCAGCTCCACGCGCCGCACGTCCATGTCCTCTGGATCGGCGGCGATCTTCTCGATGATCTGCTCCACCTTCTCCAGCTCCAGGTCGATGATGTCGTCCATCATGCGCATGGCCTTCGAGACGTGTGCGCGGAACTTGGGGAAATCGAATGCCGCATCGTCCTTGAAGGGGTTGTTCACATAACTGAGCAGGTTCAGGGCCAGGAGGCGGCACGAGTCATAGGGGCAGAGCGGAATCTCGCCGCAGGGGTTGGTCGAGACCGTGACGAAGCCCTGGTCGGCGTAGCAGTCGGGCACGCTCTCGCGGATGATCGTATCCCAGAAAAGCACGCCCGGCTCGGCCGATTTCCAGGCATTGTGGATGATCTTCTCCCACAACTTTTTGGCGTCGATGTCCTGCTTGTAGCGGGGATTGTCGGACTTGATGGGAAATTGCTGGTGGTACTTTTTGCCCGCGATGGCGGCGCGCATGAACTCGTCGTCGATCTTGATCGAGACGTTGGCGCCGGTCACCTTGCCCGTGTCGACCTTGGCGTCGATGAAGCGCTCGGCGTCGGGGTGTTTGATCGACAGCGAGAGCATCAGCGCACCGCGGCGGCCGTCCTGCGCCACCTCGCGCGTTGAGTTCGAATAACGCTCCATGAAAGGCACGATGCCCGTCGAGGTGAGCGCCGAGTTCAGGACGGGGCTGCCCGTGGGCCGGATATGCGACAGGTCGTGGCCCACGCCGCCGCGCCGCTTCATCAGCTGCACCTGCTCCTCGTCCATGCGGAAGATGCCGCCGTAGGAGTCGGCCGGGTTCTTGTGGCCGATGACGAAGCAGTTCGAGAGCGACGCCACCTGGAAATTGTTGCCGATGCCGGTCATGGGTCCGCCTTGCGGAATGACATAGCGGAAATGGTCGAGCAATTCGAAGATCTCCTCCTCCGAAAGGGGGTTGGGGTATTTGAGCTCGATGCGCTCGATCTCGCGGGCGATCCGGCGGTGCATCTCGCGGGGCGATTTCTCGTAAATGTTACCGAACGAATCCTTGAGGGCATACTTGCTCACCCAGACCGTCGCGGCCAGATCGTCCCCGTCGAAATAGACCTTCGATTCGGCGACGGCGTCGTTGTAGTTGACCTTTTGCGGCTTTTCGGGAGTTGCGACTTTTGACATGCGTGTATCTATTTTTCAGAATTTTAGCGTCCGTACGGGGAAAAACCCGTTCTACAAAAATGCGGCTTTTACGCGGAAAAACCCAGCCTCGAGGGCCAAACTTATCCACAAATTATCTACAAAAAACACGGGGTGCATCCCAACAAGCTGGGACACACCTCCGTGCAAAATTCGGTCTATCGGGCCGCCACGGCGTCGATCTCCACCAGCGCGCCCATCGGCAGCGCGGCCACCTGGTAACAGATGCGGGCGGGCATGTCGGAGGTGAAAAACTCCGCATAGACGGCGTTCATGGCCCCGAAATCGGAGATGTGCTGCAAGAGCACGGTGGTCTTGACCACGTCGTTGTAGTCGTAGCCGGCCTCGCGGAGGATGTGGCCCAGGTTCACGAGCGACTGGCGCGTCTGCTCCTCGATGCTTTCGGCCATCCGTCCCGTGGCGCCGTCGATGGGCAACTGGCCCGAAACATAGAGGGCGCCGGGAGTCTCCACGGCCTGCGAATAGGGTCCCACGGCCTTGGGCGCATGGGGCGAAGCGATGATCTTTTTCATAATATATCGGTATAATGATTGCGTGTCAGCACTGCCGCGGACGGCTGTACAAAGATACGTTTTTTATTGCTATCTTTGCAAAAATATCCTTTCGACATGAAACTCATCACCAAGATCGCCTTTCTGGCGGGCGTAGCGGCCCTTGCGGCCGGTTGCTGCCACTGCCGCTCCTACCAGAAAAAGACCCGGCGCCCGCTCACGGGCACCGAGTGGCAGCTCATCCAGCTGGGCGGCCAGACGGTTCAGCCCGAAGAGGGGCGCTTCACCCTGACCCTCCTCGCCGAAGGAAACCGTCTCGCGGGCGTGGGCGCCTGCAACCGCCTCACGGGGTCGTTCGAGACCGATGCCAAACGCGCGCTGAAGATCGGCCCCGTGGCCTCGACGCGCATGGCCTGCCCCGACATGGCGCGCGAGCAGGCGTTCATCCGGGCGCTCGAACAGACCACGCACTACGACATGGACGGCCCGATGCTCCTGCTGCTCGCGGACGGCGAACTGCGGGCCGTGTTCCAGGCAGTTCCCTGACAAAGGGCATTCATGAAACTGATTTTCAGTATCGAATACCGCACCCGCTGGGGTGAACGACTCGTTCTCGGGATCGGTTCCCGCCGGATCGCTATGCGCTACGCGCAAGAGGGAATCTGGTCCGCCGAGATTCCCGATTACGACCCGGAGGCCCCGGCGGAATACGGCTACCAGGTCGAAGTCGATGGGCGTGTAACCCGCAGCGAATGGCGGCCGCACGTGCTGCGGCTGCCCGCCGACTGTGCGGTCGACACCCTCCGCATCCGCGACCGCTGGCTCGAAATGCCTGCCGATGCGCCGCTCTGGTCGGCGGCCTTTACGCAGGGCATCCTCGCCCGCGGGCCGCAGGCGGCCGCCCGCGAAACGGCGACCGCAGGGGGGATTCGGCTGCGCGTCTCGATGCCGTCGGTCGCAAGAGACGAGGTGTTGGCTCTCTCCGGCAGCGGACGGGAGCTGGGCGACTGGCAGCGCATCGTGCCGCTCGACGACGACGCATTTCCCGAGTGGACGCTCCCCCTTTCGGGCACGGAGCGCTTCGAATACAAGTTTCTGATCGCCGACCGCCGAACCCTTGCCCCGATCCGTTGGGAGGAGGGGCCCAACCGCGTTTGGAACGACCTGCCGGCCGCGAACGAACTGCTTGTCGACGCCTCGGCCGTGCCGCGCTTTCCCGAGCGGCCGTGGCGGAGCGCCGGGACGGCCATACCGCTCTTCTCGCTCCGCACGGAGGAGGATTTCGGAGTCGGGGAGTTCTACGACCTGCGGCTGTTGATCGACTGGGCCGCAGCCACGGGGCAGCGCGTCATCCAGCTGCTTCCGATCAACGACACCTCGATGACCGGCACGTGGGAGGATTCCTACCCCTACAACGCCAATTCGACCTTTGCCCTCCATCCGCAGTTCATCCGCCTGACGGCGGCCGGGGTCGAAGAGAGCGATGAATACCGGCGTCTGCGCGAAGAGCTGAACGCCCTCCCGGAGGTGGATTACGAGCGGGTCAACCGCACGAAACTGCAACTGCTGCGCGAGGCTTTCGCCCGGCACGGCGACAGCACCGCCTCGAGCACCGGTTACCGGGAGTTCGTCGACGAAAACCGCCACTGGCTTCGGCCCTATGCGGCCTACTGCTGTCTGCGCGACGAGCACGGCACGGCCGATTTCACGCAGTGGGGAGAGCACGCCCGCTACGACGAAAAGCGTATCGAAGAGTATCTGCACAACCAATCGGAGGAGGCGGCTTTCCACTGCTTCGTGCAGTACCACCTCCACCGCCAGCTTAGCGAGATGACCGCTTACGCCCGCAGCCGCGGCGTGGTTCTGAAAGGCGACCTGCCGATCGGCATCAGCCGCACCAGCGCCGATGCGTGGCAGCGGCCCGAACTGTTCCACATGGATGCACAGGCCGGGGCCCCGCCCGACGCCTTTTCGGCTTCGGGCCAGAACTGGGGCTTTCCGACCTACGACTGGGAGCGCATGGCCCGCGACGGCTACGCCTGGTGGCGGGCCCGGCTCGGGAAGATGGCCGACTATTTCGACGCCTACCGCATCGACCACATCCTCGGGTTTTTCCGTATCTGGGAGATTCCGACCCACGCCATCCACGGACTGTTAGGCTGTTTCAACCCCGCCCTGCCCTACGCGGCCGAGGAGCTGCGCGAGGCGGGTTTCGACACGACGGAGGGGCGCTATACGGAGCCCGAAGCGACCGCCGAGGTGCTCGACAGGCTGTTCGGCGACCTGGCGGACGAGGTGGCCGCAGAGTGCATCGAGGAGGGGCGCGTGAAAGCGGAATATGCCACGCAGCGTCGGGTCGCCGAACGCTTCCCGGGAAACGACCCGCGCGAAAGCCGGATGCGCGAGGGGCTGCTGACCCTCTTGGACGACGTGCTCTTCATCGGGGACCCGCGCCGCAAGGGCTTTTACCACCCCCGGATCGGGGCCCGCACGACCTTTGCCTACCGGATGCTCGACCCCGCGCGGCAGCAGGCGTTCGACCGCCTGCACGACGACTTTTTCTACCGCCGCCACGACCGCTTCTGGCAGGAGTCGGCCCTACGAAAACTCCCGGCAGTGATCGCAGCCACCGGGATGCTCGCCTGCGGCGAGGACCTGGGGATGATCCCGCGCAGCGTACCGGAGACGATGCGGATGCTTCAAATCCTGTCGCTCGAAATCCAGCGCATGTCCAAGACGCTCGGTGAAACGTTCGCCGATCCGGCCCGCTACCCCTACCATTCGGTCTGCACCACCTCGACCCACGACATGAATCCGCTGCGGGCGTGGTGGGAGGAGGACCGGGCGCTGACCCAGCGGTTCTACCGCGAGGTGCTCGGCGGCCGGGGCGAAGCGCCCGCGACTTGCGAGCCCGCGATCTGCCGCCGGATCGTCGAAATGCACCTCCAATCGCCGTCGATGCTGGCGATCCTGCCGTTGCAGGACCTGCTGGCCATGGACGGCGGCCTGCGCGCGGAGGACCCCCACCGCGAGCGGATCAACATTCCGGCCTTTCCCCGCTTCCACTGGCGCTACCGCCTCCACCTCACGCTCGAACAACTGCTACGGGCCGAAAGTTTCAACGAGGCGCTGCGAGCAATGATCGCCGACAGCGGACGGCGGTAGGTGCCCGGGCGAAAGCAGGCGCCGGGACAGTAGCAGGCGGGCGCGGCGGGCAATACGAAAAGACCCCGGCTTTCAAACCGGGGTCTTTCATATGGAAACGACGCCTTAAATCAGGTGGGGATTGAGCCTGCGCCACTCCTCCACGGGCGGGATGATGCCCATCGAGATCACCTCGTCGCGCAGCTTCGAAAGGTGCTTGTAGCTTTCAGCCAGTTTTTCGTTCTCCTCGGCCGTGCCCTCGACGTTCTTGTACGCAACGCCCTCTTTCGAGATGGTGGTCTCCATCGCCATGAGGATGTGCTTGAAACGGTCGCTGTGGACGAACACGCCGGCCGGATAGCAGAACGGCGCACCGCCCATGGCTGCGGCGATCATCAGCACCGAGAGGTAGGCCGGGCTCTGGAACGACGAGCGGCCCCTGAGGTCGATGATGTGCTTGCCGCCCTGGATCACGCGCTGCTGGAGGTCGTGCCAGTCGCCCTCGGGCATTTCGCGGCCGATCAGTTCCGAGAGGGGACGCCCGGCCACCAGCGTGGTCGAAGCGAAGACAGCCATTTGCTCGCCGTGGCCGCCGTAGGTGCGGCAGTTGCGGATTTCGTCGGGCGAGATGCGGAAATACTTGGCCAGCTCCGATCTGAGGCGCGTGGAGTCGAGCGCCGCAAGGGTCGAGAGCCGCTGCGGCCGGATGCCGGCGTGGATGAGCGTAACCAGCCCCGTGATGTCGGCGGGGTTGAAGACCACCACCACGTGTTTTACGTCGGGGCAGTAGGCCTTGATGTCCTTGCCCAGCTGGGCCGCGATCTGGGCGTTGCCTTTCAGGAGGTCTTCGCGCGTCATGCCGGCCTTGCGGGCCGCACCGCCCGACGAGACGTTATAGGCTGCGCCGGTCAGCGCCTCGCGGATGTCGGAGGTCCAGGTGATGTTCACCCCCTCGAACGCGCAGTGGCGCATCTCTTCGGCCACGCCCTCCAGCGCCGGAGCGTAGGGGTCGTAGAGGCAGATGTTGGGCGTGAGGCGCAGCATCAGCGCCGTCTGTGCCATGTTGGAGCCGATCATGCCGGCGGCGCCCACGATGACGAGTTTTTCATTGGTTGCGAAATCCATGTCTTATTTGTTTTAGAGAAACGGTTTTACTCGATCTCGCGCCGGTTCATCAGCGCGTGGGTGATGGTCAGTTCATCTACGTATTCGAGTTCGTCGCCGAAGCCGATGCCGCGGGCGATGGAGGTGATTTTCAGCCCCTCGAACTGCCGCAGCCGGTTCATCAGGTAGAAGAGCGTCGTTTCGCCCTCGACCGAGGTCGAGATGGCCAGGATCACCTCGCGGACTCCGCCGGCGGCGATGCGGCTGCACAGGAGGTCGATCTTGAGGTCAGAGGGCGAGATGCCCTGCATGGGCGAAATCACCCCGCCCAAGACGTGATAAAGACCCTTGTACTGGCGGGTGTTCTCGACCGAGAGCACGTCGGCGACCTGTTCGACGACACAGATCGTGCCGTGGTCGCGCTCGCGGTCCGCGCAGATCGGACAAACGGCCTCGTCCGAGAGGTTGTTGCACTGCGAGCAGTACTTGATGTCGGTGCGGAAACGGTCGATGCTGCGGGTCATTTCACCCACCGAATCGGGCTCCATGCGCAGCATGTGGATGGCCAGGCGCAACGCCGTGCGGCGTCCCACCCCGGGCAATTTCGAGAGTTCGCCCACCACGTCCTGTAAGAGTTTCGACATTCAGATCACCTCGATTTTGCGCTGCTCGACCCACCCTTTCTTGCCGTCGGCAATCACGATCTCGCACCAGCCGTCGAGGCGGTCGGCGATCCCGACCACCGTTCCCTCGTGCAGCACGAAGAGGTCCGTGGACGATTTGTCGGGCGAGCTCTTCACGGCCACCGACGCCGGCATGACCACGGCCCGCGTGCGGTCGAGCATCTCGCGCCGCTCGCCCAGGGCGAACCACGACGTGCAGAGGAACAGAAATCCGGCCACCACCGTGCCGTAGAATCCGGCCTTGCGCAGCGACAGCCGCTGCGAAAGGAGAAATACGAGAAACAGCGCGAGCATTGTCGCCAGCAGCCCCAGCGAGAGGAGGCTCCAGGCCGTGCAGCCCATCGTATGACGCACGCCGCGCAGCCAGGTCGTGAGGAAGAACTCGGGAATCCGCTCGATGTTGTCCTTGGTGCGGGCTTCGGCGACGCTGAGGTTGTAGCGGATGTCGTCGTTGCCGGGCGCCTCCCTCAGGGCCCGGTTGTAGAAGAGGATGGCCTTGCCCAGCCGCTCCTCCTTGAAATAGGCGTTGCCCAGGTTGTAGTAGAGCTTCACCGAGCCCAGGCCGCGGGAGAGAAGCTGCTCGTAGACCTCCGCGGCCGTGCGGTAGTCGCCGTTGATATAGGCCGTGTTGGCCCGATCCCACAACTGGTCGGGTGACGGTTCGGCGGCCGGGAGGTTGCTCCGTTCGGCCAAAGCCGCCGTATCGGCCGGCTCCTGGGCCGCAAGGGGACCCAGCGCCGTGAGGAGAATGAGGAGAATGAATGCAAATCGCTTCATGGCACTATCGTTTTATGACCGATTCGATGCGCGAGAGGAGGTCGAGCCCCTCGGCATAGACGTCGCTCATCTGCGCCGAAGCCGCGGGCGAATACTGCGCCTCGTCGCACTTGGTGATGATGGCCGTGAAGCGCTGCGCCTCCTCGGCCGAGACGCCGCGCTTCGAAAGCTCCTCGCGCACGTTCTCTTTGGTAAGGTTGGCCACCGGGATGTTGAACTTGTCGCTCATGTAGCCCCACAGGGCGCGCAGCATCTCTTCGTAGAAAGCGTGGCGGTTCTGCTCCTCCATGTAGCGCCTGGCGGCCCGGAAGCGCTGCACGGCGACCTTGTTGGCGCGCTTGCCGCGCACGAGCGCCGCGTTCTGCGACTCGCGGATCTGCCTGCGCAGGGCCACGTAGGCCATCAGGAAGATCAGGAGGATACCCCCGAACAGAATCCAGTAGGCCGCCGAGAAGAGGAACGGCTGGCGCACCGAGCGCAGCTGAGCCGATCCCAGTTTGATGAACCGGATGTCCTGCCCGAGCAGTTTGACCTCCTCCTTGGACATGCCGCGGCCCTGCATCACCACGGCATCGCCGCCCCCCTGGGCGTCGGGCGTGACTTCGAGCTGGAGGGGTTTGGTTTGCAGCGTGGTGTACTGCATTCGGCCGGGATCGAAATAGCTGAATTCGACGGGTTCCACGTCGTAGCTCCCCTCGGCGCGGGCGATGAAGGGGTATTCGAACTGGCGGTAACCCGAAATGCCCGCGGCCGAGGCGTTGATCGACTCGGTGGTCTTGACGTTGTACTGTTCGAACGAAGCGGGGAGCGTCAGCTTGGGCGCCTGCACGAACGTCAGGTTGCCCGAGCCGGAGATGCGGATCGTGTAGGTGGCACCCGAGTTGGCCGCGATGCGCTCCGAGGGGGGCGTCGCCTCCATCGTAAAGCTGCCCACGGCGCCGCTGAAGCTCTCGGGGGCGCCGGCCGGCAGCGGCTTGACCGTCACGTTGATCCGCTGGCTCTGCACCTTGCGCGGCACGTTGTAGATCTCGTGTCCGGACCCGAAGAAAGGATCGGCGTTGCGGCGGCTCTGCACCACTACCTGCGCCACGGCGGTCAGCTCGGCGGGGTCGATCGTGAGCGTCCCGGCCTGCTGCGGGTAGAGCAGGAATTCCCGGGCCACGAGCGTTTCGTAGACCTTGCCGTCGTAGGTTTCGCGCTGGCGGCGGGCGTTGTCGGCATTGAGCTCCTGGGCCCAGAAACCGTTGAACGAGGGGAATTTCACGTCCTCGTACCCCACCACGTTGACCCGCTCGTAGAGCTTGAACGTCACCCTGAGCGGCTCCCCCTTGTAGACCGAGGTGCGCGAGACGACGGCCCGCAGCAGGATATCGTCTTTCGAGAGCTGGTTCTGCGCCTCGGCGCCCGACTGGGCCTGCCGCTGCCGTGCGGCAGCCCCTGCGGCCTGCTGCGCGGAGCCGCCCCCCTCGTCCACCACCTCCACGGGCAGCGGCTTGGTACGGTACGTGGTTCCGTCCACCGCCACCTCGGCCGAGCCGATGGTCACGTTGCCCGCCTGCTGCGCGAGCAGCACGTAGGTGAGCGTGACCTTGTAGCTCTTGGACATGGAGCCGTTGACGATCTGAATCGACGTACCCGTCGATCGGGAGGGTCCCGCCAGCACGTCGAAGCCCTCGAACGACGGGGCCTTGAACGTCCCCTCGTCGGGGTCGGCGCTGAGGGTGAACTCCACGCGGAACGGCTCGCCCGCGGCCACCGTCAGCGGGGAGTCGGCCACGAAAGTGATCTTTTCCGCCGCCAGGGCCGCGAGGGCCGCCAGCACGAGGAGCGCCGTAAAGGTTATTTTGCCAACTGTCTGTCTCATGGATCGTGCGATAAAATCCGCTGTCAGATTTTACAACGCAACCGCCTGCGTTTTAGTGTTTGAAATCCGCAAAAAAGTCGTTCCCCTTGTCATCGACGATGATGAAAGCCGGGAAATTTTCGACGTAAATCTTGCGCACGGCCTCCATGCCCAGCTCGGGGAAATCGACCACCTCGACCGACTTGATCGAGTTGCGGGCCAGGATGGCGGCCGGACCGCCGATCGAGCCGAGGTAGAAGCCCCCGTGGGCCTTGCAGGCATCCGTGACCTGCTGCGTGCGGTTGCCCTTGGCCACCATCACCAGCGAACCGCCGTGCTCCTGGAAGAGGTTGACGTAGGGGTCCATGCGGCCGGCCGTCGTCGGACCGAACGAGCCGGAGGCCATTCCTGCGGGCGTCTTGGCCGGACCGGCGTAGTAGACCGGATGCTTTTTGAAATAGTCGGGCATGGGTTTTCCCTCGTCGAGCATCTGCTTGATGCGGGCGTGCGCGATGTCGCGGGCTACAATAAGCGTACCTTTCAGATTGAGACGGGTTTTGATCGGGTATTTGGTCAAAATCGCCCGCACCTTGTCCATCCCCTCGTCCAGATCGATGTCCACGGCGGGCGACATGGCGGGCGCCTGGGCCGGCAGGAAGCGCGCGGGGTTCTTCTCGAGCTCCTCGAGGAAGATGCCCTCGGGGGTGATCTTCGCCCGGATGTTGCGGTCGGCCGAGCAGCTCACGCCGATAGCCACCGGGCACGAGGCTGCATGGCGCGGGGCGCGGATGACGCGCACGTCGTGCACGAGGTATTTGCCGCCGAACTGGGCGCCCACGCCGCTCTTCCGGCAGATTTCGAGCACTTTCTGCTCCCACTCCAGGTCGCGGAAGCAGCGGCCTCCCTCGTTTCCCGAGTTGGGCAGCTCGTCGAGGTATCCGGCCGAGGCTTTCTTGACCGTCGACAGGCACATTTCGGCCGAGGTGCCGCCGATGCAGATGGCCAGGTGGTAGGGCGGACAGGCCGACGTGCCGAGGTCGTAGATGTGCTGCTGGATGAACTTGGTCAGCGACTCCTCGTTCAAGAGAGCCTTGGTCTGCTGGTAGAGGAACGTCTTGTTGGCCGAGCCGCCTCCCTTGGTGATGAAGAGGAATTCGTACTCCATGCCGGGCTTGCCACCGTAGATGTCGATCTGGGCCGGGAGGTTGGTGCCCGAATTCTTCTCCTCGGTCATGGTGAACGGCACGACCTGCGAATAGCGCAGGTTGCGCTCCCGGTAGGTCTCGTAGACCCCGCGCGCGATGTGCTCGGCGTCGTCGGCTCCGGTGTAAACGTCCTCGCCCTTGTGGCCGATGCAGATGGCCGTACCCGTGTCCTGGCAGGTCGGAAGCTCGCCCTCGGCCGAGACCACCTGGTTCATGAGCATCGTATAGGCCACGAACTTGTCGTTGTCGGTGGCTTCGGGGTCGTCGAGGATCGCGCGCAGCTTCTCCAGATGCGCCGGGCGCAGGTAGAACGACACGTCGGTGTAGGCCTCCCGGGAGAGGAGTTCGAGCCCCGCGGGGTCCACTTTGAGGATTTTGCGGCCGTCGCACTCGACGACTTTCACGTAGTCCGAGGTCAGCAGACGATACTGCGTTTTGTCCTCCCCCAGGGGGTACGGTTCCTGATAGATGAAATCAGCCATGATCTTTTTCTTTATTTTATTGTGTTTGAGTCCCGAGTTTTTATCCCCGCAAATTTACGAAAAACAATCGGGATTCAGCAACAATTTCCCCGCGTCTGTTATTTTTTTCACAAAAAGCGCCCGTTATGCAGATTTTTTAGTAAATTTGTGCGGTTTTTTAGACGACAGACAAATTCACTGCATAAATTCTACATTATGGTATCTTACAAAGAGCTGGGCCTTGTGAACACCCGCGAGATGTTCGCCAAGGCAATCAAGGGAGGCTATGCCATTCCCGCGTTCAATTTAAACAACATGGAGCAGATGCAGGCCATCATCCAGGCTTGCGTCGAGGCGTCGTCGCCGGTGATTCTCCAGGTGTCGGCCGGCGCCCGCAAATACGCCAACCAGACGCTGCTGCGCTACATGGCACAGGGCGCCGTGGAGTATGCCAAGGAGCTCGGAAAGAACATCCCCATCACGCTGCACCTCGACCACGGCAACTCGTTCGAACTGTGCAAGAGCTGCATCGACATGGGCTTCTCGTCGGTGATGATCGACGGTTCGCACCTCCCCTACGACGAGAACGTCGCCCTGACGAAGCAGGTCGTCGACTACGCCCACCAGTTCGACGTGACGGTCGAGGGAGAGCTGGGCGTGCTGGCCGGCGTCGAGGACGAGGTTTCGGCCGAGCACCACACCTACACCGATCCGGCCGACGTGATCGATTTCGTGCAGAAGACCGGCGTCGATTCGCTGGCCATCTCGATCGGCACCTCGCACGGCGCCAACAAGTTCAAGCCCGAGCAGTGCACGCGCAACGCCGAGGGCATTCTCGTGCCGCCCGAACTGCGCTTCGACATTCTGGCCGAGATCGAGCAGAAACTCCCCGGATTCCCCATCGTGCTGCACGGCTCGTCGTCCGTACCGCAGGAGTACGTGAAGATCATCAACACCCACGGCGGTGCCCTGAAAGATGCCGTCGGCATTCCCGAGGAGCAGCTGCGCAAGGCCGCCAAGAGCGCCGTGTGCAAGATCAACATCGACTCCGACGGCCGTCTGGCGATGACCGCCGCCGTGCGCAAGATCTTCGTCGACCAGCCGGCGGAGTTCGACCCCCGCAAATACCTGGGTCCGGCCCGCGACGAGCTGAAGAAGCTCTACAAGCACAAGTGCGAGAGCGTCCTCGGATCGGCCGGCAAGGCATAACTGAAAGGGAAATTCCCGACAACGAAAAACGGAGGTTTGCGCCTCCGTTTTTTTTATCGTTTCCGCTCCGGTCTATTCGACCTCGACCCGGAAGCGGCACTCGTGACCGCCCGAAAGCACGGTGCGGAGCGTCTCGACGCGGACGGTGCGGCCGGGCAGCAGTTGCTCGTAGACATAGAGGATGCTCTGGCGCGAGCATTCGCAATGCGCTGCGGCGGTGACGAAGCCCGAGGTGACCATCGGGCAGACACAACACGGATAGCCTATTTCGTAGACGCGTCCCGGCTCGATCACATCCGCGAAAAAGTACTCCGTGCGGCCGTATTTGGCATACTGCCGGTCCAGATCGCAGCCGCACTCCTCGAACTGCCGGCGCAGCTCCCCGAGTACATACTGCTTCACGCACCGCTCCGCCACAGGCCGATAGAGCCTGGCGCGCACCTCGGCCGGAAGCCGGCCGATCTCCTCCTCCAGCACCCGGTAGGATGCCTTTTCATGTTCCAAATTTTCCATTCTATTCGATATATTTCTCCACGAACTGTGCAACGCGCCGGGTATATTCCTGCGGGTCGTTGCGGTAGGACATGGCGTGCGACACGCCCGGCACTACCCATATCTCTTTCTCGCCCGGCTTGGCCTCGTAGAGCGGATAGACCATCCGCGTAGGGACGTAGCGGTCGGAATCGCCGTGGATGAAGAGCATCGGCAGCGTGCATTTGCGCACCTGTTCGAGCGCTGAAGCCTCGCCGAACGACCAGCCGTATTTCCAGCGGCAGATGCAGTCCGCCAGGTCGAGCACCGGGAACGGCGGCAGGTAGAAGCGCTCGCGCAGCTCCTTGGCGAACTGCTCCCTCACGCTGGTATAGCCGCAGTCTTCGACAAAACATTTCACATAGGGCTGCTGCTCCTCGCCCGAGGCCATCATCACCGTTGCGGCTCCCATCGAGAGGCCGTGGACGACCATTTGCGTATCGCCGCCGAAGAGTTTGTCGGCCACCTCCATCCACAGCAGCAGGTCGTCGCGGTCGCGCCACCCCATCCTTATCGCCCGGCCGCCGCTCGCGCCGTGGTATTGCAGGTCGGGCAGCAGGATGTTGCAGCCCAGGTCGTGGTGGTATAGGTAGCCGATCATCAGCATCAGCTGCGCGCAGTCGGTATAGCCGTGGACGATCACTGCTGTGCGCGCGGTCGGCTCCGCAGCCGCGGCGTAGAGTGCATGGAGCCGCACGCCTGCCGGGTTGACGACCACCGTATCGCGCAGGGTCCCCTCTTCGCGCATGTTGTAAATCCACGACCGCAGCAGCGGCGACTCGGCGCAGACATCCGTCCATGAGGTCGCGTATTTGGCCGCCACCGTCTCGGCCGGGGTCAGCGCGAACGACACCAGGTAGAAGCTGCCCCAGATAACGGCCACGACCGTCAGCACGAGCGCGGAGGGAACGGCCCAGGCGAGAATGCGAAGAAATTTTTTCATGGGTCGGGGTTTTCCGAGAGCGGCAGCTCGCCGGCTCCGGCATAAAACATCACGAGCTCGACCTCTTCGTCGCCCCGGTTTTCACCGTAGTGCGGCGTATTGACCAGTTCTACGAGCGCTTCGCCTGCGCGGAACGTGCGCTCGGCGCCGCCGGCCGCCACCACCGTCAGCGCGCCGCGCAGCACTACGCCGGCATTGATGACCGGGTGACAGTGCAGGTCCAGCCTCTCCTGCGGAGCGATCACGGCCCGCAGGATCGTAACGCGCGGAGCGCCTGCGGGATAGGACGGAAGCGGCGTACCGTCCCAACTGGCCGTCGCGTCGATCAGGGTGGTCATGGCGCTCCTCACTCCTTTTCGAGTTTGGCGCGGATGTGGGAGAGCATGTCGTCGGTCATGCGCGAGAGGTTCCACTCGGGTTTCCAGCCCCACTCCTCGCGGGCACACGTGTCGTCGAGCGAATTGGGCCAGCTCTCGGCAATTTCCTTTTTCACGGGATCGACCTGGTAATCCATCGTAAATTCCGGCAGGCGCTTCCGGATCTCGGCATAGATGATCTCGGGCGTGAAGCTCATCGAGGCGATGTTGAAACTGTTGCGGTGGACCAGTTTGGCGGGATCGGCCTCCATCAGTTCGACGCAGGCTCTGAGCGCATCGGGCATGTAGATCATATCCATGTAGACGTCCGCGGGAACGGGGCAGGTGAACCGGCCGCTGCGGATGGCCTCGTAGTAGATCTCGACCGCATAGTCCGTGGTGCCGCCGCCTGGCAGCGTGACACTCGAGATGATGCCCGGAAAGCGGACCGAACGGGTATCGACGCCGTATTTGTGGTGGTAGTAGTTGCCCAGCATCTCGCCCGTGACCTTGCAGATACCGTAGATGGTCGTGGGCTGCATGATCGTGTCCTGCGGGGTGCAGTCCTTGGGCGAGGTGGGGCCGAAAGCCCCGATGGACGAGGGGGTGAACAGCGCACAGTGGTGCTGGCGGGCCACCTCGAGCGAATTGTTCAGCGCCCCCATGTTGACCGACCAGGCCATCTGAGGGTTGCGCTCGCCGACGGCCGAAAGCAGAGCCACCAAGTTGAAGATCGTGTCGATGTGGTAGCGAGCCACCACCGACGCCATCGCCGTAGCATCCAGAGCGTTGAGCACCTCGAAAGGACCTGCCTCGCCCAGTGCCCGGCACTCGCGCATGTCGGTGGCGACGACGTTGCGGTCGCCGTAAATCTTGCGCAGATAAACTGTCAGCTCGGAACCGATCTGGCCTCCGGCGCCTACGATCAATATACGTTTCATCTATTCAGGGTTATAATTTGTCAGTAAAGATAGAAAATAATTGTGAATTATGCGCAATTTTTTGGTCATTTCAATTTTGTTGTGTACTTTTGCACCACTCTTCGAGAGAACATTGCTGTTTTAGCTCAGTGGTAGAGCACTTCCTTGGTAAGGAAGAGGTCACGAGTTCAAGTCTCGTAAACAGCTCTTCGGCAAGATGCCAAACCCCGCTCCAAACCTATCTGGAGCGGGGTTTCGTTTTGCGGGTCCCGTCTGTCCGATCGGCGATTATTACTCGAAAGGATGATTTTTGGGCTCCTGTTTGATGACAGTTTGATGGAAAAGGCGGTCAGACGGGCAGCGAGACGGTGAACCGGCTGCCCTTGCCGATCTGGCTCTCGACCGAGATCGTGCCGCCGTGCGCCTCGACGAACTCTTTGGAGATCGCAAGGCCCAGGCCGCTGCCCTGCACCTTGGTGCCCGGCACGCGGAAATAGCGTTCGAAGATGCTTTTGTGGTAGCGCGGATCGATGCCGCGGCCGAAATCCTGCACGAAAATGTCGACCGTCTTGCCGCGCTGTGCGGCGCCGATTATGATCCGCGACCTTTCGGGAGAGTGGTGGATGGCGTTCGACAACAGATTGGTGACGACCCACGCGATCTTTTCGTTGTCGACGAAGAGTTTGGAAATTTTTTCGGGGTACTCCACCTCGACGAAGCAGCAGAACCGCTCGGCAAGCACCCGCGTCGCCCGGACCGCATAGTCGATCAGTTCGATGGGCTTGGTGACCTTGGGCATTAATTTGAGTTTGCCCGTCTCGATCTGCGTCATGTTGAGCAGTTCGCCCGTGATAGACAGCAAGCGGTCGCTGCTCTCCCGGATGCTCTCCACCAACTGTTTCTGCTCGCCGTTGAGCGCGCCCAGCCGGTCGTCGCCCAACAGTTGCAGGCTCATCAGGATCGACGATATGGGCGTCTTCATCTCGTGGGAAACGGTCGAGATGAAGTTGGTCTTAGCCGAATCGAGCTCCTTGTAGCGGGTGATGTTGTTCAGGATAATGAGGTTGCCCACGAACTGCCGCCCGCTGCCGCCGACGGGAGTAATGTAGAGCGGGGTGTTTTCGACCTGAAAATAGCTCTCCTTGTCGTCGGCGTAGATTTTCAGCGGCTCCTGCCCGCCTTCGCTCTTGGGGTCGTAGAGCCCCCGCACCAGCCGCCGCAGCAGGTCGTTCGACAGAGCCACCTCGGCAGCGTTCCGGCCCACCGCCTCCTCGCTCAAATTGAGCACCGAGAGGGCTTCGCGGTTCATGAAGAGAATCTTGCGGTCGGCTCCCAGTCCGATGATCGGTTCGTGGAGCGTGTTGACGATCCCCTCGATGCGTTTTTTTGCCGTGAGCAGTTCGTCGAGCGAACTACGCCGGTACTCGTCGAGCTTGGCCGCCATGTCGTTGAACGACGCGGCCACCGATTCGAACTCGCGGTTGCCCGAGAAATCGAGCCGCTGCCGGTAGTTGTGGTTGGCAATCTGGGTGATGCCCTCCTTGAGCCGGTCGATCGGTCGCAGGATGACCGCGGGAAAGCGCACCAGAAAAAGGGCGGCCAGCAGCGCGCAGAGAATCGAGACGACGGTCAGCCACAACACCGCATCGGCCGCCCGCGACTCCATGTCGGAGGTTTTGGCGCGGATCGAAGCCATGTTCAGTTCCATGATCCGGTAGAGGTCGTCGCGGATGAGCTGAATCTCGGGCCGGGTAGCCGAATCGGTCAGCGCGGCGATCCGGGCCGTGAGCGAGGCGGTCGCTTCGCGCTCGTTGACCTCGGTGATGTTCTGCCGCTGAAGCGACAGACTGGCGATGAGCGCCGCACGCGAGGTCGAGTCCTGCGACAGGCGGTCGAGCGAGCGCAGCATCTCCTCGGCGTAGTGCAGCGAATTGTAGTTGTCGGAGAGTATCTGCCCCGAGGCGGCCGACAACTGCCGGACGTAGCCGACGGATTGGATGCCGAGCAGCAGGATCATGGCGAACAGCACGCCGATCCCAAGTGTGAGTCTGTACCGCAGTTTCATGACAAAACGAATAGATCGATATTCAGGCGCGAGAGCCTTCCGGCAAGCCGCCACAGGTTAAAAGCGCTTTTCAACAGCGAAAATAACGATAATTCCGGTCGCCCGATGCAAACGATGTTGATTTTTTGCTCGCGGCACACCCCGATGACGCTACCGACGAGTGCATTCGACCGCACACGGCGCACCTCGCCGCCGAGTTCCGTGGCCAGATTGAGGTTGTTTATCAGGTAGCGCTGCCGCGAGAGCGGAATCCGGTCGGCAGCCTCGCGGTCGGGCTGGACGTAGAGTACGACGAACGCGGCATTGAGGTGGGTGGCCATGCGCGCCGTCTTGCGAATGACGCGCCGGGCCCGCTTCTCGGACGAATCGATTACGGCCAGCAACTTGTCGTGCCGCACCTTTTCGGCATCGGCCACCGCGTTTTCGACTTTCTTGCCCACACGCAGCGCCACCTCCTTCAGAGCCAGTTCGCGCAGTTGCAGCAGGTTGTCCTGCGTGAAGAAATTGCCCAGCGCTGCCGCGATCTTGTCCGGGCGGTAGATCTTTCCGGCTTTCAGCCGGTCGATCAGATCATCCGCCGTCAGGTCGATATTCACCACCTCGTCGGCCAGCGCCAGCACGCTGTCGGGCACCCGTTCGCGGACCTCGATTCCGGTGATCTCCTCCACGGCTTCGTTGAGCCCCTCGATATGCTGGATATTGACCGCCGTAATGACACTCACCCCCGCGTCGAGGAGCTGCATCACGTCCTGCCACCGTTTGGCGTTCCCGCTCCCCTCGATGTTGGTGTGGGCCAGCTCGTCGACGACGACGATTTCGGGATGCAGATTCAGGATGGCCTGCGTGTCCATCTCCTCGAGCTCCTTGCCCTTGTAGAAGAGCTTGCGGCGCGGCACGAACGGAAGCCCCCGGGTGAGGGCCTCCGTCTCCGCGCGGCCGTGCGTTTCGACATAGCCGATTCGCACGTCCACCCCCGCATCGAGCAGCTGGTGCGCCTCCTGGAGCATGCGGTAGGTCTTGCCCACCCCGGCGCTCATGCCGATATAGACTTTGAACTTGCCGCGGTGCGAGCGGCGGATCAGCTCCAGAAACCGTTGTATGCTGTCGTGTGTCTCCATCGAATCACATGCGGAAAGAAACGCCTCCCACAAAGTTCACATCTTCGAGCGCGGGGTCCCAGATCAGTTGTGTGAAAATTCCGATCCGCATCCCATCGGCACCCCGGATGCTCCACGCCTTGCCGGCATTAAGAAAGACGTTCTGCACATAGAAATTCCGGCTGCCGCTGTAATAGGTCGCAGCGGCGTTCCAGGGTACGATGCCGATGCCGGCTTTCAGGTCGACGCCCTTTACCGCAAAGGGGTAGGCCGCTTCGAAATAGGAGGCATAGGCGCGTTCGCCCTTGTCGTTCCGATCGGCCGCGCCGAAGAGCACCGTGTACCACGACAGCGTGAGGGGAACCTGCTGCGAGACGACCCAGCTGGCCCCCACCTCGATCCGGTGGGGCGAGCGGTTGTCCACGACCCAATAGCGGTCGTCGGCATGGCCCGTCCAGTAGAGATCGGCCAGCGAGAGGGTGACGGGCCCCAGTCGATAGGCCAGCGTGAGGTCCATCTCCTTGTAGTTGTTGTCGAAATCGACCGAGCCCCAGGCCGTCGCCGAGAAATTCCCGGCCGCAAGGGTAAGCACAGGTTGGAAAGCCGGACCGCTTTCGTAGACGCCGCGCCACACGTAAGTGCTTACGAGGTCGGTGCCGCCCGAGAATTTTACACCGCGCTCCCGGGCGCAAAGGTCCGCAGTCAGAAAGATCGCCAGAGCGGCAATCAGAATAAAAAGCCAGCGTTTCATCGATTTATCCGTCTTCATGGTTTGCTATCAGTTTTCGCTCAACTCTTCCAACGCAATATTCAAGCGGAGCACGTTGACCTTTTCGGTGCCGAAAAGGCCCAGCCACGGTCTCTGCGTCAGCGAATCGACCAGGTGCTGCACGAGGGCCGTATCCAGCCCGCGGGCCCCGGCCACGCGGCGCACCTGCACCGCCGCGCCGCGGGGCGAGATGTCGGGATCGAGCCCCGAGCCGCTTGCCGTTACCATCTCGGAGGGCACCTCCTCACGGGAGAGATAGGGATGCGCCGCGAGAAAATCCTGCACGCGCCGCTCCACATCGGCCAGATATTCCGGGTTGGTCGTGGCCTTGTTGCTGCCGCCCGAGCCGCCGCCGTTGTAGTCCACGGCCGAGGGACGGCCCCAGAAATAGCCGCTCCGGGTAAAAGCCTGCCCGACATGGGCCGCTCCGACGACCTTGCCGTCGAGCATGACCGTTTCGGCCTGGCCGCCGTTGGGACCTGCCACGGCCGAGACGCCGCGCAGCACCAGCACATATCCTACGCCGAGCAACAGACACATTGCCAGCGTGATCTTGATGGAAATCCAAAAGTTTTTCATGGTTGCAATACATTAAAAGAATACACTTACCAGCATGTCTATGAGTTTGATGCCGATGAACGGAACGATGACGCCGCCCAGTCCGTAGATGAACAGGTTGCGCCGCAGCAGCGCCGAGGCGCCGATGGGTTTGTACTTTACGCCGCGCAGCGCCAGCGGGATGAGCAGCGGAATGATGATCGCGTTGAAGATGACCGCCGACAGGATGGCGCTTTCGGGCGAATAGAGGTGCATGATGTTCAGCGCCTGCAACGAGGGGACGGAGGCGATGAACAAGGCCGGAACGATGGCGAAATATTTGGCCACGTCGTTGGCGATGGAGAAAGTGGTCAAAGTGCCGCGCGTCATCAGCAGCTGCTTGCCGATCTCGACGATCTCGATCAGTTTGGTGGGGTCGTTGTCCAGATCGACCATGTTGCCCGCCTCCTTGGCGGCCTGCGTGCCGCTGTTCATCGCCACGCCCACGTCGGCCTGCGCCAGCGCCGGCGCGTCGTTGGTGCCGTCGCCCATCATGGCCACCAGCTTCCCTGCACGCTGCTCGCGGCGGATGTATTCGAGTTTGTCCTCGGGACGGGCCTCGGCGATGAAGTCATCGACTCCGGCCTTTTCGGCAATATACTTGGCTGTCAACGGATTGTCCCCGGTGACCATGACGGTCTTGACGCCCATCTTGCGCAGGCGCTCGAAGCGTTCGCGGATGCCCGTTTTGATGATGTCCTGCAACTCGATCACACCTGCGATCCGTTCGTTGCGGCAGACGACAAGCGGCGTTCCGCCGTTCTCTGAGATGCGCCGGACGGTCCGCTCCACCGCCTGCGAGCACCCGTTCCCGGCCTGATCGGCAAGGTGGATGATCGCCTCGGACGCCCCCTTGCGGATGCGGGTGCCGTCGGGCAGGTCCACGCCCGAGCACTTGGTCTCAGCCGAGAATTTCACCATCCGCAGGCCCACCGCTTGGAGCGGATCGGGGCTCTTGAAGCCCTTTTCCACGCACAATTCGACGATTGATTTGCCTTCGGGCGTCTCATCAGCCACCGACGAGAGCATGCACAGGCGCGTGAACTCGTTTGGGTCGATCCCGTCGGCCGGATGGAATGCCGTGGCTTTGCGGTTGCCGATGGTGATCGTGCCCGTTTTGTCCAGCAGCAGCGTATCGATGTCGCCCGCCGTCTCGACCGCCCGGCCCGACTTGGTGATGACGTTGGCCCGCAGGGCACGGTCCATGCCGGCGATGCCGATGGCGGACAAAAGACCGCCGATGGTGGTCGGGATCAGGCAGACGAAGAGCGAAATGAACGCTGCGACCGTAATGTTCGCACCCACGTAGTCCGCAAAGGGCTTGAGCGTGGCGCAGACGATCACGAAGACCAGGGTAAATCCGGCCAGCAGGATCGTGAGCGCGATCTCGTTGGGCGTCTTCTGGCGCGTGGACCCCTCCACCAAAGCGATCATCCGATCGAGAAAGCTCTCGCCGGGCCGTGCGGTCACCCGAACCCGGATGCGGTCGGAGAGGACCTTCGTACCGCCCGTGACCGAACTCTTGTCGCCGCCCGCTTCGCGGATCACCGGGGCCGATTCGCCCGTAATGGCGCTCTCGTCGATCGAGGCGAGCCCCTCGACGATCTCGCCGTCGGCCGGCACCGTGTCGCCCGCGACGCATTCGAACAAATCGCCCGGACGGAGGTCGGAACTGCTCACGATGTGCGACTGTCCGTCCGCCTCGATGCGCTTGGTGGGGGTCTCCTCGCGGGTCTTGCGCAGGCTGTCGGCCTGGGCCTTGCCGCGCGCCTCGGCGATAGCTTCGGCGAAATTGGCGAAGAGCACCGTGGCCAGCAGCACCGCAAAGAGAACGACGTTGTAGCCGAGCGACCCTTGCGACGTATTACCCGTCACGGCGATCCAGCCAATGAGCAGCAGCATGGCGAAAGTGACGGCCTCGACGGTAAACATGATCGGGTTCTTGATCATCGTGCGCGGATCGAGTTTGAGCACCGAAGCGAGCAGGCTTTGCCTGAGCAGCGTCGGGTCGAAGAGGGTATTGTTTCGGTTTCTTTTCATGGTTTTTGCGATTTAGAAAGTCAGGTAATCGGCAATCGGACCGAGTGTAAGCGCGGGGAAGAACGAGAGGGCGGCCACGATGACGATGACGGCAAAGGTCATCAGCGAAAAGGTACCCGTGTCGGTCCTGAGCGTTCCGGCGCTCTGGGGAATGTATTTCTTCGAGGCCAGCAGTCCGGCGATTGCGACCTGGCCGATGATGGGGAAATAGCGGCCCATGATGAGCACGATGCCGGTCGAGATGTTCCAGAACGGCGTATTGTCCGCGAGCCCCTCGAAGCCCGAACCGTTGTTGGCCGCTGCCGAGGTGTACTCGTAGAGCATCTCGCTCAAACCGTGGAACGAGGGGTTGTTCAGCCAACCGGTCTCCGGGTTTGCGGCGGCGACGGCGGCAGCAACGCCCGTGCCGACCAGAATAAGGAAAGGATGCAGCAGCACCACCAGCGTGGCGATCTTCATCTCGCGGGCTTCGACCTTGTGTCCGAGGAATTCGGGCGTCCGCCCCACCATCAGTCCGCTGATGAAGACCGCGATGATGAGGAAAGCGAAGTAGTTCATCCACCCCACGCCGACACCCCCGAACCAGCAGTTGATCTGCATGTTGAGTAGCTGGAGCATCCCGCTCAGGGGCGTCTGCGAGTCGTGCATCGAGTTGACCGAGCCGTTCGAGGTAACCGTGGTGGTCATGCCCCACATGGCCGATGCGGCCGATCCGATGCGGACCTCCTTGCCCTCCATCGAGCCCCGATCCTGCACGATGCCCATCCGGTCGATCTCCCGGCTGCCGCCCATCTCCTGCCAGACCGAGAAGATCACGCTGGCCGAATAGGCGAAAAGCATGACGGTGAAGATCCAGGCGGCGAGTTTGCGGCGGCGCGTGTAGCACCCGAAAGCAAAGACCATGGCCATCGGAAGGATCAGAATCGACCAGCATTCGAGGATGTTCGTAAAGGCGTTGGGATTTTCGAGCGGATGCGCCGAGTTGACGCCAAAATAGCCGCCGCCATTGGTTCCCAGTTGTTTGATCGGCACGATGGCCGCCGTGGGTCCCTGCGAAATGACCTGTTCGCCGCCCTCGAGCGTCTGAAGCGTCTGCTTGCCGTCGAAAGACATGGGGGTGCCGTTGACGATGAGCAGGATGCCCACTACGAGCGACAGCGGCATGAGAATGCGCGTGACGCTCCGGGTGAGAAAGACCCAGAAATTACCGATGGTTCGGGTGGTCTTCCCCGCCAGCGCCCGCATGATTCCGGCCATGGCGGCCATGCCGCAGGCGGCCGTGACGAACTGGAAGAGCATGATGACGAACAGCTGCGTGAAATAGGTAAGGCCCGTTTCGCCGCTGTAATGTTGCAGGTTGCAGTTGACCATGAACGAGATGCAGGTGTTGAACGCCAGGTCGGGCGTCTGTCCGGGATTGCCGTCGGGGTTGAGCGGCAGCCATCCCTGAAAGACCAGCAGCAGCATGCCCCAGAAGAGCCAGAAGAGGTTGACCGTCAAGAGGGCCTTGAGAAACTGCTTCCAGTTCATCTCCTCGCGGGGATCGATGCCGCAGACCTTGTAGATGCCGCGTTCCACGGGGGCGAGAAAATCGAGCCACGTCCGCTCCCCGCGGTAGACCCGGGCAATGTATCGGCCCAGCGGATAGCTCAACGCCACCAGAAGCACCCATTGCAGCAGTACGCCTAAAATTTCCGTATTCATTTGTTCGGGTTTTACGAGTCAGACAATCAGAATTTTTCGGGTTTGAGCAATACGTACAACAGGTAGACAAACCCCAGGATGCTTAATAACAAAAGTCCGGTAAACATTTCGATCAGATTTTTTCGAACCAATCCACACATTTGAAATAGAACCAGTAACAGAGCGCCCCCGACAAGGAGAGCAGCACGAACAGGATGATTTCATTCATTTCTTCTTTTTTTTGCGTTAGACAACATTTGCGTGAACCCGTTTACCATCCGGCAGAGCAGGTACATGGCTCCGCAAAAAAGCGCTATCAGTATCACGATTGCCATGACGGACGGTTTTTCGGGTTTCTGCCGCACAAGCATACGAAGGGTGTGCCAGCCCATTAATTTGGCTTGCATCAACCTGTAACACAAGTAATTGATAATTCAGGACAGATTCCTGAAAATGCAGCCGCCCTATCAAAACGATAGGGCGGCCGTCTCAAAATGATAGGACAGGGCGGCTATTTTATCCCGTAAACCTCCAGTTTGCGATAGAGCGTGGCGATGCCGATGCCCAGCAGACGGGCAGCCTCGGCCTTGTTGCCGCAGGTATATTTCAGGATTTTCTGGATATGGATGCGCTCCATGTCGCTTAACAAAAGCGGATCGTTCGGCTCCGCAGGGGCGCCGCCGGGCCGGAAATCGGACGGCAGATCCTCGGGGCGCAGCGTCTCTTTCTCGGCGAGGATCATGCTGCGTTCGACGACGTTGCGCAATTCGCGCACGTTTCCGTGCCACGGATGCAGACGCATCAGGCGCAGGTATTCGGCCCCGGGTTGCATGCCGGGTCGCGCCATGCGTGCCGAGAAATAGCCGATGAAATGCCGGATATATTCTTCGATGTCTTCGGGTCGCTCGGCCAGCGACGGCAGGCGGATCGTGAAAACGGAGAGCCGATAGAAGAGGTCTTCGCGGAAACGGCCCTCGGCGATCTCCCGCTCGAGGTTGCGGTTGGTGGCGGCAATGATACGTATGTCGGTTTTCGTGGGTTTGGTTTCACCCACGCGGATGAACTCGCCGTTTTCGAGCACGCGCAGCAATTTGGCCTGCAACTCGGGAGCCATCTCGCCGATCTCGTCCAAAAAGAGCGTTCCGCTATCCGCCTCGTCCAGCAGCCCCTTTTTGTCTTTCAGGGCTCCGGTGAACGACCCGGCCTTGTGGCCGAACAACTCGCTCTCGAGTATTTCCTTGGTGAAGGCCGCACAGTTCACCGCCACGAAATTTTCCCTGGCGCGCCTGCTTGCCCCGTGGATCGCCCGGGCGAAAACATCCTTGCCCGTCCCGGTCTCGCCCGTCAGCAGCACCGAGGCGTCCGTCGCAGCCACTTTGCGGGCCAGCGCCACCGCCTCGCGCATCGAAGCCGATTTCCCGACCACCCGCTCGAATGAGAAATCGCCCTCCACCTGCTTTCCGAGCCTGCGCAGACGTAGCTGCATCTTCGCTTTCTCGACGGCACGGGCTACCAGCGGCAGGATTTTGTTGTTGTCGTCGCCTTTTGTAATGTAGTCGAAAGCACCATTCTTAATGGCCTGCACCCCGTCGGGGATATTGCCGTAAGCGGTCAGCAAAATAACCTCGCAGTCCGGCGAAGCGGCTTTGAGCTTCGCAACCAGGTCGACCCCGTTGCCGTCCGGCAGTTTCACGTCGCACAACACCACCTCGGGCGCTTCGCGCTCCAAGGCCCTCAACCCCGAAGCGCAATCCGCCGCCTGCACGATTTCATACCCCTCCAGCGCGATGATCCGCGCCAGCAGTCCGCGCAGCTGCACCTCGTCGTCAATAATCAGAATTTTTGCCATACTCTCTCTTTTCCCGGCACAAGATAGGAATTTTTGGCGGGTTCTGGATCAAGAGGAATGCGGATGCGGTCAGAAGGCGCTTAACGGTGTGCGGTTTTCATTCCCACAGCCCGGCACGAGTTCGAGACGATGATGTCACGCGAGTAGCCGACCTTTTCACCAACTTAATATTGTTCAGCCATCAAAGATGACACAGGTATAAGCCAAGTAAACCGATTTCATGCAAACAGCTGAAAAAACATACGTTGGTTCATCAGCTAAAGAATGTGGATAATTAATCATGGAAACGCAGACGACTGCATCATGCGAAAGTTGAATTAACTGAAAGATATGAAATGTGGGTGCCTATCATTAGCCACCCTCTAATGCCGGGTCATGTTGGTATTGGAGTGTCCCAGAATCTTCGCCAGTACGTCAATAGGTTCCGTACTCCACAGCAAGGCAGGCGAAAGTATGCCGGGCGACATGCGTCGTCAGTGTTTTGTCGATATTGCAGATGCCCGCAAGCTCATTCAGATAGGCGTTCATCTTGCTGTTGGACGGGACGGGCAGCATCTTTCCGCGCTGTCGGCAATTCGGGTCGTGCTCGTATTTTTGCAGGAGTTTTACCGGGTGCGGCAGCAAGGGGATGCGGCTCATGACGGCGGTTTTCTCTCTCGGTTTGTGAATCCACAACTGCCCGCTCTCGTCCGCGCCGATATGTTCCGGGCGCAGGTGGTCGGCATCCGTAAAGGCAAGGCCCGTGAAACAGCAGAAGGCGAACACGTCGCGGATGCGTTCGATCCGTTCGTTGGGCATTTGCTTGCGAATAAGGGTGTCTAACTCCCCCTTTGTCAGATGGTCTTTCGACTTGTTGTGTTCGGGTTTCAGTTTGTAGTACTGAAACGGATTTTTTTCGATCCACTCGTTGCGGATCGCGTACAGCATAAAGTTCTTGAGGCAGCACAGCAGGTTGACCGCGCCGTTGGTCTTGCAGTTGTGGGCCGTCTGGATAAAGGTGTTCAGTCCGTCGAGGTATTCGTAATTCACCATATCCAGCGGCAAATCTTCCTTTTTGTATTGGGCCTGCATATACTCTTTCAGGTAGCGCAGCAGGCGGTGGTACTTGTTTGCCGTGAGTTGGGTAAGGCGTACACCGACCTCTTTCTGCCGTTTGTCGCAATACTTCGAAAACTCCGCGAGGAACAGCCGTGCATGGCCCGCCGGGTTTTCAAGACGGTGTTTGATAGCAAAGCACGTCGGCTCTTTGCCCTCGCGGATAAGCTGGTCGTATGCGGCAAGGATATTGGCCCGGTAGCTGGCGACGATGCTGTTGATCTGTTGGTCTATCTCGTCCTTATAGAGTGACCGTTCAAGCCGTTGATTCCAACGCTCCGGCTCGATTTGGCATCGCGTATAAATCTCCGTTGCCGTGCCGCACGTCTTGATGCGCACATAGATCGGGGCCTTACCCTTTTTCGTTACTTTGGTTTTCTTGCAGAAGAAAACTACGCTGAAAGTCTTTCTTTCCATACTGCTGTAAATGATTTGTTAGTAATACGTTTACAGCATAGAATTGTTGCGGGGCAAAAGCTGATAATTAATGCAATAACTTACATTAGTGACCTATTTTCGGTGCGAGCAAAACAGGTCATCGATAAGGTCGTCGAAACCTGCTTTTCGTTGCTTTTTACGGCTTCGGACTGAAAACGAAAAAACCTTACATATCATTGATACATAAGGTTTTTACTCCTAAATTCCGCTTCTTTCTCAAGGCCCCAAGAGCGGAAAACGGGACTCGGACCCGCGACCTCAACCTTGGCAAGGTTGCGCTCTACCAACTGAGCTATTTCCGCATGTGTTGCAACTGCCGTCTCCATTCGCAAAATGCCGCCACAGACCGGGACAAGCACTACCAAATCCACGGTTTCGGAATTGCAAATATAAGTCGAAAAATCAATTCCGCAAAATTTCCGGGTTAAAATCCGCTGACAAAAAATCCCGGACAGGGTCCGGGATTTAAAGAATGAAGGTTTGTCAGGCTCTCCGATCAACACCTGCTATCGCACCTTGAACCCCTCGTCGGCGCGTACCGGAATGGGCATCGAGGCGTAGACGCCGCTTTCGAGTTTGTCGCGCACCGACTTGAACGCTTCGATGGTGTAGCGTACATCCTCGAGCGTGTGAGCAGCCGTCGGAATGACGCGCAGAATGATCTCGCCCTTGGGGATCACCGGGTATACAACGATCGAGCAGAACAGACCGTGGTTCTCGCGCAGGTCGACGATCAGGTTCGTCGCCTCGGGAATGCCGCCTTTCATAAAGACGGGCGTAACGGGCGAATTGGTGACGCCGATCTCGAAACCGTTCTCTTTCAGCCCGCTCTGGAGCGCGCGCACGATCTCCCAAAGCTGCTGCTGGTATTCGGGGTGGTTGCGGATCAGCTCCAGCCGCTTCAGCGCACCGATCACCATCGGCATGGGGAGCGACTTGGCGTAGAGCTGCGAACGCATGTTGTAACGGAACAGGTTGATCAGCCAGCGGGGACCGCAGACGAACGCACCGATGCCTGCCATCGACTTGGCAAAGGTGTTGAACAGCACGTCCACTCCGTCCACTACGCCGAAATGCGACGCCGTGCCGCGGCCGCCCTCGCCCATTGTGCCGAAGCCGTGGGCGTCGTCGACCAGCAGGCGGAACTGGAAATCCTTTTTCAGCGCGACGATTTCGTCGAGTTTACCCAAGTCGCCTTTCATGCCGAACACGCCCTCGGTAATGACGAGCACGCCGCCGTTCTGCTCCTCGACCAGGTCCGTGGCGTGCTGCAACTGAAGGCGCAGCGACTCCATGTCGTTGTGGCCGTAAACGAAACGCTTGCCCTTGTGCAGGCGCAGGCCGTCGATGATGCAGGCGTGGGCCTCGGCGTCGTAGACCACCACGTCGCGCGGGGTCAGGAGGCAGTCGATAATCGAGATCATGCCCTGGTAGCCGAAATTCAGCAGGAACGCATCCTCCTTGCCGACGAATTCGGCCAGTTCGCGCTCCAGCCGTTCGTGGTAGACGGTCTGGCCGCTCATCATGCGGGCACCCATCGGAGCCGCCATGCCGAACTGGGCAGCGCCCTCGGCGTCGGCCTTGCGAACCTCGGGGTGGTTGGCCAGCCCCAGGTAGTTGTTCAGACTCCAGTTGAGCATCTTCTTACCCCGGAAAACCATGTGGGGACCGATCTCGCCCTCCAGCTTGGGAAATGCGAAATAGCCGTGCGCATACGACATGTACTGACCGATGGGTCCGCCGGCGTTTTTCTCGAGGCGTGCAAAAATATCAACCATATTTAGCTTGTAATTTGAGTTTTATGTCCCGTTTATTCCGTTTCGGACGCACAAAAGTATAAATAAAACGAAATTAACGGTCAAAATTAGCCGTTTTTTATTCCTTACGGATAAGCATTTATACCTATTTTTCGGGATCGGGTCCGCTGCGACGGTCGATCGCATCGACGATGACGGCCACGGCGCCGTCTCCGGTGACGTTGGTGGCCGTGCCGAAGCTGTCCATGGCGATGTAGGTGGCGATCATCAGCGCCGCGAGCGTCTCATCGAATCCGAGCATCGATTCGAGCAGCCCCAGCGCCGCCATGATGGCCCCTCCCGGCACGCCTGGCGCCGCGATCATCGTCACGGCCAGCAGCAGGATGAACCCCGCGAAAGTCGCCGTGGGAATGTCCAGCCCCGCGATCATCGACACGGCCAGCGCACAGGCCGTGATTTTCATCATCGAGCCCGATAGGTGGATCGTCGCCGCGAGCGGCACGACGAACGAGGCCAGCGAGGGGCGCACGCCCAGCTTTACGGTCTGCGCCAGCGTCACGGGGATCGTCGCGGCCGAAGATTGCGTTCCGAGGGCCGTGAGGTAGGCCGTCATCATCGTCCGCAGCATCCGCAGCGGGTTTTTCCGCGCCGCAAGTCCCGCCACCGTGAACTGGAACAGCAGCAGCACCACGGTCATGGCGAAGATCACGACGATGAGTTTCAAAAAAACGCCCAGCACTCCGGCCACCTGCCCCGAACGGGTCATCTGGAGGAAGATGCCGAAGATATAGAGCGGCAGCAGCGGGATGATGACCCGGCCGATCGTGAGGTCGATGATCGACTTGAACTCGTCCATGACGCCCTTGAGCCGCTCGGAGCGGATGTAGGCCATGCCCAGCCCGAGCACGAAAGCGAGGATCAGCGCCGACATGACCCCCATCACGGGCGGCATCTCGACCGTGAACCAGGGCGCGAGCGCATCGCCGCCCGCTTCGGGCAGCACCTCGGCGCCACCCCGCAGCAGGGCGGGAAAGAGCGCGCGGCCCGCGAAATAGGTCCCGAAACCCGATACGAGGGTGAAGCCGTAGGCCAGCGCCGCCGTCAGGACCAGGAGACGGCCGGCACTGCGGCCCAGCTGGGCGATCCCCGGGGCCACCAGTCCGAGGATCAGCAGCGGAATGACAAAGCCGAGCAGCTGCCCGAACAACGCATTGAAAGTCAGAAAGACACGTACTGCCCAATCGGGCAGGAAAAACCCGCAGCCGACGCCCAGCCCGATGGCCAGCACGACGCGCGGCAGGAGTCCGATACGAAATTTCATAAACGTCCGGTTTTGGATCTTCTAAAGGTAGGCATAATTTTCCATACCCGAATTTTAATTTTCAATTCTTCATTTTAATTTTTTAATTTTGTCGCATGACAAGCCTCTACCACGACATCATCTTCGGCCCGGTCCGTTCGCGGCGGCTGGGGCTCTCGCTGGGGGTCAACCTGCTGCCCGCGGAATCGAAACTCTGCTCGTTCGACTGCATCTACTGCGAGTGCGGCTGGAATGCCGACCATCCCAGTCCGCGCCGCTTCAACGCCCGGCAGGAGGTGCGCACGCAGCTCGAAGCGGCCCTCCGCCGCCTGGTCTCTGCCGGCACCCCGCCCGACGTGATCACCTTTGCCGGCAACGGCGAGCCGACCCTGCACCCCGATTTCGAAACGATCATCGGCGACACCCTCGCGCTGCGCGACGCGCTGTGCCCCTCCGCGCGGGTTTCGGTGCTTTCGAACGCCACGCAGCTCCACCGCGAGGAGGTCCGCCGGGCGCTCGGGCGCGTGGACAACCCGATCCTCAAACTCGACTCGGCATTCGACGCCACCGTGCGGCGCATGAACAATCCGCAGAATCCCGCCTACTCGGTGCGCCGGGTCGCGGAGCAGCTGAAAGGGCTGGACGGCATGATTCTCCAAACCATGTTTCTTCGGGGCGAATGCGGCGGCGAACGGATCGACAACACGACGGAAGAGGAGGTTGCGGCGTGGCTGGACCTGGTCCGCGAGATCGCACCGCGGCAGGTGATGGTCTACTCGCTCGACCGCGACACGCCCTGCCGGACCCTCGAAAAGGTCCCGCGCGAGGAGTTGCAGCGCATCGCCGCCCGCGTCGAGGCGCTGGGCATTCCCTGTTCCGTCGCCTGACCGCCATGAAAACCCTGCCGCTTCTGCTACTCTGCGCCGCGCTGGGCGGTACGGCCGCCGCACAGCCCCGCCCCGCCGCCCGAAAGACGATGGAACTCTTCCTGCGTGAAACCTCGGACAGCATCACCCGCTGGTGCCGGGCCAACCCCGGCGACCCGGTCGCCCAAAACCTCTCGTCGTGGTGGACCGACGACGTGAACGGCCGGGTCGAGGTGCGGCTGCTGCGCGCCGACACCGCGGCCCGCTCCGCTTTCCGCCGCCGCGTCCACGACTGCCCGCTGATCCGCCTCGGCGGCTTCGACCCCGACACGATGCCTTGGCAGGAGGCTCCCCGCGGTGCCGCACCGCCCGACTGTCTGACAATGACGGCCGCGCACGCTTTCTACCCGCCCGGGACGGAAAACGTCACGCTGACAATCCGCTACCGCGGCGACGAGGCGGTCTGGTTCGGCTCGGACTACACCCTGAGCCGCTTCCAGCACGGTCGCTGGGAGATCATCCCCGTCTGCGAGGTCTGGAACGCCCTGCTGACCGGCCTGGGGCGTCCCGATCCGCCGCCGCCCGGACCGCAGCGGCCGGTGCCGCCCGAGGGCTATACCCATGATTTCGAGGTCTGGCTCGCACCGAAACTCTTTCCGGCTCCCTACGGCCGCTACCGCGTCTCGAAAGCGGTCTATGCCGAGCATCCGCGGCGCGACTGGCTGCTCTCGACCGAGTTCACCATCTCTCCGTTCGTCCCTTTCACCCCGTTCCGCTGACCATGCAGCTGCTTCTCTCCTGTGCCAAGACAATGGCGTCGGCCTCCTCCGTGCGACCGCCGCGCACCACGCAGCCCCTCTACCTGCGGGAGGCCGAACAGCTGGCTCTGCGGATGGCTGCGCTCGGAACCGATGAGCTGGCCCGGATGCTGCGCATCAACCCCCGCATCGCGGCCGAAAACCGCCTGCGCTACCACCGGTTCCTCGATCCCGAAGAATCGGCCCTGGCGGCCATCACGGCCTATACGGGTATCGTTTTCAAGCACCTCGCTCCGGCTACATTCACGCCCGCCGATTTCGAATACGCGCAGCAGCACCTCCTCATCACCTCGTTCCTCTACGGTCTGCTGCGTCCGCTCGACGCCATCCGGCCCTACCGGCTCGAGGGCGACGCCCGGGTCGGGAACGACGACCGAACGCTCTACGACTATTGGCGGGAGAGGCTGACGGAGACCTTTCTCGACCGAATCCGCTCGGACGACGGCGTGCTCGTGAACCTGGCGAGCGGCGAGATGAAGCGGCTGTTCGACTGGCCGCGCATCCGCCGCGAGGTGCGGGTCATCACGCCCGAATTCCGCGTCCGCGAGGGCGACCGACTCCGCACGGTGGTGGTTTACACAAAGATGTGCCGGGGCGAAATGGCGCGCCAAGTCCTCCTGCGGCGTATCTCCGATCCGGACCATCTCAAGGATTTCGACTGGCAGGGTTTTGCCTGGGACCCCGTCCTGAGCCGAGGCGACGAATGGGTCTTTACCGTGTGAGCGCCCTCCCGCCGGGGCGAACCATCCTCACTCACTCCCCACATAGAGGAGTTTCCGCGTAGCGTATCCGCGCCGCCGGGCCATTCGCAGGATGCGGTTGAGCGTGCGGCCCGAAAGCTCGGGACTGCGCGAGAGAATCCACAGGCAGTCGGCCTTGCGTCCGCCGATCAGCGCCCACCGACCCGCTTCGTCCAGCTCCAGCACGACGCAGTCGCGGTAGAAAAACCACCGGAACGAAACCCGCAGCCGCCCCGGACCCGCCACGCGGACCCGGCCTTTCACCCGGCGCTGCGCTCCCGTACGGTAGTGCACGCCCCGGCTCTCCACGTCAACAAGCCCGTCCGAGAGCATCCGGCAGTGCAGTTGCACCTGCCACAGTCCCCGCTCGAAACGGTGGTCGAAGCGTGCGATCTCATACCACGTTCCCATGAAACGCTCCAGCTGAGGCACCCCCGCACGCGCGCTTTCGGCACCGTTGTCCGCCCAAGCGGAGACGACGCCGAACAAAAGCGGCACGAAGACCGACAGGAGTATCCCGATTTTCATTTCCCGACCGATTATCGGAAGGGGGCACGCAGATTTTATGCCACGGAAAAGGTCCGGAAGCACTATTTTCCGGACAGGATGAAACAGGGTCAGCGGCCGTCCGGCTCCCCGGAGGCGAGGAGCGCCGCGAGAATCGCCTCCTCGTCGTAACCGCAGGCGGCATGCAGTTCGGCCGGAGTGCCGTGCTCGACCCACCGGTCGCCGATACCCAGCCGGCGGACCGCGATGCGATAGCCGTGCTGGTTGAAGAAAGCCGCTGCGGCCTCGCCCACGCCGCCTCGGAGGCACCCGTCCTCGACCGTCACCGCATGGCGGAAGCGGCGTCCGACCGCGTGCAGCAGCTCCTCGTCCAGGGGTTTGGCGAAACGCAGGTCGTAATGGGCCACCGAAAGCCCCTCCCGGGCGGCCCGTGCCGCAGCCCGTGCCGCCTCGTTGCCCGTCGTACCGATGGTCAGCAGCGCCACGTCCTCGCCCTCGCGCAGCATCCGGCCACGACCCCGGGGCAGCTCCTCGAAAGGCTCGTTGCGCCACGCCGCTCCCGCGCCGTTGCCGCGCGGGTAGCGGATCATGTAGGGACATCCCGACCGGAGGGCCGAATACATCATGTTGCGCAGCTCCCTTTCGTCCATCGGCGCGGCGACGGTCAGCCCCGGCACGGCCGCGAAAGCCGCCAGATCGAAGACCCCGTGGTGCGTCACGCCGTCCTCGCCCACCAGCCCCGCACGGTCGAGACACAGCACCACCGGCAGTTGCTGGATCGCCACGTCGTGAATCACGTTGTCGTAGGCGCGCTGCATGAATGTCGAATAGATATTGCAGAACGGCACCATGCCCGCCGCGGCCAGTCCTGCCGAGAAAGTCACGGCATGGCCCTCGGCGATGCCCACGTCGAAACACCGGCCGGGCAGGGTCTCTTGCAGGAGATTCATCGAGCAGCCCGACGTCATGGCGGGCGTCACGCCCACCACACGTTCGTCCAGCCGCGCCAGCTCGACGAGCGTCTGGCCGAACACATCCTGGTAGCGGGCCGCGGAGCCTTTCGAAGCGATCCGCTCGCCCGTGTCGGGATTGAACCGCCCCGGTGCGTGCCACGCGGGCTGGTTCCTCTCGGCCGGGAGGTAGCCCTTGCCCTTGACCGTCATAACGTGCAGCAGCTTGGGGCCCCGCATGTCGCGCAGCGCGCGCAGCGTGCGCACCAGTTCCGAAAGGTTGTGCCCGTCCACGGGACCGAAATAGCGGAAATTGAGGCTCTCGAAGAGGTTGGAGTTGTTCAGCAGCCCCTGCTTGACAGCGTTGCCCGCTTTCTGGCAGAGCCGCAAGAGGCGCGGCGTATGCGACAGCACGCCCCACAGCCGCTGCTTGAAGCGGTTGTAGTGGACCGAGGTGGAGATTTTCAGCAGGTAATTTTTGAGCGCACCTGTCGCCTGGTCGATGGCCATGTTGTTGTCGTTCAGTATGACCAGCAGGTTCGTGGCCTTGCTCGCTCCGGCGTTGTTCAGCCCCTCGAACGCCAGCCCCCCGGTCATCGAACCGTCGCCGATCACGGCCACGATCTGCCGCTTTTCGCCCCGCAGTTCGGCCGCCTTGGCCATGCCGAACGCCGCGGAGATCGACACCGAGGCGTGGCCGCCTCCGAATGCGTCGTACTCGCTCTCGGCCATACGCGGAAAGCCGCTGATACCGCCCAATTGGCGCTTGGTGCGGAACGCTTCGCGGCGCCCGGTGATGATCTTGTGGGCATAGGTCTGGTGCCCCACGTCCCAGACGATCCTGTCGTCGGGCGTATCGAAGACATAGTGCAGGGCGGCAGCGAGTTCAACGGCTCCCAGACTCGACGCGAGGTGGCCCGGACGGACCGAACACTCCTCGATGATGTAATGCCGCAGTTCGTCGCAGTAGCTGCGCAACTCCTCCTGCGTGAGCCGCTTGAGGTCCCGCGGAGAGTCGATTTTGCCGAGCAGTCTGTATCCGTCCGTCGTCATGGTCGTGCAAAGATAGTCAATAAATGCAATTATTTTTCGAAAAAATACCTATCTTCGCGTAACGATAAACCCCAACACGCGATGAACTACAAGCGAATACTACTCAAACTGAGCGGCGAATCGCTCCAGGGAACCCAGAAATACGGCCTCTCGCCCGAGGTGCTCCAATCCTATGCCGAGCAAATCCGCGATGTGGCCGCTTCGGGCGTCCAGATCGGTATCGTCATCGGAGGCGGCAATATCTTCCGCGGGCTGACGGGCGCAAAACGGGGTTTCGACCGCGTTAAGGGCGACCAGATGGGCATGCTCGCCACCGTCATAAACTCGCTGGCACTCCAATCGGCACTCGAGGACAACGGCGTGCGGGCCCGCGTGCTGACCTCGATCCGCATGGAACCCATCGGCGAATACTACTCCAAGGCCCGTGCCACCGAATACCTCGAAAGGGGCGAGGTGGTCATCATCGGCGGCGGAACCTCCAACCCCTATTTCACCACCGACTCGGCCTCGGCCCTGCGCGGCATCGAGATCGAGGCCGACGTGCTTTTGAAAGGGACGCGCGTCGACGGCGTCTACACGGCCGACCCCGAGAAGGACCCGGCGGCCGTGAAATTCGACCGGATCGCTTTCGACGAGGTTTACGCCCGCCACCTGAAGATCATGGACCTGACGGCATTCACCCTCTGCCGCGAGAACGGCCTGCCGATCATCGTTTTCGACATGGACACCCCCGGCAATCTGGGCAAGGTTCTTGCCGGAGAGCCCATCGGAACCCTTGTAAACAACTAAGCAACATGGCAACCCGAAAAAGCAACCGCTCGCTTTGGATCATGCTGGCGCTGATCGTCCTGATCGTGCTGGTCATCCTCCTGCTGCCCTCCTGCGGCAACCGCCAGGCCAAGAAAGCCGCACCCGACGCCACGACCCTGGTTGAGGTCGGCGAAGAGGCCCCCGATTTCACGGTCGAGATGTTTGACGGCAGCCGGATCACCCTCTCGGACCTGCGCGGCAAGGTCGTGCTGCTCAATTTCTGGGCTACGTGGTGCCCGCCCTGCCGCGAGGAGCTCACCCACGTCCAGAAAGAGATCATCGACCGCTTCGCCGGCCGGCCGTTCCTCTTTCTGCCCGTTTCGCGCGGCGAGCAGCGCGACGCAGTCGCCGCGTTCCGCGAGAAGACGGGCTACACGTTTGCGATGGGGCTCGACCCCTCGCGCACGATCTACGACCGCTATGCCTCCAATTTCATCCCGCGCAACTTTCTGATCGGCACCGACGGCAAGGTCCTCCTGGCCACGGTGGGCTTCGACGAGCAGGAGTTCGAGGAGCTGATCGCCGCCATCGAACGCGCGCTTCCACCCCGCGACACAAACTAAACTCAAATACAGTATGGATACCACGACGATTCTCAACGAAGCCACCGCCCGCATGCAGAAAGCCCTCGACCACCTCGAGGAGGAGCTGCTGAACGTCCGCGCCGGCAAAGCGTCGCCCAACGCCCTGAACGGGGTGATGGTCGACTATTTCGGTTCGCAGGTGCCCGTATCGGGCGCCGCCAGCGTCACCGTTCCCGACGCCAAGACCATCCTGATCCAACCCTGGGACAAGAACATGCTGCGTCCTCTGGAAAAGGCCATCATCGACTCCAACATCGGACTGACGCCCTCGAACAACGGCGAGACGATCCGCCTGTCGATTCCGCCCCTTACCGAAGAGCGCCGCAAGGAGCTGGTCAAGCAGGTGCGCGGCGAGGCCGAAACCGCCCGCATCAGCCTGCGCAACGCCCGCCGCGACGCGGTCGAATCGTTCAAGCGCGCCCAGAAAGAGGGCATGCCCGAGGACGAGTCGAAGGACGGCGAAACCCGGTCGCAAAAACTGCTCGAAAAGTTCTCCAAACTGCTGGACGAAGCCCTGGCTAAAAAGGAGAAAGAGATCATGACGGTCTGACCGTCCACGCGCTTCACACAGCCCGCGGGCCGGAACCATTCAGGTTCCGGCCCGTATTTTTCAGATTGTAATCAACCCGCCTTTATATTATAACAACTGCAACTGAAAGCGGGGATTTTGGTTACGGAAAAATTGGTTTTCAGGAGTTTTTTTCATATATTGCAGGAGCCATACAAATGTTTTACAACCCTTAAAAGTTTGTATTATGAAAAAGCTCGTCACAGCCACCTTGGCAATCGCATTGATGCTGGGGGCAACAGCCTCAGGAAGCATCGACAGATCTGATGTCTGCTATCCTCCGAGGTTTGTCCGAACAATTAAGGACCCTATCGTTGTAAAACCTCGTGATCCGGTCTCTTTTTCACTTCTTTACAGTGGTTCCCAACCGATCGATGTACGCTTCGACGTACTTACAGCTCCATGGGATGTCATCACTTTGGATAATACAATCATGATGGTAAGCAACTCCGATATTTTTTTCATGATCAAGGATGTCGGTGATACCGACACTTCCATTTTATTAAGATTCCAACTTTCCAACAGATGTGGAACAGTAAGCACAACAGTTCGAATTGATATTAGAAGATCTTGAATATGAAAAACATTATTTGTTTCATTCTTATCGCTTTTATCTATTCGACGGCTTCAGCCCAAACCATCGAAGAACTGAGTTCATACGAACAGACGTTTATCAGTCAGCTGTCAGACGAACAATATGCAGACCGATTCATAGCACGTCACGGAAACAAGTTATCCGTTACGATGATACTGCCCGATCAGCCGATGGGCAGGAGCGGGCTGGATATTTTCCCGGACACGCTCTATGCCCGAGAACCGTTCGACGTACATTATATTACAGACGAAGGGCATGAAGCGACTTTCGAGCTTTACGATCTGAGAGGTAAACGACCCAAGCGGATAGGATGGAAACGGGCTTCGAAAAACATACGCGGAAGAACCGTTGTCCGTATTGTCATCGATGAACCCGGAACTTATGAGGTCGTCGCCTATGACGAAGAATACCTACAACTTGCATCCGACCCCGAACTGAAGAAATCCCGCTGGACCATCTCCGTCCGCGAGCCTCGCAAAGTGCGACCGTAAATTGGAGGAACCAGCGCAAATCGTTACATTCCGTGGTCTGAACTCCGGTTTTACAGATAAGGCTTGATCGACACTTATTTGTTCGCACCCGTTGGTTCCGCAATTGAATGTTAGAGAATTTTTCGTTACCTTGCAAGAGCCATACAAGTTTACCCTTAAAATTTTGTATTATGAAAAAACTATTTACTTTCGTGCTGACCATCACCTTGTTGTTGGGAGCATTTGCAGCAGGAACAAATGATGCGCAACCACCTTACTTCGTACAACGTCCTGCAGAGACCATAGTTGAATCGGGAATGGCTGCGGCTGTGGTTTGCAGATATGCTGGAAGCGAGCCATGTGAGGTGAAGATTACTCTGATGGGAGGAGGAGTAGGCGGTTCAGATAACGTTTTTTATTCTAATCATTTTGGTGTTATTACTAACACGATTATAGATGTCGGTGATGGCCCTAATACGATTGTCTTTGCAATTGAAATAAAAAACAATTATGGTTCGATCAACGAGTTAGCTGTAATCAAAGTCAAAGCCCCGAAATAATGAAACATATTGCCATTCTGCTTTTTGCCGCAACTCTTCCTTGTGCGGCTTCGGCTCAGAGCATGGAGGAGTTGACCTCCTACGACCAGACTCTCCTCAGTAAAATCTCCCACGAGCAGCGTAAGACACGTTACGAAGCTCGACACGGCAACCAAACAACCATAACGTTAAATATGAATTACGAGCCGAAGGGCAAAGACGGAATGGATGTTTTTCCGGATACGCTCTATGTAGGGGAGCCGTTCGACGTACATTACGGAACGATGGAGGGGCATGAAGCGACCTTCGAACTCTACGACCGTCGCGGAAAGCGGCCCAAACGGATGGCCTGGGAACGGGCGTCGACCAGCATAAACGGCTATACCGTCGTCCGTATTGTCATCGACGAACCCGGCACCTACGAGGTCGTCGCTTATGATGAGGAGATATTGCAACTTGCATCCCAACCCGAACTGATGAAATCCCGCTGGGTATTCGAGATCCATACGCAAAGGGATGAAAAACCGCAACAAGAATGAAAAGACTACTACTGTCCCTTTTTGCCGCAACTCTTTCTTGTGCGGCTTCGGCTCAGAGCATGGAAGAGTTGACCTCCTACGACCAAACGTTTAAGAGCCGACTATCTCCGAAGCAACGCGCAGAGCATTTCGAAGCCAAACTTAGACCAATAAAACTGGGCGAAAGGATGCCGATCCAAACCGACAACGCGGAAAGCAAAGACGGAATGGATATCTTCCCGGATACGCTCTACGCGGGGGAGCCGTTCGACGTGCATTTCGGAACGACGAAGGGCAATGAAGCGACTTTCGAACTGTACGATCTAAGAGGCAAACGGCCCAAACGGATGGCTTGGAAACGGGCATCGACCAACATAAACGGCTATACGGTCGTACGCATCACTCTCGATGAATCCGGTACATATGAGGTCGTCGCGTACGACGAAGCGTTTTTGGCGATGACCTGCAACCCCGAACTGATGAAATCCCGCTGGACTATCTCCGTCCGCAAACCCCGGAAAGAGCAACCGTGAAGCGGAGGCGAAGCATAAGATGGTTTTCCCTGCTCTGTGCGCTGACCCTCGCAACAGGGGCCGGTGCGCAGCAGGTCGTCTTTGTGCAGGGACACTCCGAGACCCTATTCCGGGGCCGGATCGTCGATTCCCTCACGCGCGAACCGCTGCCCGCAGCCGTGATCTCCCTAGTGTCAAAAAACAGCTTCGACCAGACCACCGTGCGTAATTTCGTGACAGACACGCTCGGCTATTTCCGCTTCGAATGCCCGGCAGGACCCCACAACCGGATCGAGGCGACCTTTCTGGGGTATAGGCCCAAGACTGTCTACCTTGCGACCGATGAGCCGGAGCGCAACCTGGGCGACATACCGATGGCTCAAAGCGTCGAGAAGATCGATGAGGTGGTGGTCAGGGCGCGGTTACAGATGTACCGCATGAAGGGCGACACGACGATCTACCTGCCGCGGGCCGTCAACACCATGAAGGACGACAAGATGATCGAAATCCTGCGCCACATGCCCGGCGTGGAGGTGACCGAAGATGGCAACGTCACGATCTTGGGCCAGCCCGTCGAACGCACCTATGTCAACCAAAAACTCCTCTTCGGCGAGGACCCTGCGGTGGCTATCCGGCAGCTGGAGGCCAGGGAGGTCGCCTCGATCGAAGCCTACGACGAGGTAGACGAAGCGGATGCCGTCAAACACGGCAAGAACGCCCGAAAACGCAAGGTACTCAACGTCGTCACATTCAAAAAGTTCGCCAAGTCGCTCACGGCCAAGGGGCTCGTCGCTGCCGGGAGCGATCTGCGCCGCAACGTCGACGGTGATCTCCCGGCCCGTTACCGGGTATCGGGTGAAGCGGGTTCGTACAGCGAAGCCTTGCAGATCGCTGCCAGCGGTCAGACGAACAACCTCACGCAGCCCGGGAGCACGCCCTACGCGACCTACCGCGCATCCAATGCCGACGCCTCGGTATCGGGGAAGAAAGACGCCCACAAATACGGCGCCAGCTACCGATATGCGGGTTTTGTTTCCGAACAGCTCCGTCATTCGCAAAGCGACTATTTTCCGACCAGCTATTTCACCTCGCAGCGGGAGAGAGACACTACTCGCCGGGATAACCGTTCCGACGAGCACTCCTTCCAGGGCAACTACACCTACCAGACCGAAAAAACGCTCCTGGTCACCTCGCTGACAGGAGCAATTTCGAACGGCAGCGATTTCGAAGAGCTGCTCCAGGCCACGGACCGCGACGGAGCCCCCCTTTCGGCCACCCGGCGCAGCAGCCGCAGCAAATCGGATTCGCATACGATTCGATGGCAGTTGTCCGCCTCCCGGACACTCCCGAACGACAACAGGCTGAGCCTCTTCGGCGGGCTCTCGTACACCGACCGCCAATCCCGTGGCCTCAGCTACGAAAGCCGGAGGAGCGAAGAGGGCACCACCTTACTGGATCAGTCTACGTTCGCACCCGCTCCCGACCGAAATTTCTGGGGAGAGTTGAGCTACGGTTTTTCTCTGGGCGATGCCGGAAACCTTTCGTTCAGCGCCGCAGCGAACTACACGGGTTGGACCAAACGCAGGCTCGTCACCGATCGGCTGACCGGTGCGGTGGATGCGGCCCGCTCGGAGAATGCCCTCGACAACACGACCACCTGGAGCCCCAAAGCGAGCTATTTCCTCCAGCACGGTCGCCATCAACTCTCGGCCATGTTCGAATACGTCCTCGAGCAGCGCGACTACGCCGATCGGCAACGCAACATAGCCTACGACAGGCTCTTCCATCACCTTACGGGCGCCCTGAGATACACTCTCAGGCAGGCACGGTCCAGCTTCGACGTCTATGCTTCCACAATGTACAAGCCGCTGTGGGCCCAGGATTTCTCCTCGCGCATCGACGACACCGCTCCGCTGAATCTCAAGGCCGGAAATCCGTTGCTCAGACCCGAGAAAACCCACGACCTGCGTCTGGAATTCGAGCAGATACACCGCTCCACCTCGTTCGGCGCAAGCCTCGGATGCACCCTGCACGACGATCCGGTCATCTACCGCCGCACCTATTTCGAGCAGGCGACCCCGCTGCCCCGCTACGACGATTTCGAAGCACCTGCCGGCTCGACGCTCCGAACGCCCGAGAACGGTCCCAAATACCTGAGTGCACACGCTTCGGTCAAATACAAGACGCGCATCGCTCCCCTGCGGCTTTTCTTCACCGCCGAGGGCGGCTACCGTTACGCCAACCCGCAAACCCTCCTTTACGACCGCTCGGGCCGTGCTCACAACCATGCCGCCGACCTGGAGGTGGGGCTTACGACCAACTTCTCGCCCCAACTGCGCATCGGACTGCATAGCGTCACCTCGGCCCAATGGGAGCGCGGCCTGGGCATTCGGAGCCGTCTGTTAAACCAGCACGTGAAGGCCAACCTCCAGTGGGACATCACCCCCGGACTCTTCTTCGCAACGGATTATACGTGGCTGCATATCGCCTCCCCCACATTGGGCGATACGGACAGCCACCTGTTGAACCTCTCGCTCGGTTACCGCATCCTCAAAGAGCGAGGCCGCATCGCGCTGAACGCCTACGACCTTCTGAACCGTTACGCGGCGGTCACCTCCTCGCAGAGCCTTCAAAGCGTCAGCTACTACTGGACCCGCATGGGGTCGAACTACTTTACCGTCTCGTTCGAATTCCGCTTCAACATCCGCCAGTGACCATTTGTGTCATTTTTACAAGCCAATAGTCGAATCAAATTACAAACCGCAAGTTAATTGCCTCATTTTCAGAATTGTTTTATTGAGTAATTATACTTACCTTGCAATATGTTAAGCCTCTAACCCTTTAGCCTTATGAAAAAGTTTTACGCAATCGTGCTGGCAGTCGGCTTCCTTACGATGGGAGCCATCCATGTGAACGGGTCCGCTAACACAGAGTTTAAGCAACCAGCGTTCAATCCTGTTCCCAGGGATTTAGCAGTGAAAGAGGGCCAAACTGCTATATGGTCTTTTGGAGTTTTGGGTAATCCAGAGCCAACTATTCAGGTTTTAAAAGATGGAAATGCCATACAACTCAACGCAAAGTATAAACTCTCTTACAGGAACAGAATAGTAACTTTCCAAATTATCGAAGTTTATCCAGAAGACGAAGGGGAATATACTTTTGTATTGACCAATATTGTTGGAATGGCATCCAAAACCGTCAAGCTAAAAGTCTTAGATTGGAATTGATCTAATTTCATCGAGCCGCCATTACTTACCTTACCACCTGCCACCTTAAACCTTTGCCTTATGAAAAAATTTTACGCAATCGTGCTGGCAATCGGATTCCTCACGATGGGAGCCATCGAAGCGAAAAGTACCGAACCCAAAAATGAACCCGCACCGCCTAAATTCGTCACACTACTTAAAGATGGCACGGTAGAAGCCGGTACAACAGTCCAATTTTCATTTAGAATTAGGGGCACCCCAGTACCTGAGATTAAGGTTTATTTCAACGAAACAGAGATAGATTTTGAGAACCAAACAAGATATCGCCTCTATAACGAGTTCGGATATATAACATTTATAATAAATGATGCCCAACCCGAAGATTCAGGTGTGTATTCTTTTAAAATAACAAATTATCTTGGGACGGAAACCATGAAAGTGTCCTTAAAAGTAACGGAAAAAGAGAACGATAACTATTATTTTTGATGAAGCGTATCCTTTTTCTTCTCTTCACCATAGCCCTCTACGCGGGGGCTATGGCGCAGACGAGAGATATTGTCACCGGAAAGTATTTCAGCGAAACCGTCTTCACGGGCCGCGTCGTCGACTCGCTGACACGGCAGCCGCTGCCCGCAGCCGTTATTTCCGTGGTGGGCTTGGGCTATGTCGACAAGACCGCCGTCCGGCAGTACCTCGCCGACAAGGAGGGCCGTTTCCGGTTCACATGTCGTGTCAGCCCTAACAACCGAGTGGAGATCAGCCATTTGGGGCACAGCATCCGCACGGTCTATCTGAAAACCGACGCACCGGAGCGCGATCTGGGCGACGTCTGGCTGGCCGAAGACCCCAAGCAGATCGACGCCGTGGTCGTCAAAAGCCGCATCCGGATGTACGAAATGAAAGGGGACACCATCGTCTACATTCCCAAGGCCGTCAAGACGATGGAGGGCGAAAAGGCGCTCGAAATCCTGCGCAATATGCCGGGTGTGGAGGTCTTCGACACAGGCGGAGTAACGATTTTCGGCGAGCCCGTCTCGCGTACCTATGTCAACAGCCGGCTACTATTCGGGGAAGACCCCTCCGTGGCCCTCAAGCAACTCGAAGCCGAAGAGGTCGCCTCCATCCAGGCCTACGACGAGATCGATGAAAAGGAAGCAGCGATCCACGGCAAAAACGCCCGCAAGCGCAAAGTGCTCAATGTCGTCACGTTCAAGGACTTTTCCAAATCCCTCGCGGCCAATTCCCATGCCGAAGCCGGCACCGGATTCGAGCCGGACGTGGAGAGCAACCGTCCGACACGCTACAATGCAAATGCCGATGCCGGTTATTACAGCCAAGCCCTCCAAATCGCCCTAAGCGGGCAGAGCAGCAACCTCACCGGGTATACTTTCGGCAAACCGCAGCCGGGACTGAAGCGCCGATCCGATGCTAACGTTTCCGTGTCGGGTACAGCCAACCAGATACATAGCTACAGAGCCTCTTACAGTTACAACACAAGCACCAACGAACAATACCAGACGGCAGAGCGAAATTACTACCCTACCGAATACTTTACCTCGCGCCACCAAGCCGATACAACCCGGACAAAACGGGAAAGCGGGAGCCATACTTTCAATGCCAATTATTCCTTTTCCGGTAAAAAAACCAATCTCTCGGCCTCGATCGGAGGAGGGTTTTCCAACCAATCCGGGACCGATCTCTTCCGCCAGAGGACGATGCAGGATAATGCTCAGTTATTGGATCTGATGCGCACCGGGGAATCTTGGGGAAACAGCTCCGGTTTCAAATGGTCGGGACAGGTGAATACACGGGTGAATGAAAACCAGAATTTCGGAGCATCGATTCATTTTGATTACAGAGACGTCGAAAACAACCGCATCCGAAACGAAACCCAAACGGAGAACGAAAAGGAAACAGCTACTCAACATATTTTCCGCAATGCCGCTCCCGGGCCCACTATCGAAACCCGCGGTTCGGTCTCATACGGCTTCGATTTCGAGCGGGCAGGTACTATCGGATTCAGCACCGGAATCAAATATGAGGGAACCGACCAGCGAATCAGAGTTATCGACGCTGCCACACAAGAACTCGACCCGGCCCTATCCGAACTGGCAAAAGACCGCACGCTCTCGGTGAATACAGGGATTGGTTATACACTGAGAAACAACAAACATTATCTCATCTTAAACACCGACTACCAGCTCCTGTCCCTCTCCCGCCGGGACCGTCTGCGGGCATCTCCCGGCGACCGGCTTTTCCATCAGTTCCTTGCATCCATGAATTACAACTACGACCATGCACGAGGAACAACTCAAATCGGATTGCAAAAGACACAACCGATCCTGCAAATGCAGTATTACTCATCACGTCTCAACGATGCCAACCCGCTGAACCTTTCGGCCGGAAATCCGGGTCTCGACCCCGAAAAAAAGTACGAAATAAACATCTCCCACGACGGGATGATCGGTCAGCAAGGTTCAATGAGAATCTCCGGCAGCATCGCCCTGACCACCGACGCCGTGATCCTCACCCGTACCTATTTCGAAAAGGAGACCCGCCTTGCGGAGTACGACGACTACCTCGTCCCGGCGGGAGCCTGGCTCACAAGACCCGAAAACCGTGGCAATAAGGCAGCCATTCATCTGTTCGCATCCTACAAAACGCGCATCGCACCCCTGCGTTGTTTCACCGAATTCGAAGCGTCCTACAATTTTGAAAACCCCCTGGAAGACCAGGGGCAGGGACCCAAGCGTTCGCAGAATCACTCGGCCAATTTCGAAGCCAAATTCACCACCAATTTTTCGTCGAAATTTCGCATTACCCTTGACAGCGAGACCAATCTTTTCTGGGATCGCAATCCCGACGGCTATTCCAACCGCACCCTCTCGGAGCGCGCCGGAGCCACCCTGCGCTGGGATGTGGACCGTTTTTTCGCTTTGGCAAGCTACAACCTCTGGATCGAGCGCAACGATACATTCAACGCCGCCGACAACGACAGCCACCAGCTCAACCTCTCCCTCGGCTGCCGCTTCTGGGACCGCAACGCCTCACTCGCTTTCAACGCCTACGACATTCTCAACCGCCAGACGGGCATCCGCATCGGCCAAGGTCCGACCGGAGTCTCCGTCACACGAGAACGCCTTTACAGCAGCTATTTCACCTTTGCATTCGAGTACAAGTTCAACCGACGCAGGTAACCGCTGGGTGAACCGAATATTCCATTCCATAAGTCTAAGGCTCATTCAAGTGACGAAATGGAAGCTAAAAGTCTGAAATTCAGTATTGGTTTATCGGAGAAATATTCCTATCTTGCAAAAGGTTAAACCACTAAAACATAAGCCTTATGAAAAAATTTTACGCATTCGTGCTGGCAATCGGGTTCCTTACGATAGGAGCCCTTGAAGCAAACGGATCGGCAACAGTAGGAAGCCCCTCCCCTCCTGAGTTCGTTCGTAAGCCCACTAATTTAACAGTAAAAGAAGGTCAAAAAGCTGTATGGACTTTTGAAATTTCTGGAAATCCAGTGCCAAGTGTGTCTGTTCTAAAAAATGGTGACCCAATAGATATTAGTGATAGGTTTGAACTATTATATAAATATCCATTAGTAACCTTTAGGATTATCGTAGTTTATCCAGAAGATGAAGGAGATTACACATTTGTATTGACTAATGCAGCAGGAACAGCTTCTCAGACAGTTAAGTTAACTGTAGAAAAGTTGTAGAAGAGACTTTCTTTCTTGATGAAACGCATCTTAATTGTTATCCTCCTCGCCATAGCCCTCCACGCGGGGGCTATGGCTCAGATATTATTCGAGGGCATCGAATCGGCAAGAGATCCCGTAACCGGAAAATATTTTTACGAAACGGTTTTCCGGGGCCGCATCGTCGATTCGCTAACGCGGCAACCCTTGCCGTCTGCCGTCATATCGGTAGTGGGTAAGGGATATCTGGACCGGACTGCCGTCAGGCAGTATGTCGCCGACAAGGAGGGCCGCTTCCGGTTCACATGCGGTGTCGGGCCCAGCAACCGCATGGAGATCAACCACCTGGGCCACAGCATCCGCACGGTTTACCTCAAGACCGACGCGCCGGAACGGGATCTGGGCGATGTCTGGTTGGCCGAAGACCCTACGGGGATCGACGCCGTGGTGGTCCGCAGCCGCCTGAAAATGTACGAAATGAAGGGGGACACCATCGTCTACATTCCCAAGGCGGTCAAGACGATGGAGGGTGAAAAGGCGCTCGAAATCATGCGCCAAATGCCAGGTGTAGAGGTCTCGGAAAGCGGCAGTGTGACCATTTTCGGCGAAAAGGTCGAACGCACTTACGTCAACAGCCGGCTGCTCTTTGGCGAGGACCCCACCACCGCGCTCAAACAGCTCGAAGCCGAGGAGGTCGCCTCCATCCAATCCTATGACGAGGTCGATGAGAAGGAGGCCGCGCTTCACGGCAAAAACGCCCGCAAGCGCAAAGTGCTCAATGTCGTCACGTTCAAGGACTTTTCCAAATCCTTTGCGGCCAACGCCCACATAGAGGCGGGTGCCGGGTTCGAGCAGGACGTGGAGGGCAACCGTCCGGCGCGTTACAACGCCAAGGCAGATGCAGGATTTTACAGCGAAGCGCTCCAGGTGGCGTTGAGCGGCGGAAGCAACAACCTCGCCCGGCATAATTTGGGCAAACCGCTGCCGGGGCTCAGGCGACAATCCAACGCCAACGCTTCGGTATCGGGAAGTGTCGACAAGCATCGCTACAACTTCTCGTACAGGTACAACACGACCACGGATGAACAATCCGCCACCAGCGAGCGAAACTATTTCGCATCGGAGCACTATACCTCGCGCTTCCAGGCCGACACGACCCGCAAAAAGAACGAAACCGGACAACACAGCCTCAGTGCCGGATATGTTTATAATGGCGAAAAGACCTTTTTCGACACCTCGCTCAGCGGCTCTTTTTACAATCGGACGGGCACCGATTTCCGGCGCCAGCGTGCCACGCAGGACGGCGCTCCGCTGTTCGACATGCTCCGCACGATCGAGTCGTGGGGCAACAGTTCCCGTATCCAATGGTCGAGCCATTTCGACAGACGGATCAAGGAGAACCAGCGTTTCAATATCGCAGTCTATTTCGACTATTCCGATACCGACAACAACGAAAACCGACGCGAAACCCAAACGGAGAGCGAGCAGCAAACGAATACCGAACTTGTCTTCCGCAACGCAGCACCCGCACCCCAAATTAGTGCCTCCGGTTCGGTCGCCTATAGCTTCAACTTCGATAAAGGCGGCGAACTTACGTTTAAAACCGAAGTGGAACACACGGGCAACGAGCAGCGGATCAAGGCTTTCGACCCCCAAACCGAGGAGTTGGACCGGGCACTCTCCACCCTGGCCACCGACCGCACGCTCACCGGAAGCGCCGGGATCAGATATTCGCTGATGAGAGGCAACCATATTTTAAGTATCGACCCCACCTATCAACTCATCTCCCTCTCCCACCGCGACCGCCTGAGGGCTTCCCGTGACGAGCGGGTCTTCCACGGGTTGAACGCTTCCGTGAACTATCACTACAGACAGCCCAAAGGAACGACCTACCTCTCCCTGGATGCCTCCCAGCGGCCACCCGATATGCGCTATTACTCCACGCGTCTGGACGACACCAACCCGCTGCACCTCTCTGCCGGCAGCCCCTCGCTCGCACCTGAAAAACAGTACTCCGCCAGTATCAGCCACGACGGAATGATCGGGCAGGAGGGTTCGCTGAGCATCTCCGGCAGCATCACCCTGACCACCGATGCCGTCATCCTGACCCGGACCTACTTCGATAAAGATACCCCTCTGAAAGACTACGACGACTACCTCGCTCCGGCGGGAGCCTGGCTTACAAGGCCCGAAAACTGGGGCAACAACATCAATGTCCACGGCTCGATCTCCTACAAGAGACCCATCGCACCGCTGAAGTGTTTCGCAGAGTTCCGGGCGTACTATTTCTATCAAAATCCCAACGAGGATACGGGGCAGGGAGCCGGGCCGCAGCGGGCCCAAAAGCACATGGGTGAATTCGAAGTCCAGCTTACCAGCAATTTCTCGTCAAAATTCCGCATCACGCTCGACAGCAAGACTAACGTAAACTGGTTCCGCAATCCCGACGGGTACTCCAACCGCAACCTCTCGGAGCGCGTGGGAGCGACCTTGCGCTGGGACGTGAACCGTTTCTTCGTGTTGGGAAACTATACCTACGGGATCGAACGGAACAACACGTACACGGCGGCGGACAATGACATCCACCAGCTCAACCTCTCCCTCGGCTGCCGCTTCTGGGACCGCAACGCCACCCTTTCATTCAATGCCTACGACATCCTCAACCAGCAGACGGGCATCCGGGTCGGTCAGGGTCCGACGGGCGTCAGCATCTCCCGCGAAAGGCTCTACGCAAGCTATTTCACTTTCGCTTTCGAGTACAAGTTCAACCGGCGAAAGTAACCCGAAATACTCAGTGTGTGCGCACACACCGCACATTTACGCGGCAAACCGCTTACAAAAAATCCCGGAGCGCAAAACTCCGGGATTTTCAATATTCGGAAGCGGCAAGAGTCGCCGCCACCGGTTTAGTCCAGCTTCGGGCCGGCTGCAACCAGGCTCTTGCCCTCGTCGTTGCCGGTGAATTTCTTGAAATTCTTGATGAAGCGGCCTGCCAGGTCGACGGCCTTGGTGTCCCACTGCGTGCGGTCGGCATAGGTGTCGCGCGGATCGAGGATCGCGGGATCTACGCCCGGCAGCTCCGTGGGGATCGTAAAGTCGAAGATCGGCAGCTTCTTGGTCGGCGCCTTGTCGATCGAGCCGTCGAGGATGGCGTCGATGATGCCGCGCGTATCCTTGATCGAGATGCGTTTGCCCGTACCGTTCCAGCCCGTGTTCACCAGGTAGGCCGTGGCGCCCGACTGCTTCATGCGCTTGACGAGCTCCTCACCGTACTTGGTGGGGTGCAGCGAGAGGAATGCGGCGCCGAAGCAGGCCGAGAACGTCGGCGTGGGCTCGGTAATGCCGCGCTCGGTGCCGGCCAGTTTGGCCGTGAAGCCCGAGAGGAAATAGTATTTGGTCTGCTCGGGCGTCAGGATCGACACGGGAGGCAGCACGCCGAATGCGTCGGCCGAGAGGAAGATCACCTTTTTGGCGGGAGCCCCTTTCGATACGGGCTTCACGATGTTCTTGATGTGGAAAATCGGGTACGACACGCGGGTGTTCTCCGTCACGGACTTGTCCGAGAAATCGATCTTGCCCTTGGGACCGACCGTGACGTTCTCCAGCAGGGCGTTGCGGCGGATGGCGTTCCAGATGTCGGGCTCGTTCTCCTTGGAGAGGTTGATGACCTTGGCGTAGCAGCCGCCCTCGAAATTGAAGACGCCGTCGTCGTCCCAGCCGTGCTCGTCGTCGCCGATGAGCTTGCGCTTCGGATCGGTCGAAAGGGTGGTCTTGCCCGTGCCCGAGAGGCCGAAGAAGATGGCCGTGTCGTCGCCGTCGGCGTTGGTGTTGGCCGAGCAGTGCATCGAGGCGATGCCCTTCAGCGGCAGCAGGTAGTTCATGTAGGAGAACATGCCTTTCTTCATCTCGCCGCCGTACCAGGTGTTGATGATGACCTGCATCTTCTCGGTGAGGTTGAAGACGACGGCCGTCTCCGAGTTGAGACCCAGCTTCTTGAAATCCCGGACCTTGGCTTTCGAGGCGTTGAGCACCACGAAATCCGGTTCGCCGTACTCTTCGAGCTCGGCATCGGTCGGGCGGATGAACATGTTCTTGACGAAATGAGCCTGCCAGGCCACCTCCATGATGAAGCGGATCTTCAGGCGCGTGTTCTCGTTGGCGCCGCAGAACGTGTCGACGACGAAGAGTTTTTTGTTCGAAAGCTCTTTCGAAGCGATCTTCTTGAGCTCTTTCCAGGCTGCTTTCGAGACGGGCTTGTTGTCGTTCTTGTACTCCTCCGAGGTCCACCAGATCGTATCCCTGGTGGTCTCGTCCATGACGAAGAACTTGTCCTTGGGCGAACGGCCGGTGTAGACGCCCGTCATGACGTTCACGGCGCCCATGTCCGTCAGCTGGCCTTTCTCGAAGCCGCGCAGCCCCTTTTTCGTCTCCTCCCGGAACAGCTCGTCGTACGAGGGATTGTACACGATCTCGGTAACCCCGGAGATCCCGTACTTTTTCAAATCCATTTTGTCCATAATAATTGGTATTTAAAATTAAACATCGAATCCATTGACCTAACGTCCGGCTCACTGCAAAAAATGCACACCCGGACGGCACAAAGGTAGAAAAACTTTCAGAATTGTGAAAAAGTTAACAGTGAAAATTACAAAAAATATTTATTATTTTTCCCGATAGCGCTATCTCATTCATTTATAGCGGCTACCCGTGGTCCGCACGGAGCCTTTCCGTGCACCGCCGAGCACCGAAAAACGTGCGGCGAGGACAGAGCCCGGGCCCCGCACGCGGCGCGGAGGCGAAGATTGTGCGGCCGAAAGGGGTCGGGTTCGGATTTTTTTCGTATATTTGGTAGATGCACCTCTCGCTGCGCACCCCTTTCGCCTGGGCGGAGCGGGCAATCCGCCGATCCGCCGGGACGACCGACGGAGAACAAACCGGGGTGCCTGACTTATGGCCGGAATTTACTTTCATATCCCTTTCTGCAAGCGCATCTGCGCCTATTGCGACTTTTACCGGAGCGCTTCGCTCGCGCGCATGGACGACCTGGTGGCCGCCCTCCACCGCGAACTGGAGGACCGCAGCGACTGGCTCCGTGGCGAGGCGGTCCGTACGCGCTATTTCGGCGGCGGTACCCCATCGCTCCTCGCTCCCGCTCAGATTCGGGCGTTGCTGGACCACGCCGGGGAACTTTTCGACTGCTCGTCGGTCGCGGAGACCACCCTCGAAGCCAACCCCGACGACCTCACGCCCGCGTACCTCGACACCCTGCTCGCAGCGGGCATCGACCGCCTTTCGATCGGCGTGCAGTCGTTCGACGACGCCTGCCTTCTGTGGATGAACCGCCGCCACACGGCCGCCGAGGCCGTCGAGGCCGTGCGCAACGCCCGGCGGGCCGGCTTCGGCAACATCACCGTGGACCTCATCTTCGGCGTGCCGGGCTTCGGCGGCGACTCGCTGCGCCGGACACTCTGCCAAACGCTCGAGCTGGGTGTGCAGCACATCTCGGCCTACCACCTGACCGTCGAACCCCGTACGACGCTGGGCCGCCGCGCCGCACGGGGCGAGTTCGCCCCCGTGGACGAGGCGGTCAGCGAGGAGGAGTTCCTCACCGTGCACCGTACGCTGACCGGAGCGGGATTCGAACACTACGAGGTTTCGAATTACGCCCTACCGGGATTCCGCGCACGCCACAACGCCGCCTACTGGCACGGCGCCAGCTACCTCGGCCTCGGCCCCGCGGCCCACTCCTACGACGGCGGCCGCGTGCGGAGCTGGAACGTCGCCTCCCTGGAGCAATACCTGGCCGGAGCGCCTGCCGAAACGGAAACGCTCAGCGACCGCGATCGCTTCAACGAATACCTGATGACGCGCCTCAGGACAGCCGAGGGCGTTGTCCTTGCCGAGGTCGAACACCTTTTCGGCCGCGAACGGCTCGCACGCCTGCTGCACGACGCGAAATCGTCGGTGTGTGCGCACACACTGCGCACCGAGGACGGACGCCTTGCGATCCCGCCCGAGCGGTTCCTCGTTTCGGACGCGGTGATCGAGGCACTTTTCGAAACATAACATGCGGCCTAACAAAGTGAAACTCAACCGGCAGTCCGCAATGTTAACTTATTCTTAAATTTTTTTATTAAATGAGAAGCGGGTTGTTTTATATAAATATAAGTGCTACCTTTGCACCCGGTTTACACCCCGATTCGTCGCGTAAATTAAAACAAGCTGAATAAAATATGAGTAATGCAAAACTGACTCCCGACTACCTGTTCGAGGTAAGCTGGGAGGTATGCAACAAGGTCGGCGGCATCCACACCGTCATCTCGACCAAAGCCCAAACCGCTACCCGCAAATTCTCGGACCGCTACGTGCTGCTGGGTCCCGACCTGCAACACGAGGGGGCCAACACGGAGTTCGAAGAGGACCCGACGCTGCTCAAGACGTGGCGCCAGAGCGTCTACGGCGAGGGCATCCGCATCCGCGTCGGCCGCTGGAAGATCAAGGGCGAGCCGCTGGCGATCCTGGTCGATTTCACCTCGCTCTTTCCGCGCAAGGACGAGATTCTCAAAAAACTCTGGGAGGACTACCACGTCGATTCGATCTCGGGCCAGTGGGACTACGTCGAGCCGGTCCTGTTCGGCTACGCCGCCGGCATGGTGATCGCCTCGTACGTCGACAATTTCTGCACCGCCACCGAAAAGGTCGCCGCCCATTTCCACGAGTGGATGACCGCGGCCGGCGGCCTGTACCTGCGCCGCAACGCCCCCTATGTGGCCACGCTCTTCACCACGCACGCCACCGTGATGGGCCGCTGCATCGCCGGCAACCGCCTCCCGCTCTACAACGACCTGACCAAATTCAACGCCGACGACCTGGCGCGCCAGTTCAACGTCACGGCCAAGCACTCGATCGAGAAGATGGCCGCCACCTACCACGACGCGTTCCTTACCGTGAGCGACATCACGGCCAACGAGTGCAAATACCTCCTCGGCCGCGAGCCGGACGGCATCACGCCCAACGGCTTCGAAAACGATTTCGTCTGGGCGGGCGAGGAGTTCGACGCCAAACGCGCCGAGGCCCGCCGGGCGATGATCTCGGTGGCCGAGGCCGCACTGGGCACCCGCTTCGCCACCGACCCCCTGATCATCGGCACCAGCGGCCGCTACGAGTTCCGCAACAAGGGGCTCGACGTCTTCATCGAGTCGCTCAAGGCGCTGGCCGCCTCGGACCGCCTCCAGCGCGAGGTGCTGGCCTACATCACCGTGCCGGCCGGCAACCGCGGCCCGCGGCTGGATTTGCAGGCCCACCTCGAAGACCCCTCGAAGCCCATCGACCCGGCGCAATACAAATTCTCGACCCACTACCTCGAAAATCCGGCCTGGGACCCCATCGTGGCCGCCCTGAACGGCTCGGTGCTCGCCGCCGACGACTCGAAAGTCAAGGTGATCTTCGTGCCGACCTACCTCAACCGCAACGACGGCATCTTCAACAAGGACTACTACGAACTGCTCTCGGGCATGGACCTCACGGTCTTCCCCTCCTACTACGAGCCGTGGGGCTACACCCCGCTCGAATCGGTGGCTTTCTCCGTGCCGACCATTACCACGACGCTCGCCGGATTCGGCCTGTGGGTGGACAAGCAGCGCGAACACACGGGCGTGGAGGTGATCCGCCGCGACGATTTCAACGACAAGGAGGTCATTGCAAGGATCGCCGACGCCGTGCTCCGCTTCAGCCTGCTCGACGAGAAGCACGTCGACGAGGCCCGCGTCTCGGCCTACGAGATTTCGGAGACGGCGCTCTGGGAGCACCTCTACGCCGCCTACGAGCAGGCCTACTCCGAAGCCATCGACGCCTCGATCCTGCGCACCAACCGCGCCGTGCTGGACGAGGGCGGCGCCTCGACCGAGCAGATCAATTTCGTGCGCCAGCAGCTCTTCGTCGAGAAGCCCAACTGGAACCGCATGATGGTCGACAAGACGCTGCCCCGTCGGCTGCACGCCCTCGAAGAGCTTTCGCGCAACCTCTGGTGGTGCTGGAACCCCGGCGCCCGCGACCTGTTCGAGGGGATCGATCCCGTGCTCTGGACCGCGTGCGACCGCAACCCGATCGCGTTCCTCGACAAACTGAGCGTCGAGCGGATGAAGAAGCTCGAACAGGACCCCGAATTCCTGGCGCAGCTCGACGCCGTCTACGCGCAGTTCAGCAACTACATGCACGAAAAACCGGCCGTCGGCGCCACGCGCATCTCCTATTTCTCGATGGAGTACGGCCTGCACTCCTCGCTGAAGATCTACTCGGGCGGCTTGGGCATCCTGGCGGGCGACTACCTCAAGGAGGCCTCGGACAAGAACGTCCCGATGGCCGCCGTGGGCCTCTTGTACCGCTACGGCTACTTTACGCAGCGCCTTTCGGCGCAGGGTGCCCAGGAGGCCACCTACGAAGCGCAGAATTTCTACAAACTCCCCATCTCGCCCGTGCGCGACGAGGAGGGCGGCTGGGTGACCGTGACCATCGCGTTTCCGGGCCGCACGCTCTCGGCCCGCGTCTGGAAATGCCAGGTGGGCCGCACGGACCTCTACCTGCTGGACGCCGACTACGAGGCCAACCTCGAGGAGGACCGCCAGATCACCCACCACCTCTACGGCGGCGACTGGGAGAACCGCCTCAAGCAGGAGATTCTGCTGGGCATCGGCGGCATCCGCGCCCTGCGGAAACTGGGCGTCAAGCACGATGTCTACCACTGCAACGAGGGCCACGCCGCGTTCATCGGCATCGAGCGCATCCGCGAGCTGGTCAACCACAAGAAGCTCTCGTTCTCCGAGGCGCTGGAGGTGATCCGCTCCTCGTCGCTCTTTACGACCCACACCCCCGTGCCGGCGGGCCACGACGCGTTCCCCGAGTCGATGATCCGCCAGTACATGGCCCACTACCCCGACGTGCTGGGCATCACCTGGGAGCAGTACATCAACCTGGGCAAGACCAACCCCAACGACCCCAACGAGAAGTTCTCCATGTCGGTGCTGGCGTGCAACCTCTCGCAGGAGGTCAACGGCGTGTCGTGGCTCCACGGCGAGGTGTCGAAAGATATTTTGGGCAACATGTGGCCGGGCTATTTCAAGAACGAGCTGCATATCGGCTACGTCACCAACGGCGTCCATTTCCCGACCTGGATCGCCTCGTCGCTGCGCAGGCTCTACTCGCGCTATTTCGCCGACGGATTCGAGGGCCACGTCTACAACATCCCGGCCTGGCAGAAAGTGCACGACATTCCGGACAACGAGCTGTGGCAGGAGCGCATGTACCTCAAGGAGAAGCTGATCCGTCACATCCGCCGCCGCTTCAGCGACCCCCGCGAGGTGCGGCTCGACTCGCCGCGGCAGATGATCCAGATCATCGAGGGCATCAAGCCCGAGGTGCTCACCATCGGCTTCGCGCGCCGCTTCGCCACCTACAAGCGCGCCTATCTGCTCTTTACGAACCTCGACCGCCTGGCGGCCATCGTCAACAACAAGGAGCGTCCCGTGCAGTTCATCTTCGCAGGCAAGGCGCACCCCAACGACAAGCCGGGGCAGGACCTGATCAAACGCATCGTCGAGGTGGCCGCCATGCCGCAGTTCGTGGGCAAGATCCTCTTCCTCCAGAACTACGACATGGAGCTCGCCCGCCGCATGGTGCAGGGCGTCGACGTGTGGCTGAACACCCCGACCCGTCCGCTGGAGGCTTCGGGCACCTCGGGCGAAAAGTGCGTGATGAACGGCGTGCTGCAATTCTCGGTGCTCGACGGCTGGTGGGTCGAGGGCTACAAGGAGGGCGCCGGATGGATGCTCCCCATGGAGCGCACGTTCGCCGACCAGCACTACCAGGACGAACTGGACGCCGAGATGATCTACAACACCATCGAGGAGCAGATCGCCCCCCGCTACTACGACCGCGGCAAGGACGGCATCCCCCACGAGTGGGTGGGTTCGGTCAAGCGCTGCGTGGCCGACATCGCCTCGAATTTCACCACCAACCGCATGCTCATCGACTACGAGGAGCGCTTCTACGACAAGCTGGCGGCCCGCAAACGCGAGATCGTCGAGGGCGGCTACAAGCTGGCCCGCGAGATCGCGGCCTGGAAACGCAAGGTCTCGGCCGCGTGGGATCAGGTGCGCATCGTCAACGTCGAGCGCGTGAAGATCGACAAGGAGGCCGTCTTCGTGGGCGAGAAATACCGCTTCGAGGTGACGCTCGACATCGCCAACCTCCAGCCCTCGGACATCGGCGTGGAGATGGTCATCGCAAAGCAGATCGTCCAGGGCCAGGCCGTGAACGTCATGCGCACGATCGACCTCGAGCGCACGGGCATCGAGGGGCACCTGGTAACCTACGCGCTGGACTACACCCCGGGCGAAGCCGGCACGTTCGACGTGGCCCTGCGGATCTACCCGCACAACGAGCACCTGCCGCACCGAATGGATTTCGCACTGGTAAAATGGGCTTAGGCGGAAAATAAAAAAAGTCGGAAAGGTAAAATTTTCAGCTATTTAATTGCCAGTATCTGAAAATTTCAATATCTTTATAGGACGAACCGAATTTTAAAAGCGATATGTCAGCATTAACTTTCGACAAAAGCGAACTGGGCAACCTGGAGTATTCGCTCCAGCGGGAAATGCTCTCGACGGACCGCATCGGCGGCTACATGTCAACGACCATCGTCTGTTGCAACACCCGCCGCTACCACGGCCTGATGGTGGCCCCGGTCGACGACAGCGGACACACCTACGTGCTGCTCTCGTCGCTCGACGAGACCGTCATCCAGCACGACCAGACGTTCAACCTGGCCCTGCACCGCTTCCGCGGCGTTTACGAGCCGCGCGGACACAAGTACATCACCGATTTCGAATATACGCCCACCCCCACGATCACTTACCGCGTGGGCGGCGTGATTCTGAAAAAGGAGATGCTCTGGATTCACAAGCGCACGCAGCTGATGATCCGCTACACGCTCCTGGACGCGCACTCCGAGACGCGGCTCCGTCTGCGCCCGTTCCTGGCGTTCCGCGACAAGCACGCCCTCACGCACGCCAACATGGCCGCCGACGGCCACTCCTATCCGGCCGTCAACGGCGTGAAATGCCGCCTCTACGGCGAATTTCCGTGGCTCTACCTCCAGACCTCGAAGCCCGGCACGGAGTTCGTACCCGCACCCGACTGGTACTACAATTTCGAATACCAGCAGGACCTTGCGCGCGGCTACGAGGGCCACGAGGACCTGATGACCACGGGTTATTTCGAGGCCGATCTGAAAAAGGGCGAAAGCATCGTCTTCTCGGCCTCGCTCGACGAGATGGGCTCGACGAAGACCATCGAGGAGGTGTTCAACGCCTCGATCGCCCGCCGCACGCTCAAGATCGATTTCATCAGCTGCCTCGAGCACTCGGCACGCCAGTTCGTGATCCGCCGTCCGGGCGAGCGGACGGAGGTGATCGCGGGCTATCCGTGGCACGGGGTCTCCGGGCGCCAGACGTTCGTCTCGCTGCCGGGCATCACCCTCAGGCAGAACCACAAGGAGGACTGCATCGACGCCCTCGACACCCAGGTGCGGGCCATGCGCGACGGCATGTTCACCGGCTCGGCATCGGCCGCTGCGGCCGCCGACGCACCGCTCTGGTTCTTCTGGACGCTCCAGCAGCTCGAACGCCACGTGGGCGGAGCCGAGATCTGGAAACGCTACGGCAAAGCGATGAAAGAACTCCTCGAGAGTTACCGCCGCGGGGTGGCCGGACGTGTCCGGCTCGATGAGAACGGCCTGGTATGGGCCTCGTCCGACGAGCACCCGATGACGTGGATGAACTCCATGCTGGACGGCAGGGCCGTCACGCCGCGCAACGGCTACCAGGTCGAGGTCAACGCACTGTGGTACAACGCCCTGTGCTATGCGCTCGAACTGGCGCGCCAAAACGGCGACAAGGCTTTCGTCAAAGCGTGGGAGAAAGCGCCCGCACGCACGGCGGCTTCGTTCAACGCCCTCTTCCGCCTGCCCGAGGGTTACCTGGCCGACTACGTGGGCGCGGACGGCCCCGATTCGTCGATCCGTCCCAACATGATCGTCGCCTGCGGCCTGAAATACAAGATGCTCGACACGGAGACGCAGATCGAGGTGATCCGCACCGTGCGCCAGCACCTGCTGACGCCCAAGGGATTGCGCACGCTCTCGCCGCGCAACCCCCTTTACAGGGGTTCGCAGGAGGGCTCGCCCGCCGAGCGCGATTTCGCGGCCAAGAACGGTTCGGTCTGGCCCTGGCTGCTGGAGTTCTACGTCGCAGCATGCTTCGACATCGACGGCGACGGCTTCCTCATGCAGGCGCAGGAGATCCTCGCCTCGTTCGAGGAGGAGATCCAGACCTACGGCATCGGTTCGATCGGCGAACTGTTCGACGCCGACCCGCCCTATGCGCCGCGCGGCGCCATTTCGCAGGCGTGGAGCGTGGGCGCCGTGCTGGACATCCACGGCATGATCCGCGAACGGGAGCCCAAATCCGCACCGGCAGCCCCGAAGAAAGTGGCGGCCAAAAAGGACGCTGCGACGGCAGCCGGAAAAGCCGGAGCCGCAAAACCGGCCGCCGCGGCCGGCGCCGCGGCCAAAGCCGCCAAGCCCGCAGCAAAGGGTGCCGCGAAGCCCGCGGCCAAAGCGACCGCCCAAAAGCCCGCTGCGAAAAAGGAGAACGGAAAAAAGACTAAATAGAGAATCAGCCCGGGCGCATCGTGTGAAGGTTGTACGGTGCCGAATGGCAAGCCCCTCCGTAAGGGAGTGGTTTGGGGTGGGGTCAGAATTGCAAACACGGCGGAACGCCGTGCAGCGAGGAGGACCGGGAGCGCTTCAGGCAGCAAACAAAAAGAAAAACAAATAAGGTAAGTTATGAGAGTTTTAATGTTCGGTTGGGAGTTTCCGCCCCACATCGCAGGCGGCCTGGGAACGGCTTGCTACGGCATGACCCGCGGACTGGCGCGCAACGGCGTCGACGTGACGTTCGTGGTGCCCCATGCCTACGGCGACGAGGACCAGCGGTTCACCCACGTGGTGAATGCCAGCGACGTAGAGGCCCTGTACGGCTCGACAGGCAGCGGCGCAGACGACATCCTGGAGAAAATGTCGTTCATCCATATCGACTCGAACATGGTGCCTTACATCTCCCCCGAGGAGTACGACGCCTACCACGAGCAGTACGTCAAGACGGGTCAGACCACCTGGTCCACGACCGACGCCTGGAAACAACGCTACACCTTTTCCGGCAAGTACGGCGCCAACCTCATGGAGGAGGTGGCCCGCTACGCCGTGGTCGCCGCCCAGGTGGCCAGGGACCTCGACGGACAGTTCGACGTGATCCACGCCCACGACTGGCTGACCTACTACGCCGGCATCGCCGCCAAGCGCGTCTCCGGCAAGCCGCTGGTCGTCCACATGCACGCCACGGAGTACGACCGCTCGGGCGAGAACGTCAACACCCAGGTCTACGCCATCGAGCGCGCCGGCATGCACGCCGCCGACCGCGTGATGGCCGTCTCGAACCTCACGCGCAACATCGTCATCAACAAATACGGCGTGCCCGCCGAGCGGGTCGTCACGGTCCACAACGCCGTGCGCTTCGCCGAGAACTCGCCCGCCGCACCCGAGCGGGGCGTCCAGGACAAGATCGTCACGTTCCTGGGCCGCATCACCTACCAGAAAGGTCCCGACTACTTCGTCGAGGCGGCCGCCAAGGTCCTCAAGCGGGTACCGGACGTGCGCTTCGTCATGGCCGGCTCGGGCGACATGATGAACCACGTCATCCGCCGCGTGGCGCGGCTGGGCATCGCCGACCGCTTCCATTTCACGGGCTTCCTGCGCGGCGAGGACGTACACAAGATGTTCCAGTTGTCGGACGTCTACGTCATGCCTTCGGTCTCGGAGCCGTTCGGCATCTCGCCGCTCGAAGCCATGCGTTCGAACGTCCCGGTCATCATCTCCAAGCAGAGCGGCGTGGCCGAGGTGCTCGATTACGCCGTCAAGGTCGACTACTGGGACGTGGACGCCCTGGCTGACGCCATCTACGGCCTGATCAAGTACCCCGCCCTGTCGGGCATGTTCGCCTCGAAAGGGCTCGAAGAGGTCACCAACCTCAAGTGGAACGACGCCGCGGCCAAGATCAAAACGGTCTACGAAGAGGTGATCGAAGAGAATAAGAACAATCAAAACAAATAAGCTCCTATGAAAACCGTCTGCTTATACTTTCAGGTTCACCAGCCCTGGCGTCTGAAGAAATACCGTTTCTTCAACATGGGCAAGGACCACAGCTACCTGGACGACCTGTTGAACCGCTCGATCATGCAGAAAGTCGCCCGGCAATGCTACTTGCCGATGAACGCCCTGCTTTTGAAACTCATCAAGGAGAACAAGGGCAAGTTCCGCTGCTCGTTCTCGATCACGGGAATCGCCGTCGAGCAGTTCGGCGCATTCGCGCCCGAGGTGCTCGATTCGTTCAAGGAGCTCGCGGCCACGGGATGCGTGGAGTTCCTGGCCGAGACCTACTCCCACTCGCTGGCGTCGCTGGCGTCGAAAGAGGATTTCCAGGAGCAGGTCAAGTTGCACACCGACCTCATCAAAAAGGAGTTCGGCCTCAAACCCACGGCGTTCCGCAACACGGAGCTGATCTACTCCGACGAGATCGGCGCGATGGTCGCCTCGATGGGCTTCCGTACGATGCTGGCCGAGGGAGCGAAGCACGTGCTGGGCTGGAAATCGCCCAACTACGTCTACGCCAACGCCATCGACCAGAAGCTGCGCCTCTTGCTTCGCAACTACAAGCTCTCGGACGACATCGCGTTCCGCTTCTCGAACCGGAGTTGGGACGAGTGGCCCCTCACGACCGACAAGTACGTCAAGTGGCTCGCGTCGGACGAGACGCCGGGCGAGGTCATCAACCTCTTCATGGACTACGAGACGTTCGGCGAGCACCAGGCGGCCGACACGGGCATCTTCGAATTCATGAAAGCGCTGCCCAAGGCGATCCTTGCGAAGAAGAGCGGTCTGGAGTTCGCCACCGTGAGCGAGGCGGCCAAGAAGCACCAGCCCGTCGCCGTGCTCCACTGTCCGCACGTGATGTCGTGGGCCGACGAGGAGCGCGACGTAACGGCGTGGCTGGGCAACGAGTTGCAGAACGAAGCGTTCTCGAAACTCTACGCCCAGAAAGAGAAAGTCGCGCAACTCAAAAATCCCGATTTCGACTACGTGTGGAGTTTCCTCCAGACCTCCGACCATTTCTACTACATGGCGACCAAGTGGCTCTCGGACGGCGACGTGCACTCCTATTTCAACCCCTACGACTCGGCCTACGACGCCTTTATCAACTACATGAACGTCCTCTCGGATTTCATCATCGAACTGGACAAGGCCGTCGCGGCCAAGGCGGCGAAGAGTGCCAAGGCGAAATAGATTGGCATACGGACTGCAAAAAGCCCGGTGTGTGCGCACACACCGGGCTTTTTCGTGTTCCGGCCGGAAGCGGGCGGGCGCAATGAATCCCGTTTCCTCGCTTAGTCGAGGGGGTGGTGCTCAAGCCCGGTCTGAAGCGGTCCCCGAACCTGACGAAAGATGGTCCCGAGCCTGACGAGGGGTCGCAGGGAAAAACACCGGATAGGCCCGACACTTCTCGACGGAGCCTGAGGATCGAGAATAAAAACCGAATAACATTTCGAGCCCCGAGCAGCGGTCGCAGATATATCTCATCCTCGATCCTCGAGCTCCGTCGAGAGGTCGCATGCAAATTCAGAATTCGTAATCCACGTCATTCCGAACGGATGCGACGATTCTTCCGCTGATTCCCATAGCATGTCGCTGGCGCTTCGTCGGAGGGCAGATCACTTTTCACCTTTCATCTGTTTGCGGGCCGCAGCCAGCGGCGGGCAAATCGGGCCCGAGGCACGGTGCAGCCCTCCGCATCCGGGAGTTGCGGGCTGCCCCCGCCAAAGGCGGCGAGGGCAAAACAAGTAGCGGAAGATTCCCCGCGCAAGGCTCGGAATGACAATATCGATTGCGACCCTTCGACTGAGCTCGGGGGTCAGGGAAGAGTGCTTGCGACCCCACGACATTGCTCGGGAATATTCGAAACACCTTTCACCTTTCACTTTTCACCTTGAAAGAGCCCTGCTTTTTGTTCGGTCGGAAAGGATGGCCTCCAGGTTGTCCCCGGCCCACTCCACCAGCGCGTCGATATGCGGCAGCAGGCTCTCGCCGCGCTCCGTCAGACGGTACTCCACGCGGGGCGGCACCTCGGCATGGAGCTGGCGGGCGACCAGGCCGTCCGCTTCGAGCGTCCGGAGCGTAACGGTCAGCATCCGCTGCGAAATATCGGAAAGAGAGCGCTGAATCGCACTGAAACGCATCACCCCGTTGGCGTGAAGCGTCAGGAGCACCAGCAGCGACCACTTGTCGCCCAGGCGGCTCAACACCTCGCGGATCGGGCAGCGGCCCGTCGGGGAGAAATCGTGCAAAATTTTTTCGTGTGCCATCGGCTTGGTTTTCAACAAAAGTTACCGGGCGGTAACATGGTCACCTCGGGGTGCGTTCTTGTTTTCGTCCAGATTTCGTCGTACATTTGTACACAAAGATAAGAAAGTTATCTTTAGTAACCGTTCGTTTCACTAAAAAATTCAATCGCATGGCAAAGAAAGTAGCCGTTCTGGCCGTCGATCCCGTCAACGGGATGGGGCTGTTCCACTATTTGGAGACATTCTACGAAAACAAAATCCCGTTCGAACTCTTCGCCGTGGCCCCGACGCCGCAGATCCGCACCAACTCGGGCGTGCCGCTGTCGGCCGGGGGAACGATCGCCGATCTGAAAGGCCGCGAGGCGGAGTTCGACGCCGTGGTGTTCGCGTGCGGCGACGCCGTGCCCGTCTTTGCCAGCCACGCATCCGAGCCGTGGAATGTCGCACTGATGGAGGTGCTGAGTGCATTCGGCGCTTCGGATAAACCGATGATCGGTCACTGTGCGGCAGGATTGATGTTCTCGTTTGCAGGGGCCGCAGCCGGGATGCGGGTCGCCGTACATCCGCTGGCCAAGGCCGCCGTACAGGGTCCCCTCGCCACGGACGCCCCGGTCGAGATCGACGGCAATTTCTACACCGCGCAGGACGAGCACGCCCTGCCGGCGTTGCTGCCCAGGGTGGTCGAGGCGCTGAAATAGCGTACAAAGGCTGCGGGCGGGCAGGCAGTGCATGCACCGCTCACCTGCGATAAGAGTAGGTGGCTGCCGGCCGCCGAACGGCCCCGCGAGTTCGGGTCGCATTTTCGGGATCGCCCTCTCTTGCGGCCACAAAAAAAGGGCCTGCCCGGTGCAGCCATCACGGCGCCGGGTAGGCCTTTGAACTATTTGGACGAGGGTTTCGGAACCTCCTGCGCGGTTGTCCGTCCGAAGCGACGGTTTCTTGAGCCGAAGCCGCAAGACCGAGGGTTTCACCGTGTACACGACTTCCGTTCATCGTGCACAACCCGCGGCTTGTCGGGGGAGAAGAGGGAGGCGGCCCGAGGCCGGCATCCGGTGTACGACGCGGATCGCTGGATGGGCGATGGCCGCGAAGACC
>NZ_DBFWLG010000014.1:0-1643 GCF_048465575.1 Alistipes sp.
GGCGACTGCGGTATCTTGCCGAATTGGTCGTGCGACATGATGACACAATCGTAGTCGTTGTTCTTGATGTTGTTGAAGAACCGCACGCGGTTTTCGGGCGAAAAGTCCTTTTCCGAGGCATAGAGTATCTTCGCATTGGGATAAGCCGTGCGGTAGCACTCGGCGATCTCCGCGACGTTGGCTTTCAGTCCGATAATCATCGGCTTGTGCGCCAGCCCCAGCCGCTTCATCTCATGCGCCGCCACGCACATAATCAGCGTTTTACCCGTGCCGACCTCATGGTCGCAGATGCCCCCGCCGTTCTGCTTCAACATCCAAATACAGTCCTTTTGGCTCTGATATACATCCTTGATATTGAACCGCTTTTCGAGGGCTTTCAGGTCGAGATCGGGGAACGTCTGGTGCGAACCGTCGTACTGCGGACGCACGAAGCAGTTGAACTTGCGGTTGTACATATCCGTTAGCCGTTGCTGAAACTCCGGCGACTGCTCCGCGAGCCACTCCACGAAACCGTTACGTATCTCGTCGATCTTGGCATTGGCGAGCTGTATGCCCTCGCTGTCGCGCACCTTGATGTCGTTGCCGTGTTCGTCCTTGCCGATGCTCTTTTTCATATCGGGTACGGTATTCACAAGGGCATGTTTCAGCAGGGCGATACCGTCGTAGGTACGGTAATACCCTTTGACGCAATATTGGTCGAGAATCTTGGCGTTCTTTACGCCGCTCTTGACGGCATAGTCGTCCATGCTTTCCGAGTAGCCGATGCGCACATCGGTATCGAACAGGTAGGAGGCGTAAGCGGAATAGATGCCCGTGGGTATCCACCGCTCGCCGAGGTTGAAATCCAGCTCGTCGAACGTAATCGGACGCGGCGCGGCCTCCTGCAAGGCGGTAAGGGCTTCTTTCTCCCGTTCGCCGTGCGGGTTCTCACTCATCCATGCCTCGATGCGCTCCGCCTTATCCACCACGTTGCCTGCGATAAAGCGGTCTTTGATCTCGTAGCCGCCGACCAGCGGATTGTAAAAGATACGCCCTTTCAACTCGTCGATCAGCTCCTCGCGGCTGTTGTCCGACAAGGATTCCATGTAATCGAGATTCACGCCTCCGTATCGGTTGAGCGAAGCCGCGAGAGCTTCTTCGGGCGTATCGACGTGCGTCGTTTCGTTGAGCGCGAACGCTACCGGATGGTCGAAGATGTCGGCCTTGACGAACTGCCCGTTCTCCGCCTGCTCCACCGCAAGGAGATCGCGCCCCGATGCGTCCATCATAATCAATTTGACGTTCGCTTTGGCATTGAGCGAACCGTACCGCGCGACGAACTCATCGTAACGGGCGTTCAGGTTCTCGCGCTGCATCTTGTCCTCTTCGTGCTTGTCGGCTTCGTAGGCATAGAGCCGCTCATAAGCGTCACGCACAGGAATATAGGCTGCGATCTTCTCCCGCTGCGCCTTGTCCACATCGAGCGGGTGGAACGTCGCGCCATAGCGGGTAACGTCTTTCAGGTAACCGATTTGATAACGCACACCGACGGTGTTCACCCTGACGAGCGATCCCTCGCGGTGGTGCGGCTCCAATAACCCCTCGAACGGTCGGGGTTGCATCTCCTCCTCGTGCTTGCGCTGCCGCTCCTCGGCGGTGAGCTT
>NZ_DBFWLG010000015.1:0-11453 GCF_048465575.1 Alistipes sp.
GCAAATACTTGTTAAGCGTATTTGCTATACCGAAAGTAACAATTCTTCCTCAAATCTCCAAATGTTTATCCCGAAATTCATAAAATACATTTTAAAGATGTGGTAGAGCGAATATTTACCGCCCAAGCACCTGCACGACGATTAATTTTGGATTCAAAATAAACAGAAAGCGTGGTGCTGAAAACTTATTTTAGTTGATGAGGTCGTAGGAAACCTTGTAGATAAAATAAGCAACAGTCCCACGCCGTATCCCTTAAGGATATGACGAAAGGTTAGTCCGCTTACTCTCTCTACTCGATTAGAATTTCCTACGTTCCATCAACGAGAATAAACTTACACTTTCCGTGTTTGTTCGTATGTCCTACAAATATAGGAAACAAAATCGGTTTGTGCAAGAGCGAACCGCCTTTTCGGGACTGCTGCCGCTTCAAATTTCAGAAAAACAAATTTTTCCTGCAATAGGATGCGGTCTTGATTTCGAATTTTTTTGGTTGTAACTTTAGGATAAATATGTATTTGCGCCCCTATCACGAGTTTTAGCAGCTATTCAATTTGGCTATTGGACCTTGAATGATTGTAAAGTGGTTTTAAGACTATGTTTGGTTTAAACAAATTCCCGATTTCCCAGTGAAAACCGTCCAAAACAGCGCAAGAAAAAACCACCTACATCGCTGTAAGTGGTTGATTGTGAGTGTGACACCGACAGGACTCAAACCTGTAACCTTCTGATCCGTAGTCAGATGCTCTATTCAATTAAGCTACGGTGCCGAATTGCAGGTGCAAATGTAGGGCGAAATAATGAATTGTGCAAATTATTCGGCATAAAAAATTTAACTTTTCGTGTCGGTTGAAGCCGCGAAAACATTTCGATAGCGGGTAAATGCCACTTACACATATGGATAAGCCCGCCAGTTGAACTGGTTGCAGGACGATGCGAATCGGCACCGGTTGCATGGTTCCCCTACGCAAGCGCCTGCCGTTCGAACGCAGGTAACCGTGCAAGCAGTCCGTCACCCCGAGCGGCACTCGGGTCCGACCTATTTCACCTCCCGCTCCGGGTGGTCGCTGAGGAACTTTTCCCAGCTCTGCGAACCGCCTTTCGAGGCCGCTTTCTTGCCTCCGCCCAGCCCCTTGACCCGGGCTTCGCCAAGCGCTGCATTCAGGGGGCTTGCCGTGGTGTAGTAGTGGCACAGGGCCACGGCCATGCCGTCCGTGGCGTCGAGCCGCCGGGGCGGCCGGTCGATCGTGAGCGTGCGGCATACGATCGCGGCCACCTGCTCCTTGGCCGCCGAGCCGCGTCCGGTAATGGCCTGCTTGATGCGCGTGGGGGCGTATTCCGAGACCGGGAGCCCCCGGCTGAGCGCTGCGGCCATCGCCACCCCCTGCGCCCGTCCCAGCTTGAGCATCGACTGCACGTTCTCGCCGAAAAAGGGCGATTCGAGCGCCACCTCGCGCGGCGCGAACTCGTCGATCAGCGCGCCCACGCGTTCGAAAATGTAGCGCAACTTGGCGTACGGGTCCGTCAAGCGGTGCAGGTCGATGTCGCCCAGCACTACCGTGCGCAGCCGGCGTCCCTCGACCTCCAGCACACCGTAACCCATGTAGTTGGTGCCGGGGTCGATCCCCATGATGCGGTATGTGTCGGTTTGAGTCATCGCTGTGTGTAAGAAAATCCCTCCGCACGATGCACCGTGCGGAGGGATCGGGGGTCGGGATAAACTATTCGCCGAGCAGCTCCGCGATCTTCTCGTAGAGTGCTTCGCCGCGCAGGTTCGAGGCGACGATCTTGCCCTGGGCGTCGATTAGAAAATTCGCAGGAATGCCCTGTACCGCATAATCCTTGGCGGCCGGGTTGTTGAAACCGGTCAGGTCGCTGACCTGAATCCAGTTCATGCCGTTCTGCTCGATGGCAGCGAGCCACTCCTCCCGGTTCTCGTCGAACGAGACGCCGTAAATTTCGAAGCCCTTTTTGTGGAACTTGTCGTAGGTTTGCTTCAGATGAGGTACCTCGCCCATGCAGGGACCGCACCACGAAGCCCAGAAATCGATGAGCGTGTACTTGTTGGCCGGATCTGCGATAACCGATTCCAGCGAAACGGGCCGCCCCTGGGCGTCGTTCTGCTCGATATTGACATAGGGCTGGCCGATGTCGGTCTTCATCTTGCTTTCGGCATAATGACGCAACTCCGCAGCCTCGTCGGTCTGCTGCATCGCTTCGGGCAGCTGAGCGAGCTGGTCCAGAATTTGCTGCCCCGAATATTCGTAAGCCAACTGCTTGAGCATCATCACGCCGAAGAAATTGTCTCGGTTGGCCTCCATCGTCGTGGTTGCCAGGTTGTCGAACTCCTGCTCGATCTGCTTGCGGCGCTCGTCGGTGGTGGATTCGTTGCGGTACTCGTCGACCAGCTTGCGGCTGGCAGCGGCATAGGCTGCATTCGCGTCGTTGGAGGGGGTGCCCTTGACCGCAGGCTGTCCGGGGTTCTCCGAGTCGTCCACGACGATCGTTCCCGGCTCCACGACGACCATCGTCATGAAAGTCGGCTGCGTGTCGCCGCGCGAGTCGCTGAGGATGTAGACCACGGGCTGCGTCCGGTTGCCCTGGAACCGGAATGCGCCTTTCTCGACCGCGGCCGAGTCGACGACCTGCTCCTGTTGATCGAGCAGGTAGACCGTGCCGTCGAGGTTTCCGACACGACCCTTGATGGTGTAATTGTTGCCGCCGCAGCTGCAAAGAGCCGCCGCAGCAGCCAGAATGAACAGTTTTTTCACTTTTATTGATTTTTAAGGTTCGTCAACTCTTTTTCCAGATCGCGCACGCGCTTGTCCAGTTCGGGCAGGCGTTTGAAGATGTTGGCGGCGCGGTGGTACTGCATGCCCGGCAGTGCGGGGTATCCGAAGCGGATCTCGTCGTCGGGCACGTCCTTGTCCAGGCCGCTCTTCGAACCGATCTTCACGCGGTCGCCCACCGTGACGTGGTCTGCGATCCCCACCTGGCCCGCCAGGAAGCAGTTGCTGCCCACTTTCGAGGTGCCAGCGATGCCGGTCTGGGCGGACGAAACGGTGTTTTCGCCGATCTGCACGTTGTGGCCGATCTGGATCAGGTTGTCCAGCTTCACGCCCCGGCGGATGACCGTCGAATCGGTTTTGGCGCGGTCGATGCAGGTGTTGGCCCCGATCTCCACGTCGTCCTCGATCACGACGTTGCCCAACTGGGGGATCTTGTCGAACCCGCCTGCGGCGTTGGGCATGAAACCGAACCCGTCGGCTCCGATGACCGCTCCGGCGTGCAGGATGCAGTTCGAGCCGATCCGGCACCCCTCGTAGACCTTGACACCGGGGTAGAGGATCGTGTTTTCGCCGATGTGCACCCCTGCTCCGAGGAAGACCTGCGGGTAGATCTGACACCCCTTGCCGATCCGGACCCCCTCTTCGATCACCGCAAAGTCGCCGATATAGCACTCCTCCCCGACCGTGGCCTTTTCCGAAACGGATGCCAAGCGGCTCAGCCCCTTGCGGCGAGGTTTTGCGGCGTTGTACATCTCGAGCAGCTTCAGGACGCACTCCCCGGCGTTGTCGACCCGTATGAGCGTGGCGCCGACGGGTTGCGAGGGGTTGAATGTGCTGTCTACCAGGACAATGCTTGCTCCGGTAGTGTATAGGAACGGCTCGTATTTGAGGTTCGTCAGATAGGCCAGCGAGCCCGCCTTGCCCTCTTCGATCGAGGAGACGGTGTGGACGCGGGTCAGTTTGTCGCCGATGATCTCTCCGCCCAGAAAACCGGCGATCATTTCGGCTGTGAATTCCATCATAAGCTATAAATATTTGTTAATGTCGATTCCTTTGGGCAGAAACTCCTCCACCGAGCGGCCGAACGACAATACCTCGCGCACGGTCGAGGAGGAGATGTCCGCCACGGACGAGGGCGTGAAAAGCATGACGGTCGTCAGCCGGGGATAGATGCGATGGTTGGTGGCCTCCATCGTGCGCTCGTACTCGAAATCGGTGGTGTTCCTCACGCCCCGGATGATGGCGCAGGCGCCGACCGATTCGGCCAGCTCGCCCGTCAGGCCGGTGTAGATGCGGGCCTCGACGCGCTCTTCGTCGGCGTAGATGTCGTCGATCAGGCGTTTGCGGTTTACCACCGTCAGCAGCCCCTGCTTCGCGGTGTTGTTGCCGATGCCGATCACGATCCGGTCGAAGACGTTCAGAGCGTCCTGAACCAGCGCCGCATGGCCGCGGGTGAACGGATCGAACGATCCGGGGAAAATGGCTGTTCTCATAAGGCGTGTGCCGGTATTTTCGGACAAATGCCTTGCGGGCCCTTTCGGAAACGATAACCGATTCCGGCTCCGTCGGCTCTTTCGCGCCGGATTTATCCTCGGCAAATATACGAATTAGTTGCCAGTTTCCAATTCCGGGCGCTCTTTTTTTCGGAAGCGCGTCGTAGGGTCGGACGCGCTCAGTCGCGTCCGCTTTTGTGGAGGCGGTAATAAAGTATCTTCCCTGGGCGCATTGCAATATAAAAAAAGATGTGTGACAGTTGGTGGGAGACGGAAACGCAATGGCACCGCAACTGGAAAAATCAATTTCCGGTCGAGTGGCAGGAATCTTTTTTACCCGATTTATGATGGGTAAATATCTGGAAATATTTTACTATGAGTATGGGTAATACCGAAAAAAAACTTATATTTGCACGCAGACGCAATACAGGGAATGTGTCGAAAGCATATCTGAAAGGTTCTCCGGGATAATCATTCTGGATCGTTATTTAATAACATATAATCGAATACTTGATGAAACAACTAATAATCAGTTTGTTATTAACCGCTATGGCTTCGTGTGTCAAATCCGGGTATATATTTGTCGAAGCGGAACTTTTCGAAAATAAAGGTGGTTGGGTCGTGGATGCCCAATTCATGGATCAGATGGGATCTCCTTATTTGATGGCTCACGGACTCGGAAAATCCGTTGCGGATGCTGAAACTTTCGTGAAATTTCCGGAAACAGGAAATTACCGGATTTGGGTGAGGACTTTCAACTGGAATGCTTCATGGGATGTGGCTAAGGCTCCGGGTGTTTTTCAGTTGCTTGCCGACGACCGGGTGGTTGCGGAGCGTCTGGGCGATGAGCCGTCTGAGTGGGACTGGCAGAGGGCCGGGGTGCTGGATGTGACGGATACAGAGGTCCCCGTGAAGATATCGCTGCATGATTTGACGGGTTTTGACGGTCGCTGCGACGCCTTGTTTTTCACCCGGAATGGTCGGACGGTTCCGCCGAAAGACGGCTCCGAACTTGACGCATTCCGGAAGAAAATGCTTGGAATAACGCCGGAACGGAGCCCGGAAAGATACGATCTGATCGTAGTCGGAGCCGGTACGGCCGGTCTGTCGGCGGCGATTTCCGCTTCCCGGCTGGGACTGAAGACGCTGTTGCTGCAAAACAGGGGTGTAGTGGGCGGAAACAGCAGTCCGGAGATCGGTGTGACGGTAACCGGCGGCGTAAAGATGGGGCGGTATGAGCGAGTCGGTAACGTTATTGCGGAACTCGGTATTCCGTTCGATCATCAACAGCGCATCCTAAACATTCTCGCTGCTGAGGAAAATCTTACGCTGTTGCTCAATCGACACGTGATCGCCGCAGAGAAAAATGGAGACGCAATTGTATCGGTAACGGCGAAGGATCTGACTTCTGGGACTGAAACGATCTATGCGGGAGATTTTTTTGCGGATTGTACCGGTGATGGCAATCTGGGATTCCTGGCCGGAGCGGAATACATGCAGGGACGGGAAACCCGGGCGGTTTTCGGCGAAACTCTCGCTCCCGAAGTGGAATCGGACCTGACCTTCGGCTCGACGTTGAAATGGCATGCTTATACGGATTCCAAGGCGGTCGATTTTCCGGAATGTCCTTGGGCAGTACAGTTTACAGATGTCACTTGTGAACGCGTTATGAGGTATCAATGGTATTGGGAGTCCGGTTTTTACAAAGATCAGATAAAGGATGCCGAATTTATCCGCGACTATTGGTTCCGGGTGATCTTCGGGAACTGGGCGTTCTTGAAGAACCGTTCCGAGGTCCGGGACGAATACCGGAACCGTGGGCTGCATGAGGTTTCCTATATTCTTGGAAAGCGGGAATCGCGCAGGTTGAAAGGCGATTATGTAATTACACAGAATGACGTAGAGGGTGGATGGCGCAAGCTGCCCGATGCCGCGGTGATATGTACCTACATGATTGACCAACACTTTCCCGATCCCGAAAATGCAGCATTTTTTCCGGAGGAGGAGTTTCTGGCTCTGGCCAAACATAATTTCAACCCATTGGGGAAATACGATAATGCGGGACCGGGGATCGATATCAATGAACCGTTCATGATTCCTTACCGGTGCCTCTATTCGATCAATATTCCCAATCTGTTCATGGCTGGGCGGAATATCAGTGCCAGCCGTATTGCACTGGCTGCATTGCGTATTCAGGCGACTACGGCCATGATGGGCGAGGTTGTGGGTATGGCTTCCGTATTGTGTGTCCGGCACGGATGCGAGCCGCGGGATGTTTATGAAAAGTATCTGAACGAGTTTCGGGAGATGCTCAAAGAGGGTGTTCCCCAGAAACATGAGGAAATACTGCGGATGAATATTCGCTGATGCACTGAAAAACAGCGTTTTATGGTTCCTGTTAAACGATATGTGTTTCCTTGTCGGATACTATTGGCGGCGATCGCGTCGTTGTTGCTGTCCGGAAATGTTTTCGCAGGCAGTGGCGATTTTGTCCCGTTTCGGAAACTTACGATCGGAGATGGACTTTCCAGCTATGAGGTGACCTGCATATATCAGGATAGCCAGGGCTTTATCTGGATTGGTACCGACAATGGACTCAATCGGTTTGACGGTTACCAGGTTAAGATTTACCGAAATGACCATTCGAACGGGAATACAATCGGCGGAAATACAGTCCGGTGCCTCTTCGAAGACAGTGCACGCAACCTGTGGATCGGGTTCAAAGGCGAGGGTCTTTGCCGGCTGAATCTTGTTACCGGAGCTGTGCGGAATTACTGGCACGATGCGGATGACGACAATAGCATCAGTTGCGACGACATATCCGGTATTGTGGAGGACGGTGACGGCAACATTTGGATCGCTACCGATCGGGGGGCACTCGATATGCTGGACCCTGGGACGGGGACTATCACTCATTTCCCTGTGGCGGACCGGAACAAAAGGCCGCTCAACAACGCCATAACCGCCATTACGACCGATCGGCAGAACAATATCTGGCTCGCGTCGTGGGGTGGTGGCGTTTATCGGTTCGACATTCGGGAAAAGCAGTTCTGCGAGTTTCCCGCAGGCAGGATAGGTATTCCGAAATACATATTCGGAATACATACGGACAGTACCGGCAGGATATGGATGGCCACCGCCTACGATGGATTGGCCCTTGTGGAATTTGGCCGTGACGGTCGTGCCGCAATGCGCCGCATGGATGCCTTGGGTAGTCGTTCCATCCGGGACGTGTGTGAGGACCGGAACGGAAATATTTGGGTGGCGACTGCCGAAGAGGGGATCAAGGTAATTTCGGGCAGTTCGGGAAGACTCGTTACACATTACTCTCCGGACAATGCCCGAAATTTGCTCTCCTACCTTTATATTACTATATTTTGCGACCGGGACGGCACGGTGTGGGCAGGGTCGCATCTGGGGGTGAACTATTATAATGAGCTATCCAACCAGTTCCGGATCGTGCAGGTTCCGCATGATCCTGTGGAACGCTATTCAGACGGCCAGATATTTTCGGTGCTGAAAGATCGCAGCGGGGATTATTGGGCGGGCGGTATCAAGCATCTGTATCGTTATTCGCAGGATGGAAGCCTTTTGGCCGATTACGGCCCTGACATGCTCTGGAATACGGACTTTCTTCAAACGATGACGGAGGATTCGGATGGAAATATCTGGATTGGTTCAAATTCCGGGATTCTCGTGAAATACGATCCGACCCGGAAGCACTTTTCCCGGTTGGCGATAATCTCTGCCGATGTGTCGAAACTTCGCTATGACAATGTATTTTGCATATACGAAGATACGGACAGGACTTTGTGGATCGGAACGGAGCGGGGCACGCTGAATTACAACCCGGAGACCGGAGCCTTCGTTCCCCTTTTTCAAAGTGACAAGGTGATTTATCAAGAAGATAAGTCGAGGGCAGTGCTGCGGGACAGCAGGCTTGACCTTTGGATCGGGACCGACGGCGGGCTGAAGCGCTACAACCGGAATCTGGAACTGGTTCGAATGTATACCTCCAACGATCCCCGGCATTCGCTTGCCAATAATTACGTGACAACTCTTTTCGAAGATCGGAACGAGGTGCTGTGGGTCGGAACTAAAGGCGGTCTGATGAAATACGACCGTTGGAATGACCGTTTCGATCGGGTCCGGCTGTCGTACCAGGAGTCGGAAGAGCCCGTATTGGGCATTTGTGAGGATAAGGATGGTTTTTTATGGCTGAGCACTAATCGGCGCATTTTGAAATTCGAAGCAGGATCGGGCCGTCATTATTCGTTCGGGATTTCCGATGGCCTTCCCGAGCAGGGTTTTAAACGGGGGGCCATGACAGGGACCCATGATGGGGAGATCTTATGCGGTAGCTGGGATGGTTTCGTTGTGGTCGACCCGGACAGCGTGTGTGTGCATACCTCGGACAGCCGGGTGATTATCTCGGATTTTCAGATATTCAACCGGAGCATAATGCCCGAAAAAGGCGGAATACTCGAAAGTTTGATCAGCGAAACCGATCAGATAACGATTAGGCATTCGCAATCGGTCATCTCGCTGAAATTCATGTTGCTGGATTATATTTCTTCCGATAAGGCCCTGTATACCTACATTATGGAGGGGTTCGACAAGGATTGGACGACAACCGGTCCGGATCGGCGTACTGCTACGTATACCAATCTGAATCCCGGGAATTATGTTTTCCGTGTTCGGGCTGTAGGGGAGAATGTCAGCGGCAATTCTCGGAGCACCGATCTCCGGATCCGGATTCTACCCCCTTTTTGGCGAACGTGGGTGGCCTATGTGCTTTATTTACTGCTCGGATCGGGGCTGATTTATTTCGTTATCCGTTTCTTCGTCGTTCGTGAGCGGGATAAGAACGCTGTGCGTATGGCAAAGTTCGAGTCCCGGCAGATGAAGGAGATGGCCTTGATGAGGACTGATCTTTTTACCAACATATCGCACGAGTTCCGGACGCCTCTGACCTTGATTCAAGGGCCATTGACGCAGATAATGACGAAATACAAAGACCTCGATCCCGAAAATGGGAGATTGTTTTCACTGATGGAACGCAATACGAACCGGTTGCTGAGGCTGATTAACCAGTTCCTGGATTTCCGGAAATTGGAGTCAGGCAAACTCGCTCTGAATCTCCGGTTCGATGATATTGTACGCTTTACCTCTGAGGTGGTCAATAACTTCACGTTCTATTCTTCGGAAAAGAACATCCGCCTTAGTTACATGTCGGATGTGTCGGAGCTTCGGGTGTATTTCGATGCGGACAAACTTGACAAGGTATTGTATAATTTGATATTCAACGCGTTGAAACATACGCAGGAAAACGGCTGTGTCGATGTGCATCTGAGTTGTGTCGAGTCGGAAACGGGGTCGCAGGTGAAGATAACCGTTACAGACAACGGCGAAGGAATATCCCCGGAGTCCATGAAGGAGTTGTTCACGGTCTTTTATCAGGAAAAAAAGGTCGGCAAGAACAATGACGGGTTCGGTATCGGACTGGCGTTCTCCCGGGAATTGGTCGAGATGCACGGTGGGTGCATATTGGTCGAAAGCGAACTCGGCCGGGGCAGTGTGTTTACGGTCGTCATTCCGGCCCTTTCCCTGACGGAGAGTGACGTTAAGATGGATGTTGGTGCCGACGAAAAGCTTCCCGCATGGACTGACAAGGAAGAGACGGGGGAAGATGGTCAGAAAGAGATAATTCTTGTCGTGGAAGATAATTTCGACATGCGGCTTTATATTCGGGGCATTCTGGAAGAACGAGGTTTCGAGGTCTGCGAGGCCCGGGACGGTACCGAGGGGCTGGCGCTTGCGCTCGAACAGATTCCCGACCTGATCGTGAGCGATGTAATGATGCCCAATATGGATGGTCTGGAAATGGTGGCACGTCTGCACGCCAGCGACAAAACGAACCACATTCCGATCATCCTGCTTACGGCCCGCCAGTCCGAGGCTCAGGTTGTGGATGGGTTCAGGCTGGGGGTCGACGATTACATTACCAAGCCTTTCTCGCCGTTCATTCTCGAAGCCCGGATCGAGAATATCCTGTCCGTGCGAAAAAAGTTGTGGGAATCATATAAGAATTCCGACAATATCTGTACTTATAAGAACCTGCTGCCGGAGAACTCGGCCAAGCAGCAGTTCGTTGCGCGTATAACCGATATTATCGAGGCCCGTGTTGGCGATTCCCTGTTCGGTGTCGAGCAGCTTGCCTCAGAACTGAACATGAGCGTCAACCAGTTGTTCCGCAAGGTCAGGGCCATCATGAATACGACGCCTTATACCGTGCTGGTGCAGATTCGGATGGGCCGTGCCGTGACCCTGATGCGGGAGACTGATAAAACCATCTCGGAAATAGCGCTCGAGGTTGGATACCAAGAGTTGTCCAATTTCAGCCGTGCCTTCAAGAAATTCTATGAGGAGTCGCCGAGCAGTTATATCAAGAGGTTCCATTGACCGCCCCGGATGCCGGGCCCGGAAGCTACTCAGTGCAGTGCGGTGGTGCACCTGTTGAAAAACGATCGTTCCCGTTTGAGAACCCGAACCGGGCTTTTCGGATGCTGAGATATTTCCCGGAGGGGCTGAATGTAATTTTTTGATAAGAAAATGTGAATTTACGATAATGTCCGGGGCTTGGTTGGAAGTTAATTTTGTGACAGCGAAAAACCAACTTAAACCCCAACCTATGGAAAATCGTATACACTAAACCGGTGTCGGGATACCGTTCAATCCCGTCCGGAGCCTGCCTTTCAGATCGCTTTTCCCGACTTTCCCTGTCGAAAAACCTACTAAAACAAAACCTGAAGAATGGAAAAATTTCTGTTGAGAACTTGGGCGTTTTTAGGATGCCTGCCTCTGCTGGTATTCTCTTCGTGCGACAAGAGCCACGAAGAGTGTGGACCGAAGAATGACGGCAGGATTGAATTCAATGCCGTCGTAAGCGCCGTTACGCGCTCGACCATAGACTGGACCGATTTCAAATGCGAATTCGAGCCCGATGACGCCATCGGAATATTCGCGGTACCCCACGGCAGTTCGTTGGCTGCATCGTAAATATTCGCTCTACCACATCTTTAAAATGTATTTTATGAATTTCGGGATAAACATTTGGAGATTTGAGGAAGAATTGTTACTTTCGGTATAGCAAATACGCTTAACAAGTATTTG
>NZ_DBFWLG010000016.1:0-4916 GCF_048465575.1 Alistipes sp.
TGTCTACGGTTTTTATAACCATGAAAACTTCGGTCTTATTCCACACTGTGATGTTGAAACTTTATGCAAAAATATAACTATAAAATAATATATAATGAAAACAACGTATCAAGTAAACAAAGAAGGATATTACGGCACGTTCGGCGGCGCGTACATCCCCGAGATCCTGCATCAATGCGTGGAAAATCTGCGCAACACCTATCTGGACGTATTGCAAAGCGAAAGTTTCCGGCAGGAATTTCATCAGCTCCTCCGCGATTACGTAGGACGCCCCTCGCCCCTTTACCTCGCCGGCTGGCTGAGCCGGAAATACGGCTGCCGTATTTATCTGAAACGGGAAGATCTGAACCATACCGGGGCGCATAAAATAAACAATACGATCGGTCAGATCCTCCTGGCGCGCCGGATGGGCAAAACCCGCATCATCGCCGAAACTGGAGCCGGCCAGCACGGGGTGGCCACCGCTACCGTCTGCGCGTTGATGAATATGCAGTGTATCGTATACATGGGAAAAACCGATGTGGAACGGCAGCATGTGAACGTGCAGAAAATGGAGATGCTGGGCGCCAAGGTGGTACCCGTCGTCTCGGGCAACCAGACGCTGAAAGACGCTACCAACGAGGCCATCCGCGACTGGTGCTGTCATCCCTCCGACACGTATTACATTATCGGCTCCACCGTAGGGCCTCATCCCTATCCCGATATGGTGGCCCGGCTGCAATCGGTCATCAGCGAAGAGATCAAAAAGCAATTGCTGGCCCGGGAAGGCCGCGACTATCCCGATTACCTGATCGCCTGCGTGGGCGGAGGCAGCAACGCCGCCGGCACGATTTATCATTACATCGACGACGAACGGGTGAAAATCGTGCTGGCCGAAGCGGGCGGCAAAGGGATTGCCTCGGGCATGAGCGCGGCTACCATCCAACTGGGAAAAGAAGGAATCATCCACGGCGCGCGCACCCTGGTGATGCAGGATGCCGACGGGCAGATCGAAGAACCTTATTCGCTTTCGGCCGGACTGGATTATCCGGGTATCGGGCCGATGCACGCCAACCTGTCGGCCACGCGCCGGGCCGAGGTGCTGGCCGTCGACGACGACGAGGCTCTCAGGGCGGCTTTCCGCCTGACGCAACTGGAAGGGATTATTCCGGCTCTGGAAAGCGCGCACGCGCTGGGGGCTTTGGAAAAAGTAGCTTTCCGGCCGGAGGACGTGGTGGTGCTCACCGTTTCCGGACGGGGCGACAAGGATATGGATACCTATCTCCAGGCACGCGCTTCGATGGCCGAAGAACCGGCGGCTGTTTATTCTTTACCTGTTCAATAATAATTTGAAGCAATGAATACTTATACATTTCATACCACAAGCAAAAAGGTACTGGGCGACTTGCACACCCCGGTGAGCATTTACCTGAAAGTACGCGATCTTTATCCCGAATCCGCCTTGCTGGAAAGCTCCGATTTCCACGGCAATGAAAACAGCCTGTCGTATATCGCCCTGGCCCCTCTGGCCCGGATCGGAATCAACAACGGCGAATGCACGGCCGCTTTCCCCGACGGCAGCCGCGAGGTGACGCCGCTGACCGAGTCTTATTCCGTAGCCGACGCCCTGCATGCCTTCCTGGGCCGTTTCCGGGTGGAGGGGGCCGACAAAAAGGTGTGCGGCCTGTTCGGATATACGGCCTTCGACGCGGTGCGTTACTTCGAGAATATCCCGGTGATGGAAGCTCATCATCACGAGAACGACGCGCCCGACATGCTGTATATTTTTTATCGATACATCCTGGTATTCGATCATTTCAAGAACGAACTTACCTTGGTGGAATTGCTGGGCGAGGGAGAGAAGAGCCGGCTGGCGGAGATCGAAACGCTGATCGGCAACCGCAATTATGCTTCCTACAATTTCGAAACCACGGGCCCGGAGACTTCTTCGGTAAGCGGAGAAGCCTATAAGGCGATGGTGCGGGAAGGCATCCGGCATTGCCTGCGGGGAGACGTGTTTCAGATCGTGCTGAGCCGCCGGTTCGAGCAGCCTTTCCAAGGTGACGATTTCAAGGTATACCGCGCCCTGAGAAGCATCAACCCGTCGCCCTATTTGTTTTATTTCGATTTCGGGGGATTCCGCATTTTCGGTTCCTCGCCCGAAACTCATTGCAAGGTGAGCGGCCGCCATGCCAGCATCGACCCTATAGCGGGCACGGCTTTTCGCACCGGCAACGTGGAAGTAGACAAGCAGCGTACCGAGGCTCTTCTGGCCGATCCCAAGGAAAATGCCGAACATGTGATGCTGGTAGATTTGGCCCGCAACGACCTGAGCCGCAATGCCGCCGGCGTAAGCGTGGATTTTTACAAAGAGGTACAGTATTACAGCCATGTGATTCATCTGGTATCGCGGGTAAGCGGAGAGATCAAAGAGGGAAGCCATTCGGTGAAGACCTATATCGATACGTTCCCGGCCGGCACGCTCAGCGGCGCGCCCAAGGTGAGGGCCATGCAGTTGATTACCGAAATCGAACCGCACAACCGGGGGGCTTACGGCGGGTGCATCGGTTTTATCGGGCTCGACGGCGATCTGAACCAGGCCATTACGATACGCACCTTCGTGAGCCGGGGGAATGTATTGTATTACCAGGCGGGCGCCGGCATCGTGGCCAAAAGCAACGATGAAAGAGAGTTGCAAGAAGTAAACAACAAGCTGGGGGCGCTTAAAAAAGCTATCGACCTGGCGGAACGATTGAAGAATTGAGGTTTAATCCCCATAGAAAGGAAAGAAGATATGAAAGTGTTATTGTTCGATAATTACGATTCGTTTACGTACAATCTGGTACATATATTGGCCGAGCTGGGAGCCGATGTCGAAGTGCATCGCAACGACCGGATTACGCTCGACGAGGTAGGCCGGTTCGATAAAATCGTGCTCTCGCCGGGGCCGGGCATACCCGAAGAAGCCGGCATCTTGCTGCCGCTCGTCAGGCGGTATGCTCCGACCAAAAGCATCCTGGGCGTCTGTCTGGGCGAACAGGCCATCGGCCAGGCGTTCGGCGCGAAGCTGATCAATCTGACGGAGGTGCATCACGGGGTTTGCTCGGATGTGCGGGTGGTAGCTCCCGATCCGCTGTTTGCCGGGTTGGAACCGGGGTTCCGGGCCGGACGGTATCATTCGTGGGTGGTGTCGCGCGAAGGGTTTCCGGATTGTCTGGAAATTACGGCCGAGGATACCGAAGAGAAGCAGATCATGGCCCTCCGCCACCGGCAGTACGACGTGAAAGGCATCCAGTTTCATCCCGAATCGGTGCTCACCCCCAAAGGCAGGGTGATGATTGAAAACTGGTTGCGGGGGTAGCCGGGGGGGCGGCCGTCGTGGGAAGAGAGACCGGTCTTTTCACGGGGCGGGCGGTCTTGGAAAGAGAGGGCCGGCCCTTTCACCGGGCTACCGGTCTTTGAAAGAGACCAGCCTTTTCAGCAGGCTACCGTTTTGAACCGGCTGCCGGCCTTTCCAGCAGGCTACCGGTCTTTGAAAGAGACGGCCGGTTTTTTTAACTAACCAAGAAAACGAATCGACGAATCAAAAAAAAACAACAGACGATGAACTATAATAAGCAAAATGAATACGGTTAAGAATAATTAGCATAATCATGCAAGTTGTCGTAAGTGGAAAGCTCGTCGGGGCTGATTGCTCAGCCCCTTGCCGCATGGCGTTCCCTCCGCAGATGAGTATTTATGGCTTCGCGGACTTGAATCCATTGACATATGGTTTTCCTTGTGTGACCACAGCAAAGGCTTGCCTTACGAGTTTGTTGGCTACTGCAATAATCGCCACCTTACCGGGCTTGCCGTTAGACCGCAAACGGTCGAAACATGCCTTGCACTCGGTATTGCACCTGAGTGATGAGAAAGCCGCCACATAAAGCTGGCTTCTTAGGTTTGAATCCCCGTTTCGGTTGATGTGACCTTTGACATTGACTGACGTACCGGATTGTTGGTAAGTAGGCGACAAGCCCAAGTAACGGGTTAATTGTTTGGCATTATCAAAGTAAGTGAATCCACCGGTGGCTACAATGAGTGCAGCTGCCAATGTGATACCGATACCTTTGATAGAAGTGAGCAAGTCCATCTGTTTCTTGTATTCACCTTGCGCCAAAGAAGCCAGTTCTTCCTCCATCCCTTTGATTTGCTTTTCAAGGAATACGATTGTCTTTTCAATTGTTTTCTTGCATTTAGGGTCAAAGAGCGGAAGTATCTCCATCGAACCTTTAAGGTTGCGCGTAGCTACAAGTTGCTTTTTAAGTTGGCGCAGTACCGTGCGCTTCTGTTTGAGGACAAGGATTGAATCGCTGCGGAGTTTGTAAGGTGAAGGCTGCATCTTCTCTCCATAGAGAGCTATCAGGCGGGCATCAATCTCATCCGTTTTGATGACGGTGAGCATGACACGGGCGAAGTTTTTTATCTTCAGCGGATTCTCAAGACTGACGGTTATCCCGGCTTCAGAAAGCAGGTAAACGAGCAATGCACTGTAATTGCCAGTAGCTTCCAGAACACAATGATGTTCGGTGGCTGATATAGTTTGTATGAACTCATGGACACCTTTTACGGTGTTTTTAAATGATTTCGTCTTGCTTGTTTTTACTGACGAATAAGCGACAACGAAAGTTGCCTTACTGACATCGATTCCAACGTAGGTCATAGTCTAATGATTTATTAAAAACAACATCCATACATCGTGAGCCATCATTACAAATACGGGGTTAAAAGCCCAATGAACTATCCGGTTTTTGATGTAAAAGTGTGGGGGCATAACATTGTCTACGGTTTTTATAACCATGAAAACTTCGGTCTTATTCCACACTGTGATGTTGAAACTTTATGCAAAAATATAACTATAAAATAATATATAACGAAAACTTCGACAAGTGGATGGA
>NZ_DBFWLG010000017.1:0-22914 GCF_048465575.1 Alistipes sp.
TCTTTCTGTGAGTGAGCAACAGCCGCAGCGACCGGTCCCGCCAGGGTCCGGCTTTCTTTTTAGGTCTGGCTGAATGTCACGACAGGCCGGATGGCTTTTCCCCGGCTCGAATCGGCGGCGGGCTGCCGACTATACAGACAATCCCCCTAAATCCGCTTTTGAAATGGGGAATTGAAGTAGCTCTCTGCCGAGCGCAAATTAGGAAAAGATTTCTGGTGAGTTTCGTCACGCCCATAAAAGCGGCTTCCTAAGCCGCCGAAACCCCGGCCTGTCAAGGCCGGGGTTTCTCCGCTACGCATCCGCACCGCTTCACCTGGTGGGCAGGCGATCCGCACGCTTATCCGGCCTTGCTTACCGGGCACAGGATTGTTTCGGCCGCAGGCTGCGGCGCGTTTGTCATCCTGGAACTGGACGATGATACCCGTCTTGCGCTCTCCGACGGGGTCAATCTGCGGCTCTGCGTCGAACAAGCCGCGCTGCCGAATAGATACCAACTGCTTCTCACGCTCGACGACGGGCGGTTTTTGGTGGTAACGGTGGCCATGTACGGCGGGATTCTCGCTTTCAAGGGCAGGCTCGACAATCCCTACTTGCAGGGAGCCGTCGAAAAACCCTCGCCGCTGGATGAAGCGTTCGATGCAGACCATTTCGAGCGACTGCGGGCCGATTCCCGCGCAAACCTCTCTGTCAAAGCCTTTCTGGCCACCGAACAGCGTATCCCGGGGCTGGGTAACGGCGTCTTGCAGGATATTCTTTTTCAAGCCGGCATCCACCCCAAACGCAAGATGAACACGTTGGGCGATGCAGCATTCGAAAACCTTTTTCGGGTGCTCAAATCCCTTTTGGCTGAGATGACCCGCCTGGGCGGACGCGATACGGAGAAAGATCTCTTCGGAAACCCGGGCGGTTACCGGGTCCTGCTGTCGAAAAACACCTGGTCGGAACCTTGTCCGCGCTGCGGGGGCGGAATTGTACGCGAGGCTTATATGGGTGGCACGGTCTACTTTTGCCCGGCTTGTCAACCGTTAGAATAGACGAGCCCAGCCGGAATACCCGTTCCCCGGATCACTGCCGCTGCGCCTGCCAAGCGTCGGCTTTCTCTCTCATGCGTGCGGCGCGCTTCTCACTGTCGGGGTGCGACGAAAACATCTTCTGCACCATCGAGGCTTTTGCTCCTTTCGACAGCTCGATCAGCTTGGCGAGCGCATTGGCCATGCCGTATGGGCTGAATCCGTGCTTTACGCAGAATTCGAAGCCGTAATCGTCGGCGGCGTACTCCTGTTTCTGCGAGAACTGTGCATCGGTGAATGCCGTCATAAGTTCGCCCAACTGCGAGTCGGTCAGACGGGCCAGCGTCGAGCCCTCTGCGGCTCCGGCGGCTTTGCGGGCTGCCGAGGCCAGGTAGGCATTCTTCATGGCGTGTTTCGTGTCCGCATGGATTACATGCCCGATCTCGTGGCCGATGATCGCCATCAACTCATCGTCGTCCATCAGGTCCATCAATGCTGCGAAGATCCGGATCGAGCCGTCGCCGCAGGCAAAGGCGTTGATGTCGGTCACCTGGTAAACCTTGAAATTGAGCGGCAAGTCGTTAGCTCGGGTGATCCCGGCCGTGAGCCGTTCGAGGCGGGCACCGTATTGGCTCGAGTCGGCCGCTGCCGGATTGTTGGCGTCCATCCATTCGACCGCCTCGCGGCTCAGCCGGGCGATCTGTTCGTCAGAGAGCGTGGCGGCCTTTGCCAGGTCCTTGCCGGCGTCGAGCAGTTTTCCGGCGTTGACCCTCCGGCCTCCGATCTTGATCTGCGCCCAGGCGTCTGCGGGAGAGGCGGCAGCCAGCAGGAGGACCGCCGCGAGAATTGCAAGTTGCTTCATGTCGGGTTTCGGTTTTGCTTCCGGCACCAAAGATAGTGATTTTCCGGCAGCGTTCGCCGCTCCTGCGCACGGATTCGGCTTCTACCGGTGCCAGCGGCTGTGCAGGCCGCAATGGTGGCAGTAGAGTTCGTAACACGTCCCGCGCAGCGAGCGCAGCCGGAGGGTATTGCGGCGGCAGAAGGGGCAGCGGATGGTGTTGAGCAACCGCTCGTAATGTCTGAAGATGAAAATGTTGATGCTGCTTACTGCGATAGCGACGAATCCCGTGGATGACTCTTCTGCACGGAAAATCGGAATCAGGCCTCCGATGATCGTGAGCAGGAGAATGACCAGCCCGAAAAGTTGGATGGTTTGGTTGCGCAGGCGGCGCATGCGCCAAAGCGGGAGGGTCAGCAGGATGCTGGCTGCGGCGGGGACGAAGCTGAGCCCGATAATCAGAAAATGACTGTTCATAACGTTTCCGTATGCCTGTCCCGGGCGTCAAATGATAGGGATTGCATAAAAAACGTGGGACAAGACTCTGATTTGCTTTCTGAGGCTCTGGAATAACCCTTGCAACCAAATACAGAATGAAGCCCACGTTGGAAACGTGAGCGTCAAACTTCATTCCTCGGTTGCTCGTCAAATTTTCCAGATTTTCAGAAAGCAAGGTACAAAGCTAACGCTTTTTATGTCTTTCCGCCGGAATGGTTCGCGGCGGCGCTTATATCGAAAGTTCGGTTTATCGGGTCATGGGCGCAATGTTTGACAGTTTATTCATTATGCGGTTTCAGCTAAGCCCTCTTGGCCTTACGGTACTCCTCGAGTGAGATCGGGGCAGTGCGTTTGCGGAATTTGTCCGTAATTTTCTCCCGAAAAATGTAGATTCCGGCCCGGATTGTTTGCCTTAGCTCGGCCATTGCGCTGCGGGGCGGAAAGAGTTGCTCGGTCATCCGGCGGTCCCACTTGTCGGTGAAGAAGCGGCTGTATTGTTCCTCCTCGGGATTGACCAAAATCTCCACGCTTTCCGACCATTCGATCCGTATGACCAGCAGGTTGGGTTCGGAGTATTTCAATATCTTGTATGGCAGCGACTGGTAGGGCAGGTAGTTGAGAAACAACTCGCCGTAGTTGTTGCGGTAATTTCCGGGCATGCGGCTCTTTTCGAAAAAGACCAACTTGCCGTCGATCATAAGGATAACCCACTTGTGCGCCTCCTTTGGGAACATCAGTTCGCCGGGCATACTTGGCACCTCGATATATCCGCGGCGTCCCACGCGTGTGATTTCGGAGATGAACCGGGCCGGATCCTCGGCATGTTCCAACACCTGGTTGCAGATCACGTAATCGAATTCCTTATCTGCAAAAGGCAACTCTTCACCTTTGGCATGGATGAATTGTTGGTGGGGATAGATGCGTATATGGCCGCAACGGTGCGAATCGTCTTCAGCGTATTTGTCGATCAGCACGTCGGAGCGGTACATGGGGCGGTGTCCCGAGCCGATCTCAAGCACGCGCGCTTTTCGACCGATTTTCAAATCGCCTCGATCTATGGGTTGACGGGTAATCATCTTTTCAGGGGATAGGAGGTTATGTCGCAAAAATAGAAAATTTATTCCATATTACAGCCCTTTTCCATTATTTCTCCGGCCTTAGGTGTCGCTGCCGTTCAGTTTTCGAGGAACATCCCCTCCACCTCGCGCCACCGGCCGTCGTTGGGGGCCGGTTCGATACCGAGCAGGCGGCAGAGGATTAGGTACATGTTCTGATTCTGGAACGAGGGCTGGCGGTGATCGGCGCGGAAAGCGGGCCCCGAGCCGTAAAAGATCATGTGCATGTCGCGGTCGCGGTTGTCGAAGCCGTGCGTGCCGCGCTTGCGCACCGGGCGGTCGGCGGGGGCGTAGTCGAGCGTCCAGCCCGTTTCGGGGATGACGATGAGGTTCGTCAGCCGTGAGGGGTGCCGGCCGTAGTGGAACCGGCGGGGCATCTTTCCGCGCTCCCAGGCCCGTGCATGACCCGTGCGGCGAATGGCCCGTACGGCCTGGCGGGCATACTCGGGCCGAACCTCGATCCCGAAAGGCGTTCCGGGAACCACCCGCACCACCTCGGCCGTATCGAGCACCCCGTAGAGATTCAGGTACCGCTCGGGCGACAACTCGGCCATGCCGTGGTCGGCCGTGATGATGAAATTGATGCGGTCGTAGACGGGCGAGCGGCGGATTTCGCGGAAGAAATAACGCAGCACCGAATCGATGTGTTCGGCCCGGGCCACGGCCTGGGGCGATTCGGGGCCGTAGGTGTGCATGGCGGCGTCGGGCTCTTCGAAATACCACATCACCAGATCGGGTATCTGGTCCACGGGACGCGTCATAGCCTCGATTACCCAGTCGGCGCGCTCGTAGTAGGTCGGCCGGGACGAATAGCGGGTCCAGACCGAAGCCTGGCGCCCGTTGACGGGTACCTCGCTGCCGGGCCACATGTAGATTTCGGCCCGCAGCCCCTGCCGCTCGGCGGTGTTCCAGATCGGCTCGCCGCCCCAGAATCCCGGGGTGCGGACGTCTGTCGAATCGAAGACCGAGAGGTGGCGGCCCTGCATCTTGTCGAAAAATGCGTTGTTGACGACCCCGTGCCGATCGGGGTGCAGTCCCGTGGCCATCGAGTAGTGGCTCGGAAAAGTGTTCGAGGGGTAGACCGGATAAATCTCGGCATAAGTGCCCGCGCGCTCCAGCGAATCGAGCGTCGGGGTATGGCTGCGCGCGGCGAGGTCCCAGCGGAACGCGTCCATCGAAAGGATGACGGCATATTGCTTCTCTGCGGGGGCTTGCGATGCCGGATAGCGGTCCGCGTGACGCGATGCAGCGCATCCCGCAGCGAGCAGGGGCAGCAACAGAAAGACGATTTTTTTCATACCGAATCGGTGTTTTGACGGATAAAGGTACAAAAAAAGCGCCTCCGCCTTGCGAAGACGCTTCAAATATAAGGGGCAAAACGAAACGTATTATTATAGGGTAGGCAGAAAATAGCCGTAAGTATATTGAAAACAGACAGATAAGCGGCTAACCCCCGGACGCGCGGCAAAAACGAAACGTATAATTTGCTATAATTCCGGTATAATTAGAACGGCAAATTTCGGCCGTCGCTGTAATTCCGATGTAATTTCAAGGGCGTGATCAAGCGATTGCGCCCTTTTCTATGCAAGTACGACCTCAGCTATCTCTGGCAGGGTTTTAGGCCCAAATAGAGGCTGTTCTAACGCCTATCGAAAGGGCTTCGAACGCTTCATCCGGGACATGGATTCAACATCTGCCCTAAATCAACCAAACCCGAAATTTTTACATTGGTCGGACAAATGGACGGACAAAAGGACGGACAAGTTTAAGCAAATGGACGGACAAAACCCGGTTTTAGCCCCCCCCCTTTCCAGACATAGAAACTGCCCAAAATTCCGGGGATAACCCCCAAAAAGGGCAAATAGAGGGTAGGAAACTGCCCTATATATTTCAGATTGCATTTTATTTAATCATCTGAAACACAATAGTATAACTCCTATTGCTGCAATTTGAGTGTGTGCACCCCGCTTTATAGGCTGAAAAGAGGGGCTTGCGCGACCTATTCAGCCCTTACAACACCGATCACGAGCGCAATGGAGTAGATCTTCTCGAGAGGCAGTTCGAACGGAGCATAAGCGACATTTTCAGATACCAGAACAACGTGCCTACTATCGCTGCCGGGGCGAATGCGCTTTATGATAACTCCCTGCTCGCTGTCGATCACGTAAACTTTGTTCCATTGGAAAAAGGTGTCCACCGGGAGCCGCTTGCAGGCCACCAAGTCACCGCTAAAGTATTTCGGTTGCATAGAATCGCCGCTTACGTAGATCATAAAGTCCGCGCCGCGGAACATCGGGATGTCGTACCGGTCACACTCGTACTCCATCACAGCCGTGCTATTGCCTGATAGAACCCCTGCGATGGCTTCTACCGGTATTAAAGGGATGCCATTACCAAGTAGGGAACGTTTAGGAAGCTCAGTAACAATCGGTTTATCCGAATCCTCTTGCATCATTTTCCCTTTACCTGACAATAGCCAATTCAGATCAATGTGTTCACATTTTGAAAACACTAAATCATAGTCAAGACTGCCACGAGCTTTCCAATTGGAAAGTGTAGCAGGAGCAATACCTAAAAACCGCGCTAAATCGGCATCTGACGAAGAATTAGACGCGATCTTGAGCCTCTCAAGAATGGCCTGTTTAGTATTTGATGATTTCAAAATGAAAATATTTTTTGGCAAATTAGTTGCTATGTTTTCAAATTGTGTATATATTTGCACAGTGATACAATGTACCACGGCTCCAAAGTTAGGGAAAAATTCAAGAAAACGATGAAAGCAAAGCAAATCTTATTACCCACGGCTGTTCGGATGGAGATGGTCCGCACGTTCAAGATCACGCGCTCAACGCTGGACCGTGCGCTGAAATACACCGGGAACAGCGCGCGGGACAATATGCTCCGCAAGGCGGCTCTCCAGCGTGGCGGCCTGATCTACCTGGGTGTTCCGGCTCCGAACGGCTATTTGCCGGAGGTTGCAACCTCTTTCGAGGACGGGTATATGCGGCAGCGGTTCGGCGAGCGTATAGAGGTCGCACTCCACTTGGAGAGCAACAAAGCGGTCCTAAAAATCGACGGCCGCGAGGCCGCCAAGTTCGACGGGCTCACCGTCGGAGCATGGGGAAACATGCTCTACAGCCTGCAGCAAATCTACAACAAGCTCACAAATACCACTACAATATGAAAAGTACACGGGCCAAAGCCTACATCGACGAGAGCCTTTCTCTCGAAATCCCCGGAGGGTACGGCGTATCGCAGGAGGACACCATCCGGGCGGTAGAGATCGCCGAGTGCGATCTGCTCCAAGAACACTGCGACCGCCACCGGTCGGATCGACAGTTCCTCGAGGAGATGCTTGAACGGTTCGACCGGGGAGAGAGTAGTTACGTACGCCAGCAGATGACCGATTGGATCGAGGAGCTGGAGCGGAAAGTTGTCGAAATGAAACGTCTAATCGATAACTGATCATCACCAAAATAAGACACATTTACGTACTTAATATCTAAAAAAAATGTTGTATAGTATTGAAATCCAGGTATCTTATTCTGACATAGAAAGATTATCGAGGTTCCTTGACAGCCATAAAGACGAATCAACATTTGTCTATCTCATCAATGAAACTCGTGCAATAGTTGTATCGGATGGAGAACTCAATATGGAATATGTGAAAATAGAGATTGAGCGAATTTTCAGCGAGGTGAATGATGTTAGAACCATGATTAAGGACATCGACTATTTATGATATATTTTGCAAACACCTGGCTATCTAAACGAGGGGAACGATCTATTTGAATACCACCATCCCGATTGGCAAACACCCAGGCTCGCGTCCTGGGCGGGAGCACTACAACAAAGAAAATGGAGTATTACGGTAATATACTTTGCGCACGGCGCAGGAGCTCGAGGCGGTTATTTCACGGGCCAGCTACGAAAAGATGGTGACGCGCGGCAAGATTCAGGTCGCGCGCCGTGGCTGCCGGGGTCGTCATGCGCTGGTTGTCTTCGACAGCCTGCCGGAGCGGCTGAAAAGCGAAATGCGCGAGATATATCCTCAAGGCGGGGTGATGCAGCTGCAAAAGTGGTTCCGCGACAACTATACGCTCGACACCGAGGCGCGGACTTTCTATTCCGTTACGTTCCGCTTCGACAATGGCGATCCGCTTCCGGCTGAGAAAGTCGTCGAATATACCAACAACGCGTCGGTCATCCGCGCCGTGCAGCGGTTGATGACGAACACGCGCGCGATCAGGCGGGCCCAGCAGGGCGGCCGGGTGAATTGGGACGAGATGGCCGAAGCGGTGGGTACTCGGAGTACTGTTCGTTTCGCAGGGTGTTGAATAGAAAACTACCTCGATTTTTTGGTAATATTCCTAAATAACATTACCTTTAATGTTTCATAAAACATATCGGTATGAAGGAATGGATTATTGCTAATAAAGAATGGCTATTTAGTGGAATTGGTGTTGCTGTTTTAGGTTGGTTGGGTGCGTATATATATAGAAAAATTTGGAAACGAGATCCATTGCAAACCCAGACCCAGCCCCAGACCCAGACCCAAAGCCAGGTTGTAAATGTAAATATTGGAACACATACCAGTAGACAAGAGCAACCTGTAAAAAATTGTTATGTAGATGTGAAAGCGAAAGTGCGCATACTCTTTATCGATGATGAAAAATTTACCATGATCAATATTTTGAAAAAGGCTGGTTGGAAAAATATTGAATATAAGAAAGATCTATCCGATTTAGATGATTATGCAGTATTATCTGCTAATGTTATTTTTGTGGATATCAATGGCGTTGGATGTAGCTTATTTAGGAATCAGGGGTTGGGTTTAGCAGCGGCTATAAAGAACAAACATCAAGATAAACGTGTTATAATTTATTCAGCGGAGCCTAATGGTGATCGGTTTGATAATGCTTTACGTCAAGTCGATGCTTGTTTACCCAAAAATGCCGAACCTATAGAATTTATGAATTTGATTGAGGAATATGCTCGAACATTATGAATAGGAAAATTGTATCAAAGCAAGGAGAATTAATTTGCGACGCATTGCCATTTTCCGAGTGTACAAATTGCATTTTAAAGAATCATCATAATGGTTACGCTCATATTCAATGCCTACAAGATAATGAAAATAAAAGAATAGCGTATCATAAAAATGATAATGGAGAGTTATTTGTTTGCTCTCGAAATGCTAAGACCACAAAATTATTCAAAGACGAAGTGAACTCAATGGTGTATTGCTTGAGGTCATTAATAATATTATCTGGTGAGGTTCGGCAAAAAACAATGCAAGAAACATCTAATAGGGTAAATCGTGTTATTCATAATTTGAAAAGTATTAACGCTCATGCAATGCAGGAATTATATGCGTTAGTCCCGCAAGAGCAATTAATCAAAAATATCAGGGAAAATTCTAAGATTGTAGAAAATGCTATCAGGAAAGATGTTCGGCAAGCAGCATTGACATTCTTTCGCATGGCAAAATTTAACCTCAGTATAAAAGCAGAATTTTCCATTTATGAGAAGCTGCTACAAGGAGGAGAAAATCTAAAACTTGAAAAAAGGAATCATAATATCCGAGATGTTATAATGATTGTTCTATACATGTTTTTCAACGATTTTAATGAGAAAGATGTATATATAGATGTTGAAGAATATTACGAAAAGGTAAGTGTAGATTTCGAGTCTTTTCAAGTTGCGATTTATCATATAATTGAAAATGCAGCTAAATATGTAGCCCCAAAAACCAATGCAAAAATTGGGTTTAGGATAGAGAAGCATACCCAATTCATTTTTTTTGAAATGACCAGTCTCTATATTAATCAAGACGAAGAAACTGCGATATTTAATGAAGGTTATTCTGGCGTAGTAGCACAAAAATTAAGAAAAGCAGGGAAAGGCATTGGAATGTATCGAGCAAGACGTTTGATTGAATTAAATAATGGAACGTTAACTGTAGAGGCCGGAGAAGCAGTTAATATAGATGGTATAGATTATGCTGAAAATAAATTCATTATAGCGTTACCTATAAGTTAGACTTTGTCTTATCAACCCAACGAAATGCTTTGCTATGTTTGCCTCAGATAAAGGCAAGAGATAGTGAAGTGGTTTCCATATTTGCATAGGGGCGAACGGCGCGACCTTACCTCGGCGGAGTTCGAAGCTGCGGTCAACAAAGTGATCTCGGCCGACACGGTGGCGGATGCGGTCGGCCGGCCCTACATTACTGAGGAAGGTGCGCTGAACCTTACCGCAGTCTGGGCTTGCGTGCGGATCCTCTCGGAAACCGTCGGGACGCTTCCCATGCACCTCTACCGACGCACCTCGAACGGCCGCGAGCGGCAGTATGAACATCCCTGCCATCACCTCGTACAGAAGCCGACCTCCTATACCTCGCGCTTTGATCTGATGCATCACCTGATGGTATCGTGCGCTTTATGGGGTAACGGCTATGCTCGCATCTATCGGGACAGACTCTATCGCCCCATTCGTCTGAAGCTGCTTCATCTGGCTCGCATCGAACCCCTCCTTACCGACAACGACGAACTCTTCTACCGGCTGGACACCGGCGAGCTGCTTCCGAACAGCGACATCATCCACCTGCGCGGACTTTCTACTAACGGCTACAAGGGCAAGAGTCCTATCGCTGTTCATCGGGATAATCTCGAACTGTCCGTTTCGGCACAACTCTACGGCAAACGCTTTTTCGATCAGGGCGGCAATATGTCGGGCGTGTTCAAATACCCCTCGACGCTCAAGCCCGAAGCCTACCAGCGACTCAAGAAAGACCTGCTTGCCCAATCCGTCGGGTTGCACAATGCCCATGTTCCCCTGCTGTTAGAGGGTGGCATGACCTACGAGCGCATCTCCATCCCGCCCGAAGATGCGCAGTTCATCGCCACACGCAAATTCCAGAAAACGGAGATCGCCACGATCTACGGCGTGCCGCCGCACATGATCGCCGATCTGGAGCGGTCGACCAACAACAACATCGAACATCAAGGCATGGAGTTCGTGCAGTACTGCCTGATGCCGTACCTCGTGCGCATCGAGGAGGAGTTCAACCGCAAGCTGCTGCGCGATGACGAATTCGAGGAGTATTACTTTCTCTTCGGTCTGAACGGTCTGCTGCGCGGCGACGCCAAGACCCGATCCGAATATTACAAGAACATGAACTTCGTGGGTGCGATGTCGGCCAACGAGATTCGCTCGTTGGAGGATATGAACTCCTATGACGGCGCGACGAATATTTCGTACAGATGAATATGCAACCAGTTAAAATTGCTATAAATGGGACAACAAGTAACAAATAACGAGTTCGAAGTCCGATGCCTATCGACCGACCTTCGGATCGAGCAGCGGGATGCAGAAACCGTCAGCCGAACGATCACGGGTTATGCCGCCAAGTTCGATGTATGGAGCGAGCCGATCATGGGCTGGTTCCGTGAGAAGATCGCGCCGGGGGCTTTCTCCGGGTGCGATCTTGAGGATGTAATCATGTGCATCAGCCACCGCGACGATGCGATCCTTTCGCGGACGATGAGTGGGACGCTTCAGTTGGCGGTCGATGAGGTTGGCCTTCGGTTTTCGTTCGAGGCTCCGAATACGACCCTCGGTAACGATATGCTGGAGTTGGTACGCCGAGGCGACATCTCGAAATGTTCGTTCCGCTTCGGCGTAGCTGAAGATGCATGGGTATATACCGACGAGCAGAACGGACTGGACACGGATGAGCGGACGATATTGAAGTTCTCTCGCGTGGTGGACGTATCGCTCGTGGTGTTCCCGGCCTATCCCGATACCGAAGCGTCGGTGCGTCATCTGGAGGAGCGAAAAGCGGAATGGCTCAAGGCGAAAGAACCGCATCCGGATGCCGAGCGAGTCCGGTACGAAAGCCTCTCGCGGAAAAGGCTTGTGGAAACGTTGAATTTGAAATAAAAATGGCGGGAGAAACCCCCGTCATTCTGATTTCTTTAATAGTCCTTTGATATACTCTTCGATTTGAAGAGGGGTAACTGCTATGCGGGGTCCCAACTGTTCGAAATTCCGATCTTCCTCGAAATGGCGGTGGTTAGTGAGCATCGCTAAAAAATGCTTGCTCTTGAGTAGGTGATTCGAATAATCTCCGGCTGCTTTGACGAACTTCATGACATCGGGATCCTGTTGGAAGATACAAAACAGGTCATAATAGTCACGGAACTTGCTGCGACGCAGCATAACCTCCAATTTCATCGTTGCAATGGCATTGATGTCGGCGAGTTGGATGTTATTAAGGAACGGTAGGGTCGTTTTTACCGGCGACCGCCCTTCCCGTGCATAAAATGAGATTTTGACGCCGGAAACGATAAACTCGATATGGTTGTGGTCGAGTATGTCCACCGAATGGATCTCGCCGACCGTTTCTAATTGCTTCCTGATAGCCGGCCAGTTCACATCCATGCGCTCGCCCTTCTGCGACTGCCAGCGCATGAAATCCAGGTCTTCGCTTTTACGGTGATCCAATTGAATGGCCAAAGCCGTGCCGCCTACGAGAGTCCAACTTTTGATGCACTCCAACAGAGAAACTTTCTCTATGATCGCCTCGGTATGTTTCGCTACGCCCTTCATGCGATCAACTTGGAAAGGTGGCGCGTCATCATAGCTTTCAGATAACGATCAGGATAGCGGATATCGAAATAGTACCATGCAAGAAAGCGGTTCAGGGAATAATAGTAGTCGCCTTGCACCACCATCTTACGCCTCCAGACCTCTTTGATCTTCTTTGCAGGGAAAAGTTCGAAGAGAAGATTGATATCGTCCAGATCGAGTTTTTCGAGGGTCGCTTCGATCAACTGTTCGTCAGATAGATTTTGCCGAACGGAATCTTTGTCATACGACCAGAATCCGCCTGCACCCATCAACTTTTTTGCTAACTGTTCCCGAATTTTCATATTGCAAATATAACACTTTCTGACTCAAAACGTAGGGTATTTCCTTTTAATATCGGCAAAACCTGTTCCGAAAAGGATGGCAAAATGTGAAATTCAAATCATATGCAATGAGTGAATTTGCAATTATAAGAACGCTTCGATTGGATTCTCCTATCCGAGCTTTCCCATTTTCAGTTCCGCTTTAAACATTTCATACACATAAGCGGAACTTTCGATATAAAGACCTGTCGCCTCGTCGGAAAGTTTAACGAATGTCTCCGAATTGTGGAAACTCCCGATTGCGGTGGATAAATCCCAGCCATAATCTTCCATAAGATAGGCTACGATATCTTTGGTGATACCTTCGACAAGATATTGCATTCGTTTATTCATCTTTTTACGAGGTATTGATAGCGTTTGCGGAGTGGAAAAAGTACTGCGATGAAACTTTCTTGAATCTTAATCCGCTGACCAATGTCGGCAAGTCGATTATTCCGTCGTCGAAATTTCTGAACAGCGTAGCAATCGTATCATCGGCAACGGGCCTATGACAATGTCGTAAGTATGGGTCGGATGTTCGTGTTCACGGCTACGATTGGCCATTACGAACAAGGCCCACTCTTCATCGGGTTCCTCGAATCGTTTGATTGACAATCCCGGATCGGCCATTGCTCCCGTTTCATCGAAATCGAATCCCGTGACGATGGGGTCGCCACCATAAATCGATGCGGTGCGCTGGGCCATCAAGACTGCCTGCTCTTTGATTTCGGTAAGATAAAATCCCCGTCCGAAATCCTTGTAGGGACGACACTTCTGGAAATCGATCTTCCCGATTTGCGTGTTGGATCCGTGATATAGTTTCATTGTATTCCTCCTCCGTTGTTTCTACATATGCGAGCCAAATCCTGCACGCTGTCCTGAAGCGACAAGAGATGCTCGGCTTCATAATGTTCGGTCAGAAATTCCAACCCCTTATAGCGATTCAGATAGTTGCTGGCTTCCCGCACGGTCATGCCGTGTGCTTTGGCAAACTCACTGATGCTGGCCACGACATATCCGATCACCCGCTTATCGATGCGAGTAGCATTCCGCAAACGTACCGATGCCGCAAGATCGAGTGCTTCGAGAACTTTGGTGACTGTTTTGATCGTCAACCCGCTGCCTTTCTCGATTTTTGAAATCTGTGCTTTGCCTACACCGATTTTTGCGCCGAGTTCTTCCTGCGTCAGCCCTTGCCGGATTCGCTCATCCCGAATCAATGCTCCGATATTATCTATTCTCGCGTCCATATCTTACCGTTTTTCCAAAGATAATAAAAGTTTCCTAAATTGGAAACTATATTGCAAATTATCTGCCGAAACCACAGCGTGCTATTTTCAACTGCGACAATGTTTCCCTCCTGAGCGTGCACCTCGGATTATGATTGCAGGCACAAGTTTCGGGGTGCTGTTCACGGCCATAAAGGACGAGATAGACATCCCCGACCGCGTGCCCGAGGTAATACCGTCCACATGGTTCGACAACCTCGACCGGTATCGTATTACGGCCCAGATTACAACATCACGACGCGGGGCGTGTATCATAGCGTGTTCGGACATCCCGGCGGATTTGAAGATCGAGAGACGTGACAGCGCCCACTATTTTTTGAATGTTCCGGCATCCGCCACGGTCGATATGGACGAGGGCGAAATCGTACTGACAATAGAATTGAGGGACAAACTGACCGATGCCGTGCTCAAAGCCGAGCGTCGGACAATACCCCTGATAAAAACCAGAACGATACGTCCATGAAACTCTTATGCACGATTCAGCAGGGAAATCTGACGGTAGCCGACGGGGAGGCTCTCTCGCACCGGCTCTTTTTCGACTTTGTAACACGTATCGGCATCGACGGAAAAGACGGCATAACCCCGCATATCGGCCCTGACGGGAATTGGTGGATAGGAACCCGAGATACCGACATACCCGCCGTGTGTCAGCGCAGCTTTACCTCCTATCGAAGTTTCCCCAATGTCGGGAACCCCGATATGCTATATCTGGATAAGCAGGCCGACAAATTATGCAGGTGGGATAGCGTAAACCTAAAATACTGCGTCATTGGAAAGCATTACGATGAAATAGAAATTATCCACGGCGGCAACGCATAAAACTACTATCATGGCAAATGTAACATTAAAAACCAAGCTGATTCTCCGTAACGATACAGAGGCAAATTGGCAAAATGCGAACCCTGTCCTGCTCAAAGGTGAAGCGGGATATTGTTCAGATCAGCATTATTTGAAATTCGGTGACGGTACTACAAGCTGGACAGACCTACCGAGATTCAACAAAAATAACATCGTTCTGAAAGGCATTCAACCGGATGACGATACCGACACGGATTACGAAATCGGTACAATCTGGATCAACACACTTTCCGATCCTCCGGAGATTTTCTTGCGCATTCGACACAACCAGTTCGGCGATACGTGGGTCAATGTTCTTTTGCATAATTCATTGATCTCTTTAGGTGTTATGCGTGAGGTCGATTTTGCCAAATCTCCCGGAACCGGCGCACGAACCGGTTATGTGGATAAGGCGCTCACAGCCGATAAACTCAAATCTGCACGAGCAATCGCATTGACGGGAGGAGTGACCGGCAGCGCAAATTTCGATGGTAGCGGGAATCTGGACATAGCGACTACGTTGAATATTGCTGAAAACAATATTCCCTCACTACCGTTGTCAAAGATACGGGATGCGGGGACCGCTGCATCTCGCAATGTAGGGACAGCGGCAGGACAAGTACCACTACTGGATGCGTCCGGAAAACTGAATACGAGCGTGTTACCGCAACTTGCCATTGTAGACGTGGTTGAGGCTGCCAGCGATGCAGAAATGATCGCTAAAACCGTACAAAAGGGCGATATATGCCTGCGGAGCGACGCTCCGGCAGGCGCTTTCATCCTCGCTGGCGAGGACCTCAAAGTGCTGGCCAACTGGAAACGAATACCCGTCCCCGGCAACGCCGTTTTATCCGTGAACGGAAAAATCGGCGTCATAACTCTTACCACGGACGACATAGCAGAGGGCAGTCGCATGTACTTTACAAATGAGCGCCTGACCGCCTATTTGCAGGACACCACCAATACGTTCATCATGGACGGAGGTAACGCTTGAAAACTATGAGCCGAACAATCAATATCCACACGCGCTTTCAGCAGCGACGAGGAACGGCGGCACGATGGGCGCAGGTTAATCCGGTGTTGCGAGAGGGTGAAATCGGGCTGGAGCTCGATACACGTCGCATCAAGTTCGGGGACGGCGTGACGCCCTGGAACGACCTCGAATACAGCACGCAGGAATTACTACCGGCCTCTGCCACCGCATTAGGGGGTATTGTCGCCAGGGAAAAAGGCACGGATTACACCGTGGAGGTGCTTATAGACCCGAAAACGAACCGCCTTTATGTCCCGCAATATCCCGTCGTACCCGAGTTGGCTCCCGTAGCCTCCAGCGGCGATTACAACGACCTCGACAACACTCCGGTTCCGTATCGGCTACCGGCGGCGACGGAGACCGTGATCGGAGGGGTGGCCGCAGCGCCCAAAACCGCAGACTACACCCTAGAGGTTAAGAAAGACCCCACCACGCACAAACTCATTGTACCCCAAGCAACGAATAGCAGCGCAGCGGTCGAGGGGAATTTACCGGGGTTGGCAATACGGGTGATTTATGAACACCAGGCAAATAGTAGTCATTTTTCGAATGAACCAGGGGAGATTCTGAACGCAAGCATCTACTTTCGGCCTCTTTGTGACATGGAATATTTTAATCGAATCATGCCCGGGTTACAGGTTGGATTGGCTCGATGCACATCCAGAAACAGGCAGCGAAGAATCATCCGTGAAAATGTTTCTTCAAGAAGCACGCAATGGCATATTGTTGGCGAGCCTGCAACCATTTACTCATCAAATGTAAGATACCCCGTTATAAAGGAATTTAGACCAGATTTAGACCTTTTTCCATTTTGGACTTACGAAGATGCCCCACCAGTAGCAGTATCAGCGTTGATTGATGAATATTATGGCCAATGGATTAGATTTCCCTATGACCTCGAAACTGTTGTCAGAAGATTCATTTACATCTATCAGAGGAATGAAAGCGTTTCTCCCGTAAGATATAAAGTGCTTCCGATTCATACATTATCTTCGTCTGCCATAGTGCAAGGTGGATATATCAAGATTAGCGGGAATCACTTAAAGACCAATCTCGAAACGCCTCGGACAAAGGAGAGCCAGTTTTACGCCTCTGTCAATTTGGGGTTTTGTTTCTGTCGCAAAATGGATCTGCCCGCAAATTTCAAGCATTGGATTTTTGGTCCCATAGAGCGGAAGCGAGCGATGGTGGTAGCCAAAGTGACTGATGCAATCTTTTACTACCTGAATGACCCTGTAAAGAAAAAATTAGTCCGATAAAAAGGGATGCACGTCGCTTGAGATAAAATTGGACGGGCTGCCGACCAGTGAGTACAGCATAGGTTCCGCTGGAACTTACATCAGGTAACGCGACACGCAACCTTTTTGGTGGGGAATAATCCCCACCTTTTTTTTGGCACTCTTTTTTCTACTCGTTTATTTGGTTATTTACCTTTTTTAATTTACTTTTGTCCCGCTTAACAAATATACCATTGATGTTTTTAGCTGCCCGGAGAGGTGCGTGAGTGGCTGAAACGACCGGTTTGCTAAACCGGCAAGCGGGTAAACTGCTTCACGGGTTCGAATCCCGTCCTCTCCGCAAAAATGAAAACCGCCGATTTTTTCGGCGGTTTTTTATTTTCGAAAAGTTTTCTAATAGTTTTATAAAATCTACCGGCGGCTAAAATTTTTCCGTTGAAAACATTGAATAAACAGTCAAAAAATTTGCATGATTGAAAATTATAACCTACTTTTACAGTGATACTTACAACGAGAGTACCGAACGCTGGGCAGTGCAAAGAAATTTTGAAGAATTTTTTTCCGACCGTCAGTTTGCTAAACCGACGTATTGGGCAGCTTGTATCACATGTTCGACTCGTATTCTCCACAAACGAAATCAGCGATTCGACAATCGCTGATTTTTTTTGTGCGCTTGCTTTCGAGCGGTCGTCGACGTATTATCTCGACCGTTGAAAGTCGCTGACCCACTCCGATCGTTTTATGAACTATCCCCTCACGGAGGCCTCGCAGTTCTCGGAGAGGTAGAGAGAGAAAAAAATCGTCCAAAAAGTGAACAAATGCGAATAAAGTAATTATCTTTGCCGTCAGAAAGGGGATACAATAGAGCAAGTTATCGATAGTACAAACAATTTTACCAATCTTTCAAAATGATGAAACATCCACGCAAACTCGGCCTGCTGCTAATCGGCTTGACCGCAGGTACGCTTCTGACGACGGGATGCCTCGACGACCCCAAGGGGGGGGGGAATTCCGGCAATGATCTGAAAGGCGGAAACGGCTTCGACTACGCCACCACAAATGTAGTTTCGCTCCGAGTCGACTACTCGGTTCCGGGTAACAAGGCACTGTTCGAGGTCTTCGACCGAATGCCTGTTCAAATCGAAAATGGAGTCGCCGTCCGCAAAACGGGAGTCGAAGCGCTCCTGAAAGCCTATACGGACGAAAATTCCCGTTACGAAGGGATCGTCAATCTCCCTACCGGAACCGAAAAAGTTTATCTTTACAGCGCAGCATACGGTCTGCCCACCTGTCTTGAGGTCAGTCGGACCGAGAGCGGCATTACGGTCGATCTGGCCGAATTCCAGAAAAAACTCCGCACTGCATCCAACGCCTCTGCACACGTCACGAGCCGTGCGGCAGACAACGACAACCCCTACAACATCCAGCTTCTCGGCCAGATCAATTCGCAAGGAATGCCTTATTATATAAAAGGTACGCTCGTTGCCCCCAACTATTTCCAGGCCGATTTTGCCAAGGTGCCCTCCGGGCTGATGAACCGGATCCAACATACGCTGATGCCCGGCGAGAACAATGCCCACTACGCTCGTCCGACAGAGGTTGTGAACCTCAACGTCCGCCAGGACGCTCACCTGACGCTGGTCTTCGCCGCCGAATGGGGTGCTTTCCACAATGCCATCGGTTACTATTTCTATCCGACTGCCAATCCTCCGAAGAGCCGAGCCGAGATGGAGGCTCTGCCCAAATACGTCGCTTTCCCCAACGTCACCTCCTGGACCACCTCGTTCACCGGGGACGAGTTGATCGATATAAACAACCCCTCGCAAGATTGGGTGGCTCCTCTCTGGGTCGGAGAACAGCTTGAGCTCAAATATTTCAAGGACGGCAAAGCCTCCTCGCTCTTTCCCGCCGGCACGACCGTCGGCTGGTTCCTACTGCCCGACGGTTTTGAAATGTCCGGGTACGGCGGATCGCTCGATCTGACCGGCTCGAGGTATCCGATCCGCTACTCGAACAACGAATTCAACGAGGGAGCTAATCCCTACATGGTCAGCCTCTACGACAAGGTGAGCGGCAAGACCGTGCTGGGCTTCGAAGACAGCGGCGACAACGATTTCAAGGATGTACTCTTCTACATCGATGCCGACCCTGCCGGCTCGATCGAAGATCCCGACCGACCGGAAACCGAAGACCCCGACAACCCCCATCCCGATGTGGTCGGCGATCCGATCACCGGAACCCTCGTCTTCGAGGATCTGTGGCCCAGCCAGGGCGACTACGACATGAACGATGTCGTTGTGGGCTACCACACCACGTTCACGACCGACAAGGAGAACCGTATTCTGCAAATCGAAGACGTTTTCACTCCGCTGCATTCGGGAGGCAAACTCAAGAGTGCATTCGGGTATGAACTCGACCTTCCGGCCTCCGCGATCAAGGGCGTGCAGATCGAGAACGCATCCACCTCGGCCACGCTTTTCGAGGGACTGGAGACCAAGCAGCAGAAACCCGTCATCATGCTCTTCGACGACATTGCCAAGGCCGTTTCGCAAGGTCCCGTCACTGTCAAGATCACGCTCGACGGCAGCGTTTCGATGAAATCGATTACCCGCAAGACGCTCTACAACCCCTTTATCTGTCCCAGCAGCGCGGGATTCGCACCCGAAACCTTGCGCAAGGAGATCCACCTGACCAACTATGCGCCCACCTCGCTGGCCGACCCCTATCCTTTCGGCCGCAACGACGACAAGAGCTCGCTGGACCAGAGCGGAAATCCGGTCGGTCCCTACTACTATGTCACCTCAGAACTCTATCCGTTCGCGCTCGATCTGCCGATCACCGACTACCGGATTCCGGCCGAGACCGTGGAGATGGGCGAATTTTACCCCTCTTTCCCCGGTTGGGTGAAGAGCACGGGGACGGAAAACAAAGACTGGTACCTCAAACCCCGCAAATAAGAAGACCCGATAAAAAAAGGGAGAGCAACAAGCTCTCCTTTTTTTTATTCCGGCTCTAACCGAGTTTCATCACCTCGTCAATCCCCATGTCCTTGTAGGTCGACTCGAGCTCCTCGCTGCGGTCGGAGATGACCAGCAGTTTGTCGCCCAGCTTGAGTTCGGTATTGCCCTGCGGCACGAAATAGTTGCCCTCCCGGCAGATCATCATCACCAGCGTATGCTCGGGCAGGGTGATTTCGCGCAGCGTATGCCCGTTTTCGAGCAGGCACTCGTTAACCTCGACCTCCGTCAGCGCCGAGGTCATGTCCTGGTGCATGTCGACCCGGAAAGCCGATTCGCGCTCCTCGTAGGCCAGCCCCAGCAGGTTGGCCATGCCGCTCACGGTGGTGCCCTGCACCAACAGCGAGAGGATCGTCGAGAGGAAGACCACGTTGAACAGCAGGTCGGCATGCTCCGTGCGCGCCATGAGCGGGTAGGTGGCGAAGAGGATCGGTACGGCTCCGCGAAGCCCCACCCACGAGACATAGAGCCGTGCCCGGATCGAGAACCGGCGGAAAGGTGCCATGCAGGCGAATACCGTGAGAGGACGTGCCACAAGAATCAGAAACGCCCCCACAAGCAGCCCCAGCAACAGCACCTCGGGCTGCAACAGTTCGTCGCTGTTGACGAAGAGGCCCAGCGTGAGGAACATGACGATCTGCATGAGCCAGGTGAAACCGTCGTAAAAGACCGTGAGCGTCCGCTTCTGCGTCAGACGGTGGTTGCCCACGACCAGCCCGGCCAGGTAGACGGCCAGGTAGCCGTTCCCCCGGACCAGGTCGGTAAAGGCAAATGCGAAGAAGATGAAAGCCAGCAGCAGCACCGAGTAGAGCGAGTGGTTGACCAGGTTGATGCGGTTGATCGTCCACACCGTCAGCCGGCCGATCAGGTAGCCCGAAACGGCTCCGATGACCATTTGTACGACGAAGAATACCACGGTCATGCCCACGCCCGACCCGCTGTCGCCATAAGACAGCACACCGATCAGGAGGATGGTGAGCATGTAGGCCATCGGGTCGTTCGATCCGCTCTCCAGTTCGAGCAGCGGCCGCAGGTGCTGCCTCAACCCGCGGCTCTTGCTCCGCAGGATCGAGAACACCGAGGCCGAATCGGTCGACGACATGGTGGAGGCCAGCAGCAGGGCTACGAGAAAAGGCATTTCCAGCCCCAGCCACGGAGCCACGAGCCACACGAATCCGCCCAGAATAAACGCAGTCAGCATCACGCCCACGGTGGCCAGCACCACGCCGGGGCCGATGACGGGTCGTATCTGGGAAAATTTGGTGTCCATGCCGCCCGTGAAAAGGATGATGCACAGGGCGACCATCCCCACGAACTGCGTCATCTCGACCGAGCGGAAAGAAATGAAATTCAGGCCGAAGAGCATTCCCACGCCCAGGAAAAGCAGCAGCGCGGGGGCACCGAAACGGTAGGCCACCTTGCCCGCGAGCACCGCCACGAACAGGAGCAGCGCACCGACCAGAACTACATTTTCACCACTTATGTCCAACATCTTTTTCTATTTTTATCCTTTTCACTGCGCCTCCAGGAGCAGGCTCCTCACGGTCGGGCCACGATCCGCAGCTCGGTCAGCGGCCGGTATTCGAGCTCCGAATATTCGAACGCCTGCATGGCGGCGAAGCGGTTGTCGGCCGTGCGGTAGAGCGCCACGGTGAGTGCCGGCACCTGCGCATGCGGTCTGTCGAGCAGCTGTTCCACGGCGCCCCGGTCCAGCAGCCGCTCTACCTCGGCACGCTCTTCGCGTCCGAAATAGAGTTCGTCGTAGCGCAAGTAACACCCTCCCTGCGTGTGGTAGGGCACGCCCTGCGAACCGAAAAGACGCACTCCCACAAGGGTCAGACCCGCCAGGGCGGACACGCCGCCGACGAACACCAGCGCCGAACTGACATTGTTCGAGAGCGATGCGGCAAAAACCGCATTCGCTGCAATCATCGCAACACCCGCCAGCGCCAACAGCAGGGGGAATGCCAACGATTTGCGGCGTTTGACTACAACGCCGCCGGGCAAGGCGTACATCGCCTCGCAAATTTTATTCCTATCCATCTCTTTTTCATTATTTAACGTTAGTACTTTTTTGAACGGCAGCAAGACCAGCGTTCCGCAAAAAAAGATACACGCTAAATAAGGAGCCGGCGCAGGCGGAAGACATAAAAGTCCGCACCCTGCGGAACGGCCGAGTGGAAAGTGAGCAGAAACGAGGAGGTTGCTTTCATCCGGCCGGCACACCGGACGGCAGCTAAAAGTTGTAGCTGCTGCGAATGGCGGTACGAAGCGGGACGGGCGCCGCACAGTTGCGGAGGCGTAACCGATTCGGGGCCCGCAACGGGTGCCAGGCGGGGCAGGTTCAGGTCGGAGTTGCAGGTGCGTTCACAACGCCACCGGTCGGCGGAAGCACTGCCGGCAGAGAGAGCGGAAGAACTTTGGACCGGGGTTCGGTCGAGGACCGTCGGCTGGTCGTGGGCAGCGGTTCGGTCGAGGGCTGCCGTTCGATCGAGGGCTGTCGTTCTATCGAATACGCCGGAGACAGCATATTCCGCTGCGGCTGCGGCAGCACAGGAAGCGGCACGACCCGCGGGCTCCCTGCCCGGGGCGGCAAAGTCGACGAGCTCGGAGAAGCCGGCCGGAGCGAAATTACAGGCACGATCCGCCACCCGATCCGTCAAGACGGAGAGGCCGCAGAGCATAGCCAGTATGAATGCCAATTTACGCATGATTCCGATGACGGCAAAGTTAGCATAATTCCGGCAATTATCGCGCAAGTCCGGAGGTTGCAAGTAAAAAAAGAAGGGAAGGGTGATCCGGATGCGCGATCTGGGGGGGGCAGCCGTCCAAGGCATTTCGAAATCGGAGGGAGGGGCATCTTTCACCTTTTGCTCGCCCCCTCCTCTGGTCACAAAAAAAGGGCCTGCCCGGCGCAGCCATCACGGCGCCGGGTAGGCCTTTGAACTATTTGGACGGGGGTTTCGGAACCTCCTGCGCGGTTGTCCGTCCGAAGCGACGGTTTCTTGAGCCGAAGCCGCAAGACCGAGGGTTTCACCATGCACACGATTTACGTTCATCGTGTGCAACCCGCGGCTTGTCGGGG
>NZ_DBFWLG010000018.1:0-98755 GCF_048465575.1 Alistipes sp.
ACCCGTGCGCCGGTCGCCACCAGTGTATTGCTACACCGTGCTGCCCCTCGACTTGCATGTGTTAAGCCTGCCGCTAGCGTTCATCCTGAGCCAGGATCAAACTCTCCATTGTAAAAAATTTAGAATGTTTCGTTAGAGTCCTGACTACTTCGTTTATTTCCTAAAAGGAAATTGACAGATAAATACTACATTTCTTTTCTCTCAAATATAACCAGTAATTCAAAGAACCTTGTTGAAAAAACCGCACATTTTGTAGTGCGAAAGGACTGCAAAGATAAGTGATCTTTTTCAATCCTGCAAATCTTTTTTTCAAGAACTTTGCATTTTTCGAAATTTCCGTATTCCTAACGGGCTTCGAGCTCCTTTATTGTAAACTCTCCGACTTTTTTAAGAACAACCGTTTTTCTCAAACGCGGATGCAAAGGTAGGGACTTTTTCGGAACTTGCAAATATTCGGACCTATTTTTTACAAAAAAATTGAAAAAACCAGCGAAAAAGGGCTTCCGTCAGCTCGATACCTTATATATATAACCTCAAAAAAAGCGGCCCCGTTTCCGGAGCTGCTCATTTTGCATGAAAGGGGATCAAAGCCAGCCGCCGTTGTCGGCAAGGCCCGCGCGGGAGACAAGGGCGAATTCGCGCGTGATTTTCGTATCGCCGGCCGTGGCACGCAGAGTCATTATCACTACGCCCGGCTTCGAGCAGTTGAACGTCATCGATGTACCGTTGAATTTCGGGATGGAGGATAGACCGATTTTGTCTTTGTAATCCGTGGGCATGTCGGCGCCCGTGAGTTGGATTTTGCTGGCCGAGCCGCCGAAATAACGCGCGAAATCGATCGTGGTAGCTTCGCCGGTCTTCACATAGATCGCAGGGGTTCCCTTGATGGCCAAGAGCAGTTTGAGCGCGTCGATACAGCCGCCGCCCATCTTGTTCCTGTAAGCCGTATATTTGGAACCGGTAAAATGCTTGTCTATTCCATACACGGAACTCAAAAGTAGAGATTTGAATTCACTTGCCGTGAATTTCTTACCCAACTGCGATGCATACGAAAGACCGAGAGCAGCTACGCCCGAGACATGAGGACAAGCCATCGAAGTTCCCTGCATAAAACCATAACCGTACGAAGAGCTGTTCTTGCGTTTATCGGCATAGTTCATCGTATTGTCGCAAAGGATCGTACTCAATACTCCTCTGTCAATGGGCAGATCACTGTATAATTCGCCTCCGGGAGCGGTAATATCCACCCACGAGCCGTAATCTGTATAATATGCCGGCTTGAAACTCCAGCCCATCGACCCGACGGCTATGATCGATTCGTCGGCTGCGGGATAGATTTTCGCATCACCGTAGATGTCGCCGTCGTTCCCGGCGGCAAAAAACACCAATCCGCCCTGGATCGGAGAGGCAGGATTGTCCGTACCGGCATATTTGATAAAGGTGTTGATGGCTGTTTTCAACAACGACAAACTATGATCGGAGCCATCTTTCCAAAGTTGCTCCATTACAGATGGTGTGAATTCAGCATCAAAACCGTAACCCCAGCTGTTCTGAGCGATCACGGCTCCGTTTTTCAACGCATATTCAAATGCTTTCGAATCCGCATAGTTATCGGAACTGGAGGTATCATATCCCATAATTTGGCAGGACATGATCTTTACTCCATTCTTCACGTTACCGCCAGCAATACCGCAAACGCCACGGTTGTTGTTATTCACAGCGGCGATAACTCCCGCCACATGGGAACCGTGATCTGCATAGGAATAGCGGCTGGCTTCGGGTATACTCGGATCGGAATCATCGTAAAAATAGGATTTCCAATCCAGTTCGGCTCTGTTGTTTGCAAAATTGTAGCCGTGCTCATTCGGATTTTTCGGGTTGCTCCAGATATTGGCTTTCAGGTCGGGATGTTCGGTATAGACCGGTTCGTCGATTACGGCAACGACGATGTCGGCGCTACCGGTACAAAGGCTCCAGGCATCCGTGAGGTTGATGTCCGCTCCGGCTACGCGGTCGTCGTACCGGTCGCCTTGGGGACCGGTGTTGTTATAATGCCATTGCTTATTGAGGAAAGGATCGTTCATGGTCTTTCCGGCCCGGGTGGTCAGATCGGCTGCGGGATCGTTATCTACAAAATAGGGCCGTGCAGGGCCTTTACTCATCACACGGCGGCAGTGGGCCGCTACGGGGAGCTCTACGCACTGCACCTCGGCAACCTGCGAAAATTTCTTTGCAACCGCCGAAACATCCGCCGCTTCATCGAAATAAACGGCATACCAGCAATTGATCCCCGTATCTTCATAGCGCGCTTCCCAAGCGGGATCGTAAGCGAATACGCGCTCGAAACCGGTGGCGCCGATCTCGTCCAGCACGGTATCGAGTTCCTCGACGCCCGAACGAGCTCCCTCCCCGGACGCAATCATCGACTCGACTACGGCTTTGGCGGTCGGGGCCGAGAGTTTCACGGCCAGGGTTCCTTTCGCAGCGATCCGCGCATCGCCTACGATTGCGGCACCGGGAGCATCTTTCCCTCCGGAGGAGAGTTCCGCCGGTTCTTTCGTACAGCCTAAAGTAAAGACAAGAGCGGCAAAAACGAGTAACAATCTCTTCATACCATCAAGAATTAGAATTTCAAAGTTATAGTTTTTTGGATGAATCGCCGCTTCAGGCGTTGTAAAAATGCACGCCACCCCGCAAAAAAGAGATTTTTTACTACTTTTGCGTCAGAATAAAACGCTCGACATGAATCTGAAAAAACTTTCGCTCCTCATCTTCCTGCTGCTCGTCGCGGACCAGGCGCTCAAAATCTGGGTCAAGACACACATGCACCTCGACGAATCGATCACCGTATTCCCCGACTGGTTCTTTCTGCGCTTCATCGAAAACAACGGCGCGGCATTCGGCATGCACATCTCGACGCCCGGGGGATTCGACTGGGGCAAACTGCTGCTGGGCTTGTTCCGGCTGGGGATGACGGGCGTGGTCGGCTGGCTCATCTACCGTCTGGGCCGCCGCCCCGAAACCCCCAAGGGGGTGCTCGTGGGGCTGGCGCTGATCTTTGCCGGGGCCCTGGGCAATATCCTCGACAGCGCTTTCTACGGCTTGATCTTCTCGGAGTCGACCCCTTATACCGTGGCGCATTTCGGAGGTCACTACGCCGGATTGATGATGGGCAAAGTCGTGGACATGTTCTATTTCCCGCTCTTCCAGTGGAACAGTGTGCCGCGGTTTCTGCGTTTTCTGGTGGACAGCAACAACTATTTCTTCGGTGCGATCTTCAATCTGGCCGATGCCTACATCTCGGTGGCTGTCATCTATCTGCTTCTGTTTCAGTTTAAATACCTCAACAAATAGATTTTTTTCCGAAAAACAGTTGGCGATTCAGAAAAAAGTGTTACTTTTGCACACCGCAATTCCAGAAATGCCCAGGTGGCGGAATAGGTAGACGCGCACGTTTCAGGTGCGTGTGCCGCAAGGCGTGCAGGTTCGATTCCTGTCCTGGGCACAAAGCGGAAACCCCTCTTAATCATTTGATTAAGAGGGGTTTGTTTTTTGGCGTCACCGGGTTTGCTTTTTCTTGCGCACGGACCATCCGAAATGGCCGAGGGCTTGGCCAAGAGCGAAATACTCGCCGTGGGAGTAGACGATCAGCGAGGCGCGCTCGAGGCAGAATTTGCCCGTGACGGGGTCCATGTAGTCGGAGTCGACCTGTACGCCGACCACCTCGGCCAGGAACATGTCGTGGGAACCGAGCGGCACCACCTGCTGCACGCGGCATTCGATATTCACGGGCGCCTCCTCGATGATGGGAGCCGCGACGTGCAGGGCCGGTGACGGCGTGAGATTCATCTCCCGGAATTTATCGTGATCGCGGCCCGAGCGGACGCCGCACCAGTCGGTGGCGCGGGCCAGTTTCTCGGTCGTGAGGTTGATGACGAACTCCCCGGTGCGGCGGATGATTCCGTAGGAGTGGCGCTCGGGGCGAATGGAGATGTAGCACATGGGCGGATCGGTGCATACCGTGCCGGTCCAGGCTATGGTCAGCAGGTTGTACTCTTCAGGCGCAGCGCCGCAACTGACCAGCACCGCGGGCAGCGGATAGATGAGGGTTCCGGGTTTCCAGCTCTCTTTCATTATAGAATCGTTTTAGATACAAAGGTAGGGGTTTTTGCGTATATTTGCTTCATGTTAGCCGAATTCATCCGTTACCTGGAGGCCGAGCGCCGCTTTTCGCCCCTCACCGTGCGCAACTACCGCCGCGATGTGGAGCAGTTCCTCCGTTGGCTCGATACGGACGATGCGCATTTCGACCCGAACGCCGTGAGCCGGGACGAGGTTCGTGCATGGATCATCCACCGCACCGAGCAGGGCAAGATCAGTGCCGGGTCGATGAACCGCGAGGTGTCGTCGCTGAGGGCGCTGTTCCGCTGGCTGCTGCGCACGGGAGCCGTCGAGAAAGATATTTTCCGGGGCATCCACTCGCTGAAGACCTCGCGCCGCCTGCCCGCATTCGTGCCCGAGACGCGCATGACGCAGATCGTCGGCGCATGCGAATGCGACAGCGAGGATTTCATTACCGAGCGCAATTCGCTTATCGTGCTTCTGTTCTATGCCTGCGGCATCCGCCTGGCGGAGCTGGTCGGCATCGATCGCGGGGATTTTTCGGACGATCTCTACACGCTCCGCGTCCGGGGCAAGGGCGACAAGGTGAGGCTGGTACCCGTCATGGAGGAGGTACGGCGGAAAATTCTGCATTACATGGGGTTGATTGAGCGGCAAAATATTTGCAAATCTCAAGAAAAAGCACTATTTTTAACTCTGAAAGGTGAACGCATATCTCGCAGCGTCGTTTACCGTACGGTAAAGGCGGAGCTCGCCGAGGCGGGGGTTCAGGGCAAGAAAAGCCCCCATGTACTCCGGCACACCTTTGCAACGCACCTGATGAACGGCGGTGCCGGTATGCGCGAAATACAGGAGCTGATGGGGCACGCTTCGTTGCAGGCGACACAGGTATACACGCACAACAGCATTGCACGGCTCAGGGATGTATATGCGAAAGCCCATCCCCGCGAAAAGGGAGGGAAATAATTAACTCAATAAACTGTAAGGCTATGAACGTACAGATTCAATCCGTGAAATTCGACGCCGACAAGCGGCTGGTCGATTTTATCCAAGCCAAGATGGACAAGCTGGACCGCGTGGCGGAGCGCTCGACAGGTGCCGAGGTCATCCTGAGGCTCGACAAGGACTTTGAAAAAGGGAATAAGATAGCGACCATCACGCTCCACATGCCCGGCGAAGAGCTGGTGGCCTGCCACCAGGCCAAGGCGTTCGAAGAGGCCGTGGACGAAGCCATCGATGCCCTCAAAAGGCAGCTGGATAAATTCAAGGCCAAGTGCGAAAAGTAAGCAACCCCACCAACCTGAATAACCAAACCGAAGCGACGGACGCCCGAATGGGGCGTCCGTCGTGATTTTCCGCAGCAGGCAAGCGTGGCGGACCGTCCGGCAGCATAATAATTTCATGAGGAACAAGGAGGCAGGAATGTTCTAAGGAGAGGGGGGGGGCCGAGGAAAATGCCGGACCGTCTGTATGGGAGGAGAGGCTGTCGGGAAAGTTGGGCCGTCCGCGTCGTGATTGGGCGGTCGGAAGCGTAATGGACATTCGAGTGAGGATAGAGGTGCTGGGGAAGAGACCGGAGCGTTGAATGGGTGAAAGAAACGAACAAGACTAAACTATGCCCGACCGGACAAACAGAATACTTCGAAACAGGAGCAGGCGGGAACGGTCTGTAGGTAAGCCGTATGGAACAGCGCAAAGCTCCGTTAGGACCGGGCAGGAAATGTTAGCACCCGACCGAACAGAAATGCCGAGCAAAGCGGAATGAGGACAGATATTCCAAGACAAGGAAAAGGCGGAACGGGGAACGTGCAGGAAACGGAACGGGCCGAATAGAGGCAGGACGGAACAGAACGGGATAGAACTTAACGGGACAGAAAAGGCGAGGCGAGAAAAGCCGAACAAACCGGGACAGAGCAGGCCAAAAGGCAGAACGGAACAAGGAAGCGGGCTGCACGGAACAAGACGCGGTCGAAGACAAGACTTGACGAGCAGTTGGCAACAGGGCAGCGCGGAACAGAAACCGGGCAGGATTTCGCGTTTCTGTCACGGATACCGCGCAACGATCTCTTTTCATTTCAAATATTCATCCCACATGTTCATCCACGCTCTTTTGTATCATCATAATGCGGATCGACATCCGAAGCGACTCGTAATGGCAGATTATCGAGAGACGGATAGTTCCTTTCGGGGGATTCTCTCAATTCCCGCAGTTCATCCAGAAGCCCTGCAAATTTCTGCACCAGATCCGTGTTCGACGTTGCGAGAATCTTATTCGTAAGAGTCAACTCATGCGTCGATTCCGCGAGAATTCGATTAGACTCGGAAAGTATTTGGTTGGAATTGGCTATTTTCTCTACGGCAGAAATAGCCTTTAGAACAGCATCGGGAAATTCATTATCCGGTGACGGTTCAATCATTTCGACATCGTCTTTTAGCATTGCGCCTTCTCCGGTCAAGAGCCATCCGGTATTCAGAGATGGAAAATTCTGAGCAATACGCCGCACTTTATCGGGCTGAATAGACATTCGAATAGTATTCACATAGCCGTTCGAAACGCCTATCGTCTGCTCAAAAGTACGCTGGCTGATCCCCTGCGATCTCAGAAATTCTATAAGCCTTTCTTTTACTGACATTTGCATAATCAATAGTTGTAAAATAAACTTTTGCTCTACTACGAAATTGCTTCATGCCTACATGTGTATGGGACAAGCAAACCCGCAATATAAAATACAAAAGTAAAAAATATTTAACCATTTCAAACTCAAACTATGAGTATTTGAGTCCCGCAAAGGTTGTCTTTTACTCCACCCCGGTACGACGTGATATTCGAGCATCAGAAAGAGGGTCGCGCAAGGCTGCCGGAACAGTCCCGGCCACATTATTCGAAACGCCCGCAACTTATTGATAACAATAACTTGCGAGCGTCTTTGTAGTGGATAGGGGATTCGAACCCCTATGTCGTGCGTGAGAGGCACGTATCCTAACCCTTAGATGAATCCACCGTGTTGAGTTTGTGGTGCAAAGATAAGGCCTCTTTTCAAATCTGCAAAATTTTCAGGCAAAATATGCGATTTTTTTCATTCTTTCATTTCTTGAAGCGCATTTTAACTACCTTTAGAGTCGGAAAGTCAACCAATCCGGTCATGAAAATTCTGAAAACCGCCTTTGTGATAGCAGCCTCGTTCCTCTTGGCTGCCGGTTGTACGGACCGAAACGTGCAACCCCGTTTCGGCACCGTATCGCTCGACACGCTGCTGGACAACTCCCGAGCCGAATGCCGGATCGCATACGATTTTGCTTCGATCCGCAACGCTGCCGACTCCCCCGCTCTGGAAGCCATCGAGGAGGCCAACATCGCCTACTTCTTCCAGTTGGAGGAGTTTACCGGGAGCGCCGAAGAGGCCATAGAAGCCTCCCTCAAAGAGATCGCCACTACGTTCTTCGAGGAAGCCCAGCTATCGGGAGCAGGCGGTTCGAGCTACGAGATCACGGCCGAAAGCACGGGCGAGGTGGTCGACACGCTGGTCAGCTACACCATCTCGCGGTGGAGTTACACGGGCGGCGCACATGGCATATATGCCATCGAGTACCACACTTATTCGCTGGCCGAGGGATACGAACTGACGGCCGGGGAACTTTTCGGAGAGGACCGGCTGCCGCAGCTCGACTCGTTGATCCGGCGTCGCATCCACGAGGAATACGGGACCACGGACGATGAGGGACTTTCGGCTCTCGGCTTCTTTCCCGATGAGATCGGGGTCACGGAGAATTTCAGGGTTACAGCGGACGGGGTCGTTTTCCACTACAATCCCTACGACATCGGCTGTTATGCGCTGGGCCCGGTAGAGGTGGAGATCGGCCACGAGGAGCTGGAGAATATCTGAAAGCGATAAACGAACCGGAGTGGTACCCCGGAAACGAAAAAAGGTCCGAGTCTCACGACTCTGACCTTTTTCTTTTGGCGGGGAACCACCCCCTCCAAAAAGAGGTTCAATCGGAGGTATTCGACTCTCGGAACGAGTACCGCCCTCGAGAATCTTAGCAACTCCTCAGGAGTTACAACCTGCCGATCTCCTCAACCAACCTAAAACTACTAACCTAAATGAACCTTAAAACTTCACTGCAAAGATAAGGCTTGATTTTTAATTATGCAAATATTTTATGAATATATTAAATATATTTAACAATTTGGTAACATTGGAATTTGCCTGTGAAAGATTAACCTGCTGACACATAAATTATTAGGGTTTCAGAAAAAAACGCTTCGGCAAGTGAATACCGTCGGACAGGCGCACAGATGACGCAAAGCGGTAGTGAAAGAGAATAAAAAAAGGAAACCCGGAATCGGGCCGAGCCCGTCTTCCATAGTTTCCTCACCAACCTTAACTACTAACCTAAATGAACCTTAAAACTTCACTGCAAAGATAGGGCGAAAAAATATTCCGTGCAAGTTTTTTATTAAAATAATTTTAGAATTTTATGACAAATTTAACAAACACCCGAATAGAAATTTATCAATCATTTAAAACACAGCAATTTATAAATCCAGCAACCCGAAATAATTTTTTCTCGGTCTCCATGCAGTATTCTGTCCGAAAATGCGTTTATAGAAAAGTAAACGAATAATTCACTATATTTGCAGTCGATCTGAAGAGACCATCTCTCACCGGACGGGCTGCAAACCCTGTAAAACCACTGCAAGAACGAAAGAAGTCAACGATTGAATTCATGCTCATCTCGATCATCATACCTGTGTTCAAAGCCGAGAAATACATCTCGGAGTGCATAGAGAGTGTGCTGAGACAGACCATGAGCGATTTCGAACTCATCCTGATCGACGACGGCAGCCCCGATGCGTCGGGGGCGATCTGCGACCGCTATGCCCGCGAGGACGATCGCATCCGCGTCTTCCACAACCCCAATCAGGGCGTCAGCCAGGCCCGCAACTGCGGTCTGAACAACGCACAGGGCAAGTTTGTGGTTTTCATCGACGCCGACGACTGGGTGGAACCCACCCACCTGGAGCAATTCGTCCAAAGCGGGATCGAAGAGGGCGGGATCGCGTTCACGAATCTGGTGGAAGAGCGCTCCTACATGCCCGACAACTCGGTTTCGCTGCGGCACTACCCCATGCCCGATTGCAGCGTCCCCGTAGGCGCAGGTTACCGCGCCTGCATGGAGGTGATCGCCAAACTGCTGCGTGTGCGCTGCTTCGGCTGGACCTGCAACAAAATGTTCTCGCGGGCGACCATCGAGAAATACAACGTGCGTTTCGACCCCAATTTCCGCTATGCCGAAGACGAGATATTTACGGCACAATATTGCGCCCATATCAACCACATCGTCTGCAACAGCAACCCCACCTACCACTACCGTTACGTGCCGACCAGCCTGCTGCGCGGCCAGGTGGACCCGCATACGCTGATGCGCACGCGCATCCATATTTATAACGTATACGAGCGGCTGGGTTACAGCAACGAGGTGTTGTACCTCACGGCCCGCACCCAGTTTTCGCGGCTGAGACGCGAGCTGCGCAACTCGAAATGGAACTCGCGTCTGTCGGAGGAGCTGACCAAGGGCATTCTGGAGAACTGGAAACTGTACCGGAAAAATTCGCGGGCCCGCTTCTGCAAGGGATTTTACGACACCAAGGCCCTCTGCATCGGCTGGTTGAGCTGCGCGCCCCGCTCGCAGTTCTGGGTCAAACTGGTCATCAAGGGGCTGCACATGTAGCTGTCGATTGCAAACCGCCCCGACAAAAAGCCGCTCCCGAAAGAGCGGCTTTGTATTCTCTACCTGCGTCCGAAAAACGGGAAGTAGTGCAAACGGCGCCGGACCTGCCATTTACGGACCAGATTGAGGGGTTTGCGCCTGAGCCCCGCGCGGCCGCGGGCGATAAAATCGTCGACCGCATCGAGGACCCGCTCCGAACAGCGGCAGTCGCGGTGCGGTTCGTGGTGCATGGTGTAGGCGTGAATCCGCTCCATCAGTTCTGCCGGGCGGCCGATGGCCTGCTCCAGGGCACCCTCCAGCTGCTCCGGCTCCCGAATGTCCAGCAGACAGTCGTCCAGATGGGAGTTGCGGAACGTGACGACGGGCTTGTCCAGAAACATGAATTCGAGGATGATCGACGAGCTGTCGCACAGCATCACGTCGGCACGCCGCATGGCGTCCGCATCGAATGTATTTCCCAGGAAAGTCACATTCTGGCGCCCGGCGGCGATCCGCTCGTAACGGCCCAGAATTTCGGGATCGGTCAGTTTGGGGTGGAACATGAATATCCACTCCCAGTCGCGCGCAGCAACCAGCCGTTCGATCTCGTCGGCCAGAAAGGGGGTCGAGGTGAGTGAGCGGGTAAAGGTCGTCGAGTAGAGAATCGTCGGACGGGTATTCGCGGGCCGCTGCTGCATTTCGGGTGAAAAATAGGTGTCGGCCTTGGTCCACCCCGTCTCGTAGACCCGGAAATAGCGCAGCCGTCGCTCCAGTTCCCGGAACGGCCCCGTGCTGCTGGGACCCTGCGTGCAGTAGATGTCGAACCAGCCGCGGATGGTGAAATGGTCGTCGCGGCTGTCGTTGCGCTTGTTGATGGCGTAGCCGTGGAACAGCTGGACCTTGACGCCCGGGAAAAAATCGTACATGTAGTTTCCGCACGTAAAGACGGCTTCGGGGGCGTATTCCATCACCTCGGCGACCGTGCGCAGTTCCCGCTCGCCGGGTTCGAGCAGTTCACGGCACGCCGCCTCGTCGATGAACCACGCCGCCTCGTCGCCGCGCGCGCGGATCGCCCGCTGCAAGGGCCTGAGAATCGGAAAAGCGTAGGCCAGCGAGGCCAGAAAGAGGTAGTGACGGGGCATAGAGCAACGTATTGAGGGTTAGCGGGCCAGGCGCCGCTGCAAACTGGTGTTCCAGCGCATGACCGTCGATGCCATCGCAACGGCGGGTTTGAGCCAGTGGAAGCGGTACATGTCGAGCAGCAGCAGCGACCAGCGCGAATAGCGCGCCCGCAGCTCCGAACGGTAACGGTCCGCCAGCGCATAGACATGCACGGCGAACTCCGAACCGCCGGCCCACCGGCTGCTGCACTTGCGGATGTAGACCTGGTACCAGCGCAGTTTGTTGAGCAGCGCGTAGAACTCCGTGCGGCCGCCCAGCACCCGCCCGTGGCGGTTCAACTCGCGCTCCACGGCTTCGCAGAACAGACGGCAATAAGCGATGTCGAAATTGCGGTGGTTCGACGATCCCGCCCGCTGCACGTATCCATAACCCACGTAGTCGAGGAAACGCACCCGGGGCATGCGGCAGCCGATCTCGATGTTGAGCAGACTGTCCTCGCCCAGGCGCAGCGGGTAGTAGTGTAGCCCCTGAGCGAAGAGCTCGCGCCGGTAGAGTTTGCCCCACACCGTTACCGAAATGGCGTGGCACAGGGTCGCTTCCAGGAAATCGAGGCCCTGCATGTCGTCGCGCCTGCGCTCCCGGACGGGCGACTCGTAGGTGGCGCAGATCCGCTTGTGGTTGCAGCATACGATGTCGTAACCGCCGTTTTCGGAGATGGCTTCCACCATCCGGCTCAGCATGTCGGGCATCCAGAGGTCGTCGCCGTCCAGAAAACAGATGTACCGGCCGCGGGCCCGTGCGATACCCGCCTCGCGGGCCAGCGAAACACCCCGGTTGGAGACGGTGACCACCTCGATGCGCGGGTCGCGCCGGGCATGCGAAAGAAGTTTTTCCTCCGAGCCGTCGGTCGAACCGTCGTTGACGACGATGGCTTCGAAATCGGGGAAAGTCTGCGCTTCCACCGAGTCGAGGCACGCATCGATGTACTCCTCCAGGTTGTAGACCGGGATGACTACCGTAACGGCGGGGGGGGGTATTTCATGTACGTTATTCATTTATCCGATGTAATTTTTTACCGCCTCGGCGATTCGCTGGCCGTCGAGAGCCGCAGAGATGATGCCACCGGCATAACCGGCCCCTTCGCCTGCAGGAAAAAGCGCTGCCACGTCGGGATGCATCAGCGACGAAGCGTCGCGCGGAATGCGCACGGGAGACGAGGTCCGCGACTCCACGCCCACCACCACGGCATCGTTGGTCAGAAAACCGCGCATGCGTCGTCCGAACGTCTTGATCCCCTGCCGCAGCGCATCGGCGATGAACGGAGGCATCCACCGGTCGAGCCGCGAGGGGGCGATTCCGGGAATATAGGAGGTCGCGGGGAGCGTCGTGCTGGCGCGTCCGGCCACGAAATCGGCCACCCGCTGCGCGGGAGCCACCTGTGCTTCGCCACCGTGCGTCCGCGCCAATTCTTCGAACTGTTGCTGGAATTTCAGCCCCGCCAGCTCGCCCCACTCGGCGCGCAGGTGTTCGAAATCCGCAAGCCGCACCTCCGTAACCAGCCCCGCATTGGCATAGGGCGAGGTGCGGCCGCTGGGCGACATGCCGTTTACCACCGACTGCGCGGCGTCGGTCATCGCCGGAACGATGAAGCCGCCCGGACACATGCAGAACGAATAGACGCCGCGGCCCTGCTCCTGACTTACGAGCGAATAGGCCGCAGCCGGGAGATACTCGCCGCGTTCGGTGCAGTGGTACTGGATCGAGTCGATCAGCGCCTGGGGGTGTTCGATGCGCACGCCCATGGCGAAAGCCTTGGCTTCGAGGCGCACGCCGTGCCGGTGGAGCAGTTCGTAAATATCGCGCGCCGAGTGGCCCGTGGCCAGGATCACGGCGGCACCGTCGATCCGCTCGTCGCCGCATTTCACGCCGCGGATACGTCCCTGACGGATGTCGAAATCGGTCACGCGGCTTTCGAAGACGAAGCGGCCGCCGGCATCGAGAATCGTGCGGCGGATGCGCTGCATGATACCGGGCAGACGGTCGGTGCCGATATGCGGATGGGCCTCGTAGAGGATTTCGGGCGTGGCGCCATGAAAGACGAGCGTTTGCAGCGCCCGGTTGTAATCGCCGCGTTTCTTGCTGCGGGTGAAGAGTTTACCGTCGGAAAAGGTTCCCGCGCCCCCCTCGCCGAAAGCGTAGTTCGAATCGGGATCGACCGTACCGTTGCGGTTGATGCGGGCGATGTCCACCTTGCGAGCCGAGACGTCGCGGCCCCGCTCCAGAATCACGGGACGCAGCCCCAACTCGATCAGCCGAAGCGCCGCGAAGAGTCCCGCCGGACCCGAGCCCACGACCACCACCTCCGTACGTCCCGCGACCGACGGGTAATCGAAATGCACGGGGGCGGGTTCCGGTTCGCTGTCCGAATATATTTCGAGCGAGAGATGGACCTTGGGCTGTCGCTGGCGGGCGTCGATCGATCGCCGAACCACACGCACCAGCGCAATTCGCTGCTCGGGCACGCCGATCTTCCGCGCGGCGAGCGAGGTGTAGACCTTCGCGTCAGCGGCCTCCCGGGGGGTGAGTTGGAGTGTGATGATCTGGGGCATAGTCCGGCAATTTCACCCACAAAAATAAGTAAAAAAGCCGGATAATCCCCTGCCGCAGGTTGTGATTTGCAATTTTTTATCTACCTTTGCGACCAAAGAGCGGATATGGTGTAATTGGTAGCCACGTCAGACTTAGGATCTGATGCCTTACGGCGTGGGGGTTCGAGTCCCTTTATCCGCACGCTTCAGTCTCCTGCGGGAGACTTTTTTTGTGAGCAAATCCGCGCAAGCAAACAATCTGCAAAGAGACCGATTCTCGTCACCGCAAACCCGCCCCCGAAGCGCCGACCGTTGTCTGACGCTTCGGGTTGCAGGCATCACTAACTACCATAATTTCAGCCTTTGCGGCTGCGTTGAGAGAGTGCGAGGACCGAAGCCCCGCCGCCGGGAAGCAAATGCCCCGGACGTAAGATCGTCATTATTCAACCCAATTTTCATTATGAAAACCGTTTACTTGCATACAGGATCGTGTCTTTTCCTGCCAGCTCTTGCGCTCAGCCCCTCACCTCCGCCTCTCCCGGTCCGAAAGCCTCCCGAAGCCGCCTCCGCCGTACCGGATCGTACGGCGGAGGTTACAGTCACAAACGATAAATGGGGATCGGTAATCGGTAGCATGGTTAGGCGGCTGGTCAATAGGCTCCGGCAGGGCTTCATGGGTTCGAGGTCATTCCTTTTCCCGGACTTGCTCGTCATCGAGCCGGCAGAAGAACTGCTCCAGATCGTTCAGAATTCGGGTATACGCGTCCTTATCGAACGGCATGTCGGCTGCCGGCTGCTGGCTTTCCTTGCCCTGCGCCTTGCAAAGCAGGTGGTGCAAGAGCGTGGCCAGGCTCAACACATCGACCAGCGGATCGCACGCCAGCAGCCGCTCGCCCGTCAAAACGAAGCGCCGCTCCGTGCCGGGAACCCGGTCGATATGCGCCGCTTCAACCTCCTCCAGCGTATACTTGTCCGGGTCGTCGCTCATGCCCGTCACATCGAAAGCGACTGCGCCCTCCTCCTCCAGCCAGCTCACCCGGTCGAGGAAATACTCCGTACATGCGACGCCCTTGCGCCCATTCATGTAAGAGATTCGGATCGGCAGATTGCAATCCGTCAGGTCGAGTCGTCCAAAATGCCGCGAAAGCGCAGCGATTTTGTCGAAATAATACATCAACAGGCCGCTCACGGCAAGGTCCATTTCAGGCATAGCTAAAGGGGATTTGAGTTTTGTGAGAAAAATCGGGGCGCTACCGCCGCACGCGACCGTGCAGCGGAAAAGGTCGGACAGATAGAACAGGTAGAGAAAAACCCGGCAAACGACACAACGATACCCGGCGATGCGGGGCGCCGGAACATGGGATTGTTCGTGTGGATGATGCGTGACATTTGCCGGGGATATAGGGTTGATGATTGCGTCCCCGGTATGGGCATAAAAAAGGGGGCGCGGTGTCAGCCCCAGTAAGCAGGTCATAGGAAACCCGAAATCGGAAAGCTGTCCTGCGCCCCTGTCGTGTCCCGCAAAAAATATGCGGGACATAACAAGGACTGACAACCATTATACCGATTTCAAACCCTCCCGAAAGAGGTCCCTATGTTTGCTTACTGGTATAAAGAGTTGTTTACCCTTTATAGTTATGTCCGTCGGCTATGCCGAGCTGTCGAAATTCCTTTTCATAGTTGCGTTCGGGTTCTTTTAAGTAGCACCTGCTACCCCCGTCGGAACACCTTTGCAGACTATTTGCAGGAACGATAAGCAAATATACGGCAAATTATGGATAGTGCAAGACGCTTTACCAACTTTTTTCATAATTTTGTAGTGATGAAAAAGAGCGTCAAATTCTTACCACCAAAGAAGCTGGCCGACCTGGAGCAGCTTGTCGGGTTGGTTCGGCAGCATATAAAGGAGGTCCACATGGTCATCCTCTACGGCAGCTATGCCCGCAACAGCTATGTCGATTACGACCAGCGCATCGAGTTCGGCGTGCCGACCTACTACATGAGCGACTACGACATAGCGATTCTGACGCGCAAGCCAATCGGTGCAATCGATTTGTCGCTATACGATAAAATTAAAGACGCTTTTTTTCAACATAAGGTGCGGAATTTTCACACCCACCCGGAATTTATCAACTACGGAATCGAAGATTTCAACTATGCCCTGCGCAAAGCCCACTATTTCGAAACCGAGATTAAGCGCGAGGGAATTATCCTTTACGATTCGGGAGAATACAAGTTGGAGCGGAGGCGCAAACTCAATTTCCAAGAAATAAAGGAACGGGCGCAAGGATATTATGATGCAAAATTTGGGCGGGCTTTGAGTTTTTTGCGCAGCGAGCGACATGACGTTGACGACAATGATATTCTCATGGCCTCTTTCCACCTGCATCAAGCAACAGAAAATCTTTTGCGGGTAATCCCTCTGGTTTTTATCCTGTATGGTCACAAGAGCCACAAGCTGTCCGATTTGATGAAAGCCTGCAAACCGCACACAGAGGAAATATATAAGGTCTTCCCGCGCGATACGGACGAGGAGGAAAGGCTGTTCAAACTCCTGGAGCGGGCTTACGTCGAATCGCGCTATAATCCCGACTTTGAAATCACGAAAGAGGACATCGACGCGCTGTTACCGAAAGTCGAACACCTCCGCCGGATCGTCGAAAGGGTTTGCACGGCACAAATCGCCTATTACGACCGGCAAATCCGAAAATAGAAGCCCAACCAACCCGAACAATGGAAGAACTCTCGACGATCCAAAGCAAAATCTACGAAATCCGCGGCCAGCGCGTGATGCTCGATTTCGACCTTGCTGCACTTTACCAGGTCGAAACCCGAACGCTCAAACAAGCTGTCCGTCGAAACATCGAACGATTCCCTGACGATTTTATGCTGCGCCTTACCTCAAAAGAGGCTATGTACTTGATAAACATTGGGGTATCACGAAATGTGATACCCCCTGAATACAATATCGGGTCGACGGATATGTTCGCCTTTACGGAGGAGGGTGTAGCAATGCTTTCGGGAGTTCTGCGAAATAAAGTTGCGGTTGAATTGAATATCACGATTATGCGAGCATTTGTTTCCATGCGCAACTTTCTGAATAACCAGCAAATCATTACGGCAGAACTGTCCGAAATCCGTTCGAAACTCGCTTTATTGGAACGTGTCGGTCAGGACAATGCCGCGGCGGTAAGCGAACTATCGGAGGATATGGGCAAAGAGTTGGACACTATTTACGAGGCGATCGCCGCCCTTTCGGTCAAACTCCCGCAGGCACGCAAGCAACCGCGGCCGATCGGGTTCCGCAAAGAGAAACAATAGCGAACCGCCTCCTGCTGCCTGAATTCGAACACCTGCGCCGGATCGTCGAAAGGTCAGCCGGATCGAACGATCCGGCAGTCATCACGACAGCGCGGACGGAAAAAAGGGGAAAGCGATCCGGCGGCGGTCTATTTGGTTTTCTTTTCCGAACGCGGTTTTTTGGCCAGTTCGGCCAGTTCGCGTTCGCTCATGCTCTCCGCTACGTGCTTGATTTCGCTGCTGGGGTGCTTGTTCTCTCCGCGTTTGTAGGCCAGGGCCGCGCCCATCAGCCTGCGTTGCTTTTCACTTTTTGCCGGCATATTTCGTATTTTGATCCGGACCTTTTCTCTCAAATTCCGGGCCAGACGGACGATCCGGACGGCACTTGTTCAAGCCCGGACGAGTTGCGAGGCCACCCGGCTCCGGCTAAGCGGTTCTGGTACGCAAATTGTTCGTGGAAAGGATAAAACCTTTCATTATGAACACTTTTTCCTCGCTTATCGAAAATTCGAAACGCGCCGTACGTTACTGGTGGCTGCTGCTCATCGTCGGCATCGCCCTGTTCGTCGTCGGCATCCTCGTATTCGTCTACCCCGCGCAAAGCTATCTGGGCATGGCACTCATCTTCGGCTGGCTGATGCTCATCACCGGAATTTTGGAGGTCGTGCTTGCCTCGGTCAACCGCCATTTCATCACCGGACGCGGCTGGATGCTGGCCGGCGGCATCATCGAGATCATCCTCGGTCTGATCCTGATCTTCAACGTCTCGCTTTCGGCAGCCACACTCCCAATTTTCCTGGGTTTCTGGCTCCTGTTCCGCGGATTCAGCGCCATCGGGCTGGGCGGCGACATGAACGCCTTGGAGGTCGCAGGCTCGGGCTGGACCATCTTCACGGGTATTTTATTGGTTCTCTGTGCCCTGTGGATACTCTTTCAGCCGCTGGTGTTCGGCACGGCGGCCGTCATCATCTGGGTCGGCATTTCGCTCCTGTTCGCAGGTATCGCCTCTTTCGCACTGGCATTGCAGCTGCGTCGGGCGCACCACTGTCTCGAGAGAGGCGAACGGGCCGACTGCCGGCTCAGATAGGGAACTCTGATAAATGCAATCGCCCCTGCCTGAGTTGTATCAGACAGGGGCGGTTGCTATATTATTTCTTCTGCTTACTGGAAATCCTCCTTGAACAGTCCGTATTTGCGGATCAGACGCGATATTTCGGGATCGAGGTTACCCCGGAACTTGAGGTTCTCGCGCAACTCGACCGAACGCAGGAAATAGTGTACGGCCTGCTCCTCATTGCCCATGCGCGAAGAGAGTATCGCCAGCATGTACTGGATGTCGGGCGTCGTATCGGCTCCGGGCTCGGATTGCAGGATGCGGAAAGCGGCGGCATCGTAACCCAGCGACATATAGGCCAGCGCCGTGTTGCGGTCTTCGTAGGGGCGCAGGATTTCGAGTGCCTGCTCGTACCGGCGTTTGCGTAGCAGCTCCACGGCGTGCATGTACGACGAGTCGATCTCGGTCGTGTAGACCGTGTCCTGCTGCATCCCCCGACGGTGAAGGTTGAACCGGAAATCCACGGCGCGCATTCGGGGATAGAGTAAGCGGCGCATGCGCTCGTAAGCCTTGGGGTATTTGGAGCGGATACGCCATTCGCGCATGTCGGGATTGGCCACCTCGGCGAAGATCGCCAGGACGCCCTCCTTGTCCGTCAGCACGGAGTCGGCCAGCACCAGGCGGCGCAACTCGTCCCAATCCTCGGCCAGCCACTTGGTGCGCAGCAGTTCGGGCAGGTTGGGGAGCTCCTCCCGGGCCTCTTCCAGCACCACGTTACCCGCCTCGTCGATGGTGTAGTTGGCCGCTACCTTGAGCGAGTCGTACAACACCCGGAACTCGGAGACCAGCACGCGGCGCAAAGCCTCGGCACGCTCGCGGGCCAGGCGGTCGTTGATCTGCCAGGTGCCCTCGGGCGAAGAGGTGGCGCGCAGCGTGATGCTGTCGATGATGTAGACCGGATCGGTCATCAGCGAGCGCGTCAGATCGCGCACGGCGTCGATTTGAAGACGGTTCTCGCGCAGGGTATCGACCAACGTCGATTTGCCTGCGGGAAAAGTAAAGAAGAAGCGCGCGTTGGCCTCGGCGTCGCGCAGCACGATGCGCTGCATGTAGCGGGGCGTCGGATCGAGGAACGTGGTCATGGAGGCCACGTTGTAGACCAGCGTGTCGGACTTTTGCAGCCGGTAGGTGCGTCCGCTGCGGTTCTGCACGTCGCCCGCGAGGAAAAGGCGTAGCTTCGAGGTGTTCTCGTCGGCCTGGACCTGCTCGGAATAGAAATATTGGATGCTGCCGTCCACGCGGCGGATGACCGTATCCAGCCGGGCATTCGAATGGTAGGGGTTGCGCACGATGCGTGCGAAAGCGGCTCCGCTTCCGGAGGCAAGGTCCTCGTTGCGGGCGATCTTGCCCCAATGCAGCACACCCTGGCGGATGGCATTGGTATCCACGCCATTGGCCGCCGCAAGCTGCCCGACAGTAAAGTTTCTGCGCGCCAAGTAGTTGGCCAGGATCGCACTGTCGGTCATGTCGCGCAGAATCCCCTCTACGGCCGGTCGTTCGAATCCGGTATAGGCTACGCGCCGCATGGCCAGCCGGCCGACCCGGTCGTTGTCCGCACCGTCGACCTCCGCACGCACCTCCTGCCGCGCAGCGGCCAGGCGGCGGATGTACTCCTCGCGCTCCCGGTCTTCGGCATCGGGGTATTCGCCCTCGACGCGCGTATAGATCTCGCCTCCGGGCAGCACGTCCACCCCCTCGTAGCGGAAACGGGGCGTGAAATAATCGGTCAGGTGATCGAACTTATCGTTCGTATCGGGCGTATAGCTGATATTGCGGGCCACCTTGCGGTCGGTCGCACGGACATAGTGCTTCAGCAGCGCGTATTGGCGGTTCCGCTCGCGCGGGGTCGTCCAGCCGACCTGCCCGTCGAACATAGCCTCTTCGGGCGAGAGCGATTCGAGCCGCGCATAATCCGCTCCGAATTTGGTGCGGCGCTCGTCGATACGACGCATGTAGCGGTTGTAAGCCCGTTTGTTTCCGAACCGGTCGAAATAGTCGGCGCTGTCCACGATGCGGCTGCGGTAGCGGGCGTAGCGGTCGTACTCCTGCTGCTGCATGGAGCGGAACTTGTCGCCGCTGTAAATCAGCGGATCGAGCCAAAGCGTATCCGATCCTTTGGCGATTTTGGGATCGAGGGCCAGCTGCCAGTCGCGGTTCTGGAACGAAGCGGGGACCGTGACGACGAATTCGACGTTGATCTTACCGTTGCGCTCGACCAGGTTGCGGCGGTTCGACGCGGAGATAACCACCTCGTCGATAGCTACCGACATCATCTTCTCGCCGGTCAGGGAGTCGATGTCCACGGGGGTGAAGAAGAGCTCCGTGCCGTCCTGTTTGCGGTAGGTGATGATTTTCTGCGAACGCACCGTATCCTTACGCGAGGTTTCGGCTCCGGCCGGGGTGGACCGGGCGGGCAGCTGAAGATCCACCTCGGGGTCGCTCTTGACGAGTTTGCGCATGTTGCTGCAACCGGCCAGGAAAGCGCCAGCGACAAGCAGCGCGGCACACAGGTTTCTTTTACCCGCTCTCATCTTTTTCCGTGTGCTCATCGCTGCGTATCGACGGCTCCGTTTACATCGACCGTGAAGATCCGGCGCCGTCCGCCGGGCGAGGTCTGAATTTGCCGCAGGACCAGCGTGGCGTCGGCCATCCAGGTCTCGTAGGGGACTTTCATCTCGTAACGGAATGCCTGGTCGTTCTTGCCGTCGGCCTGGATGACCATGTAGGGCTGCCGCTCGGCCCAATACGAACCGACCAATCGGCGGCGGCGCTCCATCATGTGCTGCTGGTAGCGGCCGTTGATGAGGATATGGGGAAAGAGTTTGACGCTGCGGCGGTCGGCCGTACTCAATTCGGGGATGATCGTCCAGCTTTGCGAGCGGGTAACGGCATTGCGCGCCACGCGGATTTCGAGTTGCATGACCAACTCTCCGTTGCGCTCGGCGAGCACCTTGCGCGTCACGCTGACGTCGCCCACGAACTGCGCGCGCAGCGAAGAGGCCGCGAACACGAAAATGAGGAGAAAAACGTATTTTTTCATCGGTGAATCGACTTATTTGCGGGAATTGAACAGATAGACGAACGATACGCCGACCTCGGTAGGCACGGGCAGGATACGGGTTCTGTCCTGGTAACGCTCTTTTGCGCCCGAAACCGGTTCAGCGTGGTATTTCACGCGCACCAGCCCCACGCCGACCATCGCTTCGAGATTCCAGTGTGGGCTGATGTAGAAATGGTAGCCGTAGCTGATGCCCGCACCGATCGCAGACCCTTTGTAATAATGGTTCTGCAACCGCTTGAACAGTCCGAACGGCAACTTGAACCCGCCGACCTCGAACTCGCCGCCGATCAGGTGGACGCCGAAATAGCTCCGCGTATATTTCTCGCAGAGCCAGTAGCGGTATTCGGGCTGGATGAACCAGTGCTGGATCTTGTTGTCCGAACCGATGGTCCAGGGATTGTAGTTGGCCGAGACGCTCAGGGTGGAGTGTTTGCTCAGCGCCACCTCCGCTCCGATGTTGGGTGTGGCCGTCGCCCAGTAGAGCAGGTTGGTCTTCAGCGCGACCTGCTGGGCCGGGACGCTCAACGAGCACCCAAGCGCGAGAAGCAACAGGAAAATCTTTCTATTCATGAATAAGAGACGTTTTCGATTTGCACGGGTTCTTTGCGAATGCGGGTACAAATATACCGCTTTTCAGACATTTACGCGGCAAAATTGGGCAGAAAACGAGGATTTTCAAGTATCAATTAAGATACTTAACTAAACAAATAAGCCCGCACAAGAGATAAAAAGCGTCCGTTTCTCGCGGAAACAGGGAACGAAAGTTGCGCTTTGACCGGAAAAGCATTACCTTTCGTTATCGAAAACCGACCGTTTATGATCAAATTCACTATCACAGCGCTTGCGGCGGTCCTCGTAGCCGGATGCGGAAATTCCGACCGATCGGAAAAAGAAATTCAGCAGGACCAGCGGGCGGAGAGCCCGCTGGAGACGATGACGGGCGCCTATGCCGAGGCGCGGACGCCGAATGGGGAGGAACTCACGCTCTTCGAATACGCGACCGAGGGGCTTACCGGAGTACGCTACACCCCCGAAAGCGTCTCGACGCAGGTGGTGGCGGGCACCAACTACCGCTTTGTCTGCACCGCGCAGCCCGCCGCGCAAAACAAGACCGCCTACCGGGTGGAGATCGTCATCTACCGCCCGCTGCCCGGACAGGGCGAGCCCCGGATTACGCTGCTCAAGCCGTTGTGAGGCGCCGCAGGGCCTGCCCGAGAAACTCCTGCAACACGAGCGCATGGTTTTGTGCCGCATTGCGCGAAGCGTAGAGCAGGGTGAGGCTCTTTACGCCCGCAAGTTGGCGGACGAAATCGTATACGGCAGCGCTGTGGCGCAGTTCGAACGTGTAGCGCCGGCAGAACTCCTCCCACCGGGCTGCCGGATCGGCGTGGTACCACCTCCGCAAATCGTCCGAGGGGGCCAGTTGCCTGGCCCACAGGTCGTATTGCAGCGCGCTTTTGCGCACGCCGCGCGGCCAGAACTTGTCGACCAGCACCCGGCAGCCGTCCGTCTTCTCGGCCGCCTCGTACACCCGTTTGATTCCTATGCGTGTCATGTCCGTCGTTTTTCAGCGGGTACCTGCAAATAACACGCCCGTTTCCGGCCGGCACGCATGCAAATCCAAAGGCGAACGACCTGCACGTCGGCCCGAAAAACCGAGAACCGAAAGGATATGCAAAACGAAGGGAGCCTCCCGGCTCCCTTCCCCATCAAAAATTAACCCTTAAAAATTATCCCCGCTCCGAAAGACCTCCGAAAGGTAGTGGTGTAGATAGCAAAGATCCGCATCCCCCTGTATTACCTCCCGCATCATCAGATCCTCATCATCGGAGATGCCGTTGTTTGAAACTTCGTTTTTGTCAATCTCCTCCATAGGCCGATTCGTTTTAGCGTTGTTACCCAGATAACGCAAAGCCCATGCAGAATATTGTCCCGGATCAACTCAAAATCATGTTTTTTTCCTTAATCATGCGCCGGAGGTTGATAAGCGCGTAACGCATCCGCCCCAGCGCGGTGTTGATGCTCACGTCGGTCTGCTCGGCGATGTCCTTGAAACTCAGCCCCGAAAAATAGCGCATCATCACCACCTCGCGCTGCTCCGGCGGCAGCAGCTCCACCAGCGCACGAACGTCTTTTTCGATCTGCGTCGAGACCATCCGGTCCTCGACCGTGCGTTCGGCGAAGCGCAGCGAGCCCAGCACGTCGTAGCCGGCTTCGGCTTCGGTCATGGCTTTGTTCTGCCGCTTGGCACGGAAATAGTCGATCACCTGGTTGTGGGCAATGCGCAGCACCCACGAGAGGAATTTCCCGTTGTCCGTATAGCGGCCGTCGTCGATGACGCGGACGGCTTTGATGAATGTCTCCTGAAAAATATCTTCGGCCACGTCGCGGTCCTTGACCATCATGTTGATGTAGTCGCGCACGCGCCGGCTGTGGCGCTCGATGAGCTTGGATATGGCACTCCGGTCCCCCGAAAGGTAGTCATTAAGCAATACCCGGTCACTTAATACTTGCACGTTCATACTCTTTCCTCCTGATTACGGTTATAAAGAGTAGAATTTTTCCCGATAGGCAATCCTTTTTTTAAGTAATTTCGTCGTTCAGTCTTGTGTCCGGGCCGTCGAAATCCGTCCTTTCGGTAGCCTTGACGTTGGCAAGATAACTACTTTTTTCCGAAAATCCAAATTCCTTTCTACTCCGTCCGGAACCGCCCGGACCGTTTTCACGCGCTCCGGAATCCGCAAATGACGTGCCACAAGCGATTTCCAAGGTGCATCCGGCCGGGTGCAGGGAGTGTCAAAACGGAAAAAAGGGCGGATCAAACACCTCGAATCATTTGAGCGGTTCGACATGGATAACGACCAGGGTTCCCGCGCCGAAGCGTTCGCGCAGGCGACGCTCGATGTCCACGGTCAGCTCGTGGGAGCGGGCGACGCTCATCTTCGGGTCCACGCGCACGTGGACCTCGATGGCGATCGAGGCGCCGATGCGGCGCGTGCGCAGGTTGTGGGGTGCCGTAACCTCAGGCGAAGCGGTCACGATGCGCAGAATCTCCTGCTCCGTATCCGCAGGCAGCGAGCGTTCGAGCAGTTCGTCCAGCCCCGTGCGGACCAGATCGAACGCCACCTTGAAGATGAAAACGGCCACCAGCAGCGCAGCGATCGGGTCGGCGATGCGCCACCGCTCGCCCAGAAAATAGGCGCAGCCGATGCCGACAAGGGTTCCCAACGACGAGAGCGCGTCGCTGCGGTGGTGCCAGGCGTTGGCCACCACGCTGGGGCTATCGACGGCACGTCCCTCGCGCACGGTATAGCGGTAGAGCACCTCCTTGGCGATGATCGACAGCACCGCCGCAAGCAGCGCCACCAGTCCCGGACGGGGCAGCAGCCCGCCCTCGGCGACCGTGCGGATCGCGCGGATGCCGTTCACCAGAATGCCCGTCCCCACCGCCGCCAGTGCCAGGCTGATAAGGATCGTAGCGAGTGTTTCGTATTTCCCGTGGCCGTAGTCGTGCCCCTCGTCGCGGGGTTTGGCCGAGATGCGGGCGAACGCGATCACCACCACATCGGTGGCCAGGTCCGAGAACGAATGCACGGCGTCGGCGACCATGGCGCCGCTGCGGCCGAAGATGCCGGCCGCGAGTTTCCCCGCCGCCAGCACCAGGTTGACGACGAACCCGATGAAAGTGATTCGGTAGATGGCGTGTTTTCGTTTTCCGGAGTGGTCGGACATAACTTACCGTTTGCAGGTGATTATCGATTTTTCGCAGCGATCGTTTGTGCGTCGTGAAGAACAGGGCGGACGGGCCGTACGAAGCACGTCCCGATCGCCCTGCTAGGGGAATGTGCGGAAAAATCCGCATAAGATCGAAAACTAATAGCTCCGGGCGAAGAGCACGCGGCGGTGCGACGGCTTGCCCGAAAAGACGCAGGTGCCCTCTTCGTCTACGGCGTCCACGGGAATGCAGCGGATGGTCGCCTTGGTGGCCTCCTTGATGGCCACCTCGGTTTCGACCGTCCCGTCCCAATGGGCCGAGACGAAGCCGCCTTTCTCGTCGAGCACGCGCTTGAACTCCTCCCAGGTATCGACCGGCGTAATCATCGACTCGCGGTAAGCGAGCGCCTTGCGGTAGATATTTTCCTGGATTTCGGTCATCAGCGCCTCGATCCGTTCGACCAGCCCCTCCTGCGGCACGGTTTGCTTCTCGAGCGTGTCGCGGCGGACCAGTTCGACCGTGCCGTTCTCCAAGTCGCGGCCGCCCATGGCCAGCCGGACGGGGACGCCCTTGAGTTCGTATTCGGCGAACTTGAAGCCCGGGCGCACGTTGTCGCGGTCGTCGATCTTCACCGTAAGCCCCTTGGCGCGCAGTCCGGCAGCGATGGTTTCGAAGCGCCGGGTGATCTGGGCGAGTTGTTCGGCCGTCTTGTAGATCGGCACCATCGCCACGTGGATCGGCGCCAGTTTCGGCGGCAGCACCAGGCCGTTGTTGTCCGAATGGGCCATGATGAGCGCACCCATCAGGCGGGTCGAGACACCCCACGAGGTAGCCCAGACGTATTCGAGCTTGCCCTCCTTGTTGACGTACTGCACGTCGAACGCCTTGGCGAAATTCTGCCCCAGAAAGTGCGAGGTGCCGCTCTGGAGGGCCTTGCCGTCCTGCATCAGCGCTTCGATGGTGAGCGTGTCCTCGGCGCCCGCGAAGCGTTCGTTGGGCGACTTGTGGCCCACGACGACGGGCAGCGACATCCACTCCTCGGCGAACCGCTGGTAAACGCGGATCATCTTCTCGGCCTCCTCGACGGCCTCCTCGCGCGTGGCGTGGGCCGTATGGCCCTCCTGCCAGAGGAACTCCGCCGTGCGCAGGAACAGGCGCGTGCGCATCTCCCAGCGCACCACGTTGGCCCACTGGTTGCACAGAATCGGCAGGTCGCGGTAGGACTGGATCCAGTTCTTATAGGTGTTCCAGATGATCGTCTCCGAGGTGGGCCGCACGATCAGCTCCTCCTCGAGCCTGGCGTCGGGGTCCACGACTACGCCCTTGCCCTCGGGGTCGTTCTTCAGGCGGTAGTGCGTCACCACGGCGCACTCCTTGGCGAAGCCCTCGACGTGGTGGGCCTCTTTCGAGAAGAACGACTTGGGGATGAAGAGCGGGAAATAGGCGTTCTGGTGCCCCGTCTCCTTGAACATGCCATCCAGTGCGTCGTGCATCTTCTCCCAGATGGCGTAGCCGTAGGGTTTGATGACCATGCAACCGCGGACGGCCGAATTCTCGGCCAGCCCGGCTTTGACCACCAGGTCGTTGTACCACTGCGAGTAGTTGTCGTCCGACTTGGTGAGGTCTTTGAGTTCCTTTGCCATAGTATCTTGTGTTTTGACTTTCGTTCCGGACTGCAAATATACAAAAAAAACAAAGGCCTGCCCTCGGGCAGACCTTTTTCCTATGGATTCGACCGATCAGAATCGGAAACTGAGCGTCATGGCGATGTAGTGGCGCGTGTAGGAGGTATTGTAGAGACCGCTGTAAGTCTCCAGATCGCCCGTAACCATGTTGCGGCTGAAGAAGAGCTGGTAATCGGTCTGCTTGTCGGTCACGTTCTGGTAGGAGAAATCGAGGGCCGTGCTGCGCGAAAGGTTCACGCCCACGCCCGCCGAGAAATAGTAGCTCTCGTAAGTCATGGGCATGCCCGCATAGGCATTCATCACATAATAGTCGCGGTCCTTGAGCATCGAATCGGTGTACCCGCCGCCCAGACGCAGGGCCAGGATCGGCAGCGGCTTGAGCTCGACGCCCGCACGAATCGAATTGGTGCCCTGAAAACGGGTTTTAAATTCGTCCTTGAGCGCTTCGCGCGAGAAAGTATACCCGTACTCGGTGAAAGCAGCCCCTTCCGGCATGTTCTTCACCCGGATGCCGTTGTACCAGTCGCGCTCGTAATCGAGCGAGACGATGGCGAAATTGCCGAACGTATACGAAGCGCCGAACATCAGGCGGGCCGGGGAGGTAAAGTCCCAGCTGTTATCGCCCTCGCTGTAAGCGCGAGGTGTTTTGTTTCCTTTTCGGACGGGCGGATCATCGCCTGCATTGTTTTGAATGTCGGCAAAGAGATCGGCCTGGTAGGAGCGGTCGAGCGAATAGAACGTCGGCGTGTGGAATGCCACACCCAGCCGCAGTCCCGCCACGGGACGCACGACCACGCCCAACTTGAAATTCACGCCGCTGCCGTTGAGCACCATGCGTTGATAGAGGTTGGACAGAAGCAGCTGTTCGGGCAAACTCTCACCGCTCGGGTCCAAACCGATGCCGCCGTTGTAACCGTACTCCTCCTGGTAGGTGACGGTCGTCTTCTTGTAAACGCTCTGAATACCGAGCGTAGCGCCGAAATAGACGATGTTGTTGATATTGCCTCCCACCGAGAGGTCGAACTCATTGATCGAGCCGCTGTTCACCACGTCCATCGAGTGCAGCACCGAAGCGTTGGCACCGATGCGTTCCACGCCCCAAGGGTTGTTGGGATTGGGGTTCGAGGGGTCGTCGCCGTAATAGCCGACCATGAATCCGTCGTAGCCGAGCACGGCGGGCCATACATTCGGATTGGGCCAATCGTTGGCGAAATCATCGGGAACCAGCCCCTGCGTGTTGAGTTGCTGGGAGAAAATATCGGCGATGGTGGGCATGTAGTTCCCGGTCGAGGGGTCGAAGCGCGACTCGGAGGAGAACGAGGAGCGCGTATTGAAATCCGCGATCCGGTTCATGCCGATGCCGATCGTCAGGCTCGTAAGCGACGAGCTCGAACTTTCGTAGACGTTCAGTGCCGCACCGATATTGGCGATGGCGAAACGGCTCTTGTTGTTGCCCACCCACGAGGGCAGCCCCTCGTTCGAAGCGTGTGCCACAGGCACCAGCGGCGTGACGGAGACCTCGTTGCGGCGGTACATCCCCAATCCCGCGGGGTTGAGCGACATGGACGTAAGGTCCGCCCCAAGCGAGGCGAATGCGCCGCCCATGCCCATCACGCGGGCCGTACCGAACACGTGGGTCTGCGACAACTGGGCCATGTCGGTCGCCCACATCATGTCGTGATTCAACACCGACCCGCCGAACTGATATTGGATTCGCGGCGGCACCTCCTGCGCCTGCAAGGGCACAGCAACCATCCAGGCCGCACACAAGGCAAGGATTTTCATGCTTTTCATATCGTCTCCACGTTTTTGTTTACATTTTATTACCGGCTTCCCCGGCTGCCGCCGCCGCCCGAGCTTCCGCCCCGCGAACCGCCTGTCGAGCCGCCACCGTAGCCGCCGCCCGTCGAACCGCCGCGCGAGCCGTAGCCGCCGCTGTTGTAGCTGCCCGAGCCCCGGCCGCTGTTTCCGCTGTTGTAATTGCCGCGCGAGCCGCTGTTATAGGAGTTGTTGCGGTTGTTGTTCCGGTTGCTGTCGTAGCGGTTCGAAGAGTTGCCGCGCGAACCGCTGCTGAACGGACTGTCCGTGGTGCGGCTTCCGTAACCGGAGTTGTAGGAGCCGCCCCTCGAACCGCTGCCGTAACGGTACTGCGTACCGGAGGTCCGTCCGGGGGTATATCCGCGACTGCCCCGACCGCCCGGACGGTTGTAGTAATTAGGCTCGCGGTGTGCATGCCATCCCGGTCCCCAATGTCCGTGCCAGCCGGGACCCCATCCGGGTCCCCAGCCCGGGCCCCAGGCGGGACCCCACCACGGATCATACCACGAAAAGCCGAAATTGAAGCCCCAGCCCCAGCTGCCGAACGAGAAACTCGGACCCCAGGCATTCCAGTAGGGCCACCGGTTCCAGCCGTAGTACCAGGGATCGGCGTAGATCGCCGGACGGCCCCACGAGCCGAACATGGCCGTGATGTACTTGGGCTCGACCCAGACCTGGTCGCCCATTACCATGATGGTATAGAACGCCGGATCGTAGGCCGAGGCGTAGTCGAACGCGCTGCTGTACCGTGCGTTCATGTAGCTCGACGGCATTTTGTAGGTCGGCGACTCGAATCCGCGCAGGCGGCGGGCATAGGCGCTCTCGTAAGTATCTGCCAGCACGCTCTCGTACGGATTTGCGTCCGAAGCGTTGTATTCGTAATAGTTGTTCTCAGCGGCAGCGGCCTGCGCCTCGGCGATCCGTGCCTCCCACTCGGCCTTACGCGCTTCGGCGGCGGCACGCTGCGCCTCGGCGGCAGCCTGCTTCTTGCGGGCGATGTCCGCCTTGTCGTGCAGGGCATACAGGTCGTCGCTCGCATAACCCGACGAGGAGTAGTAGGCCGACGAACAGCCGGCCAGTCCTGCCCCCAGGATCAGGGTTCCGATAATCATTCTCAACTTTTTCATAGCGCACATTGGTTTGCGTTAGCTTTTTTTATCCAAACGAAAACCGTACCGGTTTTAGTATCGTCCGTACAATAAACGGTCCGCAGGCGAAAATACTGCGCCCGGCAGGCGGGAGTTCGTACTTTACAAAGATACGAATAATTCGTGAAATGTTCGGAAAAGGCAGCCCGAAGCCGCTTTTTTTCAACGCACGGCAAAAATTTCCGCACGAAACGATGCGGAAATAAAAAATATATCCTATATTTGCAGTCCCAAAACCAACGTTTTCGTGGTTCTCGGGGAACGACCGAACAAGGAAAGATGCCGGAGTGGTCGATCGGGCCGCACTCGAAATGCGGTGAACGGGCAACTGTTCCGGGGGTTCGAATCCCTCTCTTTCCGCTTAGTGCAGCGAACGGCAGGACATGATGTCCTGCCGTTTTTGTTTTTGCGCAATACGTGATTATTCTTGCATCTACCTGTCTAAGCACCTATCTTCCCCATTTTCGTCTTCACCTGCCCCAACCTTGTAAATTACTCATTTGCAATATTATATTTAATTATATAAATAATCTATTTAAAATAGTTGTCTAAGGTTTAGTTGTTGAGTTGCAGAATAGTCCAAGATTGCAGACCTTGCCGGGATACGGCGGTTCCAACCCAAACCACGCCGCGCTGAAAACTACGGTCTGCATGGATAACTTGCTTAAACGCGTCACTGATTCCGAGCCGCCGCCATTCACTGCTAACGGTAGTTTTTATCCGGCACAAAAACTATCGCTATGGCCAACTACACGTATCGTAAGTGGCGTTACCTGACGGCTCGCAAGCTCGTCAAACTCTTTTCCCAGCCTGAAAACAACGATTGGACGCCAGCCATGGTTTATGAACGCATTGGTATCTATTTCACGGCTGTAAATGATGAAACATTCACCAAGCTGATTAAGGAAGAGCCTGTTTTCGACGAGGAACTACCTCTCTTCTATGAGGCGCTGTTGGAATATGCCAAGGAATTCCGTCAAGTTGCGTGGCTGCTCGAAACCGGAATGAAACGTCCGTCGGACTATCCGGCATCGGAGTTCCCTCAATACGCAAAACTGGTCGAGATTTACCTGCGCCGGCAAAGCGAGCGGCTCGCAAAGGAGCACGAAGCCGAAAAGAAATAGTACCTGATTCCTCTCCGGAACACCCCGGTCCGACGCGCATGGACGAATCACGCGCGACGGACCGGGCGGATCGGTGCGCCCCTATGTCAAGCCCTGCCTAACGCCTGACCGGCAGCAAATAAAAAGGCACTCGATTTGCAAAATCGAAAAAGATTGCCTACTTTTGAGCCGCATTTCGGGAGAGATGCAGGAGTGGTTGAACTGGCCCGCCTGGAAAGCGAGTAAACCTCAAAAGGGTTTCAGGGGTTCGAATCCCCTTCTCTCCGCAAAAAATTTGATCAGCAAATTGCAAACACCCGACCTTACATAGTAAAGTCGGGTGTTCTTATCCAGTATACCAACGCCTGCAAAGGTTCCCATCCTTACCTAATAAAATCGTTTCATCGTTCAACGGGCCGCACCCAGCCGCAGATAACGGGCATAGAGCTTGTCGTAGACCGCATGCCGTTCGGGATCGGGACGGTATTCGTCCGAGAAACCCGGGCACATGGCCTGCTGAGCCGCAGCAACCGACGGGTATATACCGGCTGCGACGGTTGCGAATAGGGCGGCTCCCAGCGCGCAAGCCTGGTCGCTGACCAGTACGCGGATGGGAACGCCGATCACGTCGGAGAGTGTCTGCATTACGAAACGCGATTTGCGGGCTATGCCCCCGATAGCGATGATGGTATCGATCGAAATTCCCTCTTCGAGCATCCGTTCGTTGATGGCCCGGGAACCGAATGCCGTCGCCTCGACCAGCGCCTTGAAGATTCCCGGGGCCGATGTGGCGAGTGTCAATGCTTCGATGGCACCGCGTGCCCGGGGATCGGCATCGGGGGTGCGGCGACCGTTGTGCCAGTCGAGCGCCACCGGGTCTTCGGCCGTAAGAGGCAGCCGTTCGGCCTCGGCGGTCAGCTCGCCGAGGATGCGCTCTTCCAACTCCGGATCGCCCTGCGCAATGCGCCGCAACGGCCAGGCCATCAAGCGCCGGAACCAGGCGTAAAGGTCCCCGAAAGCAGCTTGTCCGGCCTCGAACCCGACATAGCCGGGGAGCACCGAGCCGTCGACCTGTCCGCAGATTCCCCGGACGACTTTACCGTCCACGTGCTTCGGGTCGGCGATCAGGATGTCGCAGGTCGAGGTCCCCACCACTTTGACCAGTGTTCCCGGAACGATACCCGCGCCTACGGCACCGACGTGGCAGTCGATCGCCCCCACGCCGACCGCGATTCCGGAACGCAGTCCGAGCCGCGAAGCCCATTCTTCACAAAGCCCGCCGATAAGCGTATCGCCGGTGGCGGTCTGCCGGTAGAGATCGGCGAAGCCGACGAGCAGCGGATCGACCGCCTGGAGGAAGTCCGACGAGGGAAGGCCGCCCCACGACTCGTGCCACATCGCCTTGTGCCCCGCCACGCAGCGGCTCCGGACGACATGTCCGGGGGTGGTATCTCCCGTGAGGATCGCTCCGATCCAGTCGCAATGCTCGACCCACGCACGGGCCGCAGGCCGCAGCGAGGGGTCGTGCCGCAGGCAGTGCAGCACTTTGGCCCAGGTCCATTCGCAGGAGTAGGTCCCGCCGCTGTAACGGGTATAGTCGATCTCCCAGCGTTTTGCCGTTTCGTTGATGGCATCGGCTTCCGCGATGGCCGTGTGATCTTTCCAGAGGATGAACATGGCGTCGGGGTTTTCGGCATATTCCGGACGCAGTGCGAGCGGAACACCCCGCTCGTCGGTCAACACGGGCGTCGAGGCCGTGGTGTCGTACGAAATGCCGCAAATCCGGTCGGCGACCTCTTTGCCGCAGCGCTCCAGCGCCATCCGCACGCACCGTTCGAGCGATTCGATATAATCCAGCGGGTGTTGTCGGTACCGGTTCCGCGACGGATCGCAATAAAGTCCCTCTTTCCAGCGGGGATAGGCCACCGCCGCCGAGGCCATTTCCCGGCCGTCGGCGGCGCAGACAACAAGGCATCGGACGGAGTCGCTCCCGAAATCGATGCCGATTACGTAAAGGTCAGTAGAAATTTTCATAAATTATTATAGTAATTATCAGGTTCGGAGTCAATTTTCTTCAAAAATTCAGTGAAAATATTTGTTTATTAAAACGTTTTAATTACCTTTGCAAAGGTAAGAGAATTTTTCAGGATATTTCATAAAAAAGCAAAAATATGCGAACACGCAAAGTAACCATAAAAGACATAGCCACCGAAGCGGGCGTCTCCATTGCGCTGGTCTCTTTCGTCATGAACAGCAAGGCCGACGGCAAGGACCCCCACCGGGTCAACAAGGAGACGGCGCAACGAATTCTGGCGGTAGCCTCCAAACTCAACTACCAGCCGAACAACGCCGCCCGCACGTTACGCAGCGGAAAGACCCACACCATCGGCGTCATCGTATCGGACATATCCAACAAGTTTTTCGCGGACATCGCCCGCTGCATCGAAGACCGAGCCTATAAACACAAGTACACCGTGCTGTTCGGCAGTTCGGACGAGAACCCCGGCAAACTCGAAAATCTGATCGAGGTATTTCGCAACAAGGGGATCGACGGACTGATCGTGGTTCCCTGCGAGGGGGCCGACGCGGCGATCTGCCGCGTGGCACAGGAGAACCTCCCGATCGTCCTGCTCGATCGGCAAGTGGCGAACACCAACCTGAGCAGCGTGGTGCTCGACAACCGCCGGGCCGGGGCTGAAATTACGAAAGCTCTGATCCGCCGGGGCTTCACCCGGATCGAGATGATCTCCTACTCGATGAAGCTCTCCAACATCGGCGAACGCGAAGAGGGGTACCGGATCGGCATGGCAGAGGCCGGATTGGGCGGCAATGTCCGCATCCACCAACTGCGCCACGACAAACTCAGAAAAATCGACGAGATCATCCGGGATGCACGTCAGCGGGGAGTGGAGGCATTTGTTTTTGCAACCAATACGCTGGCTCTCAGCGGTCTGACAGCAATTTTCCGCAACGGATGGCGGGTTCCCGAGGACGTGGCGATGGCCTGTTTCGACAGCAACGAAACGTTCGATATTTACAAGACCGCCGTGGCCTACGTGAGGCAGCCTATCGAACGGTTCGGGACCGAAGCCCTCGACCTGCTGATTAAGAGTATCGAACAGCAGGATGAAACGACGACCAGTACGCGCATCGTCCTGACACCGGAGATCGTGGAAAGCGCTCCTCCCGCGACCCGACCCGAAGCGAAAGAGGCGATATGGGAATAGCCTCTTTTTTTTGACAAGTTATTAAAACGTTTTACAATAAATAATACGAACCTGAACCAGCATGAAGAACCTTTATCAAGCGCTTATCGCAGCCGGCGGCTGGAGTATCGCAACACTGCTCCTTGCGCCCTCAGCCCCGGCGCAAAATCCGGAGCCGGCCATGCAGCTCCCCGATGCCCACCCTTTGCATTACAACCATGCAGAACTCGCCGTCGATCTGGGTGTGGGCTTGTGGGGGATTCCTCTGCCGGTCGATTACGACGGCGACGGACTGACGGACCTGTTGGTCTCCTGCCCCGACCGTCCCTACAAGGGACTCTATTTCTTCCGCAACATCGGATCGGCAAGGAAGCCCTTTTTTGCCAAGGCACAACGCATCAGCGACAAGGGGTTGAACAACATCCGCCTTTCGGAGGTGAACGGGACCGCACACGTCCTTTCGAAAGGGACCGAATACGTCGATTTTTTCAAAACGCCCTATCTGCGCAAGCGGAAAATCCGCTATGAGGGCGAGGTGCTGGGAGCCACCTACGAGCGATCGCGCAGCAACATGTGGAACTGCGTCGACTGGGACAACGACGGCGACACGGATATTGTCGTGGGTATCGATACCTGGGACGATTACGGCTGGGACAACGCTTTCGATGCCGCGGGTCGCTGGATGCGCGGCCCCCTGCACGGATATGTCTACTGGTTGGAGAATACCGGAGAGGGACGATACGTGAACCGGGGCAAGATCGAGGCCGGCGGAGCTCTGATCGATGTCTACGGCGCGCCCAACCCCTGCATTGCCGATTTCGACGGCGACGGCGACGGCGACCTCGACCTGATCTGCGGCGAATTCGTGGACGGGCTGACCTGGTTCGAGAATAGGGGAACGCGCAGCAACCCCCGCTTTGCCACGGGACGGCAGTTGACCAACGAAAAGGGCGAAATACGTCTTCACTTGCAGATGATCGTTCCGGTGGTCTGCGATTTCGACGGCGACGGGCATGCGGACCTGATCGTAGGCGACGAGGACGGCCGCGTGGCGTGGGTGCGTAATACCGGAAAGGTCGACGACCGTATGCCGCAGTTCGAATCCCCAGCCTATTTCCGCCAGCAGGCAGATCGGGTTAAATTCGGCGCGCTCTCGACCCCGTGCGCTTTCGATTGGGACGGAGACGGGAACCAGGACATCATCGCAGGAAACTCGGCCGGTGAAATCGCCTTTATCCGCAACCTCACGGGCAGCCCGAATCCCTCATGGGATGCACCCCGGCTCTTCACCGTCGACGGCAAACCCCTCCGCATCCAGGCCGGCGAGAACGGTTCGGTACAAGGCCCTGCCGAACGCAAGTGGGGTTATACAGTCCTGTCGGTTGCCGACTGGGACGGCGACGGACTCCCGGACCTGGTGGTCAATTCGATATGGGGACGGATCGAGTGGTTCCGCAACCTCGGTGCAAAGGATGTGCTCGCACTGGCTCCGGCGCAACCCGGGCTTGTGGCCTGGGAGGGCGAGACGCCCAAACCCGCCTGGAACTGGTGGACGCCGCAACCGGGTACGCTCGTCACGCAATGGCGCACGACGCCCGTGGCGATGGACTGGAACGGCGACGGTCTGACGGACCTCATCGTCCTCGATTGCGCGGGCTATCCTGCCCTGTTCGAACGCTTCCGCGCTCCGTCGGGCGAGTTGCTGCTCAAACCCGGCCGCCGGATATTCTACGGCGTGAACTGCTCGCTCTACGATCCGAAGCGAGGCGTCGCGGATGCCACGCCGGGATTGCTGCGGCTGAACGACGGCATGGCCGGAAAATCGGGCCGTCGCAAAATCTGCTTCACAGACTGGGACGGAGACGGCCGGCTCGACCTGATCGTCGACAGCAGGAACGCCGCCTGGTTCCGCAACGTCGGGGAGCGTGACGGCTTAATCCGGCTCGAATACATGGGCGACCTCTCCGACCGGGTGCTGGCCGGACATACGACATGCCCAACGCCCGTCGACTGGCGGGGCGACGGGCGGCCTGAGTTGCTGCTCGGCGCCGAGGACGGCCATTTCTATCTGATTCCCAACCAGTGAAAACAGCCATGAAACGATTGATATTGTCCTTTAGCCTGACCGCATGGACCCTGCTATCGGGCGCCGCGGAACCGATCCGGATAAAACTCTTTCCGCAAGGCGCCCCGACGAAAAACGGATTGGAAGCGTGCGCGGAAGGGGTGAACGACAAGGGATATTGCATCCGGGTCAGCGATCCCGAGTTGCTGATCTTCCTCCCCGATTCGGCCCGCGCAACGGGGCAGGCCGTGCTGGTAGTACCGGGCGGGGGTTACGAAAAGGTCTGCATCACGCACGAGGGCTTCAAGACCGCAGCGTGGCTCAACGCACACGGCATCGCCGCCATGATCCTCAAATACCGCATGCCGAACGGACATCCGCAGATTCCGCTCGAGGACGGCGAGCAGGCGATGCGCGTCATACGCCGAAACGCCGGACGGTGGCGTCTCGACCCACGCAGCATCGGTGTGATGGGTTTTTCGGCCGGGGACCATTTCGCTTCGACGCTCCTCACCGAATACGCCGACTTCGAGACGCGCCCCGATTTTGCCGTTCTGGTGTATCCCGTCATTTCGATGGACCACTCCAGCGCCCGGACCCGGGAGAACCTGCTCGGAACATGCAGCGGGGAGGAGGCATGGCGCAAACGCTACTCGACCTGCGAACAGGTAGACGAAAGGGTGCCCGAAACGTTGCTCCTGCTGTGCAGCGACGACAAGACGGTCGTCCCGGACAACGCCCTGGCTTTCTACCGGGCTCTCAACCGCCACGGGGTGAAAGCGGAACTGCATGTCTACCCCGAAGGGGGTCACGGTTTCTGGATGCGCGAGCGCTACAAGTACGCCGATGAAAGCTATCCGGCCATCATCCGGTGGATCGAAGAACGAAGAAAACAACCGAATAAATAAGACGATGAAAACGATCAAAGGAATCATTCCCCCGATGGTCACCCCCTTGAAAGGGAACGACCGGATCGACTGCGACGGCACCGCACGGCTCACGGAGCACCTGCTCGCCGGGGGCGTACACGCACTCTTTCTGCTGGGCACCACCGGCGAGGCGCAAAGCCTCTCCTACAAGTGCCGCTACGATTTCGTCGAACTGGTCTGCCGTCAGGTCGCCGGCCGGGTTCCCGTCCTGGTGGGCGTGACCGACACGTCGCTCGACGAGAGCCTGAAACTGGCAATCCACGCCCGGACATGCGGCGCCGTAGGTGTCGTGGCCGCAGCACCCTACTATTTCGCGCCCTCGCAGCAGGAACTGATCGAGTATTTCACCGCCCTGGCCGACGCGCTGACGCTGCCGCTCTACCTCTACAACATGCCCTCGCACGTGAAAGTGTTTCTCGAACCGGCAACGGTCTCCACGCTGGCCGACCACCCGAACATCGTCGGCCTCAAGGACAGTTCGGCCAACATGACCTATTTCCAGACACTGCTCTATGGCCTGGGCGACCGCGAGGATTTCGCCCTCTATGTGGGTCCCGAGGAGCTGACGGGCGAGAGCGTGGTGATGGGAGCCGCCGGCGGCGTGAACGGAGGCGCCAATCTCTTCCCCGAACTCTACGTCGAGATGTACCATGCGGCCTACAAGGGCGATGTGAACTCGATGCGCACGCTGCAACGCAGGATCATGCAGATCGCAACGACGCTCTACACCGTCGGAAAATACGGCTCGAGCTACCTGAAAGGGGTGAAATGCGCGCTTTCGCTGATGGGCATCTGCGACGATTATCTCTCCTATCCCTACCGGAAATTCCGTGCCGGGGAGCGCGACCGCATCCGCAAGGCCCTCGAAGCACTCGGAATCCGATGCGTCCGCTAACACAACCGTCCCACTACCAACCCGATCGCTATGGAAATCACTACACTCGACTACCTTGTTTTCTTCCTTTTCGTCGGCGGTGTCGCACTTTTCGGCTGCTCGTTTTATTTCCGCAGCCGCAAGGGTGCCGCAGCGTTCACCGCGGCCGAAGGCACGCTGCCCACGTGGGTCGTGGGCATGTCCATCTTCGCCACGTTCGTCAGCAGCATCAGCTTCCTGGGGCTTCCGGGCGATGCCTACAAGGGCGACTGGAACCCCTTTGTCTTCAGCCTTTCGATTCCTCTGGCCACGTGGCTCGCGGCCAAGGTCTTCATTCCCCTCTACCGGAGTATCGACAGCGTCTCGGCCTACCACTACCTCGAACAGCGCTTCGGTTACTGGGCTCGCTGCTACGTGGCGGTCTGCTACCTTTTGACGCAGCTGGCCCGCGTGGGTTCGATCCTGCTGTTGCTCGCCCTGCCGCTGAACACGATGTTCGGCTGGGACATCCAGACCATCATCCTCTGCACGGGCATCGCCACGCTGATCTACACGCTGCTTGGCGGCATAGCCGCCGTGGTCTGGACCGACGCCATCCAGGGGATCATCCTCATCGTCGGCGCCATCGCCTGCGCCGCCATCCTCACATTCACCATGCCCGAAGGCCCGGCGCAGCTCTTCGAGATCGCCTCGGCTCACGGCAAATTCAGCCTCGGGAGTTTCGGAGCGAGCCTCTCGGAGCCCACGTTCTGGGTGGTATTGATCTACGGACTTTTCGTCAACATGCAGAACTACGGTATCGACCAGAACTACGTGCAGCGCTACATGACGACCCGCTCGACGGCCGAAGCGGTCCGCTCGACCCTTTTCGGTGGACTGCTCTACATTCCCGTTTCGCTCATCTTCGTCTATATCGGCACGGCGCTCTTCAGCTACTACACGGCGCAGCCCGACCTGCTGCCGGCCGCCACCCCTGCCGACAAGGTTTTCCCCTGGTTCATCGTCCACGGACTGCCCACGGGGTTGACGGGACTGGTCATCGCGTCGCTCTTCTCGGCCGGCATGTCGACCGTGGCCACGAGCATCAATTCCTCGGCCACGATCGTACTGACGGATTTCGCCCGGAGGCTCTCGAAAAGGGAGCTCTCCGAAAAGAAGAGCATGCGGGTCCTCTACGCCACCTCGTTCGTCGTGGGTGCGCTGGGTATCGTCATGGGGCTGCTGATGATGCGCATCGACGGCATCCTGGACGCCTGGTGGAAACTGGCGTCGATCTTCAGCGGCGGCATGTTGGGACTCTTCCTGCTGGGAGTGGTTTGCAAGACGGTGCGACGCGCTCATGCGGTTATCGCCGTGCTCCTCGGGCTGGGAACCATCGCCTGGATGAGCCTTTCGCCCCTGATCAACGACGGATCGCCTTTCTACCGATTCCACAGCCCGCTGCATACCTACCTGACGATCGTATTCGGCACGAGCGTCATCTTCCTCACCGGCTTCCTGCTTACCGCCCTGACACGCAAAAAAACGGAAAAACCACTCTAAAACTACACCCAATATGAAAATTTCTCATCCCAAAATCGGGATTCGTCCCGTTATCGACGGCCGACGCGGTGGCATCCGCGAATCGCTCGAAGAGATGACCCGGGACCTGGCCGAGCGTGTAGCACGCCTCTACCGGGAAAACCTGCATTACGCCGACGGTACGCCGGTCGAGTGCGTCGTGGCCGACACGATAGGCGGCGTCGCCGAAGCGGCTGCCGCAGCCGCGAAATTCCGCGACAACCGGGTCGGCGCCGTCGTCTCGGTCACGCCCTGCTGGTGCTACGGCGCCGAGACGATCGACATGGACCCCCTCATGCCCAAGGCGATCTGGGGCTTCAACGGCACCGAACGCCCCGGGGCGGTCTACCTGGCCTCGGCTCTGGCCGGACACAACCAGAAAGGATTGCCCGCATTCGGTATCTACGGCCGGGATGTGCAGGACCTCTCCGACCGGACGATTCCGGCCGATGTCAGCGAAAAGCTGCTGCGCTTCGGACGCGCAGCGGTGGCTCTGATGCAGATGCGCGGCAGGTCCTATCTCTCGATCGGCTCGGTATCGATGGGCATTGCCGGGTCGATGCCCGATCCCGCGTTTTTCCAGGAGTACCTCGGCATGCGCAGCGAGGCGGTAGACTGTTCGGAGATCGAACGGCGCATCGAACTGGGTATTTACGACAAAGAGGAGTTCCGCCGGGCGATGGCCTGGGTCGAAAAACACTGCAAGCCCCGCGAGGGCAGGGACTGGAATCCCGAGCACCTGGTCTACCCGCGCAAACAGAAAGACGCCGTCTGGGAATATGTCGTCAAGATGACGCTTATCTTCCGCGACCTGATGCACGGTAACGAGCAGCTGGCACGGATGGGATTCGAAGAGGAAGCCCTCGGGCACGACGCCCTTGCCGGCGGCTTCCAGGGACAGCGGCAGTGGACCGATTTCCGTCCCGACGGCGATTTTTCGGAGGCGATTCTCAACTCCTCGTTCGACTGGAACGGCGTGCGCGAGCCGATCCCGTTCGCTACGGAGAACGACACGCTCAACGGCGTTTCGATGCTCTGGATGCACCTGTTGACCAACCGCGCCCAGCTCTTCGCCGACGTGCGCACCTACTGGAGCCCCGAGGCCGTCGCGCGCGTCACCGGACGGCGGCTCTCGGGACGCGCCGCGGGCGGCATGATCCACCTGATCAATTCGGGCTCCTGCACGCTCGACGCCACGGGCGCCATGCGCGATGCTGCGGGTAACCCCGTGATGAAACCCCACTGGGAAATTTCGCAGCAGGAGGCCGAGGCGTGTCTCGAAGCGACGACGTGGTTCCCCGCATCGCGCGAGTACATGCGCGGAGGCGGATTTTCGTCCCAGTTCCTCACGCGCGGCGAAATGCCGGTAACCATGTTCCGGCTTAATCTGGTCAAAGGGCTGGGCCCCGTGGTGCAGATCGCCGAGGGGTGGGCCGTGAACGTCGACCCGGAAATTTTCGACATCATCAACAAGCGCACCGACAGAACGTGGCCTACCACCTGGTTCGTGCCCCGAACCACCGGACAAGGCGCTTTCGCCGACGTGTACGAGGTGATGAACCGTTGGGGCGCCAACCACGCCGCCATCTCTTACGGACACGTCGGAGCCGATCTGGTGACGTTGGCCTCCATGCTCCGCATCCCGGTAGCCATGCACAACCTGTCTCGGGAAACGCTGTTCCGTCCCTCCGCTTGGAGTGCTTTCGGCACCGATCCCGAAAACTCCGATTTCCGGGCCTGCCGGCTTTACGGACCGATCTACGGATAACCCACAACCAAAACCAACCGCCCGAAATGAAACCGAACCTACGAATTCTGATAAACTGCGTAACGCTGGCTCTGCTCCTGTTCGCGGGAGGAGGGACCGAAGCGTTCGCGGCACAGCCGTCTGCCAGGCCCGGGCAGGTCGGCGGAAAAGTGACCGACGCCGACAAGCAGCCCATCGCAGGCGCCGTTGTGCTCGTAAAAGGGACCACGCGCGGCACGACCACGCGCGCCGACGGCACGTTCTCGATTCAGGCAAAGGCCGGTGACATACTGGTCATCACTCTCTTGGGCTACGCCGAAAAGGAGATCGCCGTAAACAACCGCACGCGGTTCGACATCGCGCTCGAGGAGCAGGCCAATGCCATCGACGACGTTGTGATCGAAATCGGCTACGGCGGTCTGGCCCGCAAAGACATCACCGGAACCCTGAGCAGCGTAAAGATGGAGGATATTGCGAAGGCCCCCGTGGTGAGCTTCGACCAGGCGCTTCAGGGCCGCATGGCCGGCGTCTCGGTCACCTCGTCCGACGGCCAGCCGGGAACCGAAATGGACATTGTGATTCGCGGGGCCAACTCCCTGACGCAAAGCAATTCGCCGCTCTACGTGATCGACGGCTTTCCGATCGAGAACTTTTCGAGCGCCGCCATCAACTCCTCGGACATCGCCTCGCTCACGGTACTCAAGGACGCTTCGGCTACGGCCATCTACGGTGCCCGAGGCGCCAACGGCGTGGTCATCATCGAAACCGTCAAGGGTCAGGAGGGAAAACCGCGCGTTACCTACAACGGTACGTACGGATTCCAATCGGTAGCCCGGACCATGGAGATGATGAGCGCCTACGATTTCGTGAACTACCAGATCGAGCGCTCGCCCGGCAGCGTGGACACCTACCTGAACAACCTCGACCGCACGATGGAGGATTACAAGCGCATGGGACAGGGGATCGACTGGCAGGACAAACTCTTCCGCAATGCCCCCATCCACATGCACAACCTCTCGATGACCGGCGGTACGAAGCAGACCAAATACGCCGTATCGCTTGCGCTGGCCAGCCAGCAGGGGGTGATCATCTGCTCGGGGTACGACAAGTACCAGGGTCGCATCTCCCTGACGCAGCAGTTGAACAAAAATGCCAAAGTGACGGTCAATGCCAGCTACACGGGCGACAAGACCTACGGGCAGACCTCTTCCGCGGCGCTCGCCACGAGCAATGCCTACGCTTCGTATCTCATGTACCGAACCTGGGCGTTCCGTCCCGTGATAACCAAGGGAGTATCGAACGACGAGGAGTTGTTCGACGACTATTTCGACGGCAATAACTCGGCGGTGATGAATCCGATTCTCTCGAGCAAAAACGAGGACAAGGTGACCCGCAGACAGACTTTCATCTCGAACCTGAAACTCGACTACAAGTTGCACAAGAACCTGCGGCTGAGCATCAGCGGCGGCTATTCGCGCTTTTCGACCCTTGCGACGGAATTCAACAATTCGATGACCTACAAAGGGTATCCGATGTTGACAAACACCAAGGGAGTCAACGGTTCGGTGATGAGTACCACCCGCACGGACTGGATGAATGAGAATACGCTGACCTACGACAGAAATTGGCGCAACGGACGTCACAAACTGAACATCCTGGCCGGCTTCACATTGCAGGGAACCGACCAGAACCGGTTCGGCTATTCGAGCATGCAGATCCCCAACGAATTGCTGGGAATAAGCGGAATCGACGACGGACTTCCGGATTCGATGACGGCGCTTCTCACCGAGAACTACCTCCTGTCGTGGCTCGGCCGTATCAATTACAGCATCCGTTCCCGCTACATGTTCACCTTTTCGTTCCGTGCCGACGGCTCGTCGAAATTCGCTCCCGCGAACCGCTGGGGTTATTTTCCCTCGGGCGCTTTCGCATGGCGGCTGGGCGAGGAGAAATTCATGCGCCGGCTGCGTTTCATCGACGATGCCAAATTGCGCGTCAGCTACGGCGTGACGGGAAACAACCGCGTGGGCGATTACTCGATTCACCCGTCCTTGTCGCTTTCCGACTACTATTCGTTCGACAACGGACAGCCCGCCGAAGCGATCGTTACGAGCAGTCTGGGCAATCGGGACCTGACGTGGGAGAGCACCGAACAGATCGATGCCGGTCTCGATCTGAGGCTGTTCGAGAACCGCATCAGTCTGACCGTCGACTGGTACCAGAAGATCACGCGCGACCTGCTGCTGAACGCCAACCTGCCATACAGTTCGGGATATCGCACCGTGTACAAGAATATCGGCAGGATCCGCAACCGGGGGCTGGAAATTACGCTGAACACCGTCAATATCAAAACCAAGAATTTCGAGTGGAACTCCGATTTCAACATCAGCTTCAACCGCAGCCGGGTACTGGCTCTGGCCGAGGGCGAAGAGAACTACCTTTCGAGAATCGGTTTCACGGGGGACTTCAACGCCACCTACCTCTACCTGGCCAAAGTCGGCCACCCGGTAGCGCAATTCTACGGCGTAAAGTGGGACGGGGTCTACGGTTACGACGATTTCGACCGCAGCGCCTCGGGCGAATACACGCTCAAAAAAGGGGTTCCTACGAACGGGAACGACCGCAGCACGATCCAGCCCGGCGACATCAAATACGTCGATCAGAACGGCGACGGGGTGGTCAACGACCAGGACATGGTCGTCATCGGCCGCTGCGAACCGATCCACACGGGAGGCTTCAACAACAATTTCACCTACAAGAATCTGAGCCTCAACATCTTTTTCCAGTGGCGATACGGCTGCGACGTGATGAACGCCAACCGCATCATATTCGAGGGCAATTACGCCAACAAGGCGATCAACCAGTACAAAAGCTACGTGGACCGCTGGTCGCCCGAGAATCCCGTCAGCAGGAATTTCCGCGTGGGAGGTCGCGGTCCCTCGGGCGTTTACAGTTCACGGACCATCGAGGACGGCTCTTTTCTGCGTCTGAAGACCTTGCAGCTGAGCTATACGCTGCCCGAGAAATTCACGCGTAAGATACATCTGAAGAGCGTGCAGGTCTTCGTTTCGGGCCAGAATCTCTGGACCTGGACCGACTATTCGGGGCTCGACCCGGAGGTCTCCACCCGCAATTCGACCCTCACGCCCAATTTCGACTATTCGGCCTATGCCCGCAACCGCATCTACACGGCCGGCATCAAAGTCACATTCTAACCAAAGCGGACTTACGACCATGAAAAATTGCATCATCATACTACTCGGAGTGCTTCTCTTTCCATCATGCAGCCTGCTGGATATCGAGCCGCAGGATTTCGTGACTCCGTCGAACTACTACAACAACGAAGAGGAGATGAATACGGCCCTCAACGGCATCTACGCCACACTGGCCAATACCACCCTGTTCGGCAACAACCTGCTGGGCCGCATGGGACTTTCGGCCGACATTGGCTACGAAAGTTACTCCTCGGACTACGGATCGGTGGGGGATTACGACGTATCCCCCACCGATGCAAAGATATTGAACTACTGGCGAGATCTCTACGACGGCATCGGCCGGGCCAACATGCTGATCAAGTACATCGACAAGCCGCAGCTCGATCGAAAAACCCGCGACAATATTCTCGGGCAGGCGCTTTTTCTGAGAGCCTACTACCATTTCCTGCTGGTCGTGCGTTTTCACCACATCCCGCTCGTCCTCACGGTTCCCGATGACGGCAAGAGGGAGCACGTCCAGGTTCCGCAAAGCGACATGCGCGAGGTCTACCTGCAAATCATCCGCGACATGGAGGAGGCCGCCCGGCTGGTTCCGCCCGCGTCGGAACTCCTCTCCCCGGGGCGCGCAAGCCAGTCGGCCGTCTACGGAATGCTCGCCCGCGTGGCGCTCTACATGGCCGGCTATCCGCTCGGTGAACCGGGGATGTATGCCAAAGCCAGAGAGTACGCCCAAAAAGTGATCGACACCGGGACGCACGCCCTGAACCCCTCTTTCGAGCAGGTCTTCATCAACTACATCCAGGACAAGTACGACGCTGGCGAGAGCATTTTCGAGGTCGAATTCTGGGGAACGAACGAAGGCACCTACACCACGACGGCCGGAATGGTCGGCCGCAACAACGGAATCGGCTGTACGAGCCAGAACGTAACGCTCAACGGCAAGACGATCGTCGACATGTACGGCTACTCGATCGGCACGATCCGCACGACACCCTACTATTACGCGCTGTTCGAAGAGGGCGACCTGCGCCGCGACTGGACCATCGGCCCGTACACCTACAACACGGTATCGGGCCAGAAAACCGCTCAGACGAGCAACATCTGGATTCGCTATTGCGGCAAATTCCGCCGCGAGTACGAACTGACCACGCCGCGGGCGACCAACTACACCCCGGTCAATTTTCCGCTGCTGCGTTATGCCGACATCCTGCTTATCTGGGCCGAAAGCGTGGCGGCCGATGCGGCCAACAACGACCCCGAGCAGCTTCGGCAGGCGTACGAGTATGTCAACCAGGTCCGACGACGCGGCTACGGAGTCGACATCCATACGCCGAGCGACGCGGCCGACCTGGAGGCGGGCGACAAGAGCGCCCTGCTGGACGCCATCAAGGACGAGCGCGCCCGCGAGCTGGGTTTCGAACTGCTGCGCAAGGACGACATCGTTCGCTGGGGCGAATTCTACGACCGGATGCGCTACCTGAGAAACGTCGCGGCCGCCATTCCCGACAGCTATACCAGTTCGTACTACCTCAGTGCGAAGCGCACCTACAACAATGCCAACCGGCGCGATGAAATCTGGCCGATTCCCACCTACGAGCTGGGAGTCAACCGCTGTCTGGTGCAGAACAACGGATGGTAGAATTCAAAAACGACAAGAACATGAAAACCAAGATCGAATACCTGGTTCCTCTCTTCGCGATTTCGCTGCTGCCTTGCGGGTGCCGCGAAAGTTTCGAGGAGGTCGACGACGTTCGTTTCGATGTTTCGACCGCGTCCGCGACATTCAAAGCGGGTGAACCGGTGCGCTTCTCCTTTCGCGGAAACCCCGATTTCATCTGGTTCTATTCGGGCGAGCGGGGCAATGAGTACGCTTTCAAGGAGCAGGACCGCATCGTCGAGACCCGGATGACTTTCTCCTTTACCACCACCACGGCGTCCGGAACCAAGGGTTACCCCAATCCGGCACGCGTTCCCATCAGTTATTCGACCGATTTTTCGGGTGAATATACCGAAGAGGCCGTTCGTGAAGCGACGTGGATCGACATTACAGACCGGTTCGACATGCCCACCGACATCGGCGCGACGGACCTGCTTTCGGGCGAGGTGAACATCTCGGACTTTTATCCCGACAACGACACGCCGCTCTACCTCAGTTTCCACTACGTGGTCGAAGCCTACGACGCGACGGCCGCCGGAGGCAACGGAAACGGCCGGACGCAGTGGAATTTCAAATCGCCCAAGATCAACGGCATAGCGGGTGAATCCTCGGCCGTACTTTACGACATCGCCAGTTCGAACTGGACCATCGTGCGGGCCGCTTCGTTCGAGGGCGCGACCTCGCTGCCCGACATCAATTCCTCGCGCATCCTGCTGCGCAGCGAGTTCCAGCCGCCCGTATCGCGCGAATGCTGGGCCGTCGCAGGCCCCATCCACAAGATGGATTACATCAACGAGGGCCCCGACATGGGGGTCGGAATCAAGGCGATGGCCGAAGCCGCCCTGACCGGTTACAGCTATGTCTACACCGAGCCGGGCGAATACACGGCGACTTTCGTCGCGGCCAACAGCAACGTCTACGAGCGCCGGGAACTGGTCCGCTCGGTGAAGATACGGATCGTCGAGGACGAGGGCAGCATCACGCCGCCCGAAGCGGGAGAGTGGAACGAATAAAACGACAAGACCATGAAAAAAAGTACGATCTATACCACAGCCTTGACCCTGCTGCTCGCGGGTTGCAGCCGGGACGTTTCCTCCGACATGCCGCTGGCGGACGCAGAGCCGCTGCACTTTTCATCGGCGAACCCCGCGACGCGCACCACGGTGGACACCGATGCCGAACGCAACCTGAGGATAGTCTGGGCCGCGGGCGACGAGGTGGGAATCTACGGCATGAGCGACGGACGTCCGACAGGCCGCAATTACGCCTACACCGCAACCCCCTGTAAGGAAGATGCCGCGCGCTGCACTTTCGCGGCCAGCGAGTCTTCGCAACTGTTCCGGTGGATCGACGGCACGGCACAAGGGTATTACGCCTATTACCCCTATACCGGGGTCAACGACCGCGAACCGGATGCAGCGGCGCATCCCTTTTCGCTTCCCGAGCGGCAGGTGCAGTCGCAGGGAGATTCGCCCACGCACCTGTCGCAGTACGGCCTGATGACCGCTGCGCCCGTCGAATTCGGCCCCACGGACATGTCCCAGGGCGGGGTCGAGTTCCGGTTCGCCAACGTCTTTTCGATCCTCGAACTGCGCTTCAAAATGGCCTCCGATTGCAGCCTCGCGGCGGTGCCCGTCAAGCAGGTGCGGATCGTGTCGGATGCGAGCGACCTGGCCATCCCCCAAGGCACGATCGACCTGACGGATGCGGCCATGCCGCTGACCGTGGAAGAGGGCAGCCGGAGCATCGACGTCGGTTTTACGGAGAATCTCTCCCTGAATAAAGAACGGTTCGTCAGCGTCTATCTGGTTGTGGCACCCGGCACGCATCCGGCCGGGTCGTTGCGCATCGAACTGACAGCCATCGACAATTCGGTCAACTCATTTACGGTACCCGACGCGGTTACTTTCCGGCCGAACAAACACTACACCCGGGAGTACGCGATCTCGCTCGACGAATTCGTCCAGGCCGATCCGTTCGAGGTCGAGCTGCCCTCGCTCAGCTGCCGGGCCGGGGAGCCCCTGCGGATTGACCTGAGCGGCCTGGCCGACCGGATCGATTTCTGGTCCGGCGAGGAGGGCCACGACTACCTCTATGCGGAGCGGGACCGGTTGCAGCATCCGGCCATGTCGGTCGATTTCCTCATGCTGCTCAACAGCGGCACGCAGCGGACCCCGGTGAAAGTGAAATACTCCACCGATTTCGACGGTACGATGACCGAAGAGGGCATACTCGCGGCTACCTGGAACGATGTCACCGCGCAATTCGATCTGACGACCTATATCTACGGCACGGATACGAAGACGACCGTCGGCGCCTCGACCACTCCCCACAATGCGGGAACGGCGGATTGCAGCGACTGGTTTGCGGGTGCGGAAAACAGCTGCCATATCGCCCTTTTCTACCATATCGACCCGTATGACGCCTCTTACGTCGATCCCGAAACGGGCACCGCGGGCAATGGCCGGACCTATTTCTACCTCCACGACATGTGGGTGCGGGCCCAATACCGCAACGAAAGCGGCTTTACGGAGATTTATCGCCACCAATACGTCAAGAACCAGACGGATCCGACCTGGCCGACCGTGGTACTCGGCGCGACGTTCGGATCGGAGGATGGAGGCAATCCGCTGAATGTGTATGCCTACGGTTCCTACCCTTACGTGCTGCGCCTGGGGGCCGCATTCCGCCCCACGGTCGAGAAGAACTCCTACATCGTGCTGCCGCGGTTGATCCGTCCCGAAGCCAAGAATGTGGGCAGGGATACGCCATTCACCATCAAGGAGGAGTCGGAAGCACAGCCCGCCAGTTACGAGTATGTTTTCTCTCGTCCCGGCACGTACGACATAGCCGTCGTGGGAACCGTGCAGACCCTTTCGGGCAGCAGTCAAATCGTCAAACAAGCGACCGTCACCGTGACGGAGGAATAAGTATGCGCATATGAAAAATTACCTCATTTTAACGTGTCTGTTTACCGTGGCCAGCCTCCTGGCGGCCTGCGACAAGGAAGATACCCCCGCAGAGGCGCCTCTTGCGGCCGATGCGGTCGAAGTCCGCGGAACGCTGATCGATATTCGCATGCTGGAGAGCGGGGAGCAGGTTTTTCCCCAGCACGACCAGTACGTCTTCGGTGCGGATGCCGACCTGCTGTTCGACGAAACGATGCGCTACGCCGTCGGACTGAAGGAGTCGCGCGGCGTCGAGGCGTTCCGATGCGGCAGCGATGCAACCGTCTACCTGGCCACGGACTGCACCGGAATGCGGGCCGAGGGCTGGAAAGCGGCCGACCGGATTTTTACGGTCAACGACTTGACCTATTACATCTACTGCTACGAATCGCGCACGCCGGGCAAATGGATCGCCGTGCCCGATCCGGCGGACCGAAAGTGCTCGACCATGCTGTTTGCCAAAACGTTGAGCGTATCCGAAACAACCGTTCCCGGCACCGTTATCGCACAGGTTCCGCAGTTGCGAAGCGGCGCCATCAACAACGTCTCGATGACGATTCTGCCCGACGGCGACTACATCGCCTCCTGCACGGGTGCCACCGGCCCCGGCGCCAAGGGGGTTTCGCTCTTTCTCTCGCAGGACAAAGGACGCACCTGGAGCGTGCTCTCGCAGGACAACATCGGCGTGAACGGGATTGCCAACTACAACAACCTGTTCGTACACGACGGCAATCTGTACATGATGGGTACGGGCGTCGGCGGCCGGGACGTACTCATCACCCGCTCCGCGGACAAGGGCCGCACGTGGACCTACCCCGCCGACGGGCGAACCGGGGTTCTCCTTTCGGGCGCCTACCACTCCTCGTCGGTGCCGGTGGTCGTCTGCAACGGCCGTATCTGGCGGGCGATGGAGGAGGTTGTCGACACGAAGAAAGAGGCTTTCGTCCTCTCGGCACCGGCCGATGCCGATCTGCTGAACGCTGCGAACTGGACCCGCACCGCAACCATCCCCCTCAATACGGCCTGGGAGGCGGAAGGCAGCTCCATCACGGAGCTGATCGAGGGCAACATGGTGGCCACGCCCGATGGCAAACTCTACAACATCCTCCGGGCCAGCAGCTCGGGCACCAGCCTGGCGGCCGCCAAAGTCACGGTTCTCAGCGAGCACGAACTCCGCTTCACGGCTCCGGGCGATTTTATCCATTTTCCGGGAGGCGGCAAGAAATTCACCATTCGCTACGACGCCGAGAGCAGACGCTACTGGACCCTCACCAATCCGGCCCATGCGGGCGGCATGAAGCACGACGGAATCTATTTCAACGGAATTACGCGCGACCTGATCCGCAACCGGCTGGTCCTCTGCTACTCGACCGACCTCAATACGTGGGTCCAGTACAAGGAAGTTCTCTCCGACGACGATCCGTTCTTTCACGGCTTCCAGTATACTGACTGGATGTTCGACGGCCAAGACCTGGTCGCCGTCTGCCGCATGGCGTGTCCCGAGAGCCGGGGGCTTCCCGTGCGCCAGCACGATGCCAATTTCATGACGTTCCTACGGATTCGCAATTTCCGCAACCTGTGACCTCGCTTATGCGCACACCCTTTCATCTGCTCCTGCTGGCGCTGCCGCTCTGCACGGCGGCAGCGCCGGACGGGGAGCCGGTTATCGAAATCCGGGGCACGCTGATCGACATTCGCACGGCCGAGCCGGGTGCGGAGGTCTATCCGCAATACAAACGGCACCGTTTCGGCCGCTCGCTTCCCCAACGGCTGACGGGCATGTCCTATGCAGTCAGTCTGCGGGAGTTCCGCGGTCCCGAGGCTGTTCGCTCCAATCAGGCGTGCGAATTGTCGGTCGCACTCGACGGCGCCGACCCCGATACGGTGCAGTGGCGGCCGACCGGAGAGTCGTTCCATGTCAACCAAACCCGCTACCGGCTGTTTACGGCCCGGTATGCCCGACCCGGGACATGGATGCCGCTGCCTGCATCGGCAGAAAACCGGGCTTCGACAATCGTTTTCGCCCGCAATATCCGCGTCGCGGAGACAGCCGCCGTGCCGGGCGTCGTCGTAGCCCGCGTTCCCGAGCTGCGTAAAACGCATATCACCAACCCCAATCTGCTCATCCTGCCCGACGGAAGCTATCTGGCTGCGTGCAGCGGAGCCACGACGCAGCGGACAACCGATTTTTACCGCTCGACCGACCGGGGCCGGAATTGGTCGCACTGGTCGCACGACGATGCTCCGGTCAATTTCTATTCGCTCTTTCTGCACGACGGAGCGCTCTACATGATGGGGACGGCGACGCCCGAGGGGGATGTGATTATCCGCCGCTCGGACGACGACGGCCGCTCCTGGACCGCCCCTTGCGAGGGCATTCTGCTCCACGGACGCTACCACTCGGCCCCCGTGCCCGTGGTCGAACACCGCGGCCGCATCTGGCGGGCCATGGAGACCAACACCCGGGGCGAGCCGCGCCGGGCATTCGTGCTCTCGGCTCCGGCGGAGGCGGACCTGTTGCAGGCCTCGAGCTGGACGGTTTCCGAAGCGCTCGAATCCTCCGCATCGTGGATCGAGGGCGGCCAGTTCCGACAGTGGATCGAGGGCAATATGGTCGTGGCAAGGGATGGAACGCTGGTCAACCTGCTGCGTGTCGACGAACACGAACACGGGCGTACGGCAGCGCTTGTCCACGTGAAAAGCCCCCGCAAACTGACGTTCGATCCCCGACGGGATGTGATCGAAATGCCGGGCGGCGGCAAGAAATTCACCGTCCGTTACGATTCGCTCTCGCAACGCTATTACGCGCTGACCTCCGTGGTAAAGGAGGAGTTCCGCGGAGCGCGTCACGGCGGCATCTATGCCCGGGGCATTCACTGCGGCCTGATCCGCAACACCCTGGCATTGGTCAGTTCCGAGGACCTGCGCCGTTGGCGGACCGCCCGGATCGTGCTTGCGAGCGACAACCCCTTTTTCGACGGCTTCCAGTATGCCGACTGGCAGTTCGACGGCGAGGACCTCATTGCCGCGGTGCGCCTGGCGATGGAAGAGCCGCGGGGACTCCCGACCCGGCAGCACGACGCCAATTTTCTGGTATTCATACGCATCTGGAAATTCCGGGAACCGGGAACCACAACCGCTATCCGAACACTACACAAAACACCGAACCAACCGACGAAACGATGAAACCTGCAATCAAAAAAACACTCGCTTTTACGGCGGCCATGCTGCTGGCCGCGTCGACCGCTGCCGCGCAGCCATTCCTGCGCCTGCCGGCGGTCATCGGCGACCACATGGTCCTCCAGGAGAATACCAACGTGAAACTCTTTGGCTGGGCCGATCCCAACTCCACGGTGACCGTCTCCCCCTCGTGGGGCGAAGCCGTCACGGTCAAGGCCGGTTACGATACCGCCTGGGAGGTCGAACTGCAAACCCCGGCAGCCTCCCCCGATCCCCGCTCGATCTTGTTCGAAACCAATAAGAAAGTGGTTAAACGGATCGAAGACGTATTGATCGGGCAGGTCTGGCTGTGCAGCGGACAGTCGAACATGAACTGGAGCGCGGCCAACGGAATCGCCGATATGAAGCAGGAGCTGGAGGGCGATCTGAATCCGCAGATACGCCTTTTCACCGTCACCAAGCACAGCACGCCCTATCCGCAGGAGGACTGCAATGGACGGTGGGAAGTATGCGATGCGCGCAGCGCCCGCTATTTCAGTGCCGTGGGGTATTTCTTCGGCAAGCGGCTCGCCGGGGAGTTGAAGCAACCCGTCGGGCTGGTCAATTCGTCGTGGGGCGGAACTCCCATCGAGGTGTGGACCCCCGCCCGGGAGATGAACCGCGAGCCCCGGCTGGTCGCCGCCTGGAAAGAACACTCCAAAAGCAGACGCGAATGGCAGATCGGATCGCTCTACAACGCGATGATCTGCCCGTTGCTCAAAACGGCATTTGCGGGCGTCGTCTGGTATCAGGGCGAATCCAACAAGGAGAACGCTGCGCTTTACGGCGAGGAGTTCCGGATGATGATCGAGTCGTGGCGCAGGGCATTCGGCCGGCAGCTGCCGTTCTATTTCGTACAGATCGCGCCCCATGCCCGCACCGAAGGGGGCATCACAGGCGCCCTCGTGCGCGAACAGCAGGCCCTGGTCGCAGCGACGGTCCCCGGCACCGGCATGGTCGTTATTTCCGACCTGGTGGATGACGTGACCAATGTCCACCCCCGTTTCAAAAAGGGGGTCGGCGAGCGGCTGGCCGCTTGGGCGCTTGCGGAGGTGTACGGACGCCATGCGGGTAAATACAAACACGCCGCGTTCCGTGCCGCCGAATTCAAACGCGCGCAGGCGATCGTCACGTTCGACGAAGCCGATGGGGGTCTATTCTGCAATGACGGAGCTATCGCGGGATTGGAATTATGCGACGCCTCGATGAAATTCGTTCCCGCACAGGGGATGATCGACGACAGGAACAGGCTGGTGGTATGGAGCAAACAGGTGTCGCGCCCCGCAGCCGTGCGCTACTGCTTCAGCGACGGCGCAATCGGCAATCTTTTCGACGCCGCCGGGCTTCCGGTCGCCCCGTTCCGCAGCGATACCGACAACGGGGCCGCCGCTCCTGCCAAACAGCCCGATGAAGCCGTTTGGCACACGACCGTCCGGGTGCAGGGCGACAGGTTCGAATTGCGCAAGCTCTCGCTCGGCGAAAAGTTCTTCATCAATCGCGTCTATCCGCTGTCGCTGGTCCCCGCCCGTTTTGCGGGTTTCGACATGCTGGTGCATGCGGCCGTAAAGGACGGCGTGCAGCACTGCAGGGTGACCGCAACCGGAAACGGCCGTATCTACCTCGTCGCACGCCGCAACAGCGTCACCTCGGCCGATCTGGCGGGCTGGAAACCCGAACGCAATGCCGAAATCCGTTACACGACGCACGACCGGAACAAACCCGGCATTCTCTTCATCTATTCCAAACAGGTGAAAGCCGGCCAAACCGTGACGCTGCCCCAGACCAAAGATTTTGCAGGTGTGACCCTCATCGCTTCGAAAATCGAATTCGCAAAATGAAAAAGTCCGTACTCATCCTGCTCTCGATCGGATTCGCGTGGCAGAGTACCGTCGGGGCTCCGCCGCTGCGACATGCCCGTCCCGTCATGGCGGGCGGCGAGGAGGGGCTGGCTCCGATGTCGTTCGGCCTTACGTACAGCAATGCACCGCGCGGCTTCGCCTACCTCTCTTCGAGCAGCTATCCCGATCTGTTCGTATTGATCCCGAGCGGCATGCCCGAGGCTCGCGGTTTCTGGCGCTGCGCTTACGATCGCACCGCCGACGACGGCTCCCTGGTCTACCGCGAACCCGTCCGCGTGGCCACCCCGTGGGACAAGGAGAAAAAATTGCCGTCTCAAATCCGTGTTTTCCAGGATGGCGAGGAGGTCTACCTGCTGCGCCTCTCGACCAAAAAACTGACCGTTGCCCGTTGGGACGGCTCGCAGGGATTCTCCCCGATCGCCCAGACCGAGATCGAGGGCATCGACTACCCCGTCGCTTCGTTCGACTGCATCCGCCGCGGCAAGCGGGAGATCGAACTGGCCATCCTCTGCCACGACGGACGGGCCTACCGTCCCGAAACGTTCAGGGGCGACCGACAGTCCTATTACGACGGAGCCGGAATTTACCGCGGTGCGCTCCCCGGTTCGGGGCTCTTCCGCACGACCCTCGATGCTGCGAGCTGGCGGCAGGTCAGCCGGGTCGAGCAGGTGGGCTGCGACATGAACCTGGTGATCGGAGCCAGCGAACTGGCTTGCGTACGTTCGGCGGACGGCGGCTACGACGGATACCTGTTTACGAACCGGCTCGGCAGCATGAAATTCATCCCTTACCTCAAAAAGCTGCCCCCGGGAGGTCTGACGCCGCTGCATGTCATGCGCGACGAGAAGCGGGTCCGCGTGCATCCGGCTTACAGCTCCCGCGTCATTCCGTTTTCGGCAAGCCCCGGAGCGCAATCCGATCTGGTGATCGGCGGCGAGGCGGCCATGTACCACTACCGCCATACCGGCCAAACGTCCGGCGGAGCACCCGTCTATGCCGATCCAAAACCCGTTCTTCAACGCCATGCACCGCTGTACGGCGGCTCGCTCACAGTGCCCAACGTCGTGGATTGGGACGGCGACGGACGGCTCGACATCGTGGCGGGGAACTCCGAGGGGCGTCTTCTCTTCTTCAAAAACAACGGCACGAACCGGCACCCCGATTTCGCCCCCTCGGAAGAGGTCTGCGCCGGAGGAAAACCCCTTGTGCTGCGTCCGGGCTACCACGTCGTGCAGGGTCCTTTCGAGGCTTCGTGGGGTTACCTCTGTCCGACGGTCTGCGACTGGAACGGGGATGGACTACCGGATGTCGTGGTTTCGGGATCGCGGGCCAAATTCGAGGTGCTGCTCAACCGGGGCACGCCCCAACAGCCGCAACTCGAAGCCCCGGTCCCGCTGCGTGTCGACAACCTGGAGCTGTACGGCACCTGGCGGGTTCGTCCGGCGATCGCGCGGATCGGCGACCGGAACGCGCTCGTCATCATGGACAGCGACAACGCCCTGCACCTGTATCGGCAGGTAGACGACTACAACGTCTCCGATGCTGGAAAACTGCGCCTTACGGACGGTTCGCAGATCACCGGACACAACGACGGCCTGGAGCCGCTGGGACAGATGGGGCGCGGCAAGTTGCGGTTCGTCGACTGGAACAGCGACGGAAAGCTCGATCTGATGATCGGTTCGATCAAACGCTCCTCCTACCCCTCGCCCGAACGCGGACTGCCCTATGCGCGCTTCAAGAAAAAAGAGTACGGGTTGCAGGTGATGCTGCTGATAAATGCCGGCACCAACGAACGCATGGTGTTCGAGCCCCCGGTCCAGTTGCAGATCGACGGCAGGGATTTCTACCTCGGCGCGCACTCCAACGCCCCGGAACCTTGCTTTCTGGGCGACACGTCGCACGGTCCCAATCTGATCGTAGGCTGCGAAAGCGGCAAATATTTCTTCTTCGAACACGACCGCATCACCACCGTCGGGATCGAACGGTAGGCCAAAATCAAGCCCGTCTGTCGGCTCTGACAGACGGGCTTCCAGGGCACAAAAAAAGGGGATTCTCGAAAAGAATCTCCTTCACTCTCACCAACCGGCCGGAACTATTTGGCTTCGCCGCAGCAGGTCTTGGTGGTGTCGGCCTCACCGCAGCCGCTCTCGCCGCAGTACGCCTTGGTCGAATCGCATTTCTCGGCGCACTGGCTGCAATTCGTCGTTTCGGTACGGGTAGCCGCAGCCTCGGCGGCTTTCTTGTTCGTGTTGCCGCCACAGCTTACCATTGCGACGGCAGCCATGACGATTACGAAAGAAAAAATCTTTTTCATAGCTTTAAACGTTTAAGAATTAGATCATTTAATACGCCGCAAAGTTAGGTAAACGTCCGGATTATGCAAGAAAAAAGTGAAAAATTTTCAAAACGGGAACTTTTCAGTTCAAAAGGTCGGAAACCGAGAGCTCCTCGCTCTTGGGAAAGGCCTTGGGAAAAACGGCCGAAACCCGGCCTTTGAGGATGATGGCCTCCTCGGCCGTGAGGCAGTTGCCGACCGTGACGCGGAAATAGGGATTCTCGTAGACCCAATAGACGCGAATGTCCGGGAATTGCTCCTCGAAAAGGGTCTTGGCCGCCAGGGCGCTCGCACGCGCATCCTGTCCGTTGTCGAAGAAGATGCAGACGCGGTAGCCGCGGAAACGCAGCCGCGCGGAACTGCGTGCGGCCTCCTCCACGGCGCGGGCCGCATCGCCGTGCTCCACTACCCGGACCCGGGCCGCACCCAATGATACGGGCGAGGCGACCGGCGAAAGGAGCCGCTCCTTGAATGCTTCGAGCGACTGCGCCCGCAACGAATAGACGCAGGCGGCGGTCAGGAGGATCAATACAAGTATCGAAATCGAGCGCATCACGTTTACAGCAAGTTTTTAAGATCTTCGATCGTCACTCCAAAGATATTCAAAAATTCCGACAAAGGCACCTTTTCCTGCGAAATTTTTATGGGTGCAGGCCCTCCGCGCCCCTCGATCTTGAAAGAGACGAACACCTGCGAAAAGTCGCGCTCCCCGATCTTTTTCGAGAGCGCATAGAGCGCCAGCGGGTCGGAAATCCGCAGGCGCCAGCGGGTCGAAACGCTGCCCGTCGTCCGGCGCCCCACCTCGACCGCCCCGCGCAGCGCAACGTCGCCCACGCGGCTTCGGCCGTAGAAGATGTCGAGCGTCGCCTGGTCGAGAACCAGTTTGTACCCCGTGTCGTTCTTCACCCGCACGACGATCTCGGCGCCCGTCAACCCCTGGCGCTCGATCTTTTCGACCGCTTCGATGCGGATGTTGCGCCGAGCCTTTTCGACGGCGCGGCGGCAGGAGCCCATCGAGAGCGCCACCGCGGAGAGAATCGCTATGTAAAGCAGTTTTTTCATCGTTCACCGATATATATTTGTGCAATCCCGCAGCTCAGGCTCCGGGCGCGGCAGTTCGCAAATCCCGCACGCGCCATGATCCGCAGAAACTCTTCCGGGGCCGGAAATTCCTCTACCGACGCCGGCAGGTATTCGTAGGCCCGTCTGTCGCGCGAGAGGAGTCCGCCGATGCGGGGCAGCACCCGAAAGGTGTAGAATTCGTACAACGCCCGCAGCACCCGGTTGCGGGGCCGCGAGAACTCCAGTATAACGACCTTGCCCCCGGGTTTTATTGTGCGGGCCAACTCCGCCAGGCCCCGGTCGAGGTCCCCGAAATTGCGTACCCCGAATGCCACGGTCGCCGCGTCCACGGAGGCATCCGCAAGAAAGAGGTGCTCGGCATCGCCCTGCTCGAGGTCGATCCGACCGCTCAGCCCGCGCTGGGCCACCTTGCGGCGCGCCACGGCGAGCATCCCCACCGAAAGGTCCACGGCCAGCACCTCGGCTTCCGGGATGCGGCGCGCCAGTTCGATGGCCAGATCGCCCGTTCCCGTGGCCACGTCGAGGATGCGGCCGGGCCGGCAGCGGCCGACGATGCGCACCACGCGGCGGCGCCAGAGGCGGTCGATACTCGCCGACAGCGTATGATTGAGCAGGTCGTAGCGCGGAGCGATCCCGTCGAACATGGCGCGCACCTCCTCCTTTTTGGATTTTCCGGTGTTATAGGGTTTCACTGTCATTGGTAACGGATGGCTTCGTCGGGTTTTACGGTCGATACGATACAGGCGGGCAGGATCATCAGGGCGACGATCGCCGCCAGCACGCCCGCATTGAGCAACAGCCACCACCCGGCGCCCAGCGCGACGGGGACCTCCGAGAGCAGGTACCCCTCGGAGCTAAGCCTGACCACATGGAAATATTTTTGAATGAGGCACAGCCCTACCCCGACGGCATTGCCCCACACGAGCCCCCCGAGGGCGATGAACGCCGCGCGGTAGAGGAAAATGCGCCGCAGCGCGCCGTTGCGCATGCCGAGCGCTTTCAAGAGCCCGATCATCCGCACCCGTTCGAGCACCAGAATCAACAGCGCCGAGGCCATGTTGAAGAACGCCACCACGAGCATGATGACGATCACTACGGCGGCATTGACATCGTGGGCCTTGAGCCAGTCGAAAACATTGGGATAGAGCTGCGCGATGCTGCTCACGGCGAGGTTGGCCGTCTCGTCCGAGTCGTCGTAGAGCAGCGTCCGGCCCAGCGTGCGGGCGAACGCATCGGCCTCGGAGAGGTCGCGCGTGAAAATTTCGTAGCCCGAAATCTCGTCCGGCGTCCAGTCGCTTAGCCGCTGCACATTGCGCAGATCGGTCATCACCATCCGGTTGTCCATCTCGTCCATGCCCGAGGAGTAGATGCCCGCGACCTTGAACCGGTCGCGGCGCGGGAGGTCGTCCCGCTCGACGAAGAGCATCTCCACCCGGTCGCCCGGCCGAAGCATCAGCCGCTCGGCGAGGTTGCGCGACAGCAGGATGTCCTTGGTGCGGATCGTATCCCCGACCCGCGGCAGCTCGCCCTCCACGAGCCACTCCCGGAAAAACGACCAGTCGTAAGCCGTATCGACCCCCTTGAGCACGATCCCCTCCACGGCGTCGGCCGTACGGACGATGCCGCCCTTGACGGCATAGGGTGCCAGCGAGACGAAGCCGTCCGAAGAACGGATCAGCCCCTCCAGATGCTCGCTCCGCCGGACGGGTTCGCTGTCCAGCGTATTCACGCCCCGCACGTCCGTCACCACTGCATGGGCCGCGAAAGCGGTCATCTTGCGCGTCACCTCGCGTTTAAAACCCATCATTACCGCCAGCGCCAGAATCATCACCCCGATGCTGAGCGCCACCGAAACCACGGCGATGCGCTCCATCACCCCGGGTTTGTTCCCGGGTGCGGGCTGCGCCGTTCGGCGGGCGATGAAGAACTCCAGATTCACGCTTACGGATTTTGCTGAAAATTTGTGCAAAGTAATACAATTTTCGTATTTTTGCCCAATATAAACCCGATTTTTATGAAAAAACAGGCACTCGTCACGGGAGCCACCTCGGGCATCGGGCGCGCCACGGCGTTGCGCCTCTCCGCACTGGGATACGACATCGTCGCCACGGGCCGCCGCGCCGAGCGACTCGCCGAACTGCGGCAGCAGATCGAATCCACCGGCGGGCGCTGCACCCCACTGGCATTCGACGTGCGCTCCGAAGAGGAGGTGCGCCGCCACCTGGAGCCGCTCGAAAGGGTGGACCTGCTGGTCAACAACGCCGGGCTGGCTGCCGGACTGGAGCACATCGACCGGGGCGACACGCGCGACTGGGACGCCATGATCGACACCAACGTCAAGGGCCTGCTCTACGTCACGCGCGTCATAACACCCAAAATGGCGGCCGCGGGCGGCGGACTGGTCGTCAACATCGGCTCGATCGCCGGCACGGAGCCCTACGAGAACGGCGCCGTCTACTGCGCCTCGAAACACGCCGTGCACGCCATCTCCCAGGCCATGCGGGCCGACCTGCTGGCCAGCGGGGTGAAAGTCACCGAGATACGACCCGGCATGGTCGAAACCGAATTCTCGGAGGTCCGCTTTCACGGCGACCGGGAGCGTGCCGAGCGGGTTTACGACGGCGTGGAGCCCCTGCGCGGCGAGGATATTGCAGAGGCAATAGCGTGGGTAGCACAATTACCGGCCCACATGAACGTGAATGACATGGTGCTGATGCCCGCACAGCAGGCCGGCGCCTACTATACATTTAGAAAACAGTAAATTTGCGATTATGACACACACCCTTTTCGCCCTGCTTCAGGCAGGATACTACGCAGAGCCGCACGCGGCGCGCTTCGACGGCGCAACGATCGGCATGTTTTTCCTGATCATCCTCATCGGTCTGGCCGGTTACCTGGTGCAGGCCCGGCTTCAGTCGGTCTTCAAGAAATACTCGAAAGTGCCTTTCCCCGGCGGCCTCACGGGCGCCGAGGTGGCCGAGAAGATGCTGCGCGACAACAACATCCGCAACGTCAAGGTGACCCACGTCGCCGGCCACCTCACGGACCATTTCAACCCCAAGACCATGACCGTCAACCTCAGCGACGCCGTCTACTCGTCGTCGAGCGTGGCGGCGGCGGCCGTCGCCGCCCACGAGTGCGGCCACGCCGTACAGCACGCCCGGGCCTATGCTCCGCTGGTGATGCGTTCGCAGCTGGTGCCCGTCGTGCAGTTCGCCTCGTCGGCCGCCACGTGGGTCATCATCCTCGGACTGGTGATTCTGGCCTCGACGCAGAACGCCATCGTCTGCTGGATCGGCGTGGGCCTGATCTCCCTCTCGGCCCTCTTTTCGCTCATCACGCTTCCGGTGGAGTACAACGCCTCGGCGCGCGCCCTGGAGTGGCTCAAGGTGAGCCACACGATGCAGGGCGCCCAGCTGGCGCAGGCCAAGGAGGCGCTTTCGTGGGCCGCACGCACCTACCTGGTCGCCGCCCTGAGTGCCATCGCCTCGGTGCTCTACTACGTCCTGCTGATCCTCGGTCGGCGCAACTGACGCCATGAACAAGCCCCCGAAAGACTACACCCACACAAGCTGGATGGCCGCTGCGGCGCTCCTCGTTCTTCTCGTCGCCATGAGTTTCATTCCGCCGCACACGGTCGGCGGGATCGAGTTGCGCCGTGCCAACATCCTCTCCGACCTGGTGGATTTCGACGACCGCACGACTCCTGCCGCGGAGCCCGCCCTCTACGACGAGGAGGAGTTCCGCATCGACATGAACGAGGTCGCCGAGCGCATCGAAGCCGATACGGTGCAGCGTGAGGTGCAGCGTCTTTTCGCGTGGGAGATAGCGGGGGATGAACCCGTCGCGGGCCCCGTCGCGCCCGATACCGTGCGGCTGCACCCGACGCTCGTTCCGATCGAGGATTACGACACCACGGGCCTCGCGGGCATGCGCGCTTTCTGCGACACGCTGCTCCTGGCCGTCCGTCCCGTCCGGATCGCCGTGCTGGGCGACTCGTTCATCGAGGGCGACATTCTTACGGCCGACCTGCGCGAACGGCTCCAGACGGTCTACGGGGGCGGCGGTCCGGGCTTCGCGCCGATGGCCTCGCCGCTCACGGCATTCCGTCGCACGGTCCGTACCCAGTCGAAAGGGTGGACCGCCTACAACATCATGCAGCGCCGGGCCGCCCCGGCCCACCTGCGCGACCATTTCTACGTCTCGGGCTGGGTCTGCCAGCCCGCTGCAGGCGCCTCGACCCGCTGGGAGATGACCGACTACCGCGACCAGCTCGACTCCTGCACGGCGGCACGCATTTTCTTCCTCTCGCCCCACGACAGCCGCCTCGAACTGATCCTCAACGACACGCTCCGACGTACGTTCGACGTCTCGGGGGATGCTTCCGTGCGGCAGATCGCCGTCGAATCGCCTCGCCTGCACGCGCTCGAATTCCGGGTTCTCTCCGGTACGGAGGGGTTCATCGGCTACGGCGCGGTCTTCGAATCCGGAGGCGTCGTCGTGGACAACTACTCGGTGCGCAGCAACAACGGGCAGGCCATGTTCTGGACCAACCCCTCGGTCAACGCCCAGATTCACGCCATGCTCCGTTACGACCTCATCATCCTGCAATACGGGCTCAACATCATGCAGTCGGGCGTGCACGGCTACTCGGGTTACGGACGCCAGATCGAAAAGATGGTAACGTTCGTCCGCGAATGCTTTCCCGGTGCGGCGGTGCTGGTGCTGGGCGTGAGCGACCGTTCGGTCAAGACCGACGCCGGGTTCGTCACGATGGACGCCATCCCCTCGATGCTCTCCTGCCAACGCGAAGCGGCCCGCCACACGGGTGCGGCGTTCTGGCCCACGGCCGAAGCCATGCGCTCGCTGGGCGGCATGGAGCGATTCGTGGCCAACGGCTGGGCCGGCAAGGACTTTACGCACATCAACTACGCCGGAGGCCGCCGCGTGGCGTGGTCGCTCGTCGACGCGATCAATGCCGGCGCCGCCGAGGCCTATGCCGCCCGGGAACTCGAACTGCGGCGCGGGGAGGAGTCGCAGCCGTTGATCGACACCGTGCAACAGCGTAAGATCGACCGGCAGCTATTGCATCAGGCCCTCTCGAACCCCGTCAATACCCTACGGCAATGATCCTTTCCGCGACGGAGGGCCTCGGAGCGCGGTTGCAGGCCCTGATGACCTACGACGCCTCATCGCCGCTGATCTTCAGCAGCGGGCTCTTTCTGTTCCTTTTCGCGGGGTTTCTTCTGGTTTACAGCGCATTCCGCCGCGCCCCGGCGGCCCGCATCGTCTATGTCATCCTCTTCTCGCTCTACTTTTACTACAAATCGAGCGGCATCTATTTCCTGCTGCTGCTCTTCGCCGCCACGAGCGACTACTGGATTGCCAAGGGCATCCACGCCGCCCGGATGCAGCGCACAAGGCGGTGGCTGGTGGTGCTGAGCGTGGCCGTGAACCTGGGGATGCTCGGCTATTTCAAGTACACGAATTTCCTGATCGACATCTCCCACCAGCTCTTCGGCCAGGGCTTCCTCCAGTTTCAGAACATCTTTCTGCCGGTGGGCATTTCGTTCTTCGTCTTCCAGTCGATGAGCTACACGATCGACATCTACCGGCGGCAGTTACGGCCGCTGAACAACTGGACCGACTACCTCTTCTACCTCTCGTTCTTCCCGCAGCTGGTCGCCGGCCCCATCGTCCGGGCGCGCGATTTCATTCCGCAAATCCGGCAGAACCCCGTCATCATCACGCGCGAAATGTTCGGCGCGGGCGTCTTCCTCATCCTCACGGGACTGTTCAAGAAAGCCATTATTTCGGACTACATCTCCCTGAATTTCGTCGACCGCATCTTCGACGAGCCGCTGCTCTACTCCGGGTTCGAGTGCCTGGCGGGCATCTACGGCTACGCGCTCCAGATCTACTGCGACTTTTCGGGCTACTCCGACATGGCCATCGGCATCGCGCTGCTGCTGGGCTTCCGCTTCCCGAAGAACTTCGACGCACCTTACAAGTCGGCCACCATCACCGAGTTCTGGCGCAGATGGCACATCTCGCTCTCCACGTGGCTGCGCGACTACCTCTACATCTCGCTGGGCGGCAACCGCAAAGGGCGCCTGAGAACCTATGGGAACCTGCTCGTGACGATGCTGCTCGGGGGACTGTGGCACGGCGCAGCCATCCGGTTCATCCTCTGGGGTGCGCTGCACGGCGCGGCGCTGGCGCTGCACAAGGTATGGATGGCCGTCGTCCCCGGCGCCAAGGCCACGGGGTCCGAGATGCACTGGTGGAGCCGCGCGCTGGGCATCTTCTTCACGTTCAACCTGGTCTGCCTCGGTTGGCTCATGTTCCGGGCCGAGACGATGCAGACGGTCTCGCTGATGCTGCACCAGATCGTCTACAATTTCAACGCAGCGATGATCCCGCAGGTCTTGGCCGGCTATGCCCCTGTCTTCGTCCTGATCGGCGCGGGCTATGCGCTGCACATGCTGCCCGGTTCGGTCGATTCGCTGGCCCGTCGCGCGGTGACCCACGCACCGGTAGTGCTGCAAGTGGTGATGGCCGCCGCGATGATCTGGTGCGTGATGCAGATCAAGTCGAGCGACATCCAGCCGTTCATCTACTTTCAGTTTTGAAGTTTCGGATCCTTACGATGAATCGTCGAACGTCTTGCAAATATCCCGGTCCCGAACTCACGGCCTTTGGCCGTGTTTGCAATTTGGACCCACCCCCAAACCCCCGCCTTGGCGGGGGCTTGTCGCACGCGGGCAAAATATGCAGCCGGCATCCGCGTTACTCAATTACCTGACCCCCTAACCTGTCGTTTTTTGGAAATGTACGATTTCGACCACAACCTCTTTCTGGCGCTCAATTTCGACGGCGGAGCCTTCACCGACCGCCTGATGCTCCTCATCTCGGGCACGGCCGTGTGGCTGCCGCTCTACGCCCTGATTCTTTGGTTAGTGTGGCGCAGGGTGGGGTGGCGCGGCACACTGCTGTTTCTGGTGCTGATGCTCGCCGCGCTCGGCCTGGCCGACATGATTGCGGGCATCTTCAAGCACAACGGCCTCCTGGGCGACCTGCTGCCCGGCTTCGAACCGCGCTGGCGCCCCATGTTCACCCCCTCGCTCGAGGGGCTCGACATCGCACCCGACTCGCTGCGCACGCTCCGCCGCCTGGCCGCCCCCGGCCCGTGGAACGTTCACGTGCCATCCGAAGCCGTCAGCGGCCGCTACGGCACCGTCTCGGCCCACGCCTCCACGGTGGTCGCGCTGGCCGTCCTCTCCTGCACGGTGATCCGCCGCCGATGGTTCACGTGGCTGATGATTCTCTCGACCCTCCTGATCTGCTACTCGCGCATCTACCTGGCCAAGCATTTCCCGATGGACCTCGTCTGGGGGACGCTCGTCGGGGCGGCGCTCGGGTATGGCGCCTACCGACTCTTCGTCGCGGTGCGTCGGCGAATAAATTGCTAATTCGACCTTTTTTCACTAATTTTGCGGGGTTCAAAGCAAAACATCAAAACAGCACGATATGACCATCGAACTCAGTGAACAGGAACAGCTCCGGCGGCAATCGCTCGCGGCGCTGCGCCAGGCCGGCATCGACCCCTACCCCGCCGCCCGCTACGAGGTGACAGCAACGGCCCGCGAAATCGCCGACAACTACGACCCCGAAAAGGGCAACTACCAGCACGTCCGCATCGCGGGCCGGATCATGACGCGCCGCATCATGGGCAGCGCCTCGTTCTTCGAATTGCAGGACCACACGGGCCGTATCCAGGTCTACATCCGCCGCGACGATATCTGTCCCGAGGGCGACCCGACTCTATACAATACAGTCTTCAAGAAACTGCTCGACATCGGCGATTTCGTGGGCGTCGAGGGTTTCGCATTCCGCACCAACACCGGCGAACTGTCGGTCCACTGCAAGCGGTTTACGGTTCTCTCCAAGTCGGTCCGTCCGCTGCCCGTTGTCAAGGAGAAAGACGGGCAGACGTTCGACGCTTTCACCGATCCGGAGGTGCGCTACCGCCAGCGCTACGTCGATCTGGCGGTCAATCCCCAGGTGCGCGAGGTCTTCGTCAAGCGCGCCCGGATCATCGCCACCATGCGCGAATTCTTCAACGAGCGCGGTTACGTCGAGGTCGAGACCCCCATCCTCCAACCTATTCCGGGCGGTGCGGCGGCGCGCCCTTTCATCACCCACCACAATGCGCTGGACATCGACCAATACCTGCGTATCGCCAGCGAGCTCTACCTCAAGAAGCTGATCGTCGGCGGTTTCGATGGCGTCTACGAATTCGGCAAGAATTTCCGCAACGAGGGCATGGACCGCACGCACAACCCCGAGTTCACCGTCATGGAGATTTATGTAGCCTACAAGGACTACCTCTGGATGATGGAGTTCACCGAGCGGATGCTCGAGCGGGTAGCCCTGGCCGTGAACGGCACCACGGAGCTTACGATCGACGGCAAGCAGATTTCGTTCAAGGCCCCGTTCCGCCGCCTGACGATGACCGACGCCATCCGCGAGAAGACCGGTTACGACATCACGGGGCAGTCCGAAGAGCAGTTGCGCGAAGCCTGCAAGCGCCTCTCGGTCGAGGTGGACGAGACGATGGGCAAAGGCAAACTGATCGACGCCATCTTCGGCCAGTACTGCGAGGAGGAGCTCGTGCAGCCGACGTTCGTCTGCGACTACCCCATCGAAATGTCGCCCCTTTGCAAGCGCCACCGCGCGAACCCCGAGCTCACGGAACGCTTCGAGCTCTTCGTCAACGGCAAGGAGCTGTGCAACGCCTACTCGGAACTGAACGACCCGATCGACCAGCTGGAGCGTTTCCAGGAGCAACTGCACCTCTCGGAGAAAGGCGACGACGAAGCCATGTTCATCGACATGGACTTTGTGCGCGCACTCGAATACGGCATGCCCCCGTGCTCGGGCATGGGCATAGGCATCGACCGCCTTACGATGTTCATGACCGGTCAGCCCTCGATCCAGGACGTGCTGTTCTTCCCCCAGATGCGTCCCGAGAAGAAAGCGGTGGCCGACCCCGTGGAATATTATACTATGATCGGTGTGCCCGAAGAGTGGGTGCCCGTGATTCAGAAAATGGGATACCTCACCGTCGACTCGCTGCGCAAGCTGGCGCCCGGCAAGTTTTTCAACGACCTCTGCGGTTTCAACAAGAAGAACAAGCTCGGCCTGAAAGCCCCCTCGTTCGAGGAGGTCAGGCGGTGGTGCGAGAACGAATTTTAAACCAAACATTTAAAGATTTACAACTATGAGACAAAAAATTGTTGCCGGTAACTGGAAGATGAACACGCTTCCGGCCGAAGGGGTCGAACTGGCCCAAGGCGTCGCCGCGGGCCGCGGCGAGGTCTGCTCGTGCGTGAACTTCATCGTCTGCCCCCCGTTTACCCACCTCTCGCTGGTGACCGAAGCGCTGAAAGGTTCGGACATCGCCCTCGGTGCGCAGGACTGCGCTACGGAGGCCAAAGGCGCCTATACGGGCGAGGTGGCCGCCTCGATGATCGCGGCCCTGGGTTGCAAATACGTTATTCTCGGCCACTCGGAGCGCCGCCAGTACTACGGCGAGACCTCCGCTACGCTCAACAAGAAGATGGCCCAAGCCTATGCCAACGGCCTGATCCCCATCTACTGCGTGGGAGAGAACCTCGATGAGCGCGAGGCCGGCAAGCATTTCGACGTAGTGAAAGCGCAGATCGAAGAGGTCGTCTACAACCTCACGCCCGAGCAGTTCCGCGAGCTGGTGATCGCCTACGAGCCCGTTTGGGCCATCGGCACCGGGAAGACCGCCTCGGCCGAGCAGGCGCAGGAGATTCACGCCTACATCCGCCGCGTGCTGGCCGCCAAGTTCGGCGCCGCAGCCGAAGAGACGGCCATCCTCTACGGCGGCTCGTGCAAACCCTCGAACGCGGCCGAAATTTTCGCCAAGGAGGATGTCGACGGCGGGCTGATCGGCGGCGCAGCCCTCAAGGCCGAAGATTTCCTGGCCATCGGAAAAGGCTTCGCCAAATAGTTTCCCCGTATTCTACTCCGAAAAAGCCCGGTGTGTGCGCACACACCGGGCTTTTTCACGTCCGTACCAAGGTTTATTTTCCCATTTCGGAAAGGCAGGTTTTTAACTAAAAATGTCCACATACAAAAATAGGGGAATGTTAACTCATTTACAAACAATTTATTAAATATATTAACTAATGTAATACTTTTTCAGATTAGCCTTATTTATGCTTAAATTCTTGAATTATTTTTTTCGGAATAGTTACAATTTGAAATTGACTTTTTAGCCGTTTTCCGCACGGGAAGCGTTTTACGACCGGTGCCCGGTTGCAATACCGGACCTATTTCGCAACGACAACCAAGAAACGAGCACGGTTACAGAAAAGTAACCGACCGATTTTGCTATAAAACGGTTAAAAACTGACATTCACCCGACTGGACGGAAAAAACGGTTACCACTTGGTAGCCGTGACGCGTAATCGGTGGAATACCTATATTAATAAGATCCCATGTAAAGAATTCCGACTGCTCTGAAATAGCGCATGAGACACTTGGTTTTTTTAGTTAAAAAACCAATTAAACTCAGCGTCATGGTAAAAAAATTTACTCTATCGTTACTCGGATTACTTGCGATAGCGGGTTGTGCGCTGGCACAATCGAGGCAAGTCCGCGGACGTGTGGTCGATGAGAACGGTGCCCCGGTCGTGGGAGCTACCATCATCGTAAAGGACACTCCGACAATCGGTACCTCAACCGACGTCAAGGGAGAATTCGTCCTGAGAAACGTACCGGCCGGGGAGAAAGGAAACTTACAAATCTCTTTCCTGGGCTACAAGACCCAGGAGGTAGCCGCCGCACCGCAGGTGTCGGTGAAGCTCGAACCGGACGCCCAAGTCGTCGAAACAGTCGTGGTTACGGGTATGACCAAGATCGACAAGCGGCTCTTTACGGGCGCCTCGGACCGGCTGGTAGCCGAGGACGTGCTGCTGAGCGGTATGGCCGACGTCAGCCGTTCGCTCGAGGGGCGCTCGGCCGGCGTATCGGTACAGAACGTATCGGCCACGTTCGGCACCGCCCCGAAGATTCGGGTCCGCGGCGCCACCTCGATCCTCGGCAGTTCGCGGCCCCTTTGGGTTGTTGACGGCGTGATTATCGAGGACGTGACGGAGGTGGGTGCCGACGAACTCTCGTCGGGCGACGCCGTGACAATGATCTCCTCGGCCATTGCCGGACTGAACTCCGACGACATCGAGAGCATCAACATCCTCAAGGACGGCTCGGCCACCTCGATCTACGGTGCCAAGGCCATGGCGGGCGTGATCGTGGTGACGACCAAAAAAGGCCGTCCCGGTACCACCCGGTTCAACTACACGGGCGAGTTCACCACCCGCATGAAGCCCAGCTACACCCAGTACAACATCATGAATTCCCAGGACCAGATGAGTGTCTATCAGGAGTTGGGCCGCAAGGGATATTTCAACTTTGCGGAGACGCTCCGGGCCAAGGAGTACGGCGTCTACGGCAAAATGTACAGCCTGATGAACTCCTACGACCGCACCAACGGCATGTTCGGTCTGCCCAATACGGAGAGCGCCCAGATGGACTACCTGCGGCTGGCCGAATACCGCAATACCGACTGGTTCGATATGCTTTTCAGCAATTCGGTGATGATGAACCACTCGGTCAGCGTCTCGACCGGTACGAAGCGCTCGACCTCTTACATGTCGTTGAGCGTCATGACCGATCCGGGATGGTACGAACGCAGCAAGGTCAACCGCTATACGTTCAATGCCAACACCACTTTCAAGATTCTGGATTGCCTGAGCCTGAGCATCCTCGGAAACGGAAGCTACCGCAAGCAGGAGGCTCCGGGTACGCTGAGCCAGGATGTCGATGCCGTCAACGGCGAGGTCAAACGCGATTTCGACATCAACCCGTTCAGTTTCGCCATGAACACCTCGCGGACCATGGACCCCAGCGAGGATTACGTGCGCAACTACACCTCTTTCAATATTTTCGAGGAGCTCAACAACAACTACATCGAGATGGATGCCACCGACCTGCGTTTCCAGGGCGAACTGAACTGGACCATCGTGCCGGGCCTGGAGTTCAACTCGCTGGCTTCGTTCCGCTACTCCTCCACCTCGATGCAGCACCACATCAAGGACGATTCGAACCAGGCCCGCGCCTACCGCGAAATGTCCGACGCAGTGGTCCGGGGCGACAATCCCTATCTCTACACCGACCCCGACCAGCTGAACACGCTGCCGGTATCGATCCTCCCGAACGGCGGTATCTACGAAAAGCGCGAGTACAAGTCGCCCAGCTACACCATCCGAAACGCCATTACCTGGAACAAGGCTTTCAACGACACGCACATCCTGCACCTCTACGGCGGTATGGAGATCACCTCGGTCGAGCGCACCAACGACTGGTTCCGCGGCTGGGGCCTGCAATACAACCAGGGTGAAAAAGCGTTCTACAACTACCTGGCTTTCAAGAAAGCATCCGAACAGAACAACGACTATTTCACGCTCTCGAATACCCGCCGCCGTTCGGCCGCGTTCTTTGCCATGGCCAACTACTCCTACAAGGGCAAGTATTCGATCAACGGCACGATCCGCTACGAGGGTACCAACCGCCTGGGTAAGGACCGTTCGGCCCGCTGGCTACCGACTTGGAACGTGGGCGGTGCATGGAACATGCACGAGGAGAATTTCATGAAATCGATCGAAAAGGCCATTTCGCACCTGAGCCTCAAGGCTTCGTACAGCCTTACGGCCGACGCAGGCCCGGACTATATCACCAATTCGAGCGCCATCATCCAGAGCTACAACACCCCCAACCGCCCGACGGCAGGCGATAAGGAGACGGGGCTCATAATCAATATGCTCGGCAACTCGGCCCTGACGTACGAGAAGAAGCACGAGTTCAACGTGGGGCTCTCGGCCGGTTTCGTGCAGAACCGCATTAACCTCGAACTGGACCTCTACTGGCGTAACAATTTCGACCTCCTGGGCCGTACCAACACGCAGGGTGCGGGCGGTGAAATCTGGAAATATGCCAATATCGCCGACATGAAATCGCGTGGCGTGGAGTTCACGCTCTCGACGCGCAACATCGTCCGCAAGGATTTCCGCTGGACGACGGACTTTACTTTCTCCTGGAGCAAGCAGGAGATCACCAACCTGCACACCGACGCCAACGTCATCAACCTGATCCAGGGTACGGGTTACAACCTCGAAGGGTACGCCCCCTATTCGGTCTTCTCGATTCCTTTCACGGGGCTCGACACGGAGGGTTTCCCGACTTTCAAGCTCGGCGGCCAGACCATCACCAAGGCCAACTACAACACCATCGATTTCCAAAGCACGAACGAAGAGGTGCTCAAATCGCTCAAATACGAGGGTCCGACCGACCCGGTCTACACCGGCGGTTTCGGCAACACATTTACCTATAAAGGATTCCGACTCAACGTTTTCATGACTTACGGTTTCGGCAACGTCGTGCGCCTCAATCCGATCTTCAAGTCGCGCTACTCCGATTTCTATGCCATGCCCAACGAGTTCAAGAACCGCTGGATGGTGTCGGGCAACGAAAAGACGACCGACGTTCCGGTGATTGCCAGCCAGCGTCAGCTCACCGAGTACAACAAGAACTACGTGCAGCGCGGTTACAATGCCTACAACTACTCGAGCGCCCGGATTGCCAAAGGCGATTTCATCCGCATGAAAGAGATTTCGCTGACGTACGATTTCCCCAAGCGCTGGATCCAAAAGGCCAGGCTGGAAAACCTCTCCCTCAAGGTGCAGGTGACCAATCCGTTCCTGATCTATGCACACGAGTCGCTCAACGGACAGGACCCTGAGTTCTTCCAGTCGGGCGGCGTCTCCTCGCCGCTGGCGCGCCAGTTCACTTTCACCCTGAAATTCGGCTTCTAAAAACCAGACGAACATGAAAAAGATATTTTATACAGCCAACAAACTCGTTCTGTTGTTCGCGGGTCCGGCGCTGCTCTTCTCGTGCAACGACTACCTGGACGAGATGCCCGACAACCGCACGGAACTGGACAATGCGGAGAAGATTTCGCAGATTCTCATCTCGGCCTATTCCGAGTCGCTGCCGGTGACCATGCAGGAGATGATGTCGGACAACGTGACCGACTACGGCAAGAACATCGACATATACGATGACTTGTTCCAGCAGTCCTATCTCATGCAGGACGTTACCGGTACCGCGTTCGACACACCGTCCGCGGTCTGGAACGACAACTACAATGCCGTCGCTTCGGCCAACCACGCACTCGAAGCGATCGAGAAACTGGGCGATACGGAGGAGTTGGAGCCGCAGAAAGGCGAAGCCCTCATTTGCAGAGCCTACGCTCATTTCACGCTCTGCAACGCCTTCTGCCAGGCCTATAATCCCCAGTCGAGCAAGACCGACCTGGGCATACCCTACGTCACCAAACCCGAAACGACCGTCTTCGTGGATTACGAACGCGGCACGGTAGAAGAGGTGTACGCAAAGATCGCAGCCGACATCGAAGCCGGCATTCCGCTGATCGACGATACGAAATACACCCAGCCCAAGTACCACTTTACCAAAAAGGCTGCTCAGGCGTTCGCCGCCCAGTTCTACCTCTATTACGGCAAATACGACAAGGCGATCGAGTATGCAACGGCCGTTCTGGGCGAAGACCCGTCGGCGCAGTTCCGTAATTGGGACCTCTTCACGGGGACCAGTTCGAAGGAGTACTCTAACGCTTACAACGCTTCGGATGAGGCAGCCAACATTTTCAACCAGGGTTTCTCCACGATCAACGACCGCACCATCGGGTATCGCTACATACACACCCAGGCGATGCTTTCGGAGACGCTGCGCAGCCTCGGCCCCTGGATGACGGCCTCGCCCATTGGCACGCTTCCGGCCTACAACACCGTGTACAGTTACGCCAGCCGCAGTTTCCTGTTCCCCAAAATGTCGGAGTATTTCATGTACACCGACGTGGCGCAGGGAATCGGACATCCCTATTGCGTGCAGGTAGTATACAGCACCGAGAAAACGCTTATCGATCGGGCCGAAGCCTATGCAATGGCCGGACCGCAGTATTACGACCTCGCGGCCCGCGACCTCAACCTTTTCTATGCGAGCGCCGGAGCCCCGACTGCTCACTCGGCCGCCCAGATCGCCTCATTCTACGAAACTGCGGGACCGCTCTACAAGCGGGAGATCGCTCCGCGATTCACGGTCGAGGCCGGGACGCAGACCAACCTCATCCACGCCTGCCTGCACGCCCGGCGGATCGTTACGATCCACGAGGGTACGCGCCTGCAAGACCTCAAGCGCTTCGGTATCGCCTATACGCACTTTGTGGACGGAGCCGCCAACATCGAGGTCGCACCCTACGACAAGCGGTTGGCCATTCAACTGCCCGCCACGGTAATCGCAGCGGGTCTGGAAGCCAATCCCCGCTAATCGAGTTTGAAAAAAGAATAATAGTTGAGCTATGAAAAAGATACTTTTATATGCACTGCTCCTCCCGGTCGGCTTCCTCTTGGGCTCCTGCAACGAGGACTCGCTGAGCAGCACGAGCGTCATCACCGGCTCGGTCAACGTCGAGACCGAGTTCGACACCTGGCTCGAAGACAACTACCGGGCACCTTTCAACATCCGCTTCCTCTACCGTTACGAGGACATCGAAACGGACATGGATTTCGACCTGGTTCCGGCCGAGGAGATTTACAGCCGCATCCTGGCCAAGATGGTCCGTTTTCTCTGGCTCGATGCCTATACGGAGGTGACCGACGTGCATTTCATGCGCGAGAATTCGCCCCGCATGATGCAGGTCATCGGTTCGGCGGCTTTCAACAAGAACAATACGTTCCAGCTGGGAACGGCCGAGGGCGGTCAGAAGATCACGCTCTACGTGGGCAACTGGCTCGATGACTACCTCGACATCATCTACACCGACCCCGCGGATGAGAGCAAGGGCTACAAGGTCGTGCTGACCGACGTGGACATGGTCAACTACTACTACCTGCACACCATCCACCACGAGTTCGCCCACATCCTCAACCAAAAGAAAGACTACCCGCGCGATTTCAACACCATCTCGCAGAACGACTACGTGGCGGCCTGGAGTAATCTTTCCGAAAAGGACGCCGCGGTCAAGGGTTTCGTCAGCCCCTACGCCAGCAGCGCACCGGGCGAGGATTTCGTCGAAGTGTTTGCGTTCTATCTCACATGGAGCCCGGCCGAGTGGCAAGCGAAGCTCGACCAGGCCGGCGAGACGGGGGCCGATCGCATCCAGCGCAAACTGGTTATCGTTAAGAAATACATGACCGAGACCTGGAACATCGACATGGACGAACTGAGAGACGTATTGGGCCGCCGGTACGCCGAGGTCGAAAATTTGAATTGGTCGGACTTTAACACCGAAGAATAATATGAAAAAGATAATCCTTATATCGCTCATCGCTTGCGGGCTCGGCCTGAGCTCGTGCGTCAACGAGGTGGAGGAGGTATTCGACAACCCGGCCTCGCAACGCTTGGAGGAGCGGATGAATGAGTGCAAAAACCTGCTCACCTCCGCCCAACACGGCTGGATGATCCAGTATTTCCCTTCCCCGGAACAGAGCTACGGGGGCAGCACCTATGCCGCCAAGTTCGACGCCTCGGGTAACGTAACCGTGGCCGGCGAGATCGCGCTGCTGCTCTCGGACGAGGTCACCGAAACTGTTACCAGCCACTATTCGATCAACTCCTCATCGAGCGTGGTGCTTTCGTTCGACACCTACAACAAGTACATCCACTACTGGTCCGATCCGGATGAATGGTACACCAACCGCTTCGAAGGGGAGTTCGAATTCGCCTATGTCTCGGGTGACAAGAACCGGCTGATCTTCCGGGGCATCAAGACGGACAACAAAGTCGTCTTCACGGCACTCGACAAGGACATCGTCGCCAGCGCACGGAAGACCGCCGCAGTCGAGGTCGCCGTTGCCGACGGGCTCTATCTGGGCTATCGTTGCAGCGTGGAGGGGACCGACACGGGAATCGTGCTCTACGACGACGATGTTTTCAACCTGTTGACCTACTACCCCGACGGCGACCAGTCGGGCGAATACATCGACTACCCCTACGCTTACACCGAGGAGGGTATCAGCTTCTACGAACCGGTGACGATGGAGGGCATAACGGTACAAAATTTCAAGTGGGAGAACGAAACGTTCGTCTCGACCGACGCCGTGGATGCCGCCGGAAAGACGGTCCACGTTACGCTGGCGGCATTCCGCAACTCCGATTTCATGCATTTCGACCATTTCATCGGCAATTACTCCCTGTCGGTCAACGGAGTGCCGACGCCGGTGACGCTCGCCCGGACTCCGCAAAGCGTAACCTACAAGAACCGGAGCCTCGTGCTGCACGGTCTGGGGGATTACGACCTGAATCTGACCTACTCCAAGTCCGACGGTTCGCTCTCGCTGACTACGCAGTTCTTGGGCATGAGCGGCAATCTTTTCGTCTGGCTGTGCCCCTGGGATGCCGCCGAAGGATACTTGACATGGAACACTGGAATCGGTTTTAAAATAATCCACAACGGCGATCCGGACAATCTGGTTTTGACATTCCAGGACAACGGCGTCTGGGGTTCCTATCAGGTGAACAGCATCATTTACGGAACGTTCTCCGAGTACAAGGCAGATGGTGAGACGCGAGTCGGCAACATAGACCGGTTTGCTTATCTCGAAACCATGACCAAACAGTAAAAAAACGATTAGCTATGAAAAAATACATCAATCTGTTGATGGCCGTCTGCACCCTCGCTTTCGCGGGGTGCAACGACGACGACGATCCGACGGCCGCCGCACTGGAGATCGTGGAGTCCGAGATCGGATTCGATGCTGCGGGCGGTAACGGAAAAATCACCCTCCGCACCTCGGCGAGCACCGTCCAGGCCGTATCCGACAAAGGTTGGCTCACCATCTCCAAAGCCACCCCCGAAAGCGTGACCTACTCGCTGGTCGCCAATTCCGACGCGCTTCAGCGTGCGGCCAACATCACCGTCACGGCAGGGGGCGTAAGCCGGGTCGTAACCATCCTCCAGAGCGGAGCCATGTTCGATATCAGCTCGGACCCCGTAGCGATCAGCCCCTCGGGAGAGACCCCGTCCTACATCGCTTACGACACCTCGCTGGCAACCATGCCCGAGGTTACCGTACCGTCGGACGCCAAATGGCTGAAAGCAAGCGTCGAGGAGGGGCGGATCAAGCTCGAGGCCGACCTCAACTACACGGGGGCCCGCAACACGGTCATCAAGATCGTGCAGGGTTGGAAACCGGTGGAGATTCCCATCACGCAGGAGATGGTCGACCTGGTCGATACCAAGCAGATCGCCCGCGACCGGGAAGCAGCGGACATCGTGGTCACGCCGACCGAATACCTGGCCATGGCGTCCGCAACCTGGGATGTTCAGACCGCCTACGACTGGATTACATTGAGTAAGGAGGCGGACAAATTTACGGTAACACTTACGGAAAACACCTCGGGCGCCCTGCGCCGCGGAACGGTCAAAGTCGTCTCGGGCGAGGGAACGGAACTCTTCACGATTCCCGTAAGCCAGAAGATTTACAGCTACGAATTCTTCATCGGCAACTGGACGATGGTCTATAATAACAACAAAAAAGCCGCCGCCGTGACCCTTACTGCCAATGAAGATCGAACTGGTTATATCATGTCCGGTCTGGCCTTGGATATGGAACTCGGTTACGTCGATTCGGGCAGCGCGCCCAAACTGACCTGGGTCATGCAATACCTCGGCTCGGCCAATGCCTCAACACACTATTTCCTCTGTCCGTGGTATCTGGCTGGAGAAGGCAATTTCACCTGGCTGGCCGGTGCCGGAGCGGATCTGATTTACAGCATGGATGAAACTAACCAAGTTCTCGTTCTGAAAGACAACGGCGTGGGTGCAGCATCCGACGTGATTACCGATTCGTTTCTTATCGCGGTTTTCAACACTTTCCCGCCTTCGAGCGGCGGATACGTAAGTGCTCCTGTTCAATACCCTTATATCTCCGGCTTCGCCCGCACCCCGGACGAAGGGGAATAGTGAAAACCTGAAAAAGGACTTGCATTTCCTACCATAAGCGAAAACTCCTTGAGATGCACGTCTTCGAGAGGATAACCGGCACGGGTTATCCTCTCTTTTTCGGGTTCGATGCAAAGAGCGACCCCCGGCCACAGTTGTGGCCGGGGGTCACGTTTTAAGGAAGCGCATGCACACTGCTCAGGAGTCCGTTGCAGGCTGCGCGCCGCCCGTTCTGAGCCAGATCAGCAGCACCAAAAGGAACGACAGCACGGAGGACGCGATCCAGAAGAGCGATGCGACGTGAAAATCGTAGCTCACGCCGCCCTCCGAAACGAGTTTACCGGCTTCGATCAGACGCCCGCTCACAATGTCCTGCAATCCGGCGCCCACGTAGCTGGCCATGCCGACGATGCCCAGCGCCGCCCCGGAGGCCTCGCGCGGCACGATGTCGATGGCCATCAATCCCCCGAGGAAGCTGATCAGCACGCCGATCGCCACGCCGAAGATCACCATGCCAGCGACATGGACCGCAACGCCGTTTCCTCCGTAGAGAAACAGCACGAGGCCCAATGTGTTGCATACCCCGAACAGAAAAGCGAGCATTCCGCGGCGACCGTGGAAGAGTTTGTCCGAAAGCCAGCCCGAAAAGACCGTTCCGACGATACCCAACAGCGCATTGACCGAGATGATCTGCGTGGCCGCCGCAAGCGAAAACCCTTTCTCTTCCTGGAGAAAGAGCACGCCCCAGCCGTTGACCGCATAGCGGCTCACGTACATGAACGCACTGGCCAGCGCCAGCACCCAGACCCACGGATTGCGCACCACGGCCCGCTGCACCCGGGCGGTCGCCTCCGCATCGGTCGGACCGCCCTGTGCGGACTGCTCGCCGGTCAGTTCGCCGGTCAGTTCGCCGATCGGAGGCAGCCCCTTGCTTTCGGGCGTGTCGTGCATCAGACAGAGGATCGCCACCACGCCTGCAAGACCCGCGACCGAGGAGCCGATGAAGCCCCACTGCCACCCGGCAAGCCCCACGACCAGCCCGACGAAGAGGAACGAAAGGAACTCCCCGACGTTGTGGCTGGCACTGAAAAATCCGTAGTAGGTTCCGCGCTTCGAAAGAGGGTACCATCGGGAGAGGGCGATGATGGCCGGAGGCGCCCCCATCGACTGGCTCCAGCCGTTCACGCCCCACAGCACCACGAAGCAGACCAGCAGCGCGCCCGTTCCGATCCGCCCCGCACCGTTTGCGAACCCCAGGAGCCCGACGGCCAGGTTGGCGGCCGTGGAGAGCGCCAGCCCGGCAGCCATGAACCGCCGGATGTTGCTGTAATCGGAGAGAAAGCCGTTGACGAACTTGCCGACGGCATAGGCCAGCAACAGGGCCGAACCAATCATGCCCAGTTGCGTGGCGTCGAGCGCCCCGCTTTCGAGAATCGGCTTCTTGACCACGTTGAGACTCGTCCGGCAGACATAGTAGAGGCTATATCCGAGCGTTCCGGCCAGAAAACTCTGGAACCGCAGTTTGCGGTAGAGTTTCCGGCACGCCTCGGGACCGCCCCCGAAAGGGGTGGCGGAGGGAGCGCTCCGACTAAAGAATGCAATGATTCGTTCGAACATCATTTTTTTGTGCTTGCAACCGGCCCCGGCAGAACCGGGGCCGGTTTCGTTATTGTCACTTGGCCTTTTCGACTTTGAACCGGTCGAAGAAGAAGCGGCTGGGTCCCGCCTCGCGGTTGATATTGCCCGACTTGACGCGGATGCGCGTCCGGGAGGTGGCGCCGCGCACGACGACTGCAAAATTCTTCCACTTGTTGTAGTTCTCGACCGTCAGCTCCAGTTCGGTATTTCCCAGATCGTCGAAAACGCCGTCCCCGAGAATTTCCACCACGATGGGGTTCCGGTCGCGTCGGCCGTTGGCGCTGCGGAAGATCGCCAGGTCGAACGAGACGCGCACGTCGGCTTTCGTTCCCGGCGCGATGCCGTACCGGGGCGGAAGCATCGGAAAGGCGGAGTTGTCGAAATCGTTGAATTTCGGTGAGATGATGTCCCCCGCATCGCCTCCGCGACCCACCTGGAAATAGCCCAGGCGGACGTAGAGGTAGCGGTTGGAGGTGATCCACCCCGATGCTTTCATCAGGGGCTTCAACGACTCCGGGAGCCCGTCGACGCGGGGACCGACCTTTCCGAACGAGCCGTTCATGTGGTCCTCGCCGCCGAACCGGGCGTTCACCCAGTTGAACCGATCCTCGAAATAGACGAACCCGGTCTTTCGGCCGTCGTAGGGCAGCTGAGCGGTTTGCTGCGCCCGCGCACCCGCCGCGAGCAGCAGGGCGCATAGTACGATCCAATTCTTCATAACCGTTTACTCTTCCAGATTATATGTTTTCTCGATCCGCAGGTTGTCGAAATGGTGCCGGGCACCTTTCTCGACGCTGAATTTCAGACGTGTCTCGGCGCTGGCGTCGAAGACCGTCACCGCGTAGTTCTTCCACGCGTTGTAGCTGTCCACCTCCACGACAACCGACTTGCTCCCGGGGTCGCGGCTGCCGACGGTGCCCTGATCGAGCACCTCGATCCGCAGCACCGCATTGTCCTCGACACCCGTAGCCGAAACGAACGTCGAGGCGTCGAACGATACCCTGAGGTTGACGCGCTTGCCGATCGGAATCCCGGCACGCTCCGAGAGGGCCGGATTCTCGGGCTTGTAACGGTTCAGACGGGGCGATACGATATCGGCCTCGCCGCCGGCGCTGCCCATCTGGAAATAGCCGTCGCACAGGTAGATCGCGTTTTTGGTCTGGTGTGCCCAACCCGACGGCTGCCAGAAATCGGTAACGGTCCACGGGTAGACGCCCTGGTCGCTGCCCGTGCGGTCGTAGCGCGGTCCGGTCGAGGCGATGCGGCCCTCGGCTTGGAAGATCCCGATGAAATCGACCAGCGGAGCGGCTTTGGGCTGGGCGAAATCGGGGGTAATCCAGTCGAACCGCTCCTCATAGTAGAGCCAACCCTCGGGCCGGTTGTCGTCGTACAGGTTGTCGAAATCCAGTTCCACGCCCCCGCCGTCGGGATTCTCGGCCAGCGCGATGTCGTCGATGCGGAAGCGGGCCGAGGTGCTCAGCGATTTCCAGCGCAGGTAGAGGAACTGGGTCTTCTGCTTGAAGCGGATGTTCAGATCGGTCCGGCACCAGCCGGGCGTCTGCTCCCGCTCGAAAGGCACGTCGAGCCAGTTGTCGCCGTCGCGGCTGACCGAGAGGGCGAATTCGTCCGCCAGGAAAGCCGGTCCGTCGCTCATCGAGGCGAACGAGAGGGTGAAATCCTGCTGCCACTTGAGATCGACGGACTCGACGCGCACCTCGGCCGACTCCTCGCCCAGCAGGAGGTTGTTGCCCCCGCTCGCGCCGTCGTACCCCGCCGAGGGCGACTCCCCGTCGACCGAGGCGCGTTCACCCGCAATGCGCGTCCGGTAGGAGCCCGTGCCCGAGACGGCGAATGCCCCGAACGATTCGACGGGCACCTCCCTGGCCGCCTCGCCGTCGAGGTCCAGGCGGAAGAAATCGAGCCGTTCGTCACCCGCGCGCTGCACCACCTCGATGCGCTCCTGCACGCCCTCGTAGGTTTCGAGCACGAGCGTGGCGCGGCGTTCGGTCCCCTCGTTGGGCGAGGCGGTCAGCGCGATCGCCGTCTTGCCGAAGCCGCCCATCCGGTCGGCTGCAAGCCACTCGCCTTGCTGCTGGAGGGCCATCTGCCAGTAGACGTTGCTCTCGACCTCGACGAGGCCCTGCTCCCCGAGGGGCGTCCAGCCGAGTTTGTTCAGCGTGACGGTTTGCCGGTCGGCCACGACACTCGGTGCTTCCCGGACGGGCTCCTCCTCGGAGCACGCGGCGGCAAAGAGGGCGGCGGAGAGCAACCACATTCCTATCTTTTTCGGTTTCATCTGTTCTTTCATTTTAAAGGTTCGTTACTCCATCTCGGTGCTGAATGCTTTCGGCCGCTCGACGGTCTCGGTATAAACATTTCCGAACCGGTCCCGCACGGTAACTACGACCGGTGCGGTCGCGGTTCGGGCCCGGATGCGGAACATGTGGGGGTTGAGCACCGTCATCCAGCCGCCTATGGCCTCGCCTGCATCCACGCGCGGAATGTCGAACACAAGGGTGTGCAGCGGATCGCGTTCGAAGACACGTTCGACGAAGAGGGCCTGCCCCTCTTCCTCGGCCGAAACGGTCCATTTGCCGTCGTAGTTCCAGACGTTGACCAGCAGCTCGTTCTCCCCGTACGCGGCGTAGTCGTTGCCATCGCCGCGTCCCGCGTAGCGGGCCACCTTGACCATCACCTCGGGCCGGGCGAAGAAACGCCGGACGACGTTCATGTCGTAGACCCGAAACTGCTTCGTGTGCGGCTTGCCGATGGGTTTGAAGTGCCAGCGCAGGCTCCGGCCCTCGAACCGATAAACCCCGTAGCCCGTGGGAGTGCCGTCGGCGCAGAGCCCCACGCCCGAGAGTTTGCCCGGCCACCAGAATGTGCCGCAGACCGAGGCGGTGTTGTGCTCCGTAAGGTTCGGCGCCAGCGTCATGGTGGTGTTGTAGTGCGTGTGTCCGCTCAGAATGTGAACGTTGCGGAACCCCTCGAAGCACTCCATCAGGCGCGAGGAGGGATTCTCCCGGCTGAATGCGGGCGTCGGAACGAATGCTTCGTTGAAATCGGTATGCGTATGGGCGTGGGTCACGACCACGATCGGCGTATCCTTATCCCCGACCGCCTCCAGATCGGTGCGCAGCCACTCCAGTTGGCGGTCCGTCACGCCCGCCCGGTAACGCCGGTCGCCGAGCACGCCGTCGGATGCGCCCTTGTTCTGGTAGATGATGTCGTCGAGGAACACGTAGTGGACGCGGCCCAGATTGGCCGAGTAAAAGGTCGGACCCAGCAGCTTTTTGTACGTGCTCTCGCCGCCGAAATCGCCCGGCAGGCAGCCGTCGTTGTCGTGATTGCCCATGACGTGGAACAGCAGGGTCGGATAGTCCTCCGCCGTAATGTCGGCGATGTACCGGGGGATGTCGTACCCGTGCGAGTACCAGAAGCGGTCCCACGTGAAATCACCCAGCACCAGCGTGTAGACCCTCAGCGACGGATCGGCGGCGACCAGGGCGCGCACGTCGGCGAGAAATCCGGCGCGAAACTGCTTCACGTCGTCCGTGGCGCCGCGTCCGCCGAGGTGGAAATCGGCCGCAGCAATCACCAGGTGGCGGTCGTTGTCGACCTTTCGCAACTCAAAGTCGTGCCGCTCGGGCACCCCGGGCTCGCGGGTCAGCGAGGTCCAGAAGCCGGGCACCACACGGCTTCCTCCGGCCGGTTCATAGCCTGAGGGAAGCGTCACGAAGACGTAGCCGTGCTCCTTTTCAGAGGGGAGGTAGTAACGCCCGCGGGTATCGGTCACGGCGGTCGCCACGCCGTCGGAGACAAGCACGTTCGCCAGCGGCTCGCCCCCGCACCACACCACGCCGCGCAGGGTCATCCCCGCGCGCTCGGGCACCTCGAACGGAGCGCCCGCGCGCACCGTCGTCGAACCCAATCGTTGCGTGCGGCTATCGCGGCGGATCGAGACCTCGTAGGTCCCGCTGACGATCTCCGCGGGCAGGGTGAACGTCGCCCGCGTGGGGGTTACGTCGTGCAGGACGATCCGGAAATCGTTTTCGGCAGAGCGGAACGCGAGTTCATCCTCATCGCGCATACCCCGCCCCGTGACGGTCACCGTGCGGCTTTCGCAGAGTTCCAGCACCGGTGCGATTTCGAACTGGCTCACCAGCTCCGGGGTCTCTTCGGCACCCTCTTTTTCAGCCCCGCCGCAGCCGGAGAACCCGCCCAGCAGGGAGCAAAATATCAGCAGCAAATTCATACGGCGTCTCATCGGTTAGCGTTTTTGGCCTGCATTGGGGTCTCGGCTCCGGTTGCGGCGACCCCGGCCTGTTGCGTGACGCGGATCGTCCGCAGCTCTCGGCCTCCCGCACGGATTTGGAGCTGCGTTTCGCGCTCCGCAGCCGTCTCGTTGGGCAGGATGCGGACATAGAAGCGGCCGTCGCGGCTCCCCGCTCCGGGCCATATCTCGACCCAGACACGATCTTCCTCCGAGGTGGGTTCGACCGTCCAGTAGTTCAAGTCGGAGTAGATGTAAAATGCCTTGATCGCGCCCGAGCGGTTGTTTTCCCACACGTAATCGTCTGCAAGCGGCACGTCGGTCTTGCTGTTGTCGTCCCCGTAAAGGGTTTCGCCCAGCGTGAAACGGGCACCGTCGCCGCTCCCCTCGTCCGCATCGTCGCACGAAAAGGCGCTTCCGGCCAGCAGGATCATCCCCAGAAACGGGATGAGGTTTTTCAATAAATTTCGGTTCATGATTCGTTTCGGTTTCATCGGTTAATCGATCCGGGAGGCTTCGAGGCTCCACCAGACGGGAGCGCGCATGTTGTCCTCTGCGTTGTACCGCTCCCGGAGCCGTTCGACGGCTTTCGCATAGTTTTCGGGGTTGGTTGTGCGCGTAGCGGTCGGATAGGAGAGCCGCGTGGGCAGCGTGTAAGCGTTGGCCGCAGTGGCCGACCCGATTCGGAGCACGGGGAATCCCGTCCGGCGGTAGTCGTTCCACGGCTCGTAGCCGACGAAGAATTGGGCGATGAATTTCTGCGTCAGAATCTTCGACAATTCGCCGTCGTAGTAGCCGTACGAGTTGATATAGGCGTCAATCCGGGCATCGGTGATCTCCTTTCGGTCGGGGTCGATGCTCTCCCAGTAGCGGATCGAGGCCCGGATCGCGTCGGCGTGACAGGCGGCCACGTCCTCCTCGGTGCCGGGAACGAACCCCCGCTTGATGGCCTCGGCCCGGATGAAGAGCACCTCGTCGTATTTCATCAGCGAGAAAGGCGAATCGTACTGCCCCAGCACCTTGCGGTTGAGCCGCGAAATATTTGTCCCGTCAACGTCCTGAAGCGACTCGCCGCTGACCTGTCCTTTCCAGTCCGACGAGCTGTTGCATTTCTCGTACATCAGCGGCAGCCGCGGATCGTTGCCCGCCGTGAGCAGGTTGATCGTGTACTCGGCCGCATTGTGGCGGAATCCGTTTTCGGTCTGGTTGCCGAATTTGTTGATAAACGGGATGGAGCCCGAGAAAAAGACCGTCGCGTTGTCACCGTTGCTTTCGAAAACGGGATATTTCGCGGGATCGGAGAAGATTTCGGTCAGCTTTTCGGCGATCGCCATCTGCTCGGCCCGGTTGCTCATGCGCATCAGCAGACGCAGGTAGAGCGAATTGTTGAACTTGCGCCATTTCGAAATGTCGCCCCCGTACAGGAGGTCCTGGCCGTTGCGCGTCAGCCCTTTCGAGGGGTCGTAGAGCGTATTGGCCAGTTCGAGGTCGAGGTAGAGCTGGTGGTAGATCTTCTCCTGCGTGTCGAACGCGGGTCTGTACTCGCCGTCGCGCCCCGCGAAAGCCTGGCTGCACGGCACATCGCCGAAAATGTCGGTGGCGTTGGCCATGTAGAGGCATTTCATCGTCAGGGCAATCGCCTTGTAGTTGTTGTAGACCGGATCGGCGTCCTCGGGATCGTACCTGCGGGCCAGGCGGAACATGTGGTCGGCATTCCCGGCCCAGACGAAACAGCTGTTCCAGGCGCTCCCCATGATCCCCGTGCCGATGATATAACGGTGGTACTGGTTGTTCGTCCCCCCTGTGACGGTGTATTGCATCAGGTCGCTCACCAGGTACCATGTGCGGCTTGCGATGTCGTTCGTGCCTCCGTATACGATCTCCTGCAACAGGCCGCCCGGGGTGATGGTCCACAACGGCGCCTCGTTGGGGTTGGTGTTGTACTCCTCGAAATTCGAGGTGCAGGAAAGCGCCGACGCCAGAAGCGTCAGCAGCGTGATGTGTCGAAAGGTTTTCATCTCAGAACGAAAGTTTTACGTTGAGTCCGTAAGTTCGGGTCATGGGGTATGCGCCGGGTTCGACGCCTTTCGAGAGCGAATTGCCGCCGAAAGCCGCCACCTCGGGATCGTAGGCCGGCCACTCCGTCAGGCAGAAGAGGTTGGTAGCCCAGACACCGATCTCGGCCGACTGCAAAAAACGGGTCTTCCGGCAGAGCTTTTCCGGGAGGCGGAAGCTGATCCGGCACTCCTTCATCTTCAGGTAGGAGGTGCTGAACGTGTTGGTCTCTACGTTGTTGCGGTTGTAGACCACCGAGTTGTAATAGTCCACGATGTCGGTGGTGATGCGGGTGTTGGGCTGGTAGGTGCCGTCTTCGTTGAGGTTGACGCCCGGATGTATCAGCCCGTCGTACCGTCCCGGCAGCGAGTTGGTCAGCTTGCCCATGTACGAAAGGCCCATGTTGGTCATCGAATAGGCGTGTCCGCCCCACTGCCCCTGAAAGGTCATCGAGAGCGTCAGGTTGCGGAAACGGATCGACTGCGTAAGACCCGCTTTCCACTTGGGGTAGATGCTTCCGAAATCGTAGAGTTCGTCGTCGCTCGTCAGCACGGGATTGCCGGTCGCCGCATCGACGATGACCTGTCCTGCGCAGTCGACTTTCCGGCCCTCGGCATCGGTGTAATAGGCCCCTGCGGGCGCCCGCTTGTAGCCCGTACCGAAGATATGCCCCAGCTCCATGCCGGGATAGGAGTAGACGAAGACGCGGTTGCCCACCGTGTTGCGGGTGTTGAGCTGCCACATTTCCACCCCCGGAGCCAGTTCGACCAGCTTGTTGCGGTTGGCCGACCAGTTCGCCTGGATGGTCCACCGCCAGTGCTCGGTCTTCACGGGGTCCGCCCTCAGAGCGATCTCGATGCCCTTGTTGGTCACCTTGCCGGCGTTGATGATGCGCGACGAGGCGCCGATGGCGTAATCGCTCGGGACGTTGACGATCTGGTCGGTCGTCGCCGTGGAGTACCACGTGACGTCCAGATTCAGGCGGTTGCGCAGCATCCGGGCCTCGAGGCCCACCTCCCAGCTCTCGACGTTCTCGGGACGGATGTTGTACTCCTGAATCGTGCTCGAAAGTTTGTAGCCCCCGGCGAAATCGCTGTTCGAGTAGACCTGCTCCAGCCGGTAGGGGTCGGTGTCGTTGCCCACGTTGGCCCACGAAGCCCGCACCTTGAGCATGTCGAGCCACGGGGCGCGGTCGTGCGTTGCGAAGAGTTCGTCCAGGAGGATGCTCGTGTTGACCGAGGGGTAGAAATAGGAGTTGTTCCCCGGAGCGAGCGTGCTCGACCAGTCGTTGCGCCCCGTCAGCTCCAGAAAGACGATCCCGCGCCAGGTGGCCGAGACGAAGCCGTAGAAGCTGTTGATCGAGCGCTTGCGCTTGTAGGGGTTGTGCTGCAACATGCCGTCGCAGTTGCGCAGGCTGTAATACCCCGGTTCGATCAACTTGGCAGCCGTGGTCTGGATATTCCGGAATTCGTTGTACATGTTGTTGCCGCCCACCGACGCCGTGAGCGAGAAATCGTTGAAATACCCTTTCCAGGTCAAGAGGAAATCGTTGTTCATCTCGAATCCGTAGACCTCCTGCTCGCGGTAAAAGCCCTGCATGTAGCCGTTCGAATAGTAGGGTTTGCGCTGGGTGCGGAACTCGGAATTGAGGTCCATGCCCGAACGCAGCGTGAGGGTCAAAATATTGGGGATGAATGCGATTTCGGCGTTGACGTTGCCGTAGACCCGGTCGCGGGCAAAGGTGTTGATATGCTCGTAGAGCTGGAAATAGGGGTTGTCCGACTCGCCGTTGATCAACAGGCTGGTCGAGAGCCCCTGCTCGCGCACGCGGTCGATGATGCCGTGACGGTATTCGCTCTCGTAATCGCGGACGCTGATGGTCGAGGGGGTCCAGATGAGCGAATAGACCGGCGAGGCGGTGTTGTATCCCGACATGGGGAGGTTGTCGCTGTGCTTGCGGAAATAGGTCACCTTGGCTCCCAGCTTGATATGGGGGTTGAGCACGTGGTGCACCGAGACGTAGATGTTCTGGCTGTCGTACCCCGTGTTGGGCAGGATCCAGTCGCTGCGCACGTCGCGGTAGGTGGTGCGGATCGAGGTGCCCTTGCCGTTGTTGCCGTCCAGCGAGATTTGGTTCGTGTAGGTGACGCCCGTCCGGAAGAAACCCTTGTACCAGTCCTGGTAGACATAGGGCAGCAGCGTGTACTCGTCCGTATCCCAGTTGCGAGATCCGTAGAGCATCCGGGGCGAGCCGTCGTAGCGGGCGCCGAACGCATAGCGCGACGTGCGGCGCTTCTTGTCGCCCGCGGTCCAGAAATTATACTCCGGGGGCGTCACCTCCGTGAGACCGGTGGTGCTGCGACGGAAATCGCCCGCGCCGTATTCGGTCTGGAAATCGGGCCAAAACCCCGCCTGCTCGATGGCCACCGAGGAGTTGACCGAGACGCCGAACCCTTTGGACTGCCGGCCGCTCTTGGTGGAGACGATCACCGCGCCGGCGGCAGCACGCGATCCGTAGAGCGCCGTGGCGGCGGGCCCCTTGAGTACGTTGACCGATTCGATGTCGTCGGGATTCAGATCGCTGATCCCGTTCCCGAAATCGATCGGGGCGTCGGCATCGCCGTAGCCGCCGCTGGAGGTGCTGGCCGTCATGGAGCTGCTGATCGGAACGCCGTCCACCACGAAGAGCGCCTCGTTGTTCTGGTGCGTGAGCGACCCCTCGCCGCGCAGCGTGACGCGGATCGAGCCGCCGGGTCCCTGCGACGACTGGTCGAAATTCAGGCCCGCCACCTTGCCGGCCAGGCCCGCGACCCAGTTGTTGTGCGTGGCTGCGGTGAACTCGTCCTGCATCAGGCGGTCGGCGGAGTAACCCAGGGATTTCTCCTCGCGGGTGATTCCCAGCGCCGTCACCACCACGTCGCTGATCTCGATCCCCTCCCGGAGCGTGATCTCGATCCGGCGCTCTTCGTTCTCCCGAAGCCCGTTGAGCGGCACGTTGCGGGATTCGTAACCGATGTAGCGCGCCTCGATGACGGAATTTCCCGCCGGCACGCGGACAATCCGGAAAAGTCCGTTCGCATCCGAGGTCGTGCCCCGGTTGGTCCCCCTCACCACCAGGGTTACGCCCACGAGGGATTTGCCCTGAGCATCTTTCACCACGCCGGTCACCGTGCCGTATCGGGGCTGCGGCGGCCGGGGCGTGTAGAGCATGGCGACCTGATTCCCGTTGACGTTGAAACGATAGCCCTCGGGCAGCATGCGGCCGAGCACTTCGGCCAGCGTCCCGTTTTCGATGTCGATCGTTACCGGCACCGAGAGCGGAATATCCTGTTTGTAGATGAATTTGTAATCGGTCTGGCGCTCGATGGCTTCGAGTGCTTCACGAAGCGGGAGGCTGCGCAGATGGAGCGAGATTTTCGTCTCCGGAACCCCGGACGAAACAGCCGCGGCAGGGTCGGGCAGGAGCAAAATGACGAAAAAGAGCAACCGGACCTTCAAAAAAAGTCGTTTCGGGAAGATACGACTGATAATCAATCGTATTTTTTTCATAACTTTGTCATGATTTTAAGGAGTTTCGGATTCAGTAGTGTGCAAAACGCGAGTGTCTGACCAAATTAAAATCGGCCCGGGTAATATGTGCGGTATTACCCGGCATTTTATTTTGCAGACGTTTGGATTGGTAGCGGGCTGGGGTTTCTACATAGGCGAAAGAGTTTTAGCGGTCAAGAGATAGACGGGTTTTTCCGACTGCGTGCATTCGATGTCGAAAGGTTCGACCATCGCCAGGTTGCGGAGTACCTCCTCCACCCGGTCGCACAGCTCCAGTTTGCCGTCGCAGGTTCTTCGGCCGAGTGCTTCGTCGCAGTGGATCTCGACCCCGTAGTAGCGCCCGATCTTCCCGAACAGGGCGGCCAAATCGCTACGTCCGAGCAGCAGATAGCCCTCTTTCCAAGCGGTAAACGATTCCGTATCGACCGTATCGACCACCGCACCGGCAGCGCTTTCGAGGTAGCGTTGATCGGGCAGGAGTTCTTCCGTGCGGCCCGATGCAGAATGGACCCGCACCCTGCCCTCGACGAGCACCACCTCGGCACGGTCGCTTCCGTAGCCGGAGCTGAGATTGAACTGCGTGCCCAGCACCCGGACCTGTAACTTTTCGGTCGTCACCACGAAAGGCCGCCTTGCATCGTGCGCGACCTCGAAATAGGCTTCGCCGTCGGCATACAACTCCCGTTTGCCGGACCCGAAACGGGCCGGATAGATGAGTTTCGAACCCGGGCCGACCCAAACCCGGGTGCCATCCTCCAGATCGACCACCGTGCGCTTGCCGTAGGGGACGCTGACCCGGATCATCTCGGAGCGAAGTTGCTCCGAGCGGATTCGCTGCCGCTCGTTGACCACCAATCCCCGTTCGTCCTGCCCGACAGTAGCGCGTGCATCGCCGAGCTTGCAAACCTCGCGGTCTCCCACGGCGACCACGATGCTGTCCGAGGGGATGCTCCCAAAGCGGAGCGACGCGGCGATCTGCCGCTCGAAAGCCCGGTCCTGCTCCAGCGACACGTAATATCCGGTAAGGCCGACAAGCAGCACGGCCGCAGCCACGGCCGACCAACGACAGAACACACGAAACCGGCGGTTGCGGAGCGCGCGGCGACGCACCTCGTCCAGGCTTCGGGCGATTCTTTCCCGGGATGGCCCGGGCCCTGCGGGCCGGACCGACCGCAGCAGCACGCAGGCCGTACGGATCTCTCGCGCAGCCTGTGGATGCGCTTGCAGCAGGGCGTCCAACTCGCGCCGGTCGCCCTTCTCGGCAAGCCGGGCGATCCGGACGAACCCATCGTCGGCGAGAAATTCCCGGAACGTGTATTTTCGATTTTGCGTCCGCATGCGCTGCCTTTTTCTATAATATCCCGCAACGCGCGTTTTGTAACCCTATCGGGGCAAAAAAATTCCGTCGAGCAGCAGATTTTTCGAAACAAGGGCTGCAACGAGCAGGAAAAGCGTCGACTCTAACCCCAGCCCGCGCAGTTTGTGGAGCGATTTGGAAAAGAGGTTGCGCGCCACCTGCGGGGTGATGTTCATCACCAGCGAGATGGTCGGGTAGTCCATCTCCTCGATCAGCCGCAGGTAGACGATCTCCCGCTGACGCGGCGAGAGCGCCTCCAGCATCCGTCGCAACTCTTCGCGCAGTTTCTGCGCATCGAACCCGGCCGCAGCCTCTTCGTCGATCGTGCAGGCGAATTCGAACGTCGCACGCGGCGCGGCGGCCTCGAGCGAAAGAAGCCGCACCTTGCGCGCGTAAACCTTGAGCGAAGCGTTTTTGATCGAGCGGAAAAGATAGGGCAGCACGGTAGCCGGATTGCGGATCAGGCCGGGTTTTTCCAACAGGCGGATGAAAATATCCTGAATGGCGTCGTCGGCCTGCAATTCGGAGAGTCCCGAAGCCGTCGCATAGCGGAAAAGCGGAGGATACACCTCGGTGAAAAGCGCTGAGAAAGCCTCCCGGTCCCCGGACACGAACCGAATCCACAGCTCTTTCGCATCGAATTTCGCCTTTTCTTTGTAATAATCGGACATACCCCTCGCCATCAAACGGCAGTAAAGATAGCGAAAAAGTGCATTCTTTTGACCTTTTTTGCGCGTTCTCCCGACCGGAATCCTCGTCCAAAAGGAGTTTTTCGCTGTTGCTTCGGACGATAGCCTGCGAAAGAACAATCCGGAAAAACATGATCCGGCCGAAAAAAGTCCGAATCTGTCCGAGATTTCTACAACGGTTTGTCCGACCGGATTCGCATATTTGACAGGAGAAAACCGCAAATTATATCGAGCGGGAGGGGTTCGTCAGGGATATTTCGTCAGCATAGTTCAGAAGCAGTGCTGCACGAAAAAACTCCGGACGGTCAGTACGAACCATCCGGGGAGCAGTTGCGGTGATGCACGAAAGGATAGGAACCGGGTAACTCCGCTCCAAAACGAGTCAGTTCCGTGCATCGTAATAAAAAACCCGGATGGGTTGTACGGGCGTACTTTCCATCCTGGTTAACAGCACATTTTTTGATTTTTGAGGAGCAGGTTTGTGCTTGAACGCAGCGGAGCGCGGATGGGTAGTACTGACGTACGTCCCATTCGCGCTCTGCAAGAGCAAGTGCAAAGTGCCCTATAAAATCGAAAAATTACATTTTTTTGCCCACATTGGTCTTCTTGGCAACTTTCGGTGCGGCTACCTTGGTAGCGGCTTTCGGAGCCTTGGGAGCAGCGGCTTTGATGGCCGGTGCTTTCTTGGCCTCGCCCTCGACCACAGTAGCGTCTTCGACGGCATCGGTCGTCTTTGCAGCCGGCTTGCGCGAACGGCGCGTCTTGGGTTTAGCCTCCGAAGCGGCGGCGGGAGCGATTCCCAGCGTGTAGGCATCGTTGAAATCAACGAACTCGATGATGCACATGTCGGCAGCGTCGCCCAGACGGAAACCGGTCTTCAGGATGCGGGTATAACCTCCCGGACGCTCGGCGATCTTGGGGGCGACGGTGCGGAACAACTCCGTGACGGCCTCTTTCTGCTTGAGGTACGAGAAAACGATGCGGCGCGAGTGGGTCGTGTCCTCCTTGGACTTGGTGACCAGCGGCTCGACGAACATGCGCAGCGCCTTGGCCTTGGCCAGGGTGGTCTCGATGCGCTTGTGCAGGATGAGCGACGAGGCCATGTTGGACATCAACGCCTTGCGGTGTCCCGCCTGACGGCCGAGGTGGTTGAAATTTTTATTGTGTCTCATAATTAATCTTTGTCAAGTTTGTAGATTGATACGTCCATACCGAACTTCAGGTTCAGGGAGGTCAGGAGCTCGTCGAGCTCCGTCAAAGATTTCTTGCCGAAATTGCGGAATTTCAAGAGATCGTTGCGGTTGAGCTTCACCAGATCGCCCACGGTGTCGACGTCGGCGGCTTTCAGGCAGTTCAGGGCGCGAACGCTCAGATCCTGGTCCGAAAGCTTGGTTTTGAGCAGTTGACGCATGTGCAGCACGTCCTCGTCGAACTCTTCGGTACCGTTCGTATCCTCCATGTTGACGGTGATCTTCTCGTCGGAGAAGAGCATGAAATGCTGGATCAAGATCTTGGCTGCCTCTTTGAGAGCCTCCTTGGGGTGAATCGAACCGTCGGTAGTAATTTCCAAATTCAATTTCTCGTAGTCGGTTTTCTGTTCGACACGATAGTTCTCGATCGAGTACTTCACGTTCTTGATGGGCGTAAAGATCGAGTCGATGGCAAGCGTGCCGAACTCGGTTTCCGCGGGAGTATTCTCCTCGGCGGGCACGTAGCCGCGGCCTTTGCCGATCGTCAGGGTCATCTGCATCTTCGTCCCGGGCGCCAGGTGACAGATCACCAGGTCGGGATTCAGAACCTTGAAGAACGAGAGGTAATTCGAGATATATCCGGCAGTCAGCTCCGTTACACCCGCTACGTTGATGGAGACCTTTTCGGCATCCTGATTATCGACTGTACGGATGAAACGAACCTGCTTGAGATGGAGGATGATGTTCAGCATATCCTCCATCACGCCAGGGATAGCGGCAAACTCGTGGTCGACACCGGCTACCTTGACAGTCGTGATCGCGTAGCCCTCCAGCGAAGAGAGCAGGATACGACGCAAAGCGTTACCGACAGTCATACCGAATCCGGGCTCCAGCGGTCGGAATTCGAACTTTCCGAACGAAGAGGTGGATTCGAGCATGATAACCTTCTCAGGTTTCTGGAATGCTAATATTGCCATAATAAGAATTTGTTTGATTTACTACTTCGAGTACAACTCGACGATGAGCTGCTCCTTGATGTTTTCGGGAATCTCCTCGCGCTCGGGTTTCTGGAGGAACTTGCCGCTCATCGAGGCGTTGTCCCACTCCAACCAGGCGTAGCGGCTCTTCGACGAGCCGGCCAGAGATACCGAAATCACCTCCAGGCTCTTCGATTTCTCACGAACAGACACCACGTCGCCCGCACGCAGCGAGTACGAGGGAATGTTCACCACACTGCCGTTCACGCAGATGTGGCAGTGCGAGACGAGCTGGCGGGCAGCAGCACGCGTCGGGGCGATACCCAAGCGGTAAACCACGTTGTCCAGGCGGCACTCGAGCAGCTTCAGCAGGTTCTCGCCCGTGATGCCGCCCATGCGCGAAGCCTGCTCGTAGGTGCGCGAGAACTGCTTCTCCAACAGTCCGTATGTGTACTTGGCTTTCTGTTTCTCGCTCAACTGCGTGCCGTACTCCGACACTTTTTTGCGCTTGCGCGCCAGACCGTGCTGTCCGGGAGGATAGTTGCGCTTCTCGAGCACCTTATCCGCACCGTAGATAGCTTCGCCGAACTTTCTGGCGATTTTCGATTTAGGTCCTATGTATTTTCCCATTGTCTTGACTTGTTTTAATACGTTGAAAATTCCTTACCTCATGCCCGATTATACGCGGCGGCGGTTAGGAGCACGACAGCCATTGTGCGGCAGCGGCGTCACGTCGATGATCTCCATCACCTCGATGCCTGCGCCGTGGATGGTGCGGACGGCCGATTCGCGGCCTGCGCCCGGACCCTTGACATAGACTTTGACCTTGCGCAGACCCATGTCGTAGGCGACTTTCGCGCAGTCGGCCGAAGCGGTTTGTGCGGCATAGGGAGTATTCTTCTTCGAACCACGGAAACCCATCTTGCCGGCCGAAGACCAGCTGATGACATCGCCCACCTCGTTTGTGAGGGTGATGATTACGTTGTTGAAAGTCGAGTGGACATAGGCATTGCCCACGGCACCGACCTTGACAACCTTTTTCTTAACTGTTCCAGTTTTCTTTGCCATAATTCTCTAAAGATTACTTTGTTGCCTTTTTCTTGTTTGCGACGGTCTTCTTGCGGCCCTTGCGGGTGCGGGCATTGTTCTTGGTCGACTGACCGCGCACGGGAAGACCCAGGCGGTGACGGATGCCGCGGTAGCAGCCGATATCCATCAGGCGCTTGATGTTGAGCTGAACGGCCGAACGGCACTCGCCCTCGACCTTGATACCCAGATCGGCAATGGTCGAACGGATGGCGCCGACCTGGTCGTCCGACCAATCCTGAACTTTGAGATCGTAGCTGATGCCTGCGGTCTCGAGAATCTTGCGAGCCGTCGAACGACCGATCCCGTAGATATAGGTCAGGCCGATCTCGCCCCGCTTGTTTTTTGGTAAATCTACACCGACTATACGTGCCATATAAATTCTTTTTCTTTTTTGACTTGTTTAAAAAACATTACCCTTGGCGCATTTTAAACTTGGGATTCTTCTTGCAGATCACGTAAAGTTTGCCCTTACGTTTCACGATCTTGCAATCCTCGCTTCTCTTCTTGATGGATGCTTTTACTTTCATGGTTTTTCAAGCAATCTGATTATTTGTACCTGAAAGAGATACGCCCCTTGGTCAAATCATAGGGGGTCATCTCCACTTTCACTTTATCTCCGGGAAGAATCTTGATGTAGTGCATGCGCATCTTTCCCGAGATATGGGCCGTGAGCACGTGGCCGTTGTCCAGTTCAACGCGGAACATTGCGTTGGACAGCGCCTCGATGATCGTTCCGTCCCGTTCGATAGCAGCCTGTTTTGCCATAGAGTCTTAGTTGTTAATTGCCTGTTCGATGATACTAAAGTCCGTCAGCACGTCCGGGCCGCCCTTGCGAACCGCCACGGCGAATTCGTAGTGCGCCGCCGGTTTGCGGTCCCGCGTGCGGACTGTCCAGCCATCCCGTTCAAAAACCACCGCCTTGGTCCCCATGTTGATCATGGGTTCGATGCAAATGACCATGCCTTCCTTGAGGAGCGGCCCTCTGCCGCGTGCGCCGTAATTGGGAACACCTGGGTCTTCGTGCATTTTCCGACCCAAACCGTGTCCCTCCAACTCGCGCACTACGCCGAAACCGAAACTTTCGGCGTACTCCTGCACGGCTGCCGACACATCGCCTACGCGATTGCCGGCCTTTGCCTCTGCCGTACCTTTGTAAAGAGCCTCTTTGGTGACCTCCATCAGCTGCCGTACTTCCTCGGCAACCTCTCCCACGGCGAACGTATACGCCGAATCACCAACAAACCCCTTTAGAAACGTACCGCAATCGACCGAAACGATGTCGCCCTCTTTGAGGACGCATTTCGAGGATGGGATACCGTGAACTACCTGTTCGTTTACCGATATACACAACGAAGCGGGAAATCCCTGATACCCGAGGAAAGCGGGAACCGCTCCGTGCGCGCGGATGAAATCCTCGGCAATGCGATCCAACTCCAGCGTCGTGACGCCGGGCGCGATGTGGCGACCCACCTCGGCCAGCGTCTTCGACACCAGGATGTTGTTCTCGCGGAGCAGCTCTATCTCCTCGTCTGTCTTTATAAAGATCATTCTCTTCGCTTAAAACTCTTCGGAAAACTCCTAATGACGCCCCTGGATACGTCCGGTCTTCATCAGACCGTCGTAGTGGCGCATCAACAGGTAGCTCTCTATCTGCTTGAGGGTGTCGAGCACCACGCCGACCATGATCAGCAGCGACGTTCCGCCGTAGAAATAGGCGAAAGCCTGCTGAATGCCCAGGAACTTCATGGCCAGCGCGGGCAGAATCGCCACGATCGCCAGGAAGATCGAACCGGGAAGCGTGATACGCGTCATGATGGTGTCGATGTAGTTCACAGTCTGCTTGCCCGGTTTCACGCCCGGGATAAAGCCGCCGTTTCGCTTCATGTCATCGGCCATCATTTGAGGATTGATGATAATCGCGGTGTAGAAATAGGTGAACGCGACTACCAGCACGGCCAGCGTAAAGTTGTACCAGAAACCGGTCATCGAGCTGAAGGCAGCCGCGAAAGCCGTACCGGTAAAGAGCGCCGGAATGAACATCAGAGCCTGCGCGAAGATGATGGGCATCACGTTCGCAGCATTCATCTTCAGGGGAATGTACTGGCGTACGCCCCCGTACTGTTTGTTTCCGACGATACGCTTGGCATACTGTACAGGCACCTTGCGGACAGCCTGCACCAGGGCGATCGTAGCCATGAAGACAAGGAACAGCAGCACCAGCTCCAGGATCAGCATGATCGCGCTGCCGCTTGCCGTCTGGAAGCGGGCGTTGACCTCGGCCAGCAGGGCGTGCGGGAGGCGCGCCACGATGCCGATCATGATGATCAGGGAGATACCGTTACCGATACCCTTGTCGGTGATCTTCTCGCCCAGCCACATGATGAACATGGTGCCGGCGATGAGGATCGTCGTCGCATAGGCCACGAAGCCGAACGAATTGCCGTAGACGAATGCAGTGGGGACCTGGTGGTAGAGGTTGGCGATAAACGCCGGGCCCTGCAACAGGAGCACGCCGATCGTCAGAAAGCGTGTCCACTGGTTCATCTTGCGGCGGCCGCTCTCACCCTCCTTCTGCATCTTCTGGAAATACGGAATCATCATACCCATCAGCTGGATGATGATCGAGGCGGTGATATACGGCATGACTCCGAGCGCGAAGATCGCGGCGTTACCGAATGCACCGCCCGAGAAGACGTTCAACAGACCCAGCAGTCCGTTGCCCTCCAACTGGCTCGCATACGCCGACCCCTCGCCCAAGGCGTTGGGGTTGATGCCCGGAATCACTACGAAACTGCCCAAGCGGTAGACCAGCAAGAGCCCGATCGTGTAGATCACACGTTTGCGCAACTCCTCGATCTTGTAGATATTCTTGAGCGTTTCTACCACTTTCTTGTTGGTCGCCAAAAGAGCGATTACCACCAAAAAGACGATACCAACAATGAGATACTGATTCATAATTTTTGGGTTATAAGAGGTTCCTTACAGTTTTTCGACGCTGCCTCCGGCTGCCGCGATGGCTGCCTCGGCGCTCTTCGAGAATGCGTGGGCCTTGACGGCGAGCGCTTTCGAGAGCGTACCGTTACCCAGGATCTTCACCTTGTCGTTCGACGAGATGAAACCGGCACCGATGAGCGTCTCAACCGTAACCTCCGTAAGGGCTTTCTTGGCTGCCAGCTCCTCCAGCGTGGAGAGGTTGATCGCCTTGAATTCGACCCGCTTCAGGTTGGTGAAACCGAACTTGGGAAGCCGGCGCTGCAACGGCATCTGGCCGCCTTCGAAGCCCAGCTTGCGCGAGTAACCCGAACGCGACTGCGCACCCTTGTGGCCACGCGTGGCCGTGCCACCGTGCCCCGAACCGGCACCACGGGCGATTCGCTTTTCGTGGTGCGTTGAACCCTTTGCGGGTTTGAGATTATTGAGTTCCATTCTAATAAATCCGTTAGCAGTTAAACTTATTCTGCGGCCTGGGCTTCCGGTTCGGCCGGGGCCTTCGGGGCCTTGGGAGCGGCGGCTTTCTTCTGGGCGACCTCTTCGACCCGCACCAGGTGCTTCACGCGCTCGATCATGCCCTTGATGATTGCCGAATCGTCGTGCTCGACGACAGCGTTGATACGCTTCAGGCCCAGTGCATCGAGGTTGCGGCACTGACGTTCCGTAGCACCGATGCGGCTTCGGGTCTGGGTGATTTTCAATCTTGCCATTTCTTTCGTGGAATTAACCGTTAAACACCTTGTCCATCGTGATTCCCCTCAGACGCGCTACGCTGTGTGCATCGCGCAGCTCGCACAGTGCGCCGATGGTCGCCTTGACCAGGTTGTGGGGGTTCGAGGAACCTTTGCTCTTTGCCAGCACGTTCTTGATACCCAGCGACTCCAAAACGGCACGCATGGCACCGCCCGCGATGATACCCGTACCGGGAGCTGCCGGACGGATCATCACCAGCGAACCGCCGTAACGATACTCCTGTTTGTGGGGAATCGTGCCCTTGATGACGGGAATCTTCACCAGGTTTTTCTTGGCATCCTCCACGCCTTTGGCGATGGCGGCCTGCACCTCCGACGCCTTGCCCAGGCCGTAACCTACCACGCCGTCCTCGTTACCGACGACGACGATGGCCGAGAAACTGAACGTGCGACCGCCCTTGGTTACCTTGGTAACACGCTGAATGCTGACGAGCCGGTCCTTGAGCTCGAGGTCGCTGGTGCGTACTTTCTTTATGTTGGTATTTGCCATGATCGCTTAGAATTTAAGTCCGCCTTCGCGTGCTGCTTCGGCCAGCTGTTTAACTCTTCCGTGATAGAGGTAGCCGTTGCGGTCGAACGCCACCTCGGCGATTCCTTTCGCCACAGCGCGCTCGGCGGCCAGTTTGCCCACCAAGGCGGCGACCTCGGTCTTGTTCTTGCCGGCTGCGGCCTCGGCCACCTCCTTGTCCAGCGAGGATGCCGTAGCCAGGGTTACCCCCTGGAGGTCATCGATAAACTGCACGTAGATCTGCTTGTTGCTACGATATACGGTCATGCGAGGCTGTGCTGCCGTTCCGCTCACGATCTTGCGGATACGCATCTTGATCCTCTCTCTTCTTTCTATCTTGTTCAGTGACATACTTTTCGGTCTATTTACTATTTAGCACCTGCTGATTTGCCCGCCTTGCGACGCAGTTGCTCGCCGACGAACTTGATACCCTTGCCCTTGTACGGCTCCGGTTTGCGCAGCGAGCGGAGCTTGGCAGCCACCTGGCCCACGAGCTGCTTGTCGATCGACTTGAGCGTGACGATGGGGTTGCCTTTCTTCTCGGTGACTGCGGTGGCAGTCACCTCCTTGGGAAGCATGAAATGCGTATCGTGCGAGTAGCCGAGGCTCATCTCGAGCACCTGGCCCTTCATTTCGGCCTTGAAGCCGACGCCCACGAGTTCCTGCTTGATCTCGTAGCCTTTCGACACGCCGACGACCATGTTGTTGATCAGCGCGCGGTACAGCCCGTGCAGCGAACGGTGGCGGGGCTGGTTCGTCGGACGCGATACGAGCACGGCGGGAACCTCGTTCCCGGTGTGGATGTCCTTGTGCGTTGCGACCTCTACCGTAATGTCCGAGTCCACTTTCTGACTCAGCGTCCCGAGTGGCCCTTTCACGCTTACCGTATTGTCGGCCGAGACCTCTACGGTCACGCCGGCGGGCAGGTTTACAGGTAATTTACCAATTCTTGACATGTGTGTTGTTCTTTAGTGATTTTGCGATTAGTAGATGTAGCACAGCACCTCGCCGCCGACACGCTCCTGACGCGCCCGGGCGTCGGTCATGATACCTTTCGACGTGGAGAGGATGGCGATGCCCAGTCCGTTCAGCACGCGCGGCATGTCGTCGCACGAGGTGTACTGACGCAGACCCGGACGGCTCACGCGCTTGAGGTTCTTGATGGCATTGGCCTTGGTGGCCGCATCCCATTTCAACGCGATCTTGATCGACGGGTGACCTTTTTCGTCGGTGTCGAACTTGTAAGCCAGGATGTAGCCCTGCTCGTAAAGAATCTTCGTGATTTCCTGCTTAATTTTGGAGCCAGGAGCTTCAACCACCTTGTGGTTGGCTTTCACTGCGTTTCTAATTCTGGTCAGAAAGTCCGCAATAGGATCAGTCATAACGAA
>NZ_DBFWLG010000019.1:0-72828 GCF_048465575.1 Alistipes sp.
TTCAAGGACATGTCCAACGACGTCGTGTTTTTGTGCCGGTCCGCCGTTTCGACAAAAGAGACCATCGAAGTGAACGGCGAAACCTATCCCGTGTATAAGATGGAAATTTCCAACACCTCGCACCCGTTCTACACGGGCAAGATGAAGTTGGTTGACACCGCCGGTCGCGTCGATAAGTTTATGAGCCGTTACGCAAAACGCTACGATAAGAAAAACGCGAAATAAAAAGTTTCGCGTCGAAAAAAGAGGGCTGCACCGGGTGCGGCCCTCTTTTTTTATCCTCCGATGCGATTTTTTCGTACAGCCTGCCGTTTTAATGCGTATATTTGTCGCGGGCAAGCAACAAAAAAGTTTGTTGGTTATGAAATTTATCATTTTTGCGACGATGGGTGCGCTGACGCTCCTCTCGTCGTGTGCAGGCAAAAAGACGGTCCTCGCGGTCGAGGGGCAGCGCGATTCGCTCGTGCAGGTGGTTTCGGCCAAGGATTCGCTCATCAACGCCGTCTTCGAAGACATCAACGCCATCTCGGAGAACCTGGCGCAGATCCGTTCACGCGAGAACCTGATCTCGCTGGCCGAAGAGAGCGAGGGAGGACGGCGCCCGGCCGGGGAGATCCGCAACGACATCGCGGCTATCGACCGGCTGTTGCAGGAGAACAAATCGAAGATCGCTTCGCTCCAGCGCGCGGCATCGCAGTTGCGCAAGGCCAACCTGCGGATCACGGGGTTGGAGAAGATGATCGCCGACCTCAACGAGCAACTCGCCCGGAAGAGCGCCGAGGTTGCGCAGTTGCACGAAAACCTGGCGCAAAAGGGGGTCGAGGTGCAAACGCTGACCGAGCAGGTCGCCGAGCGCGGGGCTCGGGTGGATACGCTCAGCCGCGAAAAGACCGAACTGGAAAACCGGCTCAACACCGTTTATTATATCATAGGTACCGAGAAAGAGCTGCGCGAAGCGCAGATCATCGACAAACAGGGCTTCATCGGAAGAACGCTGACAGCTGGGCGCAACACCAACCTCGACAGTTTCACCCGGGCCGATTCGCGGCTGCTGACCGAAATTCCCGTCGGAAAAAAGCGAGTGACCGTCGTGACGACGCATCCCGAAGGCTCTTTCGAACTGGAAACCGGAGCGGACAAGGTCGTGGAGCGGCTGGTCATCACCGATCCGGCCCGTTTCTGGGACTCCTCCAAGGTGCTCATCATCAGCTATAAATAACTTTTCGGGCTGTTCGTGCCGCATTTATCCCCGTTTCGGCGGGGATTTTTTTGCTTCGCGGGGCTCCGTTTATTTGCGGTTTTGAATTTTTTTGTACCTTTGAAAACTCAATTTTCGAAACAAGAACGATGGATTCTCAACCCAAACCGCAGTTTGTGGAGCCGGCACTGAAAGAAGGATGTCCTGCGGATTGTAGTAGTTGTCCTACATTTCCTGCACCGTTTCGCCGCATCGGCGAATCGACCTACTGCCGGTTCGCGCAGCGGGAGTTTGCCGCCGGCGAGGGCGTCACATTCCCGGCCGACCGCATGGTCCGCATTCTCTTCGTCCTGAGCGGAACGCTCAAGCTGGAGTGCGGCCCGGCCGTTAAACTCGTCACCTCGAAGCAGTGCGCCTGCCTGTCGCGCGGCGAGCGCTACATGGCTACGGCGCAGGACGAAGCCCGGGTGGTGGTGCTCTCGCTGATCCACCGCATCGAGTTCTGCGAGCAGGATATTTTCGACCGCTCGATGCCCTACGACTCGGTGATCCCCACCGAGTCGGTACCCACGCTCTCGATGCACCCGACCGTCGAACGCCTCTTCGCCGACCTCTTCTCCGTTCCCGAGTTGTGCGAATGCGCCCGCTACCAGAAGATGAAAGCCACCGAGCTCTTCATGATGATAAAAGTACTCTATACCCCGACCGAACACGCCTATTTCTTCCAGTCGATGATTCAGCCGCAGGACAATTTCCGCGTCTTCGTCTGCAACAACTACGACAAGGCGCAGGGCGTGGCCGAACTGGCCGCACTGGCGGGCATGAGCCTTTCGGTCTTCAAGCGCCGTTTCGCCGAGCATTTCAACGACAGCGTCTACCACTGGATGATGCGCCAGAAAGCGATGAAGATCTTTGCGGACATACGCGACGGCGAGGACAGCACCAAGGTGCTCATGGACAAGTACGGTTTCCACCACTACACCCAGTTCAGCCGCTTCTGCAAAAACTACCTGCAAGCCACGCCCGCCCAGTTGATCGCCTCGATCAAGGAGGGGTGACCTGCGCGTAATTAAGGCCCGCCGGTGGCACGGTTCGGCGCGGAGTGTGATATTTTTTGCGCAGGCTGTTGCGTTATCCAAAACTTTTCCTATCTTTGCACCCGATTTCATCCCATTTGCCGGGAGGAAAGCGCCGGGTTCTTTGAGAAGAGTGAAAAAGTAGAAAATTTATTCGCCGATAATTTGCGGGATAAATTTTTTATGCCTACTTTTGCAATCCAAAACGGTCGATTATGCCGATGTAGCTCAGTTGGCCAGAGCAGCTGATTTGTAATCAGCTGGTCGGGGGTTCGAATCCCTCCATCGGCTCGGAAAGCCGATCGAGGGAAGAGCAAAAAGACGCCCGCCTTGGCGGCGCAGTTGAAAAAATTTGGCAGCGAGAGGCTCGCCTCGTGCGGACAAAGATTTTCAGATGCGGGAGTTTCGAAGAAACGAAGCGGCTTTTGCGTCAACCGGACAGCGGCCGAACGAAAGCCTCCCCCGCAAGGGATGGGCGACGTGGAGCGAGGCGCAGAGCCGAGGGACACGAGCCAATTCCTCCGGAAATAAGGAAAACCCGAGCGGCGCGCAATGCCAGACGCGGAAAAGGGAGCACAAAGACAAGGGAAGTTACCAGAGTGGCCAAATGGGGCAGACTGTAAATCTGCTGGCTTACGCCTTCGGTGGTTCGAATCCATCACTTCCCACTGATAAAAAAGAGTGCCGGTTGGAGTTGCAAGACCTGTGCGGCGTCCCGAAAATGCGGACGTTCGCAAGCGGGAGGGCTGACTCTGATACGGTATATTTTTGCGGAAGTAGCTCAGTTGATAGAGCATCAGCCTTCCAAGCTGAGGGTCGCGAGTTTGAGCCTCGTCTTCCGCTCCAGATCGCGCCGAGCGGCGTGCGATGCAGGTCTTCTGGACCGAGGGTGCGTCGCCGCCCGTTCTGCGAAATGAATTTTAAAACTTTTAGGCAATTTTTAACAATACTTTAAATACTTAATACTATGGCAAAAGAAAAATTCGACCGGTCGAAACCGCATGTCAACATCGGTACCATCGGTCACGTAGACCACGGTAAGACGACCCTTACCGCCGCTATCACGACCGTTCTGGCTAAGAAAGGTCTGTCGGAGCTCCGTTCGTTCGATTCGATCGACAACGCACCCGAGGAGAAAGAGCGCGGTATCACGATCAACACCTCGCACGTCGAGTACCAGACGGCCAACCGCCACTACGCCCACGTGGACTGCCCCGGACACGCCGACTACGTGAAAAACATGGTAACGGGTGCCGCTCAGATGGACGGCGCCATCCTGGTCGTTGCCGCTACCGACGGTCCGATGCCCCAGACCAACGAGCACGTACTGCTGGCCCGTCAGGTGAACGTTCCGCGTATCGTCGTTTTCCTGAACAAGTGCGACATGGTGGACGATCCCGAAATGCTCGACCTGGTCGAGATGGAGGTCCGCGACCTGCTTTCGAAATACGAGTACGACGGCGACAACGCCCCCATCATCCGCGGTTCCGCACTGGGCGGCCTGAACGGCGAGGCCAAGTGGGAGGACAAGGTCATGGAGCTCATGGCTGCCGTCGACGAATACATTCCCATCCCGCAGCGTGAGAACGAGAAGCCGTTCCTGATGCCCGTCGAGGACGTATTCTCGATCACCGGCCGCGGCACCGTCGTAACGGGCCGTATCGAGACCGGTATCATCCACGTGGGCGATCCCGTCGAGATCATCGGTCTGGAGGAGAAGACCCTCACCTCGACCTGCACCGGCGTGGAGATGTTCCGCAAGCTGCTCGATCAGGGCGAGGCCGGCGACAACGTGGGTCTGCTGCTCCGCGGTATCGACAAGAAGGACGTGAAGCGCGGCATGGTCGTGGCTGCTCCCAAGTCGATCACCCCGCACACCGAGTTCGAGGCCGAGGTCTACATCCTCAAGAAAGAGGAGGGTGGCCGCCACACGCCGTTCCACAACAACTACCGCCCGCAGTTCTACCTGCGTACGATGGACGTAACGGGTGAGGTGCACCTGCCCGCAGGCGTGGACATGGTCATGCCGGGCGACCACGTGACCATCACCGTGAAGCTGATCTACCCCGTCGCGCTGAACGAGGGTCTGCGTTTCGCAATCCGCGAGGGCGGCCGTACGGTAGGTGCCGGTCAGATTCTGAAAATCGTGAAATAGTTTCACACGATAACATCCGGGAGGCGGTATCACCGTGCCGCCTCCCTTTTTAGGAGCATAGTTCAAGGGTAGAATAGCGGTCTCCAAAACCGTTGATGGGAGTTCGAATCTCTCTGCTCCTGCTGAGAATAAAGGAAGAAAGTTATGCTGAATTACATCAAAGAATCCTACAACGAACTGGTAAACAAGGTGACGTGGCCCACGTTCGTGCAGCTCCAGAGCTCCACGATCGTGGTGATGGTGGCTTCGGTCATCTTCGCGGTGGTCGTGCTGGCCATGGACGTTACGTTCGAGAACGTGATGGACGCCATCTACCGGGCACTGGGCAATCTCGGCCGATAATTGTTGCTGCGAAAGATGAGCGAAATCAAGAAACAGTGGTATGTCGTCCGGGCGATCGGCGGTAAGGAGAACAAGGTCAAGGAGTACATCGAGGCCGAGGTTCGCCACAACCACCTCGAGGAGTACATCTCCCAGGTGCTGATCCCCACCGAGAAAGTCTATACCATCCGCAACGGCAAGAAAGTCTCCAAGGAGAAAGTCTCCTACCCCGGCTACGTGCTGGTCGAGGCTGCGTTCGTTGGTCAGATTCCGATTCTGATTCGTAATACCCCCAACGTGCTGGGCTTTTTGGGCGATACCAAGGAGGACAGCCGCAAAATGAATGCCACGCCGCTTCGTCCACAAGAGGTGGCGCGCATCCTCGGTCGCGTCGATGAGATGAATGCGATGGAGGAGGAGAACGAAACACCATTCTTCGTCGGCGAGACCGTCAAGGTCACCGATGGTCCTTTCTCAAGCTTCCAAGGTACCATCGAGGCCGTTGATAATGAGCGCAAGAAACTCACGGTATCGGTGAAGATATTCGGGCGCAAAACTCCCATGGAGTTGAGTTTCACACAAGTAGAAAAAGAATAATTAACAAGGAAAACTATGGCAAAAGAGGTTGCTGCATTTATTAAATTGCAGATCAAAGGTGGTGCCGCCAATCCTTCGCCCCCGGTGGGTCCCGCATTGGGTTCTAAGGGAGTCAATATCATGGACTTCTGCAAGCAGTTCAATGCGCGCACCCAGGACAAGGCCGGCAAGGTTCTTCCGGTCATCATCACCGTTTACAGCGATAAGTCGTTCGATTTCGTTGTAAAACAGCCGCCCGTAGCCGTCCAGCTCAAGGAAGCAGCGAAAATCCAGACGGGTTCCGCACAGCCCAACCGCGACAAGGTGGGGCAGGTGACGTGGGACCAGGTTCGTGAGATCGCTCAGGACAAAATGCCTGACATGAACTGCTTTACCCTGGAGTCCGCTATGCGCATGGTTGCCGGTACTGCCCGCAGTATGGGTATCAATGTCGTCGGTGAATTTCCTAACATGTAACGTAAGATGAGTAAGTTGACAAAAAATCAAAAAATCGCCTGCGCCAAGGTGGAAGCCGGGAAGGCTTACAAGCTGTCGGAGGCCGCCGCTCTTCTGAAGGAAATCACTTTCACGAAATTCGATGCTTCGGTCGACGTCGATGTCCGTCTGGGCGTAGACCCCCGCAAGGCGAACCAGATGGTCCGCGGCGTGGTGACGCTGCCCCACGGTACGGGCAAGACCGTCCGCGTGCTGGTGCTCTGTACTCCCGAAAAGGAGGCCGAAGCGCAGGCTGCCGGTGCCGATTACGTCGGACTGGACGAGTACGTCGACAAGATCAAGTCCGGCTGGACCGACGTCGACGTGATCATCTGCACCCCGAACGTGATGGGCAAGGTGGGCGCGCTGGGCCGTATTCTGGGTCCCCGCGGCCTGATGCCCAACCCCAAGACCGGTACGGTCACGATGGAGGTCGGCAAGGCCGTGCAGGAGGTCAAGGCCGGTAAGATCGATTTCAAGGTCGACAAGTTCGGTATCATCCACACGTCGGTGGGCAAGGTCTCGTTTACGCCCGAGCAGATCGTCGAAAACGCCAAGGAGGTGCTGAACATGATTCTGAAGCTCAAACCGGCTGCTGCGAAAGGGTCTTACGTGAAGAGCGTCTATCTCTCGACCACGATGAGTCCCGGCTTGCAGATCGATTCCAAATCAGTTGAAACCAAATAAAAAGGAGGAGAGAAGAGATGACTAAGGAAGAAAAGATGGTTGTTATCGACAGCCTTGCCGAGCAGCTCCGGGCCTATCCTCATTTTTATATCGCCGACATCGAGGCGCTCAACGCCGAGCAGACCGCTACGTTGCGCCGCAAGTGCTTCGAGAGCGACGTCAAGCTGGTGGTGGTGAAGAACACCCTGCTGTCGAAAGCGCTCGAAAAGGTGGAGATGGCGGATGCCGAGCTGGTCAAGGTACTGGAGGGTCCGACCTCGGTGCTGTTCACCCATGTTGCGAAAGCACCGGCCGTGCTGATCAAGGAGTTCCGCAAGAAATCGGAGAAACCCGTGCTCAAAGCGGCGTTTGCCGAGGGGTGCGTCTACATCGGCGACAACCAGCTGGACGCGCTGTGCAACATCAAATCCAAGGAGGAGCTCATCGGCGACATCATCGCCCTGCTGCAATCTCCGGCGAAGAATGTTATTTCTGCATTGCAGGCCAGTGCAGGTCAAAAGATTGCGGGCCTCGTCAAGACGCTCGAATCGAGAAACAACTAATCACAACAGGAATTCAAAACAAAATTTAATAAGCTTACAACTATGGCAGACGTAAAGAAACTTGCTGAAGAACTGGTTAACCTGAAGGTTACCGAGGTAAACGAACTCGCTCAGATCCTCAAGGAGGAGTACGGCATCGAGCCGGCTGCTGCCGCTGTGGCCGTGGCAGCTCCCGCTGCCGGCGCAGGCGAGGCCGCTGTTGCCGAGAAGACGTCGTTCGACGTGATCCTGAAGAGCGCCGGTCAGGCCAAGCTCCAGGTCATCAAGGCCGTGAAAGAGATCGCCGGCCTTTCGCTGGGCGACGCCAAAGCGCTCGTCGACGGTGCTCCCAAGGCTGTCAAGGAGGGTGTTTCCAAGGAGGAGGCCGAGCAGATCAAAGGCCAGCTCGAGGAGGCAGGTGCTGAAGTCGAGCTCAAGTAGCATTTGCTGCTGAGCCGACAATAGGCGAAACAGGTATAGGGCTAACCGGCGTGTTGGCTCTATGCCTTTTCTTGGTCTAAAGACTGGAAGTGCCGAATCGGAGCTGTGTCCACTCTTTGGAAGACGATGCTCCCGGGCCTTGCGGCCTTTCAACGGGAGCATTGGCGGGATAGACGGAAGCCCTCGCTTTTTTCGGGAGCGTAACCCACCGAAATAACACATCGAACATAATTTGGATCACACGATGTCCACAGCAAAAACACAACAAAGAATTAGCTTTTCGACAGTCAGGAACCGGGTCCCGTACCCGGATCTGCTGGAGGTACAGCTCAAATCATTCCGGGATTTTTTCCAAATGGATACCACGGCCGAAAACCGTAAGAACGAGGGCCTGTACAGGGTCTTCCAGGAAAATTTCCCCATTACGGATACCCGGAACAATTTTGTCCTGGAGTTTATCGATTACTATATCGACCCGCCGCGTTACTCGATCGAGGAGTGTCTGGAGCGCGGGTTGACATACAGCGTCCCCCTCAAAGCCAAGCTGAAGCTTTACTGCACGGACGACGAACACGAAGATTTCGGCGTCGTCGTTCAGGACGTCTATTTCGGTACGATCCCCTACATGACCGAGCGCGGCACGTTCGTCATCAACGGTGCCGAGCGCGTCATCGTCTCCCAGCTGCACCGCTCGCCGGGCGTCTTCTTCGGTCAGAGCATGCACACCAACGGCACCAAACTCTACTCGGCGCGAATCATTCCGTTCAAGGGTTCGTGGATCGAGTTCGCTACGGACATCAACAACGTGATGTACGCCTACATCGACCGCAAGAAGAAGCTCCCGGTCACCACGCTGCTGCGCGCCATCGGCTACGAGGCCGACCAGCAGATTCTGGAGATCTTCGACCTGGCCGACGAGGTGAAAGTCTCGAAGACCAACCTCAAGAAAGCCGTGGGCCGCAAGCTCGCGGCGCGGGTGCTCTCGACCTGGGTCGAGGATTTCGTCGACGAGGACACGGGCGAGGTGGTCTCCATCGAGCGCAACAACGTGATCGTCGACCGCGAGACGGTGCTCCAGGAGGAGCACGTCGACCAGATCATCGAGTCGGGCGCCAAGACGATTCTGCTGCACAAGGAGAACCAGTCGGGCATCGACTTTTCGATCATCTACAACACGCTGCAAAAGGACCCCTGCAACTCCGAAAAGGAGGCCGTGGTCTACATCTACCGCCAGCTGCGCGCCTCGGAGCCGCCCGATGAGGCCACGGCACGCGACGTGATCGAGAAACTCTTCTTCTCGGACAAGCGTTACGACCTGGGCGACGTGGGCCGCTACCGCATCAACAAGAAGCTGTCGCTGGACACCGACCCGGCCATCCGCACCCTGACGCGCGAGGACATCATCGCCATCATCAAGTACCTGATCCAGTTGATCAACTCCAAGGCCGACGTGGACGACATCGACCACCTGTCGAACCGTCGCGTGCGCACCGTGGGCGAGCAGCTCTCGAACCAGTTCTCGGTGGGCTTCGTGCGCATGGCGCGCACGATCCGCGAGCGCATGAACGTGCGCGACAACGAGGTCTTCACCCCCGTGGACCTGATCAACGCCAAGACGCTCTCGTCGGTGATCAACTCGTTCTTCGGCACCTCGCAGCTCTCGCAGTTCATGGACCAGATCAACCCGCTGGCTGAAATCACGCACAAGCGCCGCCTCTCGGCCCTCGGCCCCGGCGGTCTGTCGCGCGACCGCGCCGGGTTCGAGGTCCGCGACGTCCACTACACCCACTACGGCCGTCTCTGCCCGATCGAGTCGCCCGAGGGACCGAACATCGGTCTGATCTCGTCGCTGTGCGTCTATGCGAAGATTTCGCCGATGGGATTCATCGAGACCCCCTACCGGACGGTCGAGGGCGGGAAGATCGACCTCGACAACTCGCACATCCGCTACTACTCGGCCGAAGAGGAGGAGGGCAAGATCGTCGCGCAGTCGAACATGCCCATCGACGAGGAGGGCCATTTCCTGCAACCCGACCGCATCAAGGCGCGTCAGGGCGCCGATTTCCCGGTCGTCACGGCCGACGAGGTGAACCTGATGGACGTGGCGCCCAACCAGATCGCCTCGATCGCCGCCAGCCTCATCCCGTTCCTCGAGCACGACGACGCCAACCGCGCGCTGATGGGTTCGAACATGATGCGCCAGGCCGTGCCGCTGGTGACCTCCGAGGCTCCGATCGTGGGCACGGGCATCGAGCGCGACATGATCTCCGACAGCCGCATCCAGATCGTGGCCGAGGGCGACGGCGAGGTGGTCTTCGCCGACGCCGCGAAGATCCAGATACGCTACAAGCGCACGGAGGACGAGGTGCTCGCCTCGTTCGCGCCCGAGATCACCACCTACGAACTCCCGCGCTACCGCCGTACCAACCAGAATACCTCGGTGACCCTCAAGCCCACCGTCTTGACGGGGGACAAAGTTACTAAAGGGCAGATTCTCACCGAGGGCTACTCGACCGAGCGCGGCGAGCTGGCCCTGGGCCGCAACCTCAAGGTGGCGTTCATGCCCTGGAAAGGGTACAATTTCGAGGACGCCATCGTCATCTCGGAGCGCATCCAGCGCGAGGACATCTTCACCTCGGTCCACGTCGACGAGTACATCATGGAGGTGCGCGACACCAAGCGCGGCGTCGAGGAACTGACATCGGACATTCCCAACGTCTCGGAGGAGGCCACCAAGGACCTCGACGCCAACGGCGTGATCCGCATCGGCGCCAACGTCCACCCGGGCGACATCCTCATCGGCAAGATCACCCCCAAGGGCGAAAGCGATCCCTCGCCCGAGGAGAAGCTGCTGCGCGCCATCTTCGGCGACAAGGCCGGCGACGTGAAGGACGCTTCGCTCAAGGCCCAGCCGTCGCTGCACGGCGTGGTCATCGGCACGACCCTGTACAGCCGCGCCAACAAGGAGGGCAAGAAGGGCAAGACGGCCGAGAAGGCGCTGCTGGAGAAGCTCGACGAGAAATTTGCTTCGGAGATCGCGGAGCTGACCAAGCGCCTCGTGCAGAAACTCTGGTCGCTGCTGCAAGGCAAGACCGCGCAGGGCATCACCGACTATTTCGGCGTCGAGCTCTATCCGGCCGGCACCAAATTCTCGCAGAAGCTGCTCGACGAGATCGCCCGCAAATCGTCGGACGAGAAGACCGGCGTGGCGATGGGCTACCTCAATCTGGGCTCCTGCAAGTGGACGGGCGATGCGCACACCGACGCGCTGATCGAAGCCACGATCAACAACTACACGATCGAGTGGAAAAAGGCCGACGCGGCGATCAAGCGCGAGAAATACAACCTCACCAACGGCGACGAGCTGCCGCAGACGGGCGTGATCCAGATGGCCAAGGTCTACATCGCCAAGAAGCGCAAACTCAAGGTGGGCGACAAGATGGCCGGACGCCACGGCAACAAGGGCATCGTGGCCCGCATCGTGCGCGACGAGGACATGCCGTTCCTCGAAGACGGCACCATTGTCGACATCTGCCTCAACCCGCTGGGCGTGCCCTCGCGTATGAACCTGGGGCAGATTTACGAGACCGTGCTGGGCTGGGCCGGCCGCGAGCTGGGGCTGAAATTCGCCACCCCGATCTTCGACGGCGCCTCGCTCGACCAGATCAACGAGTACACGGCCCAGGCCGGTATTCCGCACAGCGGACGCACCTACCTCTACGACGGCGGCACGGGAGAAATGTTCGACCAGCCGGCCACCGTGGGCGTGATCTACATGCTCAAGCTGGGCCACATGATCGACGACAAGATGCACGCCCGTTCGATCGGTCCCTACTCCCTGATTACGCAGCAGCCCTTGGGCGGTAAGGCCCAGTTCGGCGGTCAGCGTTTCGGCGAGATGGAGGTCTGGGCGCTCGAAGGCTTCGGCGCCGCCAACATCCTGCAGGAGATTCTGACGATCAAGTCCGACGACGTGATGGGCCGCGCCAAGGCGTACGAGGCCATCGTCAAGGGCGAGAACCTGCCCAAGCCGGGTATTCCGGAGGCGATGAACGTGCTGCTGCACGAGCTGCGCGGTCTGGCCCTCTCGGTCAAACTGGAGTAAGGGAAATTTACGAGGAAAAGAAAAACGAAAACAAATATGTCCATTTCCAAAGACAATAAGACGAACAACGGTTACAGCCGGATTTCGATCGGCCTGGCCTCCCCCGAGGAGATTCTGGCCCAGTCGAGCGGCGAGGTGCTCAAGCCCGAGACCATCAACTACCGTACCTACAAGCCCGAGCGGGACGGTCTGTTCTGCGAGCGCATCTTCGGTCCGGTCAAGGACTACGAGTGCCACTGCGGCAAGTACAAGCGCATCCGCTACAAGGGGATCGTCTGCGACCGCTGCGGCGTGGAGGTGACCGAGAAAAAGGTGCGCCGCGAGCGCATGGGCCACATCTCGCTGGTGGTTCCGGTGGTCCACATCTGGTATTTCCGTTCGCTGCCCTCGAAGATCGGCTATCTGCTGGGTATTCCCTCCAAGAAGCTCGAGGCGATCATCTACTACGAGCGCTACGTCGTGATCAACGCCGGCGCCGCTTCGGAGCAGGGCATCGAGCGCTTGCAGACCCTCTCGGAGAAAGAGTATCTCGATGTGCTGGCCGCGCTGCCCAAGGGCAACCAGTCGCTCGACGACAGCGACCCCAACAAGTTCGTCGCCCAGATGGGCGCCGAGGCCGTGCTGGCGCTGCTCAGACAGGTGGACCTCGATTCCATGTCCTACGCCCTGCGGCACAAAGCCTCGACCGAGACCTCGCAGCAGCGCAAGTCCGAGGCGCTGAAATGCCTCAATGTCATCGAGTCGTTCCGCGCCTCGGAGGGCAAGAACAAGCCCGAGTGGATGGTGCTGAACGTCATTCCCGTCATTCCGCCCGAGCTGCGCCCGCTGGTGCCGCTCGACGGCGGCCGCTTCGCCACATCGGATTTGAACGACCTCTACCGCCGCGTCATCATCCGCAACAACCGCCTCAAGCGCCTGATCGAGATCAAGGCCCCCGAGGTGATTCTGCGCAACGAGAAACGCATGTTGCAGGAGGCCGTCGACTCGCTCTTCGACAACTCGCGCAAGTCGAATGCCGTGAAGAACGAGTCGAACCGCCCGCTCAAATCGCTCTCCGATTCGCTCAAGGGCAAGCAGGGCCGCTTCCGCCAGAACCTGCTGGGTAAGCGCGTCGATTACTCGGCCCGTTCGGTCATCGTCGTGGGTCCCGAGCTGAAGATGCACGAGATGGGTATTCCCAAGGACATGGCCGCCGAATTGTACAAGCCGTTCGTGATCCGCAAGTTGATCGAGCGCGGCATCGTCAAGACCGTCAAGTCGGCCAAGAAGATCATCGACAGGAAAGACCCCGTGATCTGGGGCATTCTGGAGAACGTCATCAAGGGCCACCCCGTGCTGATGAACCGCGCCCCGACGCTGCACCGCCTGGGTATCCAGGCGTTCCAGCCCAAACTGATCGAGGGCAAGGCCATGCAGCTCCATCCGCTGGCCTGTACGGCGTTCAACGCCGACTTCGACGGCGACCAGATGGCCGTCCACCTGCCGCTGGGCAACGCCGCCATCCTGGAGGCGCAGCTGCTGATGCTCGGCTCGCACAACGTCCTGAACCCCGCCAACGGCGCCCCGATCACCGTGCCCTCGCAGGACATGGTCCTGGGCCTCTACTACATCACCAAACCCCGCAAGGGCGTCAAGGGCGAGGGCCGCATCTTCTACGGCCCCGAGGAAGCGATCATCGCCTACAACGAGAAGCAGGCCGACCTGCACGCCATCGTCAAGTGCCTGGTGGACGACATTGACGCAGCGGGCAACCCGATCCGCGAGGTCAAGGAGACGACCATCGGCCGCATCCTCTTCAACCAGGTGGTTCCCAAGGAGGTGGGCTACATCAACGAGGTGCTGACCAAGCGGTCGCTGAGGGACATCATTGCCGTGGTGATGAAGAAAGCCGGCGCCGACAAGGTGGCCGCGTTCCTCGACGACATCAAGAACATGGGCTACCGCATGGCATTCCGCGGCGGTCTGTCGTTCAACCTCGACGCCGTGATTATTCCCGACCAGAAAGAGCAGCTCGTGCAGGAGGGTTACGAACGCTCGGATGCGATCATGGAGGACTACAACATGGGTCTGATCACCAACAACGAGCGTTACAACCAGATCATCGACGTCTGGACCAACATCAATACCAAGCTCACCAAGGCGGTGATCGAAACCCTGGTCAAGGACGACGACGGCTTCAACCCGGTCTACATGATGCTCGACTCGGGCGCCCGCGGTTCGAAAGAGCAGATCCGTCAGCTCAGCGGCATGCGCGGTCTGATGGCCAAGCCGCAGAAATCGGGCGTCGAGGGCGGCCAGCAGGTCATCGAGAACCCGATCCTCTCGAATTTCAAGGAGGGCCTTTCGGTGCTCGAATATTTCATCTCGACGCACGGCGCCCGCAAGGGTCTGGCCGATACGGCCCTCAAGACGGCCGACGCCGGTTACCTGACGCGCCGTCTGGTCGACGTGGCGCAGGATGTCATCATCAACGAGGAGGACTGCGGCACGCTGCGCGGACTGACGGCTACGGCCATCAAGCGCAACGACGACGTGGTGCAGACCCTTTACGACCGCATCCTGGGCCGCGTGGCCCTGAACGACGTGATCCACCCGCTCACGGGCGAGGTGATCTGCAAGGCCGGCGAGGAGATCACCGAGGCCATTGCCGACGAGATCGAGAAATCGCCCCTCGAGTCGGTCGAGATCCGTTCGGTGCTCACGTGCGAAGCCCGCCGGGGCGTCTGCGCCAAGTGCTACGGACGCAACCTGGCCACGGCCCGCATGGTCCAGAAAGGCGAGGTCGTGGGCGTCATCGCCGCCCAGTCGATCGGCGAGCCGGGTACGCAGCTTACGCTCCGTACGTTCCACGTCGGCGGCGTGGCCGGCGGCACGGCCGTCGAGACCAACGTCGTTTCGAAATACGAGGGACGGCTCGAAATCGACGAGCTGCGCACCGTCAAGGGCAAGAACGCCGCGGGCGAGGCGATCGACATCGTCATCTCGCGCCAGTCGGAGTTCCGCATCGTCGATCCCAAGACCGAGATCGTGCTCTATACGCACAACCTGCCCTACGGCGCCACGCTCTTCATGCAGGACGGCGCCGAGGTGCATAAGGGCGACCTTGTTTGCGAGTGGGACCCCTACAACGCCGTGATCATCTCGGAATTCGAGGGTCGCGCCGCCTACGAGAACATCGTCGAGGGCATCACCTACCGCGACGAACGCGACGAGCAGACGGGCCTCTCGGAGAAAGTGGTCGTCGAGTCCAAGGACAAGACCCGCAACCCCGTCATCCGGATCGTCAACAAGGAGGGCGTGGAGGTCAGGCAGTACAATCTGCCCGTGGGGGCGCACGTGGTCGTCAAAGACAACGCCAAGATCAAGGCGGGCGACATCCTCATCAAGATTCCGCGCGCCGTCGGCAAGTCGGGCGGCGACATCACGGGCGGTCTGCCGCGCGTGACGGAGCTCTTCGAGGCCCGCAACCCGTCGAACCCGGCCATCGTCTCGGAGATCGACGGCGAGGTGACGTTCGGCAAGATCAAGCGCGGTAACCGCGAGATCGTCATCACCTCGAAGCAGGGCGACGTGAAGCGCTACCTGGTGCCCCTGTCGCGTCAGATCATCGTGCAGGAGAACGACTACGTGAAGGCCGGCAGCCCGCTTTCGGACGGCGCCATCACTCCGTCGGACATCCTCAACATCCTCGGACCGACCCGGGTACAGGAGTACATCGTCAACGAGGTGCAGGAGGTCTACCGCATGCAGGGCGTGAAGATCAACGACAAGCATTTCGAGGTCATCGTCCGTCAGATGATGAACAAGGTGCGCATCGAGGACCCGGGAGACACCCGCTTCTTCGAGGACCAGGTCGTCGACAAGTGGGAGTTCATGGACGTGAACGACGAGCTGTACGACAAGGTCGTCGTCGTGGAAGCCGGCGACTCCACGGCGCTCCAGCCCGGACAGATCGTCTCGCTGCGCAAGCTGCGGGACGAGAATTCGAGCCTCAAGCGGCGCGACCTGCGCCCGGTTCAGGTGCGCGACATCGTGCCTGCGACCTCGACCCAAGTGTTGCAGGGTATCACCCGCGCGGCCTTGCAAACCTCGAGCTTCATCTCGGCGGCTTCGTTCCAGGAGACCACCAAGGTGCTGAACGAGGCGGCCATCCAGGCCAAGGTCGACCCGCTGGAGAACCTCAAAGAGAACGTCATTTGCGGCCACCTGATCCCCGGCGGCACGGGCCTGCGGGACTACGACAACCTCGTGGTCGGCTCCACGGCCGAACTGGAGGCGCTCCAGCAGGCGCAGTAGAGTTGTTCGTGTGACAGTAAAAGGGTCTCCCGCTTTCGCGGGAGGCCCTTTTTGTTGCCGGGAGCTCTTTTCGGATGCTCCAAGGATGAGGACGAGGACAACCTGCATATTATCTATGCCGAGGAGTTCGAAGCCGGGGCTTCGGTGGATATTTATACGCTGGTAGATACCTCCTCTCCGATCCTCACGGGCGAACTGGACCGCAGCGGCAAGTTCCACTGCCGGCTGAAACCGGGGGACTATGAGTTCCGGCTGAAAAAACTGAAATGTTGCAATTCCCAGATTCAGAAAGGACGTCTCACCCGGATCGTGAACCTGCCGCGCAGCGGAATCACGGTCGAATACCGCAATCTGTAGCCGCTCGGGCTCCGACCGGCGAATAGAACCTCCTGATCGGATAGGAGTATCTTCGTTATTTGATGAGGGGTGGCGGTCGGAGGCAGGGCCAAGGTTGCTTCGTCCCCGGTCGTACCAAACGAATAACGGACGCTTCGGTGGAAGCGTCCGTTCTTATCGCGGGTGTGGGCCTTGCTACATGCCGAAGGGAACCGTCTCGCCGTTGAGCGTCATTTCGCTGAACACCGCCGTGGCGGTTTTGCTGTTGTTGCCGCTGTTGACCGCCAGACCGACATAAACGGTCTCGGGCAGTTCGGCAAAGGACTCCGTCCGCGCTTTTCCGAACGTCGCGCCGACGTCCAGCGAATAGCTGATCGAACAGTCGTTGCCCGCACGGACGAGTTTGAGCACCGGTTTGGCCCCCTCGACGACGGTTGCCGGCGCCGTGATCGCTCCGCGGGAGGCGTTCGCTACCGTCGTGCGCACCGAACGCATGTAGGTGTTTGCGGGTGCTGCCGCCGCCATGACGTGCAGGAAATTGGTTCCCGAAGCCGTTATGTCGGGGGTGAGCAGAATGCCCGCCAGTGACTGGTTCGAAATGCCCGGCGTCTCAAAGGAATCGACCGTGACCGTGGCTTCGAAATCCCCCGTCACCTCGCGGCAGACATACCCGAACGTCTGCGTGCCGCTCTCGAATTTGCCCTGTGCCGTCAGCGTGAGGGTCTCCGAGAGGCTGGCTTGCGGTGACGCGCTGCCGCTGGCAAAGAGGGTCCAGCCATTTCCGAGGTCGCTGCCGCCCGGCTGCGGACCGGGGTCGGGATCGGTTCCCGGATCGGGATCGGTGGTGGTGATTCCGCCGTTGTTCACCTCGATGGGAGCCTTGGCCAAACCCGGGAGTTTCCCGACGCCTGCCGAAGAGGGTACGATGGTCGAAAGCTGTTCGGCTTCGTCCACAAGGTAGTTGTAGGCGGGTTTGAAATCGTTGTACGTATAGGGCGAAGCGAGTTTTTCGCCGTTGTAGGCTTTCCACTCCACGTTGGTGAACGGGTAGGGGTCGATGGCCTTGTCGGGCCGGTTCAGAAAGACGTTGCCCCGCTCGTAAAGGAATCCTGCGACGGAGCCCTGGAGGTTCGACACCCAGCTGCTGCCGCTCGGCTTGGCCGGGAACGTGCATATATCGGTAGGCAGCTGGACGCTTTCGAAGAGGTTGTCCTCGACGAGCACCATTGCGCCGTAAGCACTGCCGACACCGTAGGTGGTCACCTGGTTGAAGAAATTGTTGTAAACGTGTGCCCGGCCGAACCGAACCCGGGGATGGCGCGACGAAGAGAGGTCGAAATAGTTGTGGTGGAACGTCACGCTGATTTTCGTGTCGGCCGAAGCGCTGTTGGAGTGCCCTACCAGACAGGATTTCTGCGTCTTGATGAAATGGCACCACGAAACGGTTACGTTGTAGGTGGCGTGCGTCACGTCGCAAGAGCCGTCTTCGTAGTCTTTGGTCTGGTTGACCGACTCGAACGTGCAGTGATCCACCCAGACGTTATGGCTCTCCTGCATCGAGATACCGTCGGCTCCGTTGTTGGCTTTGGGCATCTTGATGTATAGGTTGCGGATGATGATATTCTCCGAGTCGTTGATGAACAGACCGATGTTCTGCATCACGAAGTTGTCGGTACCGAGGATGGTGAGGTTACCCGTTCGTTTGATGTCGAACCAGGGACTTGCGTCGCTGCCTCCGCGGCCCTGATCCTTGGTGAACGTTCCGCTCAGGTAGACGATTGCCGGAGTCAGGTCCTTGTTCTTCTCGCGCAGATAGAGCCACTCGCGGAACTTGTCGCCGTTGTCGAAATGATGGGTCTGGGCCGCCGTTGCACCTGCGCCGCCGGTCGTTCCCTCGGCGTATCCGTAGAGTTTGTCCAGTTCGACATTGCCTGTTACGGGCGGATCGACCGGATCGGGTGTTTCGTTGCCGGCCTGTGCCACCACAACGGGGTACTCTTTCTCGCCCGCCGTGAGCAGGATGACAGCCGAGCGTGCCGCACCGGAATTTTCACCGATCCGAAAGACCAGGTTGTCGGTACGCAATGCCCGGGTTTCGAGCTGGGAGATCCAGCTTTTGGCACCCTCTTCGATCGTGACCGCATACTCCATGTCGGTTTCGACCGGAACGATGAGTTGCTGCTCACTGGCGTCCACCTGGAAAGAGTCCGTGACACGCAGAATACCGCACTCAAAGGTGATGGCGGCCATCGCCGTGCGCAGGTCATCCGAAGCGAAGACCAGCACCCGGGTATATTCGTCGATGGCTTCGGGGTCGGAGGTGCTGAGCACAATGACCCCGGAGGTCGGCGTTTGTGCTTCGGCTTTGGCCCGGATGACCTGCGAGGAGACGATCTCGACGGAGGCCTCTCCCGTGACATTTTGCAAGCTGTAGGCGACCGTTACCGGGCTGTCGGCAGCGATGCTGACCAAATTGCTTTCCAGCTCGATGCGGAGCCGGTCGGCTTTCGGAAGCGTGATGACGGTGCCGTCCGCAAGGGTGAAGACTACCTCGGTCTGTGTCTGCGTGACCGATTTGAAAAAGGAGTCGCCGTCGTCACCCGTCGCCTTGCCCATTTTATTCCATGTCGTACCGTTGTCGGTTGAAACCCACCAGTAGTCCTCTTCGATTTTCAGTTGGGGCGTAGCACCGCTGGGGCCTTCAACGCCCCGGGCCGGAATCTTGCTGCCGTCGGACGCCGTAAGCCACTCTCCGTCCACGGTCCAGTAGTAATCCTCTCCCTCCTGCGCCACCCCTATTACGGGAGCTCCGGCACTGGTCCCGTGGTAGATAGGGATGGTCTTGCCGTCTGTAAACGTAATGGTGTAACCCACGACTCCCCCCCCCTCGTTTACCAGCGCATCGACCGATTCGATGCTCTTGGCCTGGCCGAGCGCATCGACCAGCGTTTGCATCGCGGAGATATTCGCATTCATCTCCCCGCAAAGTTTTTCGAGCCGGTCGATTCGTTCTTCCAGATCGTCCATGCGCCCGCTCAGGGTCCCGTAGTCGTTGTCGTTGCAAGCTCCGAAAAGGAGCGGAAGCAAAAGCGTCAGTCGGAATAATTTTTTCATTTGCAGTTGTGTTTTAGGTTGAAACTGCAAACAAAGGTAGTCGCATGAATTTCTTCGTGCGAGGACTTTCTATCCGGAAACATGAAAAAATTGTCGCATGCAAATCGAAAATCCGCATGCGACAAGGGATACCTATTTAATAAAAAGGCAAAATTTCGGGTGTTGCGGCTCGGTAGAACGTGCAAGCCCGATGCTCCTCGCGCGGCTTCTCGCTCAGTCGCGGGTATAGCGTTTGGCCAGGCCGCCCTCGGAGGTCTCGCGGTAGAGGCTCGGGAGGTTGTGGCCCGTCTCGTTCATTACCTCGACGACCTTGTCGTAGGAGACCAGGTGCGAACCGTCGGAGAGCGTGGCGTAGATGTTGGCGTCCAAGGCGCGGGCCGCTGCGATGGCGTTGCGCTCGATGCAGGGGACCTGCACCAGGCCGCACACGGGGTCGCACGTCAGGCCCAGGTGGTGCTCCAGCCCCATCTCGGCGGCGTATTCGATCTGCGAGGGGGTGCCGCCGAAGAGCTGGCAGGCGGCCGCCGCAGCCATGGCGCATGCCACGCCGACCTCGCCCTGGCAGCCGACTTCGGCCCCCGAGATCGAGGAGTTGGTCTTGGCCACGTTGCCGAACAGCCCAGCCGTGGCCAGCGCCCTCAGGATGCGGATGCGCAGAAAATCGCGCGAGGTCGAGAGGTGGTACAGGACGGCCGGCACGACGCCGCTCGAACCGCACGTGGGGGCCGTTACGACCTCCCCGCCCGAGGCGTTCTCCTCGGAGGTGGCCAGCGCATAGGCGTAGATTTTGGCGCGCGACGAGAGCGAATCGGTGTAACTCTTCGACTTGACCAGGTAGGTGCTCGCCTTGCGGGCGACTTTCAGGCCGCCCGGCAGCACGCCGTCGTTGTTCAGACCCCGTTCGATGGTCCGGCACATCACAGTCCAGATGCGGTCGAGGTAGTCCCAGATTTCGGGCCCCTCGCAATCCTCGACATACTCCCAGAAAGTCTTGCCCTCGCGGTAGCACCACTCCTTGATCTGCGTGATGGTCGTCAGCGGGTAGATGTGTTCGGCCCGGGCGAAAGTGCCCGCCTCGTCGGCGAGCGCCCCGCCTCCGACGCTGTAAACGGTCCAACTGTCGACAATCCGCTCCTGCTTCACCCCCTCGAACAACATCCCGTTGGGGTGGAAAGGGAGAACAACCTCGGGCTTCCAGACGATTTCGGTCGGTGCCGACCGCTCGAGCACCGAGCGGATCACCGTGTCGGTGAGGTGGCCCCTGCCCGTTGCGGCGAGCGATCCGTAGAGGGTGACGCGGTAGGCGTCGACCCCGCGACAGTGCCCGGTGAAGAGTTCCGCAGCACGTTTAGGTCCCATCGTGTGGCTGCTCGAGGGGCCGTTTCCGATCTTATAGAGTTCTTTGAGCGATTCCATAGTCTTTCAAAAAAAAGAGGGAGTCGCCCTCTTTTTCTGTTTGGTAGCCCCACCGCGACTCGAACGCGAATTTAGGGTTAGGAAACATTATATTTTTCTACGTCACTTGCTTAGTAGTCAGTTCGTTACTATTTTCTATAAAAATAATATGGCAACAATATGGCAACTTTTGCAAAAATGCGGGGTTGCCGAAGCAACGCCTGCACAACGCACGATGCCGTCGAATGGTTCCGACATCGGTACAAAGATAGTATTTATTTTGTAATTCTCCACACCGCCACCCCGACCTTTACCTGCCCGAACGGTCCGTCGTTGTGGGTGTCGTATCCGGCAGCGGCGGAGAGATGGAGCCGTCCGAGGTTGTAGCGGGCGTGGGCACCGATCCAGATTCCGCTTCCGGCGGGCGAGCGCCATGCCCCGGCGGCCGGTCCGATCTCCCAGCGGTAGGGCTTGTGAATGACCGATGTTCGGATGCGCTCGGCGGCGTAGAGCTCCAGCTTGTCGAGGCGGGGCCCGAGGCCGCCGACCGTCGGTCCGGACACGACGGCAAAGAACGTCGTGTCGCGTCCGCCGTACTCCAGGCGTTCGATGTCGAAATGCAGCTCGACGCTGTCGGGCGTATCTTCACAACCGAACCCGTGCTGCCCGACCGGCACAACGACGGTTTGGCGCACCGTATCTGCCGGTGCAAAGAGCAGCAGCGGCACCCGGACCGCGGCGGTCGAGTGCGACACGCGCACGGGTTCGGGCTTTTCGTAGTAGACCGGGACGGTCTGCACGCTTTCAACGATCGCCACCGAAGCCGCTCCCTGGCGGTAGCCCCAGCCGTAGAGCAGCACCCCGGCAGCCACAGCCACAAGCAGACAGAGGATCAGCCGTCTCATGCGGTCACGAGTTGATAATCCGCCAGTCGTCGGCAAAGATGTCCTCCCACGAGGGGATATAAGACGTTGCATGCGCTTCCCGCCCGTGGTCGCGCGCCTGGACGATCAACACCTGGTCGTGATACGCCACGGTGCCGCATAGGATTTTCTTGGCCGGCTCGGGCAGGCTGGTCATGCGCGGCACGACCTCTGCCGCGAGGGTCTGCGGAATCTGTTTGACAATGAACGTTCCTCCGGCCCACGCTTCGCGGGCGACGGTTTCGCCCGTCTTCAGGCGGTCGATGATTTCTGAAAATTTCATGATGCTTTAAATTTAAGTGTTTCGAGATTGAGTTGATGCTGCCCGCTTCTATGCGGTCATAGCTTGATAGCGTCCGCCCCGCATGGATAGCATCTGGCGGCGCTGGCCGCCCCGGCGATTCTTGTAACCGATGTGCAACCAGCGGGGCACGCCGGCGCCGTTCTCGTCCTCGGAGATGAGTTGGTCGAACGGCCGTCCGGCGAGCCACGAGCGGCAGAACTGCTTGAACTCGGCCAGGCGTCCGTTCTGCGGCACCAGGTCGAACGCGTAGCCGACGCAGTGTGCCGAAGTCGTGGAGCCGCTGACGGCGCGATTGAGCCGGAAACCGCGGTAGCCGGACGATACGCGCAGCGCCGGGGTCCCCCACTGCTCGCGTGCGCAGCGCAGGGCCCACGCCTCGCGCAGGGGGTCGAGCAGCTGGGCCGCGGTCATTTCGATATTTGCCCGGTGCTCGGCGGTCGGGGTGTTGTCCAGCCCGCGGGCAAGGGCCGTGTCGGAGCGCGTGAGCTCCGCAAGGGTGAAATGTTTCATTGTTTGTGGGGATTATTGAGTTGTGAGCCGAACGGCGGCTTGCGTGTGGCACACCCGAGGGTTTCGCATTTGTACATGGTCAGCACGGCTTTCTGCGTCGTCAGACTGTTGTTCTGGTCGCGCAGATAGCCGTTTTCCTTGTAGAGGGCGTCGATCTTCTTGTTCTGCGACTCGACCTTTGCTTCGGCTTTGTCGTAGAGTTCACGCCATTGTGCCGAGGCCGTCGTCTCGTTCTGCAACTGCCGGGCGCGCTTGTTCTCCTTGAAGAAAACAAGGCCTGCGATGCCGCCGCCCGATACCAGGGCGGAGACGATGGCGACGACGACAGTGGTCCAATCCATCATCTTACATGATTGCGAATGCGACCGCCACCCATACCACCGCCCCGCCGAGGATCGTGGCGAGGAGGTCGCGGGTGTCGGGCATGGGGTCGAGGCGGTACTCCTTGTAGAGTGCCGTGCCGAGGACCACGGCGAAAGATACGCAGAGCGCAAGCCAGTTCACGGCCCCGATCCAGCGGGGCGCGAGGAATGCTGCGGCAGCCAGCACGGCCCCGAGAACAACGTGCTGGTACTTGTCTTTGCCGATCCCGTTCAGCCGGTTCAGCAGTTTGATGAGTAGGTTTTTCATGGTTGAATAGGGTTATTGTTTTTCGCCTCCTCTTTGCGCATTCAGGTCCCTTGGCAGGTCTTGCTGTTCGGAGGCTCTGGCTTCGAGTTCGGCCAGCGTCTGCTCGTTGCGGTTGTACTCGTCGTTTGCGGCCTGGTAGCGGACGAAATCGTCGGGATAGGTTTCGCGGAACGACAGACCGGTCTTGACGCACTTTGCCGCCCGGTCGTCCGACGAGGCCATGATCGCCCGCAGCTGGAGCTGGCGAGACTGCAATTCGTTGATTTGGTTGATAATTTCGGGATTCATAACTGGACGGATTACAAGACGGAGACGGGTCGCAGGGGGTTTGCGTTGCACTTGAGGCTTCGGCTTATGTCGCCCAAGTAGCCGTTGTAGAAATACGAGCTATTTATAAGACACTCGCAGGAGGTCCAGGGATAATACCCATCCCCGTAGCAGGTCTCCCGCTCCAGCCGCGAGAGGGTGCGGTTCACGGGGTCCTGTTCCCGGTCGGCGGGCGAGAGCACGCGGTCGTGCATCAAAAGGTAGATTTCATCGACCGACGGCAGCCACCATGCCCCCGCCTCCAGTCCGGTCGCCGCCCCCTCGACCCCGATGCCGTAGTCGAGCGCTGCGGCGGCCGCCGGGTAGCAGGGGGCGCTTCGGCCGTGGATGTCGACGAAGCGCTGTGCGCCGATCTTGGCCGTGTTGGCTTTGCCGTCGCGCAGCATGGCACTGTAGACCGAGGGGTATTCCAGCAGGTGTTCGCCCAGGAGGTAGTCCGGATAGGTCGGATAGGCGGCGGCCAGCGCCGGGTTGTCCGCTTCGGTAAAGGCACTTTGCCGAACGATCGTTTCGCTGCCGGGTTCGATTCCCGTCGTGTCGGCTCCCCGAACCGAATAGTATTGCACGAACCGCCGGGTATTACAGCCCGCTGAGGTAATGATGACCCCGTTTCTGCGGCGAACATACTCGGCATGTCCCTCGATCAGCAGCCCGGCCGAAGCGGTTTGGTAGTTCGCGTTTTCCGGGGTATATGCGATCCGACACCCGCTTGCCACGGCGATTTTCGCATAGGTGTCGTCGAACGTGTTCGATCCCATCACGACAAGATCGTCCGTTGCTGTTGCGCCCCAGCCGCCGTACTCCACCAGGGAGTAGTTGGGCGTACCGCCTTTGAGCGCCGCAGCGATGGCCGCAGCGACGTCGGCGAGCGTGGCGCCAGCGGCATACATCACCGGCACATCGGCGGCCTGGGAGGAGCCGGCGCCGAATGTGAGCACGAACGTCCCGCCCGCCGCGAGGTCGAAGCCCGAGAGGGCGGCCTCGTAGGTGTGCCCCCAGCGGATGCTGCTCGCAGCGTTTTCGAGCGACACCACCCGCAGCCGGTCGCCCTGCCGGGCGTAGACCACGGCCAGCGGCGTGAGGCTCTGTGGAAGCTGCTCTGGATCGAGCGTTGCACTCTTGAGGAAGCGGATTGCGCCTGCCGTACGATCGTAGACGGCCAGGTCGCCCACGGCGGCGGCCGGTCTATCGACGAGGATATTCACCCCCTCGTAGCGCATTGCCCTTTCACTTTCGATGAACGAGACGGCGGATTTCGATGAAAGCCTTTGATTATCGGCTGCAAAAGCTGCCCGATCGGCGTATTTGTTGACTTGTGACATGGTTTTGTTGTGTTAGGCGAGTTTCCATTGAACGACTCCTTCGTTTCCCGTCGAGAAATAGAGCGTGCGGGCGCTCATGTCGATATAGAACAGGCCGGCCCGGCCGGGTGCACGCTTCGGGGCGCCCTCGCCCGTCAGAACGAGGCTTGTTTGGTACAAGACGGTCAACTTGTCGACTTGCAGCTCGGGGATCGCCTCGCGTCCCGCCAGCAGCGCATCGAGCCGGTTTTCGAGCGCCTCGACCCGCGCGGCAAGCGTGCAATCGGAGTGCGCCGAAACCTCGTCCAGCGGATCATCCGGTGCCCCCGAAAATTCTCTTTCTCCGGCATCCGAAGCGGGCGCGTACTGCTCCCGCCGGACGAGGATACGGTCCTGCTGCTCGACATAGCGGGGACTATAGGCGACGGCGGGGTCGTCCGGTTGCGGCGGCTCCTTGTCGTAGACGACGGGTTTGTAGCCCAGCGCGGCCAGGCGCTCGGCGCTCGGGTTCGAGACGGTGTATCCATCCGTCTGCATGGTTGCGGGGGCCCACTCGAGCACTCCCTCTTTGAATTTAGCGTAGGTTTTCATCTGCTATCGGGTTTGTACAGTAAAACAGGGTTGTTGTAAGCCGTCATGTCGTAACCCCCGAGGCTGGCCGGCAGCGGCGTTGCGACGACCGGGGTTCCGTCGGCTGTGATCTGCACGCTAACGGTCATTTCCCGGCTGTTTTGGTGGGGGGGGGATTTTGCCCCTCCGCCTCGATCGCGGCTTCATATCGGGCCTTTTCCTCGGCTGTGGCTATGCGCCACTGGGTGAGCTGCTCGCCGGGCAGCAGTACTCGGCGCGAGCAGAAGATGCGGTCCAGGTCGGGCTCGGCGCCGGCCTGCGTGAGGTAGCAGCCCGCGGGGGCTGCCATCTCGGTATATCCTGTGTGTTGGATCGTTTCGATCATCGTTTGGTGGTTTATGCGGTAGCCAGGGCGATGTTCTTTGCAGCGGCCGCGGTCTTCAGTTCATCGGAGAGTTGGGCGTAGACCTGGGGATGAAAGGTCAGGGTGATGGCTGTGGTGTTGGCGGCATTTTCCACCATATATTCCACGCAAGCCAATTCCAGACGGGAGCTGGCCACCATGTTGAAATTCGCTTTCACATTCATCAGGTTCACCCTTTCCAAGGCTGGACAGTTGGTAAACATCGATAAGGCATGATACCCCGCGAGATTTGTGACATTGAGATAGTCGATCCGTTTCCCTGCCGAAATACCATAACCGTAGATCGCACGTAATTTTTGACAGCCGTTGAAACAGTCGGCGGAGTTGGACACCCCCGATGCAATAACGGCGATTTCAATATTAGAGCGATAAAAAGCGCAATAAACATCACAGGTTTCGTTATAACCCCCTGCAAGCGGGGCAAAGGTGGCACGGAGGGTTTTGTCATTATAACAAAAAAAGTTCATCCCGCCGGATCGAATCCACCGGGCATACATCTCTGCGATGTGCTCATCGGTCAGGTCTTTCAGATCATAGTACTCCCAGAAGCCAGTTGTGGGGTTGAAAGCAGCACCGGCATCGAGACATCCCCGCAATTCCGGCCGCACGCGATACTCGATGGCGGCCTCTGTAATGGCACCGTCCACAAGGGTCAGCACCAGGGCGTAGCGCTTCGCGGAGCGCTTGGAGGTGAACTGGAGCTCCAGGCCGCCGTCGTTGCGGTGCAGGGGCTCCAGGACGGCTTCCTCGACGAACGGGTTGCCGTCGGACAGGGAGTTGATCGTCAGCGACCAGCGGTAATGGCCCGGATCGGCCCAAAACAGCGAGTAGGCGGCTTGGACCTCAGCCGGCAGGGAGGTCAACGTCAGCGGCCAGTTGTCGGCTTCGGTGCCCAGCGTGGCCTCCAGGCAGAGATAGCCTACGGCCGAGGTATTCTCCCGCGCCTGCGCCTGCTGCGAGGCGTTCCACGCCTGTAAGGTGGTCGTGACGGCGGTCAAATCGCGGAAATAGCGTTGCAGAAAGGGGTTGAAGAGCCGCCGCTCGATGTCGTACTCCACCCAGAGGAGCGATAGGTTGTCCATGGCCACCGTGTAGCGGCGGTAGCGGCTCGGGGTGATATGCCCGCCGAATACCAGCGTCATGTCGCCGTAGGGGGTGTCGAGGACTTTGAGCAGGACGGACGCGAGCAGCTCCGCAGCCTCGGCCTCGGTGAGCACCCGCCGGCCGCCCAACTCTTCGTATCGGACCGCAAAGGTCGGGAGACCCGCATTCGACAGCGCCTGCATCTGGGCCGGCACGGGGAGCTGCTGCGGCACGTCGCTCCGCAACGCATCGCCCCATGCGGTGTCGTAGTCCGAAGCGCCCTGCTTGATGAGCGCCTGCCCCGGCCGGCCGCCCGGAGCGACGCCCGGCCCGGCAGGACCCGCGAGGCCCTGCTCCCCCTTTTCTCCGGGAGCACCCGGAGGCCCTTGCGGTCCTGGATCGCCCTTTTCTCCGCGCGCCCCTTGCGGTCCCGGTGTCCCTGGAATCAGCAGCCCCGCGATCTCCAGCAAACTCAGGTCGAGGTCCGCGTCGTCCCCCGGCCAGGGGCCCAGTTCGTACTGCGTGACGAGCGGAACGACGGTCCGTTTGAGTGCCGGTGCGAACGCGGGGTCCTCGGTTTCGAGGATCACCTTGCAGTATAACACGCCGGGCCCCAAGCCGTGGTTTCGGAATGTGCAGACGATGCCGCCGTCGTCGGCCAGACGGCAGTTGCGGTAGCTTTCGCCGTCGTAGCTCGCCGCCACGCTACAGCAGGTCGAATAGCTGTTGCCCGTGTAGAAGAGGAGGGACCACCGCTCCGCCCGGCCGAGGGCTTCGGTCTGAGTGAGCAGGATCTCCAGGTCGCTTTCGTAGTTTCGACGTATCATACGTTCCATAGGCTTCAAAGGTTTCGTTCGCTTATCCCGAAACGGTAAAATAATCGTATCCTCCTGCGCATACCGCCAGCCAGTTCGTCGTGTCGATCGAGTAGGTCTTGTCGGCTTCGATGTCCAGTGCCGACCATACGCTGCCGGGTGCGTCGGATGTGGTAATTGCTACCGAATGCACGGGTCCGTCGAACGAAATGAGGCAATGCACGCCGCCGAGGGTGACGGTTTCGTTGAAGCCCGGATGGATTTGGTGCAGGGTCCCCTCCGAGTCCTGGAATATCATTTCGACCCTCGTGCCGTTGGCCAGCGTGATATTGTAACCATCGGCGGGTGTGGTCGGGGACGCATTCTGGAGAATGGTGATTTGGACACGGAACGCACTCTCTTCGGCCAGCCCCAGCACGACCGGAGCGTATTGCAGCGGAGCGTTCCCCGCGTTGCGCGGCACCGTAATGTGCAGCGCGCCGGGGAAGAACTCGACCGCGAGCCGTGCATCGCTGGAGACGATCCGCAGCGTTCCGTTCGTCTCGACCCCGATCTCCAAATACACGCCCTCGGCGCTTTGATTCTCTATCGTCAGGTCGCCTGCCGTGCCGTCGAGGGTGAGATAATAGCGGGGCGACGCCGGAATGGCCGGTTTGTTCTGTGCGCAAAAAATCCGTTTCATCGTGCAGCGATTCCCTGTTTTAACCGTATACCGAACAGTTGACGATGTGGATGGCCTCGGTGGCCGAGAGGGGCACCCACTGGATCGTGTAGATTTTGTACTGCGCGGCCGTGGCTTCGAGCGTGTCGATTCCCTGCTGGCACTTGAATACCGCGCCGAACGTCACCGTGCAGTTTCCCGAGACCGCCAGGGCGGCGCAATCCGTCTCGGACGAAAACCCCGTGACGCCCGTCACCGAGAGCGCTGCCTGCCCGTACCGGTAGTAGAACCGCCCGGCTGAGGCGACCAGCGTGCTCTCGGCTGCAACGGGCAGAAGCTCCGGAGCAGGCAGCCGGTCGAGCTTGGTTTTGTGCGCTTCGGTGAAATCGAACGTCGAAAGCCCCTTGCCCGCAACCGCATCGACCTTGCCGCGCAAAGCCTCCGTCACGGCCGCCTGGGACATGACAAGATCGGGATAGTCGCCCGGCTGCTGAACCACGGGAACAGCCTCGGACAGCCCCAGGTTGTTGGCGATGACCCCCGTGTCGATATAAGCCTGGAGCTTGTCGTCGTACACGAGCCACGTGTTCTTGTCGCCGATCTTGGGCGACGCTCCCGTATAGGAAACATTGTCGGGAAAATCGACGACGGTAAGCGACAGCGACAGCGTCAGTTCGCGGTAGCCCGTCGGCGCGTCGTCTTTGACCTCGGCGAACCACACCACGGGGGTCGAGTACATGGACCGGTCCGAGAGGTTGACGTTGAAGACAATGCCATACCGACCCGAGGCGGTCAGCTCGCGGGCGCCGAGCAGCCGGACGTAGACGGCATTGGTAACGAAATCGAATGCGACGTCTTCGCAATTCATCGTTGCGCCGGACGGCAGCACGAGCGTCGCCGCGATATGGCGGGCCCGGCGCAGATCGCAGAGGCTGCCCGCGGGAGTGAGCAGCGTGGCCCTGATGCCGCAGCCCTGCCCTGTTTGAATATCATACATGGTCAGTTGCCTATGATTTTGAATTTCGTCCGGTTGGCTTTGACTCTCCCCCGGAGCGTATAGTCGGCGAAAATTTCGGGCTTTGCCTGGATGTAGGCAAGGCACGCTTTCATATACCCGTCGGCGACGGCAAAGGCGTCGTTATAGGCCGTTTGCCGCTCGCGGTATTCGGTCGCTTGCGAATACTCGTCGCGCTTCTGCACGAAGCCGAAGCGCGTGAGGTGGTTGACGCTCGATTTTACCAGGCGCGCCCACACGTAATAGGCCAGCGCACGGCGCAGACCGATGAAATGACGCGGGTTCCCGCGCCGGTCGACATATTCGCCGCCGTCGAGCAGCAGGTCGAAAGGCGCAAGCGTAAAGAGCCGCATGAACAGCTCGTCGCCCAGTTTGGGCTTGATGTCGAGCTGCTCGGCCTCCTCGATGGCGCGTGCGACGATCTCCTCGTCCATGTCGCAGGGCCGGGCGTATTTATCGACGTCGCACGGTTCAATCAGGTGTCGCATGGTCTGCAATCGATTTTACGAGCGGTTCGACTGCGACGTCGCCCGCTCCGGTGTAAGGTATTGCGTTCGGCTCCCAATGGCTGAAAATCGTCCGGTAGGCACGCGAGAGCATCCGCTGCTGCTTGCACACCTGTTCGCAGTATTCGCGCTTGACGTCGGCGGCCAGTTCGCCCGTAAAGCCGATGCTGCCCTTGCGCAGCCGGCCGAACGTCTCCTGGTTGAACGCCGCGTAGATGTTGTCTGTTACGCTGGCCGTCGTCGCCGTGAACTCCTTGTCGTAGTTGTTCGTCTTGAACGGCACGAATTCGGGTTTGTCCTCGTCCGTCTCGATTTCGGCATGCATGATATTCAGAGAGTTGGTATCGCCTTGCAGTTTCTCGAACTCCTCGGTAAAACCGTCGTCGCTCGACCCGCTGCCCTCCTCGTCGCTCCCGCTGCTCTGTCCGCGCTTGGTGACGAGCATGCCCGCCGCGAGAAAGTTGTTGCGCACGTTGCGGTTGTTGACGTTCGACAACCCCTCGTCGGTCGACATGTCGGTCAGTACGACGTCGACCAGCGGCAGCGGGTACGTGAGACGTCCGGCCTTGGTGGAGTAGAGAATCTGCCCCTTGTAGAATTCGATGCCGCCCGCCGCCTGGATTTGCGACTGCACCACCTCGGGCGACGGGTTGAAGACCGGGAACACCTCGATCGTTTCGAGGCCGACCTTGACGGCCTTTCCGCCGCGCGTCTTCCGGCCGCGCCAGTCGGGGTGGACGACGACGTGGCCGATCACGCCGTCGTCGTCCTCCTCTTCCAGCCGGCAGTTCTCGAACGGAACGTGCGCGACGGAGACGATCTGGCCGAGAATGTTGTAATTGACATGCAGGGCGAAGCCGTCGTAATAGGCCATGTCTTCCGCGCACAAATGGTGGACGTCGTCCACCGTGGACCCTTTCGTATCGCATACGCAATCGGAGAGCGCCTGCGAAAAGAGGCCGTTGCCCTCGATGTACGTCGACCGGCGCTCGACGCAGGTGCGACCCGTGGGCGACGATTCGACGATGTCGCGCACGGTCTGCGGATAGAGGTTGTCGGCGCCGTAGGTTTTGATCCCCAGCGACGACAAATACCTCACGTCGACCCGCGTTTCGGGCTTCTTTGTGCGTTTGACGTTCATCGCGCTTACGCTTCGGCGGCGATCCGGTCGATGCAGTCGGAGATAAGGCGGTGCGTGAGCTTCACGCCGCCGATCTCTTTACCTGCCAGCGCGGACTTGATCGCCGATTTCGACTTTCCGGCAAGGAGCTCGGCGGCGATGGCCTGCCGGATGGCGTCGTCGGCCGCAGCTTCGGGGTTCTCAGAGGCCGCCCGGTCGACTTGGGCCTCTTCGGCAGCGTCGGCCGCGGTTGCGGCGTCGATCTGCGCCTGCAATGCTGCGCATCGGCTCTCCAGTTCCGCCTTTTCGGATTCGAGGGCCGCGATCCGCTTGAGCGCGGCTTCGAGTTCCGACGTTTTCCCACCCGCTTTCGAGGCTGCCGCCTCCTTTTTCGCCGACGGGATCACCTCGAAACGCCCTGCGGCGTTCGGGTGCTCTTTGAGGAATGCCGCCGCCACCTCGTCGGTGAGGTTGTCGTTCGTGTAGATTTCGGACGACCCTGCGATTTGCAGGATAACCCCCGCCCGCAGCTTGTAGTTCGATTTTTCTTTCATTTTTCCGTGTTTTTTGATGTAGGAATGGATTTCGGCAACGGCGTCGCGCCACTTGTCAGGACAGCGACAAGAGCGAAGCGGTTTTCCCAGGACCTCGGTGTAGAGTTTTTCGATGGTCGCCCGCTCGGAGTTCGAGTAGGGGCCGTTATGGTCCCTACTCAACTCCGCAAGCAGGATATTCGCCTCGTCGACGGTCATGGCTCACTATGCCGTTGCGGGAGCGAGCATCGTTTTGATGAGGGCTTCGGTGGCGGCGAGCGATCCCGCATTGAGGAACATGGCCGAGCGGGGCGCCTTTTCCTCCTTGAGCGTAATCGCCCAGCCTGACCGGGTGTCGTCGCTGTACTTTTCGCACGACCCGGCTGAAAGCGTGAGGCCGTTGAAAAGGCCCGCGATCTGGTAGGCCGAAGCACCGCGCTCCTTTTCGTTCGCGGCCCGCAAGTTCTTGTGCTTGTTCTGCCAGATGACGAAGAACTCCCCGTCGAGCAGCTTGTCGATGATGTTCTCGCACACCGACGGGCTGTTGTCCGGTACGATGAACGGGAATTCGGTCGACGCCGTGCCGCCCAGCTTGCCGCTGCCGTCGAGGTCGATCTTCAGCCCCTCGAACGGCTTTGCGCCGTACTGGATGATCGGGTACAGCTGCGCGCCCGTAAGGAGCGGCAGGTTCAGTACTTGATTCGTCGTTCCCTCGACGAATTCGAGGCTGGCGATGTCGAGCTGCGCGCGGTTGCCGATCCACGCCGTGCGCTCGACGCCCGGCATAATCGGTTCGGCGCAGCTCTTCTCGATGGCCGCCTTGATGAAATTGTCGCAATTCATAGTCGTGTCGATTTGGGGATTAGAAACCTACCTGCACGAGGTTGTTGTCGGCGATGAGCGTTCCGATCTTGTCTTTGGCCAGAATCTTGTTCATCTGCTCGTCCTTGTTGAACCACACCTGGATGTCGGCCAGCTCGCTTTCGCCCTCCATGCCGACCAGCAGGTTGTCCTTGAGGGTGTAGAGCGCGCGGTAGGGCTTGTTCCACGCCTTGCCGCCCGTGACGGTCTCCGAGCCCTTGATGATCTCGTCGAGGAACGGAATGGCGATCATCTCTACACCGTTGTAGTTCGTTTGGGTGATGCCGTCGAACAGCGCCGTCCACTGCAATTCCGACCCCTTGTTGTTGCGTTTGAGGTCGGCGTCCAGCGCGTCTTTGAGCGCCTGCGTGATGTAGATGAGCTGGCCGTTGGCCTGCCGCAGCACCGTCGAGGCGTCGGAGATAAGGGCGTCGAGGAAATCCACCGCGGCGTAGTTGCCGCGCATGGCGGCTTTCTGCTCGGCGAATGTCGCCGCAGCATTGGCCTCGCAGATCGTGCGGCGCTCGGGGGCCGACGTGACCAGCATGAAGAGCCGCTTCCAGAAGCCGTCGATGAGGGTGAAATAGGCCGGGTCGACGGAGGCGAGCAGGTTCCCCTCGGTCGTCACCGTGTCGGCGGCCTTGTCGCCGAACCAGGCGTAACGCATCAGCATCTTGCGGATGGCCAGTTCGAGGCGCGGCATGAGGATGTGGTCGGTGTACTCCGTGCCCGTGATGTCGCCGATGTTTGTCTTGGTGCGCATGGCCACCTGGGCGATGGTACCCTCCAAATCCTTGTAGCAGATTTTCTCGGCGACCTCCCACTCGCGGATGTCCCACTCCTGCTCGCTAGTGGCGAGGATGCTCGTGCCGAAAGAGGGGTTGCAGCCCTGCGAGGCTTTGCCGACCATGCCGAATTCGCCGACGAAGCCGACCTTTTCGCCATGCTTCTGCCTGGGCAGGAAATTGAAGATTTTGCCGAGCGATTGGGGGTCGGTGACGGCCAGAAAGATGAGCCGCTTGAGGTCTTTGATCGCCCCGTCGTCGGGGGTCAGATTTGCGAAATTGAGTCCTGTGCTTGCCATAATGTGTCGATGTTGTCGTGATTACTCCGTTTTCTGCGCCGCTTCGAGCTGAGCGATGCGCTGCTGTACGCGCGAGAGCGGCTGCGCGGGGGTCTTCTTGCCGCCGCTGGCGGTCGTGGTCTGCCGTGCCGCGGGCTTGTAGTCCGACTTGGCCCGGACCAGCCACTGCTCGCCGCCGGCGATGGCCACGAGGTTCAGAATGCGCTTCTCGTCGGTGGTCTTGGCGTTTTTGCGGGCGTCCGCCAGTTCGGCTTCGAGCTGTGCGACGCGCGTGTTGGCCTCGGCCAAAGCATCGGAATCCGGATCGTCTTCCGGGTCTTCCGGTTCCTCTTCGGCGTCGCGGATTTCGGTGATGACCCCGTCCTCGATGACGATGGTTTTCCCGTCGGGCATTTTGTGCTCGCCGTCCGGCGATGCGCTGTCGCCGACGGCGGGGTCTTCGCCGTCCGGCTTGTCGATGGTGATCGTGTCGCCCGATTCGGTGTTCAGCTCGTAGCTGACCGCTGTCGGTACGACCGATTCCAGTCCTACCGCTGCGGCCAGCGCGGCGATAGCCTTGCGAAGCACGCTTTTGTCTTCGCCTTTCGTGGTTTTTGTTGCCATAGAATTGTGATTGGTTGTTGTTGTTTTCCGCTGCCATGCAGCCGCTTTCGCGCTCTTCGAACCGACGGCCGATGCCGACGCCGCCGGGATGATCGTCTGGATGAATCCGAGCTCCTTTGCCAGCTCCATGTCGATGAACCGGTCTTCGCCCATGAGCGCTTCGAGTTCGGCGCGATCCGCTCCGGTTCGCTCCACGTAAAAATCGAGCATCCGGCGCTCGTCCTCCCTGAGCGAGGCGGCCAGCGTTTCGAGTTCCTCGGCACGGTAGGCATCGGAGAGCGTGTATTCGGGGTAATAAGGCTTGTGGACGAGCAGCGTGGCGTGCGGGTATGCCCTGCGCTCGGAGGCGGCCAGCAATACGACCGAGGCCATGGATGCGCAGCTTCCCTCGATGGTCGCGGTGATCTTCTTGCCCGTGCTCCGCAGCTTGTCGACGATGGCCCACCCCTCGCGGACCTCGCCGCCGTCGCAGTGCAGCAGCAATTCGATTTGCTGGTCGCCCGTCGGGATGCTGTTGATGAACGCGTCCACGTCCTTGAAACTCGTTCCGGCCTCGTCGCAGAACCAGTAGCACTCTTTCGTTGCTTCGGATAGAATCGGATTGTAGAGTTTGAGCGTTGCCATCGGTGGTTTTTTACGGAACAAATCTAAATAAAAACGTGTAATAAATACACGATTTTAAACACAATCGACTGCCACGCCGTGTCAGCAGTTCGACGGAATGTTGCGATTGAAGCGCCCCACGATGCGGTAGACCGTCCGCTCGCTGATCTCGTAGGTGTCGCACAGATAGGCGACGATGTAGGCGATCTTGAAGCCGTCGTGCCGCAGTCGATCGTAATCGCGCCACAGGGGAATATACCGCACGTCTTCGATGGCCACGCCCGCGCGGGCGAGCGTTCGCAGCAGGTCGGCGTGCTGCCTGAGGATTTCATGCACTTTCATGGTTACAGATCGCCTAACGATTCGACTACTTTCACCCGGTCGCTTACGCGCGCGATCTCGTCCACGCCGACCCGCATGTCGAGCTGCGACACACCCTTTGCGAATGCGCGGGCAAGCATCTCTTCGCCGGCTATTTGGTTGCTCGACTGCGTGGCCACGATGGGCGCCCCTCCGCCCAGCTGGTTGAGCGCCGAGTAGATCGGTGCGAACAGGGAGGTCGAAGAGGCGGCATTGACCGATTCCCCGTTCGAGAGCATGGCGGGGATGCTGTCGCTCGTGGCCGTGCCTGGCCCGTCGACATAGCCGCCCGCGGCGAATTTGGCCGATTTGACGGTCTTGATGGCCGAGGTGATGTTGGCCATGATCGCGGCCACGGTCGTGGCGATGGCGGCGATGTTCGCCGGGAACGGCACGGCCATAGCCTGCGCCGTACCGGCCGCGATCGCCTTTCCGGTATTGACGGCGATTTCGGCCAGCGTAATGGTCTTGCTCATGATGGCGAACGCTTTATTACTTTCCCCCAATTCGTCGAGCAAATCCATAGCCGACTTTTTCAGATTCGATAGCGCTGCCTGTTTTGTTTGTTCGATCTCTACCTCCTTTGTCGCCACGGCTTCGGATAGTGCGGTTTCTTCGGCCGCTACATCCGCTTTCGCGGCCAGTCGACGTGCTGCATAGTCTGCTTCGCTCTCGCCCTCCACTTGATGAATGTTATCCAAAATGGCTTGCTTCTGTGCCACCTGCTCTTGCAGGATCGAAAGCTCGTCGGCACCGAATTTTTGCATCAATCCGATGCGGATTTCGAACTCACGGACGATCTCTTCGGACTGTCGATCGATCCGTAGCTGCCTCTGCTCCGCTGCCAGCGTCTCGCGTTCGGCATTGTATTTCTCGGCGATCAACGCTTTCTGCTGCTCGGTCAGCTCCGCATTGGCAAGCTCGGCCTCTTGCTGCTTTTGCAGCTGCTCCATTTTGAGGCTGAACTCTTCGTCCGTCCCTTTCTTAACGGCGGCCAGCCGCAGGGCGATGGTCTGCTCCTCCCGGTTGATCCGGTCGAGGTCGGCGGCGGCTTCGAGTTTTGCGACGTTGAGTTCGTGCTGCAGCTCCTCGGCCTCGATCATCCGATTGATTGCGGCCCGGGACGATTCCGTCAGGTTCTTTTCTGTGTCCAGCCGCTTCCGTAAATCCTCGATCTTGCGGTTGTGGCGCTCGTTCTCGGTCGCAAGGTCTTTCGCCGCTCCGTCGGCCATCAGGGCTATTTCGGCATCGAGCGCGGCACGAATATCGGCGAGCTCGGTTTTGAGTGCCTGGGCGCGCTTCTCTGCATATTCCTTGCGGATTTCGGCTTTCTTCTTTTCGGCTTCGGTGACGCTCTTGACCTCTTCGACCGAAATATCGTCGTTTATAGCATCCAGCTTGTCCCATGCCGCCTGTCTGTCTGCGATCAGTTTATCGTAGGCCTCCTGCATCTTTTTACGGGTCTTTTTATTGGCCGCATTATACCGTGCCGACTGCTCTTCGAACGACTTTTCGAGCACGGCAAGCTCTTTTTTCGCGTTCTCCCGGCGTATTTCGAGCAGTTCCCGTCCCGACTTTCCGGCGGCTTCCGCCAGACGGACCTCGAAATCATGGTCTTCGGTCGTTTGTTTGAGGATGCGGTCGGTCTTTTCGGCTTCTCTGTTGAACTCGGCCAGTTGGTGTTTGCTCTTGGATGAACTGCCCGACAAGGCATACAGCCTCGCGACAAGCAGACCGACGCCCGTAACCAGGAGCATTACAGGATTTGCATTCATCACGGCGTTCAGTGCGGCTTGCGCGATGGTGGCGGCCTTACGAACGATGATATTTTTACTCTCGGCGGCCGTCGCAAGTTTCGTTGCCAGGGTGCCCGCCTGGGTTTGCGCCAGCGAAATTTTCTGCATCAGGATCGACTGCTTTTCGGTTGCATTCTTCAGAGCAGTCAATGAGGCTAAGGCGGTCATTGCGACCTGCATGTTTTTCATCGTCTGCGTGTACTTATCGTTATCTTCCATAGAGGCCCCCATCATGGAATTGAGCAATCCGAAAGCGCCGATGGCGGCCTCCGCGGCTTGACGTCCGAAATCGAGATTCGCCGTGTCGGAGGCAAGTCCCCGCGTCTGTTGGTTGACGTCGGACATTGCGTCGTTCAGTTCGGCCGCACGGGCGGAAAGGTTTCGATACTGCTCGCTGTTCTCCTGCCCGGCCATTTTCAGAGCGACCAGCTGTTCGGTCAGTTCACGGATTTGCGTGCGCAAACCTTTCGCCGCTTTCTCGTAATTACCCACGTCGCGGGAGAATACCCCATACGCCTGCTCGGCCTGTTTCATGCGTTCGTTCAGCGCGGCGACGACTTTTTCCTGCTTGGCGTATTCGGCCGTGCCCAACTGCATGCCGCGCAGCTTGTCCTTGGCGCTCGATAGTTCGGCCCCCAACCCTTTGAGGGTGTTCTTGTACAACTGCTCGGTCTTGATGTTGTTCTGCACCTCGCGGCTCAATTCCCGGATTTGCGACGAGTAGGCTTTCTGCTGCTCTCTCAGAACGGCCAATTGCTCCCGATCTTCTTGCGAAGCTCCGCCGCGCTCCTTGATGGCGGTCTTCAATTCCTGTTCGGCTCTTTTGGCCTCCTGGAGTTTGACCTCGTATTCGGCCATTACCTTGATTGCGTCGGTCGTATTGACCTCGACCTGGACGACGCGGGTGGTTGCATTCTCTGCCATAATTTTTTAAGTTTTTGGTATAATGTCTGTTTGTTTTTCTATATTTGCAATATGAAACGGGCTTTGCATATCTTATTCAAGGTGACGCTCAAATTCATCCTCTTGGTCGCGGTGTTTGCCGTGCTCCCGATCTATCTTGCCCGTGGGTTCGATCTGGACCTCTTCGCATTCTTCGTTACGTGGGATTTCTTCGTCTTGTGTTTTTATCTCGGTGCGAGCGATAAAAACCGCTACCGTAAGCCGCCCAAAGAAGACCCCCTATTCCCTTGGTGGGGATTTTAGCCTCGATCATACCTGTTCCGGGGTCTGTTCGGCAATGATGTAGTTATACATATCGTCCGAAGCCGGAGAGAGCGACCTCAGCTCGGTCCTCAGATAATCCCTCGTTTTGAGCAAGAGCGTAATTTCGGTACTGCCCCGCGGAAAAACGATGCTTCCGGGGCTCGGCTCTCCACCCATTGCGTAGCCGTAGTAATCGTAGTCGACCGTCACATCGGACGCAAGCGGGTAAAGCGCTGTCAGTTTGGCCACCATCGGCTCCTCCCGCACTGCAATAAGGTTCGTAATCAGCGACGGGTCTATCGGCTCGTCCTCCACCGTTTCCGGCAGTTGGATGGCCTTGACCTCGCAGGCTTTGTCCGCCGTCGATTGAATGCTGACGATCCCGTAATATTTGCCGTACTGCCCGAGGTAGAACGGGACCGAATAGTCGAGGGATTTCAGATCGTATTCATCCAGCCGGATCGCCTCGGTGGTGGCGATCGCGCGATCGAGCAGCCGCGACAGGGATTTGTAATAGGACGCAAGCAAGGCCTCGAACGACATACCGTCGAACGTCAGCGAAGCCCGGCCGGCCCCGTCGTTGACAAGGCGCATGATCCGCTCCTTGACCTGGATGGTGTCGACGCCCGTGCCGTCGCCGCTGGGTTTGTAGTGCGGAATGCTCGACCCGTCCGAGGGGGCGAACGGAAGCGTGATGACGATCTTCTCCTTTTCCAAAAGCTCGCTGTCGATTTTCAGGTTGCCGTCGGCATGCGTGGCGACCGTGTCGTCCTCCTTGTACCTGAAATAGTTGTTGCGGCAGTAGTCGTTGATCTTGAATTGGGTGGTTTTCGGCTCGTCCTCGTTGCTGCGGACCAGTTTGTCGGACCAGTCTGCCGCCCGCGCCTTGTTTGTCTGCAAGGAGTCGAACGAGACGAATTTCAGTTTGTCGGCATCCGTCGGGTCCGTTACGACAAAGATTCCCAGCATGGCGCAGATCGCCTTGATAAAGTCGATTTGCGTGATGTCGGGGAGGTTCGAGGCGATACGAAATGCACTCGGATAAACCATATCTTCCCAATCGCTCCAGACGTATATTTCGCAATAGGGGATGTTCGTTACGCCGGTGCTGCTCACCATTGGTTCTTGGCGAATAACGATAGCATCCCAGCCGCTTATATCAAAACACGCTGTAATTTTTTCAAACGTAAATGTGTCTACATTCCCCGAGGTGGTTTTGCTGATGCTCTGTCCAATCTGTTGGTTCACTTGTTCTGCAACGCTTCCCGTGCTGCCCCATTTGTAAAATTTCACCCAGAGTTTCATTGAATTGCTACCCGTACTTTTCGCCTGTCGAATTGTAAATGTAGATGCACCGTTCGTCCCCAGCATCGACAGATATAGATTGCCGTGTAGCTTATCTGTTTTCAAAAGCCATATGACATTTCCGCTTCCCAGTGTTATGCCTCGGGGATTTTGGATTACACCGGATCTATTGATTGCAAAATACCCATTGTAATACCCATAGGCTGCGATGCCTTTAAGTGCTTCCGCTTCGTTACTTTCTTTCGATGCGTTCCTGCTCAAACACGGTACCGCCGTCGCCCGCAGCGCCGTTTCGTATCGCTCCGGCATTTCGAACGTGAACCCGGCCTGCGTCGCAATTTTGTTGAGAATCCACCACGCCGTGGCGCTGGGGTGGATGTTCGTCAGATCGGTGTTCGACACCCCGCAATCGTACTGCGCATAGCCGTACCCCCGCGATTTGAGGGTCGAAAGGGCTGTGGGCGTGATGCTTTTGTCCCAGGTCAACGCCTCGCTCCCCGCCAGTTCGTTCAGCTTGGCCGCCTTGTCGACCCACTCCTGAAAGCGGGACATGACGCCCCAATAGAGCCCGATTTCGTAGTGCTCAGACGCCGACAGCAGCACGGCGTAACCGACCCGCACTACCTCGACGCCGTTTCGTTCGAGGCGCGCCGAGTAGCGCTTGTACCGCCTGCCCGACACGTAGGCGGGCGCTCCGGGGTTGTCGAAAATCCGGCGGTTGCGCGTGGTCTTGGGGCATTGGATCGTCTGCGAGTTGGACGATGTGATTTTGGACAGGTCGCCCAGCAGGTTCGATTTGTAGTTGAGCGTAGTCGCCGCGCCGGGTTTGAGGTCGACCGCCTGGCCGTCGATATATAATTCCTCGGTCATAATTACAGGGTTTGTGCGCTCTGCGCGGGTTCTTCGATCGAGATCATAAAATCCTGGTAGCGCTTCGGCGTCCTTTCGTAACTGCCGGGCACGACGTTGACGCGGTGCCACAGCGGCTCGTCGCGCATGTCGTACCCGTCGAAGAGGTCCACGACGACCGACTGCGCGAGCGTGAGCAGGAAATCGTACGTTTCGGAATCGACCAGCTTAGCCCCCAGCGAACGGGTCTTTTTCCGGGCCAGACTTTGCCGGACGGGCGTTTCGACATTCACCCCGTTGACGTAAGCGGTCGGGACGACCATTTCGTTGCGCTCCCACGTCGAGGCTGCCGTGACGGTCGTCGCGCTGCCGACCTCCCGGAACAGGTAGTAACAATAGCGCCCCTGCCGGTCGATCCAGCGCAAATACACGCCGCTTGCGCTGCGGTCGATGTCGAGCGTGTAGGCGACCAGGCCGACGGCCTCCTCGTCGTTTTTCAGCACGAGGCTGTGCGGCACGGCGATATGCACCGTGCGGTCGACGGTCGCCGGGTCGATGGCTTTCGCGGGATTCATCAGGCAGCGGTGGTAGGCGGTCGCTCCCGTTGCGTCGGCTTCGTGGCAGTAGTAGACGATGTCGGAGCGCTTGCCGTCGACCTCGATGTCAAACGACGTTCCGCTCCGGGCGAAGAGGTCCACCGTAAAGGGATAGCGGACGAACCACCGCCGCCGCAGGATGCCGCCCGACGATTCGCGGGCGGAGATCGCACCCCAGATCGCGTCCACGTCAAAGGTGTGGATCGCCTGCATGGAACTCCCGGCCGGCCAGGTTACGTTGATTTGCGCCGTCCGCTCGAGCGGCGATTGCGCAAACAGCGAGCAGTAGTTCAGCCGGCTGTGCTGCGTATCGGCGAAGAGTAGTTGCAGGTAGCGGCGCATGTCGAATGACACCGCGCCCCCGTTCGGTTCGCGCTCTTCCCGGTACATCTTACTGCCCGACGGCTCCGAAACGGTGAGGGTCAACTTGTCGGCGGAGGAAAGTCCCGATACCTGGACGATCGCCGGGACGAATGCGAAATGCGTGGCGTTGGGGTATTCGATTTTCACGCCCGAGCTATGGGTAAAGGTTCTGCTCATTGTTATTGTCTTAATATGGATTCAACGATTTGTGCATCGAACAACCCGGCCAGCCTCGCGGCGATGCGGTCCGCGAGGTCGCGGATTTCGGGCGTGAAGATGTCCTCGCGGCCGCCGTCGCGGAACAGGGCCGACCCCTCGGTCATGTTTTTCCCGGCGACAAGCCACGGGGAATAGTCGGTCAGCCCCCTGTTCGCCAACCACTCCGCAATGATGTCACGAAACCACTTTGGAGGCGCCGGGAGCATTCGCCCGTCTTTCGTCTGCCGGTAGTACGGACGCTGCCACGGCCCCGAACCCGTTTCGAGTGCAGCGAAATAGCCGCGGGCGTCCATGTCGCCCACGGTAACGCCGCCGCCGGTCGTGACCCTCACGGTTATGCTGTCCGCGGTCGCACCCGTCACGCGCTGCCCGGCGGCGACGTGGTTTTCGATGATCCGCTTTCGCGCCCGGTCGAGCTCTTCGGCGACGATGCGGTCGGCTTCGGTTTCGATTCGGCGTGCTTCCATCGCTACAAACCATAATCGAGACACGCCCCTGTCTGCTCTTGGAGAGTCAGTGAAAGGGTTACGATACAGAGGTTGGCGTCCATTTTGTCGAACGCGACGCGATAGTCGACCCGTCCGCCGACCGGGACGAAAAAGCCGCTTTCGTTCACGGCGACGACGAACCGCACGGCAAGGGCTTTGAGTCGTTCGGCGATCTGCTGCACGTCGGCGCCCCGGTAGTCCAGCGGCATGGCGTCGGCAAAGGCGATGAGGCACGCCGGGGCGTCGCGCACGAAGCCCTGCGCCGTGAAATTGAGAAAGCCCGAAACGGGCTGCACGTAGAGGCAGGCGGGCAGCGTAAGGCCGTCCGGGTGCGTGAGCTCGCGTTCCGCGCCCTGCCGCCGGAATCGGTCGAACGCTTGATTGGCCCGATGCCACGATTCGCACAGATAGGTCAAGCCCAGCGATTCGGCTATCTCCTTGACCTTGTTTTCGATTGTTTCTCCCATCATCTTTATTGGTTTTTGTTGGCTATTATCTCGCGCAGCCGGCGCTCGAAAGCCGCACGGCTGTTGTCGATTCGCAGGCACTCCCTAACGCGCACCCAGGCCACCTTTGCCGCGTCGTCCTGATCCTGGTAGCCCTGCCGGTGGGCGTACCAGTCGAGGAGGCCGAACGCCCCGAAATCGAGGTCGTTTATCCCCGCCTTGATCTCCTCCGGCGTCGGCCGGATGCTTGCGCTGGCAAAGAGGGCGGCGATGCGCTCCAGTTCCCGGCCTACCCAGAAGACGAAGCCGAGCATCCGGTCGGCACGCTCGCGGTAGCAGCGCCGGGGGTGCACTTTGAGAATGACGGAGGCGATGCGTTCGACCAGCGCGTGCGGGTCGCCCCCGGTCTGCAAATCGAGCAGCTCGCCGATCGTAAGGTCGTTCAGGTTGCGGGGCGTCGGGCGTCCGCACACCCTGTCCGGCTTGGACAGACGCAGGAGCGCCGCCCGCGATTCGGGCTTCAGCGCACGCTCGATAGCGAGCATCTGCCGCAGGGTTCTTTTCTTCAGCGTTATTTTCATCGAATTTCCTGTATAATCGGTTTTCTCCGTTAGGACGATAGTTTATTCGTCTGTCGCATTTCGGCAGCAGAAACAGCCCCTTTTCGTCTCTTATGCAAGTTGCCCGACCCGGACGCGGATTCCTTTGGGCTGCGGAACGATTTCGTAGTACATGCGCATCATCAGCGGGTCGAAAAAGTCCGGCGAGCGGCCCAGTACGGCTTTCATCTCCCGCTTGTCGATGATCCGCTTGCGGCTCGTATCGGCGTCCACGTCGCGGGCGACCAGGCACGCCTCCAGCTCCTCGACGATCAGCGGCTGCACCTCTTCGGGGCAGTCGATCCGAAGCAGCCCGGCGTTGATAACCTCGGCCAGCTTGAACGCGCACTGCGACTTGAGGTTGAAATAGGTGCTGTCCGGCGCGGGCGCCCCGCCGTGAAACGTCTTGATGCCCTCCAGGTAGGAGTCGAGGTACTGCCCCAGCCCGTCGGAATCGGCGATGATGTTCGACCGCCGGACGCCGTGCCGCCTCGATTCCCGGCGCAGGTCCGCCTCGATCTCCTTGCCCGTGCAGTACGGCTTGTCGATCGCCAGCCTGCCCGCCATGCCCGTCCAGTCGAACGCTACGAAGCGGTCGCGCCCTTTCATCGCCAAGTCGGCGCTGATGCGCCTTACGCCGTCGCCCGTCCCCACGTCGTTCGTAAAGCAGTCGAGGATCGCGTCGTAGTCGACCAGCGCGTTCTGGTTGTTTTCGTACTCCCACTTGCCGAGCAGCAGGCGCAGGCGGAGGGATTTCACGGCGATCGATTCGAGCGAGCGGATGTAGTCGCCCGTGATGAACGGGTTGTCGTAGACCAGCGCCTGAATGAACGCGCAGTCTTCGGGCAGCGTCCCGTCGATATACGGCTTGTAGAAATACTTGTACAGCCAGTTCTTTTTCGGGTTGCAGGTTATCAGCATCTTGGGTTCCAGTCCGTATTCGGCATTGAGGTGTCGCCCGATGCGGGATTTCAGCACCTCGAACGCCATGTAGTGGACCTCTCCGGCCTCCTCGATCCAGCCGCCTGTAAACTCTTTCGATCCGAGCCGTTCGAACAGGGGGTCTTTCTTCGGATAGAACGTCAGGTCGAGCAGGACGATTTCCGATCCGTTTGCGAACCTGATCCCGTAGTCGGTCGTCCGGTAGTCCCTGAATCCGTATGAATCGGCCACCTTGCCGAATGTCACCAGCACCGATTCGCGGCTGTCCTTGATGTTGTTTCGGCCGACGAACCAGCGCGTCTTCGGGAACGCCCAGCAGCAGCGCATGAGCCAGTCGCAGCCGAGCCACGATTTGCCGCCGCCCGCCGCGCCGCCGTAGACGACGAAGCAGAAACGCGGGTCGGCCAGGCAGCTGAACGCGAGCAGCTGCTTGTAGTTGACCCGCTGCTGCTCTTCGTGCTGTCGTAGTTCGTCGATCAGCATACGCTATTCCTCCTCCGATAGTTTTTGTTCGCGCTCCTCGTCGATGCGGCGGACGATCCCCTCGATACCCGGCACAACGGGCAGCACCGAAGAAAAGCCCTTGAACTCCCTGCCGCCCGAGGTGATGTCGACCTGCACCTTGTCCAGTCCGAGCAGCTTGTCGCGCCGCTCCTCCCATTTGCGGATTTCGGCCAGGATGCGCACGTCGCCGATCGGCTCTTCGGCCACGCTCGACGTCTCCGATTCGAGCGGAACGGGGGCGTCGAGCGGCTGGTCGACCACCGGATTCCCGAATGCATTGATCCGGACCAGCGCCGTGCGCACCTTTGCCCTTTTGGTCACTCGCTTGCGCTTGCTTTCCTCGTAGAGCCGCCATAATTCGGCTATTACCCGGTCGCACTCCATCAGGGCCTCGTCGCACGCCTGCTGCGTATTGGCCGCCGCTTCGGCCCGCCACTCGCTGACGAGCAGGTCCCAGTCGGTTTTGATCGTCTTGGCCGTTACCGAATACCCTAACTGCCGTTCGACCTCCGCCGCAATCCGCCGGAACGACATGCGCCGTTCGAGGCGCAGTTGCGACACGAGCGGCAGGCGGGCGTTGCGGCGGTCCTTGGCCGACTTGTTGTTGTTCGGATTCGTTGCCATGGCTATTTTTTAACCGATTCGCGCACGATCTTCGGCACGGCGGACTGCATTTCGATCGTTTGCGGGATTTTCATGGGCCCGATGTGCGTTTAGTCTGTTTAGTTACCAAGCACAAAGATATGCAAAAAGCGTGTATGTAGTACACGCTTTGGGTGAATTTTAATTTCGTGGGGTGCAGCAGGCATCGAGTATCGATTCGCAGGCTTTCATCGCAGCAAGAATTCAAGCTCGGCGACCTGCGCCCGTTTGAGCTGCGCGCCTGCGTTCGACAGGTATTCCTTTTTCTGCTCTTTCGTCTTGTAGCGGTCGGCGGATTCCGTTATTCGGGCGACCTGCCCGTGCAACTGATCAAGCATCATCCGCACGCCCTCTTCCGGAGTCGCTTCGACAAAGCGGATAAGGCGGCGCAGATGGGCGATCTCGTCGTTGTGGTTGCCGATCATGCGGCGGATTTTCTTGCTGCGCTTCGCGTAGTCGTCCGGTACTCCTCCCCGAACCGACCAAATTTTTTCGTCTTCGCGTCGGAGGGCTTCGATAGCCGCGATTTCGTTGCGAATAAGCCTGTTAAGGTCTTCGACTGTTTTCATGGTTATTGGCGGTTTGATTGATAAATGTGTTCGATCGCTTGTTTCGCTGCGTCGATCTGTTCGCGGGCAAACGAGTAGATCGACTGCTTGCCGGGGTCGAATGTTTCGACGAGCGATTCGAGCTCGGCCAGCAGGTCGGGCGCAGCGGCGAGCAGTCGGACATTGGCCTCGACGCGCTCCGCTGGCATCGGGCGCGGATTGTACTGCAAAACCTCTGCGACTGGAGCGCAGCCGACGGCATCGCCCGAAATCGAAACGACGGTATATTGCACATGGCCGCTGCGGTATACGTGCCCGTCTACCCGCCACGGGCCGGGCGTCCCTCTGAATTTCGGGTTGCTTGTTTTCATTGCTTTTCGGTTTTTGGTTGAAGATTGATTCTGCGTCGCCTGATTTTCCCAAATGCTCGCTCGATCTCTTCGATGGATGGCGGAACTATCGGGCGGGCACAGGTGATTTCGTCCCGTGGTTCGTTATTTGCCGGGCGCGCCATGTACCATCGGATTTCCGATTGAAAATCTTCGAACGTCCGGCAGACGACATGCCTGTTCCCGTTCGTGATTGCAAGCGAACGCCATTCGATCTGCGCGTCCGACAGGGTGGAACGTCGGTCGGTCGTTTTCATTTCGATGCACAGGGCGTTGAAGCCCCCGCGCCCGACCAGCAGGATAAGGTCGGCGACACCTGCCGTTACGCCCTCGGCTTTCATTATCGCGGCTTCCGTCCGGCTTCGTCCGCCGCCGTTCGGGACGGCGAACAGGAGTTTGCCGATGGCCGGGTACTGGAGCCGGAACCAGCCGACGCAAGTTCGCTGCAAGTGCGATTCGATGTGTCGTGTCATGGTCAGAATAGGGTTAATTGCTTGAACGCCGTTGCACGGCGCTGATCGTCGATTTGCTTGATGATATTCCGAACGTATGGGGCCAGCGTGCTATCCTTGACGCGCTCGCTATCTTCATCGTCTTCGGTGTCCTGCCGGGAGCGACCGGAACAGTTCTTCAATTCGTGTTCGGCTGATTTGCGGGCATCGAGCAGGGCGGCAAGAATCGCGGCGGCCTCCGTTGGGTATCCCTTTTGCGCATCGTCGACGAATCCGACCCCGACGTGATGGCCCGAATTGTGCAAATTAACATCTAATCCATAATCCCAGCGACCGTTCGGCGACTGTGCCGTCTTGACGTCCACGCGACAATGGGCATTGAATAACCGGACAGGTATGTTAGGCGTTAGGCATACGTCGTGAATGTTGAAATCGAAACCGTTATGCGATAGTACGACGAATCTGCCGCTATTCTCTCCTGCTCTACCGTGACTATCCAGCCACGCAATCCACTCTTTGAACGTAAACTGTTGCCCGGTGCATCGGCAGATGTGATGAATTTTTTTCATTTCCGATAGGGTTTTAACGATTCGAGTTCCGTCGGAAACCAATAGCAGTCGTAGTTGAGGTAGACACATCTGTTGTGCATTTCCGGCGTCGGCTTGCAAAAACCCATTATTTCGTGTGGCTCGAACCGGACACCGTATTCATTCGTGAACGATACCTGTTGCCCGACCCGAAATTCGGTTTCGATACCCGCGTCGGTCGGGTCGTCATAGATAGGTCGTTCAACCCCTGCACGTTTCTTGCGCCATGCGGCGAAATCTTTACTGTAATCCCTCATTGCTCCGTCTCTGTTGCAGGGTCGCCGTTCCGTTCGATCTCATCGAGCGCCTGGTCGAGCCGGCGGGCCAGTTCCGCGGCCTCCGCTGCCACTTGGCGTGCCCAGCCGGGGCGAAGCGTTCCGCCCGCCGCGGGCCGCGAGGTGACGACGGCGTGCGCAAGGCTCGCCAGGGCGATGGCGGCGAATAGTTCGACCCGGTGCAGGCCGGTTGCTTGGAACCGCTCCGGGGCGATGCCCTCGCTTTCGATCACTACCGTCTGCGGAAAGACGGCTTTTTTCAAAACCGCTTCGATTTTTTCGTAGCGGTTTTCGGGGGCTTGCCCCCGGTCGTTGTGCGTGTTGTTCATGGTTGCATCGTGCGTTTGTTGATGGATAATCCGTTGAAATATTTGTCGAAAAACCGGACGAAATAGGATTGCCAGTATTGGTCTATCAGGCCGCTCAATTCGGGCGAGCAGATGAGTGTGAGGCTGTTCGGATGAATCGCCACGCCTCGCAGGCCGTGGATGATGAGCCGGGCGGAGGCCGGGGCTTTGCTCCTGGCGTCGTTGTAGAGAATGCGCCACTTTTTCAGAAACCCGTCCGCAAACCGCGGGGCCGCTTTCGGGTCCTCTTGCGTCCAGGTCCGCGCCAGCGCCGCGCGGTCGACGACTATCTGGCCGTTCTTGCGAACCCATCCCGAGGCCTCGTAGTTGGCGCAGAAGCGCTCGACCTCCTGATCGGGCTTCTGGAAATTCTTAAAAAAGAAGATTTCAAAAAAGGTCTCTCTCTCTGTCTCCGTCGCGCGTGCGCGCGAAGAGAGAGATTCTTTTAATTCTTTATTCTCTTTATATATTCTTATACTGTTGTCGCTCGAAAACAGTTGCGTTTGTCGGTCGTTTGTCGGCCGATTGTCGCCGGGTTCGTCGCCTTTGCCGTGCCCTCCGTTGCAATAACCAGATTTCGAATTGATTGCGACGGCATTCGGTTCGTCGTTTCGCTCGTCGATTTTTGCGACTTTTTCGATTGATACCCCCTGCAAAACCGCGTAACTGTTTGTCGGCCGTTTGTCGCCTGTGTTTTCGACGGGCTGGTAAGTGTCGAATTTACAGAGAGTTATTATGCTTTTTTGGTTCGTCGCACGGATGGCTATTTCGCCCGAAGCCTGCAACCGGGTCAAACGGGTTCTGATCTGACGTGCCGACTGCCCCGTTTCGGCGCACAGTCTGCCGACCGACGTGACGAACGACCCGCGTTCGATCTCCACGCCCTGCCACCTGGTCGGGACCCAGTTCGCCCGGAGCAGGCAGACGACCCACAATTGCAGGGTCAGCGGATCGTCGAACCACTCCCATTCGAGCGTGCTGCGGTATAACCGCACCCAGCCGGTATTCGTTTCGTTTGCCATTGCTGCTGTTCTGACTGGTTAAATTTCGCTTTTATCGAGCCCGACGACTAAACCCTTGTCCGCAACGAAAACGCGCGCGAATGGGGCTGTTTTGCGCATTTGCGCAGCAAAGGCCTCGGCCCGGCTGTTAGCGGCGGAGAGGTGGAGCAGCACGACGGTCGTGAGGGCGGCCGTCGCGTTCGCCCGGACCAGGTCGCAGGCCGCGCCGATCGAAAGATGCGATGCCCGCACGCGGGCCGCCTGCGCCGGGTCGATCGCGCTGCGGGCGATCCGGTCGTCCAGCTCCTCATGCGAGTAGTTCGCCTCGATAAGAATATGATTCAGTCGCAGGGATCGGAAATTGTACCGGATGAAATGCGTGTCGGTGGCAAAGAGCACCTTTCCGCACTCCCGGTGCTCGATGATGTACCCGAACGGCTCGGCCGCGTCGTGCTCGACGTCGAACGCCCGGACGATGAAATCGCCGACCGCGACGGACTGCATCGGCCGCAAGGCGTGGGCGCGATGGGCTTTTTCGATCCGGCACGCCGCGAGCGTGCCCCGCGAGGCGTAGATGTCGAACGCACGGCCGGCGTATTTGCCGACGTGGGCCGCGTGGTCGCCGTGCTCGTGCGTGACGAGGGCCCCGACGAACTTTGCGGCGCCGATGCCCGTCCGCGCAAGCATCGTGTCGGGCGAGGCGCCGCACTCGATAACGAGTGCCGACGCTTCGCTCTCCAACACGTAGCAGTTGCCGGTCGAGGACGAGGTGAGGACGTGCAGCTTCATCGGCCTACAACTTGAACGGGTCCTCCTCTGCCGCTTCCGGCTGCGCCGCGGGCGTCGGGGCGGGCGGGATCGTTTCGCCGTGCGTTTCCGACCGGGCGGCGAGAGCTGGAGCTTCGACCTCCTCGAATTTCGCCTCTTCGACATTCGCGCCCGCGGGCGCCGCAGCCGTCTCGGTAATCATGCGCCGCTCTTTGTCCTCTTCGCTCAGCAGCCAGGCGTCGGACGAGGAATTGATCAGGTGCTTCAGCGCGGCCCGCTCGACCGTTCGCGCGGCCATGTCGTCCGTGAAATTCCGGTGCGCGGGCGAATTGCCTTTGGTCGCGCCCTGCTGCCACGCCTGCCGTATCTGCTGCATGGTCTTGAGCGTGACGCAGCGCGTGCCGTCGGCCATCGTAACCACGGCGTAGGCGGCGACGATCTTGTCCTTGTTGATCCGCGTGAGGTTCGGAATGTGCTTTGTGATGCGGGTTTCGCCCTCCTCGGTGTACATGTATTCGAATTCGTCGCCCTCGTAGACGACTACCGAACGGCATTTGGTCATGCCCTGCCCTCGCGCCAGCTTCTCGTCGCCGAAATAGGAGCGCCAGAACGTCAGCTCGAGCTGCCCCGCCGCCTTGTTCTTGATCGGGATGAAATAGCCCTGCTTCTTCTGGATGTCCATGCCTTGCAGCACCATGTCGAGGAGCGAATTGGCCACCGACGCTTTGGTTACGACCTCCAGGACGGGCCGCTGCTTTCCGTCGACCTCAGTGGTCATTTCGGAGATTCGGAGCCATGCCAGGTTCATCTGATTGGTCACGGCGTAGTCTTTCGGGATCACCAGCCCGCCGTGGGCTTGCAGCTCCTCGATGCGTCGGAGGACGCCGTTCGCAAGTTCGTCTTTCATTGCGGCGAGCGCTTTGGATTGCGTCGCTGCCGGGGCCGATGCGGTCCCGTTTTGGTTGTTCTGTGCCATGATGTTTTGGTTTTGGTAAGTTAGTCTTGCTTGAGTTCGAGCGCCGCGCCCTCGACCACTTGCAGGCGGATGACCTGGGAATCGAGCGCGAAATCGGTCTGCGAGATGCTTTCCGCATTGTCGATGAAGACGGGCGCCGTAGCGCCGTAATGGCGGCAGAACGTGCGGATCACGTCCAGCCCGGCCAGCACCTGCCCGGCGCTGTTGAGCGACTGGAACGGCACGCCGTCGATCGTGGCCACGCACGTTTCGACGTCCGCGCCCTCGATGGTCTGCTCGTACATGCGCCAGCGGACCCGGGCGAACTGCGAATTGATGGCCGCCTCGACCGCCTCGATGTCGGCTTTCGTGTAGGCCGCCGCCGCGTATTCGAGCCGTTCGAGTTCGGCGACCCGTTCGGCGATCCGTTTTTCGGCCTCTTTCGCCTCGTCGATCAGCCGTTGCACCTCCGCCGCGCGCTCCCTGTTCGCAAGGCGGCGGCGCAGCGCGGCGGTCGCGGTCGCGCAGGCTTGCCGTTCGGCTTCCATCTTCTCCGACAGCTCCCGGCGCTTGGCCGCCAGCTCGTCCGCGGTAGTCTTCGAGTCCGCCGCCGATTGGAGGGCCTCTTGCGCCCGGCGCAGGTCGTCGTCGAGTTTCCGGTATTCGGGCGACAGCTTCGCCTGTTCTTCCTCCGCTTCGAGGTCCATGACGGGAACGGCCGCCGCTGATTCGACAAACTGCTGCGCTGCGGTCAGTTCCGAGCCAAGTTCCGAGAGGTGCTGGTCGAGCATGGCCATTTCGCGTTCGGTCTTGGCGATGAGCGTCTTCAGTTTGGCGTGCGTGTCCTTTTCGAGGTTGGCGTCGGCGAGCAGCTTGGCGAGCGTCGCGCGCTGGTGCTCCTCGAACCGCTCGCGTGCGGTGCACCGGGCCTCCTCGACGGTCTGGGCGGGCAGCGGCTGACCGCAGGCGTGGCAGACGGTCGTGTCGACGTATTCGAATGCAGCCTGCTTGGTGGCGGTGTACTCCTCGCGCATGGCGGCGACGGACGCCTCGATACTCCGCTGCTTGGCGATGCACGCGGCAAGCATCTCCTGCTTGGATTTGGCCGATGCTTCGGCCTTTTGGATTTCGCAACGGATCGATTCCGCTTTCGCCTGTGCGTCGGCGATCTTCGCGGTCCGGTCGGTGTTGTAGCGTCGCACGGCGGCTAACCGTTTGTCGATACAATCCGATTGCGCCTGCTTGATCCGCAGCACCCGCCGGAGCTTCTCGTCGTGCGCCGCCTGGGCCGCTGCGTCCATTTTCGAAACGTCGGCGATCCGCTCGTTGATCTGGTCGATTTGCGATCGAAAGGCCGCGATCTCCCTTGTCGACGCGGATTCGAGTTCGGCGATCTCCCGCTCCAGCGCGGCGTAGTCCTCCGCCGGCGGCATCGTGTTCAGGTACGCCTCGATCTTCGGGGCGAACGTGTCGAGCTCCTTTTTGTTCTTGCGCTTCTCGGCGGCCAGGCGCACCTTGAAATCCGCCAGCGGCTCGCCGTTCATCTCCGCAAGCAGGTCGGCGAACCGCGCCCGCAACTCCGTCCGGTCGATGCGGTCGCCGACGAGCTCCAGCAACGCCCGGCGGCGCCCTTTCCAGTCGACGCGGGTATTGAAATACATCGGGTCGGTCAGCATCCGGAACACGCTGTCGCCGATCCACTCGGAGACGATCCGGTCGTAAGCGGCTTTTGTGCCGACCTCCACGCCGTTGACGGCGAATGCGGTCTCGTGGCCGACGAAACGCAGATCGGCCGATCCGCGGGGCTTGCTCCAGATTTCCCGGTAGGTGCGCCGCAGCGTCTGCACGGAGCCGTCGACGTCAAGAACGACCTCGACGTAATGCTCCGCGCGGTGCATCGGCTCGCCCGTCTGCGGATCGATGGTCTTGATGTCGATCTCGGCGCAGTTGTGGGAATCCTTGCCGAACAGGACCCACGTCAGGGCGTCGAATACGGTCGTTTTGCCGGTGCCGTTGTCGCCGACGATCGTGGCGTTGCGACCGCCGAAATCGAACGTGACGTCGCGCAATCCCTTGAAATTGCGCAGGGTGATGGATTTGATCTTGATGTTCATGGCTCGTGCGTTTTGAGTGGATCATGCTGTATTGTTTTGCTGTCGGATGATGGCAGCGGATAGCGCGAGAAAGACGGCGAACGTCGCCGCAACGGTCGTCCACGACACGGGGTCGGCGTCCATTGCCCCGCCCAGTGCGATCAGCGACAGCCACCAGGCGAGGACTGAAATTTTCGTTTTCATTTGTAGTAAAAGGTTATTTTCAGGCCGCGCCGCAACTTGCAGGCGACCTTGTCGCCCTTGCTGCGGAAAGCCCGGTCGAGCAGGTTGTTTGCAAGTTCACACCCGACCAGTCCCACGAACCCCGAAACCCCCTTGAGTTCATGGATGCCGAGGCCCGAGACCTTGATGCGCAGATTCCGGTTGATCTCTTTCGATGTGTAGTTGAGTGCTTGCATGTTATTTCGATGGAATTTGCTGTTTTATCGACTTTCTGTCCGTTGCCGTGTATTCGTTCATCCTGGTGTTTTCAGTCTGCGAAACGACCTATTTTTCCATTTCCTGCCGTCCGTACTTTCCGATGATCTCGGCCCGCTGCATCCGCTCGGCCTCCAGGAGGGCCACGAACTCCGTGCGGCTGTACTTGATCGGCGAGTTGCGGGCTGTCCCGAAGCGCTTGCCCTCGATCTTCCCTGCCGGGGCGATATGCCTGTCGACCCAGCCCCGCCCGAATTCCCGATACAGCGCACGCTTCGTCACAAGGTCGTCGGCCGGCTTCTGACGCTTGACGATCGCACAGGCGATCACGTCGGCCAGGCTGACGATCTGGTGCTGCAACTCGTATAATTCGGGGATCGACATGGTTACGAAAGGCGCTTGATGACGATGGTCGCGGCCGATGCGGTGCGGGCTTCGAATTTCGCCTTGCCGTTCTTGTTGAAGCGGCTGACGGCGTTCATGTAGGAGGCGTAGTCGCGCCCGGTCAGCACGAATTCCCGCTCCTCCCCGACCGGGATGGCGAGCATGGTCGCCACGTAGTCGGTGCGCTTAATAATGGTTCCTTTTTCCATTGCTGTTTTTGGTTTGGTGGTTTGACCCGCGCCCCTTGAAAGGGCGCGGGAATGATGAAATTGTTGAACTATTCCTTGAAAGCGGACACCGGACGCACGGAGGTCACGCCATTCTTGTAGCCCGTGATCATGTGGCCCGTGTAGCCGCTGTAGATGAACGCGCTGCTGGAATTGTACTCCGGGTCGGGATCGGCTTCGCTCGTCCAGCCGACGGTCGTTGCGGGCATGCCGCCGATCTTCTTGAACGCTTCGTCCAGCCCGCGGAATCGTGCGTCGTACATTTCGATCGCTTCGTGCCGGGTCGGGCATCGGAAGCCCTCGCGGTATTCGGCGGCGGCTTTCTGCGCGTCTTCGAAATCGTATTCGCCCGGCAGGTCTTTTCTTGCGATTTCGAGCATCCCGGAATCAGTTACCAGGACGACGGTCCGTGCGGTTTCGGGATGCGCACGCTGCATCCACTCGTCGAGGGTAAAAAGTTTGCGGAGGTCGTCGGGAATATAAATCCCGTTTTCGATGTCGTTTTTCATTGTGCGTTATGTTTTAATTGTTTGATGATGTGCAATACTGCGATTCCGAAAGGCCGTTGCAGGACCGAGAGGATCGTCGAAAAGTCGTCGACGTCGGCCGAGGCGAAATTCAGGACCTGCTGGCCGCGATCGGTCAGCGTGAACGTCGTTCCCCGGTTCGACGACCGGCTCGTGATCAACCCGGCCGCTGTGAGGTTGCTCAGCAGGGTGCGTATCTTCCGGTGGCTGAGGCCGAGCAGTCGGGCCAGGCCGAGGACGCTGGACGTTGTGCCGTTGGGATTGGGCGTTGACATCGTTTGACGATTTAGAAATTCGCTTTCAGCCCCAGGTGGCGGAGTACCTCTCTCAGTTCGCTGTCGGTGTACCTCTTGGCGATTTCGAGCGATACGCAGTTGTGGTTGGCGGCGATCGTAATTGCCCGCTCTTTCGATACCTTGAAAATCTTCTGTTTCATTTTGAGCGATTTAAGTTATTTTCATTATATTTGTGTGTTCCCTGCGGGTTATCGTTGTGAACTACGATGCAAATATAAACTAAAATAGTGTAGTATAAAAGAAAAAATGAAACTATTTTAGTGTATTTACTTTAAGTCGTTGAAAATTAGGCACAAAAAAAGCACGCCGAAAGACGTGCTGGAATTAGAAAGTAGTGAAAATGGAGTATGATGCAAATACGTTTTATGCTCTGAGAGAGTTAACCCGCATAATGCAAGAACATGGGGTTGCGGTGGAGTCTGAGGTGTTAAGGGTTGCTTGTTACGACAGGGCGTATGCTTTAAAGTTGATAGATGAATGCCGACAGTTAGGCGTAGCTGCGCCACGCAGCAAAATATGTGATGAATTAGAAATCTACCCGACTGAAAATATAAATACACTATCTGCTCAAGATGTATTCGGAACCGAGTATAAACGCCAGCAAGAGATCAAGGCACGGCAAAAACTTGACGATGAGATAAAGGATCGTCAGAATAAGGAGTTGAAACGCAACGAAATTATATCGTGGCTTGCGTTGGGTATTTCGATTTTATCTCTTATCCTCGCTGCATGGGTGGCGTGGCACGATTGATAAACCGTCGTCCCCAAAAACAAGGTCTTTCTCGCGCATGATACGGTTTATTTGTCCGATGCATAAAAGCCCCTCGAGGTTGTATCTTGCACGTGACATTTCTCGGAATCGGCAAAAATAATACACGGCAAGCGATATACTTACAGCGGTGATGATGGATAGAAGCATTACAAAATAGATAACCATAACAATAAGATTTGATGATTGAAGAGGGAGAACATAAGTTGGAAGATGCAATGGCAATGAGATACTCAAGAGCCCTTAAAGGTTTGGAGGCAGATTTACTTGATGAATACGCGCTATGGAAATACCGCATTCAATCTACACTGCTTATCGCTTCGGCAACGATTCTTGTCTTTTCGGTGTCATTAATTCAGCCCATATCGGGCAATCAGAGCGGCACAATAATCCATTGGCCTTATTCCTGTTGGCTAAACATTGCGACAATATTGCTGAACGGAATTTGTCTGCTTGCTCTATTGTTCGCTCTTTATCAAAATATTCATACCAATAATAAGGCAATTGACAAGATTCGAGCTCAAGAAGCCCATTTGAAAACCACCGGTCGTATTCCCGTTGACGACGTTGTTGCAATAGACGGCAGAGTTTCGCTGACCTTAACGGTCGGAAAATACAGGTTTTTTGCAGTTCGCGAACTAATTGCTTACGTTTCATTTGGATTGTTGATTGTTTGTTTGACATCGTGCGCTTTGATGAAATTGAGTTAAATCAAAAGAATATGAAAATACGCATCATTGAACAAGATTCCTTAGGGACATGGGTTGAAACTCACTATATAGAATTAGAACGAATTCCCACTATCGGTGAAAAGGTGCTTCTACCATCCAAAGCTATCCAGGATGGTTTAAATATTCATGAGGTTATCGACGTGGTATTCCGTGAGGGTTGCGTTACCGAGGTATTTGCAAAAGAGATTTGCGGTCAGAATCGCTACAACAAGTACGTGCGTAAATAGAATACCTGTTGTATTCCTCATCTTCGGGAACACCGGCCGTGAGGCATTTTTGCAACATACGCGCTTGTCGCAGGGTGAAACTGTCGCCCGTGTAAGTACGAAATCCATTTTTGACCTTGCGACGGAGTTTGAAGAATTTGTACCAGCTTATTGTCCAGCGTGCCATAACGAAAAGAATTAGGTAATTTTTGACAAATATAATAAACTAATATGGTTTATGACTATAAACGAAAAAATAAGTAAGATACGCGACACCTTTTGCGGGGGTGATAACAGTGAATTTGCCGCACGGTTAGGCGTTTCTACCCAGTATGCCAGCAATATTTGCAAGAATGGGAAAAATGTCGGTGAAAAGCAGAGACAACATATTTTGGAGGTATTTCCCGAGGTCAGCAGGTCGTGGTTCCTTGCAGGCGAGGGTGAAATGCTCACCACCACTCCGCAGCCGGAAAAAGACGCAACAGTCATCAGTTCGGGCAAGGTGATCCCCTACTACGACGCCGAGGTCGCCGCGGGAACCGCCTATGGAATGGAGATGACCCCTACGCAACCGGTCGGGTGGATCGAGATCGGCGGGCTGCTCAAGGACAGCGAATTCGCCATGCGGGTCTACGGAAACAGCATGACCCCGAACTATCCCGCTGGGTGCGTGGTCGGGCTGCGCCAGTACAACGAACATTTTATCGAACCGGGAACCGTCTATGTGATCGAAACCTCCGAGAACCGCTTCCTGAAACGGTTGTATTACAATGCAGAGAAAACGGCGTTTCGCTGCTTGAGCGACAACCACATGAAGCACGAGAACGGCCCGATGGAGGGCGAATATTTCTACCCCGAGTTCGAAATACCTTTCGAAGATGCGCGGCGCTTGTTGCGCGTGACGGGGGTAATCAAGCGGAATGTAATGTAATTGACATCATACAACTAACCCAAAAACCTACATCTCATTGGACTTTAAAGACCAATCAAGTTGCTGAGCGATATTTACAAGTACAAGGACAAACTAATGCGACATTCAAAATGTATCAGGCACAATGAAAGCGAGCGAAATAACAGCCCTATTCCAGCAATTCGAACAAGTGGTATCCACATGCGATGGTGTTGAATGCTGGAGTGCACGAGAACTGCAAACTTTATTGGGATATACTCAGTGGCGTAATTTTGAAGCAATTATTGAGAAAGCACAAAATGCTTGTATAGCGGCGGGAGAGAACACTCAACACCATTTTGCTAACGTCAGCAAAATGGTTTCAGTAGGGTCGGGAGCAGAACGAGAGGTAAATGATATTTTACTCACCCGCTACGCCTGCTACCTTGTTGCACAAAATGGAGATTCTCGCAAATCGCAAATCGCTTTTGCACAAAACTACTTTGCCGTTCAAACCCGGCGAGCTGAACTGATTACGCAGCGGATTCTCGAAGAAGAACGAGTAAAGGCTCGCGCCCGGCTTAAAGAAACTGAAAGCAAGCTCTCCGGTGTATTATACGAAAGGGGCGTTGATAACATGGGGTTCGCCATAATTCGTTCCAAAGGGGATCAAGCTTTATTCCGGATGAACACTCAAACGCTAAAACAAAGGTTTGGCGCCCCCGGCAATCGTCCAGTGGCAGATTTTATGCCTACCATTGGCATCAAAGCAAAGGACTTGGCGGCCGAGATGACAAGCACAAATGTTCAAGCCAAAGATTTACAAGGGCAGCCGCCCATTGAAAAAGAACACATTGATAATAACCTCGCCGTCCGTCGAATGTTGATTGAGCGCGGCATTAGGCCGGAAATGATGCCAGCAGCCGAGGATGTCAAAAAGGTCGAAAGGCGTCTGAATAGCGAGAAAAAGAAAGCCCTGAAAAATAAATAATGATCACCATGTTGACGAAAGTTATCAAGCGGAATATACTTTAACCCTTTAATTTATTTAATATGAAAAAGTTTCTACCTTTTTACATCTTTCTAATCATCGGTTTGGCATCATGCAAATCGAACGAAGAAAAGGCTTTGGCGTTAATTGACAAAAGTATGTTTTCATCACTTTTCGATTATGCCAGCTATGAACCGATCGAAACGGTTGTGAAAGAGGGAGGCAGTACAATATATACCGACTCCTTGATTCGGAATTACGCGTTGATGGCTGAAACCTCCAGAAAATTATATGCTGAGAGTAAAGAAAAGGCAAATAATGCCTTAGAATATGCCGATATTTATTCCGATGCATACTCCTATTCAACCAGAAGAAAGTTTAACGAATATATGAAACAAGCCAAGGACGAGGCCAGCAATATGGAAAAATATTTAAGCGCTTGGGGTGCTTACGAAGATTCGATCAAGCTCCAGGTCGCAAACTTTCAACCTCAAAAAGTAGGCTGGGAAGTTACACATAAATTCAGGTGCAAAACTAAAGGTGGAAATTTTACGCTCGGAAACTATGTCTATCTGATGGATACAAAGTTTTCAAAAATAATGCAGCAATTTGATATGGATGATGAAGATGAATCTTCGATCCGCGAACGTATAGACTTGGCTATCAAAGAGAATTGATCGCCTAAAGAAACTTACCACCTGCTATTCCAAACCAAAGTGTACGCAGAAATAGGATGCCAACCGTCGCCGACAGGTTTTTCGAGGCGTTCGACGCCCTGCTCGCTCTTGGCGAAACGAAGATTCAGACGTTTTGCCGGGAGGGCGGCATCGACAAGCGCAATTTCTACAAAAAACGCGATAATCCGGACGACCGAAAGGAGGTCCCGACGCGGTGGCTGACGTTCATTGTCGAGCATCACGGCGTATCGCCGCGCTGGCTCTTGACCGGCCGCGGGCGGATGTTTACGAAACAGCCCGGAAATATGTAAAAAATTATGTCCGCAAGTGTTAACTTTCCCCTCGGAAATATGCAAAGAAAAACGCCCCGACCGATTGGCCGGGGCGTCGCCTTTTCGCGCGTGCGATTGTCAATAAAGCGTTACAGCGAAATGGCAGATAATTCGTGTCCTATTTTGCGCAAGGCTTGCCCGATCTTGTGCGCCTGCGCCTCGGAAATGTAGGTGTTGCAGGACTTGTATTGCCTCATCAGTCCGGCGTTGATTCCGGCCCATTTGGCGAATTTCGTCACGTTGATGAAATCGAAATAATCGAACACCGACGCCACATCGTACTTGTATTCGAATTCGATGTCTTTCAATTCTCCCATATCCTCGCCCTCTTCGAACGAGGCAAGCACCTCCTTTACGGAGTTCTCGAAATCCGCCTTTGCTTCGGCCACGGTGGCTCCCTCGCCTATGATGGTCGCCTTGATGTCCGGCGTGAAAATCCCGAACGTGCCGTCTTTCCCTTTTTCGATAAGTGCTGTTGTTTTCATCGTGCGTTTGTTTGTTGGGCTGAAAGCAGGTCGGGTTAAAACCCGATCTGCTTTTTCAGCTTGTGAAAAGTTCCGTTTTTGATCTCTTCTTTGCCGTGCCTCCCGATCAAAAGGATATCGTCTTTCGGTCGATCCGGATGCAGGTACTTGTCGTGATTGGCCCCGTGGCTTGCCAAATACCACCCGTGCGCTTCGGCGATCTTTCGTAATTCGTTCCATTTCATACCTGTATTGCTTTATTGACAATACAAATATATAACATATTTGCTATATATGCAAATCTTTTGCCAATTATTTTCGCTTTTCCTCTCTCTTTTGGAGCGCCGACCAGTCGAGCAGGCCGATGACGGCGGCGTTGGCCTGCCAGATGACCGACCAGTCGCGGTCGATGTAGCGGTCGGTTATCTTCATATCTTCATCGACATGGTTCAACGCTTCATGCACCGTGTATTTGTCGATGTTGAGGGCTGCCGACCGTGCAATGGTCGCCCAGCTATGGCGGGCGGCGTAGAACGTGATATGTTCCGGCAGGGGTTGTTCTTCGTCCGGCGTGTCCTGCCGCAGTCTTTCGTCTTCGCGGGCCGCCCGCAGGGCCGCGTCGATGCGTTTCAAACCTTGATTCAGCGCGCAGTTGAATGTGTTCCCGTCCCGATAGTGGCGATGAAACCGAAATAGCCGCTCGCCCCTGGGGTCTCGGTATTTCTCGACCAGCGGTGCGATCTGCGGCTCGATCCGAATGTGCATTTCCGCCTCGTCCTCGCGGCGGCTCGCGGTCTTCTGCCGGTTGTAGACGATCACGTCTTCGGCAAGTGACTGTGCAGGACACGACAGCAGGTCGGCGGCGTTCATTCCAGCGAGACCGAACGACAGGAGAAAGCAGTCGCGGGCAAGATCGCGGCGCGTGAACTCGGAAATCGATCCAACACGGCGCGGTTCATCGTCGAGGTCGACGATCTGCTGAATTAAATCGGTGCCGATCGCTCGCTTCTTGACCTTTGGCGGCTGCTTGACCCGGTATTTCTTGAAAGGCGACTGCGGGATGCGGATAACACCTGATTCCTCGTCGTTGAATTCCTGCTTGGCACGGTTGTGAATGTGCCGGATGCAGGCAAGATAAGACGATACGGCGCGTCCGCCTTTCTTGGATTTGTGTAGCTGGTTAACTGTCCGCTTTTTATTGTGGGTTAAGACAGGTTCGGTTTCGATGAACTGCTCGAAACTCTCAAGGAACCGGGCGTTAATCCTGCCGATGTCGAGTGTTTCCGTGCCGATGAATCTCACCAAAGCGTTTAACGCGGTGAAATAGCCCTTTGCGGTTCCCTCGCGCATGGTGGCTGCTATTTTGCGGCCATAGGCAATGAAATCGAGTTGGAACGCCATGCTGTTCTGCTCCTCGGTCTTGATGTAGTCGACGACCTGTCGGACGGTCATAACGTCGGCAGCCGAACCGAGCCGCCCGACGATATTACGCCAGTTCGTAATTATTCGGTTCGTTTCGTCGATGATGCCTTGGTCTTTGATTTTTAGTGCGCGCGTAAGTTGATGCAATGCAGCATACATATTCGTGGACACTTTTAAAAATTGCCGGCGGTGGGTAACCCGGATTTTGACGTTATAGGTTCCGTCTTTTCTCTTATTGAAAGCATAGACGACTGCTTTGAACGTGGTAGGCATAGGCGTAGGGATATGGCAACATGATGGCAACATCTGCGCGCAAATATACAAACGAAGCGTGCAAAAACGAACAAAGCGACGGAATTTTCCGTCGCTTTTGGTACCCTCGCCGGGAATCGAACCCGGATTTGTGGTTTAGGAAACCGCCGTTCTATCCATTGAACTACAAGGGCTTACGCCTGTTTTATCTTGTCTTGCGGAAAGGCCGCGTCCGCGTCCGCTCGAATTCGATTCCCCGCTCCAGCCCACGGTTTAGGAAACCCTCGTTCTATCCCTTGAACTATGGAGCCGGTAAAAAAATGCGGTGCGCCTCCGACGAAGCGCACAGCAAAAGTAGTAATAATTTTCCGATTTTAGAAGTTGAAACCCACGCCGATCGAAAAAACGTTGGCGTGCAGCTTGTAGTTGCCCGAGAAGACCTCTTCCAACTCTCCTTTCAGGTTGTAGACCGGATAGGAGCCCGTGCGTTCGGGGTCGGCCGCCGAGACGTAGCAGTAGGCCAGGTCGACCGACATGAAGCGCGTGGGGCGGAAGCTGACGCCGGCGGTGTACGCTACTTTGGTCATCGAGGGGGTTTCGGGATTGAGGTAGTCGCTGCTCACCGGGCTCTCGTCGACGTACATACCCATGCGGGCCGTCAGCCAGTCGTTGGCCCGGAACTGTCCGCCGAAACGAAATGCCAGCGTGTTGGAGTAGTTCTTGACCGAATAGATCGGCTTGATGCCCAGTTCGGTCTCGTTGAAAACCACGTTCAGCGCTTCGTAGGCCGACCAGCCGACCCATTGCAGGTCGACGGCGAACTCCCACTTGGGCGTCGGGCGGAACGACACGCCCCACGTGACCGAGGTCGGGAGCGGCAGTTCGGCGTTGAACGCCCCGGTGTTCAGCGCCGGAATCGCGGGGTCCTGACCGATGCTGGTGAGCACCTGGTTGAGCAGCGAGAGGTATTGCTGCGCTTCGGCGCTGCCGTAGTCGAGCGTGCCGTGGCCCTTGCCCACTTTCATGTTCATGCGCGAGCGCCAGGTCATGCCGACCGACCACTCGTCGGTGATGTCCCACAGGATACCGGCGTTCACACCCACGGCCACGTCGGCATTGCCCTCGAGTTTGGCCGAAACGATCGGACTGTCGGTGAGGTTATCCTGGAAATATGCGGCTCCGGATCCGGCCTGCTGGGCCATCGCCTTGAACTGTGCCGCTGCTTCGGCTTGTCCGGCCGCTTCGGCCTGTGCCGCTTTTCCAAGCAGGGCCTGCTGGGCCACGGTAAGGCCTCCGGTCAGCGTCTGGTTGCCGCGCCCGATGGGGAGCAGCGAGCGCGACAGGTCGAAATTGCCCCACGTAATCATCAGACCGGCGCCGATGGAGAGGTTGTCGCAGATGCGGTACGACACGGTGGGCTGGAACGTGTAGGCCGCCAGGTTGATCTCCTGCACCAGGTTGGCGCCCGACCAGTTGTCGCCCCATTTCATCGACGAGCCGTTGGGTGTGTAGAAACCCAGGCCGACGGCCAGGCGGTCGATGGGTTTGTAGTTGAAATAGACGTGGATGGGGGTGGAGAGTTTGTTGTCCGACCGCTCGATCGGCCCGCTCGTATAGTCGTTGTCCATGGTCGGCAGCGACTGGTAGTGGACGTTGGAGAGAATGCCCGTGAAGCCGGCCGAAGCGCTGAACTGCGAGGTCTGGAAAGCCGTGGCCGCGGGGTTGAAGAAGATCGATTCCGAATTGAGCTTCATGGCCGTGCCGACGTGTCCCATACCGGTCTGTTTGGCCGACATGTTGTTTACCTGATACCCCTCGGCCAGTGCGCCCGACGTAAGCGCGGCGGCGGCCAGAACGAGGAAAAGTTTTTTCATAACGATTTGGTTTGGTTTGTACTGCCGTATCCCCGGGATACGCAAAAATCGGGGGCAAAAGTAGGAAAACTATCCCCCATGCCCAAATTTTTTGTGCTGAAATTCCCGAAAACTATCCTGAATGACCTAACATTGGCCGATATTTCAGGTGAAAAGTGAAGGTTAAAGGTGAAAAGTATTTATGTCATCCGATGGAGCGTAAGCGACGAGCGGTCCTCCGCATAGGAGGATAAACGGCCGATTCCTCACGGACGCTCGGAATGACACACACGTGTGCTCGACACTCCTCGCGGATTGCTCGGAATGACAAAAATCACGTTCGGGTAATGGATATTCAGAGTTCAGAATTGTAAAAGCCTACCTTGCGTTGTAGGCTTCCAGTGCTTTCTGAAGAACGAGCAGCGCCCGTTCGAGGTCCTCCTTTTTCAGGACGTAGGCGATGCGGACCTCGTTGCGGCCCAGCGCGGGATCGGAGTAGAAACCCGAAGCCGGGGCCAGCATCACCGTCTCGCCCTCGTAGCTGAACTCCTCGAGGCACCAGGCGCAGAACCTGTCGCTGTCGTCCACGGGCAGCCGCGCCACCGTGTAAAATGCACCCATCGGGATGGGCGAGTAGACGCCCGGAATGCGGTTCAGTCCGTCGATCAGGCATTTGCGCCGCTCGATATATTCCTCGTAGACCTCCGTGCTGTACGAACGCGGGGCGTCGATCGAGGCCTCGGCGACGAGCTGCCCCAGCAGCGGGGGCGACAGCCGTGCCTGGCAGAATTTCATCACGGCATCGTGCAGCGCGCGGTTCTTGGTGATGAGCGCACCGATGCGGATACCGCACTCGGAGTAGCGTTTCGACACGGAGTCGATCAGTACGACGTTCTGCTCGATCCCCTCCAGATGGCAGGCCGAGATGTAGGGCGAACCGGTATAGATGAACTCGCGGTAAACCTCGTCCGAGAAGAGAAAGAGGTCGTGCTTGAGAACCATGTCGCGGATGCGGTCCATTTCGCGGCGCGTGTAGAGGTAGCCCGTGGGGTTGTTGGGGTTGCAGATCAGAATGCCCCGCGTGCGGGGACCGATCAGCTTCTCGAACTCCGCCACGTCGGGCAGTGCGAAACCCTGCTCGATCGAGGAGACCACGGGCCGGATGATCGCTCCGGCCGAGATTGCGAAAGCCATGTAGTTGGCGTAGGCCGGTTCGGGCACGATGATCTCGTCGCCCGGATTGAGACACGTCATGAAAGCAAACAGTACGGCCTCGGAGCCGCCCGTGGTGACGATGATGTCGTCGGCCGACAGGCGGATCTGGTACTGCGCATAGTACTCCACCAGCTTTTCGCGCAGCGAGCGGTAACCGTCGCTGGGGCTGTACTCCAGGACCGTGCGGTCGATCCGCTTCAAAGCGTCGAGCCCCACCTGCGGGGTGGGCAGGTCGGGCTGGCCGATGTTGAGGTGGTAGATTTTAGTGCCTCTTTCGCGGGCGGCTTCGGCCAGGGGAACGAGCTTGCGTATGGGGGAGGCGGGCATCAGGCAGGCCCGTTGGGAGATTTCCGGCATGTCTGGGCTGTTATTCGATTTCGGCCGTGGGACGGAACTTGATTACCTTGCGGGACGGAATCTTTACGGCTGCGCCCGTGCGGGGGTTGCGGCCGACGCGTTCGGCCTTTAGCTGTACGCAGAATGTTCCCAAACCCGTCAGCGAGAGCCTGTCGCCCTCGCGGAGCGTCTGCACGGTCGTTCGGATCAGGGCGTCGATGGCTTTGCGCGCCTCGACACGTGTGATGTTCGCATCGAGGGCGATGGCCTCGACCAGTTGCGATTTGTTCATGGCCAGAGTTGTGTATGAGATTCCTGTAACCTAACTTGCAACAAAGATATGTAAAAATTGTAAAAGACAAAAATCGGAGTGGGTTTCGGCGCTTTGTCCCGCGCGCGGCAAATAAACGCCCCGGTGATTTGGCGGAATGGAAAATCCGTGCTATTTTTGTCACTCGGAAAGATGGCGGAGTGGTCGATCGCGGCGGTCTTGAAAACCGTTGAACCGCAAGGTTCCGGGGGTTCGAATCCCTCTCTTTCCGCAGATGCAGCGAAGCGGCAGGATATTTTGTCCTGCCGCTTTTTTGTGCCCGGGCTGCACGCGGGAAATGAACTTCCCGCGTGCGTCCGGGCTCCTCGTCGTAAAAGTTATCCGGTGTCGCAACTCACTTACGTGCTGAATATAAGAATACCCAACTCATGCGGGGATGGGTAATATTATGACAGATAGAAAAATCTTCCACGCCCCAACTACTTTTTTTGCATCCACCAGGCAGGATTTCGGTATTTTTATAATGAAGCTGGAACGAAAAAAGCCGAAATGCAATAATAAATATCAAACATTGAATAAATAATACAAAAATATCTTCTAAACCTTAGAAATCCATTTGGCAGTTCCGGGATAAATTTGGAACTTTCGTTAATCGGCGGCAAATAATCTCTTCTAATTCAAGCCGGATCGAAACCATGCCTGTCGACGGATTTCCTAATCATTTTGGGTCCACTTGGACCGGACCGCCGTTTCATCCGCAAACCGTGGCAGATTTTATCCGGTTATTCACTAACCCTTTAATTTCTACCACCATGTACATCACAAAGTACCTGAAGCGGCGCATTCTCATTGCGCAGAATCTCAAGGAGCTCTATCTCCAAAAGAGCAATGCGGATTGGACGCTCGGCAAAATCCACAAGCGCTTCGGCGCGGACCTGTTGGGCGTCAACCGCGAAACGTTCGTCAAGTATTGCACCAAGTACGAAGCTCCGGACGAGGAACTGGCGTTGCATATCGCGGCCGTGCTTCCGTTGTTGGAACCCTTCCGCATCCTGGCCAACGACTTGGAGACCGGTAAGATTCGGCCATCCGACGTGACGGACCCAATTTACAAACCACTTGTCGATCTCTACAAGGAGCGGGCATTCCGCAGGCGCGAGGCTGAACGCGAGCGCCGGGAGGCCCTCCGCAGGGAGAAGCTCGAGCACGAGAAATAGGCCGAGCGTTCGATAACGCCCCGCGACTCCCCGGTTCGGATTCGGTTTGAGCGGACACCCTTGCAGGGGTGTTTCAAACCGGGTTTTCGGACCGGACGGGGCGTCGTGTCCTTATGGGAGGGGGGGGGACGGCCCGGAGACCAGGTCGGCCCCTCGGCGAAAGTCTCCCCGAAGCTGGAATGTGCGATCCAAGGATTTCAACCCGCAAAAAGCCCCGGAAACGGTCAAGTTCCGGGGCTGGATCGAACGGACGCCGGTCGCGCTATTTGCGGCCCTGCTTCTTGGCGATGCGGCGGGCGGCCGTGGTCGGCGCCTTGGGGGTCTTGCGGACGCTTTTGGTTGCGCGGCCCTCGGCGTTGCGGCCCCACTTTTCGGCCTCGTCGTATTGCTGGAACGCCGACCAGTCGAACCCCTCGTTGCCCATCTTGCTGAAATCGGGAAATTCGGGTTTTAATTTGGATTTGAGCTTCTTACGGGTTTTTTCAACCGCTGCGGACGCGCGCTCGGAGCTCTCTTCCCGCGCCGAGCGCTCCTCTTCGCGCGGAGTTGCGGGAGCGGCTTTTCTCTGCGCCGGTGCGCCCGGCGCAGGAGAGGACTTGGCCCGGCGGGGCCGCTCGGGAGCACCCTCGCGGTCGGGGTTGGCGATCTTGGCCAGCGGGCGGCGTCCGCGGTTGAAGCGGTTGAGCTGGCTGACGATCTCTTCGGCATCGCGGAACGGCACGCTCACGAACGAGAAATCCTCGCCGATGTGGATGTCGTCGATGTGTTTGTCGCGCATGCCGCACTTGGCCTTGAGCATCTCGGCCAGCTTGCGGGCGGTGTAGCCGTCGCGGCGTCCGACGCCGATGAACAGACGTGCGGTGCCCTTGCGGTCGACCGAGAACGAGCGGATTTCGGGGTAGTTGCTCTGGTCCAGCTCGCTGCGGAACGCCAGTTGAAGCAGGGCGCTCAGGGCCTCTTCGGGACCGTACTGCTCCAGCAGTTCGGCGGCGAACTCCGTGTAGGTCGCGGGGCTTTCGTTCTCGACGATTTCGCGCAGGTCCTCCTTGATCTTCAGCCGTTTCATCTCCACGATGTCCTGCGGCGAAGGGAGCGTCTCTTTCTTTATGTCCACCTTGATGTCGCGCATCAGAAAGTTGAACTTGCGGAACTCCGAGGGCGAGATGAACGTGATGGCGGTGCCCATGTTGCCGGCGCGGCCCGTGCGGCCGATGCGGTGGACGTAGCTCTCCGAATCCTGCGGCAGCGAGTAGTTGATTACGTGCGAGAGGTTACCGATGTCGATACCGCGGGCCGCCACGTCGGTGGCGACGAGGATGTTTGCCGAGCGCTCCTTGAATTTGCGCAGAATTTTCTCGCGCTGGGCCTGCGACACGTCGCCGTGCAGCGCTTCGGCGGCGTAGCCGTGCGCGAGCAGGCGGCCCACGATCTCGTCCACGCCGATCTTCGTGCGGACGAAGACGATCCCGTAAAAGTCCGGCTCGATGTCGATGATGCGCGTCAGGGCGTCGAACTTGTCTGCCTCGCGGACCTCGAAATAGATCTGCTCCGTCAGATCGGCCGTGATCTGCTTCGACTCCACGCGCACGATCTCCGTGTCGCGCATGTAGTTCTCCGAGAGGCGCACGATGCGCTGAGGCATGGTGGCCGAGAAGAGCAGAACGCGGCGCTCGTCGCCCGTGTGGGACATGATCTCCTCGACGTCCTCGACAAAGCCCATGTTGAGCATTTCGTCGGCCTCGTCCAGCACCAGGAAGCGCACCTGATCGAGCTGCAACGTGCCCCGGCGGATGTGGTCCAGCACGCGGCCCGGAGTGCCGACGACGATGTCGACGCCTTTCTTCAGGCGCCGGAGCTGCTCGCTCATGGCCGCACCGCCGTAGATGGCCGTGATCGAGAGGCGGCGTTCGGCGTTGTAGGAGATCAGCTCCTCGGCGGCCTGCAACGCCAGTTCGCGCGTGGGTACCAGCACGATGGCCTGCACCGGACCGTGGGCCGGCTGGAGCGTCTGGAGGATCGGCAGCCCGTAGGCCGCGGTCTTGCCCGTGCCGGTCTGCGACTGGGCGATGAGGTCGTTGCTCCGGTCGAGCAGCCGGGGAATGGTGAGCGTCTGGATGGAGGTGGGGGTTTCGAATCCCTTGGCGCGTACGGCCGCGAGCATTTCGTCGGAAAGGCCCAACGCGCTGAAATTGTCTGTATCGGTCATCTTGAATTATTAAACGGTGCAAAGGTACGACAAATAAACGGATTATCGGGGCTTCGGCGCGCGCGGCTGGCCCGATTAAAAAAAAATTGTTACTTTTGTCCGGATTTTTAAACCCAATGACTATGGCATCTCAATTATTGAAAGGCAAGAAAGGACTGATATTCGGTGCTTTGAACGAGCACTCCATCGCGTGGAAAGTGGCCGAACGCGCCGTCGAGGAGGGCGCCGAGATCGTGCTGACCAACACGGCCGTCTCCATCCGCATGGGAACGATCGCCTCCCTGGCCGAAAAATGCAATACGATCGTCGTTCCGGCCGACGCGACCTCGGTCAGCGACCTGGAAAACCTGATCGACCGCACGATGGAACACTTCGGCGGCAAGTTCGATTTCATGCTCCACTCCATCGGCATGTCGCCCAACGTCCGCAAGGGCCGTACCTACGACGATTTGGACTACGACTACCTCTCCAAGACGCTCGACATTTCGGCCGTCTCGTTCCACAAGGCCATCCAGGTGGCTCGCAAGAAAGACGCCATCAACGAGTGGGGTTCGATTGTGGCCCTTTCGTACATCGCAGCGCAGCGCACCCTCTACGGTTACAACGATATGGCCGACGCCAAGGCGCTTCTGGAATCCATCGCCCGCAGCTTCGGCTACATCTACGGCCGAGAGAAGCACGTGCGCATCAACACCGTCTCGCAGTCGCCGACCCCGACCACGGCCGGAAATGGCGTCCTGGGCATGGGCGACCTGATGTCGTTCGCCGAGAACATGTCGCCGCTGGGAAACGCTTCGGCCGGGGACTGCGCCGACTACGTGCTCACCCTCTTCTCGGATTTCACCCGCAAGGTCACCATGCAGAACCTCTACCACGACGGCGGCTTCTCCTCGATGGGCATGTCCCGCCGCGCCATGAAGACCTACGAAAAGGGCATGCGCTTCGAGGATGTGCACGCCAATCAATATCCTTTCGGAGAATAATTTTGATGATTGCGGCGCACCTGCCGCACATCCCTCAAATCCCCGAATGGGACGTACCGCAAGTACTACCCATCCGGGGATTTTTCACGATGCACGACATCTGCACCGCACTGATCAAAATTGGCAGCCTGCGTCAGGACAAAACCTGCTCCTCTAAAATCAAAAATCGAGAACGATCATCCGCCCCGTTCTTCACGATGCACGAAACTCTCTCGCCTAAACTCGAAAAAGGGGAATGCCTCCGTCCAGGAACGATCTAATTTTTAATTTTTAATTCTTAATTTTGAATTGCGTCAATAGTGGTGCGGGTCGCCCTCGATCTCTTCGCGCGTGAGCGGCTTGCGGTTCATCGAGCGCCAGGCGTACCAGATATAGGCCACCACGAACGGAATGAAGAGCGAAACGATGCTCATCACGCGCAGCGTAAAGAGGCTCGACGAGGAGTTGCGGATCGTCAGCGACGACTGCATGTCCGCGAGCGAGGGGTAGTAGGCCGTGCCGTTCCACCCGGCCGCGAGCAGCAGCGCCAGCACCGTGAGGACCGTGCCCACCCCGCCGAACCAGATCGCCCGGCGGCTGCCGCGCCACCCCAGCACGATGCTCCCCACGACCGAGACGACGCCCGCGAGCAGCATCACCCCCAGGTAGGGCATCTCCAGGAGGTTGTGCAGGTATTTGTAGGGTTCGACAACGATCTCTCCCGCAGCGTCTTCGGCCCAACCGTCGGCCAAGAGCAGCCGCACGAGCCACGCGACGAAAAAGAGGAGGAACCCCGCGGCGACGGGGAGTATCCGCCGGCGGGCGCGGCGGCGGATGGCTTCGTGGTCGATGTTGTTCAGAAAATACTGGCAGCCGAGCAGCATCGCCAGAAAGACCACCGCTATGCCCAGCAGCAGATTCCCGCCGTAGACGACCGCCTCCAGCCCGTGCCAGGGCGTCGTCCACTGCGAAATGACGGCCGCACCGCCCTGGTTGGCCAGGTTGAGCCGGTCGATGGTGAAAAACGCGCCCGAAAAGAGTGTCCCGAGCGCCGTGCCCAACAGCAGCGGTCCCAAGAGCCCGTTGACGACCAGAAAGGTGTTGAACGTCCGCTCGCCGAACGGATTGCCCGGTTTGCGGCGGTACTCGAAAGCCACTGGCTGGAGGACGAAGACGAACAGAATGGCCATCCAGACATAGAACGCCCCGCCGAACGAGGTGGAGTAAAAGAGCGGAAACGAAGCGAAGAACCCGCCGCCGAAGACCACCAGCGTCGTGAACGTCAGCTCCCATTTGCGGCCCAGCGATGCAGCCACGAGGTTGCGCTCCTCGTCGGTTTTGCCGAGGCTGTAAAAGAGCGCCTGCCCGCCCTGTACGAAGAGCAGGAAGACCAGCAGCGCCGCCAACAGCGAAATCACGAGCCACCAGTAGTGTTGCAGAAAAGTCAGCGTATCCATTGAAAGTCTATTTTTCGTTTTCGGGACCGATTTTGATCTGGCGGCCGAGGATGCTCACCTCGGCGACGAGCAGCGCCGTGAAGAGCGCCAGAAAGAGGAAGAACGTCACCGACACCGAGCCGCTCGGGATCTTCGACGCCGCCACGCCCACGGGCATCAGGTTCTGAATGGCCCACGGCTGGCGCCCCACCTCGGCCAGGACCCACCCGGCCTGCGAGGCCAGATAGGCCAGCGGCACGCACCAAACGGTCGTCCACAGCATCCAGCGTTTGCGTTCGAGCGTCCCGCGGCGGTTGAACCACCATACGAGGGCCAGCACGAGGATGAAGAGCAGCCCCGCCCCGACCATCACGCGGAACGAGTAGAACAGAAGCGGCACGTCGGGCACGGTCTGACGGGGCGACGAGAGGTGGCCGTACCCGAAATAGGCGAAATTGTCGGCGAGAAACTCCCGGCCCGCGGGGGTTGCGGGGTCGAATTTTTCTCGCACCTCCCGGATCGCCGCCTCGTCGCCCGCAGCGAGCTCCGCACGGTAGCGGGCCAACTCCTCCACGGCCACGCGGCCACGCGCCATCTTCTCCTCGGCGGAGAGGATTCCCTGCTCCGTATTGCCGTATACCAGGTCGTTGATACCCGCCACGTAGGCGTCCGCGTCGCGGAAACTCATCCACGAAAGTAGCCCCGGAATATCCCACTTGAAATAGAACGCATCCGCGTTGCTGCTTTGTTCCGCCTGCGGCCGCAGCACGCCCACGGCGGTGAGCGGTGCGCGGCGGCTGCCGTCGTAGAGCGCCTCCATGGCCGCCAGCTTCATCGGCTGCACGCGCGCCACGACGGCCGCCGAACGGTCGCCCGTGGTGGCGGTGAGCAGTGCGAAGATCAGCCCGAAGAACGAAGCCGTGGCGATGCTCTTGCGGGCCAGTTCCCGCTCGCGGCCCCGCAGGAGGTACCAGGCGCTCACGCCTACGACGAACAGCGCCGCCAGCACGAACGACGAGGTGACCGTGTGGGTGAACTTATTGATCGCCACCGGCGAAAGGAGCACGTCCCGGAAAGAGGTCATCTCGTTGCGCACCGTGTCCAGATTGAACGTGCAGCCCACGGGGTACTGCATCCAGGCGTTCGCCACCAGAATCCACAGCGCCGAGAGGTTGGCGCCGATAGCCGTCAGCCACGTGGCCGTGAGGTGGAACCCTTTCGAGACCTTGCCCCAGCCGAAAAACATGACGGCGATGAACGTGCTCTCGAGGAAGAATGCCAGGATGCCCTCGACGGCCAGCGGCGCACCGAAAATGTCGCCCACGAAATAGGAGTAGTTGGACCAGTTGGTGCCGAACTCGAATTCGAGAATCAGCCCCGTGGCCACGCCGATGGCGAAATTGATGCCGAAGAGCCGCATCCAGAAGCGCGTCGTGCGCCGCCAGAACACGTCTCCCGTCCGCACGTAGCGCGTCTCGAAGATAGCCACCAGCACGCTCAGCCCGAGCGTCAGCGGCACGAAGAGCCAGTGGTAGATGGCCGTCATGGCGAACTGCGCGCGCGACCAGTCGACTGTTTGCAGGTAATCCGATAGCATAGGGGTCGTTATTTTTCGGGGACGAGGTTTTCCAGCACGGTGGCGGCCCGCTCCCGGGGATCTTTGCCCGCCAGCTGGTCGGGAAAGAAGAAGAGCCGCAGGACGCCGAAGAGGATGAAGAGCTTGATGAGAATGATGGCCCACAGCGTCCGCCCCAGGGTCATGCTGCGGAAGCCGTCGACGTAAAACCGGATTATCCTTTTCGGAAGCGATGCCATACCTTGCGCGATTCTTCTACCAAAATTATGCAAAAAAACCGGAAAGTCAAGTTTAATCGGCAGAATGACCTTGTGTTTTTTGTCGATTTTCCATTATTGCCAGAAATTTGCTCATTCGTTCGACGCATCGTTTTTTCTGGTTGAGATTGGGATGCACATAGAGATTGAGCGTCGTAGCGACATTGGAGTGGCCGAGTATGGCACTGACGGTTTTATAATCGCATTGGCTTTCGATGCAGCGGGTGGCAAATGTGTGTCGCAGTCCGTGGAACACGATCAGCGGAATACCGAGGCGATTTAAAAGGCGGGAGAAATAGTCCCGGTAAGAACGTGGTTCTTTCGAATGCGTCGAAATACCCACCACAAAGGGTGACCGGGAGAGCTTCTTCACCGATTTCAAGGGTTGCAAGAGTTGTTTTGAAACAGGGATTTCCCGGCAGGAATTTTTGGTCTTGGGCGTGGAGGCTATTTTCTCCGTAAATATCCGTTCTAATGCATCTTGTGCAAGGATCATCGGGTCTTTATCTTTGTGTACCGATTGGATGATCTATAAAACGGTCGGCAATTGATTATGGACAATAAGAAATACGACC